>JBAZXI010000001.1:0-463496 GCA_041659925.1 Sphingomonas sp.
CCGCAATCTTATCTCGCGTGCCGATGCGGCATTCGGATTGAGCGGGCTGGGGCGTTCCGGGCCGGCCGCGACGATGCTCGGCTCGGTGATGCTGCTGTGGTGGCTGGCCATGGTGATCTGTCAGGGCGAAGGGCTGGAGCTCGATCTGCAACGCCGGCGGCATCCGATGTGGGAGTGGCTGTTGAGCCACCCGGTCAACGCGGGTGCCGTGTTCCTTGCCGAAATGCTGTCGCCGCTGGCGGCCAACCCCTCTTATTGGACCGCGCCGCTGTTCGCCGGCATTCTCTATGGCAGCGCACTGGGTCCCGGCGCGGGGCTTGGCGCCACACTGTTGATCGGCATTCCCCTGACGGTCGCGGCCGCCTGTATGGGCAAGGCGCTGGAGATCGGGGCCATCCTGCGACTGCCGACACGGAGCCGGGGGGCCGTGATCGGGATTTTGAGCTGGTTCGGCTTTGCCTCGATGCTCATCATGTTCTTCGCCGCGAATGTGATGCCCCGGTTCACGACCATGTTCCGTTACCCCATCGAAGCGGTTGCCGGATCATCCTGGCCGTGGCTCGGGCTCTTTCTGGGTCTCGGCGCGGATGGCCAGCTGTCCTTTCTGCGCGGCATGGTGTTTTGCTGGGGCGTCAGTGCGACGCTGATCGCATCGGCGGTGGTCTTCAGTGCCCGATCGATCCGCAAGGGGCTGAGCGGCGCCTTCGCATCGGACACACTGCCCGCTCGCCGCAGGGGAAAGACGCGCTTTGGCCGCGAGCCTCTGTTCAGAAAGGAATATCTCTGGTTTGTCCGCGATCGCAGCGCGATCGTGCAGGTAATCCTCATCCCGCTGACGGTCGCCGGATTTCAGCTGTTCAACCTCCGCGCGATCGCGAGCCACGCAGAGGATTCCTGGAATTATCTCAGCGGCGCGGCGATCTTCTTCGGCACCTATTTCCTCTGGGTTCTGGGACCGAAGTCGCTGACATCGGAAGGGACGGCGCTATGGATCGCACTGACCTGGCCGCGCGGGCTGGAAAATGTGCTGAAGGCCAAGGCCTGGCTCTGGTCGATGATCGCGTCGGGATTGGTGCTTTTGGTCCTGCTGGCTGGATGCTGGCTCTTTCCGCAGGATGTCTGGAAGATCGCGCTGGTCGCGATCGGCTGGTTCTTCTTTGCGCGCAGCATGGCTGAAAAGGCGGTGACGCTCGTCACGGTCGTCTCCGAATCCGGCGAAGCGCAGCAAGTCCCGTCCGGGCGTCGCTGGGCGGCGCAACTGGGCATGCTCACCTTCGCGATCGGCGTGGTCACCCAGCAGTGGAGCCTCGCGGTGGTCGGCATCGTCTATTCGTGGATCACCGCCGCCGCGATGTGGGAGAATCTTCGCGCCCGGCTGCCCTATCTCTATGATCCATGGTCCGAAACGCTGCCACCTCCGCCAACGCTGATGCATGCCATGATCTCGATCAGCATCCTGGTCGAATGTGCCTCGCTCATCACGGTGCTGCTCTTTGCGATCGGCGGAAAGGACAGCCTGGCCGGTGCGCAAGCCTTTGGCTACGCGCTTTGTGCGGTCATCGTATCGATCGGCGTAGCGCACTTTCTGTCCGGCCGTGGTGTTTCCCCCGCGCAAATCTGGTGCTGGCGCGACGAGGAAGCGGACATCGACGCCGATCAATCCTGGGTGCGCCGCTATGTTGCGGCCAATCGCGGCGATGTGGTCTGGCTTCTGCGGGGCATCGGCGGAGGGCTGCTCCTGGCGCTCTTCGCGCACCTCTATCTGCTCGCCATCGGGCTCGTCCCTTCGATCGCCGAGACGATCCAGGCCACCAGGCATCAGATGCAGAGCATACCGGGCATGACCGCAGCCTATGCCATGATGGCCATCGGCTTT
Organism: Sphingomonas sp.; assembly: GCA_041659925.1. GTDB lineage: Bacteria > Pseudomonadota > Alphaproteobacteria > Sphingomonadales > Sphingomonadaceae > Sphingomonas. The sequence continues at coordinate 1,877 of JBAZXI010000001.1, forward strand.
GCGCCCTTTGCCGAAGAGTATCTCTTTCGCGGCCTCGTCTTCAGGACGCTCGACCGGCAATGGGGTGGGTGGAAGGCCGTGCTTGGCGCTGCTGCATTCTTTGCGATCTACCATCCGCCGCTCGCATGGGTCCCGGTCGCTCTCGTCGGCGCCACGAATTGCCTTCTCTTCAAGCGGTCGAAGCGTCTGGCACCGGCCATCCTGCTGCATATGGCCTACAACACCGTGGTCACCTTGTGGCCGTAGCGGGCGCCGTCAGTTGGCGTGGCGTGTCTGGTCGCCAGTGACCTTCTCGCTCGACGGGCAGCGATCCACCACGGTCACGAAGCGTCAGCACCCACCCGCGCAATCCTCGCCATGCTCGATCTGGAGCGTGGCGTGGCCGATCGCGAAGCGTTCCTTGAGCATCGCGCGCGCGCCGGCGAGGAAATCGTCGCCCGGATGGCCGTCGGGGATGACGAGATGCGCGGTCAGCACCGTCTCGGTCGTGCTCATCGGCCAGATATGCATGTCATGGACGCGCGCGACGCCGGGCAGCGTGCGCAGCTCGATCCACACCTTGTCATAGTCGATCGCGCGCGGCACCGCGGCGAGGCTCATCTCGACCGATTCGCGCAGCAGGCCCCAGGTCTGCCAGAAGATCAGCACGGCGATGACGAGGCTGACCGCCGGATCGACCCACACGAAGCCGAAGCGCCAGATCACCAGCCCCGAGACCACGACACCGGCCGACACCGCCGCGTCCGCCGCCATGTGCGCGAAGGCGGCGCGGACGTTGATGTCGCCCTTGCGGCCGCCGGCGAACAGCATCGCGGTCGCGCCGTTGACGAGAATGCCGAGCCCGGCGACCGCGGCGACAGTGAGCCCGGCGACCGGCTGCGGCGTGGCGAGGCGCTGGACCGCCTCCAGCATGATCGCGCCGAGCGCGACGAGCAGCAGCAGCGCATTGCTCAGCGCGGCGAGGATCGTCGAGCCCTTCAGGCCATAGGTGAAGCGCTTGGAGGGGGGCGCCTTGGCGAGCCGCACCGCCGCCCAGGCGGCGAACAGACCGAGCACGTCGGAGAGATTATGTCCGGCATCCGCCAGCAGCGCGACCGAGTCGGCGTAGAAGCCGAAGCCCGCCTCGGCCGCGACGAAGACCAGGTTGAGCCCGATGCCGATCGCAAAGGCGCGCTCATGCCCGCCGGCATGGCCATGGCCATGGCCGTGGCCGTGGCCATGCGCGTGTCCGTGGTGGCCATGGGCATGGCCGTGATGATGGGCATGGCCGGCCACGCGAATCTCCTTCTTTCCGACGGCTAGCATTCCCCAGCCGTGAAATACTAGGACATGTATCGCGGGCTGTGGCAGCAGGCGGGCGATGCTGCCGATCCATGCCGTCCTGCCCGATCTGCTCGCCACGCTCGAGGCCGGCGCCAGCGCGGTGCTGGTCGCGCCGCCGGGCGCCGGCAAGACCACCGCCGTGGCCCCCGCCCTGCTCGGCGCGGGTTGGTGCGACGGCGAGATCCTGCTGCTCTCGCCGCGCCGCCTCGCCGCGCGCGCCGCCGCCGAGCGGATGGCGGCGCTGGCCGACGAGCCGGTCGGCGCGACCTTCGGCTATGCGACGCGGATGGACAGCAAGCGCTCGGCGAAGACGCGCGTGACGGTGCTGACCGAAGGCATTTTCGTCGCGCGGATCCAGGCCGACCCCGAGCTTGCCGGCGTCTCGGCGGTGTTGTTCGACGAGGTCCATGAGCGCAGCCTCGACAGCGACTTCGGCCTGGCGCTGGCGCTCGACGCGCAGGGCGCGCTGCGCCCCGACCTGCGCCTGCTCGCCATGTCCGCGACACTCGACGGCGCGCGCTTCTCCGATCTGATGAGCGGCGCGCCGGTGATCGAGAGCGCCGGGCGCAGCCACCCGCTCACGCTGCGTCACATCGGCCGCGCGGCGGAGGCGCGGATCGAGGACAGCATGGCGGCGGCAATCCGCACCGCGCTGCGCGAGCAGAGCGGCGGCGTACTCGCCTTCCTGCCCGGTGTCGCCGAGATCGAGCGCACCGCCGAGCGACTCGATACGATCGGCGATCATATGGTGCTGCACCGGCTGCACGGCAGCATGGAGCCGCAGGCGCAGCGCGCGGCGATCGCGCCCGATCCGCATGGCCGGCGCAAGATCGTGCTGGCGACCTCGATCGCCGAGACCAGCCTGACGCTCGACGGCATCGCGGTGGTGGTCGATTCGGGGCTGGCACGGCGCCCGCGCTATGACCGCGCGGCGGGCATGACGCGGCTGGTAACCGAGCGCGCCAGCCAGGCGGCGGTGACACAGCGCGCTGGCCGCGCCGCGCGCCAGGCGCCGGGCACCGCCTATCGCCTGTGGGAGGAAGCCGCGACCGCCGGCCTGCCGCGTTTCGACCCGCCGGAGATACTCGAGGCCGATCTGTCGGCGCTGACGCTCGACTGCGCGATATGGGGTGTCGCCGATCCGCGCCAGCTCGCCTGGCTCGACCCGCCGCCCGACGCGGCGATCACCGAGGCACGCTCGCGACTCGCGACGCTGGGCGCGATCGATGATGACGGCCGCCCAACTGCGCATGGCAATGCGATTGCCCGCCTGCCGCTCGCACCGCGCCTCGCGCATATGCTGGTGCGCGCTGGCGAGATGGGGCTGGCGCGCGTCGCCGCCGAGGTGGCGGTGCTGCTCGGCGAACGTGGGCTTGGCGGGGCCGACGTCGACCTGGAGACGCGCCTGCGCCGCTGGCACGGCGAACGCGGACCGCGCGCGACGGCGGCGCGGAAGCTGGCCGAGCGGTGGGCGAAGCTCTCTCCCCTCCCGCTTGCGGGAGGGGCGTCTCCGCAGCATGCTTCCCCTCCTCCTGCCCCTCCCGCAAGCGGGAGGGGAGAAGAAATCGCCATCGCGCTCGCCTTCCCCGATCGCATCGCCAGGCGCCGCGACGGCACGGGCGAGACCTGGGCGTCGGTTGGCGGGCGCGGCTTCAAGCTCGACCCGACCTCGCCGCTCGCCCGGGCGGAGTGGCTCGCGGTCGCCGAGACGCAGGGCATGGCGGGCGGCGCGCGCATCCTCTCGGCAGCGGCGATCGACGCCGCCACCGTCGAGGCACTGTTCGCCGAGCGCATCGAGGCCAAGCGAAGCGTGAGCTTCGACCCCGCGACCGGCGGGGTCGCGACGCTGCGCGAACGGCGGCTCGGCGCGGTGCGGCTGTCGAGCGGCCCGGACTCAGCCGCGGATCCAACCGCGATCGCCGAGGCGCTGCTCGCCGGCGTGCAGCAGCATGGCCTTGACCAACTGCCCTGGCCCGACAGCAGTCGCGCGCTGCGGGCGCGGGCGCGCTTCGCGGCCGAACATGGCGGCGCGGCCGTCGCGCTCGACGATGCCGCGCTGCTCGCCGAAGCCGACACATGGCTCGCCCCGCTGCTCGCCGGCAAGCGTCGGCTCGACCAGATCGACCCCGGCGGGCTCGCCGACGCGTTGCGCAACATCATCGGCTGGGACGGCATGAAGGCGATCGAGCGACTCGCGCCGAGCCATTTCGACAGCCCGGCGGGCAGCAGCCATGCGATCGACTATACCGCCGAAGCGGGGCCGCGCGTCGAGCTGCGCCCACAGGCGCTGTTCGGTCTCGCGGCGCATCCGATGGTCGGCGGCGGGCGCGTGCCGCTGGTGCTGAGCCTGACCTCGCCCGCCGGCCGGCCGATCCAGACGACGCGCGATCTTCCGGGCTTCTGGGCGGGCAGCTGGGCCGATGTCGCGCGCGAGATGCGCGGCCGCTATCCGCGCCATCCCTGGCCCGATGATCCCGCCGCCGCGAATCCGACACTGCGTACCAAAAATGCGGATGCGCGACGCGGCGGATCGCGATAAGGGGACGGCATGTCCATCGCCCGCATCTACCAACGCCCCAAGAACGCCATGCAGTCCGGTCGCGCGCGCACCGATCGCTGGGTGCTCGAATTCGAACCTGCCGAGGCCAAGCAGCCCGACCCGCTGACCGGCTGGGCCGGATCCGGCGACACGCGCGAACAGGTCAAGCTGAGCTTCCCGAACGTCGCGGCGGCGCAAGCCTATGCCGAGCGCGAGGGGCTGGCCTTCACCGTGATTCCGGCGCCGACGCGGACGCTCAAGCTGCAGACCTATGCCGACAATTTCAAATGAGCAGCCCCAAGACGGTGGTGCGCCGCTGGATCGCGGCGTTCAACGCGGCTGACGCCGACGCGCTCGCCGCGCTGTACCGCGACGATGCGGTCAACCATCAGGTCGCGCTCGAACCGGTGACCGGTCGCGAGGCGATCCATGCGATGTTCGTCGCCGATTTCGCCGCCGCGACGATGGAATGCGTGCCCGAAAACCTGTTCGAGGACGGCGAATGGGCGATCCTCGAATGGCGTGACCCCAATGGACTGCGCGGTTGCGGCTTTTTCCACATCATCGACCAGCGCATCGCGCTCCAGCGCGGCTATTGGGACAAGGCGACTGCCGACCGACTGCGCGTCACCCGAGCAGCGTAGGCCCGAGCAGGGTCAATAATTTCACGTCCATCGCCACACCCGCCGCGCGGCGTTCGGCGATAAAGGCTGTGATGTCGGCGAGCGGCACGCGGTGGACGGTGATGTCCTCATCGCCCTCGCCGCCACCTTCACCGACCCTGGTCAACCCGGTAGCGCGGACCAGCGTGAAGCCTTCGCTGACCATCCCCGGCGAGGAGTGGAAATATCCCAGCGTCTCGATCTTCGCGGGGCGATAGCCGGTCTCTTCCTCCAGCTCGCGCGCTGCCGAGGCCTCGACGCTCTCGCTCGCATCCTCGTCACCGACGAGGCCGGCGGGCAGTTCGAGACAGCGCTTGCCGAGCGGTACGCGATATTGCTCGACGAGGATCACCTCGCCGGCGTCGACCGCCAGGATCACCGCCGCGCCGATGCCGCGCGTGCGCGAGACATATTCCCATTTGCCGCGCTTCTTCGCGACGATGAAACGGCCTTCCCAGACCGTTTGCTCCGGTGCGTCGAAATCGTTCACAGTTCGATCAGGCGATCGGGCAGCTCATTGATATCGTCGTCGGTCTTGGGGAATTTCTCGGCGAGGATGGTGCCGATCGCGGCGACGGCGGCGGCCATGCCCTCGGCCGGGCGGCCCGCCTTCACCTCGGCGACGAGCGCGGCCATCGCATCACCCCAGCGTTCCGGCGGGACGGCGCTGTGGATCGCCTCATCGGCGACGATCTCGGCCATGCGTTCGCCGCGCGAAAGATAGAGCAGGATACCGACGCGCGCGGCGGTGCGACGTTCGGCCCCGACCTTGAAATATTGCACCGCGCGGCGCCGCACCCGGCGCGAGCGCGTCGCGCGCGGGGTCAGCGCGAGGCGCAACGGCATCCATGCCAGCGCATAGCGGATGATGAGGAAGACCACCGCCTGGGCCAGCATCAGCGCGAAGAGCATGCGCCCGACTTCGGGCGCGCCGGTCCAGCCATTGGAGAACCAGGCGAGCTTCGCCTCGATCGTCGCCGGGCTGACCGCCGCCAGTGCCGCGACCAGCAGCATCGCGCCGATCGCATAATGCAGCGCGACGTCGTGATAGCTATCCGACGTCTCGGTCATGATCGTGACGATCTCGCCATCGGTGCCATGCTCGGCCGCCGTCACAGCCGCGCCGACGCGATCGCGCTCGGCATCGCTGAGATGTTTCATCGCCACCATCACCAGCTCCCCGAAGCGCCGCCGCCGCCGAACGATCCACCGCCGCCCGAAAAGCCGCCGCCACCACCGCCGCCCCAATCACCGCCGCCGCCACCGCCCCATGACGAGCCACCGCCACTACCGCGGCTCAGATTGCTTAGCGCCGCGCCCCACAGCACCGCCTCGCCGAGACCGCCACGGTAACGCCGGCCGCGCGCGCCGCCGAACGCCATCGGCAGGATGATGACGACGATGACGATGATCCAGAAGATCACCGCGAGCGGGTTGGTCTTGCTCGCGCGGTGTGCGGGCGCCGCCGCCTGCCTGGCCTTTTGCTCGGCCGCTTCGAGCGGCAGCGTCATCTGCTGGCCGATCGCGGTGGCGCCGGCCATGATACCGCCGGGCATGTCGCCGGCCTTGAAGCGGGGCAGGATGGTGTCGTTGATGATCACGCTCGACATCGCGTCGGTCATGATCGGTTCGAGGCCATAGCCGACCTCGATCCGCACCTTGCGCTCCTTGGGCGCGACGATCAGGATGATACCGTTATTGGCCTCGCTTTGCCCAATCTTCCACGCCCGGCCGAGGCGATAGCCGTAATCCTCGATCGGATAGCCCTGCAGATCGGGGATCGTCGCGACGACGAACTGCCGCGACGAGGCCTGCTCGATCTGTGCCGAGAGATCCTCGAGCTGCTTCGTCTGATCGGGCGACAGCAGCTTGGCCGCATCGACCACGCGGCCGGTGAGCGGCGGAAAGGTCTGCGCCATCGCCGGCATCGCGGCCAGCGCGAGCAGGACGAACAGCAGGCGGCGGATGAGCGTCATGTCGATGTGGCTCCAACAGGGGCGAGCAGATCGATGATCTTGCCGGTGCCGGCGACGATGCCACCCGACATGTCACCGCTGCGAAACGCGGGCAAAATGTCGTCGTCGATGATCGCCTTTGCCCGCGCGTTGGTCAACGTCGACTCCAGCCCACGGCCGACCTCGATGCGCACCTTGCGTTCGGTCGGCGCGACGATCAACAACACCCCGTCATTCGCGCCCTTGCGACCGAGGCGCCAGAAATTGCCCAGCGCAAGGCCGTAATCCTCGATCTTGTGGCCACCGAGGCTGGTCACGGTGACGATGACGAACTGATGGCCCGTCGCCTTTTCCAGCGCAGCGGACTGCGCGGAAAGCGCGGCCTCTTGCGGCGGTGTCAGCAGGTCGGCCTTGTCGACCACCCGGCCGACCAGTGCCGGAAAGGCATAGCCGGCCGGCGCGGTCGCTTGCGCCACTGGCACCGCAGGCGCCGCGCCGCCGCATCCGGCAAGCGCCAGAGCCAGCAGCACGAACGCCCGAGGGATCAGTTCGAATTCCCGAAATTGACCGTCGGCGCGGTCTCGGCGCCCGGCGTCGTCGCCTGGAACGGCACCATCGGCTTGGCGCCGTAGAAGATCTTGGCGCCGACCGCGTCGGGGAAGGTGCGGATCGTCGTGTTATAGTTCTGCACTGCCGTGTTGTAATCGTTGCGGGCGATGGCGATGCGGTTCTCGGTGCCCTCGAGCTGGCTCATCAGCGTGGTGTAATTGCCCTGCGACTTGAGTTCGGGATAGGCCTCCTGCAGGCGCTGCAGCGACAGCGTCACGCCGTTCTGCGCCTGCTGATAGGCGGCGACCTTGGCCGGATCGGTGAGGTCGGCGCCGGTAACCTTGATCTGGTTGGCCGAGGCACGCGCCTGGGTTACCTCGACGAGGATGCTCTTCTCCTGCGCGCCGGCGGCCTTGACCGTGGCGACGAGGTTGGGGATGAGATCGGCACGGCGCTGATAATAGTTCTGCACATCGGCCCATTTCGCCTTGGCATTCTCCTCGGCGGTGGGCACGCTGTTGATGCCGCAGCCCGACAGGCTGGCGACGGCGAAGAGTGCGAACGCGGCACGGTATTTCATCAGACAATCCCTCCAAGGCTTGCGCGCCCTTATCTAAGGGTCGGCGGTGCCCGCGTGAAGGGGGGCGCTGCATTATCCGGTCAATACACCCGTTGGATGTACCACAGCGCGGCTTGCATCGCGTCGGCAAAGGTCGGTAACGTAACGACCCGGGCTTGGTAGGAAATAGGCATGTTCAAGGAATTCAGGGACTTCATCAATCGCGGCAATGTGATGGATCTCGCGGTCGCGGTGATCATCGGCGCGGCGTTCGGCAAGATCGTCACCTCGCTGACCGACGACATCATCATGCCGATCATCGGCAAGCTGACCGGCGGGCTCGATTTCTCCAGCCATTTCATCACCCTCGGCGCCGTACCCGCGACCTATACCGGCTCGCTGAGCGACTATGCCGCGCTGAAGAAGGCCGGCGTACCACTGCTTGGCTGGGGCGAGTTCATCACCCAGGCGGTCAATTTCGTCATCATCGCCTTCATCATCTTCCTGCTGGTGCGCGCGATCAACAAGATGTCGCCCAAGCCCGAGGCGGCGCCCGCCCAGCCGGCGGCGGAACCGGCCGACATCGCGCTGCTGCGCGAGATCAGGGACGAACTGAAGAAGAAGGGCTGAGCGGGCCGGCGATGGCGCGGGTTGCGCCTGCCAATACCTGCTCCTCCTGCTCGCATTTTTTCGCCCCTGCCCTGTTGGAGGCGACGTTTGTCAATTTCGGTCCATTACAACGACATGGCACGGTGAGATGTTGGCGACGCCTCTCCAACATGGCAGGGCCGGAGCAGGTCGCGTGACAGGCGGAAACAGGCCCTGTTCCCGGAGATAGCAGGTGCGCCGTCGCCACGGTGCGCGGGCGGGCGACGATTTTCGCAAAACCGACGATGAGAAGGAGCGGCGCGACCGGGCGCGAGCGCGGGCTGGTAGCAGGGTGTGGCACGGGGGTGAATCAGGGAAGACCGGGCGCGGCCGATCGATCCCGGGATTCGGCGAAAATGCACTGATCGCCTCATTGCTCAACTCGGGAGTTACGGCAACACGTGCGGTAACCCGCTCAATCCGCCGCACCTTCTCTCGGCTTCGGCCCGCGCTTCGCCGGCGCGAGTCTGAGCCCCGTCTTCGCTTCCATGTCGGCCAGCCATTCCTTCGAGCCCACCGGTCGCCCGACGCTCTCGGCCTTGCGCAGACCGGCATAGCTCATCGCATCGTCGAACGGCTCGCCCAGAAAGGCGGCGAAGTCTCCGACGCGCGCCAGCGCCGGGGCGACAGTGACGACATGATCGTCCTTGTCGGCGATCAGCGCGCGGGTGCTCGACCAGCGCCAGTCCTCGGACCGATCGACCAGCCGCGCGCGCACCGGGTTGAGCGCGACGTAACGTAGCGCGCTGACGAAATGCGGCTCGTCCATCGCGACCGAGCTGAAGCGCCCCTGCCACAAATGGCCGGTGACGCGCAGCCGGGCGTTGATATAGCCGGTATAGTGGCGATGGACGTAGCGGAAGATGCGGCTCAGCCCGTCCTCGTCGCTTGGGGTGGCGACGATGTGGACGTGGTTGGGCATCAGGCAATAGGACCAGATCTCGACCCCCGCCCTGCTTGCGGCATCGGCGAGCAGGTCGAGGTACAGCGCATAGTCGCCATCCTCGAAAAAGGTCTGTTCGCGGCGATTGCCGCGCTGCGTCACATGGTGCGGGATGCCGGGAATGACGATGCGCGGGAGGCGGGCCATGGCGGGAGGCTAGCGCGATGGAACGACGCGCGCAAGAGATTGGGGGTTATTGCACGTGTCACCGTAATTCCGTAATTCCGGATCGCGCCGAGAACCGGCCTCCGCCGGGCTACCAGGCCGCGAGTCTCGCGGTGCCATTCAGCCGTCTGACACGTTGCTCATTTCGATCAGTTTGACGATGTCCGCTGGCGTGTTCACTGGCCCAAATTTCGCCAGTATGTCATGAGACGGAACCGCTGATCCGATCGCAGTAATGATCTCGAGGATAATATCCTCGTCGAGGTCTTCCTCGGCCAAGCCGAACACCTGAAGCAAATCATCATCGGGGTATGGGCTAAACTGATCGTCGGCCCTTGCCTCCAACAGCTTCTCCCAAAGTATATCTGCCGCCGCACGCCCCAAATCCGATGAAGCGACAGCGTTCAAAAACTGACCTTTTGACATCGAAGGACGGCTAGCCGCTAGGCGACTTTGCCTTCCAGAGAAGGGCATCTCCAACAATCGTTTCAGCGTTTTCATGAGCCTTAGTCCGATGTTGCTGCGCAAACCGCAATGCTGATGGCATCATACGCCAACAGCGCCTCGCCAATGACCGGAACCGCCCGACCGGCAAATCTAGCTACCGACTTAGTCCCCGCGATACCGAGCGTGCGCCCCGTCAGGAACTTCGGGAACGAACCCACGACGGTCGGCAAACGAACCGGTGAACGAGCTTTGCCGAAAACAGCGTCCGCCGCCATACCCGCCAGAGAAGTACCCTTTGAACTGCCCGGAGTCACGAAAGGCTTCGTTCCAGGAATGGGCTGACCGGCTGCCGTCAGCCCTGCACCCACGGCACCCAGTCCATATTGGTCAAGGGCACATTGACCTACCTTCTTCAGCGCAGTGACAACAATGTCCTTCCCACTTTGCGGCCGTCGTGCTGTGACCACAATGTCAGCCCCCCCGCCATTGGCGGACGGCGTCCCTCCGCCGCCACCGCCGCCATCGGCGGCAAGCGAAGCTTTGTCCTGGACGCAGCGATATCCGCTGACAACGCGGATATCGGCACTGCCCTCACTGGTCGTATTTCCGCCACTGGAACCGCCGGAGCCGTTCTTGACACGCACCTCATGGTAACCGCTCTGACACCGCCCGCTTAACCCATTCGGATCGACGAAATTGACCGGATCCCCACCAACATAATTATACCAGTTAGGCCCGTCGCCATAGCCGATCGGATCGGTCTGCATGAACCGCCCGAGCCGCGACGAATAAAGTCGTGCCTTGTAATAATAGACTCCAAGCTCGGGGAGCCACGCCTGGCCGGTATATTGGAACCGGCCAACATTGCCGCTGCCCGGTACGCCGTATTCATCATAGGTGTTGATCGCAGTCGCAGCGCCGGTGTCGTCGCTGCGGGCGATGATCGAGCCACGCTCGTCCGCGTGGAGCCAGGCGCGGGTGAATGTCCCGCCGGACTTGTCATATTCGACCAACGGTTCGTCGCTGCCCGGCCCGAACACATAACGCTTCTGTAACGTGCCAAAGGTGTCGTACTCGCCTGCCATATCAAGCCCATCATATTGCAGCTTGGCCAGAGCGCCCGCACTTGCCTGCTGATAGAGCCGCATCAACGGATCATAGCTGTAGTTGGTCGAATTGGGCCCGGTCAGCAGCAGGTTTTCGTGATTGTAGGTGTACGTATCGGTGTTGACGGTATGAACGTTACCGATCGCGTCGTAGCCGATCGTGTCCGTGTTCGATGCAGTGGTCTGGTTGAGGCCGTTAACCGTATAAGCCAATGCCTTGTCGGCAAAGGTGGATGAGTAAGCGGTATTCGAGCGCGTGGTGCTGGCAATCCCGCTGGCCGGATTGTGAGTAAACCCGAGCGTCAGATCGTTGGTGGTGCCCGCAAGATCCTGCCCGAGGCTCAAGAGCCGCGAGACCGCGTCATAGCCATAGCTCGTCACCGCACCGTTGCCGCGCGTCAGACTCGTGCGGCTGCCCAGATCGTCATAGGCGAAGGTCGCCAGGATGCCTATTCCCGAGGTCGCGCCGTTCTCGCGGATATGGAGCATTTCTCCGGCATTGTCGTAATCATAGGTCACGTAAAACGCATCCGGCCAGGTCAGGCGTGTTCGTTCACCCGCCGCATCATATTGCGCGCTCAGCGTACCCAGCGGGCCACCCTGACTCGTTATGCGTGACAGCGCATCGTAGCCGAACGTCAGCGATTGTGCCGAGGTGGCCGCACCGGTGAGGCGCCCGAGGAGATCGTAACCCAACGTCACATCCGGGTCCGTGCCGGGCAAATCAGCCAAGGTCAGTCGATCGAGCTTGTCGTAGGTGTACGCGATGCTGGACGTGTCGCGCAGCCGCCGCGCGGTGACGTTGCCGTTCGCATCATAAGTGAGTTGCTCATAATCGGTCGAGGAGCTGGTCCCCGCGGTGGTCGGCGACGGATAGGCGGTCTTCACAAGTCGATCGAACCCATCATAGCTGTAGGTGGTCAGGTTCCCGTTGCCGTCGGTAAGCGTCGCCGTGGTGCCGTTGGGATTGTAGGTAACGGTCGCGTCGCTCGATGCAGCGGCCGTGCCGTAAGCGGTCGTTGTCTGGGTCACCTTGTTTGCGTTATCATATGTGTAATAGGCAACCCGGTCCGGCCCCGTCGTGTCAGGCGTGCAACTCGACATCAATGTCGTCCAGTTCGCGGGATTCATGCGCACGACTTGACATTGAACACGTCCATTCGAGTCGTAAAGCGTCTGCGTCACACCATATGGTGTTCCGCCCGCGCTCACCACCTGCATGACCGGACGGTTGGCGACGTCGCGCGTGATCGCCACCTGTTGCAGAGCGCTGAATCCGCTGCCGTCGGCGTTGGACGTGCCCAATGCCCGATTGGTGACGACGCCATCAGCAGAGTAACTGATACTGACGGCCCTGTTCTTCAGTGGCCCGCCACCGTCGGGATCGGGGCCAACGACCTCCGTTGGCTCATGATCGGCATCGTAGATCATCGAAGTTGTGTCGGCGGTGCCGGACAACGGGCCATCAACGCTGGTCATATTGCCGACGGTGTCATACCCTACCGCCGTCGTCGCGCTGACCGAATTGTCGCCGGCAGCCACAGTCCGACTGACCGGCAGCAGGTTATTCCCTGTGCCGGCAGTCTGTGGACCATAGCCGATCGTTGTCTTTACTTCATCGGCCGTGCCGGCACAGCTGGCGGTGGTCTGGCACGACGATATACTCGTCAGGAGGGAGATCGGCTGACCCGATGCTACAATTGAACTGCCGTTGGAATAATAGGCCTGATAGGATGTGTAGCTGTAGCGCGTCTGCGGTCGAACCGCCCCCGTGGTGGGTGCCGGCAGCGTGATGGTAAGTGGGAGCCCGGTCGTCGCATCGTAGGTGTAATCGGTCTCGTTCCCGTTAGCATCCTTGGTCCATTGCGGATCGGCGCAGGTGACGGCACTCGTGCACGGAAAATAGGCCGATGTCGTGATCGTCGCGCCGCCGGTCTTCGCCGTCACCACCGTTTTCGAGACGTTGCCATTGATATCGTAGGTATATTCCGTCGTATCGAGTTCAGGCCGGGTAATCTTCTCCAGCCGGCCGTAGCTATCATATTGGTAGCTGGTGATGTTGCCGAGTTCATCGGTAACCTGGGTTGGGAGACCAACGGTGGTATCGCTCACCACCGTCCTATGCGTCGAGTTCGGATTGGTAATGACTGCGGTCATGGTCGTGCCGGAGGGGGTGAATGAATAGGCCCAGGTCAGACCATCTTTGACGACCGAAGAAACACGGGCATTCACATCCCAATTTACCGTGACGTCGGCTGAACTGCTCGCTGGTCGCTGAAGGGTCGTCGATCCGCCTGTGTAGGTGTATGTTGTCACTCTCGACAATGTGTCGGTCACTGTCTCCGTCGTGGTTGAGCCACTCGTCGTCTTTGCGTAGCTGGAGGACGGCCATGTCTGGCTATAGCTGCAGAGCGTCGAAGTCGCGGTGCAGTTGTCCACGGCAAGGTTCGAGAGCGTCGCTTTGGTCAATTTATGCCACGCGGCATACGTCGTTGCGAACACAAGAATCGACGATTGATAAGAGTAATGAAGAAGATACCCGTAGGAGTTGCTCACACCTTGAATCCGGACTGACACACGCTGGTCGGCCGTAGGACAGTTGAAGCTGTTGATTGAGCACCATTCGGCAAAGGTCCACCCAACCGTTAGGACGGTGCCGTCCGTCTTCGTGATTTGGGACACACGCGCTGCAAGGTTCGCGTCGGAGGAGTCCAATGTCGTGTACCCGTAAACCACGCGGGTTCCGTCCGGCCGCACGAGCGTCCAGGAACTCCCGGTCTGACTCAGACTGGAGCCGTCACCGGACGTGGAAGTAAACGTAGAGCCCGATTGATTGAAGATTTCAGAGACATAGGCCGTGCCGTCGAACCAATTTGCCGTCCATTGCGACCCGCTATGATAGAGCCGCAGATCATAGGGACTGCCGACTGCTCCCCCCAGTTGGCGTGCAACGACTTGCGATAGCCCGTTGGCGCTGCCGCCGATCGATGCCTCGACCGTCGTCCAGTTCAAACCGCCCGTGGCGAGGTTGATGCCATTTGCATCAAGCGCGTAACGCGTCGGTTCATTGGCCGTAGCTTGACTCCATGCCGGCTGCGCCAGCGTACCAGCGCCGAGGGCGGTCGAAATCAAAAGCGCGCGCAGAAGTTTCTGGCTGGACACCGTCCATCCTCCCCAAGAATGAGCCATTAATGATGTGCAGGAATAAAGCGCGACTTATGGTGCGCCGGTCACGTTCATGATCTTGCGGTTGTCAGCACCATCGAACGTGTAGTTTACGATCACATTGTTGTTGACCGTGCCGGAATGCACGACCTGGACCAGTCGGCCTTTGGCATCATAGGTATAGTTTACCGTTTCGGATGCCGACGCGAAGGATACGATGATCGCGCCTCCCAACGAAAGGCCAGCGATGAATGCCATCGTTCTCACACGCATCATGATTTGCCCCCATGCGCTTCGAGTCGTTACGAGAGAGAAAAGATCAGAAAAAATCTCTCGATGCAAGGCAGTTATTTCGCTATTCTCGTAATGAAGAAGCGAGCATTGCGGAGCAATCACCCAAAATCAAGGCCGATTCGTTTTTGATTTCTGAGATTGGCGCGATAATCACTAGCGAACCGGATATAAAACGTCGGAGATTTTATCTTGGCTATTGGAGGCACGATTACCTCTTGTAGGTGGCTCACCGCGATGCCCGTGTTAGTCTGGGCGCCTTCTGCGTGCGCGCAGGACGGTCTTGGCGATCCAACTGGTTCAGGGACGCTCGTTTCGGCGGTCAATTGGCTCCAGGGAGCCTTGCTGGGAACCGTCGCAACAACGATTGCCACGATAGCGATTGCCGCCGTCGGGTTGCTGATGCTGACCGGCAGGATCGACCGGCGCCGGGGCGTCGCCACGATCCTTGGTTCATTCATCCTGTTCGGCGCAACGACCATCGTCGCGGGACTACGCTCCGCTGTCGGAGGTGGCGACGAGTCCAACCTGCCAATTGACACTGCCATCGGTCCACCGCCGATCCCAACCGTATCATCAGGTGCGACGCCCGCATCTGAAGTAAAGAGAGATCCGGTGCTCTGAAGGATTACGGAATTATGGTGATGTAATCTCTGATGGTCGATCGGGAACGAGCGGCGGTCGTTGAGCCCTCGCGCCTTCATACTACAGGATCGGATCATCCACGTCATTGCCATGGACGCAGCGCTCCGGCAGATTATCGCTGCCGTCGCGTTCCTACAGCTACTGGAATTGGCGGTGTCAATTTCGAAGTGCAACAGCGTCGGCGCTGGCGAATTTCAGGCCGGTCTTGGCCTCGATGTCCGCGAGCCATGTCTTCAAGCCCGCCGGACGAGCGACGTCTCGTCCGCCCGCCCCCTCAGGCCGCCGCCAGGTCCTCCGCCGCCGCGTCGGCCAGGCTGGTGCCGTCGAGGATGCGCGCGGTCTCGTCGCGCACGCGCATCATGGCGTGGCGGATGGCGCAGGTCGCCTCCGACTTGCAGTCGGCGCAGCGGCGATAGGCGGTGCGGCTGACGCACGGCACCAGCGCCAGCGGCCCCTCGATCACGCGGATGATCTCGCCGAGCGAGATGAGATGGGTCGGGCGCGACAGGCAATAGCCGCCCATCTTGCCGCGATGGCTGTGCAGGAAACCGGCCTCACGCAGGTCGGCGAGGATCAGTTCGAGAAACTTGCGCGGCACGTTCGCCTCCGCCGCGATGCGGTTCATCGGGATCGGGGGGCTACCGGCGGGCGCCTCAGCGAGGAAGAGCATCGCGCGCAACGCGTAACGGGAACGCTGGGTCAACATAACATGTCCGCTATGGACGGATATTGTGGCGAGCGAAAGGCGGACTTTCATTTAGAGTCCAGTCCCATCGCGCAACAGCATTGAGGCCGTTCGCGCCTGTAGCGCGACGATGGATCGCGAGATCGCCGGCTTTTCATCCTCGATACGGCGCGCGACGCGCCAGATGCCCGACATGGTCGCGCGGCTTCCCGGATATGGCGTCGACGCGGGACTCTTCACGATGGGTCTGGACCCCGCGTCCACACTCCCTATATTGGGAAGTGCCGGGTTCGCCCGGCTATAGCGATAAACTGAGGCGATGTACTAGGCGCAGCGGACCCGGGGGCAGTACCCGGCGGCTCCACCAAAACCTTTCGCGCAAGCGAAGGGCTCTGACGGGGCCGAACCAGGATCGACGTGTGTTGAAAGGCGCAGCTTTCGCTCGGAATGGGACCACCGTGACGGCCCATATACAAGTGCCAACGATAACGAGGCGCTCGCAATTGCCGCGTAACTGATGGTTTAACGACCTAAGTTATATGGACGAAAGCGCGGTTGGGACCGCACCGGGCAACAGAAGCGGAAACCGGCGGTACGGGGAGCACCGAGCAACAGAAGCTCCCCACTTTCCATTTGCGGCTTTCCGGCGAACGCCGCGGTCCGGGAGCGCAGGCGCCTCGCCTGCCGCTCCCGCTTCCCGCGCCCTACAGTTCCTTGTCGTTGTTGCTCCGGTCACGGTCGGGCAACAGGTGGTCGGGGTCCAGCGTGACCGAAAGGATGCGGCCGGCGGGCACCGCGATGACGGGTTTGATCCGCATCCATGTTTCGACCGGAAGCTTGATCCGCGTGGCATGGCCGTCGGCATATTTCACCTCGAGCACCGCCGGCATGACCAGCTTGTCGCGGCATTCGAGCGTGACGCTGCCGCCCTTGGCCGGGTCGCCATCGACATAGGAAACGTCCGTCACCGCCAGGTCGAGTTGCCAGTTGTTGGAGAACCAGCCGCGCCAGAACCAGCTGAGGTCCTCTCCCGACTCGCTCGACATCTCGCGGAAGAAGTCGGAAGGCTTGGGATGTTTGAACGCCCAGTCGGCGGTATATTTGCGGAAGGCCGGATCGAACCGCTCGGGACCGAGAATGACATCGCGCAGCAGGCGCAACCCCAAAGCGGTTTTGAAATAGCTGACCGAATGGCGGTATTTTTCGCCCATCAGGTCAGGATAGCTCATGATCGGCGGCGCATCCTTGTCCGCCAGCAGCGGCAGGATCTCGTCCACCGGATTGCCGCCGCCCGGGGCATATTCGCTGTCGCGCTTGGGGCCATACACGCCGCCCTTGAACTCGTCGCTCTCGAACGTGTCGATGAAGGTGTTGAAGCCCTCGTCCATCCAGGCGTCGCGCCGTTCGTTCGACCCCACGATCATCGGATACCAGGTGTGGCCGATCTCGTGCGCGGTGATCCAGAACAGTTCCTTGCCCTTGTCCGGGATGCCGTCGAACGCCATGCCCGGATATTCCATCCCCGACGAACCACCGGCGATGCTCCACGCGGTAGGATAGGGATAGGCGAACCAGTGCTGCGAGAAGCGCTCGACCGAATCCTTCATATATTCGGTCGATCGACCCCAGGCGGCGTCACCCGCGCTTTCGATCGGATAGACGCTTTCCGCGAGCGCGGTCTTGCCGCCGGGCAGGTTCATCTTCGCCGCGTCCCAGACGAACGCGCGCGAGGCGGAGAAGGCGACATCGCGGGTATCGGCGAAGTGATAGCGCCAGGTCTTCTCGGTCCTGGCCGGCGGACGGGCGCTTTCGCGCGTCACCTCGTCCGGCGACCGGATCATCACCGTCGCGTCGCTCGTCGCCGCCTGCGCCAGCCGGGCGCGCTGGAGCGGCGTCAGCACCTCGGCCGCGTTGGTCAGCACGCCGCCGCCCGCGACGATCATGTCGGCGGGCACCGTGACCGCGTAATCAATGTCGCCATATTCCAGGTAGAATTCGGCGCCGAGATAAGGGAGCGTGTCCCAGCCGCGGATGTCGTCATAGACCGCCATGCGCGGGAACCACTGCGCGATGTCGAAGATCGGCCCGTTCTTCGTCTCGACCCACGACGTGCGCCCGCCCCAGACGCCCGGGATGGCATAGCGGTAGCTGATCCGGAACTTCAGCTTCGTCCCGCCACCCTTGAGCGGCCGGTCCAGCCGGATATTCATCCGCGTATCGGACACGACGAAGGGGATTTTCACCCAGGCCTTGCCACGCAGCACCTCCACCGAATCGATCGCGGTGCCTTCGCTATGCTGGCCGCTGCCGCCACCCTTCCGCCGGCCCCCCACCACCGCCGCGCGCGAATCCGCACGATAGATATTCTGGTCGAGCTGCATCCACAGGCTCGGCAGGCTGTCGGGGCTGTTGTTGGTGTAGTCGACAACCTCGGTGGCGGTCAGCGTCCTGGCCGCGGCGTCGATCCGCGCCTCGATCGCGTAATCGACCCGGTTCTGCCAATAACCCGGCCCCGGCGCCCCGTTCGACGACCGATACACGTTCACCCCGTCCGGCAGCGGCTGCGGCGCGAAGGCGACCTTCGGATCGAAGTCGGCCCGCACCGGCATGGCGCTCAAACCCGCGACGGCGGCGAAGGCGAAGCACGTCATCGGACGCGAAAAATTCCAGCTCATCGATTCTCCAGACCTCTGATCACGCGCCCATCATGCCGATCCGGCGGCGCGTTCATAGGGGGCATGTGACGCGAAAACCTCCCAAAGCCCGTCTCGGGAGAGAATTGATCGCACCGGCCGGAGCAGCCGAGGTTTCCGCTCGCCTCACTTGCACCGCGGCCCGGGCGCCTAGAAGCCCATAACCGCCATGCCGCCCGGCTTGACCGCCAGTTCCGCTTCCAGCGCGCCGAGCAACCGCGACGCGTCAAGCGCACCCGTCACCCGCAGCTGGCGCGCGACGACCGCGAAATCGCCCGGCGTCAGGCCGGCGAGCCGGTCGAGCGCCGGCGGCGCGGGAAGATCAAAGAAGCGCAGGAACGCTCGCCGCGCCGCCACCCGACCCAATGGGCGCAGTGCCAGCTTGAAGGTGAAGCGACGCAGCGCCGCGGGATCAAGCCGGGCGAGATCATTGGTCGCCGCGAACACCGGCAGCGGGTGGCGATCGAGCCAGGTGAGCATCTCGTTGACCTGGCTCACCTCCCAGCTGCGCGTGGCGGTGGCGCGATCGTAGAGCAGCGAATCCGCCTCGTCGAACATCAGCACCGCACCCTCCGCGATGGCATCGCGGAACGCCCGGGCGATGTTGGCCTCGGTCTCGCCAACCCATTTCGACATCAGGTCCGACGCGCGCCGCACCACCAGCGACCGGCCGAGCCGCTCCGCGACCTCGCCGACGAGTTCGGTCTTGCCGGTGCCGGGCGGGCCGGCGAGCAGCAACGACCAGCCGGGTTCGCAGCCCGGCCGGGTCAACCGCGCGACGAGATCGCCGACCGGCGGATCGCTCTCGAACAGATCGAGATCGAGCGGCACGGCCGTGCGCACCGCGCCGACCGCACGCCCACTGACCCCGACGACCAGCGCGCGAGCGATGCGCTGGTCATCATCCGCGCCACCACCGGCGATGGCGGCGGCGCGCATCGCGACGCGCGCGACACTGGTCGTCTCTGGCATGTGACGGGCGAGCGCCGCCAATCCCGCGCCCGGTGCTGTGCCCTCGCTCGCAGCCATCCGCGCCAGCACGCGATCACGGTCGCTTCCGCGCGGATGATCGAGCCGCAGCACGAAGCTCATCCGACGCAGATAGGCGGCATCGACATTGTCGATCGCATTGCTGGTCCAGATCACCGGGACATTGTTGGTCTCGAGCATGCGGTTGACGAAGATCTTCGACCCCGCACGGTTGGCGAAGCGCTTGGCTGGCCCCGTCGGCGCCGCGTCGCCGATCAAATCCTCCATCTCGTCGAACAGCAGCAGCGCGCGGCCGTCGCGCTGCAACGCGCGCTGCGCGCGGAGCAGGGCTGCGACCCGCTCATCACGACGCGGTTCCTGCCCGCCGCCGTCGCTTTCGCCGACGGCGAACAGATCCGCTCCCGCCGCCGCGGCGAGCGCGCGCGCCAGTTCGGTCTTCCCGACGCCGGGCGGCCCATGAAACAGGATGTTGACCCCCGCCGCACGCTTGTCGAGCGCCCCGCCGAGCAGCCGCGCGAGGAACACGACGTCGCCGTCAAACGCGGGGAAATCGTCGAGCGTGAGCGCCGTCGCCTGACGCTTGCCGGCGAGCGCCTCGATCAGTCGTTCGGGATCGTGCCCGCCGCGTGCCAGCACATCCTCGAACCACCAGCTGACGTCGAGTGACACGCCACCGCCATGCGTCATGGCGATGTCGAGCAGGCCGAGCTCGACCGCCAGACTGTTGCGCACCAGATTGCCGGCCATCAGCGGATCGGCGCCCGCCAGCATGCCGGCGATGCGGACGACATCCTCGTGCGCCATTTCGAGCGCCCAGCGCAGCTTGGCGATGCGCGGATGGAAGGCGAGCGCGAGCCCGGCCTCCAGCACGCCGCGTTGCCGTGCATCAAAGCCGAGTACCGATGCGACATTGTCCGCCGCCAGCGCGAGCTCGGCCGGCAGTGGATCTTCCGCCATCCCGGCGACAAGCGCGCCGAGCCGCGCCCAGCTGAGCTTGCGCTCGGCCGGCTGGTCCTTCTTTGCGCGCGGTCGCGGTGCCGGCCAGAACTCCGCGCGGTGCTCCTCGGCCCATGCGAGCAGCGCCTGCCCGGCGCGCCCATTCTTCGTCAGTGTCGCGCGCAGCATCGTTGCCAGCCGCCGCGACGTTACCGTCGTCGTGCCCATGTCATACCCATTCGTGCCGCGCGGACGCAGCTATGGCGTCAGGCGACGTTGTCGTTTTCGGGATTGATGCGTGCCGGGTCGTCGAACCCGGCCGGGGCGACTAGCGCTTCGGCGAGGTTCGGACGGCGGCGGGTATCATCCCGCGGAGGTTGGCCGTGTCGAACATTAATTGCCTTCCTGCCCCAAAGTCGGAGCGGTGGCGCGGTTACGCCGATGTAATGAATTCGTCAACCAGGGCCGGTTGCGAGCGAACTCCCGGTCGTACCCGAGATTTTGCTCCGGGGAGCATGAAGGGGGTCATGCCGCCAACAGGCTTACCGCGCCGCCGAGATCGACCGAGACCAATCGGCTCACCCCTTGCTCGACCATCGTCACGCCGAACAGCCGGTGCATGCGGCTCATCGTCACGGCATTGTGCGTGACGATCAGGTAGCGCGTCTGGGTCTCTTGCGTCATCGCGTCGAGCAGGTCGCAAAAGCGCTCGATATTGGCGTCGTCGAGTGGCGCGTCGACCTCGTCGAGCACGCAGATCGGCGCCGGGTTGGTGAGGAACAGGCCGAAGATCAGCGCCACCGCGGTCAGCGCCTGCTCGCCGCCCGACAGCAAGGTGAGCGACTGGAGCTTCTTGCCCGGCGGCTGCGCCATGATCTCGAGCCCGGCTTCGAGCGGATCGTCCGAATCGACCATTGCGAGATGTGCCTGGCCACCGTTGAACAAGGTGGTGAACAGGCGGCGGAAATGGCCGTCGACCGCCTCGAACGCGGCAAGCAGACGCTGGCGGCCCTCGCGATTGAGCGTGCCGATCGAGCCGCGCAGCCGGTTGACCGCGAGCCCGAGTTCCTCGCGCTCGGCAAGGTTGCCGACGCTCGCCGCCTCGAGTTCGGCGAGTTCGGTTTCGGCGACGAGATTGACCGGGCCGATGCGCTCGCGATCCATCATCAACCGGTCGTGTGCGGCCGACTCGTCGGCCGGGCCGCGCACCGTGGCGGACTCGAAGCCGACCCGTTCGGGCAGCACCGGCGGCGGGCATTCGAAACGCTCCCCCGATACGCGCCCCATCTCGATGCGCCGCTGCTCCTGATTCTCCGCGCGGGCAGCGGCGCCGGCGCGCGCCTCGCGCGCCTCGGCCAGTGCTTCGCCGGCGGCCTGCGCGCTGGCCTCGGTCTGGCGCAACGCGACATCGGCGGTGCGTTCGGCCTCGGCCAGCGTCGCGGCCTCGGCGCGCGCGGCACCGTGCGCGGTTTCCAGCGCGGCGATCTCGACCAGCAGCGTGGCCGGCTTGCCGGCCAGCGCCTCGGCTTCGCTCGCGAGATCGGCCGCGCGCTTGTCCATTTCGCCGATCCGCCGCGCCGCCTCGCCGGCGCGCGCGCGCCAGCCGCGCACCTCGGCGGCGCTGGCGGCAAGCCGCTCGCGATCCTGCGCCACGCCGCGATCGATCGCGGCGCGCTCGGCGCGCACATTGGCGATCGCGGTGCGCCGCGCCTCGGCCTCGCCGGACAGGCGGACGACCATGTCGCGCGTCTCGCTGCCGTCGGGCAGCGCGGCACGCTCGCGCTCGGCCCGCGCGACCTCGCCCGCCGCCTCGTCCTGCTCGCTCGCCGCACGCTGGCGCCGGCCTTCGAGGTCGCCGCGCTGCGCATCGATCCGCTCGATCGCCGATGCGGCACGATCCTCGGCACGCGCCGCATCGCGCGCGCTGGTCTCGGCCGAATCGAGCAGGCGGCGCGCGTCGGCGGCGGCACGGCGCGCCTCGGCGATCGCCTCGTCGATACGCGACAATTCGTTTTCCGCCAGCTCGACCGCACCGACCGCCGCCGGACGCGCCGACTCGATCGCACGCAGCCGATTGATCCGCTCGAGCCGCTCGGCGGCAGCGGCGCCGCCCGACCTGGCGACATAGCCATCCCAGCGGCGCAGCACGCCGGCCATCGTGACGAGCCGCTGCCCCACCGCAAGCGGCTGATCGCCATCCTCGGTGGCGACAAAAACCTGCGCGAGGCGACGCGCCAACGCCGGCGGCGCGGCGACGTGCTGGCCCAGCGCGACCGTGGCGGCCGGCGCGGCGGGATCACCGGGTTGCGGCGCGGCCCCGCCCCAGAAGCGCTCGCCGCCGCGATCGAGCCCGGCTTCGAGATCGTCGCCCAACGCGGCGGCCAGCGCGCGCTCGTAACCGGGGTCGGGCCGCAGCTGATCGAGCAGCCGATCCTTGCCGTCACGCCGCGTCGCCTTGGTCAGCGCGGCGGCCTCGCTGTCGAGCGCGGTCAGTTCGGCATGGGCGGCGGCGCGCGCCGCCTGCGCGCGGTCGCGCGAGGCGATCGCCTCGCGCTCGGCGGCATCGGCGCGGGCGAGCGCGGTGCGCGCGCCCTCGGCGTGGCGCAGCGCCTGCACGCGCGCTTCCTCGGCGCGGCGCCGCTCCGCGACGAGCGGCGCGGGATCACCCAGCGCGGCGGCCTCCGCCGTCACCCGCGCAAGGTCGCGCGCCGCGCGATCATGCCGCGCGCGCGCCGCACCGAGCGCGGCATCGGCGACGCGGACATCGGCCGCCTCGCTCGCCTGGCGGCTCAGCGCCTGGGCCAGCGCGACCTCGGCGTCGCGCCCGAGCCGCTCGGCCTCCGCCTGTGCGGCATCGAGCTGCGGCAGTTGCGCCGCCGTCTCCGCGACGCGGCGGTCGAGCATCGCCGCTTCGTCGGTGAGCCGCGTGATCGCCTCGGCGGCGTCGCTGGCCAGCGAGCCTTCGCGGACGCGGTCATCGGCGAGGCGCGCGCGATTGTCGGCAAGCTCGGCGATGCGCCGCTCGATCGCGGCATGGTCGGAGCGTAGCCCGGCGAGGCGGTGGCCGGCCTCGCTGGCGCGGTCGCGCGCGGCCTGTGCCGCGGCGCGCGCTTCGGCGAGCTTTTCGGTCGCGGCGTGCTGATGCGCGGCGGCGGCACGCTGCGCCTCGGCGGCGGCGGCGACGCGTTGCTCGCACCCGGCCGCCTCGGCCTTGGCGGCGTCGGCCGCGGCGGCGGCGTCGCGCCAGCGCGCGAAGATCATCCGCGCCTCGGCGACGCGGATCTGGTCGGACAGCAGGCGATAGCGCTCGGCCTGGCGCGCCTGGCGACGCAGCGCGGCGGCGCGCGCATCCTGATCGGCGATGAGTTCGTCGAGCCGCTGGAGATTGGCCTCGGTCGCGCGGTGCTTCTGCTCGGCGTCCTAGCGCCGGACGTGCAGGCCGGCGATCCCGGCGGCCTCTTCGAGCATCGCGCGGCGCTCGATCGGCTTGGCCGCGATCACCGCGCCGATCCGGCCCTGGCTGACCAGGGCCGGCGAATGCGCACCGGTCGCGGCATCGGCGAACAGCAGGCCGACATCCTTGGCGCGCACGTCACGCCCGTCGATACGATAGGCCGACCCCGCACCGCGCTCGATCCGCCGGACGACCTCGCTTTCCTGGCCGGCAATCTCGGCGAGGATCGAGACCTCGGCGAAATCGCGCGACGGGCGCGTCGAGGTGCCGGCGAAGATCACGTCTTCCATCCCGGCGCCGCGCAGCGACTTGGCGCTGCTCTCGCCCATCGTCCAGCGCAGCGCCTCGAGCAGGTTGGACTTGCCGCAGCCATTCGGGCCGACGATCCCCGTCAGACCCGGCTCGATCCTGAGATCGGCCGGGTCGACGAAGCTCTTGAACCCCGAAAGCCTGAGACGCTTGATCTGCAACCGCGCTGTCTCCCCCCGAGCGGCGGCGCCTTACAGCGCGCCGGCCGCCTTGAGCACCGGCTGGAGATTCTGCCAGTCGCTGACGTCGCGGGCGACGGTGCCGTTGACGATGAAGGTCGGCGTGCCCGAGATACTATATTTCTGGTCGGCCGCGTCCTTGCGCGTCGCGATCAGATCATAGCCCTTCTGGTCGGCGAGGCAGGCGCGCGCCTTGGCCTCCGGCACGCCACGCTGCTTGACGAAGTCGAGATAGCCGAGATTCTGGGCGAAGCCGGTGCCGATCTGCACCGGCGTCGGGTTGGGGATTGCCCGCAACGCCTGGATCGCCGCCTCTTCCTTGGTCAGAAACTGCTCCTGGCCCGCCATCATCTGGTCGAGCATCGGAAAGAAGGCAGCCGGTTCGACGCAGTGGCCAAGAAGGATCGGTCCAAGATCAGGTGCACCATGAACCGGATAGTCGCGGAATTCGTAGCTCAGCTTGCCGGCCGCGATCGGCCCGGCGCGAAGCGCCGGCACGCCTTCCTGATCGAACTTGGCGCAATAGGGGCACAACCGCGAACCATATTCGATCAGCTTGACCGGCGCGTTGGGATTGCCCTGGACATAACCGCCTTCCGGCGTGGCGCTGACGGTGTCGAGCCAGCT
This sequence comes from Sphingomonas sp., assembly GCA_041659925.1. GTDB lineage: Bacteria > Pseudomonadota > Alphaproteobacteria > Sphingomonadales > Sphingomonadaceae > Sphingomonas. The sequence goes on from JBAZXI010000001.1 coordinate 26,747, forward strand.
GGTTCCGGCCGGGGGCGTGGCGGTGGCGACCGGCGCGACGGCGGCGACGTCGTTGCCCGATCCGGTCGAGCCGCCCGATCCGCAGGCGGCCAGCAACAGGGCCGGCAGCGCGGCGAGAACGAGGGTGAATTTCATGCGCGGTTACTCCTGGTGAAAAACATGGTCAGGCGCCGGCGGCCTTGAGTGCGGGCTCGAGCCCGGCCCAGTCGTTGACGCCGGCGACGACGGTGCCGTTGATGATGAAGGTCGGCGTGCTTCTGACATTATAGACCCGATTGGCATCGTCATAGCGCCTGGCGAGCGCGGCGAAACCGGCCTTGTCGGCGAGGCAGGCGCGGGTTCGCGCCGCCGGCATGCCGCGTTTCGCCATGAAGTCGATCAATCCGAGCTTCTCGGCAAAGACGGTAGCGAGTTTCGTCGGCGGCGCCTTGTCGAGACCCTGCTGTTGCGCCGCCTGCACCGCCTCCTCCTCGTGCGAGAGGATTTGCGGTTGTGCCGCCATCATCTCGTCGAGCAGCGGGAAAAATTTCACCGTGCTGACGCAGTGGCCGATCAATATCCCGGGGAGATCGAGCGCGCCGTGCACCGGATAGTCGCGGAATTCGTAGCTGACCTTGCCGCTCGCGACATAATTGGCCCGCAGCGTGGCCATCGATTCGGCATGGAAATGCCCGCAATAGGGGCACAGCCGCGAGCCATATTCGATCAACTTGACCTTGGCGGCGGGGTTGCCCATCCGCACCCCGCCCTCGGGCGTCGCGGCGAAGGTCTTGAGCCAGTCGATCGCACGCGGCGCGGCCGGCGCGACACGGTGGACCGGGCGGTGAACGGGGCGATGCTGCGCCGGACTGGTCGCCGCAAACAGCGGTGCGCCGATCAGCGCCACCGCCAGCAATATCAATCGCATCATTCCTCCGTCTGTCCCACCGCCGGCGTGCCGCGTGTCGCGGCGACCCCCGCGGCCAATGCCTCCAGTACCGCCTTCAGCTCGGGGTCGGCAATCGTGCGCAGGCTAGCGCCGAGCTCAACCGGCACCGGTTTCGGCGCGGGGCGCACGGCGCGCGGCGCCGGTGGGCGCACGTCGCCCTGGCGGAACTGCAGCTTGGCCACCGCATCATAGCCGAAGAAGCGATTGACCCGCTCGACGATCTCAGGCGCGATATGCTGCATCATCGGGGCGTGCGCGCCACGTACCACGAGGTTGAGCGTACCGCCGCTGCGCTGGCCGTGCGGAAAGCGGATCGATTCGGGTGCCGAGACGCCGGCATAGCGCGCGCCGACGATCTCCGCCCAGCGACTCACCACCGCACTCTGCACGAAGCCGAAGCGGCGAAACGCGGCGCGGCCGATGTCGGGCACGAGTTCCGACACGGCGCGCGCGCGGCCGCCGCGTGGCCTTTCGGTCGGGGGAGCGGGAACGCCGCGCTTGCTCATCCTGCCGTCCATGCCATAGCGACGGCGTGCCCGCCAAGCGCTCATCCACCGTCGCCACCCGCCTGCTCGCCTGGTACGACGCCAACGCGCGCAGCTTGCCGTGGCGCAGCCCGCCGGGAAACAACGCGCCCGACCCATATCGCGTGTGGCTGTCGGAGATCATGCTCCAGCAAACCACCGTCGCCACGGTGCGCCCGCGCTTCGACGCGTTTGTCGCGCGCTGGCCGACGATCGAGTCGCTGGCGGCGGCGAGCGACGCCGACCTGATGGCGGCATGGGCGGGGCTCGGCTATTATGCCCGGGCACGCAATTTGATCGCCTGCGCCCGCACCGTCGTCGCGGACCATGGCGGAAATTTCCCCGACACCGAAGCGGGCCTGCGCGCGCTACCGGGAATCGGCGACTATACCGCCGCCGCGATCGCCGCGATCGCCTTTGGCCGGCGCGCGGTGGCGGTCGACGCCAATGTCGCGCGGGTCGTCGCGCGGCTCGACGCGATCGAGGCCCCGCTGCCCGGCGCGATGCCCGCGATCCGCCGTGCCGCCGACGCGATGACCCCCGACGCGCGCGCCGGCGACTTCGCCCAGGCAATGATGGACCTGGGGTCGGGCATCTGCACCTCGCGCAATCCGCGTTGCCTGCTTTGCCCGCTGATCGAGACCTGCCGCGCCCAGGCGGGCGGCGACCCCGCGCGCTATCCGCGCAAGGCGAACAAGGCGGCCCGGCCACACAAATATGGCACGATCTTCTGGGCCGAATCCGACGACAGGGTGTTGCTCGTTCGGCGCCCCGACACGGGGTTGCTCGGCGGCATGCGCGCCTTGCCGACCGGTCCGTGGGCGGACGCCCCGCCCGGCCTGGCTGGTGCGCCGGATGGCGATGGTTGGCGGTTGATCGACGGCAATGTCTCGCACGGTTTCACACACTTCACGCTCGATCTCGCGCTTGCGGTCGGCACGGCGCTGTCGCATGTCGACGGCGAATGGTGGCCGGTCGCCGACATCGAGTCGGCGGGTTTGCCGACGGTATTCGCCAAGGCGGCAATGACGATCAGGAGAGCGAAATGCGGTTGATGCGACGAATCGTGACGGGAAGCGCGGTCATTGCCCTGATGCTCGGCGCCGGTGCCTGGGCCGGGCAAGCCAGCCCGCAGCAGGCGCCCGCACCAGCCGTCGCGCATAGCGCGCTGCCGCACACCCAGGCGCTGTTCACCGGCTATGTCCGCGACAACAAGATGCCCGGCATCGTCGGCGCCTTCGCGATCGGCGACACGCCGACCGTGTTCGTCGCCGCCGGCAAGATCGCCGACGGCGCCGATGCCGCGCCGGCCGGGCCCGACAGCCTGTGGCGGGTCTATTCGATGACCAAGCCGATCACCGCGATGGCGGCGATGATCCTGATCGAGCGGGGCAAGATCAAGCTCGACGAGCCGGTCAGCGACTTCATCCCGGGTTTCGCGCACATGACCGTGCTGACCGACCCCGACCATTCGCTGGCGAGCAGGCCGGCGGTACACCCGGTGACGATCCGCAACCTGCTGACGCACACCGCCGGGCTCGGCTACAACATCATCACCAAGGGCCCGCTGCTCGCCGAGTATAACCGCCTCGGGATCAACCCGGCGGAGGTCAATGCGCAGCTCGAGGGGCCCGCGCGGGCGGTACGGCCCAAGACCCTGCAGGAGTTCGCCGCGCGTGTCGCGACGCTGCCGCTGATCGCCGAGCCGGGTACCAAATGGAGCTATTCGATCGGCCTCGACGTGATGGGCGCGGTGATCGAGAAGGCGAGCGGCATGCCGTTCGACACCTTCGTCCAGAAGAACATCTTCGATCCGCTCAAGATGACGTCGAGCTACTGGACGGTGCCGAAATCCGAAGTGGGTCGCCTCGCCACCAACTATATCTACACCCGCGAGGCGATGGCCGCGCTCGGCAAGCCGGCCGACCCGGCAAAGATCCCGGAAACCGCGCGCATCCCGCTCGACCCGGCCGCGACCTCGATCTGGCTGACGCCGCCAAGCTTTCCTTATGGCGGCGCCGGACTGGTGACCTCGGCCCGCGACTATGACCGGTTCCTCCATGCGCTGGAGAATTACGGCACGCTCGACGGCGTCGAGGTGCTGAAGCCCGAAACGGCGCATCTGATGATGTCGAATCTGCTCCCCAACGGCCTGACCTTCGGTGGCGTCAGCGCGACCACGGGCGGGCCAAGCGCCGGCCCGAAAATGGGCTTCGGCGCCGGCGGTTCGGTCTATCTCGAAGACGCGCCCGGCGGCGGTGCCAAGGGCACCTATGGCTGGGGCGGCGCGGCCGGCACGATCGCCTTCGTCGACCCGACGCGCCACGTGCGCGGCACGGTGATGGTCAACTTCTTCCCGGGCGAGCGTTGGGGGCTGCGCAGCGAAGTGGTGCCGGCGCTGTTCGCGGATGCCGCGCGATTGTCGCGCCCGCAGTGACGATGCCGGACAGGGTCGCGCCGGGCCTGACCGGCGGCACGCTCGATCGCGCCGACCAGCTGCGCCAGGATGCCGAGGGGCTCGCCGCCGCGACGAATGACTGGCGCGCGCGGCTGCTCAAGCTCGATGGGCTCCACCCCGAGGTCAGCGACGACGGCCGGCTCGGCTGGACGACGCTCGCCGATGCGCCCGACGATGCGATGCTGATCCTGCTCGGACTCGACGAGCAACGCCGCCCGCACTTCGCCGCCTATCTCCCCGGCATTCGCGCGGCCGAGGCGACGCCGATGCGTTCGCCCGCGATGATCCACGCGCTGTCGACGCTGCTCCCCGGCGAGGCGGCGACCTATGCCGCCGCGCGCAGCATCATCGACTGGCATGCGCGGCATCAATTCTGCGCCAATTGCGGGACGCAGACCGAGCCCTATCGCGCCGGCTGGGCACGGCGCTGCGGCCATTGCGGCGCGGAGCATTTTCCGCGCGTCGACCCGGTGGTGATCATGATCGCCGAGCATGACGGTCGCGCGCTGCTCGGGCGCGGCAAGGGCTGGCCGGCGGGGCGCTATTCGGCGCTGGCGGGTTTTCTCGAGCCCGGCGAATCGATCGAGGAAGCGGTCGCGCGCGAGATTTTCGAGGAGGCCGGCGTGCGCGTCGGCGCGGTGCGCTACATCGCCAGCCAGCCCTGGCCCTTCCCCTCGTCGTTGATGATGGCCTGTGTCGGCATGGCCGAGGACGGCACGCTCACCGTCGACCCCAACGAACTGGAGGACGCGATCTGGGTCGAGCGCGACGTGGTGCGGGCGGTGCTGGCCGGAGAGCCGGGCCCGTTCCTGCCGCCGCCGCCCTATGCGATTGCCTATACGCTGCTGCGCGAATGGGCGGCCGGATAGCGGCGCGTCCGCGAAAATTGTTGCCTGCCAGCCGAAACAGGCCAGCGGCTGAATCGGGCGGCTCGCATCCGTGACGCGGACCAGCGGTGGACGCCTTGGGCGCGCGCTGACGGGCTAGTCGTCGCCTTCTTCTTCGCCCGCCGCCATGTCCATAAAGTCGCGCGCCGCGTCGCGGTCCTGCGGGTCCTTGAACGCGACATCGAGATCGGGTGCGACGCCGAGCATGTGCATCAGCGCCCACAGCGCGAAGCGGCGGTTGCGGTCCTTCGTCAGGCCGAAATCGACCAGCATATGCTCGGTGCCCGCGGCGAGCGCCGCCTCGGGCAGCGACGCGATGTCGCTGGTGCCGAAATAGCGGCGCAGCTGATCGTCGAGGTCCATCAGGTCGCCAGCGCGAAGCTGATCGCGCGCCGTGCCGGGTCGGCCGCGGTCAGCGTGACGTTCAGCCGGTCGCCCGGCGCAACGCCCGGTGCCGCGACCCGCGCCACCACCGGCACGTCGCACAGCTGGATCCGCGCGCCACGTTCGTCGAGATCGGTGACGACCGCCGCGAAGGCCTGGCCGACCGAGTCCCGCAACATCACCGCCTCGGCGAGGTCGATCACGCCACGGCCGATCTGCCCGTCGAGCGCATCGGCGCGCGCCATCACCGACGGCAGGCGGGTGAAGGCCGCGCGGACGACGTCGGGCACCGCCTCGCCATTGGCGACCGCCAGCGCCGCGCGCACCACATAGCGATCGGCCAGCCGGCGCAACGGCGCGGTGGCATGGGCATAGGTCGCCGCCATCGCCGCGTGCCACGGCACCACGCCTTGCTGGTAAGGCACATAGGATGCCCCCTGCCCGGCGCGGCGAATCGCCAGCATCAGCGCCGCCTGTTTCGGGATGCGACCGTCGAGCCCGCGCGAGAATTGCTCGAGCGTCTCGTTGTCGGGCCAGGTCATGCCATAGGCCCGCGCGGTGTGGCGCAGCCGCTGCACCGCGCGCGCATCGGGCAGCGCCATCACCCGGAACAACCCGGTATGATGCGCCTGCAGCGCATCGGCGACCGCGAGGTTGGTGGCCAGCGACATCGCCGCGTTGCGCTGTTCCGAGACGAGTTGGGCGCGAAACTGCAATTCGTAATGCCCGTCGCCGAGCGCGGCGACTTCCTGCTCGGGCGGATCGACCCGCGCGGCGCCGCGCCGATCTTCCGCCGCCTGGATGCGATCGGCCAGTTCGACGAAATCGGCCGGCAGGTCGCTGTCGCGCACGCTGTCATAAGCGAGCTTGGCGCGGCTGCGGACGATCGCGCGCTCGGCACCGTCCAGCTTCACGGTGCCATCGGGCGCGACGCGCACGGTGAAGATCACCGCCGGCCGCGGCCCGCCCGGCAACAGGCTCGCCCCGCCATCGCTCAGCACCGCCGGATAGAGGCCGGCCTTGCCGTCGGGCAGATATTGCGTCGCCCCGCGCCGCCACGCCTCGACGTCGATCGCATCGCCGTCATCGACGAACCATGCGACATCGGCGATCGCATAACGCAGCAGCAGGTCTGCCCCGGCGCGTTCGATCGTGAATGCCTGGTCGAGATCGGTCGAGGTGGCGGGGTCGAGCGTGACGAACGGCATGTCGGTGCGGTCGACATGCGCGGCAGGCACACGCTTCGCGGCCGCCTTGGCGGCGGCGAGCACCGCGGGCGGGAACGATGCCGGCACCTGATATTGGGCGCGGATCGCCGCCAGCCCGGTGGCCAGCGCATTGGTCGGGTCGACAAGGGCCTTCATCGCCGCCTCGCTACAGCAATCCGCGCCGGTGCGAAACGCGCCGGTATCAGCCGCGCTTGCGCGCCTGGCGATAGGTGCCGAGCAAGCGCACCCATTTGGCGTGAAAGCCAAGTTCCTCGAGCGCGCGGTCGAGCCCGGGTTCGCCCGGTCGCCCCTCGACATCGGCGAAAAATTCGGTCGCCGCGAAGCTGCCGCCGCGCTGATAGCTTTCCAGCTTGGTCATGTTGACGCCGTTGGTCGCGAAACCGCCCATCGCCTTGTACAGCGCGGCCGGCACATTCTTCACCTCGAAGATCAGCGTCGTCATCCACGCACCGTCACCGATCGGCGGATGCCCGGCGCGCGCCAGCACGACGAAGCGCGTGGTATTGTGGTCGGCATCGGCGATGCCTTCGCCCAAAATGTCGAGGCCATAGATTTCGGCCGCCGCGCGTGGCGCGAGCGCGGCGACACTCGGGTCGCGCTTTTCGGCGACCAGCGCGGCGGCGCCAGCGGTATCGGGATAGGCGAGCGGCTGGATACCATGGTCGCGCAACCACTGCCGACACTGTCCAAGCGCCTGCGGATGGCTCATCGCCTCCTTCACCCCGGCGAGCGGGCCCAGCCCCATCAACGCGTAGTGGATCGGCAGAAAATGCTCGCCGGTGATCGACAGCCCCGATTCGGGGAGCAGGAAATGGATGTCGGCGACGCGACCGTGGAGCGAATTCTCGATCGGGATCATCGCGCAATCGGCCCGGCCGTCGCGTACCGCGTCGATCGCGTCGGCGAAGTCGAAACACGGCAAGGGCAGACAATCGGGGAAGGCCTGCAGCGCGGCAATGTGCGAATTGGCGCCCGGCGCGCCCTGAAACGCGACCGCGCGCCCGGGGTCGGCCGCGGCCCGTTCGATCATTTGCGCCACGATCGGGCGCGCCGGCGCGGCGAAACTGTCCATGGGCGGCGCGCTTAGGGTCCAAACTCAATCACTGCAATGGCCGTGACGGGGCGAATTTCGGCGCGCGGCCAGGAGCAAGGAGGGAGCGACGGGTTTTCCGTCGTGACCCCACGCCATGCCGGCGGCACCTTACAAGCGCAGCTTGCGATGCCGCGCGAGGCTGCCTAAAGGAACGCGACTTTCGGGCAAGGGCGAATGGGCATCATGGACAATCGGACGAACACGATCGCTGGCTGGGTTCTGGCGGCATGCGGCGCGGCGCTGGGGCTGTCGATCCTGGGCGGTATGGTGATTCACTCCGAAAAGCCCGAAAAGCCCGGCTATCCGCTCGCCGGCGGGGCGGAGGGCGCGGGGGCCGAGGCCGCGACACCCGACGTGCCGATCGCGACGCTGCTCGCCACCGCCGATCCGGCCAAGGGCGCCGAAGTCTTCAAGCAGTGCGCCGCCTGCCACACCGCGACGCAGGGCGGCGCCAACGGCATCGGCCCGAATCTCTACGCCACCGTCGGCGAGGCGATCGCGCAGGGCAAGGCCGGCTTCGCCTTTTCCGACGCGCTCAAGGCGCATACGGGCAAGTGGGATTTCGACACGCTCAACGAATGGCTGAAGAGCCCGCGCAAGTTCGCCAACGGCACCAAGATGACCTTTGCCGGCCTGTCCAAGGCCGAGGACCGGGCCAATGTGATGGTCTATCTCAATTCGCTGGGCTCCAACCTGCCGCTGCCGGCCGCACCCGCCGCTGCTCCGGCCGCGGCCGAAGCAGCGACCGGCAACGCCGCCGCGCCCGAGGCCGGCAATGCTGCCGCCCCTGCCAACGCGACCGCCCCGGCCGCCGCGAAGTAACACCGCAATGCATGTGCTCCCGCGAACGCGGGAGCCGGGCATGTCATCGCGCACAGCCGTTGGCTGCGGGCTCCTGTCTCGGCGGTCGGGTTCCGCCTGATATTGGACCCGGCCCGGACGACGCTTGATGATGTAGCCGCTCAGACTCATATTCGGTCCATGTTGCGGAGAAGATCGGCCACCCTGACGGCCTTGGCGTCAGCCATGCTCGCGACGGGCACCCCATTGCGGCTTGACGCCCAGGAGGCCGCGCCGGCAACCGTTCTAAATGGCCGGTGCCAGTATTCCGACCGGGTAGCCCGCTACAGGAACGAAACGAGCCTCGTCCTTTGCGATACAGCCTCGATCAGCCGCGAGAGGGACACCGCGACATTCGATTTCAGCCAGCGAAGCTGGGGCACGATGGTCCGGTTCACGGGTCCGCGCTCCGCGAACCGAATGACGGTGAACCGCGTTTCCGTGCGCGGCGCGCCTCCGGTCGCGGCATCCGGCACATGCGAAATTTTCCACAGCGACGGACGTGTCTCCGCGATCAGCTGCCTGGCGAAAGCCGGCTCCAAGTCATGGGCTGCGAACTTCATCCCCTCGCGGATTTAGAGACGCAGGCAACCGCCCGAGCTGGCGGTTTGAGACGTCCTACTCGATCGGCAGCCCTTCGACCGGGCTGTCGCGGTAGAAATTCCTCACCACCTCCCAGCCTTCCTCAGCCGTCTCGACCATGGTGAAGATGCCGAGGTCGCGCTTCGAGATCACGCCTTCCTCGACCAGCGCGTCGAAATTGATCACGCGGTTCCAGAAGTCGCGGCCGTAGAGCAATACCGGGATCGGCTTGATCTTGCCGGTCTGGATCAGCGTCAGCAGCTCGAACAATTCGTCGAACGTGCCGAAGCCGCCGGGAAACGCCGCCAGCGCGCGCGCGTGGAGCAGGAAGTGCATCTTGCGCAGCGCGAAATAGTGGAACTGGAAGCTCAGCGACGGCGTGACATAGGGGTTCGGCGCCTGTTCGTGCGGCAACACGATGTTGAGGCCGATCGTCTCGTGGCCGGCCTCCGCCGCGCCTCGATTCGCCGCTTCCATGATCGACGGGCCGCCGCCCGAACAGACGACGAAATTGCGCTTGCCGTCCTCGTCGCGCGGAAAGGCGCTGGCGAGCTGGGCGAGCTCATAGGCGACGTTGTAATATTTCGACTTGGCGACGAGGCTCTCGGCGATGCGGCGCGACTCGTCGTCCTGCGCGAGTTCGAGCAGCGCGCGCGCCTTTTCCGGCTCGGGAATGCGGGCCGAGCCGTACATCACGAAGGTCGAGGCGATGTTCGCCGCGTCGAGCAGCAATTGCGGCTTGAGCAGTTCGAGCTGGAAACGAACCGGGCGCAGATCCTCGCGCAGCAGGAAATCCATGTCCTGAAAGGCGAGACGATAGGCCGCGTTTTCGGTCTGCGGGGTGTGGACGCCGGTCTTGGCGGATTCGGCATCCTGGCGGGCGCGCGGGAAGACCCGCGACGGAACATGTGTATCACTCATTTGCCGGGCTGGTAGCGCAAAGCGACGCCCGCTCCAAGCCGCGGTCGGGGGCGCCGGCTGGTACCGCCTCCGAAATGCGCTCTGTCGCGCATTTTGCGAACAGTCGCTCAGTGGCAGAAGCGCTTGTGATCATCCTCGAGGTGCAGGTGATTATAGTGCGCCGCATTGTAATCGGGGCTCAGCACCGTGCCGAAACGCTTGCACGCCGAATTGTGGATCGCCTGGAAGAAGGCGCGAATGCGCGGATCGGGCGAGCGCCAGCCCTCGGCGACGGTAATCCGGCGGCCGTCCTGCAGCACGAAACCCGACACGTCGACGGCATTCGCGATGGCGTGGCCGGACAGTTTTCCGGCGGCCGCCGGTGCGCCGATCACGTTGCGGCAGGCATAGCTGCCCATGCTCTCGACCCGCACCAGTTCGCTGCCGAGAATCTGATAGGCCGCCGGCACCACGGCATGTCGCGTCCAGGCGGTGAAGCTGTCGGCCAGCTCGCAGCGCATCGCCTTCAGGTTGGTGACCGGTATGCCGATATCGAGCAGTTGTACCGCGCCGATCACCCGGCAACCACCGCCATAATCGCGGTCGGCCATCGGGGTGAAACGGACATCCCTGCGCGACAGATCGGCGAAGCACGCCCGCGTTTCGCGGCTCGTGGGGAGGTCGAGCGTTACGGGGCGTGATCCGGCGCGCCGGGGCGGCGGGGTATGGTCATTGCCGCCCCCACAGCCGGCCAGCAGCAGCACCGCCAGGAAAAGTCCGCGCCTCATGGCGCAAGGCTAGGGAAAATATGGTTAACAATTTGCTAACATGGCATTCCGTTCGTCGCGACCCGCCTTCTCCGCGACACTCGCCCACCGCAATCGGTTGACACCGCGCCGCACATCGTTAGGGGCGGCGCCGGGCCACGCGGTCCCAACGCCGCGCGCGCTCTCTGTAAGGAGAGACTACATGACTGACTTGATTGCCCGCCCCGGGGCCAAACCGGCGCGTCCGTACTTTTCTTCCGGCCCTTGCGCGAAACCGCCCGGCTGGTCCCCCGAAAAACTCGATACCGCCGTGCTCGGCCGCTCGCATCGCTCGAAGCTGGGCAAGCAGCGCCTGCAATATGCCATCGACCTGATGCGCGAGATGCTCGCGCTGCCCGACACGCACCGCATCGGCATCGTCCCCGGTTCCGACACCGGCGCGTTCGAGATGGCGATGTGGACGATGCTGGGCGCGAAGCCGGTGACGACGCTCGCGTGGGAAAGCTTCGGCGAGGGCTGGGTCACCGATGCGGTCAAGCAGCTCAAGATCGATCCGACCGTCATCCGCGCCGATTACGGTACCCTGCCCGATCTGGCGCAGGTCGACTGGTCGAACGACGTGCTGTTCACCTGGAACGGCACCACCTCCGGCGTGCGGGTACCGAATGGCGACTGGATCGCCGATGACCGCGAAGGGCTGAGCTTCGCCGACGCGACCAGCGCGGTGTTCGCCTATGACCTGCCGTGGGACAAGATCGATGTCGCGACCTTCTCGTGGCAGAAGGTGCTGGGCGGCGAAGGCGCGCACGGCGTGATCATCCTCGGCCCGCGCGCGGTCGAACGGCTGGAAAGCTACACCCCGGCCTGGCCGCTCCCGAAGGTCTTCCGCCTCGTCTCCAAGGGCAAGCTCGCCGAGGGCGTGTTCAAGGGCGAGACGATCAACACCCCATCGATGCTCGCCGTCGAGGACGCGATCTTCGCGCTCGAATGGGCGAAGGAAGTGGGCGGCGCACGCGGCCTGATCGCGCGCAGCGACGCCAATGCCGCGGCACTCGACGCGATCGTCGCCGAGCGCTCGTGGCTTGGCCATCTCGCGGCCGATCCGGCCAGCCGCTCCAGGACCAGCGTCTGCCTGACGGTCGAGGGTGCCGACGAGGCGCTGATCAAGAAGATGGCATCGCTGCTCGAGGCCGAACACGCCGCCTATGACGTGGCCGGCTATCGCGACGCCCCGCCGGGCCTGCGCATCTGGTGCGGCGCGACGGTCGACACGGCCGACGTGGTCGCGCTCGGCCCGTGGCTCGACTGGGCCTACGCCTCGGCCAAAGCGGCGTAACCTGCCCGTGCTCCTGCGAAAGCAGGAGCCCAGGGGCCACAAGCGCCCCGCTCCACAATCATGGGCTCCTGCGTGCGCAGGAGCGCCGCCTTCTTCAAAGGTATTCGATATGCCCAAAGTCCTCATCAGCGACAAAATGGATCCCAAGGCCGCGCAGATCTTCCGCGAGCGCGGCGTCGAGGTCGACGAGATCACCGGCAAGACCCCCGAGGAGCTGATCGCGATCATCGGCCAATATGACGGCCTCGCGATCCGCTCCTCGACCAAGGTGACCAAGGCGATCCTTGATGCCGCGACCAATTTGAAGGTCGTCGGCCGCGCCGGCATCGGCGTCGACAATGTCGACATCCCCGCCGCCAGCGCCAAGGGCGTCGTCGTCATGAACACCCCGTTCGGCAACTCGATCACCACCGCCGAACATGCCATCGCGCTGATGTTCGCGCTTGCCCGCCAGTTGCCCGAGGCCGACGCCTCGACCCAGGCCGGCAAGTGGGAGAAGAACCGCTTCATGGGCGTCGAGCTGACCAGCAAGACGCTCGGCCTGATCGGCGCGGGTAATATCGGCTCGATCGTCGCCGACCGCGCGCACGGCCTCAAGATGAAGGTCGTCGCCTATGACCCCTTCCTCACCCCCGAGCGCGCGATCGAGATGGGCGTCGAAAAGGTCACGCTCGACGAGCTGCTGGCGCGCGCCGACTTCATCACGCTGCACACCCCGCTGACCGACCAGACGCGCAACATCCTGTCGGCCGAGAATCTCGCCAAGACCAAGAAGGGCGTGCGCATCATCAACTGCGCGCGCGGTGGACTAATCGACGAGGTCGCGCTCAAGGCCGGGCTCGATTCGGGCCATATCGCCGGCGCCGCGCTCGATGTGTTCGTCGAGGAACCGGCCAAGGAGTCGCCGCTGTTCGGCACGCCGAACTTCGTCTCGACCCCGCATCTCGGCGCCTCCACCTCGGAAGCGCAGGTCAATGTCGCGATCCAGGTCGCCGAGCAGATGGCCGATTTCCTGATGACCGGCGGCGTGACCAATGCGCTCAACGTGCCGAGCCTGTCGGCCGAGGAAGCGCCCAAGCTCAAGCCGTACATGGCGCTCGCCGAAAAGCTCGGTTCGCTGGTCGGCCAGCTCGCGCATGGCGCGCTGTCGGGCATTTCGATCGAGGTCGAGGGCGCGGCCGCCGCGCTCAACCAGAAGCCGATCACCAGCGCGGTGCTCGCCGGGCTGATGCGCGTCCATTCGGACACGGTGAACATGGTCAACGCCCCGTTCCTCGCGCGGGAGCGCGGCATCGACGTGCGCGAGGTGCGCCACGACCGCGAGGGCGATTACCACACGCTGGTGCGCGTCACGGTCAAGACCGACGCCGGCGACCGCTCGGTCGCAGGCACGCTGTTCGGCGACGCCGCACCGCGCCTCGTCGAGCTGTTCGGCATCAAGGTCGAGGCCGATCTCGCTGGCCACATGCTCTATGTCGTCAACGAGGATGCGCCGGGCTTTATCGGCCGGCTCGGCTCGCTGCTCGGCGAGGCCGGCGTCAATATCGGCACCTTCCACCTCGGTCGCCGCTCGGCCGGCGGCGAGGCGGTGCTGTTGCTCTCGCTCGACGAGCGCGTCACCCCCGACCTCCTCGCCCGCGTCCGCGCGCTGACCGGCGTGAAGACGGCAATGGGCCTGACGTTCTAACTAACCTTCTCCCTCTCCCCTCAGGGGAGAGGGCCGGGGAGAGGGGCCGTGCCGCGAGATAAGGACGAGTTGCTTAAGCGCGCCAAGGCCATGCGCAGCGAGCCTACTCCAGCCGAGGCGCGTCTCTGGTATCACCTTCGCGCAAAGCGCTTCGACGGCGTGAAGTTCGTTCGACAGGACCCGAGTGGCAACGCCATCGTCGATTTCGTCGCTCGCTCGCGAAAACTCATAATCGAGGTTGACGGCGACACGCACGGCAGCGACGAGGCCATCGCAAAAGACGCGCAGCGGACCGCGCGGTTGGAACGGCAGGGATATCGCGTGATCCGGTTCACGAACGCAGAGGTTGTTGGGAATATGGAGGCGGTGCTCGCTGCGATCAGCGACGCGCTCGCGGCACACCCCCTCTCCCCGGCCCTCTCCCCGCAAAGCGGGGAGAGGGAGAATTGACCAACGCCCTCCTCCCCAACGGCTTCCAGGACCGCCTGCCGCCCGAGGCCGACGCCGCCGCGCGGATGGAGGCGGCGATGCTCGGCGCGGCGCATGGCTATGGCTATGAACGCACCGCTCCCGCGCTGGCCGAGTTCGAGGATGGTCTCGCCGCGCGGCTCAAGGCCGGCGGCGCACGCGACGCGGTGCGCTTCGTCGATCCGGTCAGCCAGCGCTCGCTCGCCATCCGTCCCGACATCACCGCACAGATCGGCCGCATTGCCGCGACGCGCATGGGCCATCACCCGCGCCCGATCCGCCTGTCCTATGCCGGCACCGTGCTCAAGCTGCGCGCCTCGCAACTGTCCCCGGCGCGCGAGCTGCGCCAGATGGGATGCGAGCTGATCGGCCTCGACACCGTCGCGGCGGCGCGCGAGATCGTCAGCGTGGCGGTCGATGCGCTGGTCGCCGCCGGCGTTACCGGCATCTCGATCGATTTCACCCTGCCCGACCTCGTCGACACCCTCGCCACCGGCCCATTGCCGGTCGAGGCGGCACGGATCGAAGCGCTCAAGGACCGGCTCGATGCCAAGGATGCCGGCGCCGTCGCCGAGATCGCGCCCGACTATCTCCCGCTGATCGAGGCCGCCGGACCGTTCGCAGCCGCGCACGACCGGCTGTGCCGCTTCGATGTCGGCGGCGCGCTGACCTCGCGGCTCGACGGACTATGGGCGCTTGCTGAAGGGCTGACGGGCGTATCGTTGACGCTCGACCCGACCGAGCGCCACGGCTTCGAATATCAGACCTGGCTCGGCTTCTCGCTGTTCGCCGAGGGCGCGCGCGGCGAGATCGGCCGCGGCGGCAGCTATACCATCGTCCATGAGGATGGCAGCGAGGAAGCCGCGGTTGGCTTTTCGCTCTATCTCGACCCGATCCTCGCCGCCGGGCTGGTCGAGGCCGAGCGCCGCCGGCTGTTCGTCCCCTTCGGCAGCGATCCGGCCGAGGCGGTGCGGATGCGCGCGGCCGGCTGGGTCACCGTCGCCGCGCTCGAAGCGGGTGACACGCCCGAGGCACAGCTCTGCACGCATATTTTGATCGGTGGCGCGGCGAAGGCGCTTTGAGACGGAACAGAGAGCAAGCTCATGCCTGAGAGGGCGCCTCACAAGAGATCGTCATGCTGAACTTGTTTCAGCATCCATGCGCGGTCATTGGAACCAGCAGCGACGCTCTTCTTGAGTATCGATCGCGCATGGACCCTGAAACAAGTTCAGGGTGACGGTTGTTGGGGCGGCCCGGTTCTTGGTCCCTCTCCTGCTGGGGAGGGACGCACGTCAACAGTTTCAACGCGATAAAGTGTAGGAATATTGCATGGCCAACGTAGCGGTAATCGGCGCCCA
Source organism: Sphingomonas sp. (assembly GCA_041659925.1). Classification (GTDB taxonomy): domain Bacteria; phylum Pseudomonadota; class Alphaproteobacteria; order Sphingomonadales; family Sphingomonadaceae; genus Sphingomonas. Next base: position 42,188 of record JBAZXI010000001.1, read on the forward strand.
ATGGGGCGATGAGGGCAAGGGCAAGATCGTCGACTGGCTCGCCGAGCGGGCCGACATCGTCGTGCGCTTCCAGGGCGGGCACAATGCCGGCCATACGCTCGTCGTCGGCGATGCGGTCTACAAGCTGTCACTGCTGCCGTCGGGCATCGTGCGCGGCACGCCGTCGGTGATCGGCAACGGCGTGGTGCTCGATCCCTGGGCGCTCAAGGCCGAGGTCGAGAAGCTGCGCGGCCAGGGCGTGACGATCACCCCCGACACGCTGATGATCGCCGACAATTGCGCGCTGATCCTGCCCTTTCACCGTGACCTCGACGCGCTGCGCGAGGATGCCTCGGGCGCGGGCAAGATCGGCACGACGCGGCGCGGCATCGGCCCGGCCTATGAGGACAAGGTCGGCCGGCGCGCGATCCGCGTGTGCGATCTCGCCCATCTCGACGCGCTCGACGCGCAGCTCGACCGGCTGACGGCGCATCACGATGCGCTGCGCGCCGGCTTCGGCGAGCCACCGATCGACCGCGCCGCGCTGATTGCCGAGCTGCGCGATATCGCCGGCTTCGTGCTGGCCTTCGCCACGCCGGCGTGGCGGATGCTCAACGAAGCGCGGTCACGGGGCAAGCGCATCCTGTTCGAGGGCGCGCAGGGCGTGCTGCTCGACGTCGACCATGGCACCTATCCGTTCGTCACCTCGTCCAATACCGTTTCGGGCACGGCGGCGGCGGGCTCGGGCCTCGGGCCGAGCGCGGTCGGTTTCGTGCTGGGGATCGCCAAGGCCTATACGACGCGGGTGGGATCCGGCCCATTCCCGACCGAACTCGACGACGCGATCGGCGAGGGTCTTGGCGCGCGCGGGCATGAATTCGGCACTGTGACCGGGCGCAAGCGCCGTTGCGGCTGGTTCGATGCGGTGCTCGTGCGGCAGTCGGCGGCGGTCGGCGGCATCACCGGCATCGCGCTGACCAAGATCGACGTACTCGACGGCATGGATGAGGTGCGGATCTGCACCGGTTACCGGCTGCGCGGCGAGACGATCGACTATTTCCCGTCACACGCCGCCGACCAGGAAGCGGTCGAGCCGGTCTATGAGGCGATGCCCGGCTGGTCCGAATCGACTGCCGGCGCGCGAAGCTGGGCCGATCTGCCGGCCCAGGCGATCAAATATATTCGCCGCATCGAGGAATTGATTCGCTGCCCGGTGGCGCTGGTCTCGACCAGCCCGCAGCGCGACGACACCATCCTCGTCCGCGACCCCTTCGCCGACTGACGCCCGAAAGGGGGCAAGCGTCAGCCGGCGTTGGCGTCCCTCCTCTCAGGAGGGCTTCTTCTTTTTCTTCTTGCCGGTCGACATACTGTCGCTGGTCGCCGTCGCACTGGGGTTGGTGGTCTCGCTGGTCGCCGCCGCGCTGGGGTCTGGCGTCGGGCTGGCCTGCGCATCGGGGGTCGCGCTGTCCTGCGTGGCGCTCGGCGTGGTGGCTGTCGTCGCCGGATCGGATGGCGGCACTGGGGTCGTCTGCATGGGCGTCTGCTGGGCCGGCGCCGGGGTGGTCTGCGACAGCGCAGCCCCCGAGAAACCGAGCAACACGACACCCGCACCGGTAAGGATCACTGGTTTGATTTTCATGAATAATCTCCCACTCACCTGACTGTCAGGTTCGCGGGCAACGCCCCAGGCACGCCGAAAGGCGCACCGCTTGTCGCAGGTTTGCAACGGCTTCTGGACGAGTCGGGCAATTTTGACGGCAACCCGTCATGGCGACCACCAGCCCAACCGTCACAGCCCCGTCACCGGATCACATCCCGTCGCCGATAGGCATCATTCCGAGCGTATCGCGCCGCGCGCCTCATCCGCACTGGGCGCGATGCAAGAGTGCCTGGTCGGCGAGTACCAGCGCGACCATCGCCTCCACCACCGGTGCACCGCGAATGCCGACACAGGGATCATGGCGGCCCCTGGTCATGATCTCGGTCGCTTCGCCCCCGCACGTGATCGTCTCGACCGGGGTCAGGATCGAGCTGGTCGGCTTGAACGCGACGCGCACGCGGATCGGCTGCCCGGTGGCGATGCCGCCCGCGATGCCGCCGGCATGGTTGGCGAGGAATTCGGGGCCATCGGCGCCGGGACGCATCGCATCGGCATTGTCCTCGCCGCGTAGCCGCGCCGCCTCGAAGCCGTCGCCAATCTCGACGCCCTTGACGGCATTGATGCTCATGCACGCGCTGGCCAGTTCGGCATCGAGCTTGGCATAGAGCGGCGCCCCCCAGCCTGCCGGCACGCCGGTCGCCTCGCACGCGATGACCGCGCCGAGCGATGAACCCGCCTTGCGCGCGCCATCGACCAAGGCCTCCCAGCGCGCCGCGGCTTCGGCATCGGGGCAGAAGAACGGGTTGGCGTCGATCTGATCGATATCGAAATTGGCCGGGTCGATCATATCGCCGCCGATCGCCTCGACCCATGCCCGCACCCGCACCTGCGGAATGACCAGCCGCGCGACCGCTCCCGCCGCGACCCGCGACGCGGTCTCGCGCGCCGACGACCGACCGCCGCCGCGATAGTCGCGAAAGCCGTATTTGGCGTCATAGGCGTAATCGGCATGACCGGGGCGATAAGCCAGCGCGACCTCGCTGTAATCCTTTGATCTTTGGTCGACATTTTCGATCATCAGGCTGATCGGCGTGCCGGTCGTTTTGCCCTCGAAGACCCCTGACAAAATGCGTACCTGATCGGGCTCCTGGCGCTGCGTCGTAAAGCGCGAGGTGCCGGGCCGGCGCTGGTCGAGGAAGGGCTGGATGTCAGCCTCGCTCAGCGCGAGCCCCGGCGGGCAGCCATCGACCACGGCCCCGATCGCGGGTCCGTGCGACTCACCCCAGGTGGTGAAACGAAAGACGTGGCCGAAGCTGTTGAGGCTCATTCCCGCTCTCTTCCCGCCGGACGCGCATTTGTCCAGCGCAGGGTGGTTAGCGCGATCTTAACCATGGTGGATCGATACCCGCCGCGACGACGGCTGCGGGGGTTTTGCCGATCATCGCCGTCGCGGATCGGGAGGCAATGCACGTCCTTTTCTATCTGCCGGTGGTGACGCCGTGGTGGTTCGACAACATCGTCGCACCGCTGATCCGCGCCGCCGCCAGCGATGCGCGGGTCAGCGTGCTGGTGCCGCCGCTATGGCGCGGCACGGGGATCGGTCCGGAGCAGCTGGGCGGCTGTTCGGATCTCGACACGGTCGACTGGTATATTCTCGACGGCGACGACCATCCCGGCCTGCGCGTTTCGGCGGCGGACGAGCAGGAGCTGCTCGCGCTGGTCAACGCGATCGATGCCGACATCACCCTGTGCCGCAGCGCCGACCTCGACAGCGCGGCACGCTTTCCCGGGATGGTGCGTTTCATCATGGAGGGCGGCGCGCCACCCTTCGCCACCGCCCCGACGCTGGTGTGGCTATCCGAGACGCTGTTCGATCATGCGCTGATGCCGACGCTCGACCCGGCGATCCGCACGCGGCTCGACGCGGCGTTCCGGCCGGAGTGGGACACCGCGCGTGCCGGCTTCGCACACGCCGATCGCGACGCCTTTCTCGCCGCCGCCGGGCTGCCGTGCGACAAGCGGCTGATCGCGCTGCCGCTCGAATATGAGCATCCCGAAATGTTTTTCGGGCAGCACAATGTCTTCGCCGACAATATCGCGCTGGTACATCAGCTCGCCGACCAGCTCGACGAAGACAGCGTGCTCGCGGTCACCAACCACCCGCTCAACGAGATGCATTGCGACAATGATGCGCTGCTGGCGGCGATCGCGGCGCACGGCGGCAAGGTTCGCCTCGTTCGCGCGACCGGTGCACCGGGCGACGCGACGATGCAGCTCGCGCGGCATTGCGACGGCATGGTCGTGGGCAATTCGAAGAGCTTTTCCGGCTGCGCCTTTTTCGGCACCCCCATGCTGCGCCTGTCGCGCTTTCGCACCGGTGGCTGGATGCACGCCTATGACGCGTTCGCGCCCTTCGCCGCCGCGTTGCGCAACGGCACAGCGCGGCGCGCGGACCCCGCCGACGCGCTGAGCTGGTTCGCGCTGCACCTGCTCGACCGCACTTTCGACCCGGCCGACGCCGACCTCAGCGCCGCCGCGATTGCCGCGCGCATCACGCGTCCGATCGACCCGCTACGCTGGACCGCACGCCACGACGTCAGGGCGGCGGCATGAACCTTCGCCACCATCAGGGAGCCACAAGCCATGTATGATCTCGCCGTCGTCGTGCCGGTGCGGCGCGGCAGCTCGCGTATCGCCAACAAGTCGATGCTGCCGTTCGGCGACGAGGACTCGCTGATCGCGTGGAAGCTCGCCCAACTGGTCAAGGTGATCGACCCGGCGCGCATCTATCTGAGTTCGGAGGATGACGATTTTCTCGCCATCGCCGATCGCTTCGGCGTCTCGCGGCACAAGCGCGCGATACGGCTGGCGCGCGACCATGTCGCGCCGTTCCGCGACGTGATCACCGGCATCGTCCGCGACATCCCGCACGCCCATATCGCCTGGTGCACCGTGGTCTGCCCGCTGATGGCGCCGCAGGAATATCTCGACTGCTTCCGCGCCTATCACGACGCGGTGATCGACGGCGAACACGATTCGCTGCTCGGCGTGAACCTGCTCAAGGAATATTTCTGGGCGGAAGGGCGCTCGCTCAACTACCAGGCGACGCGCGACCACACGATCTCGCAGGAACTGCCCGACTGGTTCAAGGTCACCAACAGCATCTATATGTGCGCCAAGCGCGAGATATTGCGGCGCGAATATTTCCTCGGCGACACGCCGGTGATGGCGCGGCTGTCGAAGCTCGCCGGGGTCGATATCGACTATATCGAGGATTACCGCATCGCCCGCGCGCTGCACGCCGTCTATGCCGAGGACCATCTCGACGCGGTCGACCCTGCCACGCTGATCGACTGGAGCCGCGATGCCCATCCGCTTCCCATCGCGATATGACGCGATCTTCTTCGATTTCGACGGGGTGATCGCCGACTCGGTCGATGCCAAGATCATGGCGTTCGGCGAGCTGTACCGCGACTTCGGCCCTGCGGTGCGCGCAGCGGTGATGGCCTATCAGCGCGCCGTCCCCGGTGAGACGCGTTTCGACAAGATCCCCAAATTCCACCGCGAACTGCTCGGCATCGAACTGACGCCGGTCGAGATTGCCGAATGGTGCGACCGGCTGTCGGACATCGTCCTCGACGAGGTGGTGGCGAGCCCGCTGCTGCCCGACGTGCCCGAGGTGCTGGCGCTGCTGCTGGAGTGCGGCGTGCCGGCGCACATCGTCTCGGGAACGCCGCACGACGAGTTGCAGATCATCGTCGAGCGCAAGGGGCTGCGCGGCTTCTTCGCCTCGGCGCGGGGGGCGCCGCAGAAGAAGCACGTCATCGTCGAGGAGATATTGACAGCCGAGGGATTGTCCCGCGAGCGTTGCCTGTTCGTCGGCGACGCGATGACCGACCATGACTGCGCCTCGGCATGCGCGATGGCGTTTCTCGGCTGCGCGGCGGCCGGCCAGAGCCCGTTTCCGGCGGGAACGCGGGTGGTTGAGCGGCTGGGTGAGGTGTTCCCTGTGCCGTCGGGGGCGCTGCGCGCGGCCTGACCCGTGGCGAAGCGCTTGCGGGGTTACCCCCCAAGCTTCGCGATCATGTCTCGCGGCGCGGGCTTCCCCGGCGCGACGCTCAATGGCGCGCACCCCTCCGGGCCACGTATTATTACCGAGGCGGCCGGCACTTTTCGCCGCGCATTTCTTAACCGTTTCGGACGATGCTGCACTTCTTTGAAACAAGGCGTCCAAGCGTGAATCAGGGAAGCGGACACCTGCCCGAAGCGACCTATACCGAGCTGGTCGCCAGCCTGGCATCGACTTTGTTGCCGACGATGATCATGACGGCGTGCTTTGCCGGTGTCGGCTTGATCGTCACGCGCGACGCGCATGATGACGCGCTGCTCGCCATCACCATTGCCGGCTCGCTCGCCGCACTGTGCCGGCTCGCCATATTGCTGCTGCACCGCAAGCGCCTGACCGACGACGGGCTGACCGTCGCCGATGCGCGTCATTTCGAGCGACGCTATACGATTGCCTATTTCAGCTTCGCGCTCATGCTTGGCGCGTTCGGCGCGCGCGGGTTCCTCGTCGCAAGCCCGGCGGCGCACATGCTGATCGTCGGGCTGCTGTTCGGCTATGGCGCCGGCGTCGCCGCCGGCCTCTCGCTCAGGCCATGGATCAGCGTGCCGAGCGTGCTGGTCGCGATCGTGCCGACAGTGATCGTCGCGCTGTCCTGTTCCGATCTGATCTATCGCGGCGCGGGCATCCTGCTCGCCCTGTTCCTTGGCGGCGGCGTGCAGAGCATGCTGTTGCGCTATCGCCTGACGGCACAACAGGTAACGATGCGTCGGCTGTTCGCCACGCTCGCCCGATCGGATCACCTGACCAGCCTGCCCAATCGCCTATCGCTGCGCGAACGCTTCCAGGACGCCGTTCAGGCAAGTGGTGGGCAGGGCATGATCGCGGTGCATTGCCTCGATCTCGATCGTTTCAAGCCAGTCAACGACCGTTACGGCCATCCGGCCGGCGACGCGCTGCTCAAGGCGGTTTCAGGCCGCCTGCAGGCACTGTTGCGGCACAATGATTTCGCCGCCCGGCTTGGCGGCGACGAGTTCGTCGTCGTCCAGACCAACCTCGCCCATGCCGGCGAGGCGGAACTGCTTGCGCGCCGCATCGCCCGCGCCATCGCCCAGCCCTATTCGATCGAGGAGCACGAGGTCGTGATCGGCACCAGCATCGGCTATGCGCTGTCGACGACCGGGGGCCATGACCTGGACCGACTGATGGCGCAGGCCGATCAGGCCCTATGTGCGATCAAGCGTGCGGGCGGCGGCATCGCGCCCTATCGCAACGACCTGGCCGAGCGCGAGATACGGCTCCGCGCCTAGCACCGTCGGGAGAGCGAGGTTAGCGTCGCGCGCCCGACTTGGCTTATACCAGCGCGATATCCGGCGCGTCCTCGGCCTTCATGCCGATGACGTTGTAGCCGGCGTCGACATGATGCGTCTCGCCGGTGACGCCGCTCGCCAGGTCGCTGAGCAGGTAGAGGCCAGCGCCGCCGACATCCTCGATCGTGACGTTACGTTTGAGCGGGCTGTTGAGCTCGTTCCACTTCAGGATCAGGCGGAAGTCGCCGATGCCCGAGGCGGCGAGGGTCTTGATCGGGCCGGCCGAGATGGCGTTGACGCGGATATTGTCGCGACCAAGATCGACCGCGAGATATTGCACGCTGGTTTCGAGCGCGGCCTTGGCCACGCCCATGACGTTGTAGTGCGGGATGACCTTTTCGGCGCCGTAATAGCTCAGCGTCAGCAGCGACCCGCCATTTGGCATCATCGCCGCCGCGCGCTTGCACACCGCGACGAAAGAATAGACCGAGATGTTCATCGTCATCAGGAAGTTTTCGAGGCTCGTGTCGACATAGCCGCCACGCAGCTCGTTCTTGTCGGAAAAGCCGATCGCATGGACGACAAAGTCGATCGTCGGCCACTCCGCGGCAAGGTTGGCGAAGGTCACATCGAGCGCGGTCATGTCGGACACGTCGCACTCGAACAGGCGCGCGACGCCGAGTTGTTCAGCGAGCGGGCGCACGCGCTTTTCCATCGCCTCGCCCTGGTAGCTGAACGCCAGTTCCGCGCCCGCTTCGGAGAGCTTCTTCGCAATCCCCCAGGCCAGCGAGCGATCATTGGCGAGCCCCATGATAAGCCCGCGTTTTCCTGCCATCAAACCCGTCACGCCGTCGTCCCTTGCAATTTGTTGCGTCCCTCTACCCTGTCCGGGTCGGCTTCCGCCAGTGCCGCGTTGAGTTCAGCACCGATCGTCAGCCCGAGGCCGACGATGTAGAAGAACAGCAACGCGACGATCACCCCGGCGAGCGAGCCATAGGTCAGATCGTAGCGCCCGACGCGCGCCAGGATCACCGGCAGCAACGCGGTCGCGCTGACCCACCACAAGGTCGTGAACAGCGCGCCCGGCCATTTGCGGCAGCGGCTATAGCGATATTTGGACGGTGTGACCGAATAGAACAGCGCGTAGAGAGCGCCGAACATCACCACGCCCGGCACCAGCCGCGACAGCCCGATCAGGCCCGCCAGGTCGGATGCCCAGGGCAGCATGCGGTAGATGAATTCCTGCACGCCGAGCAGCACGCCCTGCAGCAGCAGCGAAGCGAGCGCGAGGATCACCGACACGACGATCACCAGCATCGAGCCGAGCCGATAGTGCCAGAAGGGCCGACTGAAGGTCACGCCATAAGCGCGGCGGAAGATGTCGCGCAGCGTCTCGACGAAACTGCCGACGGTCCACAGACCGATCAGCGCGCCGAGCCACAACAGCCCGCCAGTGCGCGCGGCGAGCACGTCGGCGATCGGCTTGCGCAAGAGCTGCGCGACCTCCGGCGGCAGCGCGTGCAGAAAGCCGCTGACCGCCTCGGCCACATCGGCGCGCTGCCCGAACAGCGAGGCGATCGCCGCCGCCAGGATGAAGAAGGGAAACACCGTGAGCAGCGCGAGATAGGCAAGGTTGCCGGCATAGATGAAGCCGTTGCTGAACACGCCGACCACGACACGGCGGGTGACCGCCCAGCTGATGCTGGCCGGTGCCATCCAGCCGGTCGGGTGCCCCGGCATCGCCGCATGCTCGGGGTGCTTCGCCCGTTCCTCGGGGGATTGCGGCGAAGCGTCCTGCATCAGCGGCTAGACCCCAAGATTGCCGCGCGGGTTCCCCTTGTCGCGGCCGGGCCAGCCCTGCACGAACTCGGTCAGCGCCGCGTCGTCGGCCGGCAGGTCGACCATCAGCGTGACGAGCTGGTCGCCGCGAGCGCCGTCCTTGCCACCGTCCTTCTTGTGGAAACCGCGGCCGCGCAGCCGCAGGACCTTGCCCGAGTTGGTGCCCTTGGGCACCGTCAGCATCACCGCGCCTTCGACCGTCGGCACCTTGACGCTGGCGCCGAGCACCGCCTCGGCGAGGGTGATCGGCAGATCGAGTCGCACATCGTCACCGTCGCGGGTGAAGAAGCGGTGCGGCTGGATGTTGATCGTGACGATACCGTCACCCGCACCGCCGGGCCCGACCTGACCCTTGCCGGCGAGCCGCATCTGCGTGCCGTTTTCGAGGTTAGCGGGAAGTTTGAGGTCGATCGGCTTGCCGTCGGCGAGCGTAACGCGCTGCGGTTTCAAGGTCGCGGCCTCGACGAACGGCACGTTGAGCCGATAGGCGACATTGGCACCCTTGGGCTGCGGCTGGCGTCGCCCGAAACCGCCGAAGCCGCCGGTGAAGCCGCCCCCCCGGGCGCCGCCGCCCGAAAACAGCCCTTCGAACACGTCGCTGAGATCGGGCGCGCCCTCGAAATCGAAGCCGGCCGCACCCCCGCCGGGATTGGGACGGAAGCCCCCGGCGCCACCGCCGAAACCACCCTGCCCGGCACCGAAGCCGAACGGCGAGGCGGGATTGCCGTCGCCGTCGATCTCGCCACGGTCGAAGCGCGCGCGCTTGTCCTTGTCGGTCAGCAGATCATAGGCGTTGGTAGCCTGGCTGAACTTCTCGGTCGCCTTGGGATTGTCCTTGTTCTTGTCGGGATGGAGTTCCTTGGCGAGCTTGCGGTACGCCTTCTTGATCTCCGCCTCGGTCGCGGTGCGCGCCACACCCAGAATTTGATACGGATCGGCCATTATTGCCCCGATTGATGAGTCTTGCCGCTATGTGGGGGATCGAAGAGGCGAGTGCAAACCTTCTGCGCGATGTGGTTTACAATGCTGCGACGCGGCGTGCGGCGCTTGAAGTTGCCGCCAACGCGACTAAACCGAAGGCGATGGTCGGGGAACACGGGGTGCGGCAGATGGTTTCGCGGTTGGCGCTTGCGCTCGCGCTGGTCCTGCCATCGGCGGCATTCGCCGAGGCTCCGGTTCGGACGCACGCACCCGTTGCCGCCCAGGCGGCGCCCGCGACATTGCTTCCCGTCCAGGCCGATCCCAGGGACAACAAGATCCTGCTGACACTGCCGCCGCCTGGCGCGGATGGCGTGGCGGCACGCTTTCTCTATTCCGTCGCGTTGCGCACCGGGCTTGGCGCCGCGCCGACCTTCCTCGATCGCGGCCGGATCGGCGCGACGCGGATCATCGCCTTTCGCCACATCGGCAAGAAGCTCGCGATCCAGTTCGAAAATCCGCGCTACCGCGCACATGGAGCAGCGGCGTCCGACCCCGTCGGCAGCGGCGATTTCGCGATCTCGACGGTATGGCTCGGCGATATCGCCGAGACCCGCGCCGACGGCAGCATGCTGGTCGACATCGCCGGCTTTCTCACGTCGGACACGCTCGGCATCGCCACCTCGCTCGACCAGAGCGGCGACAATTTCGGCACCGGCGATGCGCAGGGACAAGGCAAGGGCTTCAAGCTCGCCGAAAAATTGAGCGCCACCGATCCCGGCTCGCTCAAGGCCTTCCCCGACAATATCGAGGTCGATGCGGTGCAGACCTATGTCTCCGACCAGCCCGGTGCCGAGGTCAAGAATATCGCGCCCGACGCCCATCAGGTCAGCTTCACGGTCCATCACAGCTTCGTGCGCTTGCCCGGCCCCGGCTTCGTGCCGCGCGCCTTCGATCAGCGCATCGGCGGCTTTTCGACACAGACATTGGCGTTCGGCGCGCCGCTCGGCGAGGATGTCGTGCGCGACTATGCCAATCGGTTCCGGCTGGACAAGCTCGATCCGACGGCGGCACGCTCGCGGGTGCGCAAGCCGATCGTCTTCTATGTCGACAATCGCGCGCCCGAACCGATCCGCTCGGCATTGGTCGATGGCGTTGGCTGGTGGGCCAAGGCGTTCGAGGCGGCCGGCTATATCGACGCCTTTCAGGTCAAGGTGCTGCCCGACGATGTCGACCCGCTCGACGTCCGCTACAACATCGTCAATTGGGACGATCGCGCGACGCGCGGCTGGTCATATGGGCAGGAGATCGTCGATCCGCGCACCGGCGAGATCGTCAAGGGCATGGTCGTGCTCGGATCGCTGCGCGCACGGCAGGATATCCAGATTTTCCAGGCGCTGGTCGGCGCCGACAAGCTCAACACCGGCGGCGCCAATGATCCGGTCCGCGTCGCGCTCGCCCGGCTGCGCCAGCTTGCCGCACACGAAGTCGGCCATTCGCTCGGCTTCGCGCACAATTTCGCCGCCAGCACGCAGGATCGCGCTTCGGTGATGGACTATCCCGCGCCGCGCATCGGCCTGGTCGGCGGCAAGCCCGATCTGTCGGACGCCTATGGCGTCGGGCTCGGCGCGTGGGACATGGCGACCGTCGACTGGCTGTACGGCGAGCCGGTGTCGGGCGCCGATCGCCAGGCCGCGGCCGATGCCAAGGCGCGCGCGGTGGTCGCCGCCGGCATGCGCTATGTCGAGGACGACAATGCGCGCTCGCCCGACACCGCGCAGCCATGGGGCGGCCTGTGGGACGATGGCGCCGATCCTACCGCCGAGCTGCGGCGCATGCTCGACGTGCGCGCCGCCGCCATCGCGCAGTTCGGGCTGGGTGCACTCGCGCCCGGCGAACCGGTCGCGAATCTCCGTCGCCGCTTCGTGCCGCTGTGGTTGCTGCACCGTTACGAGGTCGTCGCCACCGCCAAGGCGATCGGCGGCGCGGAATTCAGCTATGCCGTCAATGGCGATGGCCATGAGGCTGCTCCGCCGGTGTCCCCCGCCAGGCAGCGGGCCGCGCTGGAGGCGATATTGCAGACGCTCTCGCCGACGGCGTTGCGCGTGCCTGACCGGCTCGTGCCGCTGCTTTCGGCGGCTGCCAATGGCAGCGACAATCGGCAGTTCGACATCGAGATATTCGCTGGCCATGCCAGCCCGATCTTCGATCCGCTGGTCGCGGCCGACGCCGCTGTGGAAATCACCCTCAACGCCTTGCTCTCGCCACCCCGGCTGGCCCGCGTCGCGGCGCAGCATGGCGTCGATCCGCAGGCGCTCGGCGTGGAAGAGTTGCTCGACGCCGTCATCGCCAGGACCATACCGGCGCGCGGCGACGCACTGACCCGGCGCATCGCGGAGCGGACGATCGTCAAGCTAGCGCAGGTCGCGGCGAACAAGGCGACAACGTCCGATGTCTCCGCGATGATCGACGCGCGGTTGCAGCGACTCGGCACATTGCTGGCGCGGCGGAGTGGTGACGCGGCGGATCAAGACTGGGCGGAAAGCCTGTCACGGCGACTGCTCGACCCGCGCCAGCGCGGCGCGATGGCCACCGACCTGCCGCGCATGACGCCGATCCCGCCAGCCGATCCGATCGGTGGCGAAGGTGAGTGGATGGACTTGCCGTAACGGCGATCGATCCCTGCCCGCCGAACCTCAGGATGCCCAGCCCGGCGGCGAGGTCTACCCCAGCATTCCCGCCAGCCGCTGGCGGATGATCGCCTCGGCCTGCGCCATGATCCGGTCGATCAGTTCGCGGCAGGTCGGGATGTCGTGGATCAGCCCGGCGACCATGCCGCAGCTCCACGCGCCGGCATCCATGTCGCCTTCCTTCATGATGCGCGGATAGACCCCGGCGACTTCCTCGATGATGTCGGCGAACTGGAGGTCGGCACCGAGCGCGCGCTCCTTTTCGATCAGCCGCTCCACCGCGGCGTTGTTGAGCACGCGTTCGGTGTTGCGCAACGAGCGCATCACCAGGCGCGTGTCGAGCTCCGATGCCGCCACCAGCGCCTGCTTGACCTTGTCGTGAACCGGCGCCTCCTGCGTGGCGATGAAGCGCGTACCCATGTTGATGCCCTCCGCGCCCAGCGCCAGCGCGGCGACGAGGCTGCGCCCGTCGGCCATGCCGCCGCTCGCGACGAAGGGGATGTCGAGCTCTTCGGCGGCGCGCGGCAGCAGGATGAAATTGGGCACGTCGTCCTCGCCGGGATGCCCGCCGCATTCGAAGCCATCGACCGACACCGCGTCGCAGCCGATCGACTGAGCCTTGAGGCTGTGGCGCACCGAGGTGCATTTGTGGATCACCTTGATCCCGGCATCCTTGAGATAGGGCAGCACGGCGACCGGGTTGTTGCCCGCCGTCTCGACCGCCTTGACGCCGCCCTCGATGATCGCGCGGACATAGCCGGGATAATCGGGCGTGTTGACGATCGGCAGGAAGGTGAGGTTCACGCCGAACGGCTTGTCGGTCATGTCGCGGCAGCGCGCGATTTCGTTGGCGAGATCGGCCGGCGTGCGCTGCGTCAGCCCGGTGATGATGCCGAGCCCGCCGGCATTGGACACCGCCGCCGCCAGCTCGGCGAAACCGACATAATGCATGCCGCCCTGGATGATCGGATGTTCGATACCGAACAACTCGGTGATGCGCGTCTTCACGGCTTTCTCCCCGCCCTTCGTCGCGCCGACCCCGACGCGATCTTTATCCGCCGTCTATGCCGCGACTTCCTCGAGCGGCGCAACATCGACCGACACCGTCATCTTCTGCCCGCCGGCGCCGAGCAGCACGCCGTCGATCGGCGCGATCTCGCCATAGTCGCGGCCGATCGCCATGACGATATGGTCGCCCGCCATCCAGATGCCGTTGGTCGGATCGACGCCGACCCAGCCGCGCGCCGCCCCGCACCACAGCAACACCCAGGCATGGGTCGCATCGGCGCCGACCAGGCGCGGCTGGCCCGGTGGCGGGATGGTGCGGATATAGCCCGAGGCATAGGCGGCGGGCAGGCCCGCGGCGCGCAGCCCGGTGATCATGATCTGCGCGAAATCCTGGCATACCCCGCCACGCTTGACGAACGCCTCGTGCGGCGGCGTGTCGACCAGGGTCGCCTCGGCGTCAAAGGTGAATTCGGCCTGGATACGCCGCGCCAGCGCGATCGCCGCCTCGAGGCACGGCCGGTCGGGGTCGAGTTCCTGCGCGCACCAGGCTGCGATCTCGCGGTCGAGCGGGATCAGCGGCGAGGGGAACAGGTAATTGGCCGCTCCGGCGGGCGACGGGTCGCGACTCGCGCACGCGGCGGCGGCGATTTCGCCCAGTGTCGGATCGTCGGGCGACGGCACCGGCACGAGCCGGTCGACGACGAGCCGCGAGACGCTCTCGATCGTCAGCTGGCGCACCGGCTCCTCGATCACCAGCCGGGTGACGTTGGCGAGCCCGGCCTCGGCGCGCGCGGGATAGGTGCGGCCCGATGGCGCGATCGTCAGGCGATAGCGTTCGAGCATCTGGCCCGACCAGATGATCGGCTTGAGCCGCAAATTGCAGCGCGCGAACTTGACCGCGCCGCCATAGTCGAACCTGGTGACGTGGCGGATGTCGTAGATCACAGCAACATGCTCATGCCAGCGTAAGCCCGCCGGCCCGCAACGGTTCCGCGCCTTGCAGAAAATAGCGGTGCGCGATCGCGTCCGACAGGCCGTAGAGCCTGCGCTCGACCTCGCCCAGCAGCGCTTCATCGAGCGTCGCGGCACTGGACGCGGCGAGCAGCGCGGTGAGCGCGGCGGCCTGCGCCTGTTGCGGTTCGTCCATGCCGTCGTCGCCGAGCACCGGCAGCGCGGCGAGATGTTCGTGGATCCGTTCGACCTGAAAGGCGACCGAGCGCGGATTGCCGGGATCGAGCGCGAGCAGGTCGACGACCGGTACGCGCGCGACGCCGGTGAGATAGCGCTGGCGATAGCTGATCTGGCTGTCGGCAAGATCGAGCAGGGTCGACAGATCGTCGCCGCTCGCCTGCGGCATGCCGAAGCTGCGCAGCTTGCGCGCCATCGTCGCGGCACGCTCGACGCGGCGGCCCATATCCAGGAAACGCCACGCCGCGGTGCGGCCCATATGCTCGGCCGAGAGACCCGACAGTGCGGCGTAGCGGCGCTGCAGCGTGCCGGTGCGATCGAGCAGCCCGCCGCGCGTCGGGAAGGGCGCGTCGAGCAGATGGACCATGTCGGCGGCGAGGCGATCACGCGAGCCCTTGCCGATGCCGCGCGCGATACGATTGATCGCGCGCACGCTGTGGCTGTCCTCCCCCTCCAGCGCGGCGCGCGCGAAGGCGGCAAGGTCGGCGCGGTGCAGCGACGGCGGGTGCGGCGCGCCGCCGGCCGCGACGATCAGCCCAACCAGTCGCCCGACCGTATCGAGCGCGAGCGCGGCGCCGGCGTCGACGTCGATCGAATTGCCGAGCATCACACGGATGACGCCGAGCTGCGCCTCGCCGCGCTCGAGATAGCGGCCGAGCCAGAAGAAATTGTCAGCGACGCGGCTCGGCAGCGTGCCGGGATTGCGCCGGACGTGCAGCGTATCGGGCGGCGGCAGCAGCGAGACATGGTCGACCGAGGCGCCGCCATGGACCGCGACGTCGGCCGACCAGTTGCCGTCGCCGATCAGCGCGGCGCGATCATCGGCATGCTCGCCGATCCGGGCGAGGCCACCGGGGAGCACGGTCCAGCCGCCATCGGCACCGCGCGCAGCGAACACGCGCAACGTGAAGGGCCGCGCGACGAGCTGGTCACCAGCGACCACCGGCATGGTCGAGAGGCGGACGATCTCCTGCCCGACATAATCCTGCGGCCGGCGCGCCAGATCGGCGAACAATGCGGCACGCGCTTCGCCGGTGATCTCCGATCCATGGACCGGCGCATTGCCCGGCAGGCCGAGCGGCGCGACGCCGAAGGCGGGGCCGATCAGCATCTGGTCGAAATCCTCGACGACATGCGCGCGCTCGGCATCGCCGCCGCACCACCAGGTCGCGATGTTGGGCAGGAGCAGGTCGGTACCGAGCAGGCGCGTCGCGAGACGCGGCAGGAAGGCGCCGAATGCCGGCGATTCGAGCACACCGACGCCCGGCATGTTGGCGACGACGACATCGCCTGCGGCGACCGCGTCGATCAGCCCCGGCACGCCGATGCTTGAATGCGAATCGAGCGCGAGCGGGTCGAGCAGCCGCGGATCGAGCCGGTTCCATAACGCGTCGATGCGTTTCAGTCCGCCGATCGTGCGGACATAGAGCTTGTCCTCCAGCGCGGCGAGATCGTCGCCCTCGACCAGCAGCAGCCCGAGATAGCGGGCGAGATGCGCCTGTTCGGGGTAGCTCGGGTTGAGCCGGCCGGGCGTGAGCAGGCCGATGCGGGGATCGCTGCGGCGACACGCGGCGGCAAGGCCGGCGCGGAAGGCGGCGAAGAACGGTGCGTGACGATCGATGTTGAGCCGGCCCTGCAGGCTGCCCAGCCCGCGCGAGATGGCGAGGCGGTTTTCCAGCGCATAGCCGGCGCCCGCCGGCGCGCGCAGATGATCGGCAAGTACGCGCCATTCGCCGCTCGGCCCGCGCCCGAGATCGACCGCGATGAAGTGCAGATGATGTCCACCGGGCGGCACCAGCCCGCCGAGCGGCCGCAGATAGAAGGGGCTGCCGCCGAGCAGCGCCGCGGGGATATGCCCGCGCTCGACCAGCGTGGCGTCGCTGTAGAGGTCGGCGAGAATCGTTTCGAGCAGTTCGGCACGCTGGCGGATGCCGGCAGCGATACCGGCCCATTCGTCCGTCTCGATCAGCAGCGGGACCGGCGAAAGCGGCCAGGGGCGTTCCTCATTCTCGCCAATGATGCGGAAACCCGTGCCGATATCGGCGGCGTGGCGCTGCACGCGCTCGCGCGCATTGCCGAGATCGTCGCCGGCGATCGCCGCGATTTCCTCGAACACCGCAGCCCAGGCCGGATCGTCGCGGCCGGCGCACAGCACGTCGCCACGCTGTTCGCGCGCGCAATAGTCGGCGATCCAGCGCGCGGCGTTAGTCGCGGGGTCGAACGGGGAAGGTGCGGCGACGGTTGCCATCCTGGTGGTCAAATCTCTCCCCTCGGGGCCAACGACTCGACCACAATCCCTTCGCGGGTGCAACAAGGATTAACCGCCGGGTCCCCGCAAAGACGCGCGGCAAACCCGCGTTCACAGGTCGGGCAGCACCTGATCGGCCACGCCCCAGCCCCGCAACGCCCGCGCATTGGCATGTTCGACCAGCTTCGCCAGATCGCGCACGCCCCAGGGATGCGCGCTGTCGAGGGTGCGCAATTCGGTCCACGACACCGGCACCGCGACGGGGGCGCCGGCACGGGCACGGGCGGAATAGGGCATGATCGCGGTGGCGCCGCGCTGATTGCGCAGCCAGTCGATGAAGATCCGGTCCTTGCGCCGTGCCTTGGACATCGTCGCGACGAAGCGCTCGGGCGCGGCCTGGGCCAGCGCGCGGGCGAAGCGCTCGGCGAAATTCTTGACCGCCGGCCATTCGGCGGCGGGCGTGAGCGGGACAACGACATGGACACCCTTGCCGCCCGTCAGCAGCGCGAAGCTGGCCAGCCCGATCTCGGCGAGATGATCGCGCAAATCCTCCGCCGCCTTCCTCACCACATCGAAGCCAAGCCCGGCATCGGGGTCGAGGTCGAACACCAGCCGGTCGGGCTTCTCCAGCGCCGCGACCGTCGAGCCCCAGCCGTGAAACTCGATCGAACCCATCTGGACGCACGCAACCAGCCCATCGGCATCGTCGACATAGAGATATTGCTCGGTCGACCCATCCTTTTCGCGGATCGGTACATGGTGGACATGCTCGCCGAACGTCCCGGCATCATGCTTCTGGAAGAAGCACGCCTTGCCGCGCCCCTGCGGGCAGCGCACCAGGCTGATCGGCCGCGCCGCGCACCAGGGCAGCATCAGCGGCGCGAGCGCAGCATAATAGTCGGCGAGTTCGCCCTTGGTGACCTCGCTGTCGGGAAAGACCAGACGATCGCGATTGCTGACCTTCACCTGCACCTCCGGGACGCCGGGCGCCGGCTGGGGTTTCTCCGCGACCACTTCGCGCGCCGGCTTGTCGCCGCGCAAGCCGAGAAAGCTCGAATGGCGCAACACGCCATCGGGCGTCGTCTCGGCAAAGGCGACCTCGGCGACCAAGGTCGGCGACACCCAATGCGCGCCGCGCGCCGCCGCCTTCGGCGCATCGACCGTCGGCGCCTTGCGCTCGATCCGCCGCAGCTGCTTCAGCAGATCGTCCATCGTGGCGGCATCGAAGCCGGTGCCGACCTTGCCGGCATAGATCAGCCCATCGGGACCGTTGACGCCGAGCAGCAACGACCGGAAACCGCGCGTCTTGCCGCTCGGCGTCCAGCCGACAATGACGAATTCCTGGCGGTGCGTGCACTTGACCTTGAGCCACGCCCTGGTGCGTCGTCCGCGATAGGGCGCATCGGCGAGTTTCGAGACCACGCCCTCATAGCCGTCGCGGCACAGCGTCCTGAACAGCGCTTCGCCCTTTCCGACGATATGCTCGGCGAACTGGAGGTGCGGGTCGGCGTCGACGAGCAGTGGCCGCAAACGCTCCTTGCGCACGATATTGGGCAATGCGGACAGGTCCTCACCGTCGAGCGACAGCAGGTCGAAAGCGAACAGGGTCATCTCGCCGCCGGTGGAGATCGCGTCCTTGAGCGTCGGGAAATCCGGTTTGCCGTCCTTGAGCGCGACGATCTCGCCGTCGATCAGCGCGCTGTCGACGGGCAGTTTCGCTGCTGCGGCGGCGATTCCGGCGAACTTGTCGGTCCAGTCGAGCCCCGAACGGGTGAAAACCTTGGCCTTGCCGCCGCCGATCGCGACCTGCGCGCGGTAACCGTCAAATTTGACCTCGTGCAGCCAGGCGTTGCCGGGCGGTACATGGTCGACCAGCGTACACAGTTGCGGGTTGCGGAAGGCCGGTGCCATGACGGCTTTTCCAACGCCGCGCTTGCGGCGCGCGCCCTCCACCACGCGCTTCGCGCGCGGCCCCCCTCTCCGCGCCGGGGAGGTATTGGCGATCTCGGCCATCGTCCGCCCGGTCGTCACGCTGGTCAGCGCCGACTCGACCAGCGTGTCGGTGCCGCCCGCCTCGGCGTCGTCGATCTTGCGTAGCAGCCAGTTTTCGCCCTCCTCCTTGCCGCGCGGCTTGAGGCGGATGAGCAGCCATTCACCCTTCATGCGCTGGCCATTGAGCACGAAATGCAGATGACCCTTTTCCAGGTCCTTCGCGCTCTTGCCCTTGATCGGTGCCCAGGTGCCCTCGTCCCACAGCATCACCGTGCCGCCGCCATATTCGCCCGCCGGAATCGTGCCCTCGAAGTCGGCATAGGAAAGCGGGTGATCCTCGGTACGCACCGCGAGCCGCTTCTCGTTCGGGTCGAGGCTCGGGCCGCGCGTTACCGCCCAGCTCTTGAGCACGCCATCGACCTCGAGCCGGAAGTCCCAGTGCAGCCGCGAGGCGTCGTGTTTCTGGACAAGGAAGCGATTGCCATGACCTGGGGCAAGCGTCCCCGCCGGCTCGGCGGTGCGCGAGAAATCACGCTTGGCGTTGTAGCGCGCGAGCGGGTCGGGCGAGTCAGGCACGCTTTTTCGCCGGTGCGCGCCTAGCGGGCGCCTTCTTCGCCGGCGCCGTGGCCTTTTTGGATGTGGCCGGCGCAGCGCCGCCCATCGATTTCTTCAGCGCGGCCATCAGATCGACGACGTTCGACGCGCCCTTACCGGCCGGCTCGTCGCTGTCATCCTCGATGATCTTGCGTCCCCTCGCCTTGCGCTTGCGCTCGACCAGCCCCTTCAGCGCATCGACATAGCGGTCGTGGAAGGTCGCGGGGTCGAACGCCGCGGTCTTTTTCGCGATCAGCGCCTCGGCGAGATCGAGCAGTTCGTCGTCGGGCTTGTCGTCGGGAATGTCGCGGAAAAAGCGCTGCGCCTTGTTGACTTCATCGGCGTAGCGCAGCGTCTCCAGCACCATGCCACGCCCGCAGGGCTTCAGGCTGACGATATATTCGCGCCCACGCATCGCCAGCTGGCCAAGTCCGACCTTCTTCGTGCGCCTGAGCGCTTCACGCAGCACGATGAACGCCTCCTCCGCAAGATTGTCGGCCGGGACGACGAAATAGGGCTTTTCGTAATAGAGTATGTCGATCTCGCTCGCGTCGACGAACTGGGTGAGTTCGAGCGTCTTTTTCGATTCCAGCTTCACCGCGTCGATTTCGTCTTGTTCGAGCAGCACGAAATTGCCCTTCTCATATTCGAAGCCCTTCATGATCTCGTCGGTATCGACGGGCCCGAGGCCGGTGACGACCTTTTCGTAATGGATCGGCTTGCCGCTCGGCTCATGGATCTGCTTGAAGCCGACCTGCGCGCCCGATTTGGTCGCGCTATAGATCTCGACCGGGATCGACACCAGCGCGAGCCTGATCTGCCCTTGCCAATAGGCGCGTGCCGCCATGTTCCGGTTTCCCTTGCTACGAACGCGACTCAATTCCCGGGCGGTGGAGTCGTTCCATCGCCTACCCAGCGCGCAAGCGCTTCCCGTGGAAGCGGCGCGCCGGCCGCGGCCCCGCAGATGGGATCGGGCTAGCCATCCGCCGAAAAACGCCAAGGCTAGCCGATCGATCGCACGCGTCGCCCCTGCGCCCTTGGCCTGGCCGATCCTTGGCCTGGCCGATCCTTGGCTCGGCGACGCGAGTGCAACCAGCAACAGCCCGGGAATACAGCATGATGTCGCCGGCCACGCGAACGATTGTCGCCGCAAAGGCGGCGCTGGCGCAGGTCATCGCTCGACTTGGCGGCCGCAGCGCAATATGCCGCGCGCCATGACCGACGATCCCCACCTGCTGTTCGATACCTGGTACGCCGAGGCGCGCCAGAGCGAGATCAACGACTCGAATGCGATGGCGCTGGCGACAGCCGACGCCTCCGGGCAACCGTCGGTCCGCATGGTGCTGCTCAAGGGGCACGATTCACGCGGCTTCGTATTCTACACCAATCGCGAAAGCCGCAAGGCCGCCGCGCTGGCTGAAAATGCCCAGGCCGCCTTGCTGTTCCACTGGAAATCGCTGCGCCGCCAGATTCGGATCGAGGGCGCGGTGACGCTGGTCAACGAAACGGAAAGCGACGCCTATTTCGCCTCGCGCGGGCGCGACTCACAGCTTGGCGCCTGGGCATCGGACCAGTCGCGGCCACTCGACGCGCGCGCCACCTTCGAGGCGCGCTTTGCGGAGACCGAGGCGCGTTTCGCCGGGCGGGACGTGCCGCGGCCACCGCATTGGGGCGGCTATCGCGTGGTGCCCGACCGGATCGAGTTCTGGCTGGACCGCGCGCACCGGCTCCATGAGCGCCGCCTGTTCGTGCGCGACGGCGTCGGCTGGCGGGAAGGCTTGCTTTACCCATGACCGAGGAACAGCGCCGCGCCTTCTCTCCCGTGGTGCGCGCCGCGCTGGCCAGTGTCGCGATGGCGGTGTCGCTGCTGGCGCTCAAGGCCTATGCCGCCTGGGCGACCGACTCGGTCGCAATGCTCGCCTCGCTCGCCGACACCGCGCTCGACCTGCTCGCGAGCCTCGTGACGCTGTACGGCGTGCGCCTTGCCGCAACCCCGGCCGACCATGACCACCGCTTCGGCCACGGCAAGGCCGAGGCACTCGCCGCGCTGTTCCAGGTCATGCTGATCACCGCATCGGCAGCGGGCATCGCGTGGCGCGCCGTCGTCGCGCTTGGCGGATCGACCGCGACGCAGAAAGGCGATCTCGGCATCGGCGTGTCGGTAGCCGCTATCCTCGCGACGCTGGTGTTGCTCGCTTATCAGCGTCACGTGATACGCCAGACCGGCTCGGTCGCGATCCGCGCCGACAATGTTCATTACCAGTCCGACGTGTTGCTCAACGGCTCGGTGATCGCCGCATTGCTGCTCGACCAGCGATTCGGCCTGCACGGCGCGGATGCGCTGTTCGGCATCGCCATCGCATTGTGGCTGGGGTTCGGCGCGTTCCGCGCGTCGTCGGAGGCGATCGACCAGTTGATGGACAAGGAATGGCCCGAGGAAGAGCGCAAGCGCTTCCTCGACGCCGCAGCCTGCCACCCCGAATTGCGCGGCATTCACGACTTCCGCACGCGGCGCTCGGGGGCGCACGATTTCGCGCAGTTCCACATGTACGTGGCACCCGAAATGACCGTGGCCCAGGCGCACAAGGTGATGGAAACGGTCGAAAACGAGCTGCGTGCCGCCTTTCCCAATGCCGAAGTGTTGATCCATCTCGACCCCGAGGGCCATATCGACACCGACAATCCGCTGATCGAGGCGGACGTCACCCCCCATTGGTTCGGGAAGCGGCTATGAGGATTCCCTTCGTCCAGATCGACGCCTTTGCCGACAAGCCGTTCACGGGCAATCCGGCAGCGGTAATGCCGCTCGCTGGCTGGCTGGCGGACGAGGTGCTGCAAGCGATCGCGGCTGAGAACAATCTCAGCGAGACCGCGTTCACCGTTCCGATCGCCGCGAGCGACGACGATGGCGGCGACGGGCCGGACTTCGAGCTGCGCTGGTTCACACCGACGTCGGAAGTCGCACTATGCGGCCATGCGACGCTCGCCAGCGGGCACTTCGTACTGTCGTCCGACCCGGCGCGCGACGGCGTGCGCTTCCTGACGCGCAAGGCCGGTGAGCTGTCGGTGACGCGCGCCGGCGACGGCTATGAGCTTGCGCTGCCGGCATGGGCGCCAAGCCCGAAGCCGCTGCCCGACATCGTCGCCGGGCTCGGACTGTCATCGGTGGTCGAGACGCTGTGGCATCCGCATCGCTACGCCCTGGTCGTGGTCGAGAACGCCGCCGCGATCCGCGCGCTTGCGCCGGATTTCCGTAAACTTGCCGCCGAGGGCGACGTGCTGACGATCGTCACCGCGCCGGGCGAGGACAGCGATGTGATCAGCCGCGTTTTCGCTCCGGGTGCCGGGATCGACGAGGATCCGGTGACCGGATCGGCACACGCGGTGATGGTGCCCTATTGGACCAAGCGGCTTGGTCGCGATCGGTTCACCGCCTGTCAGGCGAGCGCGCGCGGCGGGCATCTGACCTGCCGCCTCGACCGCGACCGCGTCGTGCTGGGCGGGCGGTGCGTGACGGTGATCGAAGGGACGTTCTTCCTTTAATTTTCGGATGTTCGCATCGCGAGCATTGAAGACCGGCACCCATTCCAGCGCGATGCGCTACGCGGCGGCGGCCATCGCCCAGCGTTCGGTGGTCTCGATCCACCCGCCGCCAAGCACGCGGTCGCCGGCATAGAGCACGGCCGCCTGGCCCGGCGCGACGCCATATTCGGGCGTATCGAACAGCAGGCTGTCGCCGACGCGGCGGGCGGGGACGGGCCTGGCGAGCGAACGGACCTTGGCGGTGAGCGGCCCGACATGGTCGCCGCCGATCCAGTTGATCCCCGAGAGGTGCGCCGCGCCGACCGCGAGCGCGCTGCGCGGGCCGACCACGACACGGCGCGTCTCGGGTTCGAGCCGGATGACATAGAGCGGCTCAGGCGTGCCGCCGATCTCGAGGCCGCGGCGCTGGCCGACGGTAAAATGGATCAGCCCGCGATGCCGGCCGAGCACGTGGCCAGCCTCATCGACGATCTCGCCGCCGGCGCCGGCTTCGGGCCGAAGCTTCTTCACCAGCGAGGCGTAATCGCCGTCGGGCACGAAGCAGATGTCCTGGCTGTCGGGTTTACCCGCGACGCCGAGGCCGAGTTCCGCCGCGAGTTCGCGGACACGCGGCTTGGGCAGGTCGCCGAGCGGAAAACGCAGATAGTCGAGCTGCGCCTGGGTGGTGGCGAACAGGAAATAGCTCTGGTCGCGCGCCGGGTCGGCGGCGCGGTGCAACTCGGCGCCATCGCGGCCCAGCACGCGGCGGACATAATGGCCGGTCGCGAGCGCGTCGGCACCAAGATCGCGCGCCATGCCGAACAGGTCGGTGAATTTCGGCCCCATGTTGCAGCGGATGCACGGAATCGGCGTGCGCCCGGCGACATATTCGTCGGCAAAATCGTCGATCACCTGATCGCGGAAGCTGCTTTCGTGGTCGAACACATAGTGCGCGATGCCGAGCCGGTCACACACGGCGCGGGCATCGCGAATGTCGCGGCCGGCACAGCACGAGCCGGCACGACCGACCGCTTCGCCATGGTCATAGAGCTGGAGTGTGATGCCGATCGTCTCCGCGCCCGAACGCGCGGCGAGCGCTGCCACGACCGACGAATCGACGCCACCGGACATCGCGACGACGATGCGCTTACCCTTGAGGGCGCCGCCAAGCTGGAAGTCGACCGAGTCCATGATCGGCGCGCCCATAGCGACTGCCGGGCCGGGAGTAAAATTTACCGGCGTTACCAACCCATTTCCACGGGCTTTACCGAGCCTTCATCACGTCTCGCTACACCGGGCGCTTGATCGAGTCTCTGACGCTTCGAAAGGGCGCATGTGGATCTGAGTTTTCACCGTTTCGAACCCGACGCGCGGGTCATCGCGCTGCCGCCCGACCTGGCGGTATTGCTCGTCGGGGTCGGGGCGCGCCAGGCGGCGAGCCCGACGGCGATGCTCCACGCACGGCTTACCCCTCCCGCCGCGGCACCATGGTTCGCGCCACCGCACGGCGCTTTCAATCTCGCAATGGCACAACTCCTAACGTTGTGGAAACAGGAATGAACTTGCCGTTTACCGCGCCGCTTTAGCCGGCGTTCAAGTCCAGGTCGTATTGGCCGTTACAGGAATGAGAGGGGGCCCCCCGCCCCGATCGAGGTTGAGAATGATCGAGAACCAGAAGATTCGACCCGCAAAAGTGATTGGCCCGCTCGGCGAGCCGTTGACGCTCGACACCTTGCCGCCTCCAGAAACGACGCGCTGGGTGGTCCGCCGCAAGGCCGAGGTCGTCGCGGCGGTCAATGGCGGACTGTTGTCGGTCGACGAAGTGTGCGACCGCTACGGCCTCACGGTCGAGGAATTCGCTAGCTGGCAGCGGGCGATCGACCGTTCCGGAATGCCCGGGCTGCGCGTGACGCGCATCCAGCATTATCGTTCGCTTTACGATCGCCAGCAAAAATACTGACAACGGCGCGCCGGTCGCGCCAGCCTCGACCACAATTCATCACTTATCGGGCCAGCGCATTCGGACAGTGCGCTGGCCCGATGCCGTTCATCGCCCGATAATTGCCGAGGCCTCGGCTGGAAGTCACGCGCGGGGCGTGGCGAGACCGCCTCCCGGGGGCGAGGAACCTTTTGCACCCGTTACGAGTCTAGTTCTCCGTACCCGCTGCGACGGGTAGCTAATGGAGGGAAGAAAATGGGTCTCACCGGTCTTATCATATGGCTCGTTGTCGGTGGCATTTGTGGCTGGCTGGCAAGCATGATCATGCGCACCGATGGTCAGCAGGGCATCATTCTCAATGTCGTCGTCGGCATTGTCGGCTCGGTGATTGCGTCTTTCATTTTCGGGGCCGGAATCAACCAGGCGATCACTGTGATGACGTTTGCCTATTCATTGGTCGGCGCGATCATTCTGCTCGCGATCGTCAACCTGATTCGTCGCGGTTCGGTTCGCTGAACCGCCAGTAACGCGTAAGGAAAAAGGGGCGCGCCCGGGTAACCGGGCGCCCCCTTTTTTTCGTCATTTCAGCAGGAACCGCACCGACAGGGTGACGGTCACATCGGCTTCGCCCGCGGCGATATCGGTCGACACCTTATCGGCACGCGCGGCCATCGCGTAGACGCGCGGCGGCGGCGATCCGCCATCGTTCTGACCAGCTTCCGAAATCGATATGATCCGCGACACCGTGAGGCCTGCGGCGCGCGCATAAAGCTCGGCCCGGGCACGGGCGCGCTTGACCGCGTCGGTGCGCGCCTCGTCGAGCGCGGACTCCGGATTGTCGATCGACAGGTTCGGGCCGTCGATCTGATTCGCGCCTTCGCCGACCAGCGCATCGAGAATCGCACCGGCGCGGGCAATGTCGCGGAAGCGAATCGAGACGGCGTTGCTTGCCTGATAGCCGGTAACCTCGGGCGGCTTGCCATCGGCATAGCGATATTGCGGGCTAAGCGAGACGTTGGCGGTCTGCACGTCGCGCGGCTGGACGCCGGCGCGTTTGATCGCGGCGAGCACCCGCGTCATGCGCGACGCGTTGTCGGCCAGCGCGGCCGCGGCAGTGGCGCCTTGCGACACGACGCCCGCGCGGATCGTCGCAACGTCGGGCACGCGTGTTGTCTTCCCTTCCGCCGTCACGTCGAGCAACGTGCCGTCGGGCAGAATTGGCGACATCATCTGCATCTGCGCCGCAGCGGGACCCGCGAGCGGCACCGCGGCCAGAGCCATCACCATCAAAATCTTGCGCATGTCATTCTCCCGGAATCGTCTGGTCAGGCGCTGTTGGCACCGTGGGGACGAACCGGCGATGAACGAACGCCGCCCGGGCCGCTCGACCGCCACCACGAAGTCATGCCGGGATGGCGATCGAAAACGGTCGCGCGTCCTATCGCCCGCGGCGCGATGTCACCAGGCGATAAAGCGCCAGCAATACCACCGCCCCGGCCGTCGCCGCGCCATAGCTCTGCCAGCCGCCTTCGACATGCAGGCCGAGATAGGGCGAGACATAACCAGCGAGCAGCGCACCGGCGATACCGATGAGAATTGTCACGATAATCCCGCCCGGATCCTTGCCGGGCATGATCATCTTGCCGAGGATCCCGGCGACTAGGCCGATCAGGATCCATCCAAGGAAGCTATTGTGCGTCAGCATCGCGCCACTCCTGTGTCGCCCGCCCCCCAAGTGGCTGGCGCGCGAACCTTGCGCCACCGCGAAACAATTGCAACCCATTGCGGTCCGAAACCCGCCGCGATCCTTGCGAAATCGCGCAAAACGAGCCATGCCCGCGCAGTGACCGATGACCCTCTTGAGGTCGGTGATATATTCAGCTAATACAGCTAGAACGAAGATGCTGCGGCGGTCGGCCGCGACGGGGAAAGTGACGCACATGAACTATGATTCGCCGGCGTGGAGCAAGGACGATCAACGCGCCTTGCCGGACGGCACCGAACGCTCGCGCCGTGGCTTGATCATCGGCGTGGCGGTCGCCGTGGTGCTCGCGCTGGTCGTCGCCTGGTTCCTGTTTCACAAGAAGCCAGAGCAGCCGAAGCCGGTCGAGCAGTTGCCCACCGTCAGCGTTGCGGCGCCGGGTCGGCAGGTGGTCGCGCGGGTGATCTCGGCGACCGGTTCGCTTGCCGCACAGGTCGACATGCCGGTCGGCGTGGCCGGCGAGGGCGGCCGCGTCACGCAGGTGCTGGTCCAGCCGGGCCAGTGGGTCGAGGCCGGCCAGGTTCTCGCGACGGTCGATCGCTCGGTACAGAGCCAGACCGCCGCGTCGCTTGCCGCGCAGGTCGCGGTGGCACAGGCCGACGCGAAGATCGCCCAGTCCAATCTCGACCGTGCAGAGTCGCTGGTCAGCAAGGGCTTCATCTCGCGCGCCGACCTCGAAACCAAATCGGCGACGCGCGATGCCGCCAATGCCCGGGTGCGGGTCGCGCAGGCGACCCTCGCGCAGCAGCGTGCCGCGAACGGTCGCCTCGACATCCGCGCGCCCGCCGCCGGACTGGTGCTGATGCGCGCCGTCGAGCCGGGTCAGATCGTCAGCTCCGGGTCCGGGATGCTGTTCCGCATCGCGAAGGGTGGCCAGCTCGAGCTGCGCGCGCTGCTCAGCGAGGCCGACATCGCCACGCTCAAGATCGGCGACAGCGCCGATGTCACCCCGGTCGGCAGCGACAAGCACTTCGCCGGCCATATCTGGCAGGTGTCGCCGGTCATCGACCCGCAGAGCCGCCAGGGCATCGCCAAGATCGCCTTGTCCTACGACCCGGCACTGCGCCCGGGCGGGTTTGCCGCGGCGTCGATCCGCAGCGGAACGAGCGACTCGCCACAGCTGCCCAACTCGGCGATCCAGAGCGACGAAAAGGGCAATTTCGTTTATGTCGTCGGCGCGGACGACAAGGTCGCGCGGCGTGCCGTGACGATCGGCGAAGTGTCCGACAGCGGCGTCTCGATCGCCTCCGGTCTGACCGGCAACGAGCGTGTCGTACTGTCGGCTGGCGCGTTCCTGAATCCGGGCCAGAAGGTGAAGCCGATCCTGTCCAAGACCGGGAGCTGACGCCATGGGTTTTCGCAACATCTCGGCCTGGTCGATCCGTAACCCGGTTCCATCGCTGGTCCTGTTCTTCATGCTGACCATCGCGGGAATCTTCAGCTTCCACTCGATGCAGGTCAACGACAGCCCCGACATCGATTTTCCGGTGGTGATCGTCTCGGTCAGCCAGCCGGGTGCCGCGCCGAGTGAGCTGGAAACCCAGGTGACGCAGAAGATCGAGGCGGCGGTGCGCAGCCTTCAGGGCATCGACGAGATCGACTCGCGCGTGACGGAAGGGCAGTCGCTCACCATCGTCCAGCTGGCGATCGGCACGCCGATCGATCGCGCGGTGGAGGATGTGCGCAGCGCGGTACAGCAAGTGCGCAGCGACCTGCCCGACGGCATTCTCGAGCCGCAGATCGAGCGCGAGAACACCACCAACAACGACCTCGCCAGCTATGCCGCGGTCAGCACGGACATGACGATCGAGCAGCTCAGCTGGTACATCGACAATACCGTCTCGAAGGAATTGCTGGCCGTTCCCGGCATGGCCAATATCAACCGCAACGGCGGGGTCAGTCGCGAAATTCGCGTGATCCTCGACCCCGTTCGCCTGCAGTCGCACGGGCTGACCGCGAGCCAGGTCAACCAGCAGTTGCGCCAGGTCAATCTCAATGCCGCCGGCGGGCGCGCGGAGATTGCCGGGTCGGAACAGTCGGTGCGCGTGCTGGGCAATGCCGGTACCGCCTATGATCTCGGCCAGACGCAGATTTCGGTCGGCGGCGGGCGCACGGTCAAGCTGAGCGACATCGCCGATGTGCGCGACCTTTATGCCGAGCAGCGCTCGGCCTCGGCGCTCGACGGGCGTCAGGTGCTGAGCTTCGATTTCCAGCGCTCGAAGGGCGGATCCGACGTGACCGTGTTCCACGGCGCCGAGGCCAAGCTCGCCGCGCTCGAAAAGCGCAACCCCAAGGTGCATTTCCAGCTGATCTTCAACAACGTCAAATATACCGAGCAGCAATATAATTCGGCGATCGACGCGATGATCGAAGGCGCGGTGCTCGCCGTATTCGTCGTGCTGCTGTTCCTGCGCGACTGGCGTTCGACGGTGATCTCCGCTCTGGCCATTCCGCTGTCGGCGATCCCGACCTTCTGGTTCATGGATCTGATGGGGTTCAACCTCAACCAGATGACGCTGCTCGCACTGAGCCTCGTCGCCGGGGTGCTGGTCGACGATGCGATCGTCGAGATCGAGAACATCGTCCGACACATGCGGATGGGCAAGACCGCCTATCAGGCGGCGATCGACGCCGCCGACGAGATCGGGCTGGCGGTGCTCGCCACCACCATGTCGATCGTCGCGGTGTTCCTGCCGGTCGGGCTGATGCCCGGCGTATCGGGCCAGTTCTTCAAGAATTTCGGCCTCACCGTCGTCGTCTCGGTGCTGATGAGCCTCGCGGTCGCCCGTCTGCTGACACCGATGATCGCGGCCTATTTCCTCAAGGCCAAGGGCCATCAATCGCACGGCGAAGGGCGGTTGATGGACGGCTATATGAAGGTGCTGCGCTGGACGCTCAGGCACCGCTGGTCGGCGGTCGTCGGCAGCGCCGCCGCAATGGCACTGACCGTCGTCTGCGCGATGAACCTGCCGATGACCTTTCAGCCGGATCAGGACCAGGATTCGAGTGTCGCCACGATCGAAATGGTGCCCGGCACGACGCTGGCACAGACCGAGGCGGTCGTCGATCACGTCGCCGAATTCCTGCGCAAGCAGCCTGACGTGCAGACGGTTTATTCGCGCGCGTTCGTCGGCAATGGCCGGGTGGTCGCGATCTTCAAGGAAAAGAAGACGCAGACCAGCAACGAATTCGAGCGCTCGCTCGCGCCGCAGCTTGCGCGGATCGCCGATGCGCGCGTGGCGTTCCGCTCGAGCAATGGCTGGGGCAGCAGCGGGCGCGATCTCACGATCACGCTGGGCGGCGACGACCCCAAGGTGTTGACGCAAACGGCGATCACGCTCGTCGAGCAGATGTCGCATCTGAGCAGCGTCGTCGCGCCGCGCATCACGGGCGACCTGCAACGACCTGAGATCGTCATCAAGCCGCATATGGACCTGGCGGCGAATCTCGGCGTGACCACAGCGGCGCTGTCGAGTGCGATCCGCATCGCGACGCTGGGCGATATCGACCAGAACAGCGCAAAATTCTCGCTGAGCGATCGCCAGATTCCGATTCGCGTCGCGCTCGACCAGAACGCGCGCCAGCGGCTGTCGACGATCCAGAACCTGCCGGTGCAGACCGCCAATGGCGGGTCGGTACCGCTCAACCTGGTTGCCGAGGTCAGCTTCGGCGCCGGACCGACCAAGATCGAGCGCGTCGCACAACAACGCCAGATCACGATCGGTGCCGACCGCGCACCGGGCGTGGTCAGCGGCACGGCGATGGCCGCGATCGACCAGCTGCCGATCATGAAGAATCTGCCCACCGGCGTATCGAAACTGACGCTTGGCCAAGCCAAGTGGCAAGCCGAGATGGTCAACAATTTCCTCGTCGCGGTCGCCGCCGGCGTGTTCCTCGTGTTCGCGGTGCTGGTGCTGCTCTATCGTCGCTTCCTGCCGCCGTTCGTCAACATGGGCTCGTTGATACTCGCGCCGCTTGGCGGGCTGATCGCACTGCTGATTACCGGCAATCCGATTTCGATGCCGGTGTTCATCGGGTTGCTGATGCTGCTCGGCATCGTCGCCAAGAACTCGATCCTGCTGATCGATTTCGCGCTCGAGGAGATGAACAAGGGCGTCGACCCGTTCACCGCGATCATCGACGCGGGCCACAAGCGCGCCCAGCCGATCGTGATGACCACGGTGGCGATGGTCGCGGGCATGGTGCCGACGGCCTTGTCGCTCGGCGGAGACGGATCATGGCGTGCACCGATGGGCATCACCGTGATCGGCGGGTTGATCCTGTCGACGGTGCTCACGCTGTTGATCGTGCCGGCGAGCTTCAGCCTGGCGGTGGGAATCGAGCGCTGGATCGGCCCCAAGCTTGGTCGGCGCCTGTTGACCTATCGCCCCGGCGACAACGGCAAACCGGTGATCGACAACGCCCCGGAACCCGGTCGGATCGCCGGCCGCCCCGGCACGATCGGCTATCGCGGCGAGGGGCCCCATCCGGTCGTGTGACCGCGCGCCCGCGCCACAAAGTGGCAGCAAAGTGGAAGCGGATGTGACGAAAGCTTGAACAATCCCCGTTTTCGGGGATTGTCGTCACGATGAACCTCTTTCGCCGCCCAACCATCGTCGCCGAGGCTCCGCCATCCGGCTTGCGACGCATGCGATGGGTGGCGACGGGGCTGCTCATCGCGATGGCCGCAACCTATCTGGTAGCGCGCGCGCTGGCCGAGCGGCATCCGGCGTTCGGCTATGTCCGCGCCTTTGCCGAGGCGGCAATGGTCGGCGGGCTGGCCGACTGGTTTGCCGTCACCGCGCTGTTCCGCCATCCGCTCGGGCTGCCGATTCCGCACACCGCGATCATCCCGCGCAACAAGGATCGCATCGGCACGACGCTGGCGGCGTTCCTGCGCGACAATTTCCTCATTCCCGCCGTCGTCGCGCGGCGCATGCGCGGCGTCGACGTCGCGGGTGCCGCGGGGCGCTGGCTCGCTGGCCCGGGTGGCGGCCAGGGGCGCTTGCGCCTCGGCGCATCCCGGCTGGCGGCGGACATCCTCGCCTCGCTCGACCAGAAGCGACTGGGCGGGATGGTGCGGGGTGCGATGGGGCAGCGACTGCGCGCGCTCGATCTTGCGCCGCTGGTCGGCCAGGCGCTCAGCGCGGCAATGGTGGAGGGTCGGCATCTACCGCTGCTCGACGGGATCATCCGCTGGGCGGCGAAAATCCTCGCCGCCAACGACCATCTGATTCGGGCGATGGTGCATGAACGCGCCGGTTCGGTGATGCGCTGGACCGGACTCGACGAGACGCTGGCCAACAAGATCATCGACGGGCTCGACAATCTGCTGTTCGACATGGCGAACGACCCCGACCATCCGTTGCGCAAAAAGGCCGAGGAAGGCTTGAGTGCGCTGGCGCACGACCTCCAGCACGACCCCGAGATGCAGGCGCGGGTCGAGCGGGTAAAGGCCGAGATCATCGACAATCCGGCGATGCAGCGTTGGCTCGACGGCGTGTGGGAGCAGGCGCGTGCGGCGATGCTGCGGATGGCGCGTGACCCCGATGCGGCACTGGCCGGCCAATTCGGCGAAGCGCTGAACCAGCTCGGCGAGACGCTCCAGAAGGACGCGTTGCTCGGCGAGACGATCAACCGCTTCGTGCGCCGCGCGGTGGTCGGTATGGCGGCGGATTATGGCGACGGGATCGTCCGGCTGGTGTCGGAAACGGTCCGCGGTTGGGATGCCGACACGATCACACGGCGACTGGAAAATGCCGTCGGTCGCGACCTGCAATATATCCGCGTCAACGGGACCATCGTCGGCGGGATGGTCGGGCTCGCCATCCACGCGGTCGATGTCCTGCTCTGACCGGCCAGCGTCGAAGCTAGTGCTCCCAGTCCTCGATCTGCCAGCCCTTGGCCCGGGCGAGCGTACGCAGCGGGCCGTGTGCGTTGACCGCGACGGCTTCATCCGCCCAGACAAAGGTCGGCGCGTCGGAGACGTGATCGGAATAGAAGCGCACGTGCACCTGGTCGCGGACGATGCCTTCCCGCGCCATCCATGCCTCGATCATCCGGAGCTTGGCCGGACCGTAGCAGTTCTCACCCTCGATATGCGCCAGCAACCGGCCGTGGATGTCCTTTCGTACACCGGTCGCGACGACGTCATCGAAGCCGAGCCGCTCGGCGATCGCGCTGGCATAGAAGCCGTAGGACGCGGTGGCCATGACCAGGCGGCGACCATCCGCCTTGTCGGCGGCGATCTGCGCGCGCGCGCCGGTAAAGACGCCCGAAGCGACGACCTGCTCGGCAAAGCGCGCGGCCGCGTCGCGCGCCGCGTCGGCATGCAGCTTACCGCCGAGAATGAGTCGCTGCGTCCATTGCTTGAGCCGGCCGCGATCGATCAGCTTCGCGGCATAGGCTCCGGTGGCGACGCCGGCGAGCGGGAACAGCGCGAGCCGCCAGGGCGCCCGCCCCCGGGCGGTCGCGACCAGAAACGCCGTCCAGGTCGGCGCGTGGGTGATGGTTCGGTCCATGTCGTAGATCGCAAGGTCTTGCATTGCGCCACCTTACGCATGGTGGCGCTTGCCGATCCAGCGGCTTTGCATCAAGGTCGGCGGCTATGACCAAAAACGCCGACTTTGCGCTGGAGCGCGCCACGGACGGCGACGTGTTGCGGTTCAGCGGCGTTCTCGCGCTCGCAAAGCTCGGTGACATGCCCGACCGGCTGCGCGCCTTCGACGGCGCCGTCGACAAGATCGACCTGAGCGGCATCGATCATATCGATACGATCGGGGCATGGATCGTCCACCGTTTCGCGGCCGAAAAGGGCGCAACGATCGAGGGGCTCGATCTCGACGGCGAGCATCTGCTCTCGCAGGTCGAGCAGGCCGACCAGCCGGTCGCGATGCGCCCGGCACATGTCGGCAGCATCGAGCGCATCGTCGGTGAGATCGGCGAGGCGACGGTCACCGCCCTGAGCACGATGCTCGGGTTGCTCGCCTTTCTCGGCGCGACCACGCTGGCTTTTGGCAGCGTTCTTCGTCACCCATCCCGATTCCGCTTCAACGCGACGGTGCGCCGCTTCGAGGTCGTCGGCGTGACCGCGCTCGGCATCATCGGACTGATGAGCTTTTTGATCGGCATCGTCATCGCGCAGCAGGGCGCGGTCCAGCTCGAGCAGTTCGGCGCGCAGGTACTGACGATCAACCTCGTCGGTCGCATCACGATGCGCGAGCTCGGCGTGCTGATGACCGCGATCATGGTCGCGGGACGATCCGGCTCGGCCTTCGCCGCGCAGATCGGCACGATGAAGCTGACCGAGGAAGTCGACGCGATGCGCACGATCGGCGTTTCGCCGATGGAGGCGCTGGTGTTGCCGCGCGTGATCGCCGCGGTGATGATGATGCCGCTGCTGGGCTTTTATGCCTCGTTGATCTCGATCATCGGCGGCGGCCTGATGTGCTGGGCGGTGCTCGACATTCCGTTTGTCACCTATGTCCAGCGCATCCGCGAAGTCGTGCCGCTGACCGATGTGTGGATCGGGCTGATCAAGGCACCGGTGTTCGGCGCGATCATCGCCATTGCCGGCTGTTTCCAGGGCATGCAGGTCGAGGGGGACGCCGAGCAGGTCGGTACGCGCACCACCGCCGCGGTGGTCCAGGCGATCTTCCTCGTGATTGTGCTCGATGCCTTCTTCGCGGTGTTCTTCACCCATATCGGCTGGAAATAAGCATGCGCGGGGACAAGAACGATATCGTGATCAGCGTGCGCGGGCTGAAGAACAGTTTCGGCGATCAGGTGGTGCATGACGGTCTCGACCTCGAGGTCAGGCGCGGCGAGATCATCGGCGTGGTCGGCGGATCGGGCACCGGCAAGTCGGTGTTGATGCGATCGATCATCGGACTGCAGATCCCCGACGAGGGTGAAATCGAGGTATTTGGTGAATCGATGCTCGGCGACAGCACGCCGGCGACCGAGGATATCCGGCGGCGCTGGGGCGTGCTGTTTCAGGGCGGCGCGTTGTTCTCGACGCTGACCGTGGCCGAGAACACCCAGGTCCCGTTGCAGGAATTCTATCCGCATCTCGACCGTGCGCTGCTCGACGAGATCGCGGCCTACAAGGTCGTCATGACCGGCCTGGCGCCCGAGGCGGGTCCGAAATACCCCGCCGAATTGTCGGGCGGCATGCGCAAGCGCGCCGGCCTGGCGCGCGCGCTCGCGCTCGACCCGGAACTGCTGTTCCTCGACGAGCCGACCGCCGGACTCGACCCGATCGGTGCCGCCGCCTTCGATGAGCTCACCAAGTCGTTGCAGAAGACGCTCGGGCTGACGGTGTTCCTGATCACGCACGATCTCGACAGCCTCTACGCGATCTGTGACCGTGTCGCGGTGATCGCCGACAAAAAGGTGATCGCGGTCGGCACGATCGACGAATTGCTCGCCCTCGACCATCCGTGGATCGAGGAATATTTCAAGGGACCGCGCGGACGCGCGGCGATCGCCACGCTCGACCGGGCCGAGGCGAAACTGGCAGGGGCTAGCGTCTGATGGAAACCCGTTCCAACCATGTCCTTGTCGGCAGCGTGGTGCTGATCCTGCTTGCCGTGCTGGCGTTGTTCCTCGTCTGGATCACGCGCTTCGGCGCGACCGACGAGAAGGAGTATGACATCTTCTTCAAGCAGTCGGTCGATGGCCTCGCCAAGGGATCGGCAGTGACCTTCTCCGGTGTTCCGTCGGGCCAGGTCAAGGAGATCGCGCTGTTCAAGGACGACCCCGAGTTCGTTCGCGTGCGGATCGTCGTCAGGGACGAGACCCCGGTGCTGGAAGGTACCACCGCGACGATGCAGGGCAGCTTCACCGGCACCAGCACGATCCAGCTCGACGGGGCGGTCAAGGGTGCCGCGCCGCTGAGTTGTCCGGCCGACAAGCCAAAGAACAGCTGCCCGTTCGGCGTGCCGGTGATTCCGCCCAAGCCGGGCGGGCTCGGCGCGCTGCTCAGTTCGGCGCCGAAATTGCTCGAACGCATCTCGACACTGACCGAGCGGTTGACCGAGATGCTGTCGGACAAGAACCAGGCGTCGATCACCGGCATCCTGAACAACACCAACCGGCTGACCAAGGCATTGGCCGATCGCGGCCCCGAAATCGCCGCGACGCTGGCCGAAACGCGCCAGACGATCCAGAAGGCCGGCCTTGCCGCCGAGCAGATCGGCCAGCTGGCACAGACCACCAACGGCGTGCTGACCGACGACGTGCGGCCGGCGATGGCCAATCTCAACGCGGCGATCAAATCGGCGCGGTCCAGCGCGGACTCGCTCAACGCCGCGATTACCGATGCGCGACCGGGCATCCAGACATTCTCCAAGCAGACATTGCCCGAGGTCGGCCAACTGGTGCACGACTTGCGTCAGATGACCCAGGCGCTGAGCGCGGTGGCCGAGAAGATCGACCAGCAAGGCGCCGGGTCGATCATCGGCTCACCGCGCCTGCCCGATTACAAGCCCAGCAAGTGAGGATCATGATGCGCCCTGCCCCACTCAAGGCCGCGCTCGCGCTGGCCGCGCTCGCGCCGCTGTCGGCATGCATCAGCTTTGGTGCGAAGCCGCCGGCCTCCTTGCTGACGCTGACCTCGGCGACCGCCTTGCCGGCGGGCCAGACGCAATCCTCCGCGACGAGCCCGACGATCACGATCTCGGTGCCGGTGGTCGGCGGAGCCCTGGCGACACAGCGCGTGCCCGTGGCGGAGAACGAGACCGCGATCGCCTATGTCAAGGACGCGCAATGGGTCGAGCCGCCCGCACGGCTGTTCGCGCGGCTGATGTCCGACACGATCGCGGCGAAGACCGGGCGCGTCGTGCTGTCGAGCGCGCAGTCCTTCGCCGATCCGGGTGCGCGCCTGACCGGCGAATTGCGCCAGTTCGGGGTCGACGCCGCGAGCCATCGGGTGGTGGTGGTCTATGACGCGGCGTTGATGCGCGGCGAGGGCCACGTCCTGGAGAAGCGCCGCTTCATGGCGACCGCGCCACTGCCTAGGGTCGACGCAGCCAATGTCGGGATCGGCCTCAACCAGGCGGCGAACCAGGTGGCGGGCGAGGTCGCGGACTGGGTCGGCAAATAACGCGCGCGCCGATCCCGCTCCAGATTCCCTGTGGTCGCGTGCTTGGTCGCGAATAGCCGGATTCCACCTATTCGCAGCACGCTCTACGGCGCGCCGACCCGCTGAACGGCGAGCGGCACGTCACACACATCGATACCGCCAAGCGCGACGAGTCCCTTGGGGTGCAGCTTGAGGTCGATCAGCGCGGCGAAGCGTGGATTGTCGGCGGCGCGATATTCGAAATGTGGGCGCTGCGCCGCCGGGATGTCGCTGGCGAGGCGTACCGACAAAATCGGCGTTCGTTCCCGAGCGGTGGCGTAAAAGCCAAGCGGCGCGTCGCTGCGCGGCAGCGCCGAGAGATATTGCATGCCTTCGACGATGCGCCCGACGATCGTGTAGTTGCGATCGAGCCGGCGCGCGGCCTGGCCGATCGGCGTGAACAACTCGGAGCCGCTGCCGGTATCGGGCGCGACGTCGCGCGCCACGCCAACCGTGCCATAACAATGCGCAACCCACGACGCCGTTCCATCGGTCGCCACGGGCCAGCCATCGGCGGTGATGCCGGCGGCGGTGGAATAGGCATCGGCGCGTGGCAGGCGCTGGGCCGGGGCGAAGGACGCGATGTCATATTCGGCCGCCGGTGCCTTCACGACGTTGTCGGGCAGCGGCTTTTTCTCCGATGCATCGCCCCATTGCGCGACCCAGCCCTCCTGGACACGGTACACGCTCTCGCCGTCCCACCATTTCGCCTGCGCCAGCCGGCGGACATTGGCGACATGCTCGGGCGCGTAGCCCGGCGCGAGGCGGATCACGACGGTGCGGTTGCCGGCCAGCGTGACGATCAGCAACTCATCGTCGGGGATCGGCTTCCAGTCGCTGGCGATCGGATCCGAGGGTTGCGGCGCGGTGGCGGGGGCGGCTTGGGCGGCGGCGAGCAAGGCGAGGAGCGAGATCAGCATGCCCACCTTGTGGCATGCCCACCGCGCGATACGCAATCGCCCGGTGCTTGCGCTTGCGCGTCCGCGATACAGCCTCTAGGGCCACGCTTCCGTCCAGGACATGCGGAGCGGTGGCCGAGTGGTCGAAGGCGCTCGCCTGGAAAGTGAGTATACGCCAAAAGCGTATCGAGGGTTCGAATCCCTCCCGCTCCGCCATTCCCGCCCTTTTTAGGGCTGGCAAAAACCCCGAAAATCGGCCATAAACGCCCGGAAATCAGCGGTTTTTTCGTTCCGCTAGATTTCACTCGATCCCGCACCATCCCACACGAAGTGTGGGGAAAAGTGTGGGGAAGGATGAGGCGAAACGATGGGTAAGCTCACAGCCGTCAAGATAAGATCGTTGACGCAGCCTGGCCGCTATTCCGACGGGGGCGGCCTTTTCCTCGAAATCAACGGCAAGGGCGCGGCGAGCTGGATTCTTCGCGTCCAGTCCCGTGGAAAGCGACAGGATATCGGCCTCGGCTCTGCCAAGGCGGTGTCGCTCGCCGATGCGCGAGATGCGGCCTTTCTGACGCGGAAGAAGATTGCCCAGGGGATCGACCCGGTTGCGGAGCGGAAGGAGGAGCGTCTGGTAATCCCGACCTTTCGCGAAGCGGCGAACAGCGTCCACAAAGAGCATGAGGAGGGTTGGAAGAACGGAAAGCATCAGAAGCAGTGGATTGCCACGCTTGAGACCTACGCTTTCCCCCTTCTTGGGGATCGCCTCGTGAGCGAGATCGAAGGTCCGCTCATCACGACGGTCCTGGCGCCGATCTGGCTCAGCAAGCCAGAGACGGCGCGTCGGGTCCGACAGCGTATCGGGACTGTCCTGGACTGGTCCTACGCGAAAGGACTTCGATCAACCGAAGCCCCGATGCGCTCCCTCTCCAAGGGACTGCCCCGCCAACCTAAGAAGGACGGGCATTTCGCTGCCATGCCCTATGCGCAAGTGCCGAGCTTCATTGCCCGTCTAAGAGAGCGTGAATCGGTCGGCAGGCTCGCGCTTGAGGTGTTGATCCTGACCGCAACGCGATCCGGCGAGTTGCGTGGCGCGCGCTGGCGGGAACTGGACCTCGAAGCCGGGCTTTGGACCATCCCGGCCGAACGCATGAAGATGGGGCGGATCCATGTCGTGCCGCTTGCTGCGGATGTAGTCGCTGCGTTCAGACGTGCCGAGAAACTCAAGGTGAGCGCCAGCGATCTCGTTTTCCCGGGACAGGATGTGATGAAGCCGCAGTCTGATATGACGCTTATGAAGATCCTGCGAGACATGGATCTTGCAGTGACCGTGCACGGCTTTCGCTCTGCCTTTCGCGACTGGGTTGCCGAGAAAGCGGATTATCCGGGCGAGGTCGCCGAGGCCGCGCTCGCGCACGCGATTCCGAACAAAGTCGAAGCGGCCTATCGCCGGACCGACTTTCTGGAAAAGCGCCGGCTCCTGATGGCTGAATGGGCGGCGTTCTGCACCGGTCCGGTTGAGAAGCTCTGAAACCAGTATCGACGGGATCGAAAGAATACGCTCGCTCAACTGTGTGCAGGATCGAGAATATCCGTTTGGGACCTCAATGCGATCGATCGTTGAGCAGCCGGCACCGGCCGGGCGATAGCAGCGGGTAGGTATCTGCCCGCATTGACCTGGATCGGTCGCGACCCTATCTCAAATACCTTATTGGGGAGTAGCTACCCGCTTGAAGCGGGGCCTTCGTCAACATGCTCGGTACGACCGCGTGGTCGTCCGTGGCGTAGGCAGCGGCGCCGCCAGGCCCGTCCGGCAAGACCAACGATGCCACGTCTCCCAAGGCCGGAGCGATTGGCGTCGTTTGTCCTGGCCCCGGAGCACTTATCATGGTTGGTATCATCACGCTCGGTGGCATGGGCCTGAGCCTATCCGTCGACGCCTTCGCAGCTGCAGTCGGCAAAGGATCGGAGGGCGGTTCGCCACGGTTTCGCGATGCGCTACGCATCGGGGCGATATTCGGCTTCTTCGAGGCGATCACCCCGGCGATCGGATGGGCGGTCGGGTTCGCACTCAGCGCCTGGATCGCAGCTGTCGACCACTGGGTCGCGTTCGTCCTGCTCGGTATCGTAGGCGGCCATATGTTATGGCAGGCATTTAATGCCAAGCCGGACCTGGCCCATGCGCTCCCCGTCAGCCGGCCGGGTTTTGCCCGGCTCGCCGTCACCGCACTCGCCACCAGCATCGACGCGACCGCCGTTGGCGTCACGCTTGCCTTCCTTCACGTCAACATCCTCGTAGCCTGCCTCGTGATCGGCGGAATCACGACTGTCGTTGCCACGATCGGTGTTACCGTCGGCAAGCACGCCGGTTCCTATCTCGGGCGATATGCCGAAGTCCTGGGCGGCCTCACGCTCATTACGATCGGGAGTGTCATTCTGTTCGAGCATTTGACTGCTTGACCGAACCAAAAGGTCAGCCGCCGGCTCCGTCGCGATGGCGATCGGCGCGGAGCCGGCGGGACCAGCACCCGCCGGCCCGATCTTAGCGTCGCAGGAACAGAGGCGTCGCTCGGAATGGCAAAGGGGGGCAGATGCATCGCCAGGCGATCGCGGGACTCGAATGGAGAGACGCCGAAACCCCTGATTATCCGGGGCTGGGGATTGCGAGCGCATCGACGGGCAGTCGTGAACTCCTCAACCCCGCCGCTTGATATCGGGCGCCGAAGGGTGCCTTTCGTTTTCGATCAGTCATTGAGTGGCAAGAGAGCATGACAACGGCACTCCCCTATACGATCATGCCGCTGATGGCGATCTTCATCGGCGCTGTGGTGGCTGTGCTGCGAAGGCCCGAGCCGGCGCTCACCAGCGCCATTCAGCACCTCGCGGCGGGCGTCGTTTTCGCCGCTGCCGCAGTCGAGATACTGCCGCAGGAAATGCATGGCGCTTCGCCCGTTGCGACATTCATCGGCGGTAGCCTTGGCGTCGTCGCGATGCTCTCGCTCAAGTCGATTGAGGGCCGGATCGGTGGTCCGCTCGGGATGCTCGGTGCCGTCAGCACCGATATCCTGATCGACGGTCTGGTGCTCGGTCTCGGCTTCATCGCTGGCGCCAAGGCTGGCCTCATCCTCACGATCGCCCTTACGTTCGAAGTGCTGTTTCTCGGGGTGACGATCACCGAGGGGCTTGGTGAAACGGTGCGGTCAAAGGCGAAGATCGTCGCGATCACCACGGCAATCGGGCTTCTGATGCCGCTGGGCGCACTGCTCGCGGCACCGGTCGCGCTGTTCCCACCCGTCGTGATTACGGGGTTCCTCAGTTTCGGCCTGATCGCGCTTCTCTACCTCGTCACCGAGGAATTGCTCGTCGAAGCCCATGAGAAGCCGGACAGCCCACTCATCAGCGCGATGTTCTTTGTCGGCTTTCTGTCCTTGCTGCTGCTTGAGGAAGCCATCGCCTGACCCCTGCCGCGCTGGCCATCGGATGCCGGGACCCATGGGCCGGTCGAGGACAAAGAGAAGGGCGAGCCGTGGCTCGATTCAGCGGGAGGGCGCGGGATCGACCAATGCTGATCGCCTACTGACCAAGGTCGCCTGGAAGCGCGATTGGGTTGAGGATGCCCCGGGGCGCGACATCGGTGACGCCCCGGTGCTCACCTACCAGCCGCGATGCGCTTCACTGTCGATCCATTGGCCGATGCGATCGTAACGACTGGCGATGGCGCCGATCGCTCTGCGATCTCCCTCGCGGCACTCGTGGCGTTGCCGGTCTTCGAGGCGATCGATCGCCGTGTGGATGCGATAAGCATCGTCATCATCGATTTCGTTCTCGTCAACTTCGTGGCGCAGGCGATCCTCGAGCATATGCGCCCGCTGCCCCGAGCAGATGAACCGCACCAGCCGATCATCGTCGCCATAGCCACGGTCGTAGCGGGGGTAGCCCCCACCCGTTCCCACATAGACGCCCCAGCTCTGGGCGGCGGCCGGACCAGCGGCGCTGAGGCTCGCGCCCAGCGCCACGACACTCAAAATCTTACGCATAAACCCTCCTGACCCATCGGACTTGCCGACGATCGGCAAAGTACGAAAAGCCGCTTGGCGTGACGCTGAACGCGCTGTCGTGCGAGGTTCATATGCGCCTGGCGATGGCGTGCGGTGCGGTTCGAAACGATCACTGATCCGAAGACGGAGGTCGTGCGTGTTTCCACCGCACCGGGCGCCCGGACGGGTCTGTTCGTGGCCGAGTTGAAGACCTTGTTCGTTGCCGCGCCAGCGCATGCTG
The DNA here is from genome assembly GCA_041659925.1 of Sphingomonas sp. Taxonomy (GTDB): domain Bacteria; phylum Pseudomonadota; class Alphaproteobacteria; order Sphingomonadales; family Sphingomonadaceae; genus Sphingomonas. The sequence continues at coordinate 84,137 of JBAZXI010000001.1, forward strand.
GCTGCTGCGGACCGGCTGATCGCCGCTCAGATTTGCGGCACGTGCCCACCCGTCAGGCCGATCCACCCGGACACGCCCATGTACAAGGCGATGGCGATCATCAGCCCTGCCGAAGCATAGGGCGCGCGGCGCGCGAAAGCACCGAACCCCGACCAGCGCTTCTGGATATGACGGATGCTCAGCGAAGCGGCGACGCCTACCAGCACCATCGTCAGTGCAAGCCCGAAGCTGAACGACAGGACCAGCATCACGCCGAGCGTGAACTGCTTGAGTTGCAGGCACAGCATCAACACGGTTATCGCCGCCGGACAGGGGATCAAGCCGCCGGTCAGGCCAAAGATCATGATCTGGCCGGTCGTGACGCTGCGCCCGGAAAACCGCCGTTCGATGTCGCTCGCATGGGCGCGTTCGTGCGGGTCCATATAGCTGCCATCGCCGACCTTGAGGCCAGCCTCGTGGTCATGGCCGCTATGGTCGTGACCTTCGGAGAAGCTGAGATCATAGTCGTGCGTGTGTCCGCCATGGCCGAGGCTCAGGCGTGCCGTGAAGGCATGCGGTTCGGGAATCTCATCGACGCTTTCCAGGTAATCGCCGTGGTCGACAAAGGCGAAAGCCTGGCGCGCCCGGTCGGGGCGCTCGGTGACGACCAGAACGTCGCTTGCGGACCATGCCTGCCCTTGCTCGGTTCGCATCCGCCAGCGCGGAGGAACGCCATCTTCGAAGACTTCGAGCGCCACGCGCCCGTGCCCGGTCTCGATCCGGCGCACATCCGTGTGGCCGCCCTCATGCGGATGGTCGTGGTCGTGTCCATGGTCGTGTCCGGCTTCTCCGAGCGCATCCCGCCGCGTGCGCCAGATCATCCAGAGTCCGACGCCGAGCACGATGACGGCGGAGGCTAACTGAAGATAGGGCTCCGTCGTCCCGGCGTTGAGGTTCTGTCCGAGATATTGTCCGCCGAGCGCGACGACCCAGACGACGAGAGAATGCGAGATCGCCGCCGACACGCCGAGCAGCACCGCCTGCGCGACCGTTCCGCGCACCGCGATGATGAAGGCGGCCATCATCGTCTTCGAATGGCCCGGTTCGAGCCCGTGCAATGCACCGATCAGGATGGCGCTCGGGATGAACAACCATGCGTTGCCGCTGGCCAAGAGATCGGGGAGCGAGGGCATGGCAGTTCTTTCAGAGGTATTTGGTGAGCGTCTTGAATTCGCGCAGCGCCTGATCCGCGCCCATGCCGCCGTCGGCGACCGCGTCGGCGATGCAATGCTCCATATGATCGTGGATCAACGCGCGCTTGACCCCGCGGATCGTGCTCTCGACAGCCTGCAGCTGCTGCGCGAGGTCGAGGCACGAACGGCCATCGCCCAACATCGTCAGGATCGAGGCAAGATGGCCCTGGGCCTGGGTGAGGCCCCGGCGAACTTCGGGATCAGAGGCATGCGACATATTGACCCCCTACCCCCTAGGGGGGAGGGGGTCAATATGTCGAGACACCAGGGCGACCATTGCAGGGTTCGCGTGGAGCGACAGGCGCCCGGCCTGTGCCATGACCCGACAGGCTCTGTGCTGGTGCAACGGCGGCAGCGGCAACGTTGCCGGGCGCGGTACCTCCGCGATACCCCGCCGCCAGCGGGGTTGTTCGCACCATCTCATGCGGGAGGATGATCGGCTGCCTCATAGAACATGGGGTTGCGCATCCAGTCGGCCACTGCGGATTCGCGCCAGCCCTTGCAGCGCGTGCTGATGTGGATGTTCCTTGGGAAGGTGCCGTTGTCCATCTTGCGGTACATTGTCGAACGGCTGAGGCCGGTTAGATCGAGAACGGCTTTGAGGCGAAGGAAACGGTCGGGTGCGTCAGTCATGGCATGATCCTGCTTGCGTCGGTCTGGCTCCCCGCGAACAGGATTGGGATATTGGTGCGCGGCGCAAGGGGATCACGCCGTAGTGACGGGAGGTGGCGGCCTGTGGCGGCGTAAAAGATGCGCTGGCGTAGGGGCTCATTGCGAAGCCGGGAGCCCGGCGTCTCACGCCTTTGGCGTGACCGCGCTCTACGCCGTTTGTGCGGCGCCGAGTCGCTCTGCGGCGTCTCGGTCCATTCGGATGACGATCGACTGACGCCGGATTGATCTATTCGATCAATCCGGCCGGTGCTTTGCACCGGTTCGCGGACATCGCGCGGGCGCGATGGCGTTTTGCCTCCGGCATCGATCTGGCGGGTGGGCGGCGCCGCGGCGTGCCGCAACCTGAGCTTCGCTCAGGTCCTCCTCTTCGTTTCGGCCCTTCGGGTGCGGCCCGCCTTCATCGGCGGACACAAACGACGGTGTCGGCCTCGATCCGTAATTCGGAGATTGCCGGACCGATATCGAGGCGTGGCATGACCTTGGCGCCGTCTACATCGGCATAGCGGTCGAGATGATGAATCCCATAATGACCGATCGCGAACGGCACTTTCAGATTGGGACCACGGTCGCCCACTGCCCACACCTTGGTGGCTGCGTCACCCGCGCGGTGAGCCAGGCCCGAACCCAGGCCACGCGTCACGTTGAGCGGCTGCGCGGGCAGGTCAATCGTGCCGAGCGGCTCGTCGGTATAGGACAACCGCGTGATTCGGATCGGAAGGCGCGGTTCTTCGGCCATCTTGTTCCCGCCGCTCAAGCTGTGATCATGAGGCAAATCAGAGCCATTTCACGCGTTTGAATTGGATGAAGAGCGCGGTGCAGATCACGGCAATGACGCCAAGCACGACGAAGTACCCATAAGTCGTCTTGAGCTCCGGCATATGCTCGAAATTCATACCGTAGATCCCGGCAATGGCCGTCGGTACGGCCAGGATCGCGGCCCATGCTGCAAGCTGGCGGGTAATGGCGCCGGTGCGCTGTTGTTCGAGCAGGTTGCTGAACTCGAACACCGACGTCAGAATTTCGCGCAGGTCGTCGACCATCGTCTGGACACGGCGGACATGATCCAGAACATCGCTGAAATAGGGCTTCGCCTCGGGGTCGATGCATGGCACGTCCTGCCGCACCAATTTCCCCGCCACCTCGCTCATCGGCACGAGGATACGCTGGAAGCGCATCAGCTCGCGCCGGAGCGAGAAGATGCGGTTGATCTCGTCGCGTTCGAGGAAATTGTCGACCGCGCGCCGTTCCATCTGCAACACCTCTTCCTCGATCGTTTCGACCATGGGCCGATAGCCGTCGACGATGAAGTCGAGGATGGCGTGAAGCACATAATCGACGCCGTGGACGAGCAATGTCGGCACCGCCTCCAGTTCCGACCGAAGTTCGGTATGCGCCCGCGCCGAGCCGTGACGGACGCTGATGATATGGCTATGGCCGACGAAGATCGCGGTCTCGCCATAAGCGATCTCGTCATTTTCGAGATGGGCGGTGCGCGCGACCACGAAAAGCTGGTCGCCATAGATATCGACCTTGGGAAGCTGGTCCGCCTTGAGCGCGTCCTCGACCGCGAGCGGATGCAGGTCATAGGTCTCCTGCAGCGTGCGAAGTTCGCTCTCAAGGGGGTCAGCAATACCGACCCAGATGAACTCCGACTTGTCGTGCGCGCAATCGATTTTCTCATCGATCGCGACCTCGCGGACACGCTCGCCGTTGCGGTACAGATAGGCGGCGACGACGGTCATGGGGTCTCCCTATTCTTCCTCGAGGGCAGACCTATCCGATTGCGCCCGATCGAGGAACCTCTCCGCGCCTGGCGGGGGACACTGACCATCGCGGCCGCTCGGAAGATTCCCGACTTCATTCCGGAGCCGAAAATGCGCTACCGTAGTTCCGGCATCGGAGCTTGGGGATATGGGCCTTGGTTGACGTGGAATTCAGCTCGGTCCGATGGCTGTGACGACGGCACCCAACGAAACAGGCTCCCGAATCTGGACGCTGGCGCTCGGCGCCACCGGGATCGTGTTCGGCGATATCGGCACCAGCCCGCTTTACGCCTTTCGCGAGAGCTTCATCGGGCACCACCGCCTGCCGCTCGACCCGTTCCACGTCCTCGGCGTGCTGTCGATGCTGGTCTGGGCGCTGATCCTTGTCGTCACGGTCAAATATGTCTTCGTGACGATGCGCGCGGACAATCGCGGCGAGGGCGGCAGCTTTGCGCTGCTCGCGCTGATCCGTCGCGTTGCGCCCAGCTCACCCGCGCTTGGCTGGATCGCCGCGGGCGCGCTTGCGGCGACAGCCTTGTTCTATGGCGACGCCGTCATCACCCCGGCAATCTCGATCCTGTCCGCTGTCGAGGGCATGACGCTGCTGCATGCCGGCTTCGCTGAATGGGTGCTGCCGCTGACGCTGGTGCTGGTCGTCGGCCTGTTCGCCTTCCAGCGGTTCGGCACTGATCGGATCGGAGGGCTGTTCGGGCCGGTCATGGTGCTGTGGTTCGTGACGATCGGGGTGCTCGGCGCGATGCAGGTGGCGCTCAGCCCGCAAGTCCTCGTCGCGGTCAGCCCGGCCTATGCCGCGCGCTTCTTCCTGTCCGATCCGGTGCGCGCCTTCTTCACGCTCGGCACGGTCGTGCTCGCCGTCACCGGCGCTGAGGCGTTGTACGCCGATATGGGCCATTTCGGCCGGCGCGCGATCAGCCGCGCCTGGTTGTGGCTGGCGCTGCCCGCGCTGTTGCTCTGCTATGCCGGGCAGTCGGCGCTGGTGCTTCGCGATCCGTCGGCGATCCGCTCGCCTTTCTATCTGATGGCGCCGCCATGGTTGTTGGTGCCGTTGCTGTTGCTTGCGGCTGCGGCTACCGTGATCGCGAGCCAGTCGATCATTTCGGGTGCCTTTTCAGTGACGCAGCAGGCGGTGCAGCTCGGCTATCTGCCCCGCCTCGCCATACGGCACACATCCGAGCGGGAGCGCGGCCAGGTCTATGCGCCGGGCGTCAATGCGGTGTTGTTCGTGGCGGTCGTCGCGCTCGTCCTCGCCTTCCGCTCGTCCGCCGCGCTGGCGGCGGCGTTCGGGCTGGCGGTCACCGCGACGATGGTGCTGACGACGCTGATGATCGGCTTCGTCATCTTCCGCATCTGGCGCTGGAAGCTGCTTTGGGCGGTGCCGCTCTATACCGTTCTGCTGGCGCTCGACGTCAGCCTGTTCGCGGCCTCGGCCACCAAATTCGTCGATGGCGGCTGGTTGCCGACGACAGTGGCGGTGCTGCTGATGATCGTCTTCGCCACCTGGCATCGCGGACGCCGGCTGCTGAACGCTCGGATCAGCGCGGACACGATGCCCGTAGAGCTGTTCCTGAAGTCGACGGCCAAGGTGCACCGCGTACCGGGCACCGCCATTTATCTGACCACCGTGCAGGACGGCGTGCCGCCGGCGCTGCTCCACAATCTGAAGGCGAACCACGTCCGGCACGAGCGCATCCTGCTGGTGACGGTCGAAACCGCACTTACGCCTTATGTCGCGGGCGACCGGGCGACCGTCACCGATCTGGGCGATGGCGTGTCGCGGATCGTCCTTCGTTACGGGTTTTTCGAAAGCCCGGATGTGCCAGACGCCCTCGCGACCTCATGCGGTACGAACCTCACCGCAACCTATTTCCTGAGCCGACAGACATTGGTGCCCACGCGGAAGGCGGGCATGGCGCTCTGGCGCGAGCATCTCTTCGCGGCGATGGTGCGCAATGCCGAGCAGCCCATGACCTTCTTCCGCCTGCCGATTAACCGCGTGGTCGAGCTCGGCAGCCAGGTCGAGATCTAGATTTTCGGCTGATTTCCAGGGAGTATCTCAGGGGCGTTGCCCGAAATCGGGCAAGCCGCATCACAGGCGGCAGAGGCATAAAGTCCTGGCCGGTCGCGACGTCGTATGAAAGCGTCTGCGACCGGCCAGTACCTGATCATGTTACGCCGGTGGGGACAACAAGCGCGTGGATCAGGATAGGGGTGGCGCGATCCGGAATCCGGAATCTCCGGGTAGTTTCCTCAGTCCGAGGCATCGCCGGCTGCGCCCGGTCGCGGATCGATCGCGTCCCAGAAGCTTGCGATACTTAAACGGCCAGCAATTCGGCGTCGGCCGGCGTTCGTGGATTCCGGGTCTGCAAACTCTGGCTTGGGCGGTTGCTCGCCGAGCGCGATTTTCCGCAGCGGCCGTGTGCGCTCAGGGGCGGAAGTCATGATCATTACCTGGATCGGATTCATGGATTACCGGGCGACGCGCCCAGCGCCGTGAGATTTCGACCTCGTCAAGCAGATGGGGACCGACGATCAGCATCGCGCTGCCCGCAGAAGCCGCGAGAAAGGTGATTAAAGCGAGCAGGAACATCAACGGGCCTAAAGGGTCCGTACCGTGCAAGCGCCACAGCTCATGGCCGCCGAACCAGGCCAGGCCGAGCGCGGCGACGCCGCCTGTCCTGATCGCCATGCCCATCCATGGCCGATATTGCCGTCCGTTCATGAGGAGAATCTATCGGGGCCCCGATAGGGATTCGAGACGCAGGCCCGCGACGCTCCATAAGTTTTGCGTAGGCGGACACTCTTTTTTTGCGTGCCACGCGCTGCATTGATCGAGCCTCGGCGCTGCCCGCCGACTGGTGGCAGCCTTACGGCCTATCTCCTGCGTTCGTACCAGTTGCGCAGCAATGTGAGCCACAGGAGCAGCAATCCGGCCGCTCCGGCCGCCAGCAGGGCGGCGCCAATGAATGAATTCAAAGCCGTCGATGCACCAAATGCACGAGCCAGGAACAGCCCGCCGAACAGCGCGCCAAATATTCCGGCGGCCACATTGAGAAAGCCCCGCTGACGGCTTTTCGTGCGGCAGGCGATGGTGGTCACACCACCGGCCACTATGCCGACAAGATACAGGAGCAGGATATGCACGATGAAATGCCTGTAGTCGGTATGCTGCCGCCTCGAGCCATCGCCGGGTGGCTCAGCGAAAGGGGTCACGAAAGCCGAGAGTCGGATCCGGACCATGAGGCGCCGAACCTCGGTCGGTGCCGCGCTTGTTCCTGCGGCGCCTGTCAGGCTGCAGATGAAAGAGCCGAGCGAGACCGACCAGAACGAGGATCAGGCCGGTGATGACAATAGCGCCGGAGGTTTGCACGTCGCTCTCGATCGAAGTTGACGATCGAGCAATCGCCATCATTGCGCATGTTATCGAGAGGCAATGGCGTCGAAACGCATAGTGAAAGCATATGAACCGGAGAAAACCGGATGGATATCCGCCCTGGCTTGGTCGGTGCACCCGTGCCGGCGCGCGAGCGTGCCGATCCGGTGGAGTGGGAGATACGCGCCGCCATCACGCGGCCCGGCGCGGCGCGAACGGGCGCTGCGCACGCCCGGGCGATTCCATCCAGATCGGCAGATGCTGGGCGGCGAGCGCCGCCTCGGGCGAGATGCGATCGGCGACGACAGCGTAACGATCGCCATCGACCAGTATCTCCGGCACGAGCGCGCGACAATTATAGGTGGACGCCATCGTCGCACCATAGGCACCCACCGTTCGAAATGCCGCGAGATCGCCGGCCTGGACACGATCGATCTCGCGGCCCATCGCAAAGGTGTCACCGCTTTCGCAGACCGGGCCGGCAATGTTGGCGACCATCCGCTCCCCACGCGGCCGGACCGCGACGAAGTCATGATAGGCGTCATACATGGCGGACCGGGCGAGATCGTTCATCGCCGCATCGACGATCACATAGGGGTGAACCGCGCCCGGTTTGACCCAGATCACCTCTGTCAGCAGGATGCCCGCATCGGCCGCGATGAAGCGGCCAGGCTCGAACATAAGTGTCACATTCCAGTCGCGCGTCACCCGCGCGACCATTGCTCCATAGGCGGCCGGCGTCGGGAACACGTCTCCCGCCCGGTACGACAGGCCAAGCCCGCCACCCAGGTCGACATGGCTGATCGGATGGCCCGCCGCCCGCAGCTCCGCCACCAGCGCGCCGACACGGCGATAGGCCGTTTCGAGGGGTGCGAGTTCCGGCAGCTGGCTGCCGATATGGATGGCGATACCCCGCAGGTCCAACCCATCGAGCGCGGAGAGTCGTGCATAGATGGCAGCGGCATCGTCGATCGCGACCCCGAACTTGTTCTGCTTGCGCCCGGTCGAAATCTTCGCATGGGTGCCGGCATCGACATCGGGATTGATGCGCAAGACCGCAGGGGCACGCCTGCCCCGCGATGATGCGAGCCCGGCGAGGACAACGCCTTCTTCTTCCAGTTCCAGGTTGAACTGGCCGACTCCGGCATCGAGCGCGGCTGTCAGCTCGGTACGGGTTTTGCCCACGCCGGAGAAGATGATGCTGGCAGCAGACATCCCGGCCGACAAAGCATGCAGCATTTCGCCGCCGGATACGATGTCGGCGCCATAGCCCTCTTCGGCAAGCAGCCGGAGGACTGCAAGGTTGGGGTTCGCCTTGACGGCGAAGGCGAGATGCTTGCGCGGTACCGTTGCGAGACCCGCCCGAAAAGCGCGGGCCGAGGCACGCAGCGCGGCGGAGGAATAGACATAAGCGGGCGTCCCGACGGCCGCGGCAATCTCTGGAAGCGCCACGTCCTCGGCATGGAGGACGCCATCGCGCCACTGAAAATGGGTATTCATGATAATCTCGTCGCTAAAGGAAATGGGGTCGTCAGCGACCACCGCCGATGCGTTGCCGGATGGCCTGTGGGAGCGCGCGGTGCCGGCTTCCCTCGATCCGCAGCGACGCCGGCACGCGCCTGCCCTGAACGATCAGCGCCACGCCGAAAAGGGCGGCGACAAACGCCGTTAAGCCCTGCCAGCTCTCGGAGCCGAACACGTGACCCGGTCCAACGGCGCCGGCCGCGGCGACGATGCCAAGACCCATGACACGCCAGCCAAGATCGCGGCGCTTCATGCGACCTCTCCCGGCTCGGCGATCAACGTTCGCCCGGCACAGGCCACGGCGGTCGCTTCGGCCTCGCTGCAACAGCCGCGTCCGTGCCACAGGATGATGTCGGCGGGGAATTCGGCTTCTTCACCGAGGGCGCGAAGCAGGTCGTTCGCCTCGAATCTAAGGTCGATAGCGAGATCGGGGACATCGCAGGCAGAGACGCGCGCGCGATCGATGAGCAATGGTTCGCCATCGATCCCGCGTGCCTCGATCGCCGTGAAACCAAGGCTGCGGGCATAGCGCGCCACCCACAGCAACAGGGCACCGGTCCCGCAATCCGCATCGACGATACGGACGCTGCATCGCTTTGCCGCGCGGAGTTTGGCGAGCGCGGCCGCGACCGCGGGCCACCGCGTATCGCTGGAGCGCAAATGGTGATCGGCGCGGCGTGACCGGCGTGGACGAACCGGTGTTTGCGGCCGCAGCGGACCGGGAATGCTGTGATCAGCGACGTGGGTCATTACGCTGCCATCCGATCGGTCAGGCCCGACGGCTCTTCCCGCCGACAGACCGGCGCGAAGGAGACAATGGGAACCAGCGGCGCGACTGCGCGGACGATCGTCGCGCCAGGCAGCGAGTGTCGTTCACTTCGCGCGAAAGACATCGCTGCGGCAAAGGAGACGAAGCGGCCTTCCAGCATTCCTGCTTTGTCCTGGACCAGCCAATGTCCGGCTTTGTCCTGCCCGACTTTCAATACCGGGCCGGTTTGGTCAGGCTCCGGATCAACAAGCGATACCATCTTCAAACTCCTTGCTGATCATCGTCCGGGGGAGACCGTGCGCATCGACATCCGCAACGACAGGCCAGGCTGGTGAGGCCAGGGTCGGTCGAAAACGCGTGTGTCGAGGTGAACGAGGGGAGGAAGGAATGATCATGCAACGGCGCAGATAGGCCTTTGCCCCGTTGAGATTCGAGACCGAACCTGGGCTTGCCGCATAGGAATTTCATATGCTTCCCGGCAAGGCACTGGATTCCGGCGACAGATGCGGATTCCGGATAGGTTACACCGGCAACTTACCCTTGTGGGGAAGCGATGATCGCGGGAGAAAACAGGGGCTGTTGCACCTTTCACCGGAACCTGAAATCGATGCGCCAGAATGCCGTAACCACGTCCTCGATGCCGAAATCATTGTCGTTGACCAGCAACAGGGTCTCCGGCGACACCAAGGCGATACCTTCCAGATCAGCCCCCACGTCCCGATGGTCGTCCGTCGTGAAGAGCAATGTCTTGGCAAGCTGCGGAATCCGCCGGCCAATCTGATCCGATCCGCTCAGTTCCTCGAGCGTCGGTCGCGTCGCGATGTCGCGCCAGGCCGGGTCGATCGCGCAGGCCGGATCGAGCGCGACCGCATAAAGCTTAGCGGTCGCCGAGCCGCGTTCGAGCACCAGCAGGCGGTTTCCGCCAAGCGCCACGAGTTCGCAGACCTTCAAGTCACGCCAGTGCATGTCGCAAAGCTCGGCATCGCGCCCAAAACTGTCGGGCTGGTCGAACGGATAGAGATATTCAGCCACGACCGCGCCGGTGGCGAGCTTCAGTTCCCAGATGCGGACGTGCCGGGCCTGACGGTAGGCATGCTCGTCGGGATGCGCGAGCGGGCTCTGGAAGGCGAGATAGAGCGACGTCTCGTCTTCCGACAGGGCAAGCCCCTCGAATCCGCGGTTGAGCTGGCGCCGGGCGGCGATGGCGGGAAGCGCCTCGACAACTGGAAAATCGGCACCCTGGAACCAGTGACCGGTGCCCTCGGGCACCCAGCGGACCAGCACGCTGCCATCGGCCGCGACGTGCAGCAGCGAGGGGCCATATTCATCGGCGATCCAGAAGGTGCCGTCGGCGGCGGCGGCGATGCCTTCGGTATCCGCGCCTGAAGGGTCAGGGCTGATCGGCGTGCCGTCGAGATCGAACGCGGGCTCGTTGAAACCGCCGGGAATGGGTATGCCGGACAGGTGCTTCCCGCTTCGATCGCGCAGCGGGAACGTCCGGACATGAAGCACGCTGTCCGCATCGATCCGCAATTCGGAAATCGCGGGTCCGATGTTCAGGAGGGGCATGATCTTGGCGCCGTCCAGATCGGCGTGTCGGGCGAAATCTCGCACGCCATAATGTTCGATCGCGAACGGCACCTTCAAATTTGGGCCTCTATCCCCGACTGCCCAGACCCTGGTCGGCGGGTCTCCCGCGCGGTGCGCGAGCCCCGATCCGAGGCCGCGGGTCGCCGTGAGGGTGCGCCCGGGTAGGTCGATCGAATCGAGCACCTCGTCGGCATAGGACAGGTGTGTGACCTGGATCGTAAGGCGGGGTTCGTCGGCCATGGTGTCCCAACTGCTCAAGGTTGCAATTACGGCCGATACAGGAACTCGCGCCTAGCGACCCCGACGCGTTCGCCCGCGCTTGCGCCGATCAGGATAACGCCGACAGAGCCGAACGAACAGTGCCACCCAGGCAGCTCCGATCGCCATGAAGAACAATCGGACGATCATTCCGGGTCTTCGAGACTGAACTGGTCGCTGTCCTCGTCATAGGCGAAGATCTCGGCATAACGCCCCCAGAGCGTCACCGTGCGCAGCGTCTCGTCGGCATAGTCGGGCGACATATGATCCTCGAGCTCGTCGCGGAACCTGCGCGCGGGCGCGGTGTGGCTGGCGCGTTCGTCGAGAATGTGGCGGATATGCTGGACGAGCGGAACATGGGCGAGCAGCGCATGGGCGAACAACGCCTTGCGCTGATCGACATCTGCCTCGGCATAATGGCGCGCGGCGGCGGTGAGGAGGATCTCGGCGCCCTGCAGCTCGGCGAAGCGCAGTAGCTGCAGCGTCTCGGCGATCGGGAACAGATCGTCGATCTCGAGCTGAAGCGAATCCGCCAAGTCCGGCATGCTCGCGCGGCCGCTAAAGGGCGCTGCGTCCACCTCCTCGATCAGGCCCGCGAGGGTGTTGGTCGAAACGCGCGGCAGCACCATGGCGATGCCCGTGCCGGGGAACAGCCCGTCGCGCGCCGGCTGAGTCGCCACCGGCCGCGCTGTCATGCGCGCATAGATTTGGTCGACCAGCGCGCGGAACGGCGGATCGAGCCGGTCGCGCGGCTGCGGCAGATCGACCTTGATCTCGGCCACCACCTGGCCGGGATTGGAGGAGAAGACGAGGATGCGGTCGCACATCAGCACCGCTTCCTCGATATTGTGGGTGACGATCAGGATCGACTTGATCGGCATCCGCCCCTCGGACCAGAGATCGAGCAGGTCGCTGCGCAACGTCTCGGCGGTCAGCACGTCGAGCGCGGAGAAGGGCTCGTCCATCAGCAGCAGCGAGGGATTGACGACCAGCGCGCGCGCCAGGCCGACGCGCTGGCGCATGCCGCCCGACAACTCCTTGGGATAGGCGTTCTCGAATCCGTCGAGGCCGATCAGGTCGATCGCGGCCAGGGCGCGGGTGCGTCGCTCCTCGACGGGTACCTTCAGCGCCTCGAGCCCGAGCTCGACATTCTGCATCACGGTGAGCCAGGGGAAGAGCGCGAAGGTCTGGAAGACCATGCTGACCGTCGGCGCACGGCCTGCCTCGTCGGCGTTGAAGCGCACCTCCCCTTCGCGGGGGTGGATGAGGCCGGCGATCGAGCGCAACAGCGTGGATTTGCCCGAGCCCGAGCGGCCGAGCAGGCCGACGATCTCATTTTCCACCAGTGTCATGTTGACGTCGTCGAGCACGAGATGGCCGCCGGGCGCGGCGCCGTAATAGTGGCGCAAGGCATCGACCTCGACGAGCGGACGGGGGGCGAGAATGGTGGCATGGCAGGGCTCCCTGGGCGAAATGGTTCAGGCAAGACGGAGGCGGCGTTCGGCGAAGGCGTACATCGGCCGCCAGACCAGCCGGTTGAAACTGAGCACGAACAGGGACATCACCGCGATGCCGAGCGCAACGCGCGGATAGTCTCCGGCGACGGTCGCCCTGGCGATATAGGTGCCGAGCCCATGCGCCTCGAGGTGCCGGTTGCCCCAAGATACCGCCTCGGCGACGATCGAGGCGTTCCACGAGCCGCCCGATGCGGTGAGCGCGCCGGTCACGTAGAAAGGGAAAATCCCGGGCAGTGCGACCTGCCGCCACCATTGCCAGCCTCTGACCCCGAACATGCCGGCCGCCTCGCGCAGGTCATTGGGAATCGCGCTGGCTCCGGCGATGACGTTGAACAGGATATACCACTGGGTGCCGAGGATCATCAGCGGCGACAGCCAGATGTCCGGGCTCAGATTCCAGCGGACGATCACGATCACCGCGAAGGGGAACAGCACGTTTGCCGGGAAGGCAGCGAGGAACTGCGCCACAGGCTGGAGCCGCTCCGCCCATTTGGGATTGAGCCCGATCCACACGCCGATCGGCACCCAGACGAGGCTGGCCAGCGCGATCAGGATGATCACGCGGAGCATCGTCAGGCAGGCGAGCCCAAAAGCTTCGCCGATATCGCCGATACCGAGCGTGCTGAGCACATAGCGCGCCGACCACCAGATGGCGGCACCCACAGCGAGCAGCACCCCGAGCTGCCACAGCCGCTCGAGGACCGGGTTCGGTTCCTTCTCGCGTGCCGGCCGCGTCGCGGTCCGCCCCGGATCGAGCGCAAGCAGCAACCGACCGATCGCCCCGACCGGCGCGAATACCAGCGGCAGCAGCCGGGTGCGGCGCAACAGATCATAGGCCCATGAGCCGGGTCGCTCGGTGCTCGCTGTCTGCTCGAAGCGGAAGCGGTCTGCCCAGGCGACGATCGGGCGGAAGAAGAGCTGGTCGTAGAGGAGGATGACGACGCCCATCATCGCGACCGCCTCGCCGATCGCCCGGAAATCCTGACGCTGAATGGCGAGCGCCAGCCACGATCCGATTCCGGGCAAGGTAACTGTCGTGTTGCCGACGGTGATCGCTTCCGAGGCGACGACGAAGAACCAGCCGCCCGACATCGACATCATCGCGTTCCACACCAGGGCGGGGGTCGCGAACGGCAGATCGAGCCGCAGAAAGCGGCGGATCGGCGAGAGCGCGAAGCCCTGACTCACCTCTTCGAGGTCAGTCGGGATCGAGCGCAGCGACTGATAGAAGCTGAACGCCATGTTCCACGCCTGGCTGGTGAAGATCGCGAACACCGCCGCCAGCTCGACGCCGAGGATATTGCCCGGGAACAGCCCCATGAAGAAGGTGACGGTGAAGGTCAGGAACCCCAGGATCGGCACGGATTGAAGGATGTCGAGCGCTGGCACGATGATCTGCCCCGCCCGCCGGCTGCGCGCGGCCAGCGTGGCGACCACCAGGGTGAAGACCGTCGAGGCGGCCAGCGCCGCGAACATGCGGATCACGGTGCGCAGCGCGTAATAGGGCAGATACGCGGGATCGAGCGTCACCGGTTCGAGGTGGAGCTTCGCCAACGGTTCGACCGCCCCTTCGGCGCCGCGAAACACCAGCAGCGCCAGCGCGGCGAGGATGACGAACGCAATACCGTCGGCGCTGTTGGGCTGGGTCAGGCGCAGCATCCGCGAGAAAGGCGGGAGGACACGCAGGGGCTGCTTCTCTGGGCTCATCTCTCACCTCGGTGGCCAGCGCGAACAGGTGGTGCGGTCATCGCCATTTGCCGCGCCAGAAGCGCCATGAGCGGAAGCCGGACCGCGACAACCGCGACGAAAGCCGCAGGGCGGCGAAGCTCAGTGCTGGCCACCGGAGGCCGAGCCGCAGCCAACGCCTGGTGGTTCCCAGCACGATGCGGGCGGCGAGCAGCCAGATGCCGGCGGGCACCATTGCTTCCCACCACATGGCGTAGCGACGCCGCGCCATCAGCCCGCCATCTCAAAGGGCACCATGTAGCCGAACCGCCAGCACATTGGCGGGCCCACGGTCGCGGTTGTAGGCGGGATTGGCGATGAACTGATAGTCGAGCGTCACATTGACGCCGTGCAGCGGCTGCCAGTCATAATAGGCCTCCGCGATCATCTCGGGCCCGGGATGCGGCAGCTTGCCGTCGCCTACCAGCACGCCGATGCCGCCGGCATCGAGATAGCGCTCATGCGCTTTCGAGATGCCGTTAATAACCGCGGCGAACCCGATCGTGTCATCGGCACGGCCCCAGCTCTTGCCCTTGAGCGCGCCGCCGATCGCCGCTGTGCGATCAATATCCGTGAAGTCATAGGGCTCGATCGCACCGTCAGTGATGCCGGCGCGGGCGAACAGGCCGAGTGTGTCGGTCACTTCCTGTTCGATATTGATGTCGCCGCCGAGCCGGGTCATCCGCCGCCGGGTGAGGCCCGGATCGACCGGGCGGCCGGTCGCCGCCGCGAGCGCCACCGCATCGTCGAACCGGCTGAAATTGCCGCGATTGCGGAACAGGGTCAGGCGCACCGCGCCGGGATGGCCGGCAACGGTGTGGCGATGCTCGAATTCGGTGACGAGCTGATACTGGCTGAAGTCGCGCTCGAGCGTCTCGCCATTGGGGATTTTGGACAGATTGAAGGCACCCAACCGCAACGTCCACGGCCCCTGATAATATTCGGCCGCGACGCCATAGCTGTAGCCCCATGCATCGGCCGCATAATCGAAGCTGCCGGCATCGACGACCGACCAGTTGAGGAAGTCGCCGCGCGGATCATGCGCATAGCGGTTCGTGTCGAACACGTCGCCGACACCGAGCTTGCCGACAGTGAGCACCAGCCGATTGGCGGTCTGCGTGCCGGCGAGCTGGTTGGCCGCACCTGCTACGGCCTGGGTCTCGCCACCGAGATCGATCGTCTGGCGGAAGAACAGCCGCTGCAGCCGGACATAGGGGTTTGACTTGCCGACCTTGTACGCCTCCGCGCTCGGGAAGCCGGCGGCGCCCAGCGTGTTCGACAGGCCGAAGCCCTGGTCGATCTCGGGGTTGATCCACAGCTCCGCGCCGCTCCACGGACGCATGCCCGCATAGAGCGTTGCATCGAACGTCTCCTTGACCTGGCTGGGCGCGAGGCTGTTCGGCCCCTCATAAGGCGAACTGAAGCCGAACACGCCCTGGGTGACGAAAGTTGCCTGTGCGTGCAGCGCCCAATCCTGTGCCGCTGGTGCCGCTGCTGGCGGAGACGGTGATGTTGGTACTGCCGTTTGCGGCATGCCCTGCGCAGCCGCAGGAACAGAGCACAGCATTCCCAGCGTCAGGCCGAGCGCAATCGCGCCCGGAGGTTTCCGGATGGTCATCGGACGATCCCCCTTTGCGCCGGCCTAGCCGCGCTTTGTGACAAAGAGCGCAACGAAGCGTGCCGGGGCGCGATGCGCCGGCAGAAGGGGGCGAGCGTCGGGATCGCGGTGGCGGGCAGCAGGCAGAAACAGGGGCAGAGTTTGGGTCATGGGGCGATCTCCTTGTCAGAACTCGGTTGCGCCGAGTCCGGAAAAGGCATCGCCCGCTTGGTCAGCCCTTGGGCAAACCCTCGAACAACGGCCCTTTCCGGACCCGGTCGTTATCGGCAATGGTGAGCGTCGAGGTGGAGCCTCGACTGTCGCCATCGCCGGACGGGGGGCTGGATCGGCTGGTCATTGCGTTCCTGTGCTCGTGTTGCGGCGCCGCTGCGCGCGACGCTGGCCGAGCCGCTTTCGGCGACTCGACAGGGCGCCTCCTATACCCTAGGGGACTATATTATCAAGAGGCTTGGAAAGTGGAACAATGAGTCACGTCGCGCAAGAGAAGCAGAAGCTGCTCAACAGGCTCAAACGGCTGCGCGGCCAACTTGAGGCGATCGAGCGCGCGGTCGAGAGCGACGCCGAATGCGCGCGCGTTCTCCAGCAGGCAACCTCCTGCCGTGGCGCGCTCGACGGGTTCATCGCCGAGGTGATCGAAGACCATATTCGCGAGCACATGGTCGATCCTGACGCGCCGCGCGACGATCCCCGCACTCAGGCGGCCGAAGAGCTGGTCTCCATTGTCCACGCCTATCTGACCTGAGCGATCCATTCTCCACTCCACCGAAACGAACAACCCTATGGCACATCACCACGCCCATGCCGGCCACGCCCACAGCCACGCGCCGGCCAGTTTCGATCGTGCCTTTGCTATCGGGATCGTCCTCAATACAGGCTTCGTGATTGCGGAGGTGGTCTTCGGCCTCGCCGCTCATTCACTCGCGCTGCTCGCGGATGCCGGCCACAACCTGTCAGACGTGCTCGGACTGGTGCTGGCGTGGTCGGCGGTCTGGCTCGTGCGCCGGCCCACCACATCGCGCTTTACCTACGGGTTCCGGCGAACCTCGATCATGGCATCGACGCTGAACGCCGTGTTCCTGCTGGTCTCTGTCGGAATGATCGCCTGGGAGGCGATCGCGCGGCTGGCAAATCCCCAGCCCATTTTGGCCATGCCCGTAGTCGTCGTCGCGTCGATTGGAATCGTGATCAACGGCCTGACGGCGTGGCTGTTCGCACGCGGCAGCAAACATGATTTGAATGTCCGCAGCGCGTTCCTTCACATGCTGGCCGATGCCGGCTTGGCGGCTGGCGTCGTGATTGCGGCCCTGGTCACGTTGCGGACGGGATGGATGTGGCTCGATCCCGTCGCCGGACTGGGGATCGCCGCTGTCATCGTCGTCGGCACGTGGGGATTGCTGACCGAGTCGGTGCGGCTATCTCTCGACGGCGTGCCTCGCGCGATCGATCCTTCGGCTGTCTCGAGCTTTCTTTCAGGCTTGCCGAATGTGACGCAAATCCATGACCTTCACATCTGGAGCATGAGCACGACCGAGATTGCGCTCACGGCGCATCTCGTCCGGCCCGGCGCGCCGGTCGACGATGCGTTCTTATCCTCGGTCGCGCATGATCTCGATCATCGCTTTGGCATTACTCACGCTACGATCCAGGTAGAAGCGGCCAAGCACGAGCACGGCTGTAGTCTTCCGCCTCAACCTACCAAGGCCGTTCGTCACCAATTTGCTTGAATTCCGGACACCTCCCTGACGGCCTAGGTCCGCGGCGAGGCACACGGTCTATCTCCTCATGTCGTTAGGCTGCCTGGGACAAGTTTAACGGCTGAGCTTCTGCGGGCGCCAATGAGCAGCATCGAGTCACCGATCGCGGCGCCGGCCGAGGAGAAGAACCGGAGTAGTCGCGTTCCGAGGAGCTGGCCGGCATATCCTCATCCCTGCGGATGATCCGCCGCTTCGTAGAACATCGGATTGCGGGTCCATTCGGTTACCGCTGACTCTCGCCAGCCCTTGCAGCGGGTGCTGATATGGATGTTCTGCGGAAACGTGCCGTTCTGCATCTTCCGGTACATTGTCGAACGGCTGAGCCCGGTGCGTTCGAGAACGCTTTTCAGGCGAAGGATACGGTCGGGAGCGTCGGTCATGGCGTGGTCCTGTCTGCGTAGCTCTGGCTCCCCGCGAACAGGATTGGGATTCTGATGCGCGGCGCAAGATGGGCCCGTCCGAATGGCATCACATGGCGCCCTGTGGCGGCGTAAAAGATGCTCTGGCGTAAGGGCTGATTTCGACGTCGAAATCCCAGGGCGTCTCACGCCTTTGGCGTGACCGCGCTCTACGCCACTGCGCGTCGCCGAGTCGCTCTGCGGCGTCTCGGTCCATTCGGATGACGATCGACTGACGTTGATTGATCCGGTGGATCAATCCAGCGGGTGCTCTGCACCGGTTCGCGGACATCGCGCGGGCGCGATGGCGTTTTGCCTCCGGCATCGAATTGGCGGGTGGGCGTCGCTGCCCTGTAGTCCCGCCGCGGCGTGCCGCAACCTGAGCTTCGCTCAGGTCCTCCTCTTCGTTTCGGCCCTTCGGGTGCGGCCCGCCTTCATCGGCGGGACTGTCGGTCCGCTCCTGCCGCCCACCCGCCATTCCGGCGCCGGTTGCGGTGGTTGGAGTGAGGAAGATGGAGAAGACGAACACGCAATCGCAGCGACCGGCCAACACGCTGTATGCTGAGGTTACCGACCGGATTATTGCCGAGCTTGAAGCGGGGCGGCTGCCGTGGGTCCAGCCTTGGGGCGAGGCTGGGGCGGAGGTGGGGATGCCCTGCAATGCCGGGACGGGAAGGCGCTATTCGGGGATCAATGTGCTGATCCTTTGGGCGACCCTGTTCGATCGGGGATATTCGTCGCAGCGGTGGCTTACCTACAAGCAGGCTCAGGCGTTGGGCGGGAATGTCCGGAAGGGCGAGACCGGGACGACCGTCTGTTATGCTGATCGCTTTACGCCACGGGACGATAACGGCGCGGAGCTTCCGCTTGGGGACGGCGAGGAGCGGCGGCAGGTTGCCTTTCTCAAGCGCTTCACGGTCTTCAATGTCGATCAGTGCGAGGGGCTGGGGTCGGGCCTTGTCGCGGCCCCTGCAGCGCTGGCCGAGGATCAGATTGTGGAGGTTGCCGACGATGTGATCGCGGCAAGCGGGGTCGACTTCAGGACCGGCGGGATGGAGGCCTTCTATATGCCGTCGCAGGACCTTGTGATGGTCCCGGCGCGGCGCGCCTTTTTCGATGAGATCAACGCCTACCGGACATGGCTGCATGAGCTTGTCCATGCGACCGGCCATGCGTCGCGGCTTGGGCGGGACCTGACCAATCCGTTCGGATCAGACGGTTACGCGCGGGAAGAGCTTATCGCAGAAATGGGTTCGGCATTCCTGTGCGCTTCACTCGGGATCGTCCCGACCGTGCGGCATGCGGACTATATCGGTTCGTGGCTTGAGGTGTTGCGCGAGGACAATCGCGCCATCTTCCGCGCGGCGAGTGCCGCGGGCAAGGCGGCCGACTGGCTGTTGGAGCGGCATGCTCAGGCCTGCCGCGACTTCATGCAGGAGGCAGCGGCATGACCCGGGAGAAACCCGACTCCGCAACTCTTGCGCGGCTGGAGGCAGCGGTTGCCCGCATGCCCCGCCTGCAGCGCGAGATCTTCCTCGCCATCCGTCTCGAAGACCTGAGCTATGCCGAGCTGGCCAAATGCACCGGCCTCACGGCGCGGGAGGTCGAGCGGCAATTCGCGAAGGCGCTGGAGAAACTCTGTCGCCAGATGAATGGCGGAAAGCTGCATTGGTGGGAGCGTTGGGACTGGCTCTCGCGGTGGTGGTAGCACCGAACCGGCGATGTCCGGCCGGCAGGGGCTGGGCATCGCCGGGCGCTTGTTGGTAGGACGTGCAAGAATGCGTGACCAGCTCGACCATCTGCCGGTATCCAAGCAGCGCGAGCTGGCCCATGTGGTGCGCGTGCTGTTCGAGGAGTTCGCCGAGGCGATCGTTCTTTCGACCCAGCCCTGGAAGAAGAAGGGGCGCATCCTCAAGGTCGTGCTGTACGGTTCCTATGCGCGCGGCGGTTGGGTTGACGACCCGGTCGGCGGCTATCAGTCCGACTATGATATTCTCGTCGTGGTCAGCGATGACCGGCTGACTGATGTGGTCGATTACTGGTCGGCGGCTGACGACCGGCTGATGCGCGACATGACGATCAACGGGGCACTTAGCGCGCCGGTCAATTTCATCGTCCACAGTCTCAAGGATGTGAACAAGCAGCTTGAGCAGGGGCGTCCGTTCTTCATCGACATCGTCGAGCAGGGAATTGCGCTCTACGAGGCCGAAGGGTTTCCGTTTGCGACGCCGCAAAAACTGCCGCCCGCAAAGGCGCACGCCGAGGCGCAAAAGTACTTCGATACGTGGTTCGCGGCCGCCTCAGAGTTTCTCGGGACGGCGGAATTTGCTGTGGCCCAAGGGTGGAGCAACCGCGCTGCGTTCCTGTTTCATCAAGCCACAGAGCAGTTCTATCACTGCACGATGTTGGTGCTCACCCTGTATAGCCCGAAGTCGCACAGGCTCAATTTTCTGCGCTCGCACTGCGAGGAAATCGCGCCCGCGCTGATCGCCGCATGGCCGCGTGACGACAAGTTCAGCCGTCGCTGTTTCGAGCTGTTGCGCCTAGCCTATGTCAACGCGCGCTACTCGCAGCACTACAAGATCAACGACGAGGAATTGCGCTGGCTCGGCGGGCGGGTCGCGGAGCTTCAAACGCTAGTGAAGATCGTATGCGAAGAGCGGCTCGCGCCGCCCGGTCAGTGACCGGACGGCGCTCGCAAGGTCAGGCTTTCTTCGGCGCGCGCGGTGCGCGCTTCGGCTTGGCCGGAGCGGGGGCTGCCGCCGCTGCGGCCTTGGCCTGACGGCCCTTCTGGCCGAGCCCGATCTTGTGCGCCATCTGCCGACGCGCTTCCGAGTAATTTTCGGCCACCATCGGATAATCAGCCTTGAGCTTGTAGCGCTCACGATACTGTTCGGGGGTCAGGCCATGACCTGAAAGATGGCGACGCAGCGTCTTGTAGGGCTTGCCGTCGATCAGCGAGATGATGTGATCCTTTGACGCGAGCGACTTGCGCGCCGTGACGGCGGGCGTGAATTCTTCCGCAGACGCTGCGCTTTCGTCGGCCGAGGCAGGAGCCGAAGATCCCGACGCAAGTTCGGTCACGGTCGCGTGCATCGTGCGCAGGAACGCCGGCACATCTTCGGCTGCAACCCGGTTATTTTGATTGCCGAGCCAGGCGATCGTGAGTTCGGTCGCAAGCTCGACCGCGTTCAAGGTGGTTTCTTCTGACATGTGTAGTTCCTGCGTGGTTTGAAGGGCCGGCAAGCATTGCGCTGCATTTGGCGGCTACATCCATAATGGATGTTTCGCGCGAGTCGATGCTCGGAGGCCCGCGAAACTGCTTAACCGATTTCGTTGTTCTCGAACATCCGCTTGCCGCGTCGCCGCCAGAGCAGGATCATCTGTTCGCGGTCCTCACTTCGAAGTCTTGCTGCAGCTTCGGCAAGTGCGCCAAGGATCACCGCGCGGTCGTCATCGGTCAGTTCGATCAGGCCCGCCTTCGCGACCAGTCCACCAAGCTCGATCATCTGACGCGTTCTCTCGCGACGCTTCACGACCCAATCCCGCGTGTCAGTCCGGGCGCGCCTGGCTTCAAGCCGGTGTCGTGCCGCTGTCGCCCGACGCAGCGCTGTTCGCGTTGCCACGATCGCCGTTAGCAGTGTTGCCGGTCGTGCGTTGAAAGAACGCAGCGCCTCGCTTGCGCCATCCCTCCCTTGCATTTGCGTCCTTGCCCTCGACTCCCGACAGCAGCAGTCCCGCGAGCTGTTCGACAGGGAGCGCATCGGCACCGGTCGCAATCACCAGCTCGCCCAGTTGATGGAGCTTGCGGTCCTTCAACTGCCTGGCCTTGTCGCCGAGCGCCTTCAGTTCGGCGTCAAAATCGCGGGGTTTACGAATGGGTCCGTCCTCGTGTTGCGTCGTGAGGACGGATCAGTTATCGCCTGGGTCGATCAGTCGCAATCTGTTGAAATCTCTTGGGACTTTGCTGTCCCGAGATTGATGAAATCTTTCGAGGGCGCGCTTATACGTCGTGCCGACGTGCTCTTTCAGGTGTAAGTGGATCGCCGTCATGGCGATCTACCATTTCTCGGCAAAGGTCATCTCTCGCGCTGCTGGGTCGAGCGCCCTGGCCTCGGCGGCGTATCGTTCCGCCTCGCGGCTGCACGACGAGCGCCTCGACCGTGCCCATGACTTCTCGAATAAGGCCGGCGTCGTTCACTCAGAGGTGATGCTGCCCAATGGCGCACCCGAGCGTCTCTCCGACCGCGAAAAGCTGTGGAACGAAGTCGAGGCGGCCGAGAAGCGGATCGACGCGCAGCTCGCCCGCGAGATCGAGTTTGCCATCCCGCGCGAGATGACCAGGGAACAAGGCATCGAGCTCGCCCGCGACTTCGTCCGGGGCGAATTCGTCGATCGCGGGATGATCGCTGATCTCAATGTGCACTGGGATATCGGCGCGGACGGTCTGGCCAAACCGCACGCGCATGTGATGCTGACGATGCGCGAGGTCGGCGAGGACGGGTTCGGCAAGAAGAACCGGGACTGGAATCGCACCGACCTTCTGGAGAAGTGGCGCGAGCGCTGGAGCGAGCACGTCAACGAGCGGCTGGCGGAACTCGATATCGATGCGCGGATCGATCACCGCTCGCTTGAAGCGCAGGGTATCGAACTGGAGCCGCAGCACAAGATCGGGCCGGCTGCGTCGCGCATGGCGGCGCAGGGTCTGGAGTCCGAGCGGCTCGAAGAGCACCAGGCCATTGCCCGCGCGAACGGCGAGAAGCTGCTGGCAAATCCGGCACTCGCGCTCGACGCGATCACGCACCAGCAATCCACGTTCACCAACCGCGACCTCGCGATGTTCGTCCACCGTCACAGTGACGGGAAGGAGCAGTTCGACCGGGTCATGGCAGCGGTGAAGGCCGCGCCCGAGCTGGTCGCAGTGGGCAAGGACGGGCGCGGCGAGCAGCGCTTCACCAGCCGAGCGATGATCGAGACCGAGCAGCGGCTTGAGCGCGCGACCGGCGCGATGGCGAACCGCGATCATCACGCCGTTGCCGACCGCCACCGCGAGACGGCGCTGGCGCGCGCGGAGGCGCGGGGCATGTCCCTCTCGCCCGAGCAGCGTGGCGCGTACAAGCATGTCACCGATGCAAAGGGTCTCGGTGTCGTCATCGGCTATGCCGGCACCGGCAAGTCGGCGATGTTGGGTGTGGCGCGCGATGCGTGGGAGGGTGCGGGCTATTCCGTTCACGGCATCGCGCTGTCCGGCATCGCCGCCGAGAATCTCGAAAGCGGTTCCGGCATCGCATCGCGCACAATCGCGAGCATGGAACATCAATGGGGACAGGGTCGCGAACTACTGACCAACCGCGACGTGCTGGTCATTGATGAAGCCGGGATGATCGGCACGCGCCAGATGGAGCGCGTTATCAGTGAGGCCGAGAAGCGCGGCGCCAAGGTCGTCCTGGTCGGCGATCCGGAGCAGCTTCAGGCGATCGAGGCGGGTGCCGCGTTCCGCTCGACCGCCGAGCGCCACGGCAGCGCCGAAATCACGCGGATTCGCCGTCAGCGCGACGACTGGCAGCGCGACGCAACCCGGCAACTCGCTACCGGGCGGACGGCCGAGGCAATCGCTTCTTACGACGAGCGCGGGCGCATCCACGCCGCCGAAACTCGCGAGCAGGCGCGGAGTGAGCTGATCGACCGCTGGGATCGTGATCGTGTGGCGTCGCCAGCCGCAACGCGGATCGTCCTCACCCACACCAACGACGAGGTCCGCGCTCTCAATATCGCCGCGCGCGAGCGGCTGCGTGTCCGCAGCGAGCTTGGTGAGGACGTCACGGTTCGCGCCGAGCGCGGCGAGCGGCAGTTCGCGACCGGAGACCGGGTCATGTTCCTGAAGAACGAGCGCAGCCTTGGTGTGAAGAATGGTACGCTCGGGCAGGTGCAGTCGGTCACGCAATCCCGATTGGCAGTGATGCTCGATGACGGCCGATCTGTCGCGTTCGACGTGAAGGACTATGCCAATATCGATCACGGCTACGCCGCGACAGTCCACAAGTCGCAGGGCGTGACGGTTGATCGCGTGCAGGTGCTGGCAACGCCCGGCCTCGATCGACACGCGGCCTATGTCGCGCTGTCGCGGCACCGCGACAGCGTTGATCTCCATTACGGCCGTGACGACTTCGCCGACCAGGGCAAGCTGGTTCGCGCACTGTCACGCGAGCGCGGCAAGGACATGGCGTCGGACTATCGGCAAGTGCCCGAGCCGGCGCGCGCGCCGCAACCGTCGCCGCCGCGTAATCCGTTCGCCGGGCTCAGGATCAAGGCGGCTCCGGCCATCGAGCCCCAGCCAACTCCACTCGACAAGGCGGTCGAACGCTATGCGCGCGCCGCAGCGGATATCCTGCGCATGCGCAGGGCAAACCTGCCGGAGTTGCCGCACCAGAAGATCGCCTTTGCCGAAGCCGGCAGGGCGCTCAACGCCGTGCGGCCGGACGCTGCGCGCGATCTGCGCAGCGCCATGAATGCCGATCTTGGATTGGTCGACCAGGCCGCCAGCGGCAAGACCGCTGCGGCGATCCGCGCGATGACCCTTGAGACTGAGGTTCGGATTGACACAGCGCAGCGTGCCGACCGGTTCGTTGCCGATTGGCAGCAGAAAGTACGGAAGCTGCAAAGGCTCGATCGCACCGGCGACTATGATGCGGTCCACCGGGTGAAGGAAAGCATGACCGACATGGCCAAGAGCCTTCACCGCGACCCCCAGCTCGAGTCGCTGCTTCGAAATCGCGTGAAAGAACTCGGAATCGGCAAGCTGAGCGGGGCATCTTTGTCCCATGACCTCCAGCAAGTACCCGCCCTCTCGCGTGGTCGCGGGCTGGGCCTGTAAGCGCGAATCATGACCGACGATCCGAGCGAAACCAGCCCGATTGAAGACTTCACCCAGGCGTTCGAAGCGCAGCGTGTCGAGGTGAGCCTTATCCGCGCTGCGGTCGAAGGGCTAACCGCCGCCCGCGAGCGGATACCGGATTACAGCACAACGCTTGGCCAGATGGCCGAAGCGCTGAAGGGCGCGGCCGACGGCATCGATCGGATCGAACGGAGTCCGGCAGCCCGGCTATCGCCGGCTAGCCTGACAGTGGCGATCGTCAAAGCGAGCGTTGATGCCCGCGCCGAGGATCACGCGCTGTTGCAGGAGACGCGCGACGCTTTGTCCCGGTCGATCGGACGGATTGACGGCATTGTCGAGCGCGGACAGGCGGCGGACCGTCAGTGGCGCCGGGTCATTTGGGCGAGCGGGGGTGGCGCGATCGGCGGGATGCTACTCATGGCGATCCTGCCGGGGGCGATTGCTCGGTCGCTGCCGGCTAACTGGCACGTCCCAGAGTGGATGGCAGCGCGCACAGTGGGGCTAGATCAACAGGCAGCTGGCGAGCGCATGATGGCGACTGCGGCCGCAACGCGCATCCAAGGGTCAGAGCGTGTGCCGCTGATGACGGTTGAGTGCGTAAAACACGCTCGCGATTGATGTGAAGTGAACTGGTTCTGGCGCAAGAGTCGCCTATCGGTGCCAGGTCGCGTTTCTGGTTCGCGGTTTGCCCTTCGTAGCTCTTGCGCGTGACTTCGCGCGGAAGAGTGATACAGCATTCTGTTCGTGCGCAACATGCTGCGGCGCCTCAGTCGACATCGACTGATTTTTTGCCCGTCATCTATCCTATGAATCTGGTTTTGCAGCTCGCGAGTTTTGGACTTGCCTAAACAGAGCTCCCGCCGCCCTGTCGAGCCGATCGACTTCATCTTCTCGGGAGTGTTCCCAATTGGCCTCGTTGAACAAGCGCGCTTCGATCATGGCGTAGGATGCAGAATTCCGTTCCAGCACACGCACGATCGACTGGGCGTGATACCAAGCCATCGGCGCCCCTAGGACCGTCTCCAGCTGCTGCGGCCAGTCTGGGATGGCGTCGAAGCGGGGGTGTTCGCTCAGCCGGGAAAAGCCGCGCCACAGCAAAAAAGCCTCGTCATTCTGGGAGCGCTCTGCCTTCGCGTCGAAACGTTGGGTCCAGCGATGCAGCAGCCCCTCCAGAACGGGCTGGATTTCAGGCACGTCGATCGGTTTGACCAGAATGCATAGACCTTCAAAGAGATCGTCGCCGCCAACGGCCAGGAAACGGGTCAAGGCCGGGATGAGCCGGGCATCGATCTCAAGCTGAACCGATAGGGTGTGGGCCTTCTGGCAAAGCGCGGGCATCAACGCTTCCTCTGCTTCCGCTAGGGCGGCGTAGAACCGGGCGCTGTCGCCCTGGGCGGCCAAGCAGGCGAGAAAGTCGGATGCGTAAGTGTCGGCGAGAGGACCCTCGAGCCGCGCGGCATGCCATGGAGCCGCGTTGCGGAACAGATTCGCAGCGGCGATAGCAGGACGCAGGCGATCCCGCAGGGAAGATCCGCCGCGGTACGTCGTGCGGCGTTGGCTGACCTGATGGCCATCGTTAGTGAATGAGACAGCGGGAGTGAAGACGGTTTCGCCACGTTCCGGATCGTTTGCCGGATCCGCCAACCTAATGAGATTCCTGCATTCGCCGGCCGTAAGCGGCTCCAGGACTATGGGACCATCAGAAAGGGGATCAGCCGCGCCATTGGACAAGAGGCAGACAGCCGCTTGGTAGGTCAGCGGCGGCGTCGCTGGCGGTGGCGGAGCTGGTTCACGGCTCGCGTTTGTTAAAGGGCTAGGGTATGGTGTCGGTGAGGTGGCGAGCTGAGTAAGGAGTTCGTTTACCGCTCGGTCGTCGGCCCAGGTCGCCCCGGCCACGAGATCCTGCAGGCGTTCGCCGAGGATCGGGCCGCGTTCTGAAACCTTTGACCGCTCCAGCAGAGCCCGCACCGCCAGCCATGCATGGCGAGCCGTCGCCAGATGCGCGTCGATCCGGTCGACCCTTCCGCATAGGCGCAGTGACCGCAACATCGCAGCATGTAGCAACGGGCAGTGCAATGAATTGAGCAGCTGGTCCAGTGCGACCGCGTTCACTTGCCCGCCCTCCCGCACGAGGGAGTCATAGAGCCAGCCGGCGGCCTCCGCGCCGGATGGCAGGCCGCTCGGGTCAAGGGC
Organism: Sphingomonas sp.; assembly: GCA_041659925.1. Classification (GTDB taxonomy): domain Bacteria; phylum Pseudomonadota; class Alphaproteobacteria; order Sphingomonadales; family Sphingomonadaceae; genus Sphingomonas. Next base: position 111,436 of record JBAZXI010000001.1, read on the forward strand.
TCGCTTCCAAAACCCTTCGAAGTAAGCTTCGAAGCAGTTAACAAAACCGGCGCGATCACCTTGGTAGAACTGTGCCAGCCCCAAGGCGGCTCGCGCAAATATGGTCGTTATCGCCTCGTGGGCCGAGAGGCTCCGATGACGATCGGCCGAGAATGGGGACCGCTCGGCCATCACCACGGGCTCGATCCGCGCGAGCGCTGCCTCATAGGGCAGTCGGCCCGCAGCGGCGATCGCCGCGCGTCGGACCTGCCAAAGCTTAGTTGGATCAGTTGCGAGAGAAACAAGCCCGTCCGCGGCGCTCATGTCACGCGAACGGTGCGCTAGGACACACCACCACAAATCGGCTGCCGGCGTGCCGGAATGTCCGGCCAAGTCGGCGACTGAGGTGGCGCCTGAGGCGAGGATCGCGGTCGCCAGGACTGCCTGAACCTCTGAAGCCTCCTCCTGGCCATAGCGCTCAACCAGTCGCGGCAGGGCTGCGCGATCTCGACGGCGGGCCAGCGTGACCGCCGCGCTCAAACGCACCCACGGCGCACGGTGGGTCAGCGCTTGAACGAGCACGACCGTAACCTCGGGTCCGGGCACCTGCCCCTGTCGTGCGATAATCGGGGGAAGCAGGAGGACGCCCCGATCGTCCTCAGATCCCAAAGCCCCCTCCAACACGGGGATCGCTGCTGCGAAGGAAGTAACGCTGGCGATGACCCGCAGGATGGGGGCCCAACGAGACCAGACAGTGGGTTCCCCTGCCCGTAGGCGGTCGAGTAAATCGTCCAACCGCGTTCCGGACCAGGCCAGGGTGATTAGGGCCTGTGCTCGATCTGAGAATTCAGCAGACTGGTCCAGCACTTGCGCTGTATATGGGCGCCAATCGGCGAGGGCCGGAATCACCGCGGGGGCGAGGTTCGCAAAGGCGCCCGCTGCATCCGTGCGGCCACAGAGATCCTTGCATAGGTCCAAAGTCGTGGGCTCTCCCAAGAATATGAGGATCCTGATGGCGTTGATGAGCGCATCGCTATCCAGTGCCTGGGCTCGCAGCTCGGCCACGCAAGGTGCCCGCAACGCCTTGCGCACGCGCCAGATCAGCCCGCCCAATGGTCCGAGTAGCGGTCCGCGAGCGCGGACCATGTCGGCGGGAGTCGTCGTCGGGATCGTCGCCAGAATATCCGCCACATCCTCGGCGCTCCGGATGTCCAAGATGAGCGCGGGCCAACCATCCCCACCTGGCTCAATCAATTCTGGGTGTGTCCAAAGGTGCTGGAAGGCATGGCGAATCGCCGCTCGGCCGCCTCGCAGGAGGAGCCCGAGAAGGGGTCTCTGGATCGCCTCGGGCTGGCGATCGAAGAGAGCTAGCGTGGAAGGGCCGATTGCGCCCGTCCGGCGCCGCACCGCGATTGACAGCCAGGTTAAAGCGTTTGCGGCCGCCTCGGGGCTGGATGGGGCCTGGGTTAGAATTTCGATCAAGCTATCCAAACGCAACGGGTCGGCAGTGATGATCGCCTCGAAGATGGGCCGAGCCCATTGAGGATCAGACAACGCCCGTTCGGCCTGGTCATGGACGAGGTCAATGAGCGCGCTGACGGGTGGTGGACCCGCTAGGTCGTTGAGAATGTCGGGCAGGAGATACGAACCCTCTACCGACAGAGCCCCGGCGACAAGGGTGACGACCTCAGTTGCAGATACCAGCCGATGGCGGGCGATATACGGCCACAGTGCGGTCCAGCTCTTTCCGGCCAGGAAAGCCTCCCGCGCTTGGGCTCGCGCCTCGTCGACCCTTCCAGCCCGCTCTAAGTGAAAGACGACCGCGCCGGTCTGGTCTTGACCTTGGTGCCAGGCCGCCAAAGCGTTGTGGGCGTCGCGGGACGTCTGCGGAGCGATCAGTTCTTCAAGGCCCGCGCGCACTGTCTCGTGCATCTCGTAGGTGCCGTCGCCTTGCCCTCGCAGCAAGCCTAAGTCCAGGAGTTCCCGGATCGCAAGGCCGACGTTATCGTCGGGGAAGACGACCTCGGCGTCCGGTCGCCGAAATGGCAGCGCGAAACAAGTTAGCTTCTCTGCTGCTGCTCGCGCGCTGTCGGTTACGCGGGTGAATCGGCTTTGCTCGGCATATGCCAGTCGGTCCTCGGCGGGGTGGGCTGCAATCGCCACCATCTCGTCCGTTGTCGGGGTTCGTGCGAGAGCCTGAGCCAAGCTGACGTTCAGGCCAGCCGCCCGACCTGCGGTAATTTGCTGGTAAAGGCTCCATAGCTGGACGCGATCCGGTTCGGGACGACGCCGCCCGACCAAGGTGACGAACTCTTCAAAGGTCAGCCCGGGAGCATCCAAGCTGCGCACGCCCAGCTGCGTTCGCTCCACGGTAGTGAGTTCCCGGAGCGCACGCTCCTGCCCGAAAACGACGACGCGCAGGGCGCTCGGGAGCAGCGCGCGGACGAAGGCCGCGAGATCTCGCGTGAAACCCGGCGGTTCACTCCCCTCGACGAGATCCAGCAGCAACAGACCCTCGCAGGGCATTTCGGAAAAGGCCTTAGCCAAGGCGGCCAGCACACCCTCGTTGGCCTCGTCAGGTTGGACCGCCACCGCGAAGGGTCTCGGCACGCCGTGGCGGCGTAGATGGAACGCAGCGCCCACCAAGCAATCGCGCAGGCTGATACCCCCCCGCACCTCCGCGTAGAGGGCGAGGCGGTCGGGATGGAGCTGCCTCGATCGGTTGATGATCTCCGTCGCCAGCAGAGTCTTTCCCGAGCCGGAAATGCCGACCACCTCTACGGCCGTTCCGGTCCATTGGTCGGTAAATTCTGCGGTCAGAGCGGGCCGCCGGATGTGATCGTCTTCGAGTGGTGGCGGCGTTTTGACTGGGACCATTTGCGGCCAGACGCAGCGCAGCTCGGTCTCAAATTCATCAAAGTCGAAAGATCGGTCAGGCTGTTTGGCGATGTCATTGATGAAGCCACGTAAATTGCGGAAAAGCGTGTGTTCTACGGTGGCTCGCTGCAGGCCGTAGCGTTGCTCAAGTCGTTGCATCACCCGCTCAGCCACTTCTACCTCGGCTCCGTTTGCGTCGAGAATCTGGATGCGGCCAAGGACATCCGGCAAATGAGCGTGCAGCCGCGCGGCCTCTTGGGCATAGCGTTCGGCGAAGGCGGCGCCAGCTGCCCCATGGCCCTTTCCAAACGTATTGGCGACCGCTCCCAGGGCTGTCTGAGCCTCCTCCGGGTCCGACGAGAGGGATTTCGGGCCCCACCATCGGGAGGCGGCTTTGCCTGCGTCGGAGCCGGCAGGGAGGGCCAGTTTCGCCTTCGCGCGCGCTAGGCGGTGAACCACCTTCCAATACGAGCCCGTGGCCCTAGCGGGTGCCTCCACTCCAGCGTTGAAGAGACTACGGACTGGCGCCGCGACTGTATCACCGAGAACCCAAACCTGCTCACGATCGTTGCCGATGAGCCGATCAAATGCGTCCGGGAGAAGCTTGGGGACAATATCCACCAAGGTCCAAGGGGATGGATTAGGGCGGGTTTGGTCGTCTTCGACGGGCTTCTTGATCTGCACAAATCGGCGGTGGTCTACGCCGGCGTCAGTCCAGCGCAGATCAAGATCGTCCCCGCCTTCCGGGCGGACTGATGCACTTGGGCCATGACGATCGAAATGGTCGAACAGCAGGTCCAGGATAACTGTGGCCTGGTAGTCGAAACCCCGGATCGCGCTGATCCCACCTGACATTCGCCTCGTCTCACTTCGGATCAACCGAACCAGACTAGGTTCGCTCTGCGCTGGTCCCCGCCCTGACAGCTGGTCACCGCTGCGCGCAACGCCCCAGCTCGCGCGGTCGCTATAGTGCGCAAGCTTACAGACTAGGCTAGTCAGAACGAATGGCAACCGACGATCTGCTGAGCGCGCTACTCGATGATTCCGACTTCTGGACGGTGCAGCGCAGCCGTTCGAAATTCAATCTTTTTGAGGCGGTCGGCGGAGAGACCGGAGAGCTGAAGCACTCCAATTTCCTGTCGTATCTTCTCTCGCCAAGTCGACCGCACGGCTTTGGAGCGAGACCCCTTCAGAATCTCCTGCGCAGTATCTTGTCTGCAATTCCGGCGGAACGACGCCCAATCAGCACCGTCGAACTGATACTCGGCGATCTCGACGATGCCGTCATCCATCGAGAAAGCGACAATATTGACCTGCTTATCGAGATCGGTGCGCTCAACTTCGTGCTGCTAATTGAAAACAAAATTTGGTCCAAAGCCGGCAACGGCCAGCTCGCTCGCTATCGCAAGATTCTCGATCAACGATACACCGACCATCGCAAGCTTTTGGTCTTTTTGACGCCGACCGGCGCGTCACCGGACGATGACGCATATACCGCCTTCAGCTATGCTGATCTGGCCGCCGCCTTGGAGCCGCTCGGAGACGCTGCCGATCAATCAGGCCACGAGGCCGGACTGATCGTTCGACACTATATCGACATGCTGAGGAAACATATCGTGGGCGACCAGCAACTGCAGACGCTCGCCGTCAAACTATATGAACGGCATCGCGAAGCTCTCGATTTCATCTTCAAACACGCGCCCCGATCAGGCAGCCTCGTAGAGGCAGTCGGAAATGAAGTCCGAGCTGTTACCGGTTTGGTGGTCGAGGCGGAAGGTGCAACCATGCTGCGGTTCGTACCTGCTTCCTGGGATGACAACTTGGCTTTCAGAAGCGAATCTTGGACTCCGTCCGGTCGGGGATTCCAGTTCGAGTTCAAGACCAACGCGGGGACACCCGGACGCGTCCTGCTCTCACTCGTGATGGGGCCGGGAAATACTGCTTATCGCAGCGCGGTTTATGCGGCAGCACAAGCCGAACCAGAGCTTTTCCAAGGGCTGCAGAAGCCTATGGGCCAGCGCTTTTCGACGATCTGGAACAAAGTGCTTCTGACACCAGCTCAAGCGGGCCAGCTGACAACGGAACAGCAACGAAACAATGTAATGCTTGCCTTCTCCGACTTTCGCGGGCTCACGTTGCCCCTCCTTATCGAAAAGATCACCGAACTCGACGAAGCTCATCGAGAAAAATTGAGCTTGGAGTGATTTACGCACGACGCGCTTTGCAGCGCCGACTGAACGAAGTCCGTGACACGCTGAGACCGGAAATCGTGGACAGTCTCGTCCGACGTCTCAACCAGCCCGGCGCGCCCCGCATGGTGGCAATGTGGGAGACTGTCGTTCTCCACGCGCTGGCGAAGGAGGGAAACTTGGAGAGCGAAGCTCCACTGCCTTCCGGCCGCCGCCCCGACATTAGGTTTGAAAGTGACCAGCTGTCGTTCATCGCCGACATCGCTACCGTCTCGGATGATTCCTTGGATGACCGCAATCCATACGACGAGTTGAGGGAGCTAATCCAACGCGCGAAGAAGAAGCTTGGCCTCCCCCTCGGCGGGCTCGACCTGCAAGTACATGCCAAGCATGAACAGACGCCGCGCGGTCCACTGACGATCCTGAAGCTGCCGCCACGCGCGCAGCTACAGACGTTTGTCCAAGAGCAGATCGTCCCGCGTCTTCGAGAGCAAATGGAAGCGGGCGAGTATCCGCTGAAGGTCGCGATTAACGAGGGCGATGCTGGTCTCGATATCACGATCGACCCGACCCAGCGGTATGGCTCAGGCAGGTTTGCCGCCTACGACGTACCCAAGATGAAGAGCCGCAACCCGCTCTTCGCCGCCCTCAAGGACAAAGCGAACCAGTTGCGCGCGGCCGAAGGGATCACGGGTGTCATTCTGACCGACGGGGACTGCGTGGCGCTATCCAAGCGATCACCGAACTGGGACGAGGTTTCAGCTAAGCAGATCGTGAGTGAGTTCTTCCGACAATTCACCTCGGTGGATTTTGTCCTCCTGCTCAGCGTGCGGACGAACCAGTATGCCGAAGCGCCCGGCCGGCGGCGGGACTTCCGGAACGATGCCGTGCTACTTGTCCGCGATGAATGCGAGAAGGGCGCGGCTCTAAATAACCTCTTTGAGAAAATGAGCGGGCACTTTCCGAAACCAGCAATGATGCCGGCGAATGGTGCATTGCGCGCCCGCGAGCCGAAATACGACTTGGGACATCACGGCGGTCACACGATGGGAGGCAACATGATTAGGATCAGCCTGCGGGAATTCACGGAGATTCTCGCCGGTCTACGAACACTCGACGACAATGGCGCAAAATTCGTTGATGCCGCTCGTGCGCACCCTAAGGAGCCGAATCCAGTCAAGGCCGCCATTGTCCGAAATCTGAGAAAGGGGCGTCTGCCTGCGTCCATCAAGATCGTGAAAACCGACGAGAATGACAACGATGATTGGGTTGAGATCACCTTTGGCGAGCCCGATCCTGCCATCTCTCCGCTGCGGTGACGTACTGGCAAACAGTCCGCAAAAAGACGCGCCTCTCGAACAGCATATTTTGGCGCATAGCACTCGCCCTGCGTTATCCTTCTCACAAGATCTCACGAACGATGTGGGGAAATATGTGGGGTAGCCGCCCAAAGCCGGATAAATTTCCATTTATATTCAAATGGATGGGCGATAATCTTGTATTCCTCCCGCTCCGCCATTTTTCGACAAAGTAACTGGTCATTGTACCACCGAGCGGCAAATCCCCTTGCCGGCCGCTCCTGTTAGCGCTACCTTTTTGCGATGCGCCAACAGCGCACGACGTAGGAGAGAGCGCGATGAAGATTGGCGTCCATGTTGCCGCCGCCGTCTGTGTGGTGTCGGTCGGAGCTTTGGCGGCACCGCCGCAGGCAGCACCTCCCGCACACAAATATCTGTCCCAGCCGCTGGTCAGCAGCATCTACACCGCCGACCCGTCGGCGCATGTGTTCGGCGGCAAGCTCTATATCTATCCGAGCCACGACATCGACGGCCCGACGCCCGAGGACGATCTCGGCGGGCACTTCGAGATGCGCGACTATCGCGTACTCCGCATGACCCGGCCCGGCGGGCCGGTGACGATCGGCGGCGTGGCACTCGACGTGAAGAACGTTCCCTGGGCCGAGAAGCAGATGTGGGCGCCCGACGCGGCCTACAAGAATGGCACCTATTTCCTCTATTTCCCGGCCAAGGACCGGCAGGGCGCATTCCGCATCGGCGTCGCGACGTCGAAGAACCCGATGGGTCCGTTCACCGCGCGTCCCCGGCCGATCAAGGGCAGCTTCTCGATCGACCCGGCGGTGTTCACCGACACCGACGGCAAGAGCTATATGTATTTCGGCGGCATCTGGGGCGGGCAACTGCAACGCAACCTCACCGGCCATTACGACCCCAATGGTTCGAAGACCGACCTGCACGCCGACGACAAGCCCGCGCTGACCGCCAAGGTGGCGATGCTGACGCCCGGCATGACCGAGTTCGCCGGCAAACCGCACGACGTCGTCATCCTCGACGAGGCCGGCAAGCCGCTGCTCGGCGGCGACCATGACCGGCGCTTCTTCGAGGCGTCGTGGATGCACAAATACAAGGGCAAATATTATTTCAGCTACTCGACCGGCGACACGCATTTCCTGAACTATGCGATCGGCGACAATCCCTATGGGCCGTTCACCTACAAGGGCCATTTCCTGCTGCCGGTCGAAGGCTGGACGACGCATCATTCGATCGTCGAATGGCAGGGCCGGTGGTGGCTGTTCTACGCCGACAGCCAATTGTCGGGGCAGACCCGGCTGCGTAACGTCAAGATGACCGAGCTGTTCTACAACCCCGACGGTACGATCAAATTGATCAACCCGTTCGTCGACTGAACGGCATGTTTCTCGGCATCGATATCGGTACGTCGGGCGTCAAGGCGATCGTCCTCGACACGCATGGCGCGGTCGTCGGGCAGGGCGTCGCGGCGCTGACCGTACGGCGACCGCACCCCTTGTGGTCGGAGCAGGACCCGGAAGACTGGTGGGCGGCGACCAACGCGGCCGTCCTCGCGATCGACCCGGCGATCCGCCGATCGGTGCGCGGCATCGGCGTGGCCGGCCAGATGCACGGCGCGACGCTGCTGGGTGCCGACGACCGGCCGTTGCGCCCGGCGATCCTGTGGAATGACGGGCGTTCGTTTGCCGAATGCGCCGCGCTCGAGGCCGAGGTGCCGGCTTTGCGTGCGATAACCGGCAATATCGCGATGCCGGGCTTCACCGCGCCCAAGCTGCGCTGGGTGCGCGATCACGAACCCGATATCTTCGCGGCGGTCCGCACGGTACTGTTGCCCAAGGACTATGTCCGGCTGCGCATGACCGGCGACAAGGTGTCGGACATGTCCGACTCCGCCGGCACCTTGTGGCTCGACGTCGCGGCGCGCGCGTGGAGCGACGCGCTGCTCGCCGCCTGCTCGCTGTCGGTCGACCACATGCCGCGGCTGGTCGAGGGCAGCGAGATCGCCGGCAAGCTTCGCGCCGAGGTGGCCGAGCTGTGGGGCATGGGAGCCGCGCCGGTCGCCGGCGGCGGCGGCGACAATGCCGCGGGCGCGGCGGGGGTCGGCGTCGTCACCGACGGCAAGGCGCTGCTGTCGCTCGGCACCTCGGGGGTAATCTTCGTCGCCAACGATCGCTTCACGCCCAATCCGGCGCGCGCGGTGCATGCCTTTTGCCACTGCATCCCCGACATGTGGCACCAGATGTCGGTCCATCTCAGCGCCGCGTCGTGCATCGACTGGGTCGCGCGGCTGACCGGCGCGAGCGGCGCGACCGACCTGTTCGCGCGCGCCGAGCTGGCCGGCCCGGCCAGCGGCCCCGAACTGTTCCTGCCCTATCTCTCGGGCGAGCGCACACCGCACAACGACCCGCAGGTGCGCGGTGCGTTCCTCCAGCTCGACCATGACAGCGACCCCAACCGGCTCGCCCAGGCCGTGCTCGAGGGCGTCGCCTTCGCGCTCGCTGACGGGCTCGATGCGCTGCGCGAGGCCGGAACGACGGTGTCCGAGCTTGCCGTCATCGGCGGCGGGGCACGCTCGCGCTACTGGGGCGAGACGATTGCCGCCGCGATGGAAACACCACTGGTCTATCTGCACGGCGGCGAAGTCGGCCCCGCGCTCGGCGCGGCACGGCTCGCGCAACTCGCGCTCGACGGCGGCCGGCCGGTCGACATCTGCGTCGCGCCACCGACATCGCATGTCGTCGATCCCGATCCCGACCTCGCCGCGCGGCTGGCGCCGAAACGCGCCGCCTTTCGCGAGGCCTATTCCCGCATCACCCCCCTCACCCATCCAAGGAGCGCCTGATGGCCACCGATTTCTTCGCCGACATTCCCGCGATCAGCTACAAGGGCCCGGAGAGCGACGACGAGCTCGCCTATCGCTGGTACGACAAGGACCGCATCGTGCTGGGCAAGCGGATGGAGGACCATCTGCGCTTTGCGGCGTGCTTCTGGCACACCTTCTGCTGGCCCGGTTCGGACGTGTTCGGCGCAGGCACCTTCAACCGGCCATGGCATCGCGGCGCCAATGACAGCGCCGCCGCGGCGCAAAAGCGCGCGGTGGCGTTCGACTTCTTCACCCGGCTCGACATCCCCTATTACTGCTTCCACGACGTCGACGTGATGGCCGAGGCGCATGGCGTCGCCGAGCATCGCCGCCATTTCGCCGAGGCGGTCGATCATCTCGAAGCGCTCCAGGCGGGCTCCGGCCGCAAATTGCTGTGGGGCACCGCCAATCTGTTCGGCCACCCCCGCTTCGCCGCCGGTGCGGCGACCAACCCCGACCCCGAGGTGTTCGCGTTCGGCGCGATGCAGGTGCGCGATGCGCTCGAGGCGACGCACCGGCTGGGCGGCGCCAATTATGTGCTGTGGGGCGGGCGCGAAGGCTATGAGACGCTGCTCAACACCGACGTGAAGCGCGAGCTCGACAATCTCGGCCGCTTCCTCAGCCTTGTCGTCGAGCACAAGCACAAGATCGGCTTCACCGGCACGATCCTGATCGAGCCCAAGCCGCACGAGCCGACCAAGCATCAATATGATTTCGACACCGCGACGGTCTACGGTTTCCTCAAGCGCTACGGGCTCGAGAACGAGGTGCGCGTCAACATCGAGGCCAACCACGCCACGCTCGCCGGCCATACCTTCGAGCATGAAATCGCCACCGCTGGCGCGCTCGGCATCTTCGGGTCGATCGACGCCAATCGCGGCGATCACCAGAATGGCTGGGACACCGACCAGTTTCCCAATTCGGCCGAGGAACTGACCCTGGCGATGGTCGAGATCCTGCGCGCCGGCGGCTTCACCACCGGCGGCTTCAACTTCGATGCCAAGGTGCGGCGCCAGTCGATGGATGCGGTCGACCTGTTCCACGGCCATATCGGCGGGATCGACACCGTCGCGCGCAGCCTGCTCAACGCCGCCGCATTGATCGAGGATGGTCGGCTCGATGCCGCCAGAGCCGAGCGCTATGCCGGCTGGGACGGCGCTTTCGGCCAGCAGATGCACGCGCTCGACCTCGCGGCGATCGCCGACCTCGCGGTCGACCTCGCGATCGACCCACAGCCACGCTCGGGACGGCAGGAGCGTCTCGAAAACCTCGTCAACCGCTTCGTCTGAGGCGGCGACTCAGCGGGTTCGCTCGGCGAACGGGCCGATCATCGTGCCGACGAACCCGCCAGCCTTTGCCGTGCTGAGATTGGTCGCGTCGACATCGCGCGCGACGGTGATCCAGCGCCCGGCCGTCGCATAGGCGAAATCATAGCGCCCGCCGCGCGCGACGATGCGCAGGCGGATCGGCCCGCGCGGCGCCAGCGGCAATTGCGCGACCGTCACGCCGTCGCGCGGGTCGCTGGCACCGGCGCGCCGCGCAACGCGAACGAAGCTCCTGCCGCCCTGCCGCGTGAGCGCAACGGTCAGGAAGAAATCGTCGTTCTGGACGGCGGCGAGACCGGCACTTTCGCCCTCGCCGGGCGCAAAGCGGAGCTCGGTGGAGACCATCGCATGGGCATGCTGCTGGCGCCGCGCGACAAAACCGGGATGGCCGAAATCGCCAAGGCCATCGCCCGGGTCGAGCAGGAGTTGCCCGCGCTCGAGCCGGTACGTCGCGCCGCGCATCGCCATCCAGGCATCGGCGAGCTTCGTGCCGTCAAAGTCGTCACGCAGCGTGAAGCTGCCCGTCGTCGGGCCATCGCCGCGCCCGCGCGCCAGCGGCGGTGCCGCGGCCATGCGGGGGATGACGGCGCCCTTCGGCAGGATGATCGGCCATCCGTCCCGCCACGCGACGGGCAGCAGGAAGGTCTCACGGCCGATATTGTAATAATCCCCGGCATAGGGACGCGTGGCGAGAAACACCGACCACCAATGCCCATCGGGTAGTTCGACGAGGCTGGCGTGCCCGGCGGCACTCACCGGGTCGGGTCGGTTCGCCGGCAGGTCACGCTGCGTGAGGATCGGGTTCACCGTCGCGGGTGCGGGCCGATAGGGTCCGTCGACTGCATCGGCGCGAAACACGACCTCGCTGTGATCGGGGCCGGTGCCGCCCTCCGCCGCGATCAGATAATAGCCGCCATCCTTGCGATATAGATGCGGCCCCTCGATCCAGACCGGCTTCGTGGCCGGGTCCGCACCGCCATCGACGATCATCTTCGGATTGCCCATGACCTTCAGGGCGACCGGGTCGAACTGCTCGATCCACAGTGCACGGTGCCCGTCATAACGTGAACCGCCCGACGGCGCGCGATTGTTGACCAGCCAGGCGCGGCCGTCGCGGTCGAAGAACAGCGACGGGTCGATCCCCTCGACGCTCGGCAGCCACACCGGGTCGGACCATGGCCCGGCCGGGTCGCGTGCGGTGATGACGAAATTGCCGCCGCAATCGACGCAGGTGTTGACGATGAAGAAGCGCCCGTCGTGAAAGCTGATGTCGGGCGCGAACACCCCGCGCGACATGCCCAGCCGCTTGAAATCGAGCTGGCCCGGCCGGTCGATCGCATTGCCGATCTGGCGCCAATGCACCAGGTCGCGGCTGTGAAACACCGGGATGCCGGGGAACCAGGCGAAGGTCGAGTTGACGAGATAATAGCCGCGACCGACGCGCACGATGCTCGGATCGGGATAGAAGCCGGCAAGGATCGGATTGCGGTAGGTGCCGGCGCGGGCCGCGTCGCCGTCGCGACCGTGATATTCGAACCAGGCGAACCGCGCCGGGGCGGCCGGTGCGGTGGCGGGCGCGAGCAGCAGGCCCAGTAGTCCGAGGATCGCCAGCCACATCGTCGACCGTCGCCGTTGCGTTGCCACGGAATTTGTCCTTTTGCTGGCGGTCGCGCCTTGTGGTTCGCCCCAGCCCACTCTATTATGTCTGAGTTATTTTGGAAGGAATTTTTGTGATCGACGGAGCGATATTGATCGGAGCCGAGGCGCGATACAGCGACCGGAAATTCGTAGCGATCGATCCGGCCAGCGGCGCGACGCTCGCCCCGGAATTTTCGTCGGCCGATGCCGGTGCCGTCGCCGACGCGGCGGCGCTCGCCGCGGCGGCCTTCCCGGCCTTCGCCGCGACCGATCCAACCACCCGGGCCGCGCTGCTCGATGCGATGGCCGATGCGATCGCCGCGATCGGCGACGAGCTGATCGTGCGCGCCATGGCCGAAAGCGGCCTGCCGCGCGCGCGGCTCGAAGGTGAGCGTGGCCGCACCATCGGCCAGTTGCGCCTGTTCGCGCAGGTCGTCCGCCAGGGCGACTGGCTCGACGCGACGATCGATCCGGCCCTGCCCGATCGCACTCCGCTCCCCCGCCCCGATCTGCGGCGCCTGAACCTCCCGGTCGGTCCGGTCGCGGTGTTCGGCGCGTCGAACTTCCCCTTGGCGTTTTCGGTCGCCGGCGGTGACACCGCATCGGCGCTGGCGGCGGGCTGTCCGGTCATCGTCAAGGGCCATCCGGCGCATCCCGGCACCGGCGAACTCGTCGCCCGGGCGCTCGCCAGCGCGATCGCCGCCAGCGGCTTGCCGGCCGGCATCTTCTCCTATCTGCCGGGCGAAACCAACGAGCTCGGTGCCGCGCTGGTCGCCGATCCGCGCGTCAAGGCGGTGGGCTTTACCGGTTCGCGCGCCGGCGGCCTCGCGCTGATGAAGATCGCCGCCGCCCGGAGCGAGCCGATCCCGGTCTATGCCGAGATGTCGAGCATCAACCCCGTCATCCTGTTTCCCGCCGCGCTGGCCGCGCGCGGCGCGGCGATCGCCGCGGCGTTCGTGCAGTCGCTGACCATGGGGTCGGGGCAGTTCTGTACCAACCCCGGCCTGCTGCTCGCGCTCGACAGCCCCGCGCTCGACACGTTCGTCGCGGCGGCCGGCGAAGCACTGGGCGGCACCAGCGCGACGACGATGCTCACGCCCGGCATCCATGGCAGCTACGAAAGGGGCGTCGCGGCGCTCGCCCGCCATGGCGCGGTGCGCACCGTGGCGCGCGGCTGCGCGGGCAGCGGTGCCAACCAGGCGGTCGGCGCGCTGTTCGAAACCGATGCGGCGAGCTTCCTCGCCGACCGCGCGCTGGGCGACGAGGTGTTCGGCGCCTCGTCGGTGGTGGTGCGCTGCCGCGACCTCGCCGAGCTCGAGCGGGTGATCCTCGGCCTCGAGGGACAATTGACCGCGACCTTGCAGATCGACGCCGCCGACGAAGCCGACGCCGCCCGGCTGATCCCGGCGCTCACCCGCCGCGCCGGGCGGATCCTCGCCAATGGCTGGCCGACCGGTGTCGAGGTCAGTCACGCGATGGTGCATGGCGGCCCCTATCCGGCGACGAGCGATGGTCGCACGACCTCGGTCGGCTCGCTCGCGATCTACCGCTTCCTGCGGCCGGTCGCGTTCCAGAACCTGCCACAGGCCTTGCTGCCGGTCGCCATCGGCGACGACAATCCGTGGCACATCGCACGGCGCATCGACGGAGTTCGTGAGGCATCGCCGCGCTGATTGGCTTGCTCGCCTTGTTCGAAAATCGCTCGTGCCTTCCGCCGCCGCCGGCGATCCGCTAGGACCGGGATCGATGACGAGCAGGCGCAGCAAGGTCTTTGATGAGAGGCGCAGCCTCTCGCCGCGCATTCACGGCACTATCGCGCACGACATCGGTGTCGAGATCGTCAGCGGGCTGCGCAAGCCGGGCGACGTCTTCGGCGGCGAAATCGAGGCGAGCGAAACGCTCGGCGTATCGCGCACCGCCTATCGCGAGGCGATCCGCATTCTCGCGGCGAAGGGACTGATCGAAAGCCGGCCCAAGGCAGGCACACGGGTCACGCCGCGCAGTCGCTGGAACCTGCTCGATCCGGACGTGCTGGGCTGGGCCTTTGAGGGCGAGCCGGACACCGCGTTCATCCTCGACCTGTTCGAGTTGCGCAGCGTGATCGAACCGGCGGCGGCGGCCTTCGCCGCGCGCCGCCGCAGCGAAGACGATGTGGCGACGATCGCGGCCGCGCTCGCCGAGATGAAGGTCTATGGGCTGGCCGAGCAGCGCGGGCGTGCGGCGGACCAGCGCTTTCATCACGCCATCCTGGCGGCGGCGCGCAATGCGCCGCTCGCATCGCTGGCGAGCAGCGTCGGTGCCGCGGTGCGCTGGACGACACAGTTCAAGCAGCGCAAACGCGCCTTGCCGCGCGACCCGCTGCCCGATCACGCGCTCGTTTTCGAGGCGATCAAGGCCCGTGATGCCGAGGCGGCGCGGCACGCCATGGCTGAATTGCTGCGCCTCGCACTCGCCGACATGGGGCTCGCGCTGCGGGACTGATAGCAAAGACCGGCGATGGTGGCTCATCGCCGGCCGCGTCTTCGGCGGCGCAGGCCGATTCAACCGTCATCGCGGCGACGCTATCCGATCAGGCCGCCAAGGCGCTCGTAGCGGCACGGCGCGGCTGTTTCTCATTGTCGATGCTGAAAGTCAGGCCGGCTGTTCCCGGCTGTTCGGCGCGCTGTTGTTCCCGCAGATCCGCCGCTGTTAATCGGCTGTTCCATGGCTGTTCCGCCGCTGTTCCTGAAAGGCGGTTACATCGACCCAATACATTGATATTGTTCGTAACAATCACGCGAAACCCTCGGCTGTTCCGCCCGGAAGTTTTTTTGCGGTGGATCGGCGCAGGAACTGCGCCCTGAGGGGGAACGGGCGCAAGCGCATGGGTCGTGATCGGGGGATATCTGATGTGCGCCCTCAGTGATTGTCGCGCGGCAGGCCGCGTGTCTGGGCGATGCGCTGATAGGCCTCGGCGCCTTCGAGGATCGCGCCGGTACCGAGTTGGCCGACCACCGCGCGCTGGATCTCCTGCCACGGCGTTTGCGAGGCGGGATAAGCGAAGCCCCCCGCGGCCTCGAGCGCTTGCCGCCTGGCCGCGAGTTCGGCCTCGTCGAGCAGCACATCGGCGGTGCCGCGTCGCAGGTCGATCCGCACCCGGTCGCCGCTGCGCAGCAGCGCGAGCGCGCCGCCCGCCGCCGCTTCGGGCGACGCGTTGAGGATCGACGGGCTGCCGCTGGTGCCGGATTGCCGACCGTCGCCGATACATGGCAGCGCGTGGACGCCGTCCATGATGAGGTGGGCCGGCGGTCGCATGTTGACGACCTCCGCCGCGCCGGGATAGCCGATCGGCCCGGCACCGCGCATCACGAGCAGCGTGCCCGCCGTGATGCCGCTTGCGGGATCGTCGATCCGCGCGTGATAATCCTCGGGTCCGTCGAATACCATGACCGGTCCTTCGAAGGCGTCGGGGTCGTCCGGCGTCGAGAGATAACGGTCGCGAAACTCGGACGAAATGACGCTGGTCTTCATGATCGCGCTGTCGAACAGATTCCCGGTGAGCACGACGAAGCCGGCCGCCGCCATCAGCGGGTTGCCGAACGGCCGGATGACCTTCTCGTCCTCGATCGCCACGCCGCGGCAATTGTCGCCGATCGTCGCGCCGTTGACCGTCATCACATCCTCGGCGATCAGCCCGTGCCGCATCAATTGCGCGGTCACCGCCGGCACGCCGCCGGCGCGGTAGAAATCCTCGCCGAGATAGTCGCCCGCCGGCTGCAGATTGACCAGCAGCGGGATATCGAGCCCGTGCGTCTGCCAGGTCCGCAACGGCACATCGACGCCGATGTGGCGGGCGATGGCGGTGAGGTGGATCGGCGCGTTGGTCGAACCGCCGATTGCCGAGTTGACCGCGATGGCATTGAGAAACGCGTCGTGGGTCAGGATGTCCGATGGCTTGAGGTCCTCCGCCACCATCGCGACGATCCGCTTGCCGGTACGCCAGGCGACTTCCTGACGATCGCGATACGGCGCCGGAATCGCCGCCGAGCCTGACAGCGACATGCCGAGCGCCTCGCACAGCGAGTTCATCGTCGTCGCGGTGCCCATCGTATTGCAATAGCCGGTCGAAGGCGCCGACGACGCGACGAGGCGGATGAACTCGGCATCGTCGATCTCCCCGGCCGCGAGCATTTCGCGCGCCTTCCATATGATCGTGCCCGAGCCGGTGCGCTCGCCCTTGTGCCAGCCATTGAGCATCGGGCCGACCGACAGCGCGATGGCGGGAATATTGACTGTGGCGGCCGCCATCAGGCAGGCCGGCGTCGTCTTGTCGCAGCCGATCGTCAGGACGACGCCGTCGAGCGGATAGCCGTAAAGCGTCTCGACGAGCCCGAGATAGGCAAGGTTGCGATCGAGACCCGCCGTGGGGCGCTTGCCGGTCTCCTGGATCGGATGGACGGGAAATTCGATCGCGATCCCGCCTGCCTCCCTGATGCCCTCGCGGACACGCTCGGCCAGGACCAGATGGTGCCGGTTGCACGGCGACAGGTCCGAGCCGGTCTGCGCGATGCCGATGATCGGCTTGCCCGACCGCAACTCCTCGAGGCTCAGCCCGAAATTGAGGTACCGCTCGAGATAGAGCGCGGTCATGTCGATATTGTCGGGATTGTCGAACCAGGCGCGGCTGCGGAGCCTGGGGGTTGGCGATACAGGCATTCGGGAACTCCGCGTCGACGGGGAGCCTCGCGAATATACTCAGACAAATAGAAGATCAATGAGCGATCGGGGCCTCGGCGGCGTCACGCCCGGTCGCGCACGAGCTTGTCGGTCGCAGCGTGCGCGTAGCCCGGATTGATCAGGTGAAAGACCGCGAGCGCGAGTAGATAGGCTACGCCGCAAAAGGCGAAGATCGGCGCGAAGCTGCCGATCGTCTGCAACACCCAGCCGGCATATTTGGCCATCAGCATGCCGCCCGCCGCGCCGGCGAAGCCGCCAAGCCCGATGATCGACCCCTGCGCCCAGCGCGGGAACAGATCCGCCGGCATCGCGAAGAGGTTCGACGAGAAGCCCTGATGGCCGGCACAGGCCATGCCGATCAGCAGGACCGCGACCCAGATCGTCGGTGCGAGCGTTGCGAACGCCACCGGCATGACGATCAGCGCGCAGCCGAGCATCGCCAGTTTGCGCGCGCGATTGGCGCCGTAGCCGCGCGCCAGCATGCGCGACGAGGCATAGCCGCCCAGGATCGAGCCGATGTCGGCCATCAAATAGATCGCGACGAGCGGCGGCCCGAAGCCCTTCATGTCCACGCCGTAGCGCCGGGAGAAGAAGTCCGGCAACCAGAACAGGAACATCCACCACACCGGGTCGATGAGAAACCGACCCAAAATATATGCCCAGGTCTGGCGCAGCCGGAACAGGCGCCGATAGGGAATCCGGCGCTGCTCGATCGGCGGGTCGCTCTCGATATAGGCGACTTCTTGCGGGGTGATCGCCGGGTGCGCGCGCGGCCGGCGGTAGTAGATCGCCCAGACGGCGAGCCAGACCAGATTGAAGCTCCCGGTGACCCAGAACGCCGCGTGCCAGCCGAGCGCGAGCGTGATGGCAGGCACGATCAGCGGCGTGACGACCGCCCCGACATTGGCACCGGCATTGAAGATCCCGATCGCCAGCGCCCGCTCGCGTTGCGGAAACCATTCGGAAGCCGCCGCCAGGGCGGCGGGATAGGTGCCGCTTTCACCCAGCGCCAGCGGCAGGCGCGCCAGGGCGAACCCCGCCGTGCTCGATACCAGGGTCTGCGCCAGATGGCCGATCGTCCACGCCGACATGGCAAGCAGATAGCCGGCCCTGGCACCGATCCGGTCGATCAACCGGCCGAACAGCAGGAAGCCGATGCCGTAGGCGGCCTGAAACCAGAAGGCGACGTTGCCATAGCCCGTTTCGCTCCAGCCATATTCGGCCTGCAGCGTCGGCTTGAGCACCGACAACACCAGGCGATCGACATAGCTGAGGACGACTGCCGTGAAGATCAGCAGGCAGATGATCCAGCGGACGCGCCCGACAGCCGGCTTCGGCACGACGCTGGCGCGCGAGGCGGAACCGGCCACCGTCACCAGTTCCACAAGGTGCCGTCCTCGAGCCGGTTCACCGGCAGGAAAGCGCGGCTGTACGCATGGGTGGCGGCCAGGTCCTCGTCGATGTCGACGCCAAGCCCGGGCGCCTCCCCGGGATGCATCATCCCGTCGGCGAAGGAATAGGCATGCGGGAAGACCGCGTCGGTCTCGGGGGTGTGGCGCATATATTCCTGCACGCCGAAATTGGGCACCGACAGGTCGAAATGCAGCGCGGCCGCCATGCACACCGGCGACAGGTCGGTCGCGCCATGGCAACCGGTGCGGATCTGGTAGAGGTCGGCGAGCGCGGCGATGCGGCGCAGATGCGTGATGCCGCCGGCATGGACGACGGTCGCGCGGATATAGTCGATCAGCTGGTTCTCGATCAGTCCCTTGGCGTCCCAGATCGAATTGAAGATCTCGCCGACCGCGAGCGGCGCGGTGGTATGCTGGCGGATCAGCCGGAAGGCGTCCTGGTTTTCCGCCGGCGTCGCGTCCTCCAGCCAGAAGGGACGATAGGGCTCGAGGTCCTTGCCGAGCCGTCCGGCCTCGATCGGCGTCAGCCGGTGGTGGATGTCGTGGAGCAGGTGGATGTCCCAGCCCAGCGCGGCGCGCGCCGCCTTGAACAGCTCGGGCACGACGCGCAGATATTTGCTCGTCGACCAGACATTTTCGCTCGGCAGGTCGGCATCGGCCGGCTCGTAGAAATAGCGGTCCTTCGACACGCCATAGGTCGAGGCCATGCCGGGCACGCCGCATTGCAGCCGGACCGCCTTGTAGCCCTGCTGCTGATAATCGCGCGCCACCGCGATCGTCTCGTCGATCGAGACGCCATTGGCATGGCCATAGACCATCACGCCTTCGCGCGAGGCGCCGCCGAGCAGTTGATAGAGCGGCAGGCCGGCGATCTTGCCCTTGATGTCCCACAAAGCGGTGTCGACCGCGGCAATCGCGGTCATCGTCACCGGCCCGCGCCGCCAATAGGCGCCCTTGTAGAGATATTGCCAGATGTCCTCGATGCGGTGCGCGTCGCGTCCGATCAGGCACGGCACGACATGTTCGCTGAGATAGCTCGCCACCGCCAGCTCGCGGCCGTTGAGCGTCGCGTCGCCGACGCCGGTGGTACCGTCGTCGCAGACGATCTTGAGCGTGACGAAATTGCGCCCCGGGCAGGTGACGATGACGCGCGCGGAAACGATTTTCGGCATGGCGACTCTCAGGCGATCTCGAGCACGGTGGTCTTCAGGTCGGCCGAACTCGGGCCGGCCATGATGTCGAACAGGCCGGGTTCGACGACTTCCTTCATCGCCGCGTTCCACAGCGCGAACGCCTCGGGACCGAGCGTGAAGCGGACTGTCCGGCGTTCGCCGGCGGCGAGCGTGACGCGCTCGAACCCCTTGAGCTCGAGCACCGGTCGCGTCACCGACGAGACCTGGTCGCGTATATAGAGCTGGACGACCTCGTCGCCGGCGCGTTCGCCGATATTGGCGACCTCCACCGCGACCTCCACCGTGCCGTCGATCCCGATCTTCGTCGCCGACAGTCGCGGTGCGCCGACCGTGAAGCGGGTGTAGCTGAGGCCATGGCCGAACGCGAACAGCGGTGACTTGTCGGCGAACAGATAACCGCGCCGCGCCGAGGGCTTGTGGTTGTAGAAGAACGGCACCTGCCCGACATCGCGTACCACCGTCACGGGCAGCTTGGCGCCCGGATTGACGTCGCCGAACAGTATCTCCGCCATCGCCGTGCCGCCTTCCTGCCCGGCATACCAGCATTCGAGCAAGGCGTTCGCCCGGCCCGCCACGCCCGGCCACGATGGCGGCCGTCCGTTGATCGCCAGCACGACGACCGGCTTGCCGGTCGCCTTCAACGCGTCGAACAGGGCGTTCTGCTCGCCCAGCAGGTCGAGATCGGTACGATCGCCGAGATGATTCTTCGCATAGCCTTCGCGGCTGGTCTGCTCGGTATCGCCGATCGCCAGCAGCACGATGTCGGCGCCGTTCGCCACCGTCACGGCTTCGGCGATCAACTGTCGGTTCGTGGCGGAATCGGCGAGCAGCACCTCATTGGCCGAACGATCCTCGCTCCGCGTGATGAACACCCCCTGCGCATGGACCACCTCGGCCTTGCCGGCGAGCCGCGCCCGCACCCCTTCGAGCAGCGACACCGTCGTGCGCGGAATCGACGAATAGCCGCCGAGCCGTGCAACGGCGGCATTGGGGCCGATCACCGCCACGCGCCTGTGGGCGCCAGGCTTGAGCGGCAAGGTGCCGTCGTTGACCAGCAACGCGATCGAACGCCGCGCCGCTTCCAGCGCCAGCGCGCGTGCCTCGGCGTTGGCGGTAAGTGCCGCCGCTGCCGCCGCATCGACCTCGCCGGCCTCGAACAGTCCGGCACGGAATTTGAGCGTCAGCATGCGGCGGCAGGCCGCGTCGACCAGCGCGACCGGCACCTTGCCCGCGCGCACCGCATCGCCGAGCCCGCGATAGGCCGTGCCATCTGGCAGGTCGCAGTCGACCCCCGCCAGCAAGGCGCGATGCGCCGCGCCGTCACTGTCGGCGGCGACATGATGCAACGAGGCGAGCTCGCCGATCGCCGCATAATCGGAGACGATGGCGCCGTCGAAACCCCATTCGCCGCGCAGCACGTCGCGCAGCAGCCAGTTGTTGGCGTGGCTCGGAACGCCGTCGATCTCGTTATACGACGGCATCACCGCGCCGATGTTGGTGCGGCTGACGACCGATCGAAAGGGCGGGAAAAAGGCCGTGCGCAATTCGCGCCGGCCAATCGGTGCCGGCGCGATGTTATTGCCCGCCATCGGCTGGCCATGGCCGGTCATGTGCTTGAGCGTCGCGAACACCTTGTCCGGCGCGAGCGTCTTGCTCGTCCCCTGCAAGCCGGTGACCGCGGCGACACCCATTTCGCCGCACAGATAGGGATCCTCGCCAAAGGTCTCCTCGATCCGGCCCCAGCGCGGGTCGCGCGCGATGTCGACCACCGGGGAGAGCGCCAGCACGGTGCCATGCGCGCGCACCTCGCGCGCGACCACGGCATTGATGCGCTGCACGAGATCGCGATCGAACGTGCCGGCAAGCGCGATCGCCTGCGGGAAGCTGGTCGCCTCGGGTGCCATGTAACCGTGCAGCGCTTCCTCGTGGAACAGGATCGGGATGCCGAGTCGCGTGCGGTCGCGCGCCCAGCGCTGCGCCGCATTGACGAACGCGATGGTGTCGGCCGGCTTGCGCCAGCGCCCGGTGACATCGGTGGCGGTGTTCGTGGCGGTCGCCGCGCCGCCGCGATCCGAGGGCCGCGCGATCTGGCCGATGCCATGCGGATAGGCCTTGTCGGCCAGCGCCGGATCGAAGGCGCGCGCGGCATCCATCACGTCGCGCTTGGTGGTCGACAGCGTGATGAGCTGGGCGACTTTCTCGTCGAGCGTCATGCGGCCCATCAGGTCGCTGACACGCAGGTCGATCGGCGCCCGACGGTCCTTGTAGACCATCCCGGCCGCCGCCATCGCCATCCCCGGCGCCAGCGCGAGCATCGAGGTCGAGCCCATCCAGCGCAGGACATCACGGCGACTGGTCATGCCGTCACCGTCAGGACGGCCGATTGCAGATCGACCGAATTGGGGCCGGTCATGATCTCGAATTCGCCCGGCTCGACGACGCGCCGCATGTGATCGTTCCACATCTGAAGACTCTCCGGTGTAAGGCGCAGCGTGACCGTGCGGCGCTCGCCGGCGGCGAGCGTGACGCGGCGAAAGCCCTTGAGTTCCTTGATCGGCCGGGTGACCGACGACACCTTGTCGCGGACATAGAGCTGGAGCGTCTCGTCGCCCGCGCGCGAACCGACATTGGCGATGTCGACCGACACCTCGACGCCCTGATCCGGCCCGATCGACGATGCCGACAGGCGCGGGGCGGACAGGGCGAACCGCGTGTAGCTGAGCCCCCAGCCGAACGGGAACAGCGGCGCGGCGCTGGCGAACAGATAGCCACGGCCCTGCGACGGCTTCTGGTCGTAGGTCAGCGGCAGTTGCCCGACCGAACGCGGGATGGTGACGGGCAATTTGCCGCCCGGGTTGACGTCGCCGAACAGCAGCCGCGCCAGCGCGGTGCCGCCCTGCTCGCCGAGATACCAGCCCTCGATCAGCGCGTTCGCCCGTTCCGCGATCGTCACGGTCGAGGCCGGTCGTCCGTTGATCAGGATGACGGTGATCGGCTTGCCCAGCGCGTGCAGCGCATCGAACAATTCCTGCTGCTCGCCGACGAGGTCGAGACTGTCGCGGTCGCCGAGATGGCTGTCGGCCCAGGCCTCGCGGCTGGTCTGTTCGGTGTCGCCGAGCGTCAGCACGATCCGGTCGGCGCCGCGTGCCACCTTGACCGCCGCGGCGATGAGCCGGCGGTTGGCGGCGGGATCGGTGAGCGTGACCTCGTCGGCCCACCAATCGTCATTCTCGGTGATCTTCACACCCTGCGCGAAGACGATCTTCGCCGCCGCGCCGGCGCGGGCGCGCATCCCCTCGAGCAGCGAGACGCTGTGCGGCGGCTGGCCATAATAGCCGCCGAGCCGCGCCACCGCCGCGCTCGGCCCGATGACCGCGATCGTCCCTTCCGCCTTGAGCGGCAACATGCCGTCATTCTTGAGCAGCACCGCGGCACGTTCGGCGGCGACGCGCGCCAGGTCGCGCGCCTGCGCCGTGTTGGTCGCCGCGGTCGCGGTGGCGACATCGCGATAGGGCCTTTCGAACAGCCCGGCGCGGAACTTGAGTTCGAGCATCTTGCGCACCGCCGCGTCGATGGCGCCTTCTCGCACGCGTCCGGCGCGCACCGCCTGTTCGAGCGTACCGTAGGAACCGCCATCGGGCAGGTCGCAATCCACCCCGGCGGCCAGCGCGAGCGCCGCCGCGCCCGGCAGGTCGCTGCTGACATGATGCAGGTCGCGCAGTTGGTCGATCGCGAAATAATCGCTGACGACCGCGCCCCGATAACCCCATTCGCCGCGCAGCACGTCGCGCAGCAGCCAGACATTGGCATGGCTGGGGATGCCGTCGATTTCGTTATACGATGCCATCACCGCCGAAATCGCCGTGCGCTTCACCACCTGTTCGAACGGCGGGAAGAAGCGCTCGCGCAATTCGCGCTCCGACAGCGGCGCCGGCCCGACATTGGTGCCGCTTTGCGGCGCGCCGTGCCCGGTCAGATGCTTGAGCGTGGCGAACACCTTGCCCGGCGCCAGCGTCGTGCTCGCGCCCTGCAATCCCTCGACCGCCGCCACGCCCATCTCGCCGCAGAGATAGGGATCCTCGCCGAACGTCTCCTCGATCCGGCCCCAGCGCGGGTCGCGCGCGACGTCGACCACCGGGGACAGCGCGAGGCTGACGCCGCGTGCGCTGATCTCGTGCGCGACAACCGCGTTGACCGATCGTACCAGCGCCGGGTCCCATGACGAAGCGAGCGCGATTGCCTGCGGAAAGCTCGTCGCGCCGGGCGCGGCATAGCCGTGCAAGCCTTCCTCGTGGAACAGGATCGGGATGCCGAGCCGGGTCTGCTCGACGGCCCATTTTTGCAGCGCATTGACCAGTTCGATCGTCCGGCGGACGTCGCGCCCCGGCACGACGCGCGGACTGACCGCCCCCCTGGCGTCCGACGGTCGCGCGAACTGGCCGATGCCATCGGGGTGGACGACAGGCAATTTGCTCGGGTCGAGCTCCAGCCGGTCGTCGAATATCTCGGTCTTGGTCAGCCACACGCAGCCGATCTGCGCGACCTTTTCGGCCAGCGTCATGCGGCGCAGCAGGTCGTCGACGCGGGCATCGACCGCAAGTGCGGCGTTGCGATAGGGCGGAGTCGGCGATTGCGGATCGGCGCCGGGGTCCACGACGCGCCCGAGCCCCTCGGCAGGCGCGGCCAGCGCGGCGTCGGTGGCGCGGGACATGCGCGTTTCCTCCCCTGGACCAGTGTCTGAAACGTGGCATTGCTGTCGATGCCATCGCCGTGGTAGCGTTACCATGCGCCAGCTCGCTCGGGCTTGTCAATGTCCGCGAGACGGCACGAAGCCGACGGCGATCGGTCGCAGAGGGGATGAGCAAATGATCGGCAAGGTGCGCTGGCTGTGCGTCGCTATCGTCGTCGCGATCGTCATCGGTGCCGCCGCGCCGCTACGCGCGGAAGATGGCTATGATCTCTGGCTGCGCTATCGCCCACTGCCCGCGGCCCGCGCCGGCGACCTTCGCGCCCGGGCGGTCATCACGCGCGGCGATTCCCCGACGCTCCGCGCCGCCACCGACGAACTGCGGCGCGGGTTGTCGGGACTGTCCGGCTCGCCCATGCCGACGCGCCCGACGCCGGCCGCCGGCGCGGTGGTGCTGGCGACGGCCGGCGACCGCGCGGCTGCCGCGCTGCGCTTGCCGGTCGCCGCGCTCGGCGACGAAGGCTATGTGGTCAAGGCGGTCACGCTCAACGGGCGGCGCGTCACGCTCGTCACCGGGAACACCGATCACGGTGTGCTCTACGGCACCTTCGCGCTGTTGCGCTGGCTGCAACAGGGCCATGCGCTCGCCGGCATCGACCTCATCTCGGCACCGAAGATCAGGCTGCGCGTGCTCGATCACTGGGACAATCTCGACGGCACGGTCGAGCGCGGCTACGCCGGGCATTCGTTGTGGGACTGGTGGACGCTCCCCGATTTCCACGACCCGCGCTACACCGACTATGCCCGTGCCAACGCCTCGATCGGCATCAACGGCACCGTCCTCAACAACGTCAATGCCAGCGCCGACAGCCTGACCGCGCGCTACATCGCCAAGGCCGCGGCGCTCGCCGATATCTTCCGTCCCTATGGCATCAAGGTCTATCTCTCGGCGCGCTTTTCGGCACCGATCGAGCTTGGCGGACTCGAGACCGCCGATCCGCTCGACCCGCGGGTCGCCGCCTGGTGGTGCGCCAAGGCCGACGAAATCTATCGTGCGATCCCCGACTTTGGCGGCTTCCTCGTCAAGGCCAGTTCGGAAGGGCAGCCGGGGCCGCGCGATTATGGCCGCAGCCATGCCGATGGCGCCAACATGCTCGCCGCGGCGCTCGCGCCGCATGGCGGCGTCGTGATGTGGCGCGCCTTCGTCTATGCGCAGGACAACCCGGTCGACCGCGCGCGCCAGGCCTATGACGAATTCAAGCCGCTCGACGGCAGCTTCGCCGCCAATGTGCTGGTGCAGGTCAAGAACGGCGCGATCGATTTCCAGCCACGCGAACCCTTTCATCCGCTGTTCGGCGCGATGCCGCGCACGCCGCTGATGATGGAGTTCCAGATCACCAAGGAATATCTCGGCCAGGGCACGCACCTCGCCTGGCTCGGGCCGCTGTTCGAGGAGACCCTGCGCAGCGATACGCTGGCCAAGGGGCCGGGCTCGACCGTCGCCAGGGTGATCGACGGCACGCTCGACCGCCGCGGCCTGACCGGCATCGCCGGGGTCGCCAATATCGGCGACGATCGCGACTGGACCGGCTCGACCTTCAATCAGGCCAATTGGTACGCGTTCGGCCGCTTCGCCTGGGACCCCGACGCCGCGTCGGACGCGATCGCCCGCGAATGGGCCGCGATGACCTTCGCCCCGCGCCCGGCACTGGTCGATCGGATCGTCGCGATGATGGCCGGCTCGCGCGAGGCGGTGGTCGATTACATGACGCCGCTGGGGCTCGCGCACCAGATGGCGACGGGCCATCATTATGGTCCCGGGCCGTGGGTCGCCGATCTCGCGCGGCCGGAATGGAACCCGGTCTATTACAGCCGCGCCGACCGGAACGGCATCGGCTTCGACCGGACCGCATCGGGCAGCGACGCGATCGGCCAATATGCACCGGGCGTGGCGCGGATGCTCGCCGACCCGGCCACCACGCCGGAGCGCGAGCTGCTGTGGTTCCACCATGTCGCCTGGGACCATCGCATGACATCGGGCCGCACCCTGTGGGCCGAGCTCGTCGCCCATTACGATCGCGGCGTCGCCCATGTCGCGCGGATGCGGCGGACATGGGCGACGCTCGCGCCGGATATCGATGCCGCGCGCTTCGCCAAGACCGCGACCTTTCTCGCCATCCAGGAGCGCGAAGCGCGCTGGTGGCGCGACGCCAGCCTCGCCTACTGGATGTCGGTCAACGGCCTGGGCCTGCCGCCGGGCGCCGCGCCACCGGCACACGACCTCGCCTGGTACGAGGCGCAACATTTCTCCCATGCGCCCGGCAACCCGTAACCTCGCCGAACCGGGACACCTCGCCGCCAGCAAAAAAAGCGATGAAAATATCCGCATCGGATCATCATCGCTTGCGTCTTCGTCTTGCCGCCGCGTACCCGTCGGTCATAATCGTCGTCCGGAAAGGACCGGTATGAAGGAAATCCGCGGCTCGCGGCGTCATCACAATGTCCCGACGATCGCCGACGTCGCCAAACGGGCCGGCGTCTCGCCGATGACCGTGTCGCGCGTCATCAACGCCAATGACAGCGTCAAGCGCGAGACGCGCCAGCGGGTCGAGGCGGCGATCGCCGCGCTCAACTATGCGCCCAACGCCGCGGCGCGGACACTGGCCGGCGGCGAGGAAATTCGCCTCGGCCTGCTCCATTCCAATCCCAGCTTCACCTATCTCAGCGCCTTCCTCGTCGGCAGTCTCGATCAGGCCAGCCGCAGCAACGTCCAGCTGGTGGTCGAGAAATGCGACGAGGCCGGCCAGGAACAGGTGGCGATCGATCATCTGCTCAAGGGCCGCGTCGATGGCATCATCCTGCCGCCGCCGCTCAGCGCGTCGCCCGAAGTGCTCGCCGCGATCGAACGGGCGGGCCTGCCGATCGTCGCGGTCTCCACCGGCCACGCGCCCGACTGGGCGCTGTCGGTGAGCATCGACGACCACCAGGCCGCCTATGACATGACGCGGCACCTCGGCGAGCTCGGGCATCGCCGCATCGGCTTCATCACCGGCAACCCGGAACATGCGGCGAGCGCCGAGCGCCTCGCCGGCTATCGCGCCGCGCTGGCCGATCTGAAGCTGCCCGACGCTCCCGAACTCGTCGCCAAGGGCCTGTTCACCTATCGGTCGGGGCTCGACGCCGCCGATATTCTGCTCGATCTCGACGAGCCGCCGACGGCGATTTTCGCTTCCAACGACGACATGGCCGCCGCCGCGGTGGCGATCGCGCACCGTCGCGGACTCGATGTGCCCAGCGACCTCACGGTATGCGGTTTCGACGACACCGCACTGGCCACCACGATCTGGCCCGAGCTGACGACGATCCGCCAGCCCGTCATCGACATGTCGCGCACCGCGGTCGAGCTGCTGGTCCATGCCATCCGGATGGAGAAGGCCGGGCGGCCCGAGGACATTGGCGAGAAGCACGTCCTCGCCGCCTATTCGCTGATCCGTCGCCAGTCCGACGCCGCGCCGAGTCGCCATCCGGCGACGCAGCGCGAACGCAAGCCCCGCTGAATTCAGCCCGGCATATCCTCCAGTTCGCGACCCCGCGTCTCGTTGACCAGCGCCTTGACGAAGAAGAATGAGAGAAAGGCACTGGCGGCGTAGAAGCCATAGGTGATCGGCAGGCCGATATTCGCCGCCAGCCAGGGAAAGCTGACGCTGATCGCGAAATTCGCCCCCCATTGCGCAAAGCCCGACACCGCCAGGCCCGAGCCGCGGATCTGGGTCGGGAACATCTCGCCCAGCATCACCCACATGATCGGGCCCCAGCTGAGATTGAACAGCGCCGAATAGGCCAGCGCGCTGCCGAAGGCGAGCTTGCCGATGCCCGGCGTCATGTGCAGTCCACCGTCGCTCATCGTCGCGGTCGAGAAGGCATAGGCCATCAGCGAGAGCGTCACGGCCATGCCGATCGAGCCGATCAGCAACAGCGGCTTGCGCCCGATCCGGTCGACCGTGAAGATCGTCAGGACGCAGGCGCCGATCGAGACCAGCCCGGAAATGATGTTGATGATCAGCGCGTCATCCTCGCTGAAGCCGACCGAGCGCCACAGCACCGCCCCGTAATAGAAGACGATGTTGATGCCGACGAGTTGCTGGAACACCGCCAACCCGATCCCCGCCCAGACGATCGGGCGAACCTTGCCGCCCGCGTCGAGCAGGTCGGAAAGTTTCGGCCGGTGGTGGTCGGCGGCAAGACTGCCGCGGATTTCGGCGACCTTTTCGCGCGCATGGTCGGCACCGAACAGCCTGGTCAGCACGACCTCGGCATCGGCATCGCGCCCCTTGAGCACGAGGTAGCGCGGGCTCTCCGGGATCAGCAGCAGCGTGAACAGATAGATCAGCGCGGGGATGACCTGCAGCCAGAACATCCAGCGCCATGCCGGATAGTCGAACCACAGATCGCGCGTCGAGCCGCCGGCGCTGTGCGCGAGCGCGTAATTGGCGAAGAACGCGCCCGTCAGGCCGGTGATGATCATGATCTGCTGGACGCTCGACAGCCGGCCGCGAATGCTCGCCGGGACGACCTCGCTGATATAGACCGGGGCGAGCACGCTGGCCGCGCCGACGCCGAGGCCGCCGATGATGCGCGCGACGATGAACATGATCGACGACGTCGCCGCGCCCGCGCCGAGCGCGCTGCCGACGA
Organism: Sphingomonas sp.; assembly: GCA_041659925.1. GTDB lineage: Bacteria > Pseudomonadota > Alphaproteobacteria > Sphingomonadales > Sphingomonadaceae > Sphingomonas. The sequence goes on from JBAZXI010000001.1 coordinate 140,338, forward strand.
ACAGCAGCGCGGCGATCATCATCACCCCACGCCGCCCGATCCGATCGGCGAGACGCCCGGCGATGAACGCGCCCGCTGCGCAGCCGAGCAGGATCGCGCCGACATTGAGGCCGGTGCCCAGCTTCGACAGGTCGAAGGTCTTTTCCAGCCCCTCCTGCGTGCCGTTGATCACGCCGCTGTCATAGCCGAACATGAATCCGCCGATCGTCGCCACCGCGACGATCAGCGCAATGAAGGCCATGTTGAGCCGCGCCGTGGCGCCGCCCTGCGCCGAACCTGGTTGTGTTGCCGTCGTCATCGTCTCACCCCGCTCCTCTGCTTTTTCGCTCTTCTTTATACTTTCGCCGGCGTCACCGGCAGGCCCGCGACGCCCGGGTCGAACGCGAACAGGTCACCCGCGCCGGGCTGGGCTCGCAATTCGCTTTCGCTCAGCCCCTTGCGCGCCGTCGTCGCATAGGCGGTGCGCAGCCCGGGGCCGCCGAACGCCATCTTGGTGACATTGGCCACGGGGAAATGGACGGTGCGAACGAGCTTGCCCGCCGGATCGTAGCGACGCACGCCCCAGCCGGCATAGAGGCCGGTCCACAAACAGCCCTCGGCGTCGATCACCGTGCCGTCCGGATAGCCGGCGCCTTCCTCGATCGTCACATGCCGCACCGGCGTGCCGAGCGACGCGTCGTCATGAATCGGCACGCGCCAGATGACCTTGCCGAGCGTGTCGGTGTGGTACAGCGTCGTGGCGTCCGCGCTGACGGCGGGACCGTTGGTGATGGCGACCGCCGGCAGGCCGGTATCGACGCAGATGCCCTCGGCGCAGCGATAGAGCCGGCCGGTCGGCTTGCTCTCGCCATTGTCCATGCTGCCGAACCACAACCGGCCGCGCGCGTCGGTGGTCGCGTCGTTGAGCCGGTTGCCCGGCAGGTCGGGTTCGGGATTGTGCAGCAGGGCGAACGTGCCGGCGTCGGGATCGAAGCGGAACAGCCCGGTCTGCAACCCGACGATCATCCCGCCCTTTGCCGATGGCAATACCCAGCCGACCTGCGCCGGCGTATCCCAATGGCGCAGCTGCCGCGCCGCCGGATCGAAGCGATAGACGCGCTGCCCCTTGATATCGACGAACCACAACGCGTCGCCGAACCACAGCGCGCCCTCGCCAAGGGTCGCCGCGACGTTCGACACGGAACGGACATTGTCGGCCATGGTTCAGCGCCACCCCGCATCGACGAAATATTCGTGGCCGGTGCACATGCGCGCATCGTCCGACGCCAGGAACAGCGCCAGCGCGGCGACGTCGGCCGGCTGGATCCGCCCCGGCAGGCATTGCGCGGCGACGATCTCGCTCTCGCCCTCGGGGGTGTACCATCGCTCCTGGCGCGGCGTCTGGACATTGCCCGGCACGATCGTCGTCACCCGGATACCGTCGCGACCGAGATCGCGCGCCAGGCTGCGCGTCATGCCCTCGATCGCCGCCTTGGCGGTTTGATAGAGTACGAGGTCGGGCAGCCCGAGATGCCAGCTGATCGAGCCGAAATTGATGATCGCGCCGCCACCCGCCGCCTTCATCGCGGGAATCACCGCCTGCGCGGCGAAAAACAGGTGGCGCAAATTGGTCGCCATCCGCTCGTCCCAATAAGCCGGGGTGACGTCGCCATAGTGATGGCGGTCGTCATTGGCGGCGTTGTTGATCAATATGTCGATCCCGCCGAGCGCGGCCGAGATCCGGCCGATCGTCTCCGTCAGGGCCGCCACGTCGCGCAGGTCACAGCGGTGGAACCCGCCAGGCGCGAAACGCCCGGCTATCGCCTCGCCCGCCTCGCCGTCGATGTCGATGAAGGCGACGCGGGAATTCTGCGTCGCGAACGCCTCGACCATGCCGGCCCCGATCCCCGACGCGCCGCCGGTGACCAGCACCCGCTTGCCGGCAAGGCTCGGATAGATTGCGCGCGCGCGCGCTTCCTCGATTTGCGGCATCGCCGTCACTTGATCGTCTCCAGCAGACCGCGCCGCGCAAGGTTGCTCATCAGCGCGCCGATGCCGAAGGCCCAGGGGTCGGCGTCGCGCGACGTCGCGACGCGATTGACCAGCCGCCCGAGCCGCGCGCTTTCGATCGTCACCCGGTCGCCGATCTTGTGCGTGAAGCCGCGCCCCGGCTCGTCGCGATCCTGCACCGGGGCGAACAGCGTGCCGAGAAACAGCACGAAGCCGTCGGGATATTGGTGCTCGCTCAGCGTCTGGCGTACCAGATCGAGCGGATCGCGGCTGATCTCGGCCATGTTGCTGACGCCGTCGAGTGCGTAACCGTCTTCGCCGTCGATGCGCAGCCGCACCTCGGCCCGGCGAACGTCGTCGAGCGTGAAGCCGTCGTCGAACAGCCGCACCATCGGGCCGAGCGAGCACGACGCGTTGTTATCCTTGGCCTTGCCGAGCAGCAGCGCCGACCGCCCTTCGAAATCGCGCAGATTGACATCGTTGCCCAGCGTCGCGCCGACCGCCCGCCCACGCGGATCGACCAGCAGCGCGATCTCCGGCTCGGGGTTGTTCCACGTCGAATCCGAGCGGATCCCGATCTCGGCGTCGGCACCGACGCTGGCGAGCACCGGCGCCTTGGTAAAGACCTCGGCATCGGGGCCGATCGCCACCTCGAGATATTGCGACCACAGCCCGTCCTCGATCAACGCCTGTTTGAGCGCCGCCGCCTCGCCCGAACCCGGCACCACCGAGCGGATCGACCCGCCGACGCGCGCTTCGAGCCGATCGCGGATCGCCGCCGCCGCCGACCAGTCGCCGCGCGCGCGCTCCTCGATGACGCGCTCGATCGCCGACACCGCGAAGGTGACGCCGCATGCCTTGACGCATTGCAGGTCGACCGGGCTGAGCAGCCTGATCGTCGCGATATCGAAGCGGCCGAGCGCGAGGCCGCCATCGCCGGAAAAATCGCCGACCTCGACCAACGCCGCGACGGTCGGTGCGACCCGCGACATGTCGAAGGCCTGGCCGCCACGCACCAGGATCGGGCTTGGCCCCTCGTTCGTCAGCATCCGCCCGACGAACGTGCCCGCTTCCCAATCCTCCGCTAGCGTCGACGCAAAGGCGTCGGCAACGGCCACCATATCCCCTCCACTCGACTTACTTGTTTGATAGCGCTACCAACACTAGCGATGCGGTGCTGTCAAGGTGCCGTCGCGCACGGGGAGGTTTGCGATGAAGCGGATGGCTGCACTGGGGCTTGCGCTGCTCGCCGCCTTGTCGCTCGGCGCGGCGCCGAGGCCCGCCGAAATCTGGGTCGGCAGCTGGGCGACCGCGCAACAGATTCCCGAGGATCGCAACGCCCTGCCCGACGCCGATTTGCGCGACGCGACCCTGCGCCAGGTCGTGCGGTTGTCGCTCGGCGGCCGGCGTTTGCGGGTCCTGCTCAGCAACGCCTTCGGCACCGAGCCACTGCGTATCGCCGCAGCACATATCGCGCGCGCGACCGCCGCCGACCGCGCGACCATCGACCCGAAAAGCGATCGCGCCCTGACCTTCGATGGCGCGAGCGACATGGTGATCCCGGCCGGTGCCAGCTATTGGTCGGACCCGGTGACACTCGACGCGCCGGCGCTCGCGACGATCGCCGTGACGATCTACCTGCCAAGCGCGCCGAAGGGCCAGACGAGCCATCCCGGCTCGCGCGCGACGAGCTATCTCGTGCGGGGAAACCATGTCGGCGACGCCGACCTCACCGGGGCGAAGGCATTCGAACATTGGTTCCAGCTCGCCGGCATCGAGGTCGCGGCGGCCGCGCCGGCCGCCGCCATCGTCGCCTTTGGCGATTCGATCACCGACGGCCACGGCGCGACCGACAACGGCAACGACCGCTGGCCCGATCGCCTCGCCGACCGACTTCAGGCCGCATCCGGCGCGCGCTCGCGCGGGGTGCTCAACATGGGCATCGGCGGCAACCGACTGCTGCTCGACGGCCTCGGACCCAACGCGCTGGCGCGCTTCGATCGCGACGTGCTGGCGCAGCCCGGCGTGCGCTACCTCATCGTCCTCGAAGGCATCAACGATCTGGGAACGCTGACCCGCGACGCGCCGGTCGAACGTGCCGCCCATGCCGATCTGGTGGCGCGAATGATCGGCGCCTATCGCCAGATGATTTCGCGGGCGCGCGGCGCCGGGATCAGGGTCTATGGCGCGACCATCCTGCCCGATGGCGCATCATCCTATTATCATCCCGACGCGCTCGACGAAGCCGATCGCCAGGCGGTCAATGCCTGGATCCGCACACCCGGCAATTTCGACGCCGTGATCGATTTCGACGCCGTGATGCGCGACCCCGCCGACCCGCGCCGGCTGCGCAGCGAGCTCGATTCGGGCGATGGCCTGCACCCCTCGGTGGCGGGCTACCGCGTCATGGCGGCGGCGATCCCGCTCGCGCTCTTTCGCTGACGCCCGCCGCGCGGACGCGGCGCGGCGGACTCGACGTCGCGCCGCCGATCGGCGAGATACGGCGCATGTATCGCACGCCACCCGATCCCGCCTTCACCGATCGCGCCGGCGGCGCGGTCGTCGCCCGTGCGCGGCGCTGAGCCGATGCCGGCCACCTTCTGGCTCGCGCTGGCGATCGTCGCCGAGGTGATCGCCACCTCCTCGCTCAAGGCGGCGGCGGGGTTCACCCGGCCGCTGCCGTCGCTCGCCGTCGTCGCCGGTTATGCGGCGGCGTTCTATTGCCTGTCGATCGCGCTGCGCACGATGCCGGTCGGCATCGCCTATGCGCTGTGGTCGGGCGCGGGCATCGTGCTGGTCACCGCGATCGCCTGGATCGTCTATGGCCAGAAGCTCGATGCGGTCGCGCTCGCCGGCATGGCGCTGATCATCCTCGGCGCCGCGCTGCTCAACCTGCGCGCGCCGCACGGCTGAACCCGGCGCGCCCGTCAGTAGCGCTCGCCCGGCACGGCGGCCTGGAAGCGCGCCGGATCGATTCCACGGCGCGCCAGGCTTTCCCGCAGCGCGATCAGCGGCGCGTCGCGCGCCTCGTCGGTCAGCTGGAAGGTGCCCCAGTGAATGCCGATCGCGCGCTTCGCCTCGATGTCGAGCATGATCCGCACCGCCTCGTCGGGGTCGACATGCTGTGCCGCCATGAACCAGCGCGGCGCATAGGCGCCGATCGGGATCAGCGCGAGATCGGGCGCGCCATAGCGGCGGTGCATCGCCCGGAAGATCGCGCCATCGCCATAACCGGTGTCGCCCGCGAAATAGAGTTGCGTGCCGCCACTGCGCAGCATGAACCCGCTCCAGAGCGCCATGCGCCGGTCGCCGATGCCGCGCGCCGACCAATGCTGCGCCGGGACGATATGCACCTCGGCACCACCGCCGAGTTCGAACCGGTCGCCCCAGTCGCCGGCGACGATCCGCGCCGCCGGGATCGCGCGATGCACGATCGCATCATTGCCCAGCGGCGTGACGATCAGCGGCCGATGCACCGCCACGAGCCGTCGCAGCGTCGCCATGTCGAGATGGTCGTAATGGTTGTGCGACAGCAATATCGTGTCGATCGGCGGCAGCTTGTCGAAGGCGATGCCAGGCTCGGTCACGCGGCTCGGCCCGACGAAACGCGACGGGCTCGCGCGCGTCGACCATAATGGATCGGTCAGGATATTGTGCCCGGCAAGCTGGATCAGCAGCGTCGCATGGCCAACCGCGGTCACGCACAAACCGGCGATGCGCGGCTCGGGCACGTTCGGCGTCACCGCGACGCTGCGCGGCCAGGTCGCGGCCTTTTCGCGCAGTTTCCAGCGCAGCAACTGGCCCAGGCCGCGATCGGTCGCGGCATGGCCGGGGTTGAAGAAGCGCGTACCGTCGAAATGGTCGCTCGGCGGACCCTGATAATATCTGTTCATGCCGCGCGGAGCACCCCTTCGTTTCACGCGACATAGATGGGTGGGAGGTGAGGCTTCGACCAGTGGGTCGCGCACCGCCCGTTGTGGGACAAATCGACCCGGTTATTCCTTACACCGAACTGCGGTTTCGGCCCCGTCGCGGCGTCTTTGGAACGGGCTCTACAGGGAGATTGCGTGACGAAGGCATGGTATCAGCTGGTGCGCGCATTCCATCGGCGGCACAGCCACCGGCTGCCGTCGCTGGACACCGCGATGCGCTATGCCGCGCCGGCGATTTCGCTGGTCGTGCTCGGCGCCGCGATCCTCGCCTTGCGCCTGCTCGATCTGCATGCCGTGCTGGCGATGGTCCCGCGCAGCCCGGCCTTCTGGCTCGTCTTCGCCGCTGTCTATGTCACGCCGATCGCAGCCGACTTTGCCATCTTTCGTCGCGTCTGGCGGCTGCCGCTCGCCGGACTGGTGCCGCTGGCGCGCAAGCAGATCGGCAACGAACTCGTGACCGGCTATGTCGGCGACGCCTATCTCTACAGCTGGGCGCATCGCCACGGCTTCGCCGGCAAGGATGGCCTGCGCACCATCAAGGACGTCGCGATCCTCTCGGCGGTGGCGAGCAACGTCACGACGATGCTCGCGGCGATATTGGCCTTTCCGTATCTCGGCCTGCTCGCACTCCACATCCCGCCATGGACCGCCGCCGCCGCGGTCGCGCTGGTCCTCGCCCCGCCGCTCGTCGCGCTGTTGTTCGGCCGCCAGCTGTTCAACCTGCCGCCCGCGCTGCTGCGCTGGGCGCTCGGTGCGCATCTTGGCCGCGCGGTCGGCAGCAGCGTGCTGACCGCGCTGCTGTGGCACCTCGCGCTGCCCGCGGTCGCGCTCAAATGGTGGGTGGTGTTCGCCGCGCTCAAGCTGATCCTCTCGCGCCTGCCCAACCTGTCGAGCAAGGACGTGCTGCTCGCCGGTCTCGCGGTGCTGCTGCTCGGCCGCCATGCCGATGTCGCCACGCTGCTGACGATGATCGCCACCATCACCGTTGCGACCCATATCGTCCTCAGCCTCGCGCTGTCGGGCGGCGAGGTGATCGCCGGGGTCGTCGCCCGGCTGCGCGGTACGCGACGCCGCGCGCCCGCCGTCGTGGCGTTACGCGACCAGCGACTTGAGCGGCACCGCGGGATCGGCCAGCGCTTCGCGTGGCGGCGCAAGCCGGCCCGTCACCAGGGCCCGCCCCTGCGCATAATCGCGTACCATGTTGACGCAATCCAGCGCGATCACCGTCCCGTGCTTGAGATAGACAATGGAGAAACCCGCCTTGTCGATCGCCCCCCGGACGATGATCTCGTCGTAGCCGCGTGACAAGCCGACGGTCTGCAGCTTGAGGTCATACTGGTTCGACCAGAACCACGGCACCGCCTCATAGGGCGCGGGGCTGCCGACGATCGCCTGCACCGCCGTCTTCGCCTGGTCGTTGGCGTTCTGCACGGATTCGAGCCGGATCCACTCGCCATCGGCATAGACGCTGCGATGCTCGGCACAGTCGCCGATCGCGTAGATATCGGGCAGGCTGGTCTTGCAATGCGCATCGACGCGCACGCCGTTGCCGAACGCCGCGCCCGCATCGACCAACGGCCCGACCGCGGGAATGATACCGATGCCGACGATCACCATCTGCGCCGGAATCACCTCGCCATCGGCCAGTTCGACGCCCGTGACATGGCGGTCCTCGCCGGTCAGCGCCGCGACCGACGCGCCGAGCCGGATATCGACGCCATGCGCGCGGTGCTCGGCCTCGTAGAAACGCGACAGCGGTTCGCCCGCGACGCGTGCGAGCACGCGGTCGAGCGCCTCGACCACCGTCACCTTCTTGCCGAACTTGATCAGCGCCGACGCCGCCTCGAGCCCGATATAGCCGCCGCCGATCACCACCGCATCGCGGACATGCGCCATCTCGGCGATCATCCGGTCGGCATCGTCCTTGTTGCGCACGGTGTGGACGCCGGCCAGATCATGCCCCTCGCAGGCGATGCGTCGCGGGCTGCCGCCGGTCGCCCAGATCATCGTGCCATAGCCGACCGTCGATCCGTCGGCGCAGGTCACGCTGTGCGCAGCGGGATCGACCGAGGTGACGTGCCGCCCGGGCAGCATCGTGATGCCGCGCTCGGCCCACAAGGTGGCGGGCCGCAGCAACATCCGTTCGAACGGCTTCTCCCCGGCGAGATATTCCTTCGACAGCGGCGGACGGTCATAGGGCAGCTCGGTCTCGTCGCCGAGGATCGCGATGCGCCCGGCAAAGCCCGCCTGGACCAGCGACAGCGCGGCCTGCGCCCCGCCATGGCCGCCGCCGACGATCAGCACGTCATAATGTGGCTGGTCGCTCATCGTGCTGCCCCTCGCTTCGGATCGTTGCGGGGAGCCGATAGCCCAGCGAACGGCGGCGGGGCAATCCGCATCATGGCGGATTGCCACGCGAACATTTCAATGCGGGGCGTCACGCGGCGCGTCTATCCCGCCGGATCGCCATGCGACCTGGCAAAGGCCCGGTCGAGTGCCGATTCCAGCTCGTCGAGACGATAGGGCTTGCTCAACACTTCGACGAACTCGGGCGCCGGGGTCGTCGCCAGCAACTCGCCATAGCCGGTGGTCAGCGTTACCGGCAGCCCGGGGTAATCGCGATGCAGCGCCCTGGCCAACGCGACGCCGTTCATGTCGCCCGGCATCACGACGTCGCAAAAGACCGCATCCACGCTTGTTCCCGCCTCGAGCAGGGTGAGTGCGTCGCGGGCGTTGACGGCGGACACGGTGTCATAGCCGAGCTGGTCAAAGAGCGCCGAGGCGATGTCGGTCAGGGGGAGGTTGTCTTCGACCAGCAATATCGTCTTGCGCGGCATGACCGCCGGGGTGTTGGCAGCGGTCGAATCCTTGCATTCCCCGGCGTCGGCAAGTGCCACTTCCGCGATGCGACGACTCTCCATTTCGCGCGTCAGCGCCGCGGTGTGCCGCTCGACGATGCTTCCCAATATCGCCTCGTTGGCGACGAGCGTGCGGTTGGCCATGCCGAGCTTCTCGAGCGCGGTCTCACGCGTCGACTGCTCGGCCCGTACCGCCTCAGCCGTCGCACGCGCCTCCGCGCGCGCCGCCAGATCGCCGAGCAGTTCCTCCGATCGAAGCAGGGTTGCGGATTGCGCCGCATCGGTAAGCTGTCGGTTCACATCTTCGGCCGAATCCAGACGCGCGTGCAACACCGCGATTTCTTCCAGATTGGATATTGCGGTATTTCGCGCGTGGCGATCGTCGACGGTGTCGATCGCCCGCACGATTTGCGTCGCCGTGAACGGCTTTTGCAATATCAGGCTCCGGGGCACGCCGATCGCCGCCCATTCGGTGCCGTCGCCACCGGTCACATAGATCACCACGACATCGGCATTGCGCGTCCGCGCCGCCCGCGCCACCTCCCAGCCGTTCGGCCCGGGTCCGAGATCGAGGTCGGTGATCAGGGCCGTGAAAAGGTGGTCGGGGGCCGCAAGCAACGCGCACGCCTCGTTCCCGTCGCTGGCGACGGTCACCGGATAGCCTCGTCCCTCCAGCGCCTTGCGCATCTCCTCGGACAAGAGCTTGACGTCCTCCACCAGGAGGATCGATGCGGTCGCATCCATCATCAGTGCCTCGTTGGCAGGATGGGAGCCGCCGCCGCGCGGTCTCTCGACGCGGCGTGCCAAGCGACGCCGACGATGCGCGGACCATAGCAGGCCCGGCATCGATCACCCAGCCCCGATCCTCGAAGGACGGTTGCCACCCGGCTCGATGGCGGCCGACCGGCGCAACGTCGCCCGCACCACTTTGACATTGCCGGCCGCCCACCGCAGGATTCACGTGATGACCGCGACCTTACCTTTGATGCCGGACCGAATCCGGCATGACGGTCGATCATTCCCCCTGACGCGCTACGCGATTTCCGCCTCGCGCACTGCGGTGATTCAAAACCTCGCCAATCCGTGCATGGCTGGCAACATGACAAAGCAGCGCCCGACCGATCTTCCTCCACCTGTTGGAACATGGAAATTTATCGATTTCCCTGTGAAATTCCCTGCCATGTTGGCGTTGGCAGGGAAAATCGGCCTACGCGCGGCAGGGAATTTGTTGGTTATACCGGAGGCTGCCCGATGAGCGACTGGGCAACCGCCGCGCGCGCCGCGTCGCCCGGCCGGCCGATGGCGCTCGTCACGGTACTCGCCACCGAAGGCGCCGCGCCGCGTGGTCCCGGCGCGCGCCTGCTCGTCACGACGGACGGCCAGGCCGGCACGATCGGCGGCGGCGCGCTGGAGTGGCGCGCGGCCGAACAGGCGCGCGCGCTGCTCGCACTGCCGCCGGGCAGCTGGCGCGTGCAGGACTATCCGCTCGGGCCCTTGCTCGGCCAATGCTGCGGTGGCTGCGTCCGCCTGCTGGTCGAGCATCTCGGCGACACCGACTGGATCGCCGCGCTCGCCGGCGGCGCCGTGGTCAGCGCGACGCTGCGCGACGACCATGTCGCGCGCGTCGCCGCGACCGACCGCCACCGCTGGCCGCGCGCCGAGCTGGTGTCGCAAGCCGAAGCGCTGACCAGTCGCGGCCCGCTCCCCACCGCCGGCTTCGCGTTCGTCGAGCCCGACGACAGCGCACGCCGCCGGCTCATCCTGTTCGGTGCCGGCCATGTCGGTCGCGCCATCGCGCGGATGCTGCCCGGCCTGCCCTTCGACCTCGCCTGGTTCGACACCCGCGCCGAGCTCGCCGACATCCCCGGCGTGACGGTCGACAACGACGACGCGCTGGTCGCCTGCGCCGCCCAGGTCGGCGCCGGCGCGGCGGTGCTGATCCTGACCCACGACCACGCCTTCGACTACCGCCTCGCCGCCGCCGCGCTCGGCTCGGCGGCGGACTATGTCGGCATGATCGGCTCGACGACCAAGCGCGCCCGCTTCCTCTCGCGCCTCGTCGACGACGGCGTCGACAGCACCCGCCTCACCTGCCCGATCGGCCAGCCCGGCATCCCCGGCAAGACCCCCGAAGTGATCGCGGTTGCGACGCTGGCCCAGTTGCTTGCATTGGGGCCGGTGACATGACCCTCACCGCCTACCGCGCCGAACTGCTCAGCGTACCCGAAGACCCGATCGCCGGCGCCGCGCCGCTGTACCATGCCGATGGCCTGCTCGTCATCGAGGACGGCATCGTCATCGCGTTCGGCGCCCATGACGATCTCGCCCCGCGCTACCCCGGGCTGGAGGTAGAGCGGCTGGACGGCCTCGTCGTCCCCGGCTTCGTCGACACGCACATCCACTATCCGCAGACCGACCGCATCGCGGCGCACGGCGCCCAGCTGCTCGACTGGCTCGAACGCCACATCTTCGCCGAGGAAGCGCGCTTCGCCGACCGCGCCCATGCCGACGTCGTCGCGGCGTTCTTCCTCGACGAACTGCTCCGCAACGGCACGACCAGCGCACTGGTCTTCGCCACCGTCCACGCGACGTCGGTCGACGCGCTGTTCGATGCGGCGCTGGCGCGCGACATGCGCATCGTCTCGGGCAAGGTGCTGATGGACCAGGGGCCAGCGACCTTGCGCGACAGCGTCGCCGAGGGCCGCGCCGACAGCGAGGCGCTGATCGCGCGCTGGCGCGGGCGCGGACGGCTCGGCTATGCGATCACCCCGCGCTTCGCGCTGACCTCGTCCGACGCGCAGCTCGCCGATGCCGGCGCGCTGCTCGCAGCGCACCCCGACGCGCTGCTCCACACCCATCTCGCCGAGAATCCGGGCGAATGCGCCGCCGTCGCCGCGCGCTTCCCCGATGCGGCCGATTATCTCGACGTCTATGACCGCTTCGGGCTGGTCGGCGACCGCTCGGTGTTCGCGCACTGCATCCATATGAGCGACCGTGCGCTCGGGCGGATGGGCGCGGCGGGCAGCGCGATCGCCTTTTGCCCGACGAGCAACCTGTTCCTCGGTTCCGGCCTGTTCGATCTCGCCGCCGCCGATCGTCACGGCGTGTCGACCGGTCTGGGCAGCGATGTCGGCGCCGGGACCAGCTTCTCCATGCTCGCGACGATGGCCGAGGCGTACAAGGTCTGCCAGTTGCGCGGCGCCAGCCTCGACCCGTTCCGCGCGCTGCATCTCGCCACCGCGGGCGGCGCCCGCATACTCGGGCTTGCCGACCGGATCGGCGGGCTCCAGCCGGGGCAGGAGGCCGACTTCATCCTGCTCGACGACAAGGCGACCCCGCTGCTCGCTCGCCGCACCGCGGGTGCGAGCCTGTTCGAGCGGCTGTTCGCGCTGCAGATCCTCGGCGACGATCGCGCCATCGCAGCCACATGGCTTGCCGGCAAGCGCGCCCATGTCCGCCATGAAGGAACGCCATGCTGAAGAGGTTCCTGACCGTCTTCGAGCCCTTCGTGCTGACCTTGCTCGGCACGGTGCTGCTCGCCACCCTCCTGCCGCCGCGCGGGAGCTTCGTCGGGATCTTCAACGTCGCGGCGACCGCCGGCATCGTGCTGCTGTTCTTCCTCCACGGCGCCAAGCTGTCGCGCCAGGCGATCTGGGACGGCATGCGCAACTGGAAGCTGCACGTGACGGTGCTTGCCGTGACGTTCGGGCTGTTCCCGCTGCTCGGCCTCGGGCTGAGCCATTTGCCGTTCGTCGCCGCGCCGGTCGCCGCCGGGCTGCTGTTCCTCACCCTGCTGCCCTCGACCGTCCAGTCGTCGATCGCCTTCACCGCGATCGCGCGCGGCAATGTCGCGGCGGCGGTGTGCAGCGCGTCCTTCTCCAACCTGCTCGGCATCGCGCTGACACCGGCGCTGGTCGCGCTGCTGATGCATCTCGGCGGTGCCAATGGCGGCGGGCTGGCGGCGGTCGAGAAGATCGTCATGCAGCTGCTCGTCCCGTTCGTCGCCGGACATTTGCTGCGCCCGCTGATCGGCGGCTTCGTCGCGCGCCACAGGCCGCTGATGACGATCGTCGATCGCGGCTCGATCCTGCTCGTGGTCTATACCGCGTTCGGCGCGGCGGTGGTCGAGGGGCTGTGGCACCGCGTCTCGGGCTTCGATCTCAGCGTCATCCTGATCCTCTGCTCGGTGCTGCTGGCGATCGTGCTGGCGGCGACCTGGGCGCTCGGCCGGCTGTTCCACTGGCCGCGTGCCGATGCGATCGTGCTGCAATTCTGCGGCTCGAAGAAGAGCCTCGCCTCGGGCGTGCCGATGGCCGGCGTGCTGTTCCCCGCCGCGCAGGTCGGCGTGATCCTGCTGCCGCTGATGCTGTTCCACCAGATCCAGCTGATCGCTTGCGCGGTGATCGCGCGGCGCTATGCCGAACAAGACCCGATACCCACAAGGACACCGTCATGAAGCGCATACTCGCCGGCCGCGACGTCGAGGCCATCGGTCTCGGTTGCATGGGCCTCAGCTGGGCGTACGGCATCCCGCCGTCGAACGAGGATGGCGCGCGGCTGCTGCACCGCGCGCTCGACCTCGGCTACGACCATCTCGATACCGCGCGGATCTACGGCGTCGGGCATAACGAGATGCTGATCGGCGAGGCGCTCGCCGGGCGCCGCAACGAATTCTTCCTCGCCTCCAAGACCGGCATCATCGTCGATGGCGACAAGCGCCGCATCGACTGCCGCCCCGAGACGATCCGTGCCGCGATCGAGCAGAGCCTCACGCTGCTCAAGACCGACCATATCGATCTCTATTACCTCCACCGCCCCGACTTCGCGACGCCGATCGAGGAGTCGGTCGGCGAGCTCGCCCGCGCGGTCGAGGCCGGCAAGATCGGCAGCATCGGGCTGAGCGAGATGTCGGCCGAGACGCTGCGCCGCGCCGCCAGCGTCCACCCGATCGCGGCGATGCAGACCGAATATTCGCCGTGGACGCGCAACCCCGAGATCGCGGTGCTCGATGCCTGCGCCGAACTCGGCACGACCTTCGTCGCCTTTTCGCCGGTCGCGCGCGGCGTGCTGGCGGGGGCGGTGCGTGATCCCGCGACGCTCATCAATGAGGACCTGCGGCGCGGCATGCCGCGCTTCAAGCCCGACAACTGGCCGACCAACCTCGCGCTGGTCGATGCCTTTGAGGCGATCGCCGCCGAGCAGGGCGTGACCCCGGCGCAGCTGTCGCTCGCCTGGGTGCTGTCGCGCGGCGAGCATGTCGTGGCCATCCCCGGCACCGCCTCGATCGCGCATCTCGAGGAGAATTTCGCGCGCCGGGACTGGACCATCCCGACCGAGGTCGCGGCGCGGATCGATACGCTGTTCGCGCCCGAAGCGATCGCCGGCCCGCGCTATGCGCCCGCCGCGCAGGCCAGCGTGTCGACCGAGGAGTTCGCGTAACCGCTTCTTAGGGGCGGTCGGTCTAGATGGTGCGCGATGCGCCAGCTGCCCCTGATCGCCCCGAATCCCCCACGCCTGAGCGAGCTCGGCGACGCGCTGCGCCGGGTCGAGGCGTCGGGCATCTTCTCCAACAACGGCCCGGAGGTCCGCGCCTTCGAGGCCGAGGCGACCGCGCAGCTGTTCGACGGCCATGGCGCGAGCCTCGCGGTGGCCAACGCCACGCTCGGCCTGATGATCGCGCTGAAGGACGCCGCCGGCGCGGCGGCCACGCCCGGCCGCTTCGCGCTGATGCCAGCGCTGACCTTCGCCGCGACCGCGCAGGCGGCGCATTGGGCCGGTCTGACCCCGCTGGTGTGCGACGTGGACCCCGACGACTGGGGCATGGCGGCGCGCGAGGAGGAGCGGCTGATCGCGCGGCATGGCGCGCGCGTCGCGGTGCTGCTGCCCTATGCCACCTTCGGCAATGCGATCGACCTCGACCGCTACGCCTGGCTCAAGCGGCGCCATGGCGTCGGCGTGGTGGTCGATGCCGCGGCCTCGCTCGGCACGCGCGATGAACAGGGCGGTGGCTTCGGTGCCGACGCGCCCTTCGCCACCGTCTTCTCGATGCACGCGACCAAGCCCTTCGCGGTGGCCGAGGGCGGGCTGATCCATTCCGGCGACGCAGCGCTGATCGCGCGGCTGCGCGCGATGGCCGGCTTCGGCTTCGAGCAGGGCCGCAGCGCGACGCTGCCCGGCCTCAACGCCAAGCTGTGCGAGGTCATCGCGGTGATGGCACGCGCCCGGCTCGGCGGGTTCGACGCCGCCTGCGGGCACCGCGCGGCGATCGAGCAGGCCTATCGCGACACGCTGTCGGGCGTCGAGCTGCAGGCGGTAGCGGGCGAGCGCCGCGCCAGTTCGTTCATGACGGTCGCGCTGCCGCCACGCCTCGCCCCGCGCCGCGACGCCATCGCGGCGGCGCTCGCGGCGCGCGGCATCGGCACGGGCCGCTATTTCAGCCCGCACCTCGGCGAGCAACCTTGGGTACGATCGGTCGCGACGATCGAGCCGACACCGGTCGCCGACGCGCTGGCCGGCCGGCTGCTGTCGTTGCCGGTCACCGACGCGATGACGGTGGACGACGCGGTGCATGTCGCGCGCACGCTGGCCGACATCTGCCGCGCCGAGCGCACCACCGCGCCCGCGACGGTGACGACGCCGGTCGCCGAGACGCTGCTGGTCGGTGGCGGACCGGCGGGAACCGCGATGCTGACCGCGGCGAGCAAGCATGGGCTGCTCGCCCAACTGTCGCGCGGGCTGGTGCTGGTCGAGCGCGACGCCGCGCTCGGCGGCGGACGGCTGGGCGGCTATGCCATCACCTCGGACAGCACGGCGCAGACCTTTCTCAGCGCGGTGACCGACAACCCGCACCGCGAACTTGCCGCGCTGGCGCAGCACCCGGCCGGCTGCACCGTCGCCGGCTATGCCGATGCGCTGGGCGTGCCGCTGTACGAGGCCGGTCCGTTGCTGCGCGAGACCGGCGAGCGGCTGGGGCGGCTCGTCACCGGCCATGGCGGCACGGTGCTGACCGGGCATGAAGCGCTGGGCACGCGGCGGACGGCGACGGGGCTGTGGGCGACGACGCTGCGCGGCGCCGACGGCCGGACGGTCGAGCGCCTGTCGCGCAACGTGGTGATCGCGACCGGCGGGCATCAGCCGTTCGACCGGCTCGCCGCACAACGGGTCGCGGGCGCGCCGCTGCGCGACCTCGCCGGCGACCGGCTCCACGCCTCCGACGAGGTGCTCGCGCTGGGCGGGGTCGAGCGCATCGCCGACCTCCTCGCCGGCAAGCGCGCGCCGCGCGTCGCGGTGATCGGCGGCTCGACCAGCGCGGTGGCGACGGTCGCGCTGCTGCTGCGCAGCCGGCCGGGCATCGCTTTCGGCGCGGAGGGCGTGAGCCTGCTCCATCGCCGCCCGCTTCGGCCCTTTTATCCTTCGGTTGAATCAGCCCATGCCGAGGGGTTCACCGATTTCGGCCCCGAGGACGTGTGCCCCGTGTCGGGCTTCGTCTATCGCCTCGCCGGCTTCCGGCTGGAGGCACGCGAGCTGGTGTTGCGGATGCTGGGGGTCGATGGCCGCGCGCCCGACCCGCGCGTGCGGCTGCACAGGATCGCCGGAGACGACGACGCAGCGGCGCGCGACCTGATCGCGGAAGCCGACGTGGTGATCGGCGCGCTCGGCTATCGCCCGTTCGCGCTGCCGGTCGCGGATCGCGACGGCGCCCCGATCCCGCTCGCCGCCACGCAGGGCGAGGCAATGGTCGACCGGCATTGCCGTGTCGTCGATGCCGGCGGCGCGCCGCTGCCCGGTCTGTTCGGCATCGGCCTTGCCGCCGGCTTCGTGCCCTGGGGCGCGATGGGCGGGGAGCCGAGCTTTCGCGGCCAGGCCAATGGCCTGTGGCAATGGCAGAACGATGTCGGGATGATGATCGTCGAGCAGCTGCTCGGCGAGCGCGCGCGGGCGGCGGCATGAGTACGCCGATCGTCAGCGTGGTGATGGCCGCGTATAATGGCGCGGGGCTGGTCGGCGAGACGCTCGCCACGCTCCAGGCGCAGACGCTGACCGACTTCGAGCTGCTGGTGGTCGACGATCGCTCGACCGACGACACGCTCGCGGTGCTGCGTTCGTGGGACGACCCGCGCTTTCGCGTGATCGCCGCCGAAACCAACCAGGGCGTGGTGCGCTCGCGCAACCGCGCCTTTGCCGCGGCGCGCGGCCGCTACATCGCGGCGCTCGACCATGACGATCTCTGCTACCCCGAGCGCTTCGCGCGGCAGGTCGCCTATCTCGATGCGCACCCCGACACCGTGCTCGCCGGCACCGCCTCGGACAATCTGCAGGACGGCGTGATAACGCCCTCCACCCTCGCGCCGCTGACCACGCCGCCGCTGATCGAGTGGCTGCTGAGGATCGAGAACCCGCTGGTATGGTCATCGGTGATGATCCGCACCGACGCGGCGCGGCGGATGGATATATTCCAGCGCCCCGAAATGGTGTTTGCCGAGGATTACGACCTCTATCACCGCATCGCGAAGTTCGGCCGCATCGCGCGGCTCGACGATGTGCTGGTGACGTACCGCAAGCATTCGGGCAGCGCCTCGCACACACATATCAGCGCGATGACCAACCGCGCGACCGACGTGCTTGCGGCCGACTATGCCGGCGTGTTCGGCGACGAGGCGGCCGACTATGCCGCGCTGATCGTGCGCCATGTGATGGGGCGCATGGCGGTGCCGGACCGCACGACGCTGCGCCTGGTCGGCGAGGCGATCATCCGGTTGCAGGATGATTTTCTGGCCCGCGTGCACCCCGATCCGGAAAGCCGCGCGCTGATCCGCTGGGAAACGGCGCGGCGCTGGGCGCGGATCGGCGAGATCGGGCTGCGCAGCGGCACGCTCAGGCTGGCCGACGCGGCGGCGGTGAGGCCCGACCATCTCGGGCTTGGCTATGCCGGGATCAACGAACTGATCCTGTCGCGGATCCTGGGCAGCGCGCGGGCGGTGCGGCGGCGGTTGCAGGCGCGGGCGGCGGGATGAGGGTGGGGGCGGCTGGCCATCAGCTTTTTAGAGGTTAGAAGCCATCCAAACCGACCACTCAAATTCTACCCGCGAACGCCAGTTTGACGATCGCTCTCTTTTTCCCGCTCTTACGGAGGATTGCGCTCCCTTGGCCGACCCGCAGCGCTGAGCGTTGGAAGATATGAAAACCACCGAGATGCAAGCCGAGTACACACATGATTTACTTGCATTCGGATTGTGCGACCAGTTCAAATCGCGCAAGCATCTTCCCCCCTCGCATCGGCGATCTCGCGCGCCTCTTTATCGCTGAAAGAAATCGAACTTTCTATGACCTCCCGTTCCACATTCCGTTGGCTGCATTTCAGTGACATCCATGTCGGCATGAGTGCCTTGCCGCGATTGTGGCCGCGGTCGGCGACACTCCTCCTCGACGATCTCGAAACAGCGCATCGCAAAGCCGGCGGCTTTGATTGCCTCATTTTTTCGGGTGATCTTGTTCAAAGGGGCGAAGCTGCGGAATTCGATGCATTCGACGAGATCATCGACCGTATCTTAGCGCGGCTCGGTGATTTGGGGCCAAAGCCCAGCCTCATGACGATTCCAGGCAATCACGATCTAGTCCGTCCCGACCCGCTCAACCCAGCAGCGTTGGCCCTTGCCCAATATTGGTCGCAATCGTCATTGCGCGAGCGAATGTGGGATGCCGACCAACCCTATCTTGCGTTCCTAAAAAGCGTCTTCGAGGCTTATTCAGGGTGGCGGGCTCGCGCGATTTCCCGTGGCGTGCATTTGGCGCCGGCAGTCGAGGGACTGCTCCCGGGCGATGCCTCATACGTTATCCAGACGCCTACCGGCGAAATCGGCCTAGTGGGGCTGAATTCGACCTGGCTGCAGCTTGGCGGCGGCGACTATAAAGGCGGCTTGCATGTCGATGCGCGGCAATTGCTTGCGGTAACTGAAGGCCGACCAGACGATTGGCTCAGGGATAACGAGATCAACCTCCTCGTCACTCATCAGCCAGCAACTTGGCTGCACGCAGACAGTCCGGCGAGCTGGGACAACGACATCAATCCGTCAGGCCGGTTTGATGCCCATCTCTTCGGCCACATGCATGAGCCAGATATTCTCACAACCGCTCATGGCGGCGGACCTACTCGGCGGCATGTTCAGGCCGCTTCGTTGTTCGGACTAGAAACCTATGGCGACGGTAGCACTCGCATCCAGGGCTATTCCGCAGACACCATTATTGTCGAAGACGCCGAGCGCACGCTGACGACCTGGCCAAGACGGCTGATCCAAGTCAGCGACGGGCGCATGAAGCTGGTGCCGGACACCACCCAGGACATAGATGAGGAAACTGGCAGCCTTACTATCTCCTACCGGGTCGACCGCCGGCCAACTGCGCAAGCGATTGTCGCGCCGCCCCCAACGCCATCAGGCCCCGCTCCGCAAACGTCAACCGTCATCGCCGGATCGGATTTCGATCTCGCTGCAATCCAGCTTCCGATCGCAGAAGCGAGGGCGCATCTGAAGGTGCGCCGCGTCGAACAGAACGCGATGGTGGCGTCGCTCAATGCGGATCGCGCGGCGTGGCTCGTATCCGACTGGGGAATCGGAAAGGACGGCTTCATCTCGGCCATCTGTAGCCAGGTCGGAATAGCGCGGGACAAGGTCTACAGCCTTGACTTCGGCAGCTACACGAATAGCAGCGCCTTCTTCGATGCGCTGCGAACGTTGCTGGGCGCATCATTCCAGGACATTTGCGATGCAATCGCTGAAGCCGGACCTTGCTTACTGATACTCGACGACCTCGACGTCTCCGCGTCGGTGGCGGGCACCGAAGAGGCTGTGGAAGCGCTGATTGGTCCCGTGCGCGATTTCGCACCCGACGCGCAGATCATGATCCGCTCGCGCCGCCGACCGCGCAAAGCTTCGCTCTCTGTGGTCGAACTAAAGCCCTTGGACGAAGCCGATGTTGCGATCTACGCTCGCGAGAGCGAGTTGGGCGGTGAGCGTTATGCCAAGCCTGACGCCGTTTCGATGCTGTACCGACATACCGATGGCGTGCCGACACGCATCGACGATGCACTACGCGACCTCGAAATTGTTTCACTCGGCGATCTCATGGCCGCGAACCCAGATTATGGCGATGCCGCTGTGGCGATTTCCAAGGCGCCCACTGCACTTGTCGCGACCGTAAGTGAACTGGCCTCCTCGGACGACCGAGCTGAAGAACGCGCTTATAACCTACTTCTGGCTTTGGCTGCCCTGCCACAAGGCGAGCGGCTTGCGCGGATAACGCGCTTTTTGGGACCCCACCCATTTTTCGCGTCACATGCCCGGGCGCTGCTCGAGCGCTCGTTGATCGACACGGTTGCAATCACTGCGCTAGACGGAATGCCGGGAGACGACACGCAAAAGGCGTTGATCGTCCCACGACCGGTCCGCGAATATGTCCGCTCGATCATGGATGAACAGACCGCTCGTACGATCGACCGCAAGGCGCTCGAACTCTATTTCGGCGAGGACTGGGCGAGTGCCGGTATTCGTCAATCGCCGACCGGCAAACGGGTCCGCAATGCGCTGTGCGACGGCTATGAAATTCAGAATGCGAGTGCTCTGATCCTCAGAAGCGCGCGGCGGTCTCTTGGCGAAGACAACAAAGTCGAGGCCGAAGGGCTTATTAGGTTGGGCACGGGATTTATTGAAGCTCTCATGTCCGGCGACCATTTTCGCAGCGCCGTTGCCTTGTGCGAGGATATGATCCGTCTACTTGAGGATTTTGGGGGGCATACTCGCGAAATTAACGTCCTCCGATACGAGCTCGCGCGCGGCTTGCGCATGATCGACCGGCGGCTAGAAGCGCAAATCGCGTTCGAAGAACTGGATCATGTTCTACTTTCCAAAGAGCAGCGGCAAAGTGCCGAACTGGGTTTAGCATTGCTGTTGTCGCAGCTTGGCGATCAAGCCGGCGCTACGGAAGCTGCGCGCCGGGCGATAGCGCTTGACAGGAAGTCAGTAGCCGCCATCCACGCTAAAACAATCCTAGCCGAAAGCCTCGACGATCCGGCCGAGAGAACGGCGGAGTTGCGCAGACTCTTGGCAGCCGCACGCAAGGTAGACGCGACGACGCTCGCCAGCACTATCTTGCTCGACCTAGCGCAAGAGGAAGCCGACGAACACGCCGCCGCCACGATGCTCAAAGAGGTCATCCAAACGCGCGGCAGCAAGCAGGATTTTTACAACAATGTGCGCGCGATCGTGAATCTGGCGCAACGACACAAAGGTCCGCACCCCTTGTCGTCAGCCGACCGCACGCGGCTGATGGATGCCTATCACTTTCTCTATGACGAGCGGCTGGGTTTGTTGTTCAATCGGTGTCACGAAGCACTTTGGGCCGACTTCGAGCGTACCGGTGAAATCCTGAACTTACTGAACTTGTTTCGACACAGCTCGTTCATCTGGCGCCTAGCCGGGCGCGACGACATGGAGGCGACCTATCTGGCCAAGCTCGTGAAGCGATTCAAGGAAGTACTGGCGATCGACACGATCAACTCTTCGCGCGATGGTGCCTACTTTATTGTGCGTGTCTCGGTCGTAATGAATGAACTGGACTTCAAGCCGGGCAGCAGCGTGGCATGATGATCGAGGAGCGCAAGAAGCGGCAGATGTTAGCTATGTACGGGCCGCCGTCGAGTACGTTCGGCAGATTTTGGGAATCTGCAATTGTCGGGCCGCCCGTCTGCTAATCCGCTCCATCGCGCACGTTCGGTTTCTGAAAGGCAAGCACGGCGCAATGACCCCGATTCGACCTAATCGCGTGCCAGCTTCCAGGATTGGCTGCGGGGTACCGGTCGAGCGGAACTGGGCGCATTGCCGATCATCCAGTTCCGGCGCTGGCAAAGGCAAATATTCTCAGAACCGATCCTTCGCCACAGCCCCCCCCCGATGCAAATCGCACGCACGCCCACGCCACCCGCCCCACCACGCAGTTACCGGCCGACCGCAATCAGCCCTCAAAGCCATTGGACATGGCGCGCATTATCGTGTGGGATGACGGCCACGACGACATAGCGACTCAACGACAGGAGCCAAGAATGCAATCGACGCGTTTGGGCCGGCTGGTGCTGGCGATGGCTGTTTCTTCCCTTGCCCTGGCGGCGTGCGCGAAGAAAACCGAAACCGCGGACAGCACGACGACGAATGTCAGCGTGGATATGCCGGCGGCGACCGACAACGCCATGGCGGCCGCGACGCCCGCCGCGAGCGGCGCGCCGGCGGCGGACAACACCGACACCGTCGATGGCACCAAGCTCGCCAGCTTCACCGGCGACGCGGCCAAGGGGGATATCGTCTTCCTGCAGTGCAAGATCTGCCATGATCTCGACAAGAACAAGATCGGGCCGATGCTCAAGGGCATCGTCGGCCGCAAGGCCGGCGAGGTTCCCGGCTTCAACTATACCGACGCCAACAAGAACAGCGGCATCACCTGGACGCCCGAAAAGCTGTTCCAGTATCTCGAAAAGCCGCAGCGCGTCGTGCCCGGCACCAAGATGACCTTTGCCGGCCTGTCCGACGCGCAGAAGCGCGCCGACGTGATCGCCTACCTCAAGGCGCACTGATCGGCTGACGATCCTTTACCCGCATCGCGCCGCCATGGATCGGCGCGCGATGCGGGGGAGGAGCGGGTCGGCGCCGCCCGCGTCGGTAAGAAATAGTCATTTCCGTCCAATCGATTCGCACGCGGGAGGCCCATCCCGGACGCGCGTTTCGACGAGAGGGAATGACCATGCGCGCGCTGCATCTGACGAACTTTCTGGCCATGGCGATCATCGCGGCGCCCGCCGTGGCGGGCGATAGCGGCTTCACGCCCGACGCGGCGGCGACCTGGTCGGCGCGCAGCCTGTTGATGGCCAAGGTCGCCGATGACGCCGAAGCGGGGCAGCTCGACAAGACCAGCTTTGCGAGTGCCTGTAGCGGCCTGACCGGCGAGCAGATGAAGCACGAATATGGCAAGGAACCGCGCTGGGCGCTGGCCGCGCAGCTCGAAATCTGTTCGGGCTACGACGGCTGGGCCGGCAAGTTCCAGGGAGCGAAGAATCCCTGCGCGGCACTGAAAAAGGGCCTGAAGGACCTGGAAGGCGCGAGCGCGACGAGCAATCCGCCGGAGGTGGTCGCGGCCGGGGCGGCGTTGCGGACGACG
Source organism: Sphingomonas sp. (assembly GCA_041659925.1). GTDB lineage: Bacteria > Pseudomonadota > Alphaproteobacteria > Sphingomonadales > Sphingomonadaceae > Sphingomonas. The sequence goes on from JBAZXI010000001.1 coordinate 163,316, forward strand.
GTTTCGTTGTTGCTTGACGCGACGGGCGAGCACCGGGGGGCGTGCCACCTTTGAGTGGGCGGCGGCTGGTGGCGCGGCTTTGCGGATCACCGGCGGTATGACACTCTCTAGCTCCTCCCCTTCAGCGGGGCTTTCGTGGCACCATGGCGGGACCACATCACGGCGAGTGTGGGGCATCTCATTCAGGCGCCGGGCGGGCTGGACGGGGCCGCCCTAAAGGTAGATGATCGCGCCACGGCAATCCTGAGCGAGTGATGCACCCGATGATGGCTGGCAGGGCGTGCTGAAGCGGATTCTCATTGGCGTCGCGGCGGTGCTGGCGATCGTCATCATCGGGGTGACCGCATTCGGCTGGCGCTCGTCGATCGCGCCGATCACGCCGCCCGCGCCGGGCAGCTTTGCACCCGCGCAGATCGCCAGGGGCGAGGCGCTGGCCGGCGCGGGCTATTGCGCCACCTGCCACACCGCCAAGGGCGGCGCGGCCTATGCCGGCGGCTATGCGATGGCGACGTCGTTCGGCACGATATATTCGACCAACATCACGCCCGACCCCGAGACGGGTATCGGCAACTGGTCGCTCGCCGCCTTCACGCGGGCGCTGCGCGAGGGCGTGCGGCGCGACGGCGCGCACCTCTTCCCCGCCTTTCCCTATGACCATTTCACCAAGCTGAGCGACGACGACGTCGCCGCGCTCTATGCCTTCATGATGACGCGGCCGGCGGTGCATGCCGAAGCGCGGTCCAACGGCCTGCCCTTCCCGCTCAATGTGCGGCTGCTGCAGGCCGGGTGGAAGTGGCTCTATTTCAAGCCGGGCCGCTTCGTCCCCGATGCGGGCAAGGACGCGGTGTGGAATCGCGGCGCCTATCTGGCGGAGGGCGTGAGCCATTGCGGCGCGTGCCATACGCCGCGCGGATCGCTCGGCGCGGAACAGCACGACAAGGCCTATAGCGGCGCGGCGATCGACGGCTGGGTGGCGCCGCCGCTCGACAGGACCAACCCGTCGCCGGTGCCGTGGAACGAGGACGAGCTGGTCGCCTATCTCGGCACCGGGGTGAGCCGTTACCACGGCGTCGCGGCGGGGCCGATGAGCACGGTGCCGCATGGTCTCGCCAAGCTGCCGCCGGCCGACCTGCACGCCATCGCGCGTTATTTCCTGAGCATCAACGGCGCGGAAGGCCGCGCGGCGGAAACGCCGGTGGCGATCGGCAAGGCGCTGGCCGCCGACAAGGTGGGCATAGGCCTGCAATATGACCCGGCGGCGCGGCTCTATGCCGGGGCGTGCGCGTCGTGCCATTATAATGGCGGCACCGACCCCAACCCGCTGCGCCCCGACCTGGCGCTCAACAGCGCGCTGTCGCTCGATGACCCGACCAACCTGATCCGCGTGATCCTTTACGGCATCGATGCGAAGCAGGGCATTCCCGGCGTGGTGATGCCGGGCTTCATCGGGTTCAGCGACGCCGATGTCGCGCGCGTCGCGGCCTGGCTGCGGGCGACACGCACCGCCAAGCCGGCATGGCCCGATCTCGAGAAACGCGTCGCGGCGATCCGTGCCGCAGGCAAGGGCCAGGAGTGATGACGAGCTTCACGATCAACGGCCGCACGGTCACCACCAATGCCGAGGACGATACGCCGCTGCTGTGGGTGATCCGCGACGAGATCGGGCTGACCGGCACCAAGTTCGGTTGCGGCATCGGCATGTGCGGGGCGTGCACGGTGCATGTCGGCGGGCGCGCGACGCGGTCGTGCATCACCCCGCTCGCGGCGGTCGACGGCGCCGTCGTCACGACGATCGAGGGGCTGGACCCGAAGGGCGAGCATCCGCTGCAACAGGCGTGGCGCGCGTTGCAGGTGCCGCAATGCGGTTACTGCCAGTCGGGCCAGATCATGCAGGCGGCCGCCTTGCTGGTCGATTTTCCGGCGCCGAGCGATGACGAGATCGACGCGGTGATGACGGGCAATCTGTGCCGCTGCATGACCTATGCGCGGATCCGCGCGGCGATAAAGCAGGCGGCGGGTGCGGCACCGGCGAAGCCGGCCGCGACGGGGGCGAAGTCGTCATGAGCCGCCTTCCCCCAGCCGAAGCGCGCACCAATCCGCTGTCGCGGCGCGGCTTCCTCGTCGCGAGCGGCGCGACCGGCATCATGTTCGGCTTTTCCGGCGTGCTCGCCGCGATCGACCCGGCGGTGCCGGGCAACGTCCCGGCCGCGCCGACCGAGCCGAGCTTCGCGCCGACGATCTGGTTCGGCATCGACGCCACGGGCATCGTCACGGTCAACATCATCCGCGCCGAGATGGGCCAGCATGTCGGCACCGCGCTGGCGCGGATCCTGGCCGACGAACTGGAGGCGGACTGGAGCAAGGTGCGCATCGTCCATGTCGACACCGACCCCAAATGGGGTTTCATGGTGACCGGCGGGAGCTGGTCGGTGTGGCAGACCTTCCCGCTGTTCAGCCAGGCCGGCGCGGCGGGGCGGATCGCGTTGATCGAGGCGGGCGCGACGCTGCTCAAGGTGCCGCCGGCGCAGTGCAGCGCGCGCGGCGGCGCGGTGCATGGCGGCGGACGATCGATCAGCTATGGCGACATCGCCAAGAGCGGGACGGTCGCACGGCAGTTCACCGCCGACGAGCTGGCCAAGCTGCCGATCAAGCCGGTCGAGAAACGCACGCTGATCGGCCGCAAGACACCCGCGCTCGACATCGACACCAAAACCAACGGCACCGCGATCTACGGCATCGACGCCAAGGTGCCGGGGATGGTCTATGCCCGGCCCAAGCTGCCGCCGACGCGCAACGGCGCCAAGGTCGTGTCGGTCGACGACAGCGCGGCGAAGCAGGTGCGCGGTTATCAGCGCTATCTGATCCTCGACGACCCATCCGACACCGTGCCCGGCTGGGTGATGGCGATCGCCGACAGCTATCCCGCCGCGATCAAGGCGGCCGACCTGATCGACGTGACGTGGACGCCCGGCCCTGGTGGCGATGTGTCGGAGAAGATGCTGCTCGACCATGCCGCCGGGCTGATCGCCAAGGGCGATGCCGGGGTCGACCTCGACGTCTCGGATCACCCGCCGACGGGCAATTTCGGCGCCGGCGCGGCGAGCACGCTGGAGGCCGCCTATACGACGGGCACGGTGCTGCATTTCCAGCTCGAGCCGCTCAACGCGCTGGCGTTCGAGAAGAACGGCGTGTTCGAGGTCCATAGCGGCAACCAGTGGCAAAGCCTGATCCTGCCGACCCTGGCCAAGGCGCTGGGCGTGGCCGAGAGCAAGGTGATCATGCGGACCTATCTGCTCGGCGGCGGGTTCGGGCGGCGGCTCAATGGCGACTATGCCGTGCCCGCCCTGCTCGCGACCAAGGCGCTGGGCAAGCCGGTCAAGATGATCCTGACGCGGCAGGACGATGCGCGCTTCGATTCGGTGCGCTCGGCCTCGGCGCAGCGGCTGCGCATGGCGTTCGACGCGTCGGGCAAGGTGCTGGCGATGGAGCATGCCGCCTGTGCCGGCTGGCCGACCCAGGTGCTGGCGCCGGCGTTCCTCGCCAAGAACAAGGCCGGCGGGGCCTATGACCCGTTCGCGATTTCGGGTGCGGACCATTGGTACGAGGTCGGGCAGCAGCGCGTCCGCGCGATCGCCAACGATCTCGCCAACACGACCTTCCGGCCCGGCTGGCTGCGCTCGGTCGGGCCGGGCTGGACCAACTGGGCGGTGGAGAGCTTCATCGACGAGGCCGCGCATCATGTGAAGGCCGATCCCGTCGCGTTCCGGCTCAAGCTGTTGACCGGCGCGGGCCGCAATGCCGGCAGCGCACCGGCGGCGATCGGCGGCGCGTTGCGCCAGGCCGAGGTGGTGAGGCGCGCGGCGGCGATGGCCGGCTGGGGCGGCACGTTGCCCGCCGACACCGCGCTCGGCCTCGCGACGAGCTTCGGCCAGGAACGCGACATGCCGACCTGGACGGCCTGCGTCGCGCGCGTCCATGTCGACCGCAAAAGCGGGGTGGTGACGGTCGAGAAGCTGAGCCTCGCGGTCGACGCCGGGACGATCGTCGACCCCGATGGGGCGCTGGCGCAGGTGCAGGGCGCGGCCTTGTGGGGGCTGAGCATGGCGCTGCACGAAGGCACCGAATTCGTCGACGGGCAGGTCAGGGACACCAATCTCGACAGCTATACGCCGCTGCGGATCGCCGATGTGCCCGAGCTCGACATCGCCTTCGTCGACAGCAAGGAAGTGCCGGTCGGGCTGGGCGAACCGGCGACGACGGTGGTCGGCCCCGCGATCGGCAACGCGATCTTCAACGCGGTCGGCGTGCGCCTGCGGCACTTGCCGATCACGCCGGCGGACGTGCTGGCGGCGCTGAAGGCCTGAACCGGACATCGCTGGACAGGCGACTCCCCGCGCCGCTATCGGCGCGCGATGAGTATCATCGCCACGATCATGAACAGCACCACCGGCCAGCCGATCCAGAAGCTGACCTTCGGCCGCATGCCTAAGCCCTGGGCCTCGTTCAACCTCGCCTCGGGAGAGCTGGTCACCGCCGACCGTGTCGAGGTCGGCAAGCCCGCGCCGGGCAAGTTCGTGGTGCCGGTTTCGGTGTGGGTGACGCCGAAGCAATAGCGTCGCGGCTCACAGACGTGCGAAAAAGGGTGGATATACGTTGATATCCGCACTTGCGGCGCGCGGATTCGGCGCGCACGAGCTTCTCTGCTACCAAGGCCGCCGGGGCGGTCGTCAGGACCGTGCAGGGGGATTTTCCACCGTGGACTATGAAGCGTTTTTCGCCGGCGAACTCGACACGCTGCGCGAGGACGGCCGCTACCGCATCTTCGCGGAGCTGGAGCGCAAGGCGGGGGCCTTTCCGCACGCCAGCCATTATACCGCGGACGGCGTCGGCGATGTGACGGTGTGGTGCTCGAACGATTATCTCGGCATGGGCCAGCATCCGGTGGTGCTGGATGCGATGCACGCGACGCTCGACAAATGCGGCGCCGGGGCCGGCGGCACGCGCAACATTTCGGGCACGACGCATGCCCATGTCGAACTGGAGGCCGAACTGGCCGACCTGCACGGCAAGGACGCCGCGCTGCTGTTCACCTCGGGCTATGTCTCGAACTGGGCGGCGCTGTCGACGCTGGCGGCGAAGCTGCCCGATTGCGTGGTGATGTCGGACGCGCTCAACCATGCCTCGATGATCGAGGGCATTCGCCACAGCCGCGCCGAGTGCCAGCGCTTCAAGCATAATTCGCCCGAGGATCTCGACCGGCGACTCGCCGCGGTGGCGCCGGGCCGCGCCAAGCTGGTCGCGTTCGAAAGCGTCTATTCGATGGACGGCGACATCGCGCCGATCGCCGAGATCCTCGACGTGTGCGAGGCGCATGGCGCGCTGTCGTACATCGACGAGGTCCATGCGGTCGGGCTGTACGGCCCGCGCGGCGGCGGCGTCGCCGAACGCGAAGGGCTGATGGACCGGATCGACGTGATCGAGGGGACGCTGGGCAAGGCGATCGGCGTGATGGGCGGCTATATCGCCGCGTCAACCGCTTTGGTCGATTTCGTACGCAGCTTTGCCAGCGGCTTCATCTTCACCACCGCGCTGCCGCCGGCACTCGCCGCCGGCGCGGCGGCGAGCATCCGCCACCTCAAGACCAGCAATGTCGAGCGCGAACAGCACCGCGAGCGCGTCGCGCATGTCCGCCGCCGGCTCGACGCGATCGGCATCCCGACGCTCGACAACCCCAGCCACATCATCCCGGTGATGGTTGGCGACGCCAAGAAGTGCAAGATGATCAGCGACTGGCTGCTCGACAATCACGGCATCTATGTCCAGCCGATCAACTACCCGACCGTGCCGGTGGGCACCGAACGGCTGCGCCTGACGCCGTCGCCGGTGCACAGCGACGGCGATATCGACCGGCTGGTGACCGCGCTGAGCGACATCTGGTCGCAATGCGCGTTGTCGCGACGCGCCATGGCGGCCTGACCGGCTCGACGAATTCGACCATCGACCACCGCAAGCGGTGGCGTTATCATCATCGCGTCCGCGCCAGGCTGGAGCGTCGTTGACATGTGGATGCCGATCATCGTTGCCGTGGGGGTCGCCGTCTTTCTCGGCGCGGCCGGCGGCGTGATGACGCCGATCGGCGTGTGGTACCGCCAGCTGAGAAAGCCACGCTGGCAGCCGCCCGACTGGGCGTTCGGACCGGCCTGGACGATTCTCCTCGGGCTAGCCGCCTGGGCGGCGATCATCGCGTGGCGCGCGGCGGACGACAGCGCGACGCAGCGCGCGATCGTCATCATGTTCGGCGTCAATGCCTTGTGCCACTTGCTGTGGAGCCCGCTGTTCTTTCGCCTGCGCCGCCCCGACTGGGCGCTGGTCGAGGTGGTGTTCCTGTGGGTGTCGCTCGTCGTGCTGGTGGTCGGGCTATGGCCGATCTCGCACACCGCCAGTGCGCTGATCATGCCCTATCTCGCCTGGGTCAGCTTCGCGGCGATACTCAACGCGACGATCGTGCGCCTCAACCGCCCCTTTGCGCGCGGATAGGATTTGAGCGCCAGCCCGATCGGGTGTATTCCAAAGCCACGAGCATAAGGAATTGCCGACCGATACAGGAGAGCGCGATGTCCAGCCTTGCCGCCCAAGCCACGTCCGCCACTACCGATCTGCCCGAGGTCAGACGCATCACAGCCGACGACTTGCGATGGGCGCTTGCCGAGGGGTGGAAGGACTTTACCGCCAAGCGCGGCGACCTGATTTTCGCCGGCCTGCTCTATCCGGTCATCTGCTTTGTCGCAGCGATCTTCACGCTCAACGAGCCGCTGCTTCCGCTGTTCTTCCCGCTCGTCGCCGGTGTATCGATCGCCGGCCCGGCGGTCGCCTCAGGCTTTTACGAACTGGCGCGCCGCCGCGAGGAAGGGACCGATCCAAGCTGGTGGCATTTCTTCGATCCGCTCAGGGGCCGGCGCCGGACACCGCTGGTGACGCTGACCATCGGCCTGCTCGCCTTGCTCGCCGGCTGGCTGATCGCCGCCTATGCGATCTACGGCGCGACCTTCGGCGCGCAACCGGCCTATAGCGCGTCTTTCGGCGCCCAGGCGGGCGTGCATGTCGCGGATTTCGGCGGCCGGCTGTTCAGCACGCGCGAGGGCTGGGAGTTGATCGTCCTCGGCAATCTCACCGGCGGCGTGTTCGCGGTAGTGACATTGGTCTGTTCGGTGGTCGCGTTCCCGATGGTGGTCGACAAGCCGGTCGATGCCGGCGTCGCGCTGCGCACCTCGCTCGCCGCGGTGCGCGAGAACCCGTGGCAGATCGCCGGCTGGGGTGCGCGCGTCGCGGGGCTGTTGCTGCTGGGCTTGCTGCCGCTGGCGATCGGGCTGGCGGTGGTGCTGCCATGGCTCGGCTACGCCACCTGGCATCTCTACACCCGGCTGGTGGTGCGCTGAGTCACACCTGAGGCTGCCACCCACCCCCAAGCGCCCGGAACAGATCGACTTGCGCATCGGCGATCTGCGCATCCTCCAGGGCCAGTGCGGCGCGGGTCTCGGCCAGGGTGCGCTCGGCATCGAGCGCGGTGAGCGCGTCAACCTGGCCTTCGCGCTGTTGGGCACGGGTGATCTTCGCGGCGACTTCCGCCTCGTCGCGGGCCGCTTGCAAGGCGGTGCGCCGGTCGAGCGCATGGGCGTAGCGCGACAGCGCGGTCTCGGTTTCCTCGAGCGCCTTGAGAAGCGTGCCATCGAAACGGGCAAGTTCGGCCTGGCTGTCGGCCCGAGCCCCGGCGACGCGCGCGCGGGCGCGTTCATGGTCGGTGAAGGACCAGCTGATCAGCGGGCCGAGCAGCCAGCGCAGCGGCCCGCCGCCGAACAGGTCACCGACCCCCGCCCCGGTCGAACCGATCGATGCGCCAAGCGTGACGCGCGGATAGAGATCGGCGGTGGCGACCCCGACCCGCGCGGTCGCTGCGGCGAGGCGACGCTCGGCGGCACGGACATCCGGTCGACGCGCGAGCAGCGCCGCACCGTCGCCGACCGGAATCGGCCGGGCGAGCCGGAGCGTCGTGGTGCGCACGGCAACATCGGCGGGCAGATCTCGCGGCGCCCGCCCGGTCAGCGTGGCAAGGCGGAACAGCGCTGCATCGCGCTCGGCGGCAATCGCCGGCACGTCCGCCGCGCGCTGATTGCGCAGCGCGGCAATCCGTGAAGTATCGAGGCGGGTCGTCATCCCGACCTCGACACGTCGCGTCGTCACCTTGAGCGACTGGTCGAGCAGCTCGACGATGTGCCGCGCGACCGCGAGCCGCTCCCCGGCCGAAACGGCATCGGCATAGGCGCGTGCGGTGTCGGCGACGACCGCGACGCGGACGGCATCGGCATCGGCCTGCGTCGCCTCGACATCGCCCCGGGCCGCCTCGATGCCACGACTGACCCGGCCGAACAGGTCGATCTCGTACGACACGTCGAGACCGGTATCGACGGTCCAGTTTTCGCGCGGCGCGCCGGGGGCGCGCTGACTCTGCGACACGCGGCCATATTGGCCACTGGCCGAAACACCCGCGTCGGGCAGACGGTCGGTGCGCACCTCACGCAAGGCCGCGCGGGCCTTTGCGAGGTTGGCGACGGCGACACGGATATCGGTATTGGCGGCGAGCGCATCCGCGATCAGCCGGTCGAGTACCGGGTCGCGATAGAGTTGCCACCAATTCCCCTCGACCGGCGCGGGCGTGGTGACGGCCGGCACGGTCGAGAGGAACGGGCCGGACGCCGCCACGGGGGAGTGGGGAGCGACATAGTCCGGCCCGGTCGCGCAGGCGGCGAGCGCCAGCGCGGACGCGGTTGCGGCAAGCGAGCGAAAGCGTGTCATGACACGGCTCCTTTATTCGGCGGGTTGCGGATGGGCGTCGGCGCGGGGGTTCCCACGCCGACGGGCAGAAGCCGCGGCGACGCGATCGCCGAACGCGCGGCAGACGACATAGAAGGTCGGCGTGAACAGCAGGCCGAAGCCGGTAACCCCGATCATGCCGAAGAACACCGCGGTACCGAGCGCCTGGCGAAGCTCCGCCCCCGCCCCGCTCGCGATCACCAGCGGCACGCTGCCGAGGATGAAGGCGAAGCTGGTCATCAGGATCGGCCGCAGCCGATCACGTGCCGCGCGGACGGCGGCGGCGGCGGGGCTGAGCCCGTCCTCCGCCTCGGCCTGGCGCGCGAACTCGACCACCAGGATGGCGTTCTTGGCGGCAAGCGCGATCAGCACGACCAGCCCGATCTGCGTCAGGACATTATTGTCCATGCCGCGCAGGTTCACCCCGATCATCGCCGCGAGCAGGCACATCGGCACGATCAGGATGATCGCCAGCGGCAGGACGAGGCTTTCATATTGTGCCGCCAGCACGAGGAAGACGAACACCACGGCGAGCGCGAAGACGATCCCCGCGGTGCTGCCGGCGGCCTTTTGCTGGAAGGCGATGCCGGTCCATTCGGTGCCATAGCCGCTCGGTAGCGTGTCCGCGGCGAGCTTCTCCATCGTCACCAGCGAGCGGCCCGAGGAAAAGCCGGGTGCGGTATCGCCGTCGATCTCGACCGCGGGATGGAGGTTGTAGCGCACCACGCGGTACGGCCCCGTCCTGTCGCTGAATGTCGCGACCGAGCCGATCGGTACCATCGCCCCCGAATTTGACCGCGTCTTGAGGTTGGCGATGTCGGCGACCGTCGCGCGGTACGGCGCGTCGGCTTGCGCTGTGACATGGTAGGTCCGGCCGAGCAGGTTGAAGTCGTTGATATAGGCCGAGCCGAGATAGACCTGCAGCGCCTCGAACACGCGCTCCGGCGGCACGCCGAGCAGGTTTGCCTTGGGCCGGTCGATATCGGCGAAGATCCGCGGCGTGGTGGTGTCGAAGAAGGTGAAGACCTGCGCCAGCCCCTTGGTCTGGTTGGCCTTGCCGATCAGGCCATAGGACTGGTCGGCGAGCGCCTGATAGCCGCGCCCTTCCTGATCCTCGACGATCATGCGATAGCCGCCGGCCGAGCCGATGCCCTGGATCAGCGGCGGCGGAATGATCAGCAGCCGCGCTTCGTCGATATCGGCGGTGGCCTTGCGCGCCTCGGCCATGATCGAGGCGAAGGTGACGCCGAGCGCCTTGCGCTCCTCGAAGGATTTGAGCGGAATGTACGCGGCAGCGGCATTCGGGGCGAGCGTCTGCGACGGGCCGTCGAAGCCGGCAAGCATCACCGCGCCCTTGACTCCGGCGAGCGGCAGGATGCGCTTGGCGACCTTCTGCATCACCGCATCGGTGCGTTCGACCGAGGCGCCGGCGGGAAGCTGGATGACGGTCAGGAAATAGCCCTGGTCCTGCGCCGGAATGAAGCCGCTCGGCGTGACCCAGAACAGCGCCGCGGTGGCGGCGATCAGGCCGGCATAGACCGTCATCATCCGCTTCGGCCGCGCGACCAGCCGCGTGGTGAGTGCGGCATAAGCGATGCTCATCCGCTCGAAGCAGCGGTTGAAGCGGTCGCCGGCAACGCGGAGGAAGCGCTGGACGCGGTTGCCGCCTTCGCCCTCGTCATGCGCCTTGAGCAGCAGCGCGGCGAGCGCCGGCGACAATGTCAGCGACAGGACCAGCGAGATGCCGGTGGCGGTGGCGATGGTCACGGCGAACTGCTTGTAGAAGGCGCCCGACAGCCCGGTGAGGAACAGGGTCGGCACGAACACCGCGAAGAGCACGAGCACGATCGCGACGAGCGCGGTCGAGACCTCGTCCATCGAGGTGCGCGCCGCCTCGAGCGGCGACAGGCCGCGCGCGAGGTTGCGCTCGACATTCTCGACCACGACGATGGCATCGTCGACGACGATGCCGATCGCCAGCACCAGCCCGAACAGCGAGAGGTTGTTGAGCGAATAGCCGAAGGCGGCGAGCACCGCGAAGGTCCCGATCAGCGAGACCGGAATCGCGATGATCGGGATCAGCGCGGCGCGCCATTTCTGCAGGAAGACGAGAATGACGAGCACGACGAGGATCATCGCCTCGACCAACGTGTGCATCACCGCGTCGATCGACTGGCTGATGAACTCGGTCGGGTTGTAGATGACGCGATATTCGAGGCCCTTGGGGAAGTGCTTCGACATCGCCGCCATCTCGGCGCTGACCGCGTGGGCGGCGGCGAGCGCGTTCGAGCCCGGGCGCTGGAACACCGCGAGGATCACGGTCGGCTGGCCCGAGAGATAGGTGTTGGAGGCATAGTCGGCCGCGCCGAGTTCGACCCGCGCGACGTCCGAAACCTTGATCTGGCGGCCATCGGCATCGGTGCGGATGACGACATTGCCGAACTGTGCCGGATCGGTCAGCCGCCCTTGCGTCTCGACGTTGAGCTGAAAGGCATTGCCCTGGTCGTAGGGCGGCTGGCCGAGCGTGCCGGCGGCAACCTGGACGTTCTGCGCGCGCAGCGCGGCGACGATGTCGCCAGCGGTCAGGTTGAGCGCGGCGGCGCGGCCGGGATCGATCCAGGCGCGCATGGCATAATCGCGCGCGCCGAACAGGCGGACATCGCCGACGCCGTCGATGCGGCTGAGCCGGTCGCGCACCTGGGTCAGCGCATAATTGGAGATGTAGCCGCGATCGAGCGACTTGTCGGGCGAGACCAGGTTGACGACCATCAGGAAGTCGGGCGAGGTCTTGCGCGTGACGACGCCGAGGCGCTGCACCTCCTCCGGCAGGCGCGGCACGGCGATCGCGACGCGGTTCTGCACAAGCACCTGCGCCGCATCGAGGTCGGTCCCGATCTTGAACGTCGCGGTGATCGTCACCGCGCCGTCGCCGGTCGATTGCGACGACATGTAGAGCATGTTGTCGACGCCGTTGATCTCCTGCTCGATCGGCGCGGCGACGGTGTCCGCGACGGTCTCGGCCGACGCGCCGGGATAGGTCGCGCTGACCGTGACGGTGGGCGGCACGATGTCGGGATATTGCGAGACGGGCAGCCCGGCATAGGCGATCGCGCCGATGATGGTGATGACCACCGCAAGGACCGCGGCGAAGATCGGCCGCGTGATGAAGAAGCGCGAAAGGCGCATGACAGGCTCCCCGAGAGAGGATGAATGGGCAGATGCTTGAAGCGCTCGTGCTCCTGCGAAAGCAGGAACCCAGGGTTACGTGCGGTTACGCCCCTGGCTCCGGGTTTCCGCTTTCGCAGGAACAAGGTTCGTTACCGCGCGAAGGTCGCCTCGCCGGTGACCGGGGCGGCGACCGTGGGTGCGGTCGGGGCGATGGTCGGCGCGATATGGCCGGGGCGCGTGTTCACCTTCGTCCCGGGCATCGCCAGTTGCGTGCCGCTGATCACCACATGATCGGTCGGGGCGAGGCCGGAGCGGACGACGCGCAGGCCATCGACCACCGCGCCGAGCTCGACCTGCTTGACCGCGACATTGCCGTCCTTGTCGACCACCAGCACAGTCTTGCGCGCCTGGTCGGGGCGGATCGCAACGTCGGGCACCATCAGCGCCCGCGACGTGCCGCCCGAGGACAGGCGCATGTTGCCGAACATGCCGGGGGTCAGGAACATCGTCGGGTTGGCGAGCACGGCGCGGCCACGGATCGTGCCCGATTTCGGGTCGAGGCCATTGTCGGTAAAGTCGAGCCGGCCCTGCCAGCGATACCCCGCCTCGTCCTGCAGGCGCACCTCGACAGCCGATGGCGTCCCGCCAGCCTGTTGCGCGCGTTTCGCCTTGAGGAACAGCGCCTCCGAACTGTCGAAGTCGAAATAGATCGGGTCGAGCGCGTTGATCGTGGTGAGCAGCGTGCCATTGGCATCGCCCGCCGCGACGAGATTGCCGGCATCGACGCGGCGGTCGGAGATGCGGCCGCCGATCGGCGCGCGGACCTGGGTGAACTCCATGTCGAGCGCGCGGCTGCGGACACGGGCCTGCGCCGCAGCGAGTGCGGCACTCGACGCGCGGACCTTGGCGGTCAGTTGATCGACGTCGCTCTTCGATACCGCATCGTCGGCCTGCAACCGATGCGCGCGATCGAGATTGGCGTTGGCGAGCGCGAGATCGCTGGCGGCGCTGGCCAGCCCGGCGCGCGCCTCGGCCAGCGCGGCGGCGAAAGGACGCTGATCGATGGTGAAAAGCAGCTGTCCCTTGCGGACGATCGCACCGTCGGTGAAGTGGATCGCGGTGACCGCGCCCGAAACACGTGGGCGCACCTCGACACTGCGGCTCGGCTCGAAGCGACCGACATATTCGTCCCACTGGTCGATGTCGCGCACCAGCGGCGTCGCGACGGTGACGGTCGGGGGCGGCGGCGCGGCTGTCGCCGGCGACGGGCGGTCGATGATTTCGACCACGCCGCCGATCAGCGCGATGGGAAGCGCAACGAGGCCGATGCGTTGCCACAAGGGCAGAAGCCTGAAGCGGGCGACGCGGCCCGTCGTGCCCGTCTCGGGCGCGATGGTGGTGATCATGTTCATCGACGGATCCCTTGCTGGCGCGCGGCACGGCCGGCGCTGATGCTCTTCAGGAGCGTTTCATATTGTTCGATGGTGTAGCCCGCGGTGACGAAGGCGCGGATTTCCCATGACGGAACGACATAGCCATGGTGCCAGCCGAGCACCGCCATGCGACGGAGCGCCTCGAGCTTCTCGTCGGCAAGGCGCGGGTTGGGACGCTGACCGAACAGCATGCCCATGGCGATCTCCATGCGGCTGGGGGCGCGCAAGGTTGCAAGCGTGTCGCGCCCGGCCAGCGCGACAACGGACCATTCGAGCGCGCTCAGCCGGCTTTCGCCGACCGGCGGACGAAGCGATTGGTGAAGCGCCGTTTCGACGACATCGCCACCGGTCGTTTCGGCAAAGGCAAGATATGCCATGATATGATCTCCCTGCGATGCGGCGCGGGCATGCGCGTCCGCCACCCGCGACGCTGGTCGCGGGCCGTGTTTCTCTCCGATGGGTAACTGGATGCGACAGGACGCGATCCGACACGCCGCGCACAAACGAGCGCGACCGGAAAACCTGCCGACAATCAGCCGACGCTCAGAACCCGGTGCCGGGCGCCTCGCGATTATGGTGACGCATGATGGCTTCCTCTGCGACAGCCCCACGTTCTATACTCAACGGTATATAAGTCGTGTTGCGCTGCGTCAACAGCATTTCGTACCGGTCGTTAGAAAAAATTTTGCTACGCCTTGTCGATGTGTCGTGACGAGCCGAAAGCCGGCTTTCGCCCCTCAGCGGGATGCTAATGCGAGGGCCACATCATCATGCTGGTGTCGACCAGGCGGTCGAGCTCGGCGCGATTGGCACCCGCCCCCGCCTGCACGGCCATGCCTTGCATGAGCGCATAGAGGAAGCCCGTCAGCGCCTCGACATCGACATGGCCCGGCAAATCGCCTTCGACCTTGGCGCGTTCCAGGCGATCGATCAGCGCTTGCTTGGCGACCTTGCCGCGCTCCAGCACCTCTTCGCGGATCGACTCGGCTTCGGAACCACAAGCGACCGAACTGATCACCCCCAGGCAACCGCGCGGTTCGCAACTGCTGGTCTGGTTCTCGACGCTGCCACGCAACAGATGCTCGGCAACCTCGCGTGCGGTCGGTTCGGCCAGCGCCTGGCCGACATAAGCCATCTTCTCGCGCTCATAGAGGTCGAGCGCCTTGCGAAACAACGCTTCCTTGTTACCGAAGGCGGCATAGAGGCTGGGCTTGGTAATACCCATCGCGTCGGTCAATTCGACCATCGACGCGCCTTCATAACCCTTCGACCAAAACACCCGCAGCGCAGCCGCGAGCGCGTCGTCGAGATCGAACTCGCGGGGGCGACCTTTGGTCGCGGTGCATGCCGGCGCTTCCATAACGGTCGGTATATAAGATGCGAACTGGGGAAAGTCGAGTCCCGTCGAACTACCGCAAGGCCGCGCGCACCGCGGGCAGGATCCGCGCAACGATGATCTCGACCCCGCGTGCATTGGGGTGGAGACCGTCGCCCTGGAGCAGATCGCGGTGCGCGGCCACGCCGTCGAGAAAGAAGGGGTAGAGCGGGACCTTATGAACGCGGGCGAGCGCCGGATACATCGCCTCGAACGCGCGGACATAATCGGTGCCGAGGTTGGGCGCGGCGCGCATCCCGGCGAGCAGCACCGGGATGCGGCGGCGCTGCAACTCGGCAAGGATGGCATCGAGATGCGCACGCGCCTGCGCCGGCGGCAAGCCGCGCAGCATGTCGTTCGCCCCAAGCTCGACGATCACCAGATCGGGCGTCGCGCCCAATCCCCGCAGCCCCCAGCGCAACCGCGCCTCGGCCTGCGCCGCGGTATCGCCGGCGACGCCGCCATTGCGCACCGTCGCGGCAACCCCGGCACGCCGCAATGCGGCCTCGAGCCTGGTCGTGAATCCCTGTGCCGGTGGCAGTCCATAGCCCGCCGTCAGGCTGTCACCGAATGCCCAGATCAACGGCGCGCGCTTTTCCGCCATGGCGGGAGCGGCGATAATGCTCGCCAGCAGCATCGCGAGATGGACAAACGCCTTTCGGCATCCATATCGTTGGAACAGTGACCATATCATCATCCCCCGCCGATAGCGCGCTGATCGCCGCGCGCAACGTTACATTATCGCTGGGGAAGCCGCCCGCCCGGGTGGATATCCTGCGCGGTATCGATCTCGACGTCATGGCGGGCGAGAGCGTCGCACTGCTGGGACCATCCGGCTCCGGCAAATCCTCGTTGATGGCGGTGCTCGCGGGACTCGAACAGCCGAGCGGCGGGACGATCAGCGTTGCCGGACTCGACTTTGCCACGCTCAGCGAGGACGCGCTCGCCGTCGCGCGGCGCGGGCGGATCGGCATCGTGCTTCAGGCCTTTCACCTGCTGCCGACGATGACCGCACTGGAAAATGTCGCGGTACCGCTCGAACTGGCCGGCGAGCCCGACGCCTTTGCCCGCGCCGCGACCGAGCTCGCGGCGGTCGGGCTGGCCGATCGTACCGGCCATTATCCGACACAGCTTTCGGGCGGCGAGCAGCAGCGTGTGGCGATCGCGCGCGCGCTGGTCGCGCGCCCCGCCCTGGTTTTCGCCGACGAGCCGACCGGCAATCTCGACACCGCAACCGGCGTGACGATCATGGACATGCTGTTCGCGCGCCACGCGGCGAGCGGCGCGACCCTGTTTGTCATCACGCACGACCCTGCGCTCGCGGCGCGCTGCGCGCGGGTGATCGAACTGGCCGACGGCCGCATCGTCGCCGACCGGCGCGCGGCATGAGCATCGCGTGGCGGCTGGCGCTGCGGGACCTGCGACGCGGCGGGCGCGGGCTGTTGCTGCTGGTGCTGTGCCTGTTCCTCGGCACCGCAGCACTGGCCGGGATCGGCAGCCTGTCGGCGAGCCTGATCGCCGCGCTCGACGCGCAGGGGCGCCAGATGCTCGGCGGCGATGTCGAGCTGGTCGTCTCGCAACGCCGCGCGACGGTCGAGGAAATGGCCGCCTTCGCCGCCGAAGGTCGCGTCTCCGAAACCGTGGCGATGCGCGCGATGGCCGATGCCGGACGCGGGCCGGTGCTGGTCGACCTGCGCGGCGTCGATGGCGCCTGGCCGATGGTCGGCGCCTTCCGGCTGGCACCGGGCGCGATCGCCGAGCGGCCGCGCGGCAACGAGATCGCAATCGCGCCAGCGCTGGCCGATCGGCTCGGCGTGAAGGTCGGCGACACGCTGCGGCTCGGCGTGGCGCGGCTCAGGGTGATCGGGCTGATCGCCGCCGAGCCCGACCGGCTCGGCGCGGGTTTCACGCTTGGTCCGCCGGTGCTGGTCAACATGGCCGGGCTCGATGCGACGCGGCTGGTGCAGCCGGGGAGCCTGTACGAGAGCCATTACCGCATCGTGCTGCCGCGCACCGACGCGACGAAGGCGACCAGCGACCTGCTCGCCCGGCGCTTCGCGCGCGACGGCTTTACGGTGAAGAGCAGCGATCGCGCCGCCAGCGGGCTGCGTCGCGGCATCGCCCAGCTCGGGCAGTTCCTGCTGCTCGTCGGCCTTGCCGCGCTGGCCATTGCCGGGGTCGGCGTCGGCAGCGGCGTTGCCGCCTATCTCGCCGGCAAGACGCCCATCATCGCGACGCTGAAGGTACTCGGCGCGCGGACGGGCACGATCGCGGCGATCTTCCTGACGCAGCTTGGCGTGGTCGCGGCGGTGGGGATCGCCGGCGGCCTTACGCTGGGCGCGCTGGTGCCGGCGATCGTCGTCGCGGTTGCGGGCGATGCGCTGCCGGTGCCGCCGCGGCTGGCGCTCTATCCGCTACCGCTGGCGACGGCGGCGGCGCTCGGCCTGCTCGTCGCGCTGCTGTTCGCGCTGCCCGCGCTGGCCCGCGCGCGCCATGTTCCGGCCGCGACGCTGCTGCGTGACGCGCTGGCGCCGAACGGCTTGCCATCGTGGCGCGTGATCGTGGTGATGCTGGTTCTGGTCGCGGCACTGGTCGCGCTCGCGGTGCTGACCGCATCGGACATGGTGCTGGCGCTGGGCTTCGTCGGTGCGGTCGCCGCGCTGATCCTGCTGCTGTGGCTGATCGGGCTGCTGGTGCGACGTGGCGTCGCGCACCTGCCGCGCGCGCGGACGCCGCTGCTGCGGCTGGCGCTGGCCAATCTCCATCGGCCCGGCGCGGAGACCGACCGGCTGGTCGTTGCGCTCGGCCTCGGCTTCGCGCTGTTCGTCGCGCTGGCGGTGATCGACACCAGCCTGTCGGCCGAACTGGCCGGCGCGGCACCGGCCAAGGCGCCGCGCTTCTTCGCGATCGACCTCCAGCCGGACGATGCGGCGCCGTTCCGCGCCGCCGTCGAACGCGCGGCGCCGGGCGCGCGGATCGAGGCGGTGCCGTCGTTGCGCGGCGCGATCACCGTGGTGAAGGGCGTACGCGTCGCCGACATGAAGACGCTGCCCGATGGCGCCTGGGTGCTGCGCGGCGACCGTACATTGACCTGGTCGACAGGCGTACCGCCGCGCAACGAGGTCGTCGCGGGCAAATGGTGGCCGGCCGATTATCGCGGACCGCCGCTGGTATCGCTCGAGGATCGCGCCGCCGCCGCACTGGGGCTGAAGATCGGCGACATGATCACCGTCACGGTACTCGGCGTCGACGTGCCGGCGCGGATCGCGGCGCTGCGCAAGATCGACTGGAGCGGACTCGGGCTCAATTTCGCGATCGTCTTCTCGCCCGGCTATATCGAGGAGGCGCCGCACAGCCTGCTCGCAAGCGTCTATTCGACCCCCTCACGTGACGGGGTGGTGGCGCGCGATGTGGCGACAGCGCTGCCATCGGTGACGATGATCCGCGTCGGCGACCTGTTGAGCCAGATCGGCGTGGCGCTGGGGCAGATCGCGCTGGCGATCCGCGCCGCCGCCGCGGTGACGGTCGCGGCGGGAATCGCGGTACTGGTCGGGGCGGTCGCCGCCTCATCGCGTGCGCGGCGCTACGACGCGGTGATTCTCAAGCTGCTCGGTGGCAGCGCGCGTCAAGTACTTGGCGCACAGGCACTGGAATATGCGGCGCTTTCGATCATCGTCGTGCTGGTGGCGCTCGCTGTTGGGGCGACCGGCGGATGGTACGTCGTGGTGAAGGTGTTCGAACTCCCCTGGGCGCCGGACTGGATCGTCGTTGCGGCGACGCTGGCGGCCGGCGTGATCGTCACGCTGGGGGTCGGCGTCGTGGGGAGCTTGCCCGCGCTGCGCGCCAAGCCGGCCGACGCGCTGCGGGAATTGTAGCCGCGACGTCGAGGATCCACATTACACGGCGACGGAAATTCCTGCCAGCTTCACCGCAGGCGTGGCGCGATCGCGTGGTCGCAAGGTACTTTTCCGTCAGCCGGAACTCTCTCCCCGCCCGCTGGCTAGCGGTCGCGTCCGCGCCTAGCAGGCTAGCTCAGCCCCATGGGCTTCGAGAAGCAAGCCAATGTTGCCGAACCCCATGTCCATGAGATCGGCAGCAGCTCGTGGTCACCGACCTAGAGTGGGAAGCTGCCCACCAGTCGGCGTGGGACCGATTGTGGTTTATCCGCGGAGTCTCACGGACCAACAGAGATCCAAGAGCGCGCCGGCACATCGCCAGCGACGCCGGCAAGTGGACGAGGATCTCGATGATGGCGGCGATCAGCGCGGAACGCGACACAGACACAATCGTAGCGCTTGAATCCGACACCCGCGCGACCGAACAAAATTTCCGGTTCTACGACAACCGTCAGAAATATCTGATGTTCGTCAACACCTGCTCGGAAAAGTGGGTCGTCGCCGAGCGTGTCGCCCGCGAACTCAAGAAACTGAAACCCGCGCCGCCGGCGGTGCGCTTTTTCGATGCCGGGATGGGCGACGGCACGGTCCTGGCCCGCGTCATGCGGTCGATGCACGAAGCCTATCCGCGCTTTCCGTTCCTGATCGCGGGCAAGGAAATCAGCCTCGAAGACGTCCGCCTGACGCTGGACAAGATGCCCGACCGCTTCTTCGAGCATCCCGAGACGGTGCTGGCACTGACCAACATCTCCTATGCCGAGGCGCCGAATCTGATGCCGACCAAGCCCGAGGCGCGCGCCAACATGACGTGGAAAGCCGTGGCGCTCAAGGGCTCCACCACGGCCGAGTTCGAGCGCCAGATTCTCGAGCTGCAACCGTTCCTGGCACAGAAGTGGAAGACCAAGGTTTCGGAGAAGACCGGCAGCCTGATCCCCGAAACCCCGACGACGCTGATCCTCTACCGCGAGGATTGCGCGTTCATGCTGGCCGACGTGATCCCGCAGAAGGACCAGCCGGTCGCGGACTATGATCTGGTCATCGCCAGCCAGCCGTTCCGGCTGAGCGCGGCGACCGAATTCAAGGCGAAGCGCGTGTTGGCGCCGCTCGCCCGCGCGCTGCGGCCGAACGGTCGGCTGCTAGGTATCCATTCGGCCGGCAATGATCCGGGCCTGGAAATCATCCAGATCGTCTGGCCCGGCGAAGATCCCTTCACCACGTCGCGCCACGCCTTGCTCGATGCGACCAGGCGGGCGATGGGCGACGACGCCGCCGATTTCCGCTTCGATCCGCTGCCCACGTCCGAGGCATTGTTCCGCTACGAGATGCACACGTTGCCCGACGAGATCGACAGCGAGAGTGCCTCGATCGGCACGTCGACCTTGCTCGCCGCATGGAATGCCGCGACCTATGTTGCGCAGATCGACGACGAGCGCCTTGGCGCGGCGATGAGCAACCCGGTCTATCTCGAAGCCACCCGCAAGGTTCTGCGCAAGAATGGCGAGCTTTGGTTCAACGACGAAAGCTACGTGATCAGCCGCAATCCTGCTGCGGCCTGAACGCCACCATCCACATTTACCATCCGCATGCAGAGGGGAGCCCCATGGCCCGCGACACCTATCTCTTTACGTCCGAATCGGTCTCGGAGGGCCATCCCGACAAGGTTTCCGATCAAATCAGCGATGCGATCGTCGATCTGTTCCTTGCCAAGGATCCCGAGGCGCGAATCGGCTGCGAAGCGCTGACCACGACGCAACTCGTCGTCCTTGCCGGTGAAATCCGCGGCAAGGGCATCATGGACGAAGCCGGCAATTGGGCGCCGGGCGTCGAGGAAGAAGTCGAGAAGACCGTCCGCAACATCGTCAGGAAGATCGGCTATGAGCAGGAAGGGTTCCACTGGGAGACCCTTCGTTTCGAGAACAACCTTCATCCGCAATCGGCGCATATCGCCCAGGGGGTCGATGCGACGAGCAACAAGGACGAGGGTGCCGGGGACCAGGGCATGATGTTCGGCTTCGCCTGCGACGAAACCCCTGACCTGATGCCGGCGACGCTCTATTATTCGCACCGCATCCTGCAGCGCATGGCCGCGGACCGCCATTCGGGTGCGGCACCGTTCCTCGAGCCGGACGCCAAGAGCCAGGTCACCTTGCGCTTCGAACATGGCAAGCCGGTCGCGGCGACCGCGATCGTGGTGTCGACCCAGCACGCCAAGGGTTATGACGAAGGCGACAAGCAGGATGAACTGCATGCGTATGTGAAGAAGGTCGTCGCCGATCTCCTGCCCGCCGAACTGCTGAGCGACGACACCGTCTATCACATCAACCCGACCGGCAGCTTCGAAATTGGCGGACCCGATGGCGACGCCGGCTTGACGGGCCGCAAGATTATCGTCGACACCTATGGCGGTGCAGCCCCGCACGGCGGCGGCGCGTTCAGCGGCAAGGATCCGACCAAGGTCGATCGCTCTGCGGCCTATATCACCCGATACCTGGCCAAGAATATCGTCGCCGCAGGCCTCGCCACCAAATGCACGATCCAGCTTGCCTATGCGATCGGCATTGCCGAGCCGCTGTCGCTCTATGTCGATACCCATGGCACCGGCACGGTTGGCGACGACAAGATCGAGGCCGCGATCAAGCGGATCGAAAAACTCGGCAGAATGACTCCGCGCGGCATTCGCACGCATCTCGGCCTCAACAAGCCGATCTATGCACGTACCGCCGCCTATGGCCATTTCGGCCGCGACCCCGATGGCGACTTTTTCCCGTGGGAGCGGACCGATCTGGTCGACGATCTCAAGGCCGCTTTGGCCGCCTGAACCCCCGAACATTTCAAGGAACAGACCAATGGGAACCGTGCTCGACAAGGCCAATGACTACGTCGTGGCCGACATTTCGCTCGCCGATTTCGGGCGCGCCGAGATCAACATTGCCGAAACCGAGATGCCGGGCCTGATGGCGCTGCGCAGCGGATTCGGCGCGTCGCAGCCGCTGAAAGGTGCGCGCATCACCGGTTCGTTGCACATGACGATCCAGACCGCCGTGTTGATCGAGACGCTGACCGCGCTGGGCGCCGATGTGCGCTGGGCGACCTGCAACATCTTCTCGACGCAGGACCATGCCGCCGCCGCGATCGCTGCGACCGGCGTGCCGGTATTCGCGATCAAGGGCGAGAGCCTGGCGGACTATTGGGACTATGTCGGCGACATCTTCAGCTGGGACAGCGAAGTCGAAGGCCAGACCGCCAACATCATCCTCGACGATGGCGGCGACGCGACGATGTTCGCGCTGTGGGGCGCCAAGCTCGAGGCCGGCCACACGCTGGGCGAGCCCGAGAATGAAGAGGAAGTCGAGTTCCAGCGCGCGCTGAAGGCATTCATTGCCAAGAAGCCGGGCTACCTGACCGAGACGGTCAAGAATTTGAAGGGCGTGTCGGAAGAGACCACCACCGGCGTCCACCGCCTGTACGAGATCGCCAAGAAGGGCGAGCTGCCGTTCCCGGCGATCAACGTCAACGACAGCGTCACCAAGTCGAAGTTCGACAATCTTTATGGCTGCAAGGAATCGCTGGTCGACGCGATCCGTCGCGCGACCGACGTGATGCTCGCCGGCAAGGTCGCCTGCGTCGCCGGCTTCGGCGATGTCGGCAAGGGATCGGCGCAGTCGCTGCGTAACGGCGGCGCGCGCGTGATGGTCACCGAGGTCGACCCGATCTGCGCACTGCAGGCGGCGATGGAGGGCTTCGAGGTCGTGACGATGGAGGAAGCGGTGACCCGCGCCGACATCTTCGTGACCGCGACCGGCAATGCCGACGTGATCACCGCCGATCACATGAAGGCGATGAAGCCGATGTCGATCGTCTGCAACATCGGCCATTTCGACAGCGAGATCCAGATCGCGGCGCTGTCGAACTACAAATGGACCGAAGTGAAGCCGGGCACCGACCTGGTCGAGTTCCCCGATGGCAAGCAGATCATCGTCCTCGCCAAGGGCCGGCTGGTGAACCTGGGCTGCGCGACCGGCCATCCGTCATTCGTGATGTCGGCAAGCTTCACCAACCAGACGCTGGCGCAGATCGAACTGTGGACCAAGAGCGAGAACTACCAGAACCAGGTCTATGTCCTGCCCAAGCATCTCGACGAAAAGGTCGCGGCACTCCACCTCGAGAAGCTCGGCGTGAAGCTCTCGCAGCTTACGCCCAAGCAGGCTGGCTATATTGGCGTGCCGGTCGCGGGGCCGTTCAAGCCCGACCATTACCGCTACTAAGTCGATGACGATGCAAAGCTCGCTCTCGGCGCCGCCCGGCGCTGCTGATCCTGCGACGGCCGTGCGCGAGCGCATCATCGATCTGGCACGCGCGGCCTCCTATGAGGTCTCGGCGCGGGACACCAAGGGGATCGCCGTCGCGATCGCCCGTCTCACGCCGGGCACGCGGGTGTCAGTGACATGGCTCCCCAATGACGACGACGACAACCGCGTCCAGGCGTCACGGCGCCTGCGCGAGGCGGGTCTGGAGCCTGTCCCGCATATCGCCG
This sequence comes from Sphingomonas sp., assembly GCA_041659925.1. Taxonomy (GTDB): domain Bacteria; phylum Pseudomonadota; class Alphaproteobacteria; order Sphingomonadales; family Sphingomonadaceae; genus Sphingomonas. Next base: position 186,590 of record JBAZXI010000001.1, read on the forward strand.
CGCGCATGGTGACGAGCAAAGACCATCTCCGCAGCCTGTTGCTGCGGCTGTGCGACGAGGCGCGCGTGAGCCAGTTGCTGGTGATCAGCGGAGATGTGAGGCAGGCCAGCGGCCCCTTCGCCGACAGCGCCGCACTGATTGCCAGCCCAGCCTTCGCACAACCGGCGCTGACGCACATCTGGGTGGGCGGCTATCCCGAGGGTCATCCGAAGGTCGACGACGAGACGTTGAACACCACGCTCGATGCCAAGATTGCCGCAATCCGCGCACGGGGCATGACGCCGGGCGTGATTACCCAATTCTGCTTCGACGCCGACCCTATCCTGCGCTGGATACTGGCATTCCGCACGCGCCATTCCGACGTGTCGATGCGCATCGGCCTTGCCGGACCGGCCGGTATCCGCACCTTGCTGCGCTTCGCGGCGATCTGTGGCGTGGGTAGTTCGGCCAAGGCCTTGGTGACCCGCGGCGCATCGATCGCACGGATGCTCAGCGAAGCGACACCCGATCCGATCATCCGCGATCTGGCCGAGACATCGGCTTATCACGACCTTCAACCGCTGGGCTTCCATCTCTTCCCGTTCGGCGGGCTGGATCGCACCGCGCGATGGATCGACACAGTCGCTGCCGGTCACTTCGAATTGCGCAGCTCGGCATCAGGATTCCAGGTGACGGCATGACCATGAGCGACTCCTATCTTCTCACCCTCTCCTGCCTGGACCGTCCCGGCATCGTCGCCGCCATCTCGAGTTATCTCACCCAATGCGGCGGCAATATTCTTGAAGCGCAGCAATTCGACGATGCCGAGACCGGGCGCTTCTTCATGCGCGTGGAATTCGCGCTGCAGGGCCGCGTCCGCTACGAACATGTGCATCGTGAATTCGGTGCGCTGGCGCGCGAATTCGAAATCGAGTGGCAGATGCGGCCCCGCGCCGAACGTCGCCACGCGCTCATCCTGGTCTCCAGGTTCGATCACTGCCTGATCGACCTGCTCTATCGCCTGCGCACCGCCGAGCTCGATATGGAGGTTGTCGGGATCGTCTCGAACCATCCGCGCGAGGCGCTGGCGACGCCGCTGATCGATGAACTGCCCTTCCACTATTTGCCGGTCAGCGCCGCGACGAAGGCCAGCCAGGAAGCGCAGATCAAGGCCGTGATCGAGGACAGCGGCGCCGAACTGATCATCCTCGCCCGCTACATGCAGATCCTGTCGAACGACATGGCCGACTATCTGTCAGGCCGGTGCATCAACATTCACCACAGCTTCCTGCCCAGTTTCAAAGGCGCGAAGCCTTATCACCAGGCCTTTGCCCGCGGCGTCAAGATGATCGGTGCAACCGCGCACTACGTCACCTCCGATCTCGATGAAGGGCCGATCATCGCCCAGGATGTCGAGAACATCACCCATGCCGACCGGCCCGATGCCCTGGTGGCCAAAGGGCGCGATATCGAGCGGCGGGTGCTCGCCCAGGCGGTCAAGCTCCACCTCGAGGATCGCGTGCTGTTGAATGGTGCGAAAACCGTTGTCTTTCGCAATTAGGGAACATTGAAACGGGGCGAGCGCCCGCCTATCCCCGCCCCGCTGCCAGAGTCCGCGCGCGCCAGCTATTCGCCGGCTTTGATCTTCGCCCAATCCTCGTTCGCACGACGGATCAGATAAGCGTGGATCGCTTCGGCGTCGGGCTTGGAGACGAGATCGGCGAAACTCGCCATGCCCTTTTCGCGGCGCTTGCCTCCAAGGACGATATCGAGGAACTCGGCATGCGTGGCGGGACTCATCCGGCGCAAATCCTTGACCCCGCCGCGGGCCTGTTCACCGTGGCAGGCTGCGCATTGCTGGGCGTAGATTTGCTCGCCATGGGCGATGATTTCGGCACTGGCTGTGGTATCTGCTGGGCGGACCAGCGCAGGGCCGGCGCCTTCGATCTTGGGAAGCTGGGCGGTGCCGCCGAGCTTGAACACCAGGAGTCGCGGTGATGGCGACAGCGGAAATCCGAGCGACTTGACGCTCGTCGAATGGGCCAAGCCCCCACCCCAGCCGGCGTTGACGGCGATATATTGGACGCCGCCGATCATGTAGCTGATCGGCGCCGCGATCGGGACTTGCTGGACCGGCATCTCCCAGACCTTCTCGCCGGTATCGGCACGATAGGCGGCGAAGGTGCCGCCGACGGTACCCTGGAACACCAGGTTGCCGCCGGTGGCGAGAAGGCCGCCGCTGCCGCGCACCGGATAGGGCACACGCCAACGTTCCTTCTGCGCGACTGGATCCCATGCGGTCAGCCAGGTCTTGTTGTTGGCGGCGGCATAATCGTTGGCCGCTTTGCGGGTCAGGTCATATCCGGTGGTGGAGATGCCGAGCTGGCCCATATTGCCGGGCGTAGGTTTGAAGTCCGGGTTCACCGCATAGGCCATGTACATTTCCGTGACCGGAAAATAGGCGAGCCCCGTCTGCGGGCTGAACGCCATCGGGTTCCAATTATGCCCGCCACCAGCACCCGGGGTGATGATCACCGGGGTGACACCGTAGTGCGCTTCGGGGTTAACGTTGGGGCGGCCGGTGGCCATGTCGATGCCGTTGGCCCAGTTCATCTTCACATAAGGTTGGGCCGAGATCAGCTTGCCCGTGCGGCGATCGAGGACGTAGAAAAAGCCGTTCTTCGGCGCCTGCATCAACACCTGACGGATCTTTCCGTCGATCTTGAGATCGGCGAGAATCATCGATTGGGTGGCCGTGAAATCCCATTCGTCGCCAGGCGTGGTCTGATAATGCCAGACATAAGCGCCAGTCGTGGCATTGAGCGCGACGATCGACGACAGGAACAGATTATCGCCACCGCCGGGGCTGCGATAGGCCTGCACCCAGGGGCCGCCATTGCCGACACCGATATAGATCAGGTTGAGCCGCGGATCGTAGACGATCGAATCCCACACCGTGCCGCCACCGCCGCGCTTCCACCATTCGCCCTTCCAGGTCTTGGCGGCCATTTCCAGCGCCGTGCTGGCCTGCGGCTGAGCGGGGTCCCCCGGAACAGTGTAGAAGCGCCACAATTGCTTGCCGGTGTTGACGTCGTAGGCGGTGACATAACCGCGCGCTGCGCCCTCGGCCCCGGCATTGCCGATCAACACCTTTCCATCGAACACGCGCGGCGCACCCGTGATCGTATAGGGCCAGACCGGATCGAGCGTGTTGACGCTCCACCTGGCCTTGCCGGTCTTCGAATCAAGCGCAATCAGACGTCCATCGAGCGTGGCGATGAGGATCTTGCCCTGCCATGCCGCCAACCCGCGCGTGACGATATCGCAGCAGGCCAGCCGACCCTTGTCACGATCGACCTTCGGATCGAAACGCCAGAGTTCCTTACCGGTAACCGCGTCATAGGCGACCGTAACGTTCCACGGCTCGATATTGTAGAGGACGCCACCGATCTCCAACGGCGATGCCTCGACGCCACGATCGACCTTCAGATCGGCATACCAGGCAAGGCCGAGGGTGGCGACATTGCCATCGGTGATCTGCCTGAGCGGACTGAAGCGTTGCTCGTCATAGGTGCGGCCCGGGGCCATCCAGTCGCCCGGCGTACGATCGGCCTGGAGCAACCTCCTGTGATCGACGTCGGCGACGTTCTGGGCCAGGGCGATCTGCGCCGCTCCCAGCACCAGACCGGCGCAAAATGCGGTTCGCGAGAATGTCCACGCCATGCCCAACTCCTCTATACCCGAGCGATCGGCACGCTCTCGTTATCAGCTACGGTGATATCTAATTTGCCGGCGCGGGGAAAGCGATTTGGCCGCCGACGAGCCGGCGATGCAACCGCAGCAGATCGCGACGATTGGCGATGCCGAGCTTGTTATAAGCGCGCCGGCGATAGGTCACGACGGTGTCGCGCGAAAGATGCACCCGCCTGGCAATCTCGTCTTGCGTTTCGCCGAGAATCATCGCCGCGGAGATTTCCGCCTCGCGCGTGCTGAGGCCACAACGCAAGGCGATCAGCGACTGGACCAGCGCGGCTTCGTCAAACATCGGCCCCGACAGGGCAGCCACACGATCATGCCGCTCTACCGCAGCCATCAGCAGACCGGCGTGCAGTTCGACCCGTTCGATATCGGCGGGCGAGAACGGTCTGCTGTCGGCCATGCGATAGCCGTTGGCGACGAAAGTCGGTGGACCGGGCGAGACGATCGACAGCCGCTCGGCGACACCGGCACGATCGTAACAGGCGGTGCGATAGGCCGGATCGGCGATGTCGGAGGCGCTCTTGCGGACCACCACCGGCCATTTGCCGGGAGAGCGCGACAGCCGCGCCAGCTGGTGATCGGAGCGCCAGTAATTGCGCGCATATTCGAGCGAGGCATGGATCGGAAAATCGGCCATCGCGACGCCACCTTCGGCGAACAGCAATTGTACTGGCTCGGCGGCGTTGCGGCGGAACACCGAACACAGCTCGACACCGACGAGTGCGCGCATTCCCGCAAGAAAGCGGGCGGGAAAGGCCGGGCTGCCGATCGCGCCAACCAGCCCGGCCAATGCGCCGGCAACCTCCCGCTCATTCGCGAGCGCCCCGGTCATTGTGCGAGCAGTCCCTTTCGCCGGCTCCAGTCAATTACCGCGTCGATACATTGGGCCAGCAATTCGGGTTGCCCCAGATAATAATGCGTCGCCCCCTTGAGCTGAAGGTACTCCTTGTCGGGCGTTGCCAGCGCTGCGAAGATCGCCGGATTGTGCGTCGAGGGCACGGCTTCGTCGGCGGTATTCTCGATCAGTAGCACCGGCGCACTATTGATCCGGGCGGCATTGAGCGGCCCCCTCGCGTTCGATTTGTCGTAGCTCCATTGGCTAAGCCACGAACGCAGGGTCGTGTAACGAGCAAGGCCGACGGGTCCGACATTCACCGCGATCGGGTCGCCCATATAGCTCCAGCCGACACGGCGATCGGACGGATCGACCGCAGGATCGAACCAGCGGACGTCGCACATTGTGCGGTGGACGACGAAGGCACGTTCCTGTTCGGCCGTGCCCCGGGCCTTGAGTGTGGCGAGCATATCCTGCGCCCAGGCGGTAATCTTGCGATTGCGGGCGCGCTGTGCCTCGCGGAAGCGAGCGACAAATTCCGCGCTGTACGGCGGCTGGTTGGGGCAATCGGGCGAATAGATATCCAGTTCGAGATCGCGATTGTCGGGGTCGTTCTCGTCGATCACCGACGGATCGAGCCATTCGGTGAGCGTCTCCGCGCGCGACAGATGGGCGGCGATGAAGATGACGCCATCGGCCGGCTGGAGCCCGGCATTGACCAGATCGACGGGATCGCCGGCGGGCGTGTGGGTGATCGTCGGGGTCTCGGCCTGGGCCTGATAGAAGAGCGACAGCGATCCACCGCCCGACCAGCCGAGCAACACGACCTTGTCATAGCCGAGTTCGGTGCGGGCGTAGGCGATCCACTTGCCGAGATCGATCGCGACCTTTTCCTGGATCAGCGCGGCATCGTTGCGCGGATAGCGGCTGGCGGCACACAGCACGTCGAGCCCGGCATCGGCGAGCGACACCGGCATCGGCAGCAGGTGCAGCACCGAGGTCGGGTGCATGAAGATATAGACCGTGCGCGCCGTCGAGGCGCGCGCGCGCATCAACTGCCCCTCGAGATTCACATGACCCGAATTGCCGGCAAAACCATAGGTTTCGTTGAATTTCGGGTTGTCGGGAAAGGACAGGATCAGCGGGGTACGCGTCCAGGTGGTCTTTTCGATTGCCATGGTCAGGCCGATACCGTCGCCGCTTCCGGCGCGGTCAGCGACACACGGGTGGCGTCGTAGCGGAACAGCCATTCGTAGCGCTCGACCACCTTGTCGGCGGCAAATTGCTCGTCGACATAACCCTGGGCATTGCGCGGATCGGCAAGCGTCGGATTGTGGAAGCGCTCGGTATTGGCATGGGCGCCCATCACCGCGCGCGTGGTGCGCGGGATGCGGATCTTCTGATAATGGTCGAGCGCTTCGTCGATCGTATCGAATTCCTCGAAGGCGCGCGCGAGGATACAGCCGTCCTCGAGCGCCATCACCGCGCCCTGCGCAAGGAACGGCAGCGACGGGTGGCAGGCATCGCCGAGCAGGGCGACGCGGCCGTTGACCCATTGTTGCATCGGCGGGCGCGCGATCAGTGCCCATTTGAACGGCTGGGGAATGGCCGAGATATAGGCGTGCACATCCTGATGCCAGCCGGGATAATCGTCGTGATATTCCTGGTTGGTGCCGGCGCTCGACCAGCTTTCGGTGGTCCAGTCCTGGCGCTCGATCACGCTGGTGAAGTTGATTAATTCGCCGCGACGGATCGGATAATGGATGACGTGACCGCCCGGCCCGATCCAGTTGGTGCCGATCGGCCGCGTCAGTCGCGCGGGCAGCAATTCGGCCGGGATAACGCCACGCCAGGCGACGATCCCGGTGAACGTGGCGGGGCCTGCACCGAACAGCAGTTCGCGCGTCCTGGAATGCACGCCATCGGCGCCGATGACGACGTCGAACGTCGCGTCGGGTTGGTTGTCGAACGACAAGGTGACCCCGGTCGTGTTCTGTTCGACCGCGACAAAGCGATGGTCGAGACGGATCGTGTCCGGCGATGCCTGTTCGACGGCCTTGACCAGGATCTGATGAAGATCGTTGCGGTGAGCGGTGACGTAGGGGAAACCGTAGCGCGCCGAGGATTCGACCCCGAGGTCAAAGAGTTTCCAGGTGGCGCCGGTGTTCCACAGGCGGATCTCCTTGCCTTCAGGCTCGAAGCAGATTGCACGCAGTTCTTTTTCCAGCCCGAGCGAGCACAGCACGCGCACGCCGTTGGGGCTGATCTGCAACCCAGCGCCGACTTCCGCCAGCTCATGGGCCTGCTCGTAGACGGACACATCGAAGCCCTTGCGCAACAGCGCCAACGCTGCCGTCAGGCCGCCAATGCCTCCCCCGATGATTCCGATTCCGGGATTATTCTTCAAAACAGCCGCCCCTTACCCAATCCGCATTAGTTATAACGAACGTCGTTCGTCAATGACATATTCATGAGCCGCGTCAGAGGGCGATCGCGACGGACTTGGTCTCCGTGTAGGCATCGATGCCCTCGCGGCCATTTTCCCGGCCCCAGCCCGATTGCTTGAAGCCACCGAACGGCAGTGCCGGATCGAGCCCGCCGCCATTGACGCGGACCGTGCCGGCCTTGAGCTTGCGCGCCAATTTGTGCGCGGCGGACAGGTTGTTGGTCCAGATCACCGCGCCGAGACCATATTCGCTGGCATTGGCGTCGGCCGCGATCCGGTCGAGATCCTCGTCGGCGAACGACATTGCGCACAGCACCGGCCCGAAGATTTCCTCGCGTCGCACCGCCATATCGGCCTGGGTGCCGGTGAGGATCGCGGGCGCGACGAAAAAGCCCTCGCCATCGATCTCGCGACCACCGGCGGCGAGCGTCGCGCCTGCGGAGATGCCGCTTTTCACATAGCCGCGGACGCGGTCGCGCTGGGCGGCGGAGATGACCGGACCCATCATGGTATCTGCTTCGAAGCCCGAACCGAGCTTCATCGCTTCGGCGAGTTTGCCCACGCCTTCGACGACCTCGTCGAAATGGCGTTCATGGACGAACAGCCGCGAGCCGGCGTTGCAGACCTGGCCGGCATTGGTGAAGATCGCACGCGCCGCGCCTTCGATCACCTTGACCGGATCGGCATCGGGCAGGACGATGACCGGGGTCTTTCCGCCCAGTTCGAGCGTGACGCGCTTGAAATTGCCGGCGGCGGCGCGAAGAATCAGGCGGCCGACCTCGGTCGATCCCGTGAAGGTGACCTTGTCGACGCCGGGATGCGCGGTGAGCGCTGCGCCAGCAGGTTCGCCAAATCCAGTCAACAGATTGAAGACACCGGCGGGAAAGCCGATTTCCTCGATCAGATGCGCCAGCCGCAACGCGGTCAGCGAAGTTTCCTCGGCGGGCTTGAGAATCACGGCGCAGCCGGCGGCGAGCGCGGGTCCGATTTTCGCGCACGCCATCGCCAGCGGCGCATTCCACGGCACGATCTGGGCGACGACGCCGACCGGTTCGCGCAGCGTATAGGCATGCCACGTGCCCATGCCCGACAAGGCGATCGTTTCGCCGTTCAGTTTGGTCGCCCAGCCGGCATTGTACCGCAGCGACTCGATGGCATGGGGGATGTGGAAGAATTTGGCGTCGCGCACCGGCATGCCGTTGTCGAGCGTCTCGAGGGCGGCGAATTCGTCGATATTGGCCTCGAGCGCATCGGCCAGGCGATTGATGAGGCGCGCGCGGAGCGCCGGCTTCATTTCGCTCCATGCGGGATTGTCCATCGCCGCCCGCGCGGCAATGACCGCGCGATCAACATCGGCCGCACCCGCTTCCGCAACATCGGCATGCCTGGCGCCCGTCGCCGGATTATGGCTGGCGAAGCGCTTGCCTTCCAGCGGCTCGACCCAATGCCCGCCGATGAACAATTGATGCCTGCTCGCGGCAAAGGCCTGCGCCTTGTCGAGCGCAGGCACCTGCGGTTTTTCCAACACTGCCGCGCTCGTCATTTCAGGGCCTCTCTCAGTCCACACTGCGTTTCGGAAGGCGCTCCGGCTCGTCGGCCAATGCCGCTTCCGAGATGCATCATAACCAACAGCATTATATCTTGTCGAATGCTATTTGCTATGCCACAACGCAAACCACTGGCCCGCGAGACCATTTCGAGCCATGGATTCACCAAGCGTCAGGGGCCTTCGTGCTTCCAGCGACGGGACGACGACACGCCTGAGATGGAACGCGAATTCGACTACATCATCGTCGGGGCCGGCTCGGCCGGCTGCGCCCTCGCCAACCGGTTGAGCGAAAGCGGGACGGACACGGTCCTGCTGATCGAGGCGGGCGGCAGGGACGACAATTGGTTGTTCCGCATGCCGCTCGGCTTCATGATGACCGCCGCCAACCCGGCCTATGATTGGGGCTATAGCAGCGAGCCCGACGCCAAATTGGCCGGTCGATCGATGCCGCTGCCGCGCGGGCGCGTCCATGGCGGATCCTCGTCGGTGAACGGCATGATCTACATGCGCGGGCATTCCAGCGATTACGACGGATGGCGGCAGATGGGCGCCACCGGCTGGGGCTATGCCGACGTCCTCCCCTATTTCCGCAAGATGGAATCGAGCTGGCGCGGGGCCGGGCCTTATCATGGCGGCACGGGTCCGCTGACGGTCACGCCGGTCGACAATCGCCATTTGCTGGGCGCGCCGATCCGGCAGGCGGTGGTCGCCGCCGGTTTCGAAGAAAGCGCGGATCTGAGCGGCGCGAAGCAGGAAGGCTATTCACGCGCCGAGGTCACGGTCGATCGCCGCGGCCGGCGCGCCAGCACCTCATGGGCCTATCTCAAACCCGCGCTCAAACGGCCCAATCTTTCCGTCTTGTCGAATGCGCAGGTCACGCGCGTCCTGATCGAAGACGGTCGGGCGACCGGCGTGGAATATTCGCAGGACGGCGCCGTATCGCGATGCCGGGCTCGCAAGGAAGTCGTGCTGAGCGGCGGCGCCTATAACTCGCCGCAATTGCTGATGCTGTCGGGCATCGGTCCGGCGGACGAGCTCGCCCAACTTGGCATCACCTCCGTGGTGCACGCCCCAGGCGTCGGCCGCGCTCTTTCCGAACACCCGTTGGTGTACATGACCTTCGCCGCGCGCGGGGCCACGTCCTTTCTCAGCGCGTTGCGTTTCGATCGAGCTGCGCTGTCGGTGCTACGCTGGGCCGTCACCGGCAAAGGCGCCTTTGCCAGCCAGATCACCAGCGGCGTGTTAATGCTTCGCACCCGGCCGGAGCTCGAACGGCCGGATATCCAAGTGGTATTTCTCCCCGTCCGGCTCGACGCGAAGCTGTGGTATCCGTTCGCGCGCGAGCGCCAATCGCATGTGCTGTCGGTGATGGTGATGCAACTCCATCCCGAAAGCCGCGGCAGCGTGACGCTTCGCTCCGCCGATCCACTCGCCAAGCCACGGATCGATCTCAATCTGCTCTCCACCCCGACCGATTTTGCCGATATTCGCGGTGGCATCGCTGCGGTACGCGCAATTTTCGCGCAATCACCGCTGTGCGACATGGTCGAGGCGGAGGTTTCCCCGGGCAAGAACGCCGACCTCGACGCTTTCATCCGTAACAACCTCAAGATCACCCAGCATCCGGCCGGCACCTGCCGCATGGGCGAAGACCCTGACGCCGTCGTTGACAGTCAGTTGCGCGTGCGCGGCGTCAGGGGCCTGCGTGTAGTCGATGCCTCGGTGATGCCGACCGTGCCGGGCGCGAACATCAATGCCGCCGTCATCATGATCGCCGAGCGCGCCGCCGATCTGATCCGCGGCATCGCCCCACTTCCACCCGAGAACTGAGGCGATGGAGCTGAACTTTACCGACGACGAACGTAGCTTTCGCGCCGAGGCATCTGAATATCTGCGCCGCAACGTGCCGGAGCGTATCCGTCAGGCGGTCTACGAAGAACGACCGATCCCCCGCTCCTGGACGGCCGAGTCGCAGCAGATCCTCAACCGCGCCGGCTATGCGACACCGCACTGGCCGGTTGCATGGGGTGGGCGCGACTGGTCGCCGGTCAAGCGCGCGATCCTTGCCGAAGAAATCGACCATGAAGCCGTGCCGAAGCCGCTGGCGTTCAACGTCGCGCTGGTCGGACCCGTGATCGCGGCGTTCGGATCGGACGCGCAAAAGCGCCGCTTTCTCCCCGCGATCGCCAATCTCGACATGTGGTTCTGCCAGGGATTTTCCGAGCCCGGCGCGGGATCGGACCTCGCGTCGCTCAAGACCAGCGCCGAGCGCGACGGCGATGGCTATCGCGTCAACGGCCAGAAGATCTGGACCACCTATGCGCATGAGGCCGACTGGATCTTCTGCCTGGTGCGCACCGAGCGTAGCGCGCGCAAGCAGCAGGGCATTTCCTTCCTGCTGATCGACATGGCCACACCGGGCATCACGGTCCGCCCGATCAGCACGATCGATGGATATCATCACGTCAATGAAGTCTATTTCGACGACGTGCTGGTCCCCGCCGAAAACCTGGTTGGCGAAGCAGGGCGCGGCTGGGACTACGCCAAATATCTGCTTGGCCAGGAGCGGACATCGATGGGCAATGTCGGCTTCTCCAAACGCCGGCTCGATCGGGTTCGCGCGCTTGCCGGGGACGCCGGCCTGCTCGACGACCCCGCCTATCGCCGCCGCCTGACACTGGCCGAGGTCGAACTGAAGGCACTCGAAATCACCCAGATGCGCGTCGTCGCCAGTGATCGCGCACCCGGCGGCGATGTCGATCCCAAAACCTCGATCCTCAAGATCAAGGGCAGCGAGATGCTCCAGACCGCGGCAGGGCTGCTTCTCGATGCATTGGGACCTGAAGCGCTGACTGCCGGGTTCGCCACGAAAAAGGAGAGCGACGAATTGCCGGAACTGGACCCGCACTCGGCCATCCTCTCTGCCTATTTCAGCTCGCGCAAATATTCGATCTTCGGCGGATCGAACGAGATCCAGCGCAACATCCTCGCCAAGGCCGTGCTGGGACTGGGGCATCCGGCATGAACTTCGACCTCAGCGACGAGCAGAAGCTGCTCTGCGAAAGCGTCGGCAAATTGTTCGAGGCGCATGCTGCCGCGACACCGTGCGATCCGGCGGCGCAGTGGCGTGACTATGCCGAGATGGGGCTGCTCGCCCTCCCCTTCCCGCCCGAGATCGGCGGTTATGGCGGCGGACCGGAAAGCGTGATGCTGGTGATGGAGGCCTATGGCCGCACGCTGGGCACCGCGCCGTATCTGCAATCGGCGCTGTTGGCGGGCGGCGTCCTGGCGGGGGCCGAGGCACATGATGTCTTGGCCGCACTGATGGACGGGCGCAGCACGATGGCGCTTTGTCTCCATGAACCGCGCTCGCGCTATCGCTGGGACGCGCCCGCCATGACCGCCGAACCCTCCGCATCAGGATGGATGCTGAACGGCGAGAAGGTTGCGGTGCTCGATGCCGATTGCGCCGACACGCTGATTTTTCCGGCGATGACGCCGGACGGGCTCGGCATTTTCCTCGTTCCGGCCAACGCCACGGGCGTGTCGCTGCGATCGCGGCCGACCCCCGATGGCCGCAACGCCGCCGATATCAGGCTGACCGACGTCTCCACTGCGGTCGCGATCGGCGATCCCGCCCGCAATCGCGAAATCCTTGCTGCGGCGATCGACGGCGCCATCGTTGCGGTGTGCGGCGAAGCCGTCGGTGCGATGGAGAGATTGCTCGCCATCACCATCGACTATCTTGGGACGCGCCAGCAGTTCGGCGTGGCGCTCGGGTCGTTCCAGGCGCTGCAACACCGCGCCGCGGACATGCTCGTCGCGATCGAACAGGCGCGTTCGATCACCTTCTACGCGATCTCGATGCGCGAAGCCGTGCCCGAGGAGCGAGGCAGAGCGGCGGCGGCGGCCAAGGCGCTGGTCAACAGGGCCGCGCGCTTTGTTGGCAGCGAGGCGATCCAGCTCCACGGTGGCATGGGGCTGGCTTCGGAATATCCCGCGGGACGTTATTTTCAGCGACTGACGGTGCTGGAGAGCATGTTCGGCGATACCGACCACATGCTCTCCCAAGTCGAGCGCAGCGGCGGGCTGGAGCAGCGTGTCTGAAATCGGGATCAGTAGCGCTGCTCCAAATATTCGTTGTCGCATCGCTTTAGCTGAAAACCGGTACCCACTTTTCAGCGCGATGCTCTAAGCGGCTGAGCCGTCGGCGTCCTGCTTGTTGACCAGATCGAGCAGCATCCGCGACGCGGTGATCGATGCCGGCCAGGACGAATAGAAAGCGAGGTGCAGCAGCGCCTCGCCCAACTCTTCCCTTGTGACTCCGTTCTTCAAGGCCAGCCCGAGATGCGCCTCGAGCTGCTGATGGCGATTGGCGGTCATCAGCGCCGCGACGGTCAGCAGCGAGCGGTCGCGCTTGGACAGCCCCTCGCGCTCCCAAACCTCACCGTACAAAACCCGATCGGTGATCTCGACCAGACCCGGGGCGACGGCACTCAATTCGCTGCCTTTGGCGGCACTGGGTCGTTCCATGCTTACTCGCCTTCGCGCTTGTAGTTGCCGAGACCGGGCTTGTAGGTCTTCTCGTCGAGGAACTGGACCATGCCCTTTTCGCGGCCTTTTTCGCGATCGACGAAGGTGGTCTGGTCACCCTTGGCGGTGAGATATTCGGCGGCGAGCTCCCAGTTCATCTCGCGGGCATATTTGTACGCCATGCGCGCCTGGCGCAGCGTGGTCGGGTTCTTCTCGAGCAGAACCTTGGCGAGTTCGCGGGTGCGATCCCTGAGCCTGTCGGCCGGCACCGCCTCGTTGACCAGGCCGAGTTCCTTGGCGCGCGCGCCGTCGAACTTTTCGCCCGTCATAACATGATAGAGCGCCTCGCGGTCGCCCATCAGCGTCGAGATCGCCTTCGAGACGACGCCGCCGGGAATGATGCCCCAGTTGATCTCGGACAGGCCGAATACCGCCTTCTCGTCGGTGATCGCCAGATCGCAGCAGATCAGCGGGGTAAAGGCACCGCCAAAGCACCAGCCATTGACCATCGCGATGGTGGGCTTCGCATAATACATCAGCGTCCGCCATTGCCAGGCGCGCGTCTCGCGGTAGGCGCGGTGGCGTTCGACATCGCTGATCGCGTCCGAGGCGCGGAAAAAGCCCTGCAGATCCATGCCCGCCGAAAAGGCTTCGCCGCTGCCGGTCAGGACAATGACGCCGCAGCGATCGTCGATTTCGAGCGCGTCGAGCACCTGATTCATTTCGCGCGCGAGTTCGATGCTCATCGCGTTGCGCTTCTCCGGGCGGTTGAGATGGACCCAGGCGATCCCATCCTCGAATTCGACGAGGACGGTGTTGCCGCCGGGGATGGGCTTGGTTTCAGCAGTGTCCACGATCGTTTCCATCTTTTCCTGATCCTGAGATTATGCGGCGGTGACGATCAGGGCGTCGAGCGCTATTGCGCCTTCCCCCTCGGCCAACACCATCAGCGGGTTGATATCGATCTCTTCGATCGCGAGCCCCGCGCGCATCGCCGCGCCGACCTTGACCACCACATCGGCCACGGCGTCGACGTCGCGCGCGGGTTTGCCGCGAAATTCGCCGAGAATTTTGGCGCCGCGCAGGCCGCGGATGCGCTCGACGGCACGGGCGTGGGAAATATCGGCGGGCAGCAGTTCGGCAGCGTCGAGCGCCTCGATCAGCACGCCACCCAACCCGACCAACACGGACGGGCCCCATTGGGGATGGTGGCGCGCGCCGACGACCAGTTCGAGGCCCGGTGCCGACATCTGCTCCACCAGGACGCCATCAAGCGCCACCGCCCCGGTATTGGCCATCAGTTTCGCCCAGCCTTCGCGAAGGCCGGCTTCGTCGCGCAGATTGAGAATCACGCCACCGGCATCGCTCTTGTGCGACAGCGCCACGGCCTGCGCCTTGAGCACGACCGGGTAACCGATGCGGGTCGCGATCGCGACGGCCGCTTCGAGGCTGGCGGCAAGGCCGCCGGCGGGCACCTGAACGCCGAGCGTGCGGAGGAAATCCTTGCCGACATATTCGGGCTTTACGCCGGGCGCTGCCCAGCCGGTCAGGCCGGTTGCCACGGGCGTGCGGTCGCCGATGTTCTGCAGCGCGGCGGCGTAGCGGGCGACCGCCACGAAGGCGCGCATCGCCCGTTCGGGTGAGCGGAACAGGGGCGTCTCGCTGGCGCGCATCGCCGCGACAAAATCGGGATCGAGCACCGATTCGTCGCCGGTGATGGCGACCGCGACGGGCTTGGTCGCGGTCAGCGCCACCGGAATGATCGCATCGGCCTTGGAACGCTGCTGCGAGGGACCGCCGCCGGCCATCGGCAGCAGCACCGCGCCGACCGCGGGATCGTCGAGCATCGCCTGGGTCGATTGGCCGAAGATGCTGCCGCTGGTGAAGCCGGTCGTGCCGACGTCGAGCGGGTTGTCGATCTCCATGCCCGCCGGCAGCAGCGTCGCGATGCGCGCCAGCGTGTCGGAAGAAAGATCGGCGATCGGCAGCGCGATGTCCTCGGCGAAATCGAACGCCATGCCGCGGATCGCGCCCGAATTCGTGACCACGCCGAGCGCACCCGCGGGGGGTGATGGGAAGCGGTGGAGGATGGCGATGGCATCGAACAATTCGTCCATCGTATCGACGACAACGACGGCCTCGTTCTCGACCGCGCTACGCATCAGCGCATAGTCGCCAACCATCGATCCGGTGTGCGATTGCGCCGCTTCCTGGCCACGCTTGCTGCGGCCGGGGTGCATCATGATCACCGGCACGCTGGCGTCCCGCGCCTTGCGGACCGCGCGCAGGAAGGCCTGCGGATTGCGGATCTGCTCGACATAGATGGCGATGGCGCTGGCGGTGCCCTCGGCGACGATCAATTCGATCAGGTCGCTGGCATGGACCACGGCCTCGTTGCCGGTCGCGACCGACAGCGACACCGATATGCCACGGCCGAGCATGCCGGCGCGAATCCCCGACGCGGTCGCACCGCTCTGCGCGACCACCGAAACGCTGCGGCGGTCACCGAGCGGCTGAGGGTGCGCCGGTTCGAAGGTCAGTGCGGCACCGCCGGCGTAATTGACATAACCCATGCAATTGGGGCCGAGCAGCGCCATGCCGGCGGCCTCGCAAACCGCGGCGATTTCTTCCTGCTCGCGCCGGCCCTCGTCGCTGCCCTCGGCGAAGCCCGAGGCGAATACAATGACGCCGCCGACGCCCCGTGCCGCCGCCGCTTTCACCGCCGGCAGGATCGCGGCGCGCGGGACGTTCAGGACGAGCGCGTCGACGCCTTCCGGCAGATCGTCGACCGATTTGACGCAGCGACGGCCGTTGATCTCGTCACGGGTCGGGCTGATCAGGTGGATCGAGCCGGAGAAAGCAAAGCGCTCGCAATTGGCGAGGACAACGCCCCCCATGGTCGCCGGATCGGGCGAGGCGCCGGCAATGGCGATCGAGCGAGGCCGCAACAGGCGCGCCAAGGACGATGCGGGATCGGCAGCCACTGGCGCGCTTCGCGATTGGGTTTGCGCTGTGTCGGCCAAAGTCGAAATCCCTCCCATGCCCCGTCAAGGCCGTGCTTTGCCGGCATGTTGTCGCGTGCCTCGCGCAGGTCCAATGCCAATTTGGGCCCGTTACGATAGGATCACGATATGAGTCCCATCGCTACGATCCGATACTTATGCGGTATCGAGGCGCCCGCGATAAGGGATTAGACGTACCGACTGCCATGGCGCTATATAACAGCCAAGCTGCGATCAACAGCGGATGAGGATGGGGACGCGCCAATGTACGGGCAGAATGATTTGCGCACGACGCTGGTCCCGGCATCGAAGGCCCCGCCTCCCGCGAGTTTCAAGCGCGCCAGCTATGCCCATTTCTATGCCGACCCCCCCCCGGTGGACAGCAGCGACCTGATCAAGACCTGGTACGCTCGCGGGGCGACGATGGTGGTCGCGTATAGCGAGGTCAAAACCGGCGCCGTGTTCGAGCGCAGCGGCCAGCGCGATGAATATGCCGTGGTGATCCCGGACGACGGCGTCGAGATCGAAGTCAGCATCGCCGAGGGCAGCGCAATCGCCAGCGGCAAGACGGTGAGTTTCGTGCCGGCCGGCACCAGCAAGATCACGGTGCTAAAGGGTGGCCGAATCCTGCGCCTGTTCACCGTGGAGTCCACGGACATGGTCGCCAAGTGCGCGAATGCCGCCGACTATGCCGAGCCCGACCCCAACGTGCCGCCGCTGGTCGCCTGGCCCGATCCGGTCGGCGGGCGCAAGGTGCGCGTTTATTCGGGCAATGTCGCGCCCGAGCAGGGCCGGTTCGGGCGAATCTATCGCGGCTCGAACATCATGATCAATTTCGGCGACGGTCGCGTCGGTCCGCGCGCCGCAACCAATCTCTCGCCGCATCATCATGACGATTTCGAGCAATACTCGATCGCGCTCGACGGGGACTATATCCATCATCTGCGCTGGCCGTGGATCAGCGATTCGACGCAGTGGATCGATGACGATCACGTGCGGATGGGCGCACCTTCGGTCGCCGTAATCCCGCCACCCTCGACCCATACCTCGCAGGGGATGGGAGAAGGCCTCAACCGCCTGCTCGACGCCTTTTGCCCGCCGCGCCGCGACTTCTCGGCAAAGCCCGGCTGGGTGCTCAATGCGGACGACTATCCGATGCCCGAGGAGAAGGACAGTACAGCATGAGCGACCGTATCAGCGATCTCCTGAAAGGCGCGATCGACCTGCATTGCCATAGCGGGCCGTCGGTGATGCCGCGCAGCCTCAATCATGTCGAAGCGATCAAACAAGGCGAAGCGGCAGGGCTGCGCGCGATCCTGTTCAAGGATCATTATTATTCGGTGACCCCGGTCGCGGCATTGCTCGACGAGATCATGCCGGGTTCGGTCAAGCTGCTGACCGGCGTGCCGCTCAACAATACCACCGGCGGGCTCAATCCCTATGCCGTCGAACATGGTTTCAAGCTCGGCGCGCGGCTGGTGTGGATGCCGACCTTCTCGGCGGCGAACCATATCCGCCATTCGCACCGCCGGCAGTTCCTGCCGACCAAGGACGCGATGCTGGCGCCGACGATGCTCACCGTTGTCGACGAGCGCGGCGCGCTGAAGGACGAGGTCAAGCAGATCCTCGACCAGATCGCCGCCTATGACGCGGTGCTCTCGGCCGGGCACCTCCACATCAGCGAGATATGGCCGCTGTTCGCCGAGGCCAAGAAGCGCGGCGTCACGCGATTGCTGGTCAATCATCCGACCTTCCTGATCGGATGCAGCGTGTCCGACATGGCCGAGCTCGCCAGGATGGGTGCCTATCTGGAACATAGCTGCTGCATGTGGGCTGGCGTCCAGAGCAAGGGCTATAGCCACGACAGCCTGAAGATGTGTGTCGATGCCGGCGGCGTCGCCAACACGATCATCGGATCGGACCTCGGCCAGGTCGGCAATCCCTCGCCGGTCGAGGGGCTTCGCCACGTCATCCAGATGCTGATCGAGATCGGCTATACCGACGCCGAAATTCGCGCGATGATCGGCGACAACCCGGCCCGCCTGGTAGGCCTGGACGATGCTCAGCCCGCCACCGAGGGTGTGCTGGCCCAGGCGATGTCCGTCTGACCTCCCGCCAAGGAAACATCATGGATCATCAGTTTCGTTTGCTCATCGACGGAGAATTGGTCGCCGGGGCAAGCACCTTCGACGTGATCAATCCGGCGCTCGACCGATCCTTCGCACAGTGTCCCAAGGCCGATATGGCGATGCTCGAAACCGCGATCGCCGCAGCCAAGCGCGCTTTCCCCGGCTGGGCGGCGACGCCGGTGGCCGAGCGCGGCGCCAAGGTCGAAGCACTGGCGGCGGCGCTCGAGGCACGGGTTGCCGAATTCGCGGCGCTGCTGACCAGCGAACAGGGCAAGCCGCTCGACCAGGCGATGAAGGAAATTCGCGGTTGCGTGTTCGTGCTGCGCAGCTTTGCCGCGATGCGCCTCGAACCCAAGGTGTTGCGCGACGAAGGCGGCAACAGCGTTACCGAGCATCGCACGCCGCTTGGCGTGGTCGCGGCGATTACGCCGTGGAATTTTCCGCTAATGCTGCTCGCCAACAAGGTTGGGCCGGCGCTGATGACCGGCAATACGATGGTCTGCAAACCGGCGCCGACGACGCCGTTGACGACCCTGCTGTTCGGCGAGCTGAGCCAGCAGGTCCTGCCGCCAGGCGTGTTGAACGTGCTGTGCGACGAAAACGAACTGGGCCCGGCGCTGACCAGTCACCCCGACATCGCGAAGGTCGCTTTCACCGGATCGACCGCGACCGGCAAGAAAGTGCTGGCCTCGTCCTCGGGGACGCTCAAGCGCGTCACGCTGGAGCTGGGCGGCAACGATGCCGCAATTGTGCTCGACGATGTCGACGCCAGATTTGCCGCCGGCAAGGTCTTCGAAGGCGCGATGCGCAATGCGGGGCAGATCTGCGTCGCAGTCAAGCGCGCCTATGTCCACGACACGATCTACGACGAATTCTGCGACGAGATTGCGCGACTGGCTAAGGAGATGGTCGTCGATGACGGCGCCAACCAGGGAGCGCAGATCGGCCCGGTTCAGAACAAGCAGCAGTTCGACAAGGTTTCGGCGCTGATCGAGGACAGCAAGTCGCGCGGCACGGTGATCGCCGGCGGGGTGCCGCTCGACCGCACGGGCTATTTCATCGCGCCGACAATCGTTCGCGATATCGACGACGATGCGCCGCTGGTGCGTGAAGAGCAGTTCGGCCCGGTGCTGCCGGTGCTCAGCTACTCCGACATCGACGAGCTGATCGAGCGCGTGAACGGTACCGAATATGGGTTGGGCGGTACCGTCTGGGGCAATGATATCGTCCGCGCCAATGATGTCGCCATGCGCGTCACGTCAGGTACGATATGGATCAACCAGTTGATGGCGATCGACCCGCGCATCCCGTTCCGCGGGCTCAAGCAATCGGGCATGGGCACCGAAATGGGCATCGAAGGCCTGGAGGAATATACCCAGGCGCATGTGATCAACGCGGTGGCGCTCGAAACCGTGTGACACTCGCGACATTGCAACCCAGGACGGCGTAACGGATCGACCTGTGTGCGATGGCGCCCCGGCTCGCCGCGCGCTTCTCGGCGATCGTCGCGAGCGACAGCAGCGCGCCCGGCTCGCAGGGGCGCTGGACGAAATTCGTCACGCTCGGGCGGGGCCGGCCGATCACCATCGCGTCCCCGCCGACATAGTGAATTCCGCCAATCAGAAGAAGTAGAAGCGCAGAGCCGCGTCGGACATGCGACGTCTGTCGCGGGCGTCGGGGACAATGCGATAGAGCGTCTCCAACGCTTCGGTGTACGTCATCCGCTCCTCCGCGCCGACGAATGGCGCGTCGCTTCCCCAGAACAGTCGATCGGGGCCGGCAGCCTGCAACAAGCGCCGCGCATAGCTTTCGAGATTCTCCGGCGGCAAGCGAAAGCCGGCAGAGATCTTCACCCACGTCCGCCCACGGTCGATTGCCTGCAGCATCGCGACGAAGCCGGTGCCCTCCATCTCGTTCTCACTGCGCAGCAGTCCGAAATGATCGACCACCACCCCAATGCCATGATCGGCCAGCGCCGGCAGCATGTTGCCAAGCTGCTCGCCGCCGAGATTGAGTTCGAGATGCATGCCGACATCGGCAAGCCGGGAGACAAAACGGCGGAACCGATAGCCATTCACATCGGGTAATGCCGCGTTGAGCGGAAGCTGGAAGCGAACCCCGCATACGCCCTGCCGCTTCAGATCGACCAGCTCGCGAGGAGAGGTATCGGGATCGAGCATCACCGTCGCCCGCAGCCTTTTGTGCTGCGCCAGCACTGTGAGCGAGTAATCATTATACTCGCCGAACAGGCTCGCTGCAGTGATCACGCCGAACGCGATTCCGTGCGCATCGAGCTCGGCAAGGTAGGCTTCTACCGGATAGTCGTATTCGGGGCGGGTCCAGGCCGTGTCGGTAAATGGCATCGCGCGGGTGAAGACGTGCGCATGCGCATCGATTGCCGGTGGTTCGGGCGCGACGCTCACAGGCGATCCGCGAATAGCTTGGCACCATTGCGGTGCAGGACCCGGGCACGCTCGGCGTCGCTGAGCAGCCCGGTCGCAGCGATCGCCTGCGCGACCATCTCAGGATAGGCATCTTTGGTGTTGCCATAATCCGAACCCCACATAACCCTGTCGGCGCCATAGGTATCCACCATCAGCCGTATGAATTGCGCCGCATCAATCCCGGTTTCGCGGAAGCGGTTGAGGTTTATCTGGGTGAATTTGAAGACGATGTTGGGAACGTCGACCAATTCGAGATGCTCGGGCCCGATCGTCCCGGCCAGGCCATTCTCGACACCCGGCCAACCGCAATGATCGAGCGCGATAACGGTGTCGGGGAAGCGCTTGGCGAGCGCGATGATCCGGCGCAACGCGGCCGTGCTGGGTTTGCCCGGCGCGTACATCACCACCATCGTCAGCCCTAGCGACGACGCAACTTCCCACGTTGCCAGGGCAGCGGGAGAATCAAGCCACGGATAGGAGCCGTCGGCGTCGGGGTAACCGAACAGCCGCAGACCGCAGACATTGTGCCGCGTTGCCAGCGCACGCAATTTCTCGGGGGTTTCGGGAAAGTCGGCGCGCAGGATCAGCACCGCCGCGACGCGGTTGTGATGTATGTCAGCGACCGACAGCGTATAGCTGTTATCGGTCTTGTAGATCGTGTTGTATTGCACCGCCGCGCCGCCGGTGACACTGCATTGGTCCCACAATGCCAGCAGTCGCTCGGCCGTCGCCGGATCGCGCGCGATGCGGGCGCGAACCTCGGCCTCGCCTTCGCGCGCGCCGGTCACGTCGATCGGGAAGCGTTTTGTATCGTCCGTGAAAAAGTGCGCGTGCGTATCAAATAAGTGCGGGCTTGGCATGCTCGTCTCCTGCGAGAATTCTTGCCGCGCGCGCTGCGAGGCGATTGGCAAGATGCATCGTTATCGCGGGGATCACCGCGATCGCCGAAAACACGAAATAGGTGTCCATCCGGGTCAACCCGGCGCTGAGGAGGAAGCCACCGATGGCCGGCCCGATGATCGCGCCGATCCGCCCGAAGCCGACGACAAAGCCGAGGGCAGTGTTCTGGATCGCCGACGGGTACATCGCCACCGTCACCAGAAACAGACCGGTATAAGCACCGACCACGAAGAAAGTGGTGAGCCCGGCCATTGCCAGCAACGGGATCGCATCGGGCGGCTGGATGCCGAAGATCAGCAGGCAGACCGCCGCCAACGCGAAGAACGATGCTGTCAGCTTGCCCTCGCCGACGCGCCGCGCGAACAGTCCCGTTACGAGATGACCGGCCGCTCCGCAGGCGCCGGTGATGATACCGCTGGCCGCCGCGAGGCTGGGGCTGAGCCCGGCATTGGCCAAAATCGTCGGCTTCCAGTTGAGCAGGAAATAGCCGACCAGAGCATAGGTCAGCGATGCGACCCAGATCAGTATTGTCGGGCTGCGCATCGGCCCGGCGAGCATGAAGCGCATCGCGTTGGCACTGCTCTCGGCAGCATCCGGGCGCGGCGGCATCGCCGCCAGTTCGGGAAGCTTCATCCGTCGATTGAGGCGATTGAGCGTCGGCAGATCCTTGGGACCCTGGCGGCGCAGCAGGAAACCGCGTGATTCGCCGAGGACAAAAAGGCCCAGCGTGAAGGTGACCAGGTTGAGCACGCCGGCCGCCAGAAAGATGTTACGCCAGTCGCCGGTTACCAGCACCGCCGCCGCAATGCCGCTTCCCAGCATCATGCCGAGGGTGAAACCGATATGGACGGTAGCCATCGCCATGTTGCGGAACCTGAGGCTCGAATATTCGGCGGCGGTTGTGTTGAGACACACGACCAGCGTGCCCAGGCCAACACCGGTGATGAAGCGCAGCGCCAGCAAATGCCAGATGTCGCCCGCCGCGCCGGTCAGCAACAGCGCTCCCGCCAATGTGCCCAGCGCACCGAGCATCACCGGGCGGCGTCCGACCTTGTCGGCGACAGGCGCGATGACAAAGGCGCCGATCACCAACCCGAACGCAACCGCGCTGAACAATCCGCCGAGCACCGCGGGGTCGATATGCCATTGTTTCGAAAGCACTGGCGCCGCGACCGACAGCGACACCACATCGAAGCCATCGGCGATGTTCGCGGCGCAGCACAAAGCGACGACGAGATATTGATAGAATGACATACCGGGGGGCGCCGCCGCCGCATCGCTCCGCTCAGACACTACCATTTTGCGCTCTCCCACTTCCGATCCGCTTTTGGCCAAAGCCCGTGCGGCTTGTTACGTTTATACCAAATGTCGTTCGGTACTATCATATTTTCGCTTGTCGGCCAGCGAGTATATGTCATAAGCAGTCGTCGTTCGTCGTTTGATAATGACATCGAGCGACCGCGAATTGCGGGATCGACGTGCCGTCCACAGCATCGGCGGCGAACATGATGAACGGTGAAATCGCCGCATCCATTTTGGGGAGGAAGCAATGCGAAAGTCATTTTCAGATACTGACCGGGTGCCCACGGCGCCGCGACTGACGGGTTCCAGCTTGGCCGTCATCGCCCTGATGTTGTCGGCGACCGCGACACCCGCATTCGCCCAGGCAGTGGCAGCCGAGGGGGCGAAGGGCGTCGCCGCGCCAGCCCAGAATGCCCCCACGCCCGACGACGCGGGGCAGGAAATCATCGTTACAGGTTCGCGTCTTGGTGCGGGCTTCACCGCCCCCACCCCTGTCACGACGATCGCCGCCGAGCAGATCAAGGACCGCGGGCTCGCCAGCGTTGCCGAGCTGGCATATGAAATTCCGCAACTGCGCATCAACCAGAATATCGGCCGCTCGTCGGAACCGGTCGGCCAGAACCAGATCGATCTTCGCGCGCTGGGCACCTCGCGCACGCTGGTCTTGCTCGACGGCCGCCGTCTCGCTGCGACCAGTCCGTTCGGCGGCATCGATTCGAACATCTTCCCGGTGGCGCTTATAAACAATGTCGAGGTTGTCACCGGCGGCGCATCGGCCGCCTATGGTTCGGATGCGGTGGCGGGTGTTGTCAACTTCGGCCTGCAGAAAGATTTCACCGGGCTGAAGCTCGATGCATCCTATGCCATTTCCGGCTATAACGATTACAAGCGGCCAGTGATCTCCGGCGCAGCGGGCACCAGCCTGATGGACGACCGGCTGCACATCAGCGTCGCCGGCGACTTCTACCACAATACCGGCCAGACCGATCAGGCATCGCGCGACTGGGGCAAGGGCAGCCCGATCCTGTTCGCCAACCCGACCTACACCGCCACCAACGGCCAGACGAAAAGCTATATCGCCTATGACGGCCGGCTGGTCGCCACCACCGGCGGCCTGATCATTGGTAACAATGCCGATACCAATTCGGCCAACGGCGCAGACGTGCTGCGCGGCATCCAGTTCGGTACGAACGGCAACCCCCAATCCTACAATTACGGCACCATCGCCAATTCCAGCTTTCAGCTGGGGGGAGACGGCGCGACGATCGAGGATGGCGGCAACCTGCTGCCGAACATCACCCGCTATTCGGGCTATGGCCGGATCAGCTTCGACATCAACGAAAACATCACCGCCTGGACCGACCTGCTATATTCGAGAGTTGTCGTTACGTCTGACCTCGCGCCGAACTACGACTTCGCCAACACGGCGCTCACCATTCAGCGCGACAATGCCTTCCTGCCCCAGTCGGTCCGCACGATCATGACGAACAACGGCATCTCGTCGTTCCGTTTGTCGCGCATCAACCTGGAGGACGGCGCGTCGCAAAACAACAGCAAGACCCGCGCACTCCGCTTCGCCGCCGGGTTGGAGGGGAAGTTCGGTGACGGTTGGTCGTGGGATGCATATTTCCAACGCAGCGACAACCATTTCTATCAGGAATCGGTCAATAACCGGAAGCAGGCGAACTGGTTGGCTGGCGTGGATTCGGTGATCAGTCCGATCACCGGCCAGCCGGTGTGCCGCATCAACGCCAATGCCAGCACGGCAGACGACAATCCTGCCTGCGTTCCGATCAACGTGTTCGGTGCAGGATCGATCAACCAGTCGGCGCTTAACTGGTATCTCGGCACCTCTTGGTACGATTCGAGGATGACCCAGAGCAACGGCGCGTTCAACGTGAAGGGTTCGCCCTTCGCGACCTGGGCCGGCGACGTGCACATCGCGCTGGGCGCCGAAATCCGACATGATACTGTTGTCAGCACTTCCGACGCCGTGTCGCAAATGGTCACCAACACCACGACCGGCAGCCGCGGCGGCTGGCGATCAATTAACCAGCAGCCCTTCGCCGGCTCGGTGACGGTGAAGGAAGGCTATCTCGAAGCCGCGGTGCCGCTCGCCAGGGACATGGCCTTCGCCCAGAATCTGGAGGTGAACGGCGCGGTCCGCTATGCGCACTACAGCTCCTCGGGCGGTGTCACCACTTGGAAGCTGGGTATCAACTACAGTCCGGTGAAGGACATCCGCTTTCGCGGCACCATCTCACGCGATATCCGCGCGGCGAACCTGTATGAACTCTATGCCGGCCCGAACCAGGTGATCAATTCGGTGGCCGATCCCCGGGCCGGCGCGCCGTCCTCGGCCTACAACGTCAAACAGCTTTCGGGCGGCAACGCATCGCTGACCCCTGAGAGAGCGCTCACCAAGGCATTGGGCGTGGTCTTCCAGCCGAGCTTCATTCCCGGCCTCAACGCATCGATCGACTATTACAAGATCCGTATCGACGACGCGATCACCACGATCCCCGCCGCGAACATCGTCTCCGGCTGCTACGTCAAAAGCATCACCGAGCTGTGCAACCTGATCACGGTCGATACCGCGACCAACTTCATCACCCTGATCAAGTCCACCTATGTCAACGCACAGACTGTCCGTACCAGCGGCGTCGATTTCGAGTTGAGCTACCGCCGGCCCTTCGCCGCCGGAACGATCGGCTCGCGCGTGCTGGTCAACTATGTCCACGACCTCTCGCTGACTGTGCTCGGCAACACCACCGACTATGTCGGCGATCTCGCGACCGATTATTCGGGCCAGCCGCGCTGGAAGGCGAATTTCGACCTGACCTATTCGGGCGGTCCGCTGCGGCTTGGTGCCTATGTCCGCTATATCGGCGGCGGCAAGTTCCGTTCGACCTATATCGACGGTGTGGACCTGCCAGCTGCCCAGAACCATGTGAAAGGCCGCACCTATCTCGATCTCTCAGCCTCGTACAAGATTTCCAAGAATATCGAGCTTTACGGCAAGATCGACAATGTGTTCGACAGTGATCCACCCGTCCTGCCCAACGCGATCGTCCAGCCGTCAGTCGCCAATTCGCAGATGTACGACAAGATCGGCCGTTATTATGTCGGCGGTATGCGCCTGCGCTTCTGACTGGGCCTGGTAAGTTTGGCAAATCCCGGCGCGCCACGGACGCGCCGGGATTTTCATGTAATGCGAAGTGTAGCGAGCTTCGCTCGCCGATATGCGCGCATTCATGATAGCGTTTGTAATTGCCGAATTGGATTGGCATTAGCCGAGGGTGCGTATGCGTAGACAGCCGATCGCCAGACCGCAGCTTCGCCGATCGGACGAGGTGCATTTCGCATGAGCCAGCCAACCACCCCCAACGATCTGATCAAGCAATTGCCGATGGGCTGGTACCAGTACGCGATCGTCGCGATCTGTGTGCTGACCTATGCCGCCGACGGGCTCGACGTCGTAACGTTATCCTACGCTGCGCCGTCGATGATTAAGGAATGGGGCATATCCCCCGCAATGTTCGGCTGGGCGTCGACCGCGACGCCGATCGGCGTCGCCATTGGGTCGATCTTCATCTCTCCGCTCGCCGATCGCATCGGCCGCCGGGCGCTGACGCTGTGGCTGCTCGGCCTGCTGATCGGGTTGCTGTTCGCGACCGCAGTGACCAGCTCGATCGTGACGCTGATGACGTTGCGGCTCGTGACGGGCATGTGTCTGGGTGCATTGGTGGTGTGCCTCAACGTCACCGTTTCCGAATTTACCAACGCAGCCCGCTCCAACTTTTTCATCGGGATTCTTCATACCGGCTATTCCGGCGGCGGCATGCTATGCGGCGCGCTCGCGGCGGTGCTGGTCGAGCCTTATGGTTGGCGCTCGATCTTCATGGCAGCGGCGGGGCTCAACTTGCTGAGTTTCGTGCTGGCGCTGTTCCTGCTCGCAGAATCACCCACTTTCCTGGCCGGGCGTCGCAAGCCAGGCGCGCTCGACAAACTCAACGCGCTGATGGCCCGGCTTGGCAAACCGGCGCTCGCCAGCCTGCCCGAGGTGCCGGCGACCGGCGGCAAGAAACGCGCGAGCGCATCGATCATCCCGCACGCAATGTGGGTTGGTACGGGTCTGCTATGTCTCGCCGGCTTCGTGTTCACGATCAGCGGCGGGTTTATGGCCGGCTGGCGCCCGCAGATCCTCGCCTTTGGCGGCCTTAACATGACGTGGAACGGCATCGCCGGCATGACCACGTACGGCGCCGGAATCGTCGCTCACCTGATCGTCGGCGGGCTGGCACGCCGCGTCGGCGAAGTGCGGATCGCGGCGATCTTTCTGCTGGCGATGGGCGCGGCTTTCACCCTGCTCGGCGCGGTTCCCGACGGGATGACCTGGGCTCTGATTGCGGCCTCGACGCTGTGCGGATTCTTCAACGTTGGCGCCTACACCGCGCTGATCCTCGTGACTCTGAACTATCACAGCGTCACCACCCGTAATGCCGGGCTCGGGATAATGATGGGTTTCTCGCGCGTCGGCGGAATCATCGGGCCTTTGCTGGGTGGCTACGTCATCGGTGCCGGGGCCGGCCGCTTCTGGGTCATGTTGCTGTTCGGCGGACTGATGATCATCCCGGCGGTGGCAGCGGTGCTGGCCAGGATGCGCTCGGCACGGCAGCCGGCGCAAACAATCAACGCATGAGGAAATCCCGGTGACAAGAGCGCGCCCGTATCTGCCCATACCCATGATTGGCGCTGCCGCAGTGCTGCTCGTCGTCCCCGGCCACGGGGCGAAAGGCGCAACCGCTGCACCGGCAATGCCGCCCGCCTTCTCGACGTGCAACGCGTGCCACAACGTCCTCAAGGACGGACCGAGCGGCATCGGTCCCAATCTCTTCGCCGTGGTCGGCGCGGCAGCAGGCACCAGGCCCGGTTATGCCTATTCGCCCGCGATGAAAGGGGCCAACATCCGCTGGACGCGCGGCAAGCTCGATGCCTATCTTGAAGACCCCAAGGCGGTGGTCCCCGGCACGAAAATGATGTTCCCCGGGGTCAAGGATGCTGCCAAACGGAACGACATCATCAGCTATCTCGAGAAATTGAAATGAGCCGGAGCCTTGTCCTCGCCGCCGCCGCGCTGCTCGGCATGCCCGCCTCCGCGCAGACGACGCGGCCGGCACTCGACTATGCCAGCGCCGCAAAGATTCGCGACACCTGCCTCGATTACGCGCGCGCGCACAATCTGAAGATCGCGGTAGTAGTGCTCGAGAATCACGGTATGCCCGTGACGCTGGCGCATATGGACGGCGTTTCGGTCGGCGTTGGCGAGATCGCGCTGTGGAAGGCGACCTCCGCCGCCAAATATGGCCGCGCCACCGCCGATACCGCCACGCTCAATCCGCCCGCCAACATGCCCAGCGTCGCGACAATCATGGGCGGCGTGCCGATCTATTCTGCTGACGGCGCGCTGTTGGGCGGAGTCGGCACGTCGGGCGGCAAGCCCGCCGACGATGCCGCCTGCGGCACTGCCGGCATCGAGGCGGCGGGGCTCAAGGCGTCGAAGCCCGCCCCCGCCCCGGCCCCCGCTCAATAGGCGTCGATTTCCTTGAGCGCTTCGGCGGCGATCTGCCAGCTCTCCACCCCACCGGCGACGCCGATATACATCGTCGTCTGGAGCAGGGTTTCGCGAATATCCTCCTTGGTCGCGCCGTTGGTGATCGCGCATTTAACCATGCGCTTCAGGGGAATCTGGCGGTTGAGCGCGGCGCTGATTGCGACGGTGATCAGGCAGCGTTCGCGCAACGTGAGCCCCGGTCGCGTCCAGGTCTCGCCGAAAACGGCCGAGGTGACGTAATTCTCAAGCGGTTCGTTGAAATCGTCCGCATTGTCGAGGCGATCGATGCTGGCATCGCCGAACATCTGCCTGCGCAGTTCGCGGCCGGCCTGGAACGCGGGGTCTTCGGTCTTGAGCGCCATGTCAGTTCCTTGATTGCAGGAGGGTGCGAAACGTGTCGCCGAGCCAGCGCATTTCGGCGCGGGCGGGGGCGGAAAAGCGGACGGCGCGCAGGAAGCCGTGGCACATGCCGGGCGCGATGCGGAGTTGCGATTCCACGGCGGCCGCGCGCAGCCGCTCGGCAAATTCGCGACCTTCCTCGACCACCGCGTCAAGCTCGGCTTCGAGCAGGATCGCCGGGGGTAAGCCAGCAAGGTCGCTGTGCAACGGAACAGCGAACGGTGCCGGATCGCGGGCATCGGCGCCACGATAGGCGGCGGTCACGGCTCTGATTAGCGGCAGGGTCAGCACCGGATCTCGGGCGACCGCATAGGCCGCACGGTTCTCGTCGAGATCGAAAACGCCATAGGCGAGCAACTGGCACGCCAGCTTCGGCCCGCCGCAGTCGCGTGCGCGTATCGCCACCTGCACGGCAATGAACGCGCCGGCGCTGTCGCCCGCCACGGCGATCCGATCCGGGTCGATCGCGAGCGTATCGGACATCCGCTCTGTCCAGCGCAGGGCGTCATGGCATTGCGCGACCAGTGCTCGCGGCGTCGCTTCAGGCAGGCGGGCATATTGGACGCTGACCACTAGCGCCCCAGTCGCTTCGGCGAGGGCTGTCGCGAGCGAATCGAAGCTCTCGATGCTGCCGGTGGTAAAGCCGCCGCCGTGATAATAGACGATCGCCGGTAACGGCCCCTCGCCTGCCGGCCGGTAAATGCGTACCGGCACCTCGTCTCCCGCCAGCACCACGAAGCTGTTGGTGACCGTCATGCCGGCCGGTAGCGGGTACGCAATCCGGTGCGCGTTGCGATCGGCAAGCAGCCGCGATCTCTCCAGCGGCGTGCCGGGCGTTCCGCGGACGGTGTTCAGATACTCGGCCACCCCCTCGGCAAGCGCGGGATTGTCGGTCATGTCAGCGCCACAGCTGCCGCGAGGCCAGGGCCGCACCTTCGACCAACGCGCCGAGCTTGGCCCATTGCACCTCCGGATGCACCCGCGCCATGTTCCAGCCCTGCGAGAAACCGCAATCGGTGCCGGCGATAACGTTCTCGCGACCGACGACGCTGGCATAGTTCTGGATCCGCCAGGCGACGAGTTCGGGATGCTCGACGACATTGGTCTGATGGCTGATCACGCCGGGGATCAGAATCTTGCCGTCGGGCAGCTTCACGTCCCTCCAGACCATCCATTCATGCTCGTGTCGCGGATTCGCGCCTTCGATGACATAGGCCTGGGCGTTGATCTTGAAAATAATGTCGATGACTTCGCGCAAGGGCACGTCGGTGGTGTGCGGCGTGTTCATGCTGCCCCAGCACATGTGATAGCGGACGCGATCCTCGGGGATGCCACGCAACGCGTGGTTATACGCCTCGACCTGGCGTTCGGACGCGCGGCGCAGATCCTCGGGGGTAGGATTGGGGTTTCCGGGCAGAACCTGGTTGCGCGCAGGCAGCCCGAGATCGAGTTGAACCACCAGGCCCGCATCGACGATCGCCCGATATTCGACATGCATGGCATCGGCGAGCGCATAGAGATAGGCGGACTCGCTCGTATAGACGGTCCCGGCATCGGCATCGTCGCGCGCCGGGGTGGCCGAGGGCATGAACGCTTCCACAAAGTCCTTGCCCGCCAGCGCAGCCTTGTAATTGTCGAGATCGGTTTGGAGCGCCGCCTGGCCGACATAGGTGATCGGCGCGGCGACGCGAACACGCGCGGGCGGGGTATTGGCCGCCTGCCTGACCTTCTCCGCGTCGAGTTCCGGCGGCATCCACATGGTTTTGTACATGGCGTTGTACTGCTGCATGAAGCCCGGGAACTCTTCGGTCAGCGCTGCATAATATGCGCCACGCTCCGATGGCGGCACCTTCTCCAGCCCGCCCAGACGCGCGACGACATAATTGTGGAAGCTTGGCTTGGATATCTCGCCATCGCTCGGGATATCGATGCCGATCTCGGCCTGTTTGGCAACGACATCGGCAACACCCTGGGTCACGTCGCGCTGGAATTGCGCCTCATCGACAGGTTCGCCAAGCACCTTGGCCATCATGCCCTCAAGCACGTTGAGCGGCCGGATCAAGCTGCCTACATGAGTGGTAAGAATGCGGTCGGTGCTGCGTTTCACATCGTCTCCTGTCGTTGGCCGCCTGTGCCGGCGGCGCCTGCCGAAGCCAACGCATATGAAAGCTTGGCTTATAGCTGCAGCGCTGCCATGTTGAATGACGTTTGTAAATAGCGACTCCGCAAAACGGATCAGGAGAGGGATACGGCGATGTTCAATGCCAAAACGAAACGTAAGCTGGACGCCGGCGGCACGGTCTTCGGCAGCTTCGTCAAGCTCGATGCGCCGGCCATCGTGGAGTTGTACGGCATCGCCGGGTTCGATTTCGTGATCCTCGATGCCGAGCATGGCTGCTATACCCATGCCGGCATCGAGAACATGATCCGCACCTGTGAGCTCATGGGCATGAGCAGCATCATCCGCACGCCCGATGCCGGCGAAGCCAACATCCTGCACGTCCTCGACAGCGGCGCCAGCGGCATCCAGGTGCCCTCGCTGCGCAGCGCCGCCGAGGTCCGCGAGGTGATCAAGAAAGCCAAATACTGGCCGCTGGGCGAACGTGGCTCGGCACGTGCCTGTCGTGCCGCCGCATACGGCACCCTTCCCGATTACGAGCAGGTCGCCAATCGCGACACCTTGGTCAGCGTCCATGTCGAGAACAAGGAAATGGTGCAGGATATCGAGGCGCTGTGCGAGGTGGAGGAACTGGACGTGTTGTTCATCGGCCCCGGCGATCTCAGCGCTTCGCTGGGCCATCCAGGCAATGCGTCGCATCCCGATATCGTCGCCGCGATCGACCGCGTCATCGAGGTCGCGGCGGGGCGCAAGCATATCGGCACCGTCGTCGCCAACGCCGCGCAGCTCGAATCCTATGTCGCGCGCGGCGTGCATTACATCGCCTGGCTGTCTGAACTGGGCATGCTGCGCGCCGCGCTCAATAATGCTGCGAGCAATTTCACGGCCTATCGGGGAGAGATCAAGTGAAGCGACCAGCCGGCGGACGCGGCAAGGAACTGGCGGCAGTCGCGCCGCTCCTCGACGAGATCACCCAGAGCGTGCTTTACGACAAGGTGTGGGAGCGCCCCGAACTCTCCAAGCGCGACCGCAGCCTGATCACCATCACCTGCCTGATCGCGCTTAACCGCGATCAGGCGCAGGGGCATATGGAGTTGGGCCTCGAAAATGGTCTGACCGAGGAGGAACTCGGCGAAGCGATCGCACACATCGCGTTTTATGCGGGATGGCCGGTTGCTGTGAGCGCGGCTCGGAAGCTCAAGAATATCGTCGATGCAAAGGCCGAGGCGGCGAAGGGCTGAGACGGCATCAATGGCCAACGCGGCGAAAGCGCGATCCTGCCCCCCCGTTACCCCCGCCCCAGGAACGGGATCTTGTTCTGCACCATCAGTGCTTCGTAAAAGTTCAGATGATCGGGCATATCGGCCATATGGACGATGATATCTGCGGCGTCCTCCGCCCGTGCCGTCATATCGGCCGGTCTGGTGCTTGGCCCACCGCTTAGTTCGGTGGCGACGATGCCGGGGTGGAACACCGACACGGCGACATTATCCTCCCGGCAATCGATCGCCAGCGCGCGCGTCAGCCCGTCCAGGCCCCATTTGCTCGCCGTATAGGCCGGGCTGTGCTTGCGCGGCACCTTGGCGGAGATCGACCCGACATTGATGATCCGCCCCCTCCCCTGCGCCTTCATGATCGGGATTGCCGACCGGGCACACAGGAACGCCGAGGTTAGGTTGGTGTCGATGACGCGGCGCCATAGCGTCAGGTCGGTCGACTCTGCCGGCGTGCTGTCGGCGATGCCGGCGTTGTTGATCAGCACATCGACCGTGCCGAACCGCGCCACGGCTTGCGTAAACAGATTACCGACGGCGACCTCGTCGGTGACGTCGGTCGCCACTGCCAACGCCTCTCCGCCCAGCGCCTCGAGCTTGGCGACCAGTGTCGCCAGCCGCTCGGCACGGCGCGCCGCGAGAACGACCCTGGCCCCTTTTTCGACGAAGGCGACCGCACAGGCCTCGCCGATCCCGGAACTGGCGCCGGTGATGACGACGACCCGGCCGCGCAGGATGCTCACGCGAGCGAGGCTCTCTCGGCCGCGTCCGATACCAAGGCCAGCGGATCGTCCGCCACCACCGCGAGACCGCCGCCGCGATCCGAACGGACATTCTCGAAGGTTCCGGCTTCCTTCTTACGCAGGCCGTACGACTTGACGAGCGGGATGTCTTCCACGGCGAGCGGTGCCATGCGCGGCTTCCGCGCGAGCGCTGCCTCGATATAGGGTGCGAGATCGGCCTGCTTGCGGGCGAGGCGTTCTTCTTCGCCTTCCTTCAACCGGGGCATCGCGGTTTTGGCGAAGAGGTCCAGCGATTCGCAGATATGGTCGTGGTTTGCCGGCCCGGTCTGCTGCACGAAGATGATCTGATCGACGCCGACATCCGCATAGGCCTTGCAGTGGTCATGGACCTGCTCTGGCGTACCGATGCCGCCATTGCCATGATTGTCCGCGATCGAGGCTTCGGCCTTCTTGAAGTCTTCCCACACGGTCGAATGGCCGGGCTTGCCCTTGCCGAACGAGGCGTAGAAGCCAAGCGAGTAGCCGAAATATTTGAAACCTTCGGTGCCGCGCTCGATGGCGACCTGTTCGTCTTCATTGACCGAAAGCGCCGTGACGATCGCAAAATTGGCGTTGACGGTGTGGCCGATCGGCACGCACTCGTCCGACTTGATGATGTCGTAATATTCCTTGACCCATTTGCCGGCCTGTTCGGGCGCGGCGAAGCCGAACACCAGTGCGCCCATGCCGTTGCGTGCGGCGTACAGGATCGTGTCGCGGCGCGAGCAGGCGACCCACAAGGGCGGATGCGGCGCCTGGATCGGCTTGGGAACGATGTTGCGGGTCGGCATCGAGAAATATTCGCCCTGGAAACCAGGATAGGGCGTCATCGCCAGCATGTTGGCGCATTGCTCGGTCGCCTCGCGCCACATGCCTTTCTTGAGGTCGGGATCGACGCCAAAGCCTTCCAGCTCCATCGCCGTTCCGCTCTCGCCAGTGCCCCATTCCAGCCGTCCGCGCGACAACAGATCGAGCGTGGCGATGCGCTCGGCAACCCGCGCGGGGTGGTTGATCAGCGGCGGCATCACGCAGATGCCATGGCCGAGCCGCATCCGCTTGGTACGCTGGCTGAGCGCGCCGAGAAACACATCGGGTGCCGACGAATGCGAATATTCCTCAAGGAAATGATGTTCGACCAGCCAGGCATAGTCATAGCCGAGCTGGTCGGCGAGTTCGAGTTCGTCGAGCGCGTTGTGGAAGATTTCCATGTCCTTCTCGGCGGTGAAGGGTGCCGGGGACTGGTGCTCGTAGAAGAGTCCGAATTGCATGCGATTTCCCTCTAGCTGGATGCGGGTGTGACGGCTCCGCGCGGAACGGGGACGCCGGGAATGTTCAGGCGGATGCGGTTGAGCGAGCGGGCGCCGGTGAAGTAGAGCGTGCGCCAGTCGGCATCGCCCCAGTTCATGTTGGATGTGCGCCCCTCCATCAGGATCGTGCCGAGATGCTTCCCGACCGGGCTCAGGATCCAGATACCGCCGGGACCGGTGCAATAGACATTGCCCTCGACATCGACCTTCATCCCGTCAGGGCCGCCGATGCGGGTGTCGGCGCGCATGTCGCAAAACAGCCGGGCGCTGCCGAGATCGAGCATGCCGTCGGCCTCCACGTCATAGGCCATGATCAGCTTGCGGTGCTGGTTGCTGTCGTTGACGTAGAGGATCTTCTCGTCGGGCGAGAAGCACAGCCCATTGGGGTTGATCAGGTCCCGGACGACCATGTTGAGCCGTTCGCCATCTGGCGAGACACGATAGACACCGGCGCAATCGATTTCGGGCGGGTGCTCGGGCGGGGTAAACGGCACCTTGGGTGGCGGATCGGTGAAATAGACGGCGCCATCCGATTTGACGACGACGTCATTGGGCCGGTTGAGCCTCATGCCGCGATAGCGGTCGGCGATGATGGTCACGCTGCCATCGGCGTTCTCGCGATCGACGCAGCGGCTGAAATGGTGGCAGACGACCAGCCGGCCTTCACGATCGCGCGTCTGGCCGTTGCCGTTCTTGGTGTCTTCCTTGTCGATCGTGATGCCGTGGTCGGGATGCCAGCGCATCCGCAGGCTGTTGTGGATGTCGCTGAACAGCAGGTAGCCGCCTTCGGCGATCCATACCGGCCCCTCGGCCGGCCCGGTCGGCCCACCGAAACCGCGGCCGAGCTCCTCCCAATCGGCATCTTCGGCGACGATGGCGTCCAACGCGGGATCGAGTCGTTCGACGGGCATGGTCCGGTTCCCTCTCCCCACATGAAAGTCTTGGCTTTCGATGCGGACCTTAATGACAGCCTGTCTTATAACAGTGCCGCTGATACTTGGAAAGCGCCTTGCAGCGTTGACAGACAGCCAGGCTTACATTCTTATGCGCAGCCAAGGCGGCCGGCGCGACCGGCCCCGCCGGCCCCCTGAGAGGATCGCGCATTGGCCCGAGCGACCGTTGATATCGACGCCTTCCTGGATGGCGTGAAGTTCCGCCCGTTCCACGTGCGGGTGATGCTGATCGGGGCGCTGGCGATGCTCGTCGACGGCTTCGACCTCGGCGTGCTGAGTTGGGTATTGCCCAAGATTTCCGACGAATTCGGCGTAGCGCGCACGGCGCTGACCTGGGTGCTGTCGATGCAGCAGGTCGGCATGGTGTTGGGCGCGTTCCTGATTGCACCGATCGCCGACCAGATCGGGCGGCGGACCCTGCTGATGCTATGCCTCTGCGGGGTGGCGGCGACCTGCTTCGTGACGATCTTTACGGACAGCATCTGGGCGCTGGCAATCTGCCGGCTGCTGACAGGCATGTTCGCCAGTTCGGTCATCGCCAACATGGTCGCGCTAGCCTCCGAACTCGCGCCTGCGCGCCAGCGCTCGACCGTGGTGACGGTGGTCCTCGCCGGAGCGATGCCCGGCGCGCTGCTCGGCTCGGCGATGCAGGCTTTCCTGCTCGAGCCTTATGGCTGGCATGTCGCCTTCTGGATCGGCACCACGATGCCGCTGCTGCTACTGCCGATCATTTATTTTCTGCTGCCTGAATCGCCCAAGTTCCTGGCGGCCCGCGACCCTGATGATCCTCGACTGCAGGCGATCGTCGTCGCCTTGATGCCCGAGGGGGAAGGCGAGGCAGTGCTGCTGTCGCGCCCGGCGGAGCGCGAAAAGCGTCGGAGCAGCCTGTCGCTGGTCCGCGAATTGTTCAGGCCGGGGCTGGCACTGCCGACAATCCTGTTATGGTTGAGTTTCGTCAGCAGCTTCGGTTTCATCAGCGCCGCCTTGTGGAAGACCACGGTGTTTCATGACATTATCGGGCTCAACTGGAATCAGGTTGGCATCACCACCGCGATCGGCACCGCGTTCGGTGCGGCGGGCATGCTGACGATCGGACTGATGATCGACCGGTTCGGCTTCAAGGCGATCGTGCCGACCTATTTCATCGTTGCCGCCGGCGCGGCGATCGGCATGGGATTGTTCGCGCCGGGCTGGGGGATGTTCGCGGCGCTTGCGGTCAACGCGCTGGCACAGCATGCCGCCCATGCCGGCCTGGCCTCGATCGCCTCGACGCTCTACCCGACGCGCAACCGCGCCACCGGGGTCGGCTGGGCCTATGGCGCGGGGCGCGTCGCCTCGATCGTCGGGCCTATGTACGGCGCCCTGGCGCTGCAGCATCATCTCGGCGCGATCGGTTATTTCTTCCTGCTGGCGGCGCCGCTGGCGCTGGCGGGCATGGTCATCTGGCTCCTGCTTAAAATCGCCGTGCTCGACCCGGCCGCGCGCCAGGCGGCGCATTAGCGACAGGCAGTTACCCGCGACGAGGCGCTGCGGCCAGCGCGAGCCCGAGCGACAATGCGTGGCCATAGCGGTCGCGCCCGCGCACGACGATCGCTTGCTCCCGCACATCCCTGCGTGCGTACCAGCCATCGCACATGGCGCACGAGCAGATTGGCAAGACGCGGCGCGGCAACGGCCGCGTCACCCGGCGCCCGGTTGCCAGTTCAGAACGCGTTTTGCCGTGCCGCCGAAGATCGCCGCTTTGGCATCGCGGTCGAGCGCGTCGCTATAAAGCAGCATGTCACGGCTCTCGCTGTACAGGCAGCCGCGGTTGCGCGAAGGGCCGCCGGCCTTGGCCATGCGTAGTCGGGTGTAATCACTCGCCCACATCAGCCGCTCCGGCCCGAACGCGTCGATGACGCGGCTCAGGTTGGGCCACACATCGGCGAACGGATAAGCTTCTTCGGAGAGTAGCGGCAGGCCGCACAGCTTGACCGAGACGTTGTCGAACGCGGCGAGCGAAAGCAGGCCGTCGAGCCGATCCCAGGGATCGTCGCGCGCCGGCGATACGGGATGCTGGCTGACGCCGACATGGTCGATGATCACCGACAAGTCCGGGTGACGCTCGATCACCGGTCGCATTGCCGCAGCCTGGCCATGGGTCGACAGGAACAGCGGCAGGCCAAGATCAGCGGCGGCGGCGAATCCGGCGTCCATCCCACCGCTGTTGAACGCCTCGGACAATTCGGTGGTGCGGAAATCGGTCACCAGCAGTCGCCCGGCGACGATACGAGCATCGCCGTGCGCGCGCTCGACTGCGGCGGCCAGTTCGCTGCCCCTGGTCATCAACGTCTCGACGCCGATGAAACGACCAGGATAGCGCGTCACGCAGGCATCGATATAGGGCAATGCCGCGACGACCAGTGTTGCATCGACGCCAACGCTGTCCATCGCCTCGCGCGCCAGTTCGACATTGACGGCGAGCTTTACCCCTTCGGCGACATCGTCACCGAAGGGCACCGTCGGCGCGGGTTGGTGAATCTGGGCATCGATGATGTCGAAATCTACACTCTTCACGAAACGGATCCCCGGCTTGCCGCAAAGCTGCGGTAAATGGCGCGACCGCAGGCGGCGCAGCAAATGTCTTCGGTCGGCAACGGCGGCGCGACGGCATGCAGGTCCGGCGCTCCGCCACAGCAGGCGCAGTCCGAGGGCACGGTGAAGCGGTCGAGTTGGGCGAGCATCGCCTCGCTCCATGGCGCACCGCAGAAGGGGCAGGTGGCACCCTCGCCTTCATTCATCGTCCGCTCCCGTCAACATGCTTCTTGTTGAATGTCATTCGTCTTTATATAACGCCTGTCACATTATCCAGCGCCTTTCGCGCGTCTTTGCCCGTTCACCCAAGGATTATCCAGCATGCAGCCCGCCCGATATGACGTCCTCGCCATCGGCAACGCCATCGTGGACGTGATCGCCCATGCCAGTGACGATTTTATCGCCAGCGAAGGCATGGCCAAGGGCGGCATGGCGCTGATCGACGAGGGCAGCGCGGAGCGCTTATACGATGCGATGGGGCCGGGCGTGGAAATCTCGGGCGGATCGGGCGGCAACACCATCGCGGGCGTCGCGGCGTTCGGCGGCAGCGGCGCGTTCATCGGCAAGGTGCGCGATGACACGCTCGGCGATATCTATCGCCACGATCTGCGCTCGATCGGCGTCGCTTTCGACACACCCGCGACGACCACCGGCCTCGCCACCGCACGGTGCCTGGTGCTGGTCACCCCCGACGGCGAACGGACGATGAACACCTTTCTCGGCGCCTGCACCGGGCTCGACGAAGACGATATCGACCCGGCGCTCGTCGCATCGGCGGGCATCACCTATCTCGAAGGCTATCTGTTCGATCAACCGCCGGCCAAAGTCGCGTTTCGCAAGGCAGCCGCGCTGGCGCGCGCCGCCGGGCGCAAGGTCGCGCTGACCATGTCGGACAGTTTCTGCGTCCATCGGCACAAGGACGAGTTCCTCGAACTGATCGAAAACCATATCGACATCCTGTTCGCCAACGAGGACGAAATTCGCGCGCTGTATGGCGTTGACGACACGCTCGCGGCAGCGAAAATCGCCGCGCAGCATGTCGAACTCGTGACCGTAACGTGCGGCGCAGCCGGCGCGCTGCTGATCGACGCCCAGGGCGTCGTTGAAGTAGCGGCGTCGAGGGTCGATGCGGTCGTGGATACGACCGGTGCCGGTGATCTCTACGCGGCCGGCGTGCTATACGGCCTCAGCCGAGCACTTCCGCTGGCCGAATGCGGCCGACTGGGCTGCGCCGCCGCGGGCGAAGCGATCGGCCATTTCGGCGCACGGCCGCAGGCGGATCTGAAGACATTCTTGCAGGCTTGAGCATCTTGTCGGGCCGTGGGTCCGACGGTGCCTAGTTCAGCCGCGAGCGCCGCGAGATCAGATAGATTTCGTCATTGAACCACAGCCCCTGATGGCGCTGGAGCACCTCGCGCGTCGCCTCGAGATAATGGTCGTTCGACAGCGCCTTGGCGAAGCGGCCATCCTCGATCTGG
The DNA here is from genome assembly GCA_041659925.1 of Sphingomonas sp. Taxonomy (GTDB): domain Bacteria; phylum Pseudomonadota; class Alphaproteobacteria; order Sphingomonadales; family Sphingomonadaceae; genus Sphingomonas. Next base: position 225,968 of record JBAZXI010000001.1, read on the forward strand.
GCGACGTAGCTCGCCGCATTCCATGCCGCGAACAGGGTCGAACTGCCGATCGGCGTATGCTCGTCGATCTCGGTGGGCAGCGTGCGGATGTCGTAGCGGAACAGCGCTTCTTCATCGGACAACGTATGAAAATGATAATCACGCGCCGCCCCACCCAGGTCGTCACGCACCGCCTGCATGATCGCCTCGCGCCCGGTGTGGAACGGATCCTCGTTCGGCCAGATCGCGCGGATGATATCGAGCCCGGGATCGTTGCCGTGGCTGTGGACGCCCATCAATTTGCCGTTGGGCCGGAGCGCCCTGACCAACGGCGTCACCACGCGCGCACTCTTGAATGCGAGCGGCGCGTGCGCGCGATAGGGTTGGGACAGCAGCACGAAATCGAAATCGGCCTGCGCATAACCACGGCGCGGAATGATCGGGTCGAGCATGAAATGATGGTCTTTGCGGTATAGCACCAGGACCGTCGGCGTTCGGTACATCGGGTTGCCGCTTGGCGCGATGCTGGCCTGCCAGTGCCTGGCGAGGAACGGGTCGAGTTGCTGGATCTGCTCCTCGAACTGGCCCGCCGACGTCCCCTCCAGGCCGACTTCGTGCCACACCATCGCGCTCGCGCCGGCGGGCGTCTCGGGCTGCAAGCTTGGCGCTTCGCCATATTTCAGGTTGGTCAGCACCAGCACCGTGCCCGGATGCTCACGCAAGCGATCGGGCATCTTTTCGAGCGTCAGCCGGATATTCTCCATGCTGATCTCCTTGACCACCACGTAGAAGGGTACCCAGGGATGGCGCCGGTGTAACCCGCGCAGCATCCGCGCCAGCGCAGTGCCATCGCCGGCACCGCCGTCGAACAGCCGGATCGCCGGCGGGACGGGCTGGGTATCGGACATTTCCAGAACCGCGCGATCGGCGATGATCTGCTTCTCGGTCGTGGTGTTGACGAACATCAGATATTTCTGACGATTGTCGTAGAAGCGGAAATTATGCTCGGGGCGCAATTCGGCGCGCAGCCCCTTGATGCCCGAGCGCAGCGCGCTTGCCGAGGTGCCGTCCTGCTCCTCGATGAAGCGGTGGACCCGCTCGACGGTCTGTACCGTGACGCGCCCGCCCTGCTGCAAGCGTTGCACCAGTTTGCCATCGTTGACCGCGAGCCGGCCAAACGTCGACTGGGCCATTTTGAGCCGTCGGCAGCTATGTTCGATCTGTTCGAGAAGGGCCTGGGTATCGTCCATCCGGGTTGCGCCTAGGCCAGCCGCGCGACGCGGGCATAACCGCCGTCAACATAGATCAACGGATCGACGTCGCCCGCAACATGCGCTTCCCTGACCGCGCCGATCACCACGGCATGCGTGCCGTATTCGATGTGACTTTCATATTCGCAGAAGAAGCTGGCCTGCGCATCGTAGAGATAGGGCGTGCCACATGCGCCCGAACCCCAGCGACCTTGCGCAAAACGTTCTTCGCCTTTCACCTTGCCGCTACAGGTCTGCGACACCGACACCTGATCGGCGTGGAGGATATTGACGCAGAAATGAGCGCCCGCGGCTAGCGGGGCATAGAGGCTGGCGGTCTTGTTGACGCAGACCAATAGCGATGGCGGGTCCATGCTGAGTTCACTCACCGCCGTCGCGGTCATCGCCCAGCGCTTCTCGTCGTGCCAGGCGGTGATCACGACCACCGCCTTGCCGAGCCGGCGCAAGCCGGCCTTGAGCTGATCGGCGACGCTCAGGGTGGCGGTCTGCGCCTGAACCGCTCGCACGTCATTCATCGCGACCCAACCCTTCCCTGCCGACGATGCGCAATCCGTAGCCCTCGATCCCCGACAGGCGCGCTTCGCTATCGGACAGAAGGACCAGATCCTTGACGCCCAGATCGAGCAGGATCTGGGCACCGACCCCGTAGTCGCGAATGCGCTGGTCGCTGGTCGGCCCCGGGGTGCTGCGCCGTTCCGAGATCGCGCTGACCGAGGGATCGCGGATGAAGACGATCACGCCGGGCCCGTCATGCGCGCCGATCCGCGCCAGCGCGCGGGCGACATATTCGCGACGATGGGTCGTCGGTCCGAGCATGTCCGAGACGAAATCGAGGCGGTGCATGCGCACCAGCGTCGGCCTGTCCGGCGTGATGCGGCCGCGCGACAGCGCGACATGCTCGACATTGTCGATGGTGTTGCGAAACACCGACAGGCGGAATCCCTCGCCATGGATCGTCTCGAACGCTTCCTCATGGACGCGTTCGACACAGCGCTCGGTGCGGCGGCGATAGCTGATCAGGTCCGCGATGGTGCCGATCGGGATATCATGCTCGCGGGAGAAGAGGACGAGATCAGGCAGCCGCGCCATTGTGCCGTCTTCGTTGAGCACCTCGCAGATGACGCCGGCCGGGATCAGCCCCGCCAGCCGCGACACATCGACCGCGGCTTCGGTGTGCCCGGTGCGGACCAGCACGCCGCCGCCGCGCGCGACCAGCGGGAAGACGTGGCCGGGCGAGACGATGTCGTCACAGCTCTTGGAGGGGTCGATCGCCACCGCCACGGTGTGTGCGCGGTCGTGCGCCGAAATGCCGGTGGTGACACCCTCGCGCGCCTCGATCGAAACCGTGAAGGCGGTGCCGTGGCCGGAATTATTCTCCATCACCATTGGCGGGAGACGCAGTTCGCGCGCGCGTTCCTCGGTCATCGCCAGACAGATCAGCCCGCGCGCGTGCCGGGCCATGAAGTTGATTTGTGCCGGCGTCGCGAACTGCGCCGGGATGATGACGTCGCCTTCGTTCTCGCGATCCTCGGCATCGACGAGGATATAAGGCAGGCCGTTACGCGCCGCTTCGATGATCTCGTCGATCGAGGAAATCGAATTGTGCAGCCTGTCTCGCGCCGGTTCGATCAGATCAATAGACATCGGCTTCCTGCAGGACTTCGCGGGCATGGCGCCAGCTATCCGTTCCGGCCGGCAGCCCGACATAGAGCGTGGCGTGCAGCAGGATTTCCTTGATTTCATCCTTGGTCACGCCGTTGGCGAGCGCGCCGTTGATGTGGTTCCGCAACTGGTCGGGACGCGACTGGCCGATCAGGATCGCGATCGTCAGCATGCTCCGGGTCTTGCGGTCCAGCCCCGGGCGGCTCCACACATCGCCGAAGCACAGCCGAGTCACCAGATCTTGCAACGGCTCGTTGAAATCGTCGCTATTGTCGAGGCTGCGGACGCCCGGCTCGCCGAACATCTCGAAGCGCATCGCGCGGCCGCGATCGTAGGAATCGTCTTTTTTCACGCCACTGCCTTTCGGGGTTCGGTAGATTCTTCCGCCCACAGCAGCGGGCGGATCGCCTCCGCCGCCCGGGCAATTTCGTTACGCGCCGCTGCCGACACGCCGACGGCGCGCAAAAAGCCGTGCACCATGCCCGGCGCGACGTGGATCGTCGTCGGCACGCCGGCCTCGTCCAGCCGTGCGGCGAGCTGGATCGCCTCGGCGCAAAGCGGATCATATTCGGCCGCAACGATATGCGTCGGCGGAAGCGTTGCCAGATCCTCGCGATCGACCGGCGCCGGCTGCTCGTCGAGCCCGCCACAACGCTTGAACAGGGCGATATATTGGCGGACACGTGCAGCGGTAAGCAGCGGATCGAGCGCGCCGTCATAGGCGGGCGCATCGGGATTCATCGCGAAGGTGCCGTAAAATAACAGCAGGCAAACCGGTCGCGCCGTCGCGGCGCAGGCCAGCGCCAGCAACGCCCCGGCGCTGTCGCCAGCCATGGCGATGCGCGCCGGATCGATGTCGAGCGCATCGGCCTGGCGCGTAGTCCAGGCATAAGCCTCGTCGCAATCGGCCTGCGCGCCGGCATAATGGCTTTCGGGCAGGCGGCGATACTGCACGCTGACGACCACCGAGCGTGTCGCCGCAGCCAGCGCAGCGCCGACGATATCGAAGCTTTCGATGCTGCCGAACGCAAAGCCGCCGCCGTGCACATAGCAGATCGCTGGCCGCAGGCCCTCCCCGCCCGGATCGAAAATGCGAAGCGCAATGTCACGGCCCGGCGCTGCAATGAACGTGTCGAACCGTCGCACGGAGGGATCATAGCCCTGGGCATAACGGTGCCCGGTCAGGTCGCCGAGCAGACGCATCGTCTCGACATCGCCAGCGACCGGCTGGGCACGAACCAGCGCGACATAGCGTTCGATGCCCTCGGCCAGGGTCGCAGACCGGATCATGGCATGATCAGCCGACGGCCTCATATCGGACCTCGATCGGACGCGTCGAAAGCTCGGCAAGGCGTGGCGCCACCTCGCGACCGACCAATGTCAGATTATCGGCAGTCTCGGCATGGTCGAGCTCGCCGGCCTGGGCCATCATCAGCAGATTGCCAAAGCCGCCCGTTTCCTCATGGAATGTCACCAGCTGCTCATAAACCTCGTCAGGTGTGCCGACGAAGAACAGGCCGGCTTCCATATACTGCTCGATCGTCCCATCAACCGGCAGCGCTTCGCCGTTGCGCAAGCGCGGGCGCATCGCGTTGGCACCGGCCTGGAGCATGCGGATATTGGCCTCGACCGGATTGAAGCCGAGCGGATTGCGGAACTGCGGATCGAGCCGCGCAGCAGTGGTGAAATAGCTCTTCATTTTCTCGGCGCGGGTGAAGGCTGTGGCGCGGTCGCTGGCGCACGCCACCAGCGCTAGATAAGCGAGCTTGTCCTGGTCCGGCTGCTCGCCATGCGCCTGCGCATAGGCCTCGCGATAACCGGCGAAGACCGAGCGTGCGACGGCGCCGGACAGAAACGTGGCGCAGGTATAGCCGCGCCTGCCATATTCGCGTGCGCTGGTCGCGCTCGACGCCGTCATCCACATCGGCGGATGTGGCTGCTGGATCGGACGCGGCCACATGCTGGCGGTGCGATAATGGAAATACTCGCCTTCCCAGGAGAAGTTGTCCCCCTGGTTCGAAAGGGCTTCGAGGATCAGGTCGTGCGCCTCCCAGAAACGATCCATGAAGCCGGTCGGCTGGCGGTTCGACATGAACAGTTCGTAGGCCGCACCCTTGACCAGCCCGACTTCGAGCCTGCCCCCGGACAGCGCATCGACCATCGCGATCTCCTCCGCCACGCGCAGCGGATTGGAGCGGTTGGCGAGCGGGATGCCGAGTGCCAGCAGGCGCGCCTTTTTGGTCTGTCGGGCGAGAATCGCCAGCGTCGTCATGCAGGACGTCGACATGCAGGTCGCGGCGGCATGGTGCTCGTTGACCATGATGTTTAGACCAAGCTCGTCGGCGAGCATGTACTCGTCGAGATAGCGGTTGAGCAGTTGCCCGGCCTCGGCCGGATCGCAGAAACGTTGCGGCAGTGTGACGCGCATAGCGCCCGGCACCTGAAAGGCGGGATGATAAGCCTGCTCGCTGAATTGCCAGATTTTCACATATATCTCCGAACGGTCGCTCAGCGGCCCGCAAAGGCGGCGATGCGGGATGCGAGTTTGGTGGGCTGATCGGCGTGGAGGCGGTGGCCGGCCTCGGCGAAGGACTCCACCTCCGCCTGGGGCAGCGCCTTGCGCCAATCCTCGCGATAGCGGGCGCTGACGATCGCATCCTGTTCGCCCCAGACGACCAGCGTGGGACTGGCGATACGGTGGGTGCGGTGGCCCAGTTTCGGGTTCGACATATAAGGCGTCCAGCCGAAGTGACTTGTCGCTTCGTCGTTGCGCATCAGGCGGCGCAGCCGGTCCTCGGGAAGCTTGGTCAGTGTCTTCATGTCGCTGCCCGGGCCCGGATCCCCAACCTGCATGCGCGCGCCCAGTTCCTGACGCGACAGCATGAAGATGTCGGCGACATGCTGTTCGCGGCGATTGGCGGTCGGTAGCCCGAGCGGCGACGCCAGCACCAGCTGCGATGCGCGTCCCGGTTCCTTGGTAAGCATTTCCGCTGCTACCCAAGCCCCGAAAGAGGTGCCGACAATCACCGGCTGGACCAGCCCAAGCCGATCGAGCATGTCGAGATAGAAATAGCCGAGATCATCGACACGGTTGATCCGCGACGACGTTTCCGACGCACCGAAGCCGGGATGCGATGGCGCGTAGACCGTGAAGCTTTTCGTCAGCTCGCGCAGCATCGATGCCGCGCCCTCCACCCCGTCCAGACCGTGCAGAAACACCAGCGGCGCACCGCTGCCCGCCTGAAAGAATTCGAGCTCGGTCCCCTGCACGTCAAGCACTGACAATTCGCCGAAACTCAGCTCTTCAAGGCTGTCGGTCTGCATTGCTCTCCACCCTTGTTTTCGTTGTGATGACGAGAGTGGTGCGGGGCGACTGATAGGTCCAATTCTTTGTTCTTGAGCGTTTGATGCCGCGAAAGTATGGGAGTGACATGGAATTACGCCACCTAAGGTATTTTCGCGCGATCGGCCGCGAGCAGCATTTCGGGCGTGCGGCCATCGCTTTGCGCGTCGCCCAGCCGGCGTTGACGCGACAAATTCGCGACCTCGAAGCCGAGATTGGCGTCGAATTGTTCGAGCGGCTGCCGCGCGGCGTCCGTCTGTCGAGCGCAGGCCGGGCCTTTCTGGAGGAGGTGGAAGAGATACTGCGGCAGGTCGATCGCGCCGTCGATCGTGCCAAGAAGCTGGGTAGTGGCCATCTCGGCACCATCAGGGTCGGGCTCAGCGAGATCATCGCCGCACACGATTTCATCTCACATGGCCTGCGCAATTTTCGCGAAAGCGAGCCATCGGTCATCCTCGATCTGCGGTCGATGGGATCGGTGCACCAGATCACCGCGCTCAAGGAAGGCACGCTCGATGTCGGGCTGGTCTATGATGCGCATCTCGACGAGCGTGACGGCGACGTGTTCGACCGCATCCGCCTCGGCTATGGCGAAACGATGCTGGCGGTCCATGAAAACCACAAGCTGGCCTGTCAGCCTGCGGTGACGATGGCCGAGATCGCCGAGGAACCCGCGCTCGGCCCGGCACGCCTGACCGCACCGGGCTATTATGATCGGCTGATGACGGCCTGGATCGACAGCGGCAGCGCGCCGCGCATCGTACAGGAATGCACCACCAATTCGGTGCTGCTCAGTCTTGTTGCCGTGGGCATGGGTGTCGGTTTCGTCACCGCATCGACCCAATTGTCGCTGGCGCAGAATATCCGCCTGGTGCCGATCAGCGATCTCGGACTGAAGTTCGAGGTCTTGCTGGTGTGGCGTGCACGTGACCGCTCGGCGGCGCTGCAGCGCTTCATCGACACGATGGTTCGCCACGGCGAAGTCTCCGGAGAAGACGGCGCGGTCCTCCCGGGGGGGTGACAAAATGCCGTGCGCAATCCTGCTACGGCTTGGCGTCAGAGGAGAGAATGATGACCGACGCTCGGCCGCTCAAGGGCTTGTATCATTTCGCTTATCCGTGCCGCGACGCGGAGGAGACGCGCCACTTCTACGAGGACATTCTCGGCCTGCCGCTGGTCAATTGCATGATGTCGGAGACTGTGCCGAGCACGGGCGAGCAGCAGCCCTATGTGCATTTTTTCTTCGCCCTGGGCGATGGCTCGTACGTAGCGTTCTTCGATCTGGGCGGCGAGGAAAAGCCGGCGCCGTCGCCCAACACGCCCGAATGGGTGCAGCATTTTGCGATCGAGACCAATTCGGTCGAGGATGTCGAGGCGATGCGCCTGCGTCTCGCCGAACATGGTGTGAAAACCACACCGCTGGTCGATCACGGATTCGTGCGGTCGATCTATTTCTTCGATCCCAACGGCCTCCGGCTTGAAATCGCGGCACGAACCGAAGCGCCGGGATTCCTGCGGAAGGCGGCAAGCGAAGCGCACGACACCCTCCAGGCGTGGAACGAACGCAAGCACGGCGCGATCGCCTCTGCCTAGCCCTTCCTTCGCACCCCGCTTCCCGGGCGGCTCGAATGCCGCATGGACAGATCGCCGCCTTGGCGGCAGGAAGGCTGCGGGAAATGTGACGAGAGGGTTCCAGACGCATGGCAGACACCGAACAATCGCGCCGGCGTGTCCAGTCGATTGAAGTGGGGTTTCGCGTGCTACGCGTGCTGCGGATGGCGGAGGGACCGCTACCACTGCGCGAAATCGCGGCTCGCGCGGGCATGCCACCGAGCAAGGTTCATCTTTACCTCGTCAGCTTCGTGCGCGAGAACATGGCCTATCAGGATCTTCACAATGGCCATTACGGGCTCGGGTCATTCGCGATCCAGCTCGGCTTGGCGGCGATCCGCCAGCTCGACGTAGTCGCGCTGGCTGCCGACACGCTGACCGAGCTGCGCGACAAAACCGACTGCGCGATCTACCTATCGCTGTGGGGCGATCGCGGCCCGTGCATCGTCGCCAAGGCCGACGGCACGCTGCAAGGCGCGTTCCTTATCCGGCTCGGCTATATCCTGCCCATGACGACCACGGCGACCGGCCTCGTCTTTCTTGCCCACTTGCCGCCCGTAGAGGCAGAGCGCGCGCTGGGCGCGCAGGCGGCTTATGACGCAGATCGAGTCCGGACACGCGCGCTTTCCAAGGAAGAGCTGGCGGAGAGCAGCGAGAAAATCCGCAAGGACGGCTATTCGTCGACCGCCGGAATGCTCAACCGCAACTTTGCGGCGATCGCCGCGCCAATCTTCGATCACAGCGGCAAGATCGCCGCGACGATCACGCTGCTCGGGCCGACCGACTATATGAGCCGGACGCGGCTCAAGGAGTTCAGCAAGATGCTGTTGGCTTCGACCCAGGCGGTATCGGAGCGGATGGGCGCAATCCCCAAGCCGCCGGAAAAGCCCGGCAAAGCCTGAACGTCAGTCGGCGCCGCGCACGAAATCGGGTGCGCGGCGCCCGGCCGCCGCGGCATCGAGGCGCAATTTGCGCGCCTCGGCACGTTTGGCGTCATTAAGCCAGGAGCGTTCGTGACCCCACAGGCTGGGGCCATAATCACATTCGAACGGCTGCCACGTCGCCGGATCGATCGAGCGCCCGCCCCAGCCGATCTCGATCATGAAGTGGGATGGCGAGCGGGCATAGAAAGAGGTCATGAAATCATTGGTGTGCCGTCCCAGCGTCACGCCGACGCGACCCTCCTCGAGCTGTGCGAGGTCATAGGCCTGCCCGACATCGTCGAGCGAATCGAGTTCGACCATGAGGTGGTGGAAACCATCGACGCCGGTCTCGATCGCCGCGAAACTGTGATGGCGGCTGTTGAGGTGAAAGAAGAATGCCTTGAAGGGGCGCAGCGCATAATCGCTGAGGCGAAAGCCGAGCAGGTCGGTGTAGAAGGGCAAAACCGCATCGAGCGAGCGCACGGTCAGCACGACATGACCAAGCCCGAGCGGACCGGTGCGGAAACCGCTGAGCGCGCGGCTGGGGGTGAAGGCGCCGGCGCCGGCGGCGGCGCCGTAGAAGAATTCCAGCCGGTTTCCGGCGGGATCGTGAGCAACGATGAGGTCAGCGACGCGGCGCTGTTCGGCTTCGCTTTGCGTGCCCGGCCTGACGGGATGGCCCGCGTTGGAAAGTCGCGTCGCGAGCTGTGCCAGTGCATCGCCATCGGCGACCTGCCATCCCATCGCGTTCACGCCCTCACGCCCGCCGCGCTCGACGAACAGCCGGCCGGCGCGCTCGTCGGTGCGCAGTGAAAAGCCGCTGTCGCGCGCGTCGGCGATCTGCATGCCAAGCAGGTTCGCGGCGAAGATGGCCCACGCATCGACCTGCGTCGTAGCGATTCCAATATAGCCCAGTGATTCCAGCATGAACGAACGTTAGTCGTCTATGCCGAAAATGACCAGCGAGGAATCAGGGGCGCTGGACGCCGGGGCGGCTATATTCGGCAGTGAATTCCTCGACATCTAGGCCGGAATCATCTTCGGTCGAAGGCGTGCTGAGCGATGTCAGCAGCCGCGCGAGATAACTACGAAGCACGTCCTGCTCGTCGCCATCCAGTGGCGTCAGCAATTCGGCCTCCAGCGCACGAGTGTCCTTCTGCAGCTTCTTGAGCGCATCCTTGCCGGTCGCGGTCAGGCTGAGTTCGAGCAGTCGCTTGTTCGCGCGGCTGACCTGGCGATCGATCAGGCCCTTGGATTCTAGCAAGGCGATCTGCTTGATCATCGTCTGCGGCTTGACGTCGTAGAGCCGCGACAATTCGGCCGACGACATGTTCGGCCGCGTCGACAAGGTCGTCAGGATACGGAATTGCACGGCGGTGACGCCGAGCGGATTGAGCACCGATTCCAGCCGCACATACGCCTTGTACTGCACTTGCTTGACCAAATGCAGGATCGAAGGCGGATGTCGATCGGTAGTGGCGCGAGCGGTTTTCCCCATTCGCCCTTAGTGTCCGAAGCTGTCGAAGCTGTCCAGAGTCGGGCGGTGCGACCCGTCGCCACACCGCCAACTTGACGTCAGCCCTTGAGCTTCTTTGTCGCGATCGCTGCGCCTTCGGCCATTGCCGCCAGCTTGGCCCACACCACTTCGGGATGACCGACGCGCGACCCGATGCCACAATCGGTGCCGCCCTGAATATTTTCCATGCCGACCAGTTTACCGACGTTGACCAGGCGTTCGGCCACCAACTCGGGATGCTCGACAAGGTCGGTCATGTGGCCAACCACGCCGGGGCAGATGATCTTGCCGGCGGGCAGCTTGACGTCTTCCCAGATGCGCCACTCATGCGCGTGGCGGACGTTGCTCGCCTCGAACGTGTAGCACTGCGCGTTGATCTTGAGCATCAGATCCACGATGTTCCTGAATTCGATGTCATGGACATGCGGGCGATGGCCGCTGCCCCAACACATGTGGAAGCGGACCTGCTCCTGTGGCAGCCCTTCGACCGCATGGTTGATCACTTCGACGGCGAATTCGAGATAGTCGCGATACTGGTCGACCGACCAGTCGGGGTAGAACATCCAACTCGTCGCGAATTCCGGTTCGTCGATCTGGACGATCAGGCCGGCGTCGGTGATCGCCTTATATTCCTCGCGCATCGCTGCGCCGACCGCCATCATGTAATCGCGCTCGTCGCGATAGAAAGCGTTGCGCGCGCCGGCACCGGCGCTGAGCGGGCCGAGCGCGGCAATGAAGCCATCGACATCGCTCTTTCCCTCGAGGCCCTTTTTCAGGGCGTCGATATCTTTGGCGATCTCGGCCTGCCCGATATAGGTCAGCGCGCTGGTGCAGACCTTTTCGCTGGTCGGGCGCTTGGGGACGTTGCCCGGAGTCATGAAGCCTGGGCGGACCGGGCCACCGGCACCCGCAAACCACAAGCCGGATTCGTAGAAGCCGGGGAAATCGCGCCGGTCGCGCTCGCCGGGGCCGGCGCGCTTCGAGGGCACGGCCGGATCGCGCGGCAGCGATTCCCAGCCGGTCACCCGCTGCTGTATATAGCTGGTGTAGCTGCCCATATTGGCGGCCTTCACATACTCGCCGTCGTTGATGATATCGACGCCGCATTCGATCTGCTTCTCGACCACCTCGCGCACCGCCTTGGGCAGGCGCACCGCGATCTCGGCCTGCTTGGTGTCGGCGTCGACAAGCAGCGCATCGAGGTCGGCCGGGCGCGGCAGGTTGCCGCCATGAGTCGTCAGGATATGATCTGTGGAACGCCGCATGTCTTCTCTCCGTGTGGTTGTCGCCGGTTCAGGTCCGACGGACGAATTTCTGGATCTGGTGGTCGCCCTGCTCCTCGGGGATCCAGCCCGGGCGAATCGCGAAGCTGTACGGGACTTCAGCGACATAGACGTCGCCGCGGCTATCGACGGTGATGCCGTGCGGGGCGATGAAATTGCCGGGCGTATGGCGAAATTCGGATGAGCCGCCCCAGCGAGCGATGACCTGACCGGCGGGGCTCAGCATGGTGACACGGCCGGGATGGTCCTCGCGCATCTCGCCGAGCACGAAACTCTTCTTGCCCTTCGGTCGCCACAGTTCGGCGACGTAGATCACGCCATCCCGATCGATCGCCAGGTCGCAGGGCCGCTGGACGTCCGTCCATTGATCCAGAAACGCGCCGTCGGACGAGAATATCTGGATACGGTCGTTCTCGCGGTCGCACACCAGCACCCGTCCGGCGGCGTCGCAGCCGATGCCGTGCGGCAGATGGAATTCGCCCGGTCCAGTGCCGATCTCACCCCAGGACTGGATCAATTCGCCGTCCGCGCTGAAGCGATGCACCCGGCAATTGCCGTAACCGTCCGCGACATACAATTCGCCGCTGGGCGCCACGGCGAGATTGCAGCAACGATTGAACGGCCCACCCGGATAAGCGATGCATTCGCAAGCATGGACTTCATAGGGCGGCTTGGGATCATAGCCCGTGTCCGATGCCTGTCCGGGCACCCCCAGGGTCATGATCGGATCGCCCTCCAGCGTGAACACCCGGATGCTGTGGTCGCCATTATCGACGCAATAGACGCGGTCGTCGGGACCGATGGTAAGGCCGTGCGCCATCTTGAAGATATCGTCGCCCCAACTGCGAATGAAGGTGCCGTCGCGCTCGTAGACGAGTACGCGATGCGGGAAGCGCACGAACAGATAGACGCGGTCCTGCGAATCCACCGCCACGCCGGTAACGTCGCGATGCGATACGCCCGTCGGCAGCCGCTCCCAATCGGCCACCACGTCGAACACGGGAATTGTCTCGGCGGCCGGACCCGGCATTTTCGCTCCCGAACGGATTATCCAAAAGACCAGCCTAGACGTCCGCTCGTCCCTAAGCCAAGCTGACATATATCGTTGCCCTAGCGTTTGTACATAGCGAACGACATATGATAAAAGCAATTATTGACGGGATGGGCGATCGCCCCGACCCGCCGGATCAGGAGAGGTGCATGACGGACACTGAAGCTCGGCCGATCGACGTGGATACGTTCCTCGACGGCCTGAAATTCAACGGCTTCCATCTCACCGTCCTGATCCTGTGCACGATCCTCGCGGCCATCGACGGTTACGAACTCTATGTCGTCGGCTGGGTGTTGCCGGTGCTCGCCAAGGATTTCGGTGTGGCGACCACCGCTATCACCTCGGCGCTGGTCGCGCAGCAGGTTGGCATGCTCGCCGGCGCGTTCCTGATCCCGCCGCTCGCCGATCGCATCGGCCGGCCGCGGGTCCTGCTTTACTGCTATCTGGGCATGATGCTCAGTGCGCTGGCGATCCTGACCACCAAATCGCTGCTGCCGTTCACGATCTGCCGCTTCGCCGCCGGGTTCTGTGGCACGGCGATGATCCCGATCCTCGTCACGCTGGCCTCGGAAACCGCGCCCAAACGACTGCGGGCGACGGTCAGTACGATCACCGTCAGCGGCACGATGATCGGCGCTGTGCTCGGCTCGCTGATGCAGGGCTTCGTGCTCGAGCCGTTCGGCTGGCGCGGCGCATTCTGGATCGCAGTGGCGCTGCCGGCGATCATGCTGCCCTTCGTCTATTTCCTGCTGCCCGAATCGCTGCGTGCGCTGGTGGCGCGCAATCCGCGCGACCCCGCGATTCCTGCGCTGATCAAGCGGATGCGCCCAACCGTCGCCGGCGAGGCGGACGTAACGCTCAGCGTGGCGCCCAGGCCCGACCGCCCTCCGCTGGCGATCCTGCTCAGCGACATTTTCGGCGCCGGGCAGTTGCTCAAGACGCTGCTGATGTGGGGCATCGCGATCTCGAGCTTCGTTTTCATCACCGCCGGGGTGTGGAAGACGACGATCTTCAAGGATGTCGTCGGCCTGCCGCTGAAGCAGGTGGCGCTGATCAACGGCATCAACACCGGCGCCGGGTTCGTCGGCATGTTGACGATCGGATTCTTTATCGACCTGTTGGGCTTCAAGCGGGTGATGACCGGCACGTTCCTGCTCGCGGGCGTAAGCGCAGTGATGGTCGGCCTGCTTGCTCCCGGTGCCGGCATGTATCTCGCGGTCGCGTTCATGGGGATGTGCCAGCACGGCGGGCAGGCAAGCATCCCGGCGCTCGCCGCCGCGCTCTACCCAACCCGCAGCCGCGCGACGGGTGTCGGCTGGACCTATGGCGCCGCCCGCGTCGTATCGATCTGGGCGCCACTGTTCGGCACGTTCGTATTGACCGAAGGCTTCGGGCCGATCGGCATTTTCGCGATGCTGGGCGTACCGCTGATTTGCGGAGGCATTTTCACCTTCATGCTGATGAGCCTCCGGGGAGCACCACAGGTGATCAAGGTCGGTCATGGTCGTGGCTGACGACGGGCCAGCGCCTGCCGTCGATGCACACGCCCACATCTTCACCCAGGCGATGCCGTTCGCGGCCAACGCGCATTCGCGGCCGGCCTATGACTATCCGGTCGATACCTGGCTCGCTGATCTCGACGCGCACGGTATCGGTCGCGGTGTGATTGCCGCGGCGAGCCTGTTCGATGACGATAACGCCTATACCCTCGCCGCGCTGGCGAGACATCCCCGGCTTCGCGCGACAATATTTGCCGGCCCCGACACCAGCGCCACACAATTGCGGGCGCTGGCAGATCGTGGCGTGGTGGGAGTCCGACTGACCTGGCGGCGGCTCGCCGATCTACCGGAGCTCGCTCGGGAGCCGTGGCGCGGTTTCCTGCGTCGGCTCGCCGAGAGCGGGCTGCATGTCGAGTTGCTCGCCGGGAGCACGCAACTGCCCGTGCTGCTGCCGCAACTCACGGCCTCCGGCCCGACGCTGGTGGTCGATCATTTCGGCGTGCCCTCGCGCGACGAAGCCGAACGCCGCGCCGGTACCGACGCCCTGCTGCGCGCGATTGAAGGAGGCCGGACGTGGGTCAAGATTTCCGCAGGCTTCCGCATGCCATACGAGATCGCTGCGGAGTGCACCGCTCGTTTCCTCGCCGAGGCAGGGCCGGAGCGCATGCTGTGGGGCAGCGACGCACCGTTCGTGAACCATGAGGCAGCCATGGACTATGCCGGTTCGCTTGCCTTGTACCGCCGCCTCGTGCCCGACGCGGCGACGCGCGGCGCGATCGACGCAACGGCGCTCGACCTGTTCTTCAACCTACGGAGTCCGAAGCCATGAACCGCAGCGAGCGCGCCATCGCCACCGCCGAGCTCGAAATGGGCCTCGCCGATTTCTGGCACGACGTCGACAATAATTGGGGCCGTCAGGCTGGCGACTATTATGCGCCCGAGGCGGTGTATCGCTCGGGCAAGCTCAATCTGGAGGGGCGCGAGGCGATCCAGGGATTCTACAGTTGGCGCGAAGGTCGCGGCGCCCGCGTTTCGATCCACGCCTTCACCAATTTCCGCGCCCAGTTCGACGATCATGGCGGCGCGACCGCGACCTGGTTCATGCTGCTCTGGGCCGCCGACGGCGAGGCCCCGCTCGAAAGCCGCGTGCCGACGCGCATCAGCCAGGCGACCGAGACCTTCCGCTGGGACGACGCCGCCGGCCGCTGGTTATGCACGCTACGCGAACTCACCAACCTGCTGCGCGGTGGCGATCAACTCAACTTCAGCTGAGCCGCTTCATGCTGCGGTGAGGGAGTTCACCGTGGCGATCACGAAGGTTGCCTGATGGTTGCCAACGGTGCGCACGATTTCGCCCCCCGGCGTCAGCGTCGCAGCGCGAATCGCAAGCATGTCCTGCGCGACATCGCCGGCATGCGCGCCATAATCGAGCCGGCCGTCGCCCATCAGTGTGAACGGATAGATCGTCTCGGGTCGCTTGAAATCGCCGATGCGGCCGAACGCCGGGAATGGCCCGACCGCCGATCCGCCAGCGTCGATCGCCAGGTCCAGCGTGATCTGCCGGTCACTGGCGAAGGCGCCGTCGACACCCTTTGGATACAGCACCACACGCACGATATCGCCCACCTGGATATCCCTTCGAACTGACATGAAAAGGGGCGCCCCGCGACCGGGGGCGCCCCTTCATTTGGCTGGCCCCAGCGTTCAGAAGCGCGCGCGCGCTCCGAACGTGAAGGCACGTCCGACCTTGTCGTAATACTGGCCGTTCGCCGGTCCATTGAGGATGATGTAGGGCACGGGCGGCGGGTCCTTGTCGAACAGGTTGTTGATCGCGAAAAACCACTCGAACTTCTTGCTTTTGCCCGCGAAAATCTTCCCGTACAGGTTGAAATACGTGACGGCCGGAACCCTGTTGTCGTTGATCGTGGTCGTTGCCGACCTGTTGTAGGTCACGTCCTGCACGCCTTTGCTGATGAAGATCGTTTGCAAGGTCAGCTCCCAGCCTTTGGTGCCCAGGGTCTGGGAGAGATTGCCGCGGAAGCGCGGGATCGCGCCGAGATTAGCCCAACCATTCTCGCCGGCGCGATCGACCGGAGCAGCGCCCGTGCCGGAATCGACCAGAGCGTGGAAGATATAGGTCCCGCTAGCGGCGACGCTAAAGCGACCGCCGTCGCCAAGGAAGCCGATCGGTGTGCCGTAGTTCACCGTCACATCGAGGCCCTTCTGGGCAAAGGCGCCGACGTTGAGCGAACCCGCGATCAGGCCGGTATGGATGCGGTCGTTCGGGTCAGGGGTGCTGGTATCGGGCCCGTAGGTGAACAGATTGCAGAAATAGGTTTCGCCAGCGCTGCACAGGCTGGCGATGTTGGCCGTCGAGAGGTTGGTGATCGCGTTGTTGATCTGGATGTTGTAATAATCGACCGAGATCCCGAAGCCTGCCAGCGCGCCGCGGCCGCGATAGGCTGCGCCCACCGAGAAGGTTTTCGAGAATTCGGGTCCGACATTGGGATTGCCGCGGCTGGTGTTCTGCGGGATCACCGGGCTCTTGGTCACGCCATCGACCACCATCGTCACAGCGTTGGTGACGTTGCTGCCTGGGCTGTAGAGTTCGTTGATGGCGGGCGCGCGGATATCGCGCGAGCGGACGATACGGATGTTCAGTCCCTCGATCGGCTCCCAGACGCCGCCGACCTTCCATGCGGTCTGACCGCCGACGGTGCTGTAATTGGCGTAGCGGAACGCGCCGTTAACGCTCAGATGCTGAAGCGCCGGAATGCCATTGGCCAGCGGCACGGTGGTTTCGACATAGCCTTCCTTGACGTCGAACGCGCCGGAATAAGGCACTGCGTTGCCGGCGGTAAGGAAGCCGTTATTGGCGCCGACCGCGTCGGCGGTAAGTGCCTCGGTCTCGCGGCGATATTCGCCACCGAACGCGACCGACACCGGCCCCGCCCAGGTCGAGAACGGCTCACCGACGATGTTCGCGGCGGCCGTCAACTGGTCGTATTTCACCTTGGCCAGGCCTTCCCCCCAGATATAGTTGCGCGCCGCGGCAGTAGTGTTGCCCTCGCCGAACAGGTTGAGCGGCTGACAGCCGGCTGCAGCGGCGACACCGTCCCGAACACCGCGGCAGACGATATTGCCGGCACCGTCACGCACCGCGTCGATGGCGAAAGCGAGCTTCGCGGTGACCGGGTTGTTCGTGGTCGCCGAAGCATAATTGTTGACGCCATATAATGCGTGCGCATCCCATTTCCACGACCCGCCGAGTTTACCCTCGAAACCGATCGTTCCGTGCGGCGTCTCGTTGGTGATCCGATAATGGTTGATGCCGATATCGTTGCCGATGCGGCTGATGTTGAAGCTCTGCGTCGCCGCCGGCAGCAGCGCCAGCACCTGCGCGGGGATAAAGGCGTTGTCGCGGTGGATCACCTGGCTCGACAGGCGAATGGGAACACCATCTAGAATGCCAACCGAGCGCGAATAGCCGCCCTCGATATAGCCGGTCAGCGAGTCCGAAAAATCAAAGTACAAGCTGCCATAAGCGGTTTCGCGCTCGACCTTCGGAACCAGCGCCGTACCGGTGATGATCGAACTGCCTTCGCCGCCGATCATCGTCGAGCCGCCGAAGATCGAACCCTTGTCGAAGGGACGTAGCGTGCCGTCGGGGTTGAAGGTCATGTTGGTCAGCCCGGGAATGGCGCTGGTGATCACGCCGGCCGCGCCGAGATTGTTGTGAACGTTCTGCGCCAGAATGTACGCCGGCTGGCCGAAGCCCGCCGTGCCGGCCGTGGTACGCTGGCCGTTGCTGACGATCATATATTCCTTGCGACCCCAGTCGCGGGTGTAGATGTCGCCGACGCCATTGTTGTTCGAATAGTCGCCGCTGACGACGATATGGCCGCGGTCGTCGCTGAAGCTGGTGCCGCCGATAAAGCCGATCCGCTGCGTGCCGTAATCGCCGAGCTGCGAGATGCCGCCCTGCGCGGTGACCTCCAGACCCTTGTACTTCTTCTTCATGATGATGTTGACGACGCCCGAGACAGCGTCCGAACCGTAAAGCGCCGATGCACCGCCGGTGACGACGTCGACACGCTCGATCATCAGTGTCGGGAACAGGTTGAGATCGGTGGTGGTCGGCACGCCGAGGTTGCTGGCCGGGGCGAACGGAACGACGCGCGACTGGTTGACCAGCACCAATGTCCGCTGGCCGCCAAGCGCGCGCAGATCGGCGGTGGCCTGGGCCGGGCTCGACGTATTGGTAGCGTTGGCGCCCGGCGACCGGGTCGCCTTGAAGGCGGGATTCTGGTTGAGCACCTCCATCACGGTGGTCACGCCCTGCTTCTCGAGCACTTCGGCAGTGACGACCTGCGTCGGCGTCGGCGCCTGCAGACCGTTGGCGGCAGTGCGCGACCCGGTGACGACGATCTCACTCCCGGAGTCGGTGCTGCCGTCGGTGGCGGCGGGCGCTGCTGCGGCCTTGGCTGGCGCCGTCTGCGCATGTGCGGCGCCGCCGGCGAAGGCTGCGGTGGTCAGCACTGTCGTGACCATCAGGCCATGCAGCCGCGACGCGGAACGACGGTTCATAAAAAGTGCCATATCAGCCTCCCCTCTCCAAGCAGTCGTGGGGCCGGCGTTCCTGCCGGTTCTCCCACCGCAATTAAAAACGTTTGCCGTGCCGTTTCCCAGCCGCGCCGGGCTTCAGCCCGTCCGCGGGTCTCGATGCCACGCAACCCATTACGGATTAACGAACGATGATTGTTTATGACAGATAAGGCAGGCTGACAACCTAAATCGAAGCCTTGCTGATATACCAACTTTAAATATTATAATTCAATATTTTAATGGCGCAATGGCAAGAGCTTCGCGATAAACGCTGCTGTCGATCAGGTGCGAAAGCGCTTCCCGCGAGCGCGGCGGGCGCCGGTTCTGCACTGCCAGCCATTTCTCTTCTTCGGTCAGGACATCGAGCAAGTCGCTCGCCAGCGCCGCCGGAAAGGCGAACGTCGGCCAGGAACGTGCCACGTCCTCCGCGCGAAAGCCTGCGCGCGCCGCAACCAACGCTCGCGCCGACGTCGGATCGCGGCGGATGCGGGTGCTCGCGACCATGATCGCGCGCACAAAACCGACGATTTGCCGCCGCTTGATCGGATCGGCGAGATTGGCTGCGGTGGTGTTGAGATTGAACAATTCGCGATAGATTCCATCGCCGGGAAAAATGACGATGTCGTCTCCCAGCGCGCGCGCGGCATGGCCGCCATACGGTTCCCAGATCGCCACCGCATCGACCTCGCGCCGCTTCAGAGCCGCTGCCATGCCCTCGAGCGGCGATATCCGGACCGGCGTGATATCCGCGAAACTCAGCCCGTCCTGCGCGAGCATCCGCGCAAGAAAATAGCCAGCGGACGTTGTCGCCAGGGTAGCAATGCGCTTGCCCTTCAAATCAGCCATGCGCGCGATCCCGGCAGAGCGGCGAGCGATGATTCGATAGCGGCCCTCGGTAACGGTGAGGATGATGCGAATCTCGGGATGAGCGACCGAATAGCGCAGTGCCTGGGTTTCCGCATGGGTCGCGACATCGGCGAGGCCGTCTTTGCCGAGTTCGGGCAGCGCGGCCTCGCCGATCAAATTGGCGATGCCGCCATTAGTCACCACAGCGCCGGCCGGGTAATGATCCCGCGCCGCTAGCAGCACCGGCACGATCTCCAACGTCGCGATACTGCCCGATATCGCGAGGGGAGCGATCGCTCGACCGGGAAGGCGCACATCACGCGGCGCGCAGCCCAACAATGCGATGAGGGTGGTTATTGTGGCAATTCGCCGGCGCCGGTCTAGCATGGGCTATCCTCATCTGGCTTGGGGAAAGTATAAAACGGGCACCAGAGAGGTGGCTCGGTTTGTCTGAACAGGTTCGCGGTCAGGATAAGTGGATCTCAGCCGGTTGATCATGTCGTTGCGAGAAGCGGCTGGTCGAAGTAAAGCTGGCTTGGCGTGCGGTCGCCAACTCGGCCAGCGTCTTCTCGCCCTTCACAGCAACCAAAGCCACCTTCGCCTTGAGTGCCCGGTCGAGATTCCGGCGGTGTCGCTTGCTCATCTCGCCTCCTACTCGCGGCCTGAGAGCCTGACCAAAAAAGCAGTTGTGTGATATCAGTCGTTTGCGATTCAATCGGTGTTGCGAAGCATCGACGGAGGATCACATGTGGACCGACACCACCCGCAAGCAGTTTGCCCGATGCGGGTTGCGCTTGCCAAACGATTTGACGGACGCTGAATCGGCGGTGCTGGAGCCGCTGTTTGGACGGCGTTCGCACCGGGGGCGGCCACCGAAGTGGTGTTATCGGCAGATCGTGGAAGCCTTGCTTTATCTGCTGCGCGGCGGGCTGCCGTGGCGGATGCTGCCACCGGGTCTGTTTCCACCCATGACGACCGTGCAGCATTACTTCTACCGCTGGCGCGATGCCGGCTTGTGGTCATCGATCAATCACACGCTGCTCATGGTTGCGCGTGAAGCGATCGGTCGTGGGCATCGGCGTCCGCCGGGGTGATCGACAACCTCCACAGCCTTTCCAACGATGCTTCGCATCGCCGCACCATCCACTTCACCGGTTTCGTCCATCTCGCCGCTGCCATGATCTGACTACGTTGAATGTCGATCCGGCCTAACATGCACGGCAGCCCGCAACGTTCAGCGAAGGCGCTCAACTCGCGAACGACCCGCTGACATGACAGCGAGGTATCGACGACGCACCCCGCCCCCCCGCCGTAGTCGCCAGGGACTTGAGCATGCGAAATCGCCGATTGATCATCGGCGAGGGCTTGACATCGTCTGGGACAAATGGAATTTAGCGCTAAATAGACGCTCGTCCACAGATGAGGCGCTCGAAGGGGAGGATTATGATGAATCGTGCCGGTGCCTATGTATTTTGCAGCGTCAGCGCGCTGGCCCTGGCCGTGCCGGGGACTGCCGCCGCGCAAACGACTCCCGCCCAGCCCCAGGCTACCGCGGCGGATGCCGGCGAAGCGACAACTGACGAGATCGTCGTCACGGCCACCTTGCGAGAGCAAACCCTGCAGGACGTTCCGCTGGCGGTCTCCGTGGTGTCGGGCGCGCAGCTCAATGCCATCGGCGCAACTTCGGTCGAGGCGGTCGCGAATGCCTCGCCTTCTCTGACCTTCACCAAGGGCAGCAATCAATCCAACAGCTCGCTCAGTATCCGCGGCGTCGGCACGACCGTGTTTTCCGCCGCTACCGAGCCTTCGGTTTCGGTCGTCGTCGACGATGTTCCGATGGCACGATCCGGTCAGGGTTTTCAGGACCTTATCGATGTGCAGCGCGTCGAGGTGCTTCGCGGGCCGCAGTCGACACTCTTCGGCAAGAATGCATCCGCCGGTCTCGTGTCGGTCACGACCAAGGCGCCGGGCAAGGCGTTGTCGGGCGATTTCGATGCGACCTATGCGGAAGGCGGAGAATTGCAGCTTCGCGGCTCGGTGTCGGGTCCGCTTAACGACGTCCTTGGATTCAGTGTCAGTGGCTTCTTCAAGGACTTCGATGGATTTGTCGACAATGTGTCCGGCATCGGCGGCGACAAGCTGTCGGGCTATCACGTGTGGGGAACCCGCGCCAAACTTCAGTTCAAGCCGTCGCGCGATCTCGAGGTCATGTTGATCGGCGACTACAGCAAAGGTAGCGACACGACCGTGCCCACGCTTCGCGCGGTCGGCACGACAGCCTATGCCAACGCCGTGCTCCCGGTGATTCCGTCGGCAACCAATCGCCAGGTCAATCTGAACGCCGACAACACCAACAACAGCGAACAATGGGGCATTTCCGCGCGCATCAAGGCAAGGCTGAGCGACAATTTCGACCTGGTCTCGATCAGCGCGATCAGGAAATGGAATTTCATCGGCCGGGGCGACACCGACTACACGCCTCTTGCGGCCCCCGTTCCGGGTGTGAACTTGTGGGACATCAACAGTGGCACCACGAATCTGCAGCAGCTCACCCAAGAGGTTCGGCTCGTTTCCGGCGATTTGGGCGGATTTGATCTGCTGATCGGTGCATTTGCCTCGAAGGTCGATATCGATACGACCTTTCAGCGCCGCCAGGTCTTTGTCGCAGGACCGCGCAGTGGCCAGTTTGCAGGCAGCACCTCAAATTCCAACGTGGCTGCCTTCGCCAGTACCAATATCGATCTGACAAGGACCACGAAACTGTTCGGCGGTGTCCGGCTTCTGCACGAAACGCTGAAATGGAGCGCCGTCCGCGATCCTGCAAATGTCCTGGTCTCCGGCGATACCGCGCTGGCCGGCGCTACCGGGACAGCCGCCAACTTCTCCAACTCGACCGACGATACTGCGGTTGTCGGCAAGATCGGGATCCGTCAATCGATCGGCGATCTCGGCAATATCTATGCGAGCTATGCACGCGGCTATAAGGGCAAAGGCTTCAACCTGATCTTCGCAACCCAGGCAACTGACAAGCCTGTGAACGCCGAGACATCCAATGCGTTTGAAATCGGGGCGAAGATTCAGACGCGTGATCGGCGTTTGTCGCTTAACGGCGCCCTGTTCTATACGAAATATCAGGGTTATCAGTCCCAGGCTCGGTTGCCCGGCGATATTTCCTTCTACCTCCTCAACGCCGGCTCCGTCTCGACCCGCGGCATCGAATTGGAAGCCACGCTCAAGCCGAACAGGCTGCTCGATATCTCGCTTGGCGGCACATTGACAGATGCGCATATCGATTCATTCCCCATCGGACCTTGCTATACCGGCCAGACCGCAGCCCAAGGATGCGTTGGCGGGGCGCAGAACCTGCACGGCGGCGCCCTGCCCAACGCGCCTGATTTCCGTGGCACACTCTACGTGCGTCAGACCGTTCCTTTCGGCGACTCCGCGCCCTTTGACGGCTTTGTACAGTCAAACGTCGTTTATCAGACGAAGGTGCAATATGGATTGGATCAGGATCCCCTGACCATTCAGGGCGGTTACGCCGTCGTCAACGCCGCGGTGGGCCTGGAATCGAAGGATAAGGCCTACAGTCTTTCGTTCTTCGTGAAGAACCTGTTCAACAAGAACTTCACCGGTAACCTCTTCAATTCCACCTTCAATGGAGGACGTCTCTATCAGCAGGTCCTGCGCGACGGCGAGCGTTACTGGGGCGTACGCGCATCAGCGCATTTTTGATTTTTGCCGCCCAGCAAATTCGGAAAGACCGATCTACCAAGCCGGGTCACGCGAGTTTGGCGACACCGGCAGTATGACAACGACGGTTTTCGCAATTCATGGCGAGGAGGGCGGTGGGGCGATCCACCGCCCTCCTTTCGTTAGGCGACTTCAGGGATTTGGGAGCGTTGCGACCGAGGAGCGCTGAACGATCTCATGCGGGATGTAGATTACGTCGTTGCCGCCGCGATCGGGATTTCGGATTGCCTGGATCAGCCGCTCCGTCGCCTTTTCGGCGATTTGCGCCAAGGGCTGGCGGACAGTCGTAAGCGTAGGCCAGATCTTCACGGCGATCGGTGTATCGTCGAAGCCGACGATCGAAATATCCTCCGGCACATGCAAGCCGCAGCGGTGCATCACATTGACGAACGCCGCAGCGATATCGTCGCTTCCCGCCATTATTGCGGTCGGCCGCGCCGGCATTCTGCAAACCACTTCTGCAAGCGCGAGCCCCGCATCGTATAGCGGTCGCGCTTCCCAGACGAAGCGCTCATCCAGCTTGAGTCCACGCTCCTCCAAGGCTCGCCTCACGCCCGAAAGCCTCGTCTGTCCGACCATTGCACCGGGCAGCTTCACGTAGCCGATGTGACGATGCCCCTTATCGAGCAGCAGGCAAGTCGCCTCATAGGCCGCGACTTCATCGTCGATACGCACGGAAGGAAAATTGGGCAAATCGACGCCTGGGGCCAAGCCGATCATCGGAATGCTGAGTCTTACGGAAATGCCGCTGAAGCTAACCAGTTCGCACAAGGGTGGTGGCAACAACAGACCATCGATACCACTAACCGCGAAGGCCGCTACATCATCGAGCGGGCTAGCCTCATCATAGCTTCGAATGATCAACTGGAAACCGAATTTGGCTGAAGCCTTTAACGCTCCAACAAGCATCGCACTCAAAATCGCGCTTTCAACATCCCGGTAGAGAAGACCGATTTGTATCGTTCCGGCACTGGCCAGGGCTCGAGCCGCTACATTGGGTTGATAGTTGAGCTTCTGGATGGCCTGGAGCACCGCCTCGCGCATTGCGGGCAGAACGCTCGGTTTATTGTTCAGGACATTGGACACAGTCATCGTGGAGACGCCGGCCAAGTTGGCCACGTCCGCCATCGTCACGTTGTTTTTGCTTCTACGAGGCACGCGTTTCGTCATCTCTCGCTTCTATGCCGCCCGATGGTTCATTGACAACAGCCCATAAATCCGTACGATTTAGCGGTAAATATGTTATTGCGTCGACCCTTCGGGCAAGCCTGCTGAAATGCAATGCCCGGAGGTGAACGGATCGCAGCAGCGACTTGCCTCAGGGGAGGACTGAATTGGTGTCAGGCGCAACCAAAGCCTTGGGCAGAAGCGAGGAGATCACAGCGGTGTGGCCGTCTCAACGCCATGCCTGGATCACCGCCTTGCTGCTCATGCTCGCCTATACGCTTGCCTTTGTCGATCGGCAGGCGCTCTCGCTCCTGGTTCAGCCGATCAAGGACGATCTAGGCGTGTCCGACACGGCGATGAGCCTGCTTTACGGCCTGAGTTTCACACTGTTCTACGTGGCGATCGGTATTCCCATCGCGTGGGTCGCGGACCGCGCCAATCGCCGGAACATCGTCGTCGGCTCCATCTTGATCTGGAGCGTGGCGACGACCTGCTGCGGCTTTGCGCGCTCCTATGCGACGTTGTTCACCGCACGGGTCGCGGTGGGCGCGGGCGAAGGTGGGCTCAGCCCCGCCGGCTACTCGATGCTCGCCGATTGCTTCCCCAAGGAGCGCCTCGCTTTGGCGATGGGCGTCTACAACATGGGCGTCTATTTCGGTGGCGCTGGTGCGCTGATCCTGGGTGGCCTGATCGCAGGCGCCATCCCGCCGGGAGAGTCCGTGGCCATCCCGCTGCTCGGCATGGTCAAGGGGTGGCAGGTGATCTTCTTCCTGCTTGGACTACCCGGTATCCTGCTCGCGCTGGCGATGACGCTGGTCCGCGAACCCATGCGCCACGGAGTCGTCGCGGCCCCTGGACGCGGCACCCCCATTGCGGACCTGTTCGGCCAGTTGCGCCGCCACGCGCGACCCTATTTCGGCATCATGGTCGGATTTGCGCTCATGATTCTGGTCGGGAACAGCACGGGTGCCTGGATTCCCGTCTTCCTGGAGCGCTCATACGGAATGTCGATCAGCCAGATCGGGCACGCCTATGGCCTGATCGTCTTTTTCTGCGGAACGTCCGGCGCGCTCGTGGGCGGGTTGGTGGCGGGCAAACTCAACCGGCTTGGCCGCACGCGAGGCAATCTCGAAGCAGCGATCATCGGCTTTAGCGTGCTCATCCCGCTCACCATCGGATTTCCTCTGATGCCCACGCCTTTTCTGGCGCTGGCGGCGATCGGGGGCATGAACTTTTTTGCCGGTTTCAATTTCGGTGGCGGACTCGCCGCACTTCAGGGTCTCACGCCCAATTCGATGCGGGCGCAGATTTCGGTCATCTACATGCTCGTGATCAATGTGATCGGCGCAACCATGGGTCCGACGGCGGTTGCCCTTGTAACCGATTATGTCTTCGCCGATCCGTCAATGGTCGGCTACTCGATATCGCTCGTCTGCCTGGTTGCCTCCCCCCTCGCTCTCGCGGCCTTGGTTTTTGGCATGACCGGCCTCGCCCGGGAGGCGAGCCAGTGAAATATGCCGATGCGCTGCACGCGATAAGCCGCGCCGACCCCATGCCCGATCCGCTTGCCCTTGCGCCGGAGGACATTGCCTGGGTCGAGCGGACGCGCGACTCCCTGTCGGTCGAAGACAAGATCGCGCAGCTTTTCATATTGTCGACGCGTGAGGATAGCGCAGAGGAAGTTTCGGCAATCACCGCGCTGAACGCGGGCGGCGTACATCGCTTTCCGACCGCCGATCTCGCAGCCACATGGCGCGCGACGCGGCAGATCATCGAGAACAGCGTCGTGCCGCCGATCCTGAGCGGGGATATCGAGGGCGGCACGCTGAGCTACTCCTTCGCCACCGGCATTCCCAATCAGCTCGGGATCGCCGCCATCAACGACATCGAGATGACAGAGCGTCTCGCGCGGATCGTCGCGGTAGAGTGTCGGGCGTTGGGCTATGACTGGTCGTTCACGCCGGTGGTCGACATCAGCCGGGCTTTCCGCAATCCGGTCGTCGGCACGCGCTCCTACGGCGCGGACGTGGACATGGTGCTGAAGCACGCCCGCGCTTATGTCCGCACATTGCAGGCCCATGGCATGGCAGCCACTGCCAAGCATTGGCCAGGCGACGGCATCGATGATCGCGATCAGCACCTCGCCACCTCGGTCAACATGCTGGACATGGCGGCATGGGAAGAGAGTTTCGGCCGCGTTTACCGGCAATTGATCGCGGACGGCGTCATGACCGTGATGTCCGGGCACATCGCGCTTCCCGCCTTCGCCCGGGCACTGGATCCCGATGCGGGTCGCGATGCTTTTTGTCCTGCATCCGTATCTGATCTGCTCAACCGAGTACTGCTGCGGGATATGCTCGGCTTTCGCGGCCTCATCGTCTCGGATGCCACGGTCATGGGTGGTCTCACAAGCTGGAGCGAGCGCGAGGCGGCCGCCCCGGCGGTCATCCAGAATGGCTGCGACGCCTTTCTGTTCAGCCGCGACCCCGCGCAGGACATGGCCTTCGTCCTCAAGGGGCTTCGCGAGGGCAGGCTCAGCGAAGCGCGCCTCGAAGAGGCGGTCACGCGCATGCTCTCGCTCAAGGCGAAGCTGGGCATCCATCGCCGCACGCTGGACGAGCGGATCGCGCCGCTCGAGGAGTTGCGCGAGATTCTCTGCCAACCGGAGCATGTCGCCACCGCACGGGACGCCGGCGCGCGTTCGCTCACGCTCGTGAAGAATGTCGATGGCCTCCTGCCGATCGACCCCGTCCGGCATCGACGCGTGGTGGTGGTTGCCGAAAGCGGCTGGAGCTTTTTTTCGGGCGCGATCGAACGCAATTTCGAGCCTCTGGAACAGGCGCTTCGGGCAGCCGGGTTCGAGCTTCGCGCCTTCGAAGCCGAAGCCTTTCCGACACCGGAAGACACCGATCTCATCCTCTATCTCGTCGGACAGGAAGCCACCCCCAGTCTGGGCGAAATCCATCTCGATTTCGCGCGGCTGCACGGCGGTCCACGCAAGGCAATGGCGCATTTCAACAAGGAGGTGCCGACCATCCTGATTTCGTTCGGGCAGCCCTATTTTCTTTACGATGCCCCGAACTACGGCACCTGTATCAACGCCTACAGCCCGTTGCCCGCGCAGCAACTTGCACTCGTCGATCGCCTGCTGGGCAAGGAGCCGTTCACGGGGATCAGCCCGGTGGATCCGTTTTGTGGGCTGGAGCAGCTGCGATGGTGATGTTCACGCACTGCCGCAAAAGTCTTCGGCACCATGCGGCGAATGCCCGATCGGGCAAAGGAGCTAAGTCATGACTGGGTTTGGCAAGACGATCTGCAAGGTTGCATTGACCGGCGCGGCGGTGATTGCCGCCATCTCACCCTGTGGCGCCAAGGCCCCGGCGGCAATGCCCGCGAGTGCGGCGGTCGGACAGGCGCCGAAGGCGGCCCACCAGCCGATGAACATGATCTTCATCCTGGTCGATGATTTGCGCTTCGACGCGATGGGCTTTCTGACGCCGGGCCTGAACACGCCGAATATCGACTTTCTCGCCAAGCACGGCACCTATTTCCCCAATGCGGTGGTGACGTCATCGCTGTGCAGCCCGAGCCGCGCGACCATTCTGACCGGCGAAACCGCGCGCAACCATGGGGTGATCGACAACAGCAATTCCAGCGAGAAAGGTCTGATCTTCTTCCCAAGCTATCTGCAGGAGGCGGGCTATCAGACGGCCTTCTTCGGCAAGTGGCATATGGGAAGCGCGACCGATGCGCCGCGGCCGGGCTTCGATCGCTGGGTGAGTTTTGCCGGGCAGGGCACTTATTGGCCGACCGAGCGCCTGTCGCCCGCAGATGTCGCTGCCGGCAAGCGGCAACAGCTCAACGTCGACGGCAAGCACGTCGACCGCACGGGTTATATCACCGACGAACTGACGGACTATGCGCTGGACTGGCTGAAAAAGGGTCGCGACCAGTCCAGGCCCTTCTTCCTCTACCTCAGCCACAAGGCGGTGCATTCCTATCCCGAGCCGCCACCGCGCTACAAGGATCAGTATAAGGATCTAAAGATCACCTTGCCGGCCACGGCCGCCAACACACCTGAAAACAACGAAGGAAAACCCATCTGGGTACGCAATCAGCGTAACAGCTGGCATGGCGTCGATTATCCCTACCATACCGACCAGAAAATGACGGACTATGTTCGCGATTATTACGCGACCTTGTCGCCTGTCGATGAGAGCCTGGGGAAAATCCGCCAATATCTTCGTGATAACCACCTCGAAAAGAACACGATGATCGTGTTCTATTCGGACAATGGCTTCCTGATCGGCGATCACGGTCTGATCGACAAGCGCAATGCCTATGAACCCTCCGTGCGCGTTCCGATGATCGTCTATGCGCCGGGGACGGTGCCGGGCGGAGTCGTCGACAGGGCTCTGGTCCGCAATCTCGATCTTGCGCCTACTTTCCTCGAGGTCGCCGGAATCCAAAAGCCCCCGCAGATGGAGGGCACGAGCTTCCTTTCGCTCGCGGAAGGCAAATTGCCGATCAGCGAATGGAAGCCGGGTGATTTCGTCTACGAATATTATTGGGACGTCTCGTTTCCGCAGACGCCCACGACCTTCGCCATCGAACGCGACGGAATGAAGTACATCCAGTATCAGGGCGTATGGGACATCGAGGAA
The DNA here is from genome assembly GCA_041659925.1 of Sphingomonas sp. Classification (GTDB taxonomy): domain Bacteria; phylum Pseudomonadota; class Alphaproteobacteria; order Sphingomonadales; family Sphingomonadaceae; genus Sphingomonas. Next base: position 255,141 of record JBAZXI010000001.1, read on the forward strand.
CTCTATGATGTCCGCAAAGACCCGAACGAACTGCACAATCTCATCAACGACCCCGAATATCTGCAAACGAAGATCGCGCTGCGCAAGGCGTTGTTCGACCAACTCGCCAACCGCGAGGGCAAGCATGATATTCCCTATACCGAGAAGTTCAGCGAAGGTGTGGTCAATCGCAATGTGAACGGCCTGCACGCCGCCGACTTCCCGCCCGAGTGGTACACCAAGCCCAATCTGCCCACGCTCTTCAACGGCTACTTCCCCGATTCCGAGGCCAAGCTGAAGGCAAACGAGGCCGGTAAGACCTACGTTCCGGATCGGGGGACCGGGAAATGAGCAGCGCCATCACCAACCGCAGGCAAGTGCTTGCAGGCGCGGCAGCCCTGGCCGTCGCCACGGCCGCTTCTTCAGCAAGCGGCGCCGGGAAAGGCCCGCAACCCAACATTTTGTGGATCGTCAGCGAGGACAATAATCCGTTCATCGGCGCCTATGGCGACCGACTGGCGCATACGCCCGTGCTGGACCGGCTGGCGCGGGAGGGCATTCTCTACCAGAACGTCTATTCCAACGCGCCGGTCTGCGCGCCGTCGCGTTTCGGGATATTGACCGGTGTGTATCCCGAAAGCTGTGGCCCGGCCGAGCACATGCGGGCGCGGGCGCACCTCCCCGGCTTCGTTCACACCTATCCCGAACTGATGCGCGAGGCGGGCTATTTCTGTACGAACAACCCGAAGACCGACTATAATTGCGATGTCGATCCGATGGCCATCTGGGACCGGCAGGGATCAGCCGCCCACTGGCGTGATCGACCAAAGGGAATGCCGTTCCTTTCGGTCTTCAACCTGATGACCACGCATGAATCGCGCATCTTCAAGCCCACGGAGGGGCGTGTGAAGCCGAGCGACGTGCGGGTTCCGGCTTACCTCCCCGATCTGCCGGAAATTCGCCAGGACTATGCCAGCTACTACAACCTCATGGAGCGGATGGACGGCGAGGTAGGTGCGCGCCTCGCCGAACTGGAAGCCGATGGGCTCGCCGACGACACCATCGTCTTCTATTATTCGGACAATGGCGGCGTCATGCCGCGCTCGAAGCGTTATTGTTATGACGAGGGGCTGCGCTGCGCGATGATCGTGCGCGTTCCGCCAAAATTTTCGCACCTCACAACCCAGCGTCCGGGCACGGCGGTCAGTGCGCCGGTCAGCTTCATTGACCTTGCACCGACGCTGTTGTCGCTCGCCGGACATCGGGCGCCCGCAACCATGCAAGGCCACGCTTTTCTCGGTACCCGCCGGGCGCCGCCCCAGCGCTATGCCTTCGGCATGCGCAACCGGATGGACGAGCGCTATGATTTCGTGCGCACGGTGACGGATGGCCGTTACCGCTATATCCGCAATTATGCGCCGCATCGTCCCTGCGGCCAGCATCAGGCCTTTGCATGGCTGGCGCAAGGCTATCAGGCCTATGAGCGGGCCTTTCTCGCCGGCACGTGCGACGCGGCGCAACGCCGCTTCTTCGCGACCCGACCCGCCGAAGAATTCTACGATCTGGAAACCGATCCGGACGAAGTGCGCAATCTGGCGGACGATCCGGCTCATCGCGAGCGCATCGCCGCGATGAGCACAGCGCTTGATACGCAGATGCTGTCGATCAACGACAATGGCTTCGTCCCCGAAGGCATGTCAGCGGAAGGGTATGAAGCCAGCCGCAAGCCCGGCGCCTATCCATTGAAGTCGATCATGGCATTGGCTGCATCGGCCGTACATGGCGATCCCGCGGAGGTGGCGCGTTATGCCGGGCTGCTGACCGATGCGAACCCGGTCGTGCGCTACTGGGCGGCGACCGGCCTGCTCATTCTGAAAGATGCCGCAGTTGCTGCCGCTCCGGCGATCCGCAATGCCATGCGGGATGATAGCGGGCCGCAGGTTCGCATTGTCGCGGCGGAGGCGGCGACCCATGTCGGAATGGCTGATGAGGGGGTCCGCACGCTCGCCGCGCTGCTCGGCGCAGACCAGTCGGAGCCGGTAAGGCTGCAGGCCATCAATGCCCTCACCTACGTGGAGCCGGATCAGGCGCGGCAGGTGCTCCCGGCCATCACGGCCGCCAAGGAGGACCGGTACATGTTCGTCAAGAACTGCGCCATCTATCTCGAAGCGATCCTGACCGGCAGCTACCAGCCGTCCATGAAAATCTTCGACCTGGACGCCATGCACGAAAAAGGGAGAGGCGAAGGATGAGGGCCAAGACGCTCGTTGCGCTTGCCGCTGCGGCCAGCATGATCGGGATCACCGGATGCGTCGGCACCCAGCCAGCATCGCCGCCGCCTTCGGCAAAGGCACAGGCGCGCGAAGCCAGTCGCCCCAACGTCATCGTCATTCTGGCGGACGACCTGCCTTGGCCGGACGTCTCGATCAACCGCGCCGGCACGATCCAAACTCCGAATATCGACAGCATCGGCAGGCAGGGGGTCAACTTTTCCGCCGGCTATGTGACGGCCTCGGTTTGCGCTGTGTCGCGCGCCGGCCTGTTGTCGGGACGGATGCCGATGCGGTTCGGTTTCATGTACAACATCGTCGATCGCGGGAATGAGAATGCCGGCGCTGGCCTTCCGACCAACGTCCCGACGATCGCCGAGCGCCTGAAGCCGCTGGGATATCATACCGGCGTGTTCGGCAAATGGCATCAGGGCGCGGACCCGCAATTCTACCCCACGCGCCGTGGTTTCGACGAGTTCTTCGGGTTTCTGGCCGGCGAGACGATCTACGCCGATCCCAAAACGCCGGGCATCGTTACCACTCCGACCAAGGCCGATCGCTACAAGCCGGAAGAGCGGGAAGGCGGCGGGCGGCTGTTCGAGGGGCCGAACATGCGGATCGTGGAGCAGCCACACCGCTATCTCACCGAATCTATCACCGAGCACGCCGTCGATTTCATCCGGCGAAGCGCTGCAGGCAAGCAGCCCTTCTTCGGCTATGTCGCCTATAACGCTCCGCACTGGCCGCTGCAGGTGCCACAGATCTATTATGATCGGCATAGCGAGATCACTGATCCGGCGCGGCGCACCTATGTCGCGATGATCGACGCTCTTGATGTCGGCGTGGGCCAGATCTTGAAAGCCCTCACCGATGCGGGCGTTCGCGACAACACGCTGGTGGTTTTCCTGTCGGACAACGGCTGCCCGGTGCAATTCGGATATTGCAGCAAATATCATCCCTGGGGGGCGGGAAAGTTCACTTATCTGGAAGGCGGAACCCGCGTGCCGTTCATGATGTCCTGGCCCGATGGGTTGAAGACACGTGGGACGATCGACGCACCGGTCAGCTCGATGGACATCGTCCCGACCATCCTCGACGCAGTGGTACCCGGGAGGCCCCTTCCGGGCGATCTCGAGGGGCGCGACCTCATCTCCACGATCGATAATCCGGGGGCGCGGGTTCGGACCCTGATGTGGGACCAGCGGCCGGTTCGTGTCATTCGCGAAGGGCGCTACAAGCTCTGGCACTCGGACGACTGGAAGCAGACGCATCTCTACGACATCGAGGCCGATCCGTGGGAGCGTAACGATCTGTCGGAGGCCGAACCGGGGCGCGTGCGCGCCATGAAGGCGAAGGTGGATCGCTTCGATGCGAGCCTGCCCAAGCCACTATGGCCGCTCCACTCGACGCGCGAAATCATGATCGGCGATCGGAAAACAGAATTTGTCTACTGACAGGAAGCGCAGCATGCATTTTAGCAAACGTCAGCTGTTGTGCGCTGGGGTCGCCATCGGTGCTCTTTCCTTCGCACCGGGGTCGGCGCTTGCCCACGATTATGTGCAGCGCGACAAGCGCAAACGGACAAACCTGCTGCTCATCACCGGCGACGACATCGACTGGTCCGCCCTGGGCTTCATGAACGGGCGCAATGATCTTACGCCCAACATCGACGCACTGGCAGCACGCAGTTATGTGTTCGAGCAGGTACGCACGGCTGCGCCGATCTGCATGCCATCGCGCCAGGCGTTCATGAGCGGGCTGCTTCCGCATCGTAACGGCGGCAACGGCTTCTTCCCCATGCACGAGGGCACGCCGACGCTCTGTTCGATCCTGTCGGCGGAAGGCTATTACTGCGCGGCCAGCCACAAGATCGGACACATGCAGCCAGCCTCGTCCTTCCCGTGGGACATGAAGCAGGAGGGCAAGGACCGGCACCCGATGCTGCATGCCGATTTCGCGCGGCTGGCGATCGCCGAGGCGCAGGCGCAGTACAAGCCGTTCTTCATTAATTGCAACATCAACGATCCTCATCGCCCATTCTACGGCAGCGCCGATGCCGAGGAACTCGATCACGGCCAGACGGGCCCCTATCGCATTCCCCATTCGCTGGGCGCGTCGGACGTCGACATCCCGCCGAACCTCGATGATCTGCCCGATGTCCGGGCAGAGATCGCGCAATACTGGAATTCCGCCCAGCGCCTCGACATCGCGGTCGGCAACATAGTGAAGGCGCTCGACGACAGCGGCATGGCCGACGACACCATCATCCTGTTCGTCGCCGATCACGGCATGCCGTTTCCGTTCGCCAAGGCGACCTGCTACGATCACGGTATCCGCACGCCCGTGGTGCTTTGCTATCCCGGCATGGGCGCACCCCGGCGGCACGACATCCTGGCGTCGAATCTCGACATCCTGCCAACGCTACTTGACCTGCTGAACGTGAAACCGCCAGCCAATCTGGACGGTCAGAGCTGGCTGCCTGGGCTGAAAGGCGAACGCTGGAGCGAACGGCCCTTCGTGATGTCTTATGTCGACTATGTGTCGAGCGGATGGCTCTATCCGTCACGCACGCTTCAGGACAAGCGTTACGCGTTTCATTTCACGGCTTGGGCGAATGGCAAGACAAGGCTCAGGATCGAGAGCATGTGGGGCCTGACTTATCCGGCGATGGCGAAGGCGGCGGAAACGGACGCGCGGATAGCGGCGCGGGTCGACCAATATGTCCGAGGTTATCCGCTTGCGCTCTATGATCTGCAGGCGGATCCCGGCCAGCGAATCAACCTGATCGACGACCCCGCCCATCGCGCCAGCGCGGAGCGGATGAAGCAGTTGATGCTGGAGGAGATGCGGCGGACCGTTGATCCCCAGCTCGAAAATTACCAGCTCGTCCTTTCAGGCGGTATGCCGGTCATTGAGCAGAATCCCGCACGGTACAGGATCACGGCGGACTGACTGTCGTGGCGCTTTCCTGGCCTGCCCGCAGGTCATGAAAAGGCGGCACAGGTCTTGCGCGGATACGTTGATGGCAGGAAGTTGGAAGGCGAGGCGTGCCTTCGTCTCGTCCGTTGAACCGGCGGTCGCACCGCGTGAAAGGAAGCAGCATTTTGACCAGGTCGCAGGTCCATCGGTCCGCACCGCGCACTCGCCCGGATATGGTGCTGGTGAAAGGTGGCAGCTTCACGATGGGATCCGAGCGCTTCTATCCGGAAGAAGCGCCGCTGCGGCGCGTTTCCGTCAATGATTTCTGGATCGACGAAGTGCCGGTTACCAATCGGGACTATGCACGGTTCGTCGCGGCGACCGGCTATGTTACGGTCGCCGAGATCGCGCCTGATCCCAAGGACTATCCCGGAATGCTGGAGGGCATGGGCGCCGCCGGCTCGCTGGTGTTCAAGAAGACCGCGACGCTGGTAGACACGTCCAACCCCTATCTCTGGTGGGACTTCATGTTCGGGGCCGACTGGCAGCATCCGCTGGGACCGGAAACCACGCTCGACGATCTCGATTTATGGGATCATCCCGTCGTTCACGTCGCTTATGCCGATGCCAGGGCCTTTGCCAAATGGGCGGGCAAGGACCTGCCGACCGAGGCCGAGTTCGAATATGCTGCGCGGGGCGGGATCGAGGGCGCGGAATTTGCCTGGGGCAACGAACTGGCGCCCGATGGCACGATGATGGCAAATTACTGGCAGGGCCAGTTTCCGTTCGCAAACACGATGGAAGACGGGTGGGAGCGCACTTCACCGGTCCGTAGCTATCCGGCCAACGGCTTTGGACTTTACGATATGATCGGCAACACCTGGGAGTGGACACGGGACTGGTGGTGCGAGCGGCCGGGCACGATGAAAAAGAAGAAGCCCGGCGCCTGCTGCACCGTCGCGAATCCGCGCGGCGGCATGTTGAAGGACAGTTTCGATTCAACCCAGCCGGGCGTCCGCATCGGCCGAAAGGTGCTCAAGGGTGGTTCGCACCTGTGCGCACGCAATTATTGTCAGCGCTATCGCCCTGCTGCGCGACACCCGCAAATGGTCGATACGGCAACCTCTCACATCGGCTTTCGCTGCGTAGCGCGTGCCCGTCGATGACACCCGAGGCGGTCGTGTCCCGGGCAGTGGTGTAGGTTTTCATGAGCCGGGATGTGCGCTGGGCTTCGGGGTCGTGTCCCGGTAACACATCCCACCCATGTCGCAGACGGGCTCCGCTGGCACTTTGAACGCCTGCGGAAGCGGGTGACGTTCTCGACCCAATCCGGGCCCTGTTTTCTGGCGGGAATTCTATTACAGTCGGAGTAAAATCGGAGGCGATCCGATGCCGACCCGGTACCGCCGGCGATTGACGTGATTCAGTTCATTCCGGAATGCGGTTCGACAAGAAAAGAAGCCGCCCGGTCATATTGGACCGAACGAGAGGAGGATGAAACAGGTTGGGGGAGGCATATTCGAACCCGGAAGCGGATTGCGGAACGCGTCCGGAACGCCATCTGTTGAGCCAGTTTCGCGTTCGTGCCCGGGCGCGCCAGATTTTTCGCGTGATCGAAGGGCAACCGGGCACCACACAGATTCGAAGCGCCGCGACGATCGCCGATATGCTCGAAGATCGCATCCGCGCTTCGGGATGGATCCCTGGCCAATTCATGGGGACCGAAACTGCTTTGGCCAGCACGTTCGAGGTCGGACGGCGCTCGATCCGCCAAGCGGGGCGCATCCTCGCGGCGCGCGGCGCGCTTGAGATCCGGCGCGGCAGCACCGGCGGGTTTCTGGTTTCGAGCGTCGATCAGGACGCGGCGATTGGCGCGCTTTCCGCGGCGCTGGGCGATATCGCCAACCTCGCCCATGTGGCGAACGAAGCCAGAGCCATGCTGCCCGACGCATTGCTTGCCGGTCGCGGTCCCGGCGCCAGCCTTGTCTGGGCCTCGTTACAACAACTGGGGGTCTCGGCGGGACCAGCCATTGCCACTCATCATCCGAAAGGCGACACGCGCGCGCAGCGCATCACCTTTGCGATCGCGCGCGAATTTTGTCCTGGCCCCGACACCGCCGAAGACGCGCGGATCGGATCCTTGGATGACCTGTGCGAGCGATTCAGCTGTGGGCTGCCGGTGATGATCCAGGCCGTGCGAATCCTGGAGGATCACGGCATCGCCACCAGCAAGCGCGGGCGGAGCGGCGGCATCGTCCTCCGCGCGGCGGGGTCGAGCCTCGCGATGCGTGTCGTCAGCGCACATCTTTCGAGCCACCATGCCGACATTGCGGAGTGCGACCAGATAGTCCGCGCGACCACCGCCGCCGCGATCGAACTGGCGCACACCCGGTTTTCATCCGGGGCTGCGGGGTGCCTCGACGAGCATTTGGCGCGCATGGAGGGCAGCGTGACCTCGACCGAGTTGGGCATGCACTGGTATCTTCTGCAACGCGCCCTGTGCGACACGGGCGCCAACCCGGTGCTGCATCTGCTTGCTCGTTGCTTTGCCGGTCACGTCATCCTCCATCGCACCCGCGCCGCCGACCTCGATGATAGTCAGGCGCGTGCCCTGATGGCCGCCAGCCGGACGATCGTTGCCAACATCAAGAAGGGCACGCCGCGCTCGAGCCGCGATGCGCATCTCCGCTGCCAGGCCGCAATGATGCGAAGCTGGTAGCGAAAGCGCAGGCCCGCATGCTCGCCTCAACAGGGCCCTGTTTATTGGGGCCGCCGCTGGTTCATTGCCGGGCGACACTGATGGCCGTCGGAGATCGAAAGACGGCGCCACATATGAAAGCGGGAGAGGCGAGATGAAGGCACTGGGGCATTTCCTGCGGCGACAACTTCTGATCGTCGGCCTGGTCCTGGCAGTGCTGGGATGTGCCGCGGCCGGCTTGGTCCAGTCGAGCGGTGGCGTTCGGGTAAGCGACATCCGTTTCACGGGCAAGGACGGCACCAGGATGAGCGCGCTGCTCTACGTGCCGGCAAGCGCCCGGGCTGCCACGCCCGCACCAGCGATCCTTGCCGTGCATGGCTATTTCAATTCGCGCGAAACCCAGGACGCTTTCGCAATCGAGTTCGCCCGACGCGGCTTCGTGGTGCTGGCGATGGATCAGACCGGCCACGGCTATAGCGGCGGCCGCGCCTTCCAGAACGGCTTCGGAGGCCCGGATGGGCTCCGCTATCTGCGTAGCCTGCCCTTTGTCGACAAGACGCGTATCGGGCTGGAAGGCCACAGCATGGGCGGATGGACGGTGGACCGTGCGGCGGAAGCCTTGCCGGACGGCTATCGCGCGCTCGTTCTGGTCGGGTCGTCGGTCGGCAAGCCGTTCGCGCCCGAGGGCACGGCGACCTATCCACGCAATCTCGCCCTGATCGAGGGCAGGTTCGACGAATTCGCGCCGACGATGTGGGGTGCAACGAGCGGCTTTACGGTTGGCAGCGCCCCCAAATTGATGGCGCTGTTCGGCACGTCGCAACCCGTCCGCCCGGGCGAGATCTATGGATCGATCGCGACGGGAACCGCGCGCGTCTATTACGCACCGCCGGTCAGCCACGCGGGCGCACACTTCTCGCCGGCAGCGGTCGCCCTCGCCGCTGACTGGTTCGACCGCACCTTGGGTACCGATCGGCCCGTTGCGGGTCAGATCTGGTATTGGAAGGAAGCCGCCACGCTGGTCGCGCTGATTGGATTCGTGCTCTTCGTGGCGGGCGCGTTCGAAACCTGTCTCAGGCTGCCGGCGTTCGCATCGTTGCGAGCGCAACCCGGCGCTTCAGGCGACCTGGCCCGAATGCCGCGATGGTCGATCACGCTACCGATCCTGCTGACGGCCCTGCTCTACCTCCCGCTGATCATGCTCGGCGCGATGATCCCCAATTTCGGGCCCTTCACGCAAAGCTTCACGACCGCCACGGCCTTCTGGGGCATCGTCCAGTCGGCGCTGCTGTTCGGGATTGCACGGTGGCGTGCAAAACGGCCCTTGCTCGATCGGTCGCAGGCGCCGCTGGTGCTGGGACTCGCGGTCGCAACCCTGCTGATTGCCTATGCCCTCGTCGCGACGACCGCCTGGCTGTTCACCGTCGACTATCGCTTCTGGATATTGGGACTGAAGCCGCTGGACGCACAGCGCTTCGGGCTGTTTCTCGCCTATCTGCCCTTTTACGTGCTGTTATTCCTCCTGCTGCTCTCGCCGCTTCAGGCCAGCCTCGTCGCTACGGGGAGCGCGCTGCGGCAATATGGCCAGGTCGTTCTCGCGCTCTGCGGCGGCTTCATCGTCTTCCTTGCCGCCGAATATGTGCCGCTGTTTCTTCGCGGCACGCTCCTGACGCCGGCCGCCGGTCTATACACGATCCTCGCCATCCAGTTCGTGCCGATTCTCGGCGCTTGTGCGATGCTCACGGTCTTCACCTATCGGCGCACCGCGCGCCTTCTGCCCGCAGCCCTGCTGTGTGCGTTGCTGGTGACCTGGTACATCACCGCCGGGCAGGCGATTCAGGGCGTTGGCCTGCCCGGCGGATAGATTCGCGGCACCGGGTCGCCCCGTTAATCGGGCTCTGTTTTAGCGCGACCAAGGCTTTAGCCTCTGCCCTGAAAAGCGCGCACGAGACGCGGCTTCGGGAGGAACGGGCTCATGATGGTCATCGCCGGACCAGCGCCGAGGCGTCTCACCACGCGCGTCGGATCGATACGGAAGCGGACAAGGCCGATCGATGAGACGCTGGCTATCGGGGGAGGTCGTTCGCCGGCCCCCGGGGCACCGACGGTCGCGTCCACGATATCCTCGCGCGCGAAGGAGGCCATTTCCGCTGAGCGGGCGGCTCGAACTGAAGCCGTCGTGCAGATCATTGTTCAAAGCCCGGTCGACAAAGACGGGCACATGGGGAGGATAGAATGAAACAGGAAAATCGCGCGTTCGCGTCCGTGACGGCAATCGCCACGACATTGCTGTGGGTGCTGCCGGCGGCCGCGCAGACCACGGAGCCGCCTCCGCCAACCACGGATCAGACCGGGGTTGCCGACATCGTGGTGACCGCGCAGCGACGCGCGGAGAATCTGCAGGGCGTCCCGATTGCGGCAACCGCGCTCAACGCCGACGCGCTTTCCGAAAAGGCGGTGACCCGTCTCGGCGACCTCCAATATGCCGCGCCGTCACTCTCGATCACTGACCAGGGGTTGACCCAGTCCGTCAATATCCGTGGGATCGGCATTTCGAGCGGTTCGCCGCAGGTCGCAAATGGCGTCGCAACCTATGTCGATGGCGTTTTCCAGCCGCCGATCGTCACATCGCCAAGCTTCTACGACATCGGCACGGTAGAAGTGCTGCGTGGGCCGCAGGGCACCCTGGTCGGATCGAATTCGACCGGCGGGGCGATCTTCATCAACACACAGAACCCCTCGACCGACCGGATCAAGGGTTATGCCCAGGCAAGCTATGGCAGCTACAACGCGGTCGGCGCGGAGGGCGCGGTCAACCTTCCCTTGTCGAGCACACTCGCCGTGCGGTTCGCCGGCGTCACGCGGTGGCGCGACAGCTATTACCATGACGTCGGGCCGTTCCATAACAAGCCCGACAGCCTCGATGAACAGGCCGGGCGCATCGGCATCATGTGGAATCCCGGGCACTTCCGTGCCCTGGCCAAGGTCGAGTGGGTCGACAAGAATACCGGCGGCTATGCCTATCGCCCGATCCTCACCACCGCTTTCGCCAACAACCGGCTGCCCGATTTTCGCGAGCTGAACTACAACGCCCCCACACTCAACCATGAGCGCGCGGCCAATGCGAGCCTGGAGCTGCGCTATGAACTGGACGGCGGGGTCGTGCTGCGTTCGGTGAGCGGCTATACCAACAAGCGCATCAACAATCTTTACGACACCGACGGCGGTAGCCTGGCCGGTGCCGGCGGGGAGAGCCCGAATCAGACCCAGGACCAGTTTGTCCGCGAGCGCGAATATACCGAGGAAATCAACATCATCTCACCGACGACGGGGGCCTTCAACTGGATCCTCGGCGGCTATGCGCAAAAGAACAAGATCGATGTCATCATCAAGTCGCTCGCCGGCTCCCCGACCGATCCGACCGACATCCGCAACTTTCAGGACAAGCTCACGCTCGGCGCATTCGCACAGGCGGGCTACAAGATCGTGCCGGACGTCGAGGTGCAGTTCGGCATTCGCTATTCGAGCTACAAGGTGACGAGCAGCGGCAGTGTCGTCATCGGTGCTGGTGGCCCGATCTTCGGACCCGCCGGCCTGCAGGTCGCCAATCTCGCCGCAAGCCACAAGGATGGACGACTGACCGGGAAGCTCGGCATCAACTGGAAACTTGGCGGCGAGAGCCTGATCTATGCGTTCGCTGCGCGCGGCTACAAGCCGGGCGGCGCGAATTCGGCCACATCGGAATTCGGCCCGGAGACGGTGTGGGACTATGAAGCCGGCTGGAAGTCGAGCTTCTTCGGCAACCATCTGCGGACGCAGGTCGGCGTCTTCTACATGGACTATCACGATTTCCAGTTCGACGTGGTCGAACCCAGCACTGGCCTCAGCGGCGTCGTCAACATTTCGAACGCCACGATCAAGGGCGGCGAATTGCAGGCACAAGCGAAGTTCGGCGGGTTGAGCTTCGACGGTGGCGTCGCCTATGTCGATTCCAAGCTTGCCGCAGTCACCATCGTCAATTCCCGTGCGCTGCCCTCGATCCCGCAATATGGACCGCAATGTCCGGCGGGCACGCCATCCAACCCCCCGGTTTGCTTCAACTACGCGCCATTCCTGGTGACGGCTGGTGGCGGTCCCAACCTCTTCTCGCCCAAATGGTCGTACAATGCGGGCGTCCAGTATGAGGTGGTTCTCGGCGATCAAATCTCGCTCACGCCGCGGCTCAACTATGCCTTTGTCGGATCGCGCTGGACCAATCTTCTCTATGTGCCGGCGACGGACTATCTGCGCGCCCGCGGCCTGCTGTCGGCCCAGGTGACGCTCAAGGTCCATGATTGGTCGATCGAGGGTTACGCGACCAATCTCGCCAACAAGACTTATGTCAGCGGGCAATCCGGAAACAACGAGTTCTACGGCGCCCCACGCGAATTCGGCGTCCGCGTCGCGACGAAGTTTTGATCGTCATGCGCGCTGCCTTGCTGACCGGCAGCGTCCTTATGGGCGCCCTGCTGTCCTCGACTGACGCAAAACTCTCCCTGTCCGGGGCCCCTGCCGATGCGCCGGGCAAGGAGATGTTTGAAGCGCGTTGCGCCGCGATCGGCACCGCGATGCAACGCGCCTGGCCCGAACCGGGAACCAGGATCGTCAGCAGCACCTATCGACCGGCCGGCATCACCCCCGCAACGCCGGGACCGCCCGGCATGGCGATGCCGGCGGTCGCGCTGCCCGCGCATTGCGATCTTATCGGGACGATGCACGAACGTACGGGCAGCGATGGGCAGCATTATGCCATCCGCTTTCATCTCCGTTTGCCCGAGGAGTGGAACAATCGCTTCTTTTTCCAGGGCGGCGGGGGATCCGATGGCGAGATTGGCGACGCGATCGGGCGCCTGTCGGGCAACGTCACTCCTGCCCTGGCACAGGGCTTTGCGGTGCTTTCGCAGGATGCGGGGCATGACAATGTCACCAACAGCATTGTCGATCGCGGTGGCCCGGCGGCCTTCGGGTTCGATCCCCAGGCGCGCGCCGACTTTGGCGGTGCCTCGCTTGCGCCGGTAACGCGGGCGGCCAAGGCAATCATCGCGCACTTCTATGGCGCGGCGCCGCGGTTCAGCTATTTCGTCGGCTGTTCCAAGGGCGGACAGGAGGGTATGGTGCTCGCCCAGCGCCATCCCGAACTCTATGATGGCATCGTGGCCGGCGCGCCCGGTTTCTCGCTGCCGCGCGCCGCCCTCGCCGAGGCGTGGGACACGCAGAGCTTCGCGCAGGTCGCCCGGGCGAAAGGTCAGCAGGTCACACCCGCGACGCTGGCGGCGACGTTCAGCGACGCTGACCTCGGGCTCGTCCGCAAGGCCGTGCTCGACGCCTGCGACGCCGACGACAACCTGCGGGATGGCATGGTTGGTGATTTCCGCCGCTGCACCTCGGCAAAGGTCTTGCCCGCACTCGCGCGCAGCACCTGTTCGGGAAGCAAGCGGAATTCCTGCCTGTCGGTGGCGCAAGTCCGCGCGCTCATCCGCGTGCACGATGGTGTCCGCACCACGACGGGCAAGCCGCTTTACGCCGGCTTCCCCTGGGATGCGGGCTGGTCGGACATGGGTTGGCGGATCTGGAAGATCGGCTCGGCCGATGGCCATATTCCGGCGATCAACATATTGCTGGGCGCACCGACACTCGCGACGACCTTCACCGTGCCACCCAAGGCGCCGGGTCCCGGTATCGATGCTCTGCTCGCCTATCACCTGAGCTTCGATTTCGACCGCGATGCACGCGCGATCTATGCGACGGGCAACGGCTATCCGCGCTCGGGATGGCAGGACGTCGGGGCACGCTCACCCGACCTCGCGGCATTCCGCAAACGCGGTGGCAGGATGGTGGTGCCACAAGGCGTCTCCGATCCGGTATTCTCGATCAACGATACGATCGCCTGGTGGAATGAGGTCAACCGCGCGGCGCAGGGGCGCGCTGCCGACTATGTGCGGGTGTTTCCCGTGCCAGGGATGAATCACTGCAGCGGCGGGCCCGCGACCGACCGCTATGACGCCTTCGCCGCGCTGGTCGATTGGGTCGAAGGACACAAGCCACCGGCAAGTCTGGCGGCGACGTCGGGACCGCAAACGCCATGGCCGGAACGGCAGCGCCCGATATGCGCCTATCCGACCTATGCGCGCTATCGCGGCAGCGGCTCGCCGGACGACGCCCGCAGCTTCACCTGCGTGGCGCCATCGCGCAAGGCATCGTAGAACCGTCTCCGCACGAGCCGGCACGGCGGCCGGTCCCGCGGTCCGGGCGGAGCAGCGCGTCCAACCGACGCGCTCTCACCCCTTGGCGATCACCGGATAACATAGCAGGTCTGAGCATCCGCGCCCCAAAACTCACGACCGCTGAAAATGCGGCCGAGATTTCAAGCGCCACGAACGATGGGCGGTCGTCGACACGTTCAAATGGAGCCCGCCGCTGTCGGATAGCTTCTACTCCCTGTCCGCTGCCTTCGCCTTCTCGAGTTGTATGTCCGTCAGCATCGTTCGCCTCATTTGGGGTATCGAATGCCCCACTGCTTCCGACGCCCCCAAGGGCACCCCCAAATCAGCATTCCATCGGATGGACAGCGACGCACACGGACGAACACTAACCAACGGAAATACCGAGGTTTTTAGCAAGATACGGCGATTTGCGGAAGCTCCCGGCGGGTAGCTTTGGTGGACAGGGCTGGATTCGAACCAGCGTACGCTTGCACGGGCAGATTTACAGTCTGCTGCCTTTAACCACTCGGCCACCTGTCCAGATAAGCCGCCAAAAAAGCGAGGCGGTCCCATGCCCAGCGAGGGGCCGCGTGTCAACGGCTTGCGCCGCGCGTCGCGCACGAATAGCGCTGGATGCAACGCCACTCCATCCTCCGGGGGATCCGCCATGCGCCGCCTGCTGCTCGCTTCCGTCACCCTTTTCGCTCTCACCGTCCCGGCGTTCGGCCAATCGGTCGATCGGGGCCAGGTCAACCGCATCATCGATGAGGGCACGACGCGCAGCCAGGTGATGCCGATCGCCGAGCATCTCGCCGACGTGATCGGCCCGCGCCTCACCAACTCGCCGCAGATGCGCCAGGCCGAGGCGTGGACGATGGCCAAGTTCGGCGAATGGGGCCTCAAGGCGGTCCACCGCGAGGGCTTCGACTTTGGTCGCGGCTGGTCGATCGAGCGGTCGAGCGTGCGGATGGTGTCGCCGCGCCCAATCCAGCTCACCGCCATCCCGATCGCCTGGACGCCGTCGACCGGTGGCACGATCTCGGCCCCCGTCATCGTCGCGCCGATCAAGCGCGAGCGCGATTTCGACAAATGGCGCGGCCAGCTCAAGGGCAAGATCGTCATGGTCACGCTGCCCGACACCGGCTCCGAGCCGGGCGAGGCGGCGTTCAAACGCTACGCCGCCGACGATCTCGCCAAGCTCGACCAGTATCAGCAACCGACTTACGACCCCGCCGCGGCAGACCGTCGGATCAAGCGGCTCGATTTCGCCAAAAAGCTCGACGCGTTCCTCAAGAGCGAGGGCGCGCTCGCCTATGCCACCGAATCGCGCTCGGACGGCAAGCTGGTGCACGGCGAGGGGTATCTGTTCGGCGTCGGCGATACGCCGGTCGTGCCGGGCGTCGAGATCGCCGCGGAGGACTATCGCCGCCTCGCCCGGCTCGCCAAAACCGATACGCCGCCGGTGGTCGAGATCGACACCGTCGTCCATTATGACGACAGCGACCGCAACGCCTATGACATCATCGCCGAAATCCCCGGCACCGACCCCAAGGCCGGCTACGTCATGGCCGGCGCGCATCTCGACTCATGGGTCGCCGGCGACGGCGCGGCCGACAATGGCGCAGGCTCGGCGATGGTGATGGAAGCGGCGCGGATCATCGCCGCGACCGGCATCCGGCCGAAGCGGACGATCCGCTTCGCCTTGTGGGCGGGTGAGGAGCAGGGACTGCTCGGCAGCCTCGCTTATGTCGAGAACCATCTCGCGACGCGCGGCAAACCGGGCGATCCCAAGCTGACCGGGCTCGCCCGTTACATGGGTTGGTCGAACCGCTGGCCGATCACGCCGCGGCCCGGCTGGGGCGATCTCGCGGCTTATTTCAACCTCGACAATGGCTCGGGCAAGGTGCGCGGCATCTATGTCGAGAACAACCAGGCGGTGGTGCCGATCTTCCGCGAATGGCTCGCGCCGTTCGCGTCGATGGGCGCGAACAACGTCGTGATCCGCAAAACCGGCGGCACCGACCATGTCTTCATGCAGGCGGTCGGCGTGCCCGGCTTCCAGTTCATTCAGGATCCGCTCGACTATGGCAGCAGGATACACCACACCTCGATCGACACCTTCGACCATCTGAAGGGCGACGACATGCGCCAGGCATCGATCATCCTGGCTTCCTTCCTGGTCAATGCGGCCAATGCCGAGCGCGCCTTGCCGCGCCCGCCGCTCCCGACCCAACCCGTGGTAACCGATCCCTATGCGTACAGTGACGACGATGAATAGCAGCGCCCTTCCTCCCCGGCACGGGGAGGATTTTAACGTGCTGCGCATGGTCCCCCTCCCCGTTCCGGGGAGGATTTTAACATGGCGCGTCGCGGACATCGCCCGTCACAGTCGCAAGGCGGCCGTCCCCGCTTCTGGGGGCGCCATGCCGTCACGGCGGCGCTGGCCAACCCCGAGCGCGTCGTGCGCAAGCTGTGGGCGACCCGCGAGGCGCTGGCCGGGCTCAACATCCCGCCGGTGATCCCGATCACCTTCGCCGACGTCACCGATCTCGCGCGGCTGGTGCCGTCCGACGCGCCGCATCAGGGTCTCGTCGCCGAGGTCGATCCGCTCGAGGACGTGTGGCTCGGCGACCTGCTCGAACAGGGTGCCGGCGACAAACGCTCGCTGGTCGTGCTCGACCAGGTGACCGATCCACACAATGTCGGCGCGATCCTGCGCTCGGCGGCGGCGTTCGACGCGCTCGGCATCGTCACGCAGGACCGTCACGCGCCGCCCGAATCCGGCACGATCGCGCGTTCGGCCTCGGGCGCGCTCGAGCTTGTGCCATGGGTGCGCGTGGTCAATCTCGCCCGCGCGCTGGAAGAGATCGCCGAGGCCGGTTTCTGGCGCATCGGCCTCGCCGGCGAGACGCAACAGACGCTCGCCGAGGCGATCGGCGACGCACGCATCGCGCTGGTACTCGGCGCCGAGGGCGAGGGTCTGCGCCACAACACCGCCGAGCATTGCGACCAGCTTGCGCGCCTGCCGATCTCGCCTAAGGTGGAGAGCCTGAACGTGTCGAACGCGGCGGCGATCGCGCTTTATGCGGTGTCGACACGGGGCTGAAGTCCGGGGGTGACGCGATGAGTCGGTTGTTCAAGGCGATGGTGGCGCTGCTGCTGCCCGTCGCGCTCGCCAGTTGCGTGCTTGCCCCGGGCAAGTTCGTCTCGACGCTGAAGATCGACGCCGACCATCACTTCGCCTTCAGCTATGTCGGCGAGGTCTATGCGCTCGATGTCGGCGACGACATGATGAAGGGCGTGGGCGACACTCCGGCCGACAAGACCGATCCGAGCAGCGACGATGGCGACGACAGCCCGAGCCTGCGCCCCGCCGCGCTGCAAAAGGGCGACAAGGACGATCCCGCGGCCAAGAAGGCGGCAACCGATGCGCGCAACCGCGAGATTGCCGCGGCGTTGTCGAAGGAGGCGGGCTACCGCAAGGTCAGCTATGTCGGCGACGGCAAGTTCCTGATCGACTATGCCGTCTCGGGCACGCTCGATCACGCCTTCGTCTTCCCCTACAATCTCGATGCCGAGGCGATGTTCCCGTTCGTCGTCGTCGAGCTGCGCGCCAATGGCACGGTGCGGGTCAAGGCGCCGGGCTTCGCCAATGACAGCAGCACCAAGAACGTGCCCGGTGCGGGCCAGCAGACGAGCAAGCTCGACGGCCTGTTCACGCTCGACACCGACGCCGAGATCGTCAGCCAGAACAACGAGGACGGCGCCACCGCCGGCACGCCGGGACGCAAGACGATCGTCTGGAAGGCGACCCCGCTGACCAAGGACGCCCCGACGGCGGTGCTCAAGCTGAAGTGAGAGTATCTCCCTCACCCCTCGCAGAGGGGCGAGGGAACCCAACTCAATCTTCGGCGGCGACCGTCACCTTCAGGCCGTCGAGTTCGTCGCTGAAGGCGATCTGGCACGACAGGCGCGAATATTCGTCGCGGTCGCTGGTCGAATCGAGCAGGTCGTTCTCGTCCTCGCTCATCTTCGGCAGTTTGGCAGCAAATTCCGGAGCGACATGGACGTGGCAGGTGGCGCACGAGCAGCAGCCGCCGCACAGCGCGAGTACCTCGTCGATCCCGGCGTCGCGGATCACTTCCATCACCGAAAGGCCCGCCTCGCCCATGATCTCGCGTTCTTCCCCTTCGCGGGTCACGACGATAAGCTTCGGCATCAAATTGCTCCTACAGGGTCGCGGCCGCCATGCCGTCCGATCGGCCGCGAATCAAGGAAACTCCACATGGGCCTGAGCGCCGAACAACTGCGCAGCGCGCTCGACGACCTTGCAACGCGCGAACCGGCCTTCGCCGCGGCGCTGACGCGTGCCGGCTATCCCGAGCCGCGGATCCGCGAACGCGGCTATGCCACGCTGCTGCGCACGATCGTCGGCCAGCAGGTCAGCACCAAGGCGGCCGAGAGCGTGTGGCGCAAGCTGGAGGGCATTGTCGGCCCGCTCACCGACCCCGGCAACATCGCGCGGGCGAGCGACGAGCAGCTGCGCGAGGCCGGGCTGTCGCGCCAGAAGGCAAGCTATGCCCGCAGCCTCGCCGAAGAGGTGACGAGCGGCCGGCTCGACCTCGACCATTTGCCCGCCGACGACGAGGAAGCGATCGCCGCGCTGGTACGGATCAAGGGCATCGGCCGCTGGTCGGCCGAGATCTACCTGCTGTTCGCCGAAGGTCGCACCGACATCTGGCCGGCCGGCGACCTCGCGGTGCAGATCGAGATCGGCCGCATCCTCGGCCACGAGGCGCGCCCGTCGGAGAAGCTAACCCGCGAGTTGGCCGAGGCGTGGCGCCCGCATCGCGGCGCGGCGGCGATCTTCGCCTGGCATCACTACAAGATCGAGGTGATCTGAGGGCCCAGGACGGGTGACAAAAGTCGGCACGCGGGCGCCGGCAGCAGGGGCGGAATATGGCGGGCTTCGCGCGCCTCAGCGTTGGATAATTTTGTCAGTCGGGGCCTTCACGGCCCGACCCGCTTCCCCAGCACCGCCGCGACGTAGTTGATCGGGGCGTGGTCCGCGCCGGTGCGAAGCCAGACATGGCCGCGCCGTGGGCCGGATCGACGGAGATAGGCGAGGTCGCCGATCAGCCGGTCGATCACCCGGCCGAGCAAGCCGGGCGGCGGCCAGTGCACCGTGCCGTGGCGATCGACATAGTGCATCTTGGCGACGTGCCTGAACCAGATCGGCGGCGGCAGGTTGGTGACGAAATCATAGCAGCCGACATAGCGCCGCACCGCGCGGCCGGCGAAAGCGTGGGCAAAAGCCCGTCCGCCGACGCGCGGCGCACCGAAGGTGACGAGTTCGGCCTCGGGATGCAGCCCGGCCATCAGCGTCGCCATCGCCGCGCCGAGGCTGTGCCCGGTGACGATCAACGGACCCGGCGGTTGTTCAGCGAGCCAGTCGTCGATCGGCGCGCGCAGGCTGTCATACGCCCGCCAGAAGCCACGATGGACACGACCAACGCCCGGCCAGGGTCGCGGCATGAATCGGGCATCGTCGATCAGATCGCCGCGGTCGTCGGCCTGCGTGCCGCGAAAGGCGACGTAGGTCCGCCCGGCGGCATCGCGCACGCCAAGCGCATAGACGCCGAGTTCGGGTTTGCCGCTGTCGCGCGGCACGAAGAACAGCCGCACCTCGCCATAGCCGGCGGCCGCCAGCGCGGCGCGCAATTCGGCTGCTGCCGCCGGGTCGCTCTCGGCACGGACATAAGCGAGCCGGGCCAGTTCGGCGCAGCGCGCATCCGTGCTCCAGCTCGCATCGACCGGCAGCGCTGGCCGGCTCTCGGGCCGGAACAGCGCCGCTTCGGTCGAATCATAGTCCACGCGGCTGGCCGCAGCCTATTTCGACAGGTCCGTGAACAGCGAGAGATAATAGGTGATGGCGGGCGCGATGTTCGACACGGCGGTGCGCTCGTTCAGGCCGTGGCTGAAATCGTCCGAATCCTTGCTGAAGGTCGGGCTGGCGCCATAGCTGGGGATGCCCTTGTTGCGGAAATACATGCTGTCGCTGGCGCCCGATGCCATGCTCGGGAAGATCGGCACGCCGGGACGGATCTTGCCCATCGCCTTTTCGACCGCGGCGACGAAATCGGGGCGCATCGGCGAGGCGTCGGAGGGCAGCGAGCCTTCGGTCACGTCGCTGATGGTGATCGCGGGGTCGGCGGCGACGCGCTGCAGCTCGGCCATGATCTCGGACGGCTTGTGGCCGGGGAAGATACGACAGTTGATGTTGGCGGTGGCACGTTGCGGCAGCGCGTTGAGCGCGTGGCCGCCATTGACCATCGTCGCGACGCAGGTCGTGCCGATCTTGCCGACGGTCGCGGGGTCGGCGGTGAGCGTGGCGATCGCCGCCTTGTCGGTCGGGTCGGCGGCAAAGGCCTTCATCGCCGCGCCGATCGCCGGCTCCTCATATTTCGAGGCCTGGACGAAATAGGCGCGGGTCAGGTCGCTGACCTCGGGCTTGAAGTGATAGTCGCCGATCCTGACCAGCGCGGCGGCAAGCTGGTTGATCGCGTTGACCGGGCGCGGCGCCGAGCTGTGGCCGCCGGGGTTGGTGACGCTCAGCTGGAAATCGGCATAGGTCTTTTCGGCCCCCTGCCAGGTGAAGAACAGCGGAGCGCCGGTCTTCTCGTCGAAGGTGCCGCCGCCGCCATCGATGTTGAGCACGAGATCTGCATTGGCGAGCTTGTCGGCGATGATCGCCGAGGTCTTCATCACCGTTTCCTCGTCGCCCGAAAATTCGATGACGATGTCGCGGCGCGGCTTGTAGCCCGAGCGGCGCAGCTCGATCAGCGCGGCGATCGCCATCGTGCCGTCGAGCTTCATGTCGGTCGCGCCGCGACCGAAGAGATAGCCATTCTCGACCACCGGGGTGAACGGGTCACGCTGCCAGTCGGCCGCCCTGGCCTCGACCACGTCCATATGGCCCGAGATGACCAGCGGCTTGAGCTTCGGGTCGGAGCCATGCCAGCGCGCGATGAGATAGGCGGTATCGTCGACCGGGGTGATCGTCACGTCGGCATCGGCAAAGCCACCCGCGACGAGCGCCGCCTTGTAGAGCGCGGCGACCTGCGGCGTCTGATTGTCGGGACCGCGCACCGAGCGCAGCGCGATCGCCTGCTTGGCGAGCTCGAGCGCCTGAGCCTCGGCCCGGGGATGCCCGGCCGGCGCGGCATGCGCACCCGCCGACATCGTTACCGCGACCGCCGCGAATCCCGCCATCAACTTGCGCATCGTACCTGTTCCCCGTTGTGATGATGTTGTCGTGATCGTGCGACCGTAGAGCGATTCGCTTCGCGGTGAAATGCGTTACGGCGCGGGTTGCCACACCTGGTTGCGGCACAGGATGAAGATGCAGCCCTTGACGGCGAGCGTGCCATCGGGGTTGCGCGCCAGCGTGCCCTTGACCACGCGGCCATCGGCCGGGCTGTAGAGCGTGCCCTGCCAGTTCGCGCCATGATCGACGAAGCCGATAAAGATCGGCAGGCCGATCAGCGGGCGGGCGCGCAGCTTGTGATCGGGATTATAGGCGTCGTTGCTCGGCAGGCCCTTGGCCGCCGGCAGCATCCGAACGATATGCCCGCAAATCTTGGCACCGCATGGCGCGACCTCGACAAGCGCCTTCTCGTCCTGCGTCACCCAGCGCCCGACGATCGGCGTCGCGGCTTGCGCGGACACGGCAAAGGGCAGCAAGAGCAGGGCGGCAAGCGCGATTCGCATCAATGGTTCATCCTGTTGTTGTCGGGCGATTCATGGGCGCGGTGATGGAGCAAGGGCAATGAATGGCAAGTGGACGATCGGCATTATCGGCGGTTCGGGCCTTTATGCGATAGATTCGCTCGAACGCCCCGAATGGCGCCAGATCGCGACGCCATGGGGCGAGCCGTCGGACGCCGTACTGTGCGGGTCGCTCGGCGATGTCGATCTGGTGTTCCTGCCACGGCACGGGCGCGGTCATCGCATATCGCCCTCGGAAATCAACTTCCGCGCCAATATCGATGTCCTGAAACGCGCCGGTTGCAGCGACATTCTCGCCATTTCGTCGATCGGTTCGCTGCGCGAGGCGCTGCCGCCGGGGCATTTCGTCGTCGTCGACCAGTTCATCGACCGCACCGTCGCGCGACCGGCGAGCTTCTTCGGCAGCGGCATGGTGGCGCATGTTTCGATGGCCGAGCCGGTCTGCCCGCGCCTGTCGGGGATCGCCGCCGCCGCAGTGCGGGCGGCCGGTGGGTCGGTCACGCGCGGCGCGACCTATCTGGCGATGGAGGGCCCGCAATTTTCCAGCAAGGCCGAAAGCCTGCTCTATCGGTCATGGGGCGCCGACGTGATCGGCATGACCGCGATGCCCGAGGCGAAGCTCGCGCGAGAGGCGGAACTTCCCTACGCGCTGATCGGTATGGTGACCGACTATGACTGCTGGCGCGACGAAGGCGCGCATGTCGAGGTGAGCGATGTGATCGCGCAGATGCACGCCAATGGCGAAATCGCCCGGCGGACGGTGGCGGCATTCATCGCCGCCTTGCCGGCAACGCGCGCCCCCTCCCCGCTCGACACCGTGCTCGACCATGCGCTGATCACCGCGCCCGAAGCACGCGATCCGGCCGTGCTGGCACGGCTCGACGCGGTGGCGGGCCGCCTGCTGGGGACGCGTTGAAGGCAATGGCATCGACGCCGCGCCCCTCGCTGGTCGAAAGCTATCGCAGCGTCGCGGTGCCGCTTGGGCGCGGGCGCTTCTGGGCCAAGCTGGCGGCGTTTTCCGGGCCCGGCTATATGGTCGCGGTCGGCTATATGGACCCGGGCAACTGGGCGACCGACCTCGCCGGCGGATCGGGTTATGGCTATGCGCTGCTCTCGGTCATCCTGCTGTCGAACATCATGGCGATGGTACTGCAATCGCTCGCCGCGCGGCTCGGTATCGGTACCGGGCGCGACCTCGCCCAGGCGTGCCGCGAATGGTATCCGCGACCGGTCGCGATCATCCTGTGGGTACTGTGCGAAATCGCGATCATCGCCTGCGACCTTGCCGAGGTGCTCGGCACGGCGATCGCGCTCAACCTGCTGTTCGGGCTGTCGCTCGTCGCGGGCGTCTGCCTGACGGGGTTCGACGTGTTGCTGATCCTCGGGCTGCAACGCTTCGGCTTTCGCAAGCTGGAGGCGTTCATCGTCGCCTTGCTGGTCGTGATCGCGGGCTGCTTCGCCTATGAATTGTGGATCGCTCGGCCCGACATGGCTGGCATCGCGCAGGGGCTGATCCCGCAGGCGCGGATCGTCACCGACCCGGCGATGCTGTACATCGCGGTCGGCATTCTCGGCGCGACGGTAATGCCACACAACCTCTATTTGCACAGCGCGATCGTGCAGACCCGGGCGAACGGCGAGGATGAGGCCGGGCGGCGCGACGCGCTGCGCCATGCGACGATCGACAGCAATATCGCGCTGACGCTGGCGCTGTTCATCAACGCGGCGATCCTGATTCTCGCCGCCGCCGCCTTCCACCGTACCGGGCACAGCGACATCGCCGAGATCGGCGACGCCTATAAGCTGCTGACGCCCGTGCTCGGCGCCGGCGCGGCGAGCGTGGTGTTCGCGGTCGCGCTGCTCGCCTCGGGGCAGAACTCGACCGTGACGGGCACGCTGGCCGGGCAGATCGTCGCCGAGGGTTTTCTCGACCTGCGCCTGCCGGTGTGGCTCAGGCGGATGGCGACGCGGCTGCTGGCGATCGTGCCGGCGGTGGTCGTCGTCGCGCTGTCGGGGGATGTCGGCGCAACCCGGCTGCTGGTGCTGAGCCAGGTGGTGCTCAGCCTGCAACTGCCCTTTGCGGTGGTGCCGCTGGTCGCCTTCACCGCGAGCCGGGCGAAGATGGGGGCGCTGGTCAGCCCGGTGTGGCTGCGGATCGCGGCGTGGACGACCGCCGCGGTGGTGATTGGCTTGAACCTGACGCTGCTGGTCGGGTTTTTGTAGGCACGGCCCCCTCACCTTCCCCGGCGAAAGCCGGGGTCCAGCTGGGGGACGAACATGATACGCGTCGCGTGTCGTCTCAGCGACCTTCCCACCTGGGCCCCGGCCTTCGCCGGGGAAGGAAAGAGGGTTATCCCAGCGAAATTACCCGCCGCGCCTGTTCGAGATGCAACCGCTCGACCATTTCGCCGCCGAGCTGGATCGCGCCCTTGTCGGCATGTTCGGGCAGCGCGAACGCGGCGATGATGCGTTCGGCCCAAGCGATGCGCTCGGCCGAAGGCGCGAAGGCGGCGTTGGCGATGGCGATCTGGCCGGGGTGAATCAGCGTCTTGCCGTCGAAGCCGAAACGCGCGCCCTGCGCGCATTCCGCTGTCAGCCGATCATCGTCGCCGATCGCGTTGCACACGCCGTCGAGCGCGATCAGGCCATAAGCGCGCGCCGCCGTCACGATTGCGACGAGATGCGGCTGCAACGGCAGCCGGTCGGCGCCCGGCGTGCAGCGCATGTCCTTGGCGAGATCGTTGGGGCCAAGGATCAGGCAGCGCAGGTCGTTCGCCCTGGCGGCCGCGACGATCGCCGGCAGCGCGAGCATCGCCGCACAGCTCTCGATCATCGCCCAGAGCGGCACCGGACCGAGCAGCGCCCGCGCCGCGGCGAGATCGTCGGGACTCGCCACCTTCGGCAGCAGCACCGCATCGAAGCCCGCACCGGCGGCGGCGCGGCAGTCCTCGGGACCCCAGTCGCTATCGAGCCCGTTGATGCGCAGCACCAGTGGACGGGCGCCGAAGCCGCCATCGCGCGCGGCGCCGACCGCCTGATCGCGCGCGCCCGCCTTGGCGTCCGGCGCGACGGCGTCCTCGAGGTCGAGGATGATCGCGTCGGCCGCGAGTGTCCGCGCCTTTTCGATCGCCCGCGCATTCGACGCCGGCATGAATAGCGCAGAGCGCAGGCTCACGGGTTCACCGCCGCGCGGGTCGGCGCAGGGGCATCTTCCCAGCCGCCACCGAGCGCCTTGAACAGGCTGATCTGCGCGTCAGCCACCGCCGCATCGGCCGCGGCGCGCGCCGCGCGCGCATCGGCGCGGTCGCGCTCGGCCGAGATCAGCAGCAGGAAGCTGTCGGCGCCATAGTCGAAGCGCAACCGCGACAGCCGCGCCGCCGCGTCGCTCGACTGTTCGGCACGCGCCAGCGCCGCGTCGCGATCGAGCGCGCCGGCATAGCGCGCCAGCGCCTGCTCGGTTTCACGCAATGCGCCGAGGACCGTGCCGTCGAAGCGCGCGAGTTGCGCATCGGCATCGGCGCGCGCCTCGCGAACACGAGCGCGGGCGACGGTCATGTTGGGAAAGTTCCACGAGATCAGCGGACCTACCGAATAGGAAAAGCCCGGCGCCTTGAACACGTCGCCCGCCTTGGTCCCACCAAATCCGATGCTGCCGAGCAGCTTGATCGACGGGAAAAGATCGGCCGTCGCGACACCGACGCGCGCGGTGTTGGCGGCCAGGGTGCGCTCCGCCGCGCGGACATCGGGACGGCGCGCGAGCAGCGCGGCCCCGTCGCCGACCGGCAGCACGGCCTTGAGCGTGGGCGGCGCGACACAGGCGTCGGCGGCGGGATCAACCTGTTCGGGCGGCTGGCCGGTGAGCACGGCGAGCGCGTAGAGCGAGGCGCGGCGTTCGGCCTCGAAGGTCGGGATCTGCGCCTGGGTCTGGGCGAGCAGCACATCGGCGCGCTGAACGTCGCGTAGCGTGCCGCGACCGGCGTCGAACAATGTCTTGGTCAGGCCGAGCGTCTTGCCCTGCAAGGCGACGGTGTCGAGCGCGACCGCCTTTTGCGCGGCGTTGCTGCACGCACCGACATAGGCGCGTGCGGTCTCCGCGGCGACCGACACCCGCGCCGCGTCAAGCTGCGCCTGCGCCGCATCGGCATCGCCGCGCGCCGCCTCGATCGCGCGCGTCACGCCGCCGAACAGATCGACCTCGTAGGAGGCGTCGAAACCGAGCTGGAAATAATCGCCCACCACCGCGCTGCCTGTGCCGCTGCGGGTCGCGTTGGTCCGGCTGCGCGTATATTGCGCGTTCGGTGTCGTCGACGGCAGGCGTGCGCCGCGCTGTTCCGACAGCACCGCGCGCGCGCGCGCCAGGCTGGCGGCGGCGACGCGGATGTCGGTATTGTGGGCCAGCGCCTCGGTGACCAGCCGGTCGAGCGCGGGATCGTCGTACAGGCGCCACCAGTGATCGGGCAGCGGCGCGACCGCGGCGGCGGTCGACGCGCCGCGATCGATGAACGCACCGCTTGCCAACGCCGGGGTCGCAGGGCGGCTGTAGTTGGGGCCGACGACGCAACCCGAGAGCAGGGCGGACAAGGCCAGTGCCGGGACCAGGGCCGATGCGCGCGTCATGCCGACGCCTCCGCCGTTTCCGGCGCCGGATCGCGTGGCCGACGCTTGAGCCTGGCCGCGATCCATTCGCCGCCCTTGCGGCTGATGACGTAGAAGGTCGGGGTGAACAACAGCCCGAAGGTCGTCACGCCGATCATCCCGAAGAACACCGCGACGCCGAGCGCGCGGCGCATTTCGGCGCCCGGCCCCGTACCGATCACCAGTGGCAGCGTGCCGAGGATGAAGGCGATCGAGGTCATGATGATCGGGCGCAGCCGCTGTTCGGCGGCATGCTCGGCGGCGGCATGGAGCTCCATGCCGTCGAGCTCGTTCTGACGCGCGAACTCGACGATCAGGATCGCATTCTTGGCGGCCAAGCCGATCAGCACGACGAGGCCGATCTGGGTCAGGATGTTGTTGTCCATGCCCATCAGGTTCACGCCGACGATCGCGGCGAGCAGGCACATCGGCACGATCAGGATCACCGCGAAGGGCAACACCAGGCTCTCGTAATTCGCCGCCAGCAGCAGGAACACGAACAGCACCGCGAGCCCGAACACCAGCACGCCGGTATTGCCGGCCTGTTGCTGCTGGAAGGCGAGTTCGGTCCATTCGAAGCTCATCCCCTTGGGCAGGATCTCGCTGGCGAGCCTGGCCATCGTGGTGAGGCTTTGCCCGCTCGAATAGCCGCGCATCGTATCGCCCTGAAGCTCGGCCGAAGGGTAGAGATTGTAGCGCACGACGCGATATGGCCCGCTGTCGTTCTTCATCGTCAGCACCGCGTCGAGCGGCACCATCTGCCCCGAGGCCGAGCGCGTCTTGAGGTGCCCGATATCCGAAACCTGGTCGCGATACGGCGCGTCGGCCTGCGCCGTGACACGGTAGGTGCGGCCAAGGAAGTTGAAGTCGTTGATGTAGCTCGACCCGAGATAGGTACCGAGCGTCGAGAAGATGTTGGCGACCGGCACGCCGAGCTGCTCGGCGCGTTCGCGGTCGATATCGGCGAACAGCCGCGGCGTGCGCGTGTTGAAGGTGGTGAAGGCCGAGGTGATGCCGGGGGTCTGGTTGGCCTTCATCATCATGGCGAACGCCGCGCCCTCGAGCGCCTTGTAGCCGAGGTTCGAGCGGTCCTCGATCAGCATCTTCCAGCCGCCGCCCGTGCCGATACCGCGCACCGGGGGCGGCGGGACGACGAGCAGCAGCCCGTCATTGATCGACCCGAGCGCCTGACGCAGCTGGTTGGCGACGTCGTCCGCGCCGGCGCGGTCGCCGTGCGGTTTCAACGCCACGAACATCGCCCCGGCATTGGGCGCGGTCGAGAAGGTCGCGCCGTCGAGCCCGGCAAAGGCGACGGTCCGCGCCACCGCCGGGTTGGTCAGCGCGACCTTGGCGGCGCGCTGGATCACGTTGGTGGTGCGCTGGAGCGAGGCGCCGGGGGGGAGCTGGGCAACGACGATGAGATAACCCTGGTCTTGCGCCGGGATGAAGCCGGTCGGCGTCGCGCCGAAGCGCCAGCCGGCCAGCGCGATCAGCGCGAGATAGCAGACACCGACGACCGCCAGCGAGCGCACCGCACGCTTGGTGAAGCGGCCATAACGCGCGCCGAGCCGGGTAAAGCCGGCATTGAAACCGCGCGCGAAGCGGGTCGGCAGGCCGCGCCAGCCCTCACGCGGCTCGCCCTGATGCTTGGGCTTGAGGATCAGCGCGGCGAGCGCCGGCGACAGTGTCAGCGAGACGAACGCCGAGATCGCGGTGGCCGAGACGATGGTCAGCGCGAATTGCTGGTAGAACTGCCCCGAAATGCCGGGGATGAAGCTGGTCGGGATGAACACGCCGCACAGCACCAGCGCGATCGCGATCAGCGCACCCGACACCTCGTCCATCGTCTCGTGCGCGGCCTCGCGCGGCGTGAGGCCCTTTTCCTCCATCAGCCGCTCGATATTCTCGACCACGACGATCGCGTCGTCGACGACGATGCCGATCGCCAGCACCATACCGAACAGTGACAGGTTGTTGAGACTGAAGCCGAACACCGCGAGCACCGCGAGGCTGCCGATCAGCGACACCGGGATGGCGATGATCGGGATCAGCGCGGCGCGCCAGCTTTGCAGGAACAGCAGCACGACCAGCGCGACGAGGATCAGCGCCTCGAACAATGTATGCTGCACCGCCTCGATCGAGGCCTGGATATATTCGGTCGGGTTGTAGGGAATCGAATAGGTCATGCCCGGCGGGAAGGACTGGGCGGCGCGCGCGATCTCGGCCTTGACCGCCTCCGCCGTGGTCAGCGCGTTCGAGCCCGGGAGCTGGGTGATCGCCAGCGCGGTCATCGGCTTGCCGCTGAGCAGCGCGTTGATGCCGTAGTCCTGCGCGCCGAGCTCGATCCGCGCGACGTCGCGCAGCCGCGTCAGCCGGCCCTGGTCGTCGCGCTTGATGATGATGTCGCCGAACTGTTCGGGCGTGCTCAACCGCCCGGTCGCCTGGATGCCGAGCTGGAAAGCGGTGCCGCCCTGGTTGAACGGCGGCTGGCCGACCGCGCCAACCGCGGCCTGGGTGTTCTGCGCGCGTACCGCGCCGGTAATCTCGTCGACCGTCAGGTTGCGCGAGGCGGCGCGATCGGGGTCGATCCACACGCGCATATTGTAGTCGCGCCCGCCAAAGATGCGCACGCCGCCGACGCCAGGAATACGCGCGAGCCGGTCGATGATCTGCGTCGTGGCGTAGTTGGAAACATATTGCTGGTCGAGCGAGCCGTCGGGCGAGGTCAGCGCGGCGACGAGCAGGATATCGGGCGAGTTCTTGAGCACCGTCACGCCGATCTGGCGGACCTGGTCGGGCAGGCGCGGCTCGGCGGTCGAGACGCGGTTCTGCACCAGCACCTGCGCCTGATCGACATTGGTGCCCTGTTTGAAGGTCACCGTGATGGCGAGGCTGCCGTCACCGGTCGCCGAGGAGGACATGTAGATCATGTTCTCGACGCCGTTGATCGATTCCTCGAGCGGCGCGGCAACGGTCTCGGCAAGCGTCTCGGCATTGGCGCCGGGATAGGTCGCGCTGACCACCACCGTCGGCGGCGCGATCTCGGGATATTGCGCGACCGGCAGGCCGGGATAGGCGACCACGCCGAACACGACGATGAGGATCGACAGCACCGCCGCGAAGATCGGCCGGTCGATGAAGAAATGAGGGAATTTCATCGCCGGCTCAGCGCGTCGTGGCTTCGGACGGCGGCGGGGCGCTTTCCGGCGCGGACCCCGGTGCCGTATCGGGCGCGCGCGGCTTGAGCGGCACCTGCGTGGCGACGACCGTCATGCCCGGCTGGAGAGTGGTGATCCCCTCGATCACGACGCGCTCGGTCGGCGCCAGGCCGCTCTTGATGACGCGCAACCCTTCGACCTGCGGGCCGGTCTGGACCGGGCGCGGCGATACCTTGCCGTCGCGGCCGACGACATAGACGATCTTGCGCGTCTGGTCGGTCAGGATCGCCTCGTCCGGGATCAGCATGGCGCGATAGGTGCCCGAGCCGAGCAGCCGCGCACGGCCGAACATGCCGGGGGTCAGGAACCCGCCGGGGTTCGACACCACGGCATGGGCGCGGATCGTACCCGAGTTGGTGTCGATCGCATTGTCGACGAAATCCATATGACCGTGCCAGCGGTAGCCGGACTCGTCGGCCAGCTGGATCTCGACCGGATTGGGGGTGTTGCGCGACGAGCCGCGCTCACCGGCGCGGTCCTGACGGAGATATTTGAGGTAGAAGCTCTCGGCACCCTCGAACGAGAACCAGATCGGGTCGATCGAGACGACACGCGTCAGCACGGTCGTGCCGTCCTGCGCGTAATTGCCCTTGCTGACGCGGCGATCCGACACACGCCCTGCGATTGGCGAGCGCACGGTGGTGAAGCCGACGTTGAGCGCGGCGGTACGCGCGCTGGCCTGGGCGGCGGCGAGATCGGCCGCGGCGGTGCGCACGGCCGCCTGCTTGGTCTCATATTCCTCGCGCGATATCGCCTGGACCGCGAGCAGCTTTTCGGCACGGGCGAGTTCGGATCGGGCGTTGATCAGCGCGGCGTCGGCCCTGGCGGCCTGCGCGCGGGCCTGGGCCAGCGCGGCGGCATAGGGTCGCGGATCGATGACGAAGAGCGGCTGCCCCTGGCTGACATGCTGGCCATCGGTGAACAGCACGCGATCGATCGTTCCCGAGACGCGCGGCCGCAATTCGACGTCCTGGATCGCTTCGAAGCGACCGACATATTCGTCCCAATCGACGACATCGCGGGCCAGCGGCGTCGCCACCGTGACACGCGGCGCCGGTGGCGCCTGATTCTGGTTGCTCTTGCCGCAACCGGCCAGTGTCAGCAACATCGTAGCGGCGAGTGCGACCCGCCCCCGGCCCCTGGCCATCGTCATCAGCGTTTTCCCCGTCACGTGCCAGGTCAGTGCAGCCGCCCCCACGCCCGCGGTCCACCGGTCTGCGCCGGGGTTACATCGCCTTGCAAAAATGCGGTGGCGACCATCGAATCGCAAGGGTTGGGCGAACAAAGTTCGTTCAAGCCGTTGTTTATAATATATAATAAACTTGCTTCCCATCAAGGGTATATGCCGGTGCCGCTACCTGGGAGCGGCGCGCGGGCGGCGACCATTGCCGCTGTCGCGTCTGGACCGTAGGAGGTGCACCGATGCCGACCATCCCGCGTCCCTCCGCAATCAAACCGCTGTTGCGGGCGACGCGCGCCTTTTTCGGGTCGTTCGCACGCTATGCCGGGCACAAGGGGTGGCTGGCCGGCGGACTGGTCGGCCTGGCGGCGATCCTCGACGGTGCCGGGCTGTTGCTGCTGATCCCGATCATCGACGCGGTCGTCGCGACACCGGGCAAGCCGTCGCGCACCGCCGCCCTGCTCGACGCGGCGGGCGCGCACACGCCGCTCGCGCGCCTGGCGGTCATGCTCGCCTCGTTCGTCGCGCTGTCGCTGGTCCGGGCGGTCGTGCTTTATGCTCGCGACATGGCGCTGGCGCGGCTGCAGACCGGGTTCGTCGAAAATCTGCGCAACCGGTTGATGCGGCGCCTCGCCGCCGCATCGTGGCACCGCGTCGTCGCGCTGCGGCACGCGCGGATCACCAGCCTGATGACCAGCGAGGTCGCGCGCATCTCGGGCTCGGCTCAATATCTCATCCAGGGCAGCGTCGCGGTCGTGATGCTGCTGGTGCAGGGGGTGCTGGCCTTCGCACTGGCGCCGCTGCTCGCCCTTGCCACCGCGCTGCTGGTGCTGTTCGGCGCGTTGATCGCGCTGCTGGCGCAAGGCCGCATTCGCGATCTCGGCGCAGGCATGGTCGGCGCCAACATGGCGCTGATGGGCAGCACCAGCGGCTTTCTCGGCGGCCTGAAAGCCGCCGCCGCGCAGAATGCCCAGAGCGCGTTCGTCGACGAATTCGAGACAATCCAGGGCGAGGTGCGCCAGCGCAGCCTGAGCTTCTCGCAACGCCAGGCGTCGAGCCGGCGAATCTTCGCGATCGGCTCGGCGCTGATGGGCGCGACCGTCATCACGATCGGCTTTGCCACCGGCGTTCCGCCCGCCGTTCTGATCACCATCGTCGTGATCTTCGCGCGCATGAGCGCCCCGGCGCAGACACTGCAGATCGCCGCGCAGAACTTCTTCTTCGCGCTGCCGGCGTTCGAGGCGGTGCAGGCCTTCGAGGCCGAACTGGGGGCTGGCGAAAGCGCGTCCGATATCGTGACCGCACCGCCCGCCGGCGCGATCGAGCTACGCGGGGTGACCTATCTCCACGCCGGCGGTGGCGGGGTGAAGGACATCAGCTTCGTCATCGCGCCGGGCTGCTTCACGGGCATTGCCGGCCCGTCGGGCGCGGGCAAGACCACGCTGGTCGATCTGTTGATCACGTTGCTGATTCCGCAGTCGGGCGAGATCCGCGTCGGCGATACGGCGCTGCTCGGCGAACACGCGACCGGCTGGCGCGACGCGCTGGCCTATGTCCCGCAGGAGGGATTCCTGTTCCACGACAGCGTGCGGCGCAATCTCACCTGGGGTACGCGCGGTCTCGATGAGGCGGCGCTGTGGCAGGCGCTGGACTTTGTCGGCGCCGAACCGCTGGTGCGCGCGCTGCCCGAGGGGCTCGACACGGTCGTCGGCGAGCGCGGCGCGCGGCTTTCGGGGGGCGAACGCCAGCGGCTCGCGATCGCCCGCGCGCTGCTGCGCCGCCCGCGCCTGCTGGTGCTCGACGAGGCGACCAACGCGATCGACGCGGCGAGCGAGGCCGCGCTGCTCGACCGGCTGGCCGCACTCGCCCCGCGCCCGACGATCGTGATGATCTCGCACCGCGCAGAGACGATGGCCTATTGCGACACGGTCATCACGATCGAGCGTGGGACAATCGTGCCGCGCTAGCCCCTTGCCATCGCAGGCGAAGCGGACGAAATTCACCCGGGCAGGAGCCGATCCTGTGCGGGGGCGAACATGACCATAACCGACGACATGATGATTTCACAAACGGGCAATGCGCTTTCGACCGAGATCGATGGCGAGGCCGTGCTGATCGGCCTCGAAACCGGGCGCTATTTCGGGCTCGACAGCATCGGCACGGAAATCTGGAGGCGTATCGAGCAACCATGTCGGCTCGACCGGTTGTGCACCGATCTGGCCGAAGCGTTCGAGGGCGATCCGGCGATGATCACCGCCGAAACCCGCGCTTTCCTCGCCCTGCTGGTAGAGCGCGACCTGGCGCGCGCGGCGTAGGCTAAAGGTAGCCGAACCGTTGCATCACCGCCGCATGGTCGCGCTCCACCGTAGCGGCCTGTTCGGGCGTGAGAACGTCGCGCCATCCCCCGGCACGGCCAGAGACGAAGAACCGTGCGGCGGAGTCGGGGATCTCGCTGAACCCGTTCTGGCGCTCCTGATCGGCCAGCCGATCGAATCGCGACGCGAGGACCGCCCCCGCAAGGGCATCGGGCGAGGCGGGCCGTCCGAGATATGCGGCGATGCGCGTCAGGGTGCCGGTGAGGTCTGCGTGCATGTCCTCGTAGCGGACAACCAGCGGCGACAAGCCGGAATCATCGAGCCAGCTCGTGACGTGCGTCGACCAGTCCCCGAGCCATTGGCCGATGTGGGGCGCGATCTTCTCGGGATTGGTGTTGAGTCCTGAATCGCGATCGGCAATGTTGGCGATCGCCCAATCGATCGTGTGATTGGTGAATCGCGCCCACGAGATAACGACATCGCGCGGGTCGCGAATGATATAGATCGCGCCACGCGTATGCGACGGGTCGAAGACCGGTCGCCCGGCTTCAGTACGGTGCCAGCGGTCGTGGACCTTCAGCATTTGCGGATCGACGTGACCGGCAGCGAGTGCATCGTGAAGCGCGGGGCGAAGCAGCGCGAGTTCCTCATGCGTGAGGTTGCCGGCCTCGACTTCGAGCCAATCATCGAACAGCCGCCGGTTGGTGGGCATGATCGCAAAGCGTGAAATATCGGAAAGGGCGAGTTGCGCACCTTCGGCCCAGAGCGAGCATAGCGCGACGCGCGCCCATGTATTGCCCGACTTCGGATAGGAAGCGAGCCAGATAAGCCCCCTGTCGCCGTCCAGCGTCATCGCGATGTCCGTACCGTCCGGACGATCTCGTCGACCAGCTCGTCGAGGCGGTCGAAGCCGATCACGCGCTCGATGGTGAAATGATTCGGGATCGCGGCGGCGGCGAGCACCGAGCGCGAAACGGCTGCCGCATCGCCGGCCAGTCCGACGAGCGAGCGCCAGCGATAGATCTGACGCCGCAACTCGTCGGCGGCGCCGCGTCCGCGAAGCCGCCCGAACCGAGCGTCGCCGAGTCCCCTCCATTGCCGGCGCAGGTGAAAGATCGCGCGAGGCGGCAGCGCCGCCACCTTGGCCTCGCCGGGCAAGGGACGGCTGAACTTTTCCATCCCTTCCCGACAGCGCTCCAAAGCGTCGACGTCCCAGCCGGCATTGTCGACGGCGTCCTTCCACAACCGGATGCGGCGCAGGCTCGGCAGGGCCATTGCGCGGCCTGCCGTCACCTCGATGGGCGACACGTCGTCCGACAGGACGGCGTGACCGCGCCGCGCGAAAGCGTCGGCGAGGGTCGATTTGCCCGCGCCCGACGCGCCAGCCAACAGCACGGCTTCGCCGTCGACATCGACGGTCGCCGCGTGAATGGGCAAGACACCGCGCTGGTGGCACAGATAACCCAGCCCGCTACCCAGCAAAAACAGCCTAACGTCCGCCGCGTCGGGTGATCGCGCCGGTGCCACGGTGATACGCCTTCCCGCTTCGACGATATAGTCCGCGACCCCGGCGACCGCGAAACGCGCGCGCCCCGCCGCATCGATGGCGACAAGTGGCGTGGTCATGACCGGCGCCTCAAGCGGCGGGACGTCGCCGACCGCGATGACAACATCGGGCTCGCGTGCGTCCCCCGCCCACGGCGCAAGATCGGGCAGCGCGATCGCGCTCGCGACGCGCCATCCGCACAGGGTGTAATCGCTACTCATTGCCACCCTCGTACCAGCGGAGGAACCCGCCGATCGCGATGCCGCGCGCCAGCGCATGGCCGTAGATCTGCTTTTGCGATTTGGCCGCCGACGCATCGGGCCAGTCGTCGAGCAACGCCTTCATACGCGGTATATCCACCATCCGAGTGGCCAGCGGCGAACGGGAAAGGCGGTCGACCGCCTCGACCATGCCATCGCGTCGCGCGGAAACGATGTCATACCATTCCGGGCATTGCGCGCCACGGCGATGTTCGTTGACCAATGCCGGAGGCAGCCGATCGGCGAGCACGCGCCGCGCCAGCCAGCGATCCTGGCCGGCGTTCCAGAACTGGGCTTCCGGGATGCCGAGCGTGAACTCGACCAGCCGTCGATCGGCATAGGGATCGATCGCCTCGTGCCGGTTGGCCCGGCGCACGGCGGATTGCATGTCGCGGTTGCGCTGTGTCTGCAGCCCCCGCAATCGCGCGGCCGCACCGATTTTCGGCGGCAGCAAGCGATCGTCATCGGTCCCGCGGACGCGGGTGGCATAGTCAAGCGACTCAAGAAAATCGTCCGACACCATAGTGTAAGCGGACCAGGGTGAACGGCCTCCGGAGAGCCGCCTTGCGCGACGTTCGAGCAGATGACGCGGCAGGAGCGGTTTGACCAGATTTCCGGCGAGATAGCGCGGCAGCGTCTGTTGCCGCTGGCCGGCTGCCGCAGCCATGCCGCGCCAGGTTCTGATCAGGCGCCCCGCGCGAAGGTCGCCGGCAAAATGGGGGCGACCTTCCCATGACAAGGTCGCGTTGCCGCACCCGCCAGTCAGCATCACCGAGATGCCGCTGCGACGTGCCGCCTCGATCAGCGGTTCGAACCAGCCGGCGTTGACGGTGCGCAGATGCGGAACATTGTACCTCGCCGCATCGATCTCGGGCTCGATATCGGCGGCATATTGCCTGTTGTCGTCGATGACCGTCAGCGCCATGTTCGGGTAGCGCGCGGCAACGCTTTCAACCAGCGAGCGTTCGTCCATGACGTCATAGGGATGAGCGGCACCGGGCGCGCGGTGAAATGCCTCGAATCCGTTGTCGCCAAGCAGTCGCGCCGCGGTCGCGGCGAGGCCCGCCGAATCCAGCCCACCCGACAAATGAACCCCCAACCCGCCTTGCGTCGGCAAGCGGCAGGCAACGGCCCGGTCGAGAAGATCGCGCGCCGCCGCCACATAATCATCGTCTCGTTTGAAACGTACGGGAGCGATATTCTCGAGCGTCCAGTAGAGCGATCTGCGCGGCGCGCCGCGGTCGACGACGATCATGCCACCCGGTGGCACACGTCGAATGTGGCGATAGACGGTCTGTTCGTTATCCTGCGGCTCAAGCGTGAGATATTGGGCGACAACCAGTTCGTCGAGGTCGCGCTGCACCTGCGGCAATGCCAGCAGCGACTGGACGCTCGATGCGAAAAACAGATGTTGCCCGTCCTCGGCATAGAACAAGGCCCGCGTTCCAAGGCCATCGCGGGCGAGCACCAGCCGATGCGCGATCTCGTCCCAATGAGCCAGCGCGAAGCTGCCGTTGAGGCGTTCGGCCGCGCCCGCGCCCCAGCGCCGACACGCGGCCGCGACCAACGCGGCATCGTCGCGCCGACCGCCGCCCGTGTCGCCCAGCGCGGCGGCGACGTCCAGCGGCTCATCCAGCCGACAATCGACAACGGTAATGGTACCGACTGGCCCGACCTGTGGCTGCAATGCAAGGTCAAGCTCGATCGCCCTCAAGCGCCGATGACACAGCGCCACGGGTCCCGACCGGACGCGATGACATCCGCCGACACCGCCCAGGCTTCGCTCGAGGCGCTCGACGATTTTCGGATCGATCTCCGCACCGTCGCGGCGCAGAACCCCGGCAAACTCACCCATAATATTGTCGCGTACGTCCGTGCGGCGAGTCCTGGTGGCGATACCGGAACGCAACGGATACGAACATCTCAGCGATCAACAGCTGCACGTATAACGGGAGCTGACTGACCGCGCAGCATATCATATCGGCCCGATCAACGACACACCCGCTTCACCGACGGGAAACGGGCGGAACACATCAACCGACTGCAGCGAAGCAAAAAAATCGAGCGCCCGATCGCTTCCCGCGAAGAAATCAGCTAAGACCGAGTGTCGAATAACCCGGCGAGGCCGCGCCGGCATCAGCCCCCGCCCCTCCAACCGTAAACAGCGTAACCTCCGCGATCATATCCTCGCTCAACGTCGGCGTCCGCCACATTGGCCGAGCGACTTCCGCATCGCGCGCCTCACGAATGTCGGCCATCATTACCCCCCGAATCCTGCTCCCTGGCCGCCTGTATGCCTTAAGGACGCGAAATCTTTCAGCCGCGATATGGCGGAAAACCATCGTCGAAACAATCGCAAATTCGCATTTCAAATGCTAGCGAAGCGGACATAATAAATCACTTGACGCGCGCGCCACGCCGATGGCTAAATCGCGGGGCGTCGCCGGTGTGGGGATTTTCGCGCTCACGGTGTAGCGCCTGTGACACCAGTAATTTTTGATTTGTGCTTTCGCGCGCCTTTGTCGCTTGTCAGATGCGACGATCAGCTACGAAGCATGCCGTGCACGTCGTTCCGCGGGACGCCAGCACATTTGATAGTGGGGAGAGCCGATGTCAGCACCTTTTCTCGGAGAAATTCGCGCCTTCGGCTTCGCGTTCGCGCCGAAGGGCTGGGCGATGTGCAACGGGCAGCTTCTGCCGATCAACCAGAACCAGGCCTTGTTCTCGCTGTTGGGCACCTTTTACGGCGGCAACGGCACGACCAATTTCCAGTTGCCGGACCTGCGTGGTCGCGCGGCGCTGAGTTTCGGGCAAGGCCCGGGGTTAAGCAACTATGTCATCGGCGAGCCGACCGGCACCGAGACCGTGACATTGCTGGCGACCCAGATGCCGCAGCACAACCATTTGTGGGCGGCGAATTCGGCGGCGGCTGACGCGATTCCGCCAGCCGGCAACTTCCTCGCCGGCGCGATCGATTCGGCGGGCACGGCGCAAAAGACCTACGGACCCGCCGGCGGTGCGACGGTGCCCCTCGCGACGACCATGCTCGCCTCGGTCGGCAACAACGCCGGGCACCAGAACATGCAGCCCTATCTCGTGGTGAATTACTGCATTGCGCTGCAGGGTATATTCCCCTCGCGCAACTAATTCGCTCGAACGACCGCTTATTCGAAGGATTGGATCATGGCTCAACCTTTTCTCGGCGAGATCAAGCTGTTCGCCGGCAACTTCCAGATTCGCGGCTGGGCGTATTGCAACGGCCAGCTGCTCTCTATCGCGCAATATGACGCACTCTATACTTTGCTCGGTACGACCTATGGCGGCGACGGGGTCAACACCTTCGCACTGCCCAATCTGCAGAGCCGTGTCGCGCTTCACCAGGGCACCGGCGGCGGGCTGACCACGCGGGTCATCGGCGAAGCGAGCGGCGTGGAAAACGCGTCGGTTTCGTCGTCGCAGCTGCCCTCGCATACCCACCAGACCATCGCGCTGACGGGGACGCCGACCGCAACCTCACCGGCAAACGCCCTGCCCTCGGCGGTGGTTGCCCCGGCGCTGGCCTATGTGAGCGGCGCTTCGTCGGGGAACACAGACATGCTGCCCAATGCGACGGCGATCTCATCCGCTGGCGGCAGCGTACCGCACAACAACATCATGCCCGTCCTCGCGCTGAACTATCTCATCGCGCTCGAGGGCGTTTACCCGTCGCAGAACTAGGCTCGTAAGGGGGAGAAAACCCATGTCAGAACCATATATCGGCGAAATCCGCCCCTTCGGCTTCAACTTTGCGCCACGCAACTGGATGTTCTGCCGCGGACAGCTCCTGGCGATCTCATCGAACACCGCCTTGTTCTCGATCATCGGGACCTATTATGGCGGCAACGGTACGACCAATTTCGCGCTGCCCGACCTGCAGAGCCGTCTCGCGCTCGGCATGGGCACGGGGCCGGGGCTGAGCACTTATGTGATCGGCGAGGAGACTGGCGAGGAGAACCATCTCCTGCTCTCGACCGAGATGGCATCGCACTCGCATGCGCCCTTTACGCGCATTCAGCCGCCCGCCGGCCAGGGCACGAATATGCACAGCACGCCGGTAGCGGGTGATTATCTGTCACGCTACAACGGCACGCCGACCGTGCCGGGTCGAACCTGGAACACGCCGCCGCTGGAAAATGCGACGACGCTGCACCCCAGCTTCGTCGGCTTTGCCGGCGGCAATCAGGCGCACAACAACATCCAGCCCGTCCTGGCGATCAACTATTGCATCTGCGTCAGCGGCGTTTTCCCGGCGCGCAACTGACCCGCGACGACATCGTACTGAGACCGGAGACGGCGGAGGACGAGGCGTTCCTCCGCCGCCTCAACATTGCGGTGCGCTGGAACGAATTCGCGGCACTGCCGCTGCCCGCCGACCAGAAGGTCGCGCTGCTCCAACAGCAATATGACGCGCGCCGCTCAGGCTATCGCGCCGATTATCCCCATGCCGACTTTCAGGTCGTCGAGCGCAGCGGCGCGCCGATCGGCCGCTTCTACGTCAATCGCGGCAAGCGCGACCATCTTCTGGTCGATATCGCGATCCTGCCCGAGCATCACGGGCAGGGCGTGGGCGCGGCCCTGCTCGATATCATGCTGGCCGGCGCCGAGCGCGCGCGGGCGACGGCCACGCTACGCGTCGATCACTTCAACCCGGCGAAGCGACTCTATCAGCGCAAGGGCTTCGTCGAGATCGAGGATCTCGGCCTCGACGCGCTGATGCGCTGGACGGCGCCTAGTTGAAGAGCACCTCGTAGCGAAAACCGCCGGTCGGGCTGTGGCCGATCGCCGAGGGCGTCATCATCTGCGCGCCCATCACCGGATGATCGAACTCGATCATGTTGGTGATCATCGCATCGTCGCGAATCCCGTCGAAAATCAGGCTAAAGGCATGGCGCAGGCCTTCGGGGGGAGCGCGACGCGAAGCCACCGCCTCGACCAGTGTCAGCCGATCCTCGAAGTCGTCGGCACGAACGACGAATTCGGTTCCGACATGCGGGGTAAAATCTTCGACCGTCAGCATGGTTATCTGCTCGTTCCCATCATGGTCGGCCGACGATTTGTCCGCCTTTCATCACCCATCTTACCGCCGTCACCGCAGCGATGTCTCGCGTCGGATCACCTTGCACCGCGACCAGATCGGCAAGCAAGCCCGACCTGACCGCGCCCAACCGGTCGCCGAGATGAAAATAGCGCGCATTGCCCGATGTCGCGGCGATCAGCACCTCCGCCGGCGACATGCCCGCCGCGACCATCAGCAGCATCTCGCGGGCATTGTCGCCGTGCGCGAACACCCCGACATCGCCGCCCATGCATATCGGCACCCCGGCAGCGCGGGCCAGCGCGAGACTGGCACGGTTCTGCGCCACCGCCTCCGGCACCGGATCACCACCCTGCCAGCCGCGATAGCGCGACACCGCATCGGATGCTGCGAGTGTCGGGCACAGCGCGATATGCTTCGCCGCCATCGCCGCGAAGGTCTCGCGTGTGCCACCATAGCCATGCTCGATCGTGTCGGCCCCGGCGGCAATCGCCCGGCGCATGCCTTCCGGTGTCGAGGTGTGGACCGCGACAATCCGGCCCGCATCGTGTGCCGCCGCTACCGCCGCCGTCATTTCGTCGAGCGACAAGGTCGGCCTGCTCGGCTCGCCGGGGCGCCAGCGATAATCGCCATAGAGCTTCACCACATCCGCCCCGCCGGCGATCTGGCGGCGCACCGCCGCGACGATCGAATCGACCCCGCTGACCTCCTCGGCGCCTTGCGGAATCGCCACGCCCGGCTCGAAGCCCTTTGGACCATAGGCGCCGAGCGCGACGATCGCGCGCGTCGCCACCAGCAGCCGTGGCCCCGGCACCACGCCCTGGTCGATCGCCGCCTTGAGTCCGACATCGGCATAGCCTGCGCCCTCGGTACCGAGATCGCGCTCGGTCGTGAAACCGGCCATCAAGGTCGCCCGCGCCTGCGCCACCGCGCGCGCGGTGCGCAACGCGAGCGGCTCATGCAGTACCTGATCGTCCCAGCTGGTCTCGTTATAGGGATGGAGGAACAGGTGGCCGTGCCCCTCGATCATCCCCGGCATCAGCGTGTCGCCGGGCAAGTCGACAACGCGCGCGCCGGCCGGGGCGGTCAGGGCGGGGCCGACCGCCACGATCCTGTCGCCGGCGACCAGCACCTGCCAGCCGGGATGTGGTGTCGGGTCGACACCGTCGAACACGGCGGCCGGACGCAGCAGCATCGCGGGCGGCGTATCGGCCAACGCCGGCGCGGCAACGAACATGGCCAGCAACGCCCAGATCCTCATGCCGTCATCCCCATGCTTGTCGCCCACGCCTGCGCCCGATAGCGTCGGCCCCATGGATAGCCGTCACCACGCCGTGCGCAAGCTGCTGCTCGCCCTTGCCCTGACCTTCCCCGCCGCGGCGCATGCCGACGACATGCCGCGCTGGCGCGCGGAGGCGGCGCGCGTCACGATCACGCGCGACGACTGGGGCATCGCACACGTCCATGGCAAGAGCGACGCAGATGCTGTGTTCGGTGCGATCTACGCCCAGGCCGAGGATGATTTTGGCCGGATCGAGGCCAATTACCTGACCGCACTCGGTCGCACCGCCGAGGCGGACGGCCCGGACGCGATCTGGAACGATCTGCGCCAGCGGCTCTATGTCGAGCCGGCCGAACTCCAGGCGCAATACCGCGCCAGCCCGCCATGGCTGCGCGGGCTGATGGACGCCTGGGCCGACGGGCTGAACTATTATCTCGCCACGCACCCCGCCGTGCACCCGAAAGTGCTGACGCACTTCGAGCCATGGATGGCGCTGTCCTTCACCGAGGGCAGTATCGGCGGCGATATCGAGCGCATCTCGACCGCCGATCTCGCCGCCTTTTATGGCGAACATGTCGCCTTGAGCGACGAGGAAAGCGGCCGCCGCCCGCGCGAACCGCGCGGTTCCAACGGCATCGCCATCGCGCCGAAGAATACCGTCGACGGCCATGCGCTGCTGCTGATCAATCCGCACACCAGCTTCTATTTCCGCGCCGAATTGCAAATGACCAGCGACACCGGGCTCAACGCCTATGGCGCCTCCACCTGGGGTCAGTTCTTCATCTACCAGGGGTTCAATGAGAGCGCTGGCTGGATGCATACGTCATCGGGCGTCGACAATGTCGACCAGTTCGAGGAAACCATTGAAACGCGCGACGGCAAACATTGGTATCGCTACGGCACCGAGCGCCGCCCCGTGACCGAGCGCAAGGTGACGATCGCCTTCCGCAAGCCCGACGGCACGCTCGGCCAGCGCGACTTCACGACCTGGCGCACGCATCATGGCCCGGTCGTCGCGTCGCATGGCGCGAAGTGGATTACCGAGGCGCTGATGTGGAAGCCGATCCCCGCGCTCGAACAGAGCTGGCTACGCACCAGGACGCATGACCTCGCCTCCTATCTCCAGGTGGCATCACGTCAGGCCAATTCGTCGAACGACACGCTGTTCGCCGACAGCAAGGGCGAAATCGCCTATCTTCACCCGCAATTCGTGCCGATCCGCAATGACCGCTTCGACTATTCCCGGCCGGTCGACGGCAGCGACCCGGCGACCGACTGGCACGGCCTGCACAACATCGCCAGCCTGCCCAACGCCATCAACCCCGGGATTGGCTGGGCCAAGAACACCAACGACTGGCCGTGGCAGGCCGCCGGCCCGGACAGCCCCAAGGCGAAGGATTATCCGCGTTATATGGACCAGGCCGGACCCAATGCGCGCGGCACGCATGCCGACCTGTTATTGGCCGATCGCCACGACTTCACCCCCGAGCGGCTGATTGCCGCAGCCTATGACAGCTACCTTCCCGCCTTCGCGGCGCTTATTCCCAAACTCACCGCCGACTTCGACGCCCTGCCGGCGGGCGACCCACGCCGGGCGCGGCTGGCCGAGCCGATCGCCTTGCTCAAGGCCTGGAACGATCGTTGGGACGTCGCGTCGGAGGCGACCTCGCTCGCGGTCTTCTGGGGCGACGGGCTGTGGCGCGAGGTCGGCAATTTCGCCCGCGACGAGCGGATGAACGTGCCCGACTATATCAGGTTGCGCGTCGGCGCCGACGCGCGGCTCGGCGCGCTCGACAAGGCGGTGGCACGATTGACCAGCGACTTTGGCGGCTGGCGCGTGCCATGGGGCAGGATCAACCGCTTCCAGCGGCTCGACGATTCGATCGTTGCGCATTTCGACGACACGCGACCGAGCATTCCGGTCGGCTTCACCTCCGCACAGTGGGGCAGCCTCGCCTCGTTCGGGGCGCGTCCCTATCCGAACACGAAGAACTATTACGGCACCAGCGGCAACAGTTTCGTGGCGGTGGTCGAATTCGGTCCGCGGCTGCGCGCCTGGGCCGTGAC
This sequence comes from Sphingomonas sp., assembly GCA_041659925.1. Classification (GTDB taxonomy): domain Bacteria; phylum Pseudomonadota; class Alphaproteobacteria; order Sphingomonadales; family Sphingomonadaceae; genus Sphingomonas. The sequence continues at coordinate 298,614 of JBAZXI010000001.1, forward strand.
CGCGGGCGGTGAAAGCGGCGACCCGGGCGCGAAGCATTTCAACGACCAGGCCAGTCGCTATACCACCGGCGCACTTCGCCCGGTCTACTTTTACCCCGAGCAGCTGGAAGGCCATGTCGAACGGCGTTACCAACCCGGCGAGTAACCGCTCCCGCGCGGGAGCAAAGTCGCGAATGAGCGTGGACGGCGATGTGCCGCGATGCAGCATCGGGTAAGCCGCGCCGCATTGCTCGAGCTTCACGCTTGTGTTAGCCCGCATGGGTACAAGGGTGCACCAATTCTAGGGGACTGATAATGGCTTTCGACAATGGCGCCGGCATTGCTGCATATAATGGCGAATCGTCGGCTCCCCGCGATGCGTGGGTGAAGCCCGAGATCATGTCGTTCGAGCCGGTTTCGGCGGCACAGGGCAGCGGCGCGTTGACTGGTGAAGCGCTTAACAACGCCAGCTGACGCCGGGCGGTTTGTTGTTATGAAATTGGGCTGGGCGCTGTGCGCCCGGCCCTTTTTGTGATGAAGCGATCCGCGAAGCGATTTGTTTGCCGGCGATGCGAGTATTGGCGTGACAGATGATGGCGCGACCTTTGCGGGTCGCAAACTTTATGATCTTGCGACGGCGCAACATGACTATGCCGCGTGGCATGGGTCACCGCGCAGGACCATCCTGATCTGCACCCATCAGCGTTCGGGCAGCACCTTGCTCGGCGAAGCGATCCATTTTGCCGGCGGCCTGGGCTGCCCGCTGGAATATTTTCACGGCGGGTTCCGCCCGTCGCTCGCCGATCGCTGGGGCACCCCCGATCTTGCCGACTATATTGCCGCCGTGACGCGATATCGCACGGATCCGGGCGGCACCCTATCGGTCAAGCTATTCTGGCGCGACATGATCGAACTCGCGAACGAACTCGATCCGGCACGATTTGCGGTTCTCGTCGACAGCGCGCCGGCCGACACCGACCCCGACACATATCGCGCGCTCGCCGCACTGCTGGCACCGATCTTTCCAGCCCCGACCTATCTGCACCTTTCGCGCCGCGATCGGCTGCGCCAGGCGATCTCGGCGGTGGCGGCGAGTGAATCGGGGCTGTGGCGCTCGATCCCCAATGTCGGCGAACAGGAGCCTCGCGCCGAGCCGCGCTTCGACCTCGACCGAATCGAGCGACTGATCGGCTATTCCGACTATTGTCACGACCATTGGCGCAATTTCTTCACGGCGCTCGGCGTCGAGCCCCACCTTGTGAGTTATGAAGAGCTTGCCGCGGACTACCAGCCCACCGTGGCCAACGCGCTGCGCTTTCTCGGCAGCGACGCGGCACCGCCGCCCGTGCGCATGCGTCGCCAGGCAACCGATCGCAACGAAGCGATCGTCCTGCAATATCTGCGCGAACGCGCGGCCCGCGCGGCGGCCGGATAGGCCGGTTCGGCGCCTGCTCAGTGGCCGCGCGGCGCGCCAATCTCGATCATGCCGCGTTCACGGAGCAGATCGAGGAACGCGAGCACATCGCCGCGGCACTCGTCCGCCCCGGTAGCGAACTGTTCGGCCAGGCGCGCGCACAACGCCGCCAGCGTGAGCGGTTCCTCCAGCAACGCCCATATGCGCGCGGCACTGCTGTTCAACTGGAGGAAATCGCCACGCTCGGCATCGAGCACTACCATCTCGCCATCGGATTCGGCCGCGATCAGGTCCTTCCTGCGGTGCAGAACCGAATCGTCCATGATCGCAGCGGTGTCATTCATGCCGGGGTACTGCCTTGTCGCCAAGAGTGGCACTAGAGTTGGAACGCATTTTCGAGCCAGATATCGCTCGCCAGTGCAAACCACAACGGACTGAGCGAGGAGGCCAGCGGTCCGCGCGCGCCGGCCGCGCGCCAGGCGAGATGCGGTTCGAGCATTCGTCGCAACGCGGTCGGCTCGACCCAGCCGAGCTCCACGCACCGCATCTGCTCGATCGGACGCTCGCGGAGAATATCGGCAACCGCATCGACCAGGTGGGTCGCGAACAGCGCCTTGTCGCTGCGCTGGCGCACCTTCTCGGGCAAGGTACCGCGCATGGCCTCGCGCAGCAGATATTTCCGTTCGCCATCGACGCGCATCGCGGTGCCGTCCGCCCCCATATAGAAGCGCGTCAGGCGCAGATCGTGCAGCGGGTGCCGGATTTCGACCCCGCGACTCTCCGCATAGGCCAGCATATTGTCGGCATTGACGTGGCGCCGCGCCGTCGTGAACACCGCGAAGCGGTTCTTTTGCGCAAAGCCCTTCAGCCGGACGGGCAGATGGTTGTCGTGCCAGCGATCGCGCAAGCCAATGCGCTCCGCCCAATCGGCGCGCACCCAGGGCGGCGCCTCGGCGCCATAGACCAGCTGCGGATGGAACAACTGCGCGCGATAGCGGCGGCTCACCAGCGGCATGCCACTGTGATAGAAGACGCGACGCGCGGCGACATAGCCGGGTTGATCCGGCCAGCGCCGCAGGCCGTCGCGCAGCAGCGCGGCCCATCGACCTTTCAGCAAGAGGTCGGGCCAATGCGCCTGCGAGCCATTGAGCCAGTCGTCGCCGCCCTCCCCTGTCAGCAGCACGCGCTTGTTGCCGGCCGCGAGATGCGCGCAGGCATTGGGCAGGGTATCCAGCACGTTCGGTCGCAGCGGCAGTTGATAGGTCGCGGCGCACCACGCACGCGCGGTCTCCAGATCGAAGCGGCGCGCGCCGATCACCGTCGCGGTGATGCCGAGATGCGCCTCGACCGCGCTGCTATATTCGGTCTCGTCCTGCGGCTCGCCGGGGAAACGCGCGCTGATTGCCTCGATCTGTCGATCGATCCTTCCGGCCCGATGCAGCTCGGTCGCGCGTGCCACCACCGACGAGGAATCGTGCCCGCCCGACAGGTGCCCGGCGATGGGTCCGCTGCTCCGCGTGGTAGCGATCAGCGCCTGGTCGAACAGCGCGGCAAAGCGCTCGACATGATTGGCTACCGAAAGGTGCGACAGATCCTCGAAGGGCTCGTCATGCCAGTACCACTGGCGGACGCGCCCCTGCTCGACCGCCAGCGCCGAGCCCGGCCGAAGACGTTGAATATCCTGCCAGAAAGTCTCTTCCTGGGTGGCGAAGCGCGCGCTGATAAACTCGCCGAGTGCCGCCTCGTTAAGGCGACGTGGCAGCCCGAGCCCGAGCACCAGCCCGCGCGGCTCGGTCGAAAAGGCGAAGGTCTTGCCGTCGAAGGTCCATAGCAGCGGCCGCCAGCCGAACGGCGAGCGCAGCAGCAGCAAGCGCTGTTCGCGCGGTTGCCACAAGGCGATGGCGAAATCGCCGACCAGCCGACGCACGAACGCGTCGCCGAGACGCTCGAACAAGGCCAGCGCGATCGCCGGATCGGGCGCCGCCGCCAGCGCCGCGCCCTGCCAGCCGAGCAGGTCGAGCAGCTCGGCGCGATTGTCGAGCCGCCCATCAAACAGGATCGCGATTCCCGATCCCGCGCCGACCAGCGGCTGGACCTCGCCGACCGCCTCCGGCGTGGTGGCATGCGCGGTTCGGATGAACCCGACTGGCCCGTCATGCCAACGCGTCGTTCCATCGAAGCCGCGCGGCGGTGCAGCCGCTTCCATCGCGGCGAGCGTGCGGCCGGACACAGTGCGGCCATCGCAGTGCAGAATGCCGGCAATGGCGCTCAACGATCGTCTTTCCGGCTCGGCATCGCCCGCGCTTAGAGCCCGGGCACCGGCGCGGCAATGGGGAGGCCCGGGCGCTGGCCGATCGTCGGGGCATCGACCAGCCCGGTCACCACCTCCGCCAGCCCGAGCCAGTCGGCCATGCGCCGCAGCTCGACCGCCAGCCGTTCGCGCGTATCGGCCGGCGCACCGGGTTCGAGATGGACGCTGTGCGCGAGCAGCCGCCCACCCTGTCGATCGGCCTTGAGATCGACCCGCGCAACGATGCGGTCATCGAGCAGCAGCGGCAGCACATAATAGCCATGCACACGCTTCGCGGCCGGCACATAGATCTCGATCCGGTAGCGGAAGCCGAAGATCCGCTCGGCACGGGCACGTTCCCAGATGAGCGGATCGAACGGCGCGAGCAATGCCGCGCCCGACACCCGGCGCGGGACGCGCGCGTCACGGTGCAGCCACGCCGGTCGCTCCCAGCCTTTCACCGACACCGGCAACAGCACGCCCTGCCCGACCAGGGCGTCGATCGCGACGCGTGTCTCGTCGGGGGCGAGGCGAAAATAGTCGCGCAGGTCGATCGCGGTCGCCACGCCCATCGCCCGCGCCGAAATCTCGACCAGGGCCCGCTGCGCGGTGGCCGCGTCGGGCGTCGACAACGCGAGGATCGCGGGCGGAATCACGCGCTCGGGCAGGTCGTAGACCCGCTCGAAGCTGTTGCGGCGGGTGGCCGTCGTGACATGGCCGGCCCAGAACAGCCATTCGAGCGTCGCCTTGGTGTCGCTCCAGCCCCACCAGCCACCGCTGCCCTTGCTCCCGGCAAAGTCCGATGCGGCAAGCGGCCCCTCGCTACGGATGCGGTCGAGCAGCGCCATCGCCTCACCGCGCCGCTCGTTCGCGAAGCGCTTGAGGCTGGTCCAGCCGCGCTCGCCGCGATCGGCCTGCGCCATGCGCCAGCGCAGCAGCGGATGCAGGTCGAGCGGCAACAGCGACGCCTCGTGCGCCCAATATTCGAACCGCCGCCGCGCACGCTTCTGCCCCCAGGCGGCGCGGTCGAACAACGCGCGGTCATAGCCACCCAGTCTCGAGAAGGCGGGAAGATAGTGCGCGCGCGCCAGCACGTTGACGCTGTCGATCTGGTGCAGCGCCAGGCCGTCGATCGTCCGGTCGAGATGCCGCGCCGTCACCGTCGCCGGCAACCGCGCACCGAACCCTTGCGCCGCCAGCGCGATGCGGCGTGCCTCGGCGGACGAAATCTGTTCCCTCATCGTTCCCCTCATCGCATCACCGCGCTACACAGCGCAAGATGACGCGCAAGATCATCCATATCGACATGGACGCGTTCTTCGCGGCGGTCGAACAGCGCGACAATCCGGCGCTGCGCGGCAAGCCGGTCGCGGTCGGCAGCGCGAGCGGCCGGGGCGTGGTCGCGGCGGCGAGCTATGAGGCGCGGACCTTTGGCGTGCGCTCGGCGATCCCCTCGGTCACCGCGCTGCGGCGATGCCCGGACCTGATCTTCGTGCCGCACCGCTTCGACGTCTACCGCGCGGTCTCGCAACAGATCCGCGCGATCTTCCGCGACTATACCCCGCTGGTCGAGCCGCTATCGCTCGACGAGGCCTATCTCGACGTCACCGCCAATCTGCGCGGCCTGCCCTCGGCGACCGCGACGGCGCGCGAGATCCGCCAGCGCATCCATGACGAGACGCAGCTCACCGCCTCGGCCGGCATTTCCTACAACAAGTTCCTCGCCAAGCTCGCCTCGGACCAGAACAAGCCCAATGGCCAGTGCGTCATCACCCCCGAACAGGGCGAGGCGTTCGTCGCCGCTTTGCCGGTCGGGCGTTTCCACGGCATCGGCCCCAAGACCGCCGAGAAGATGAACCGGCTCGGCATCATGACCGGCGCCGATCTCCGCACCTGGGAGCTGCCCGCGCTGCAACGCGCCTTCGGCAAGGCCGGCGGCTGGTATTATGGCCTTGCCCGCGGACGGGATGAGCGACCGGTCCAACCGAACCAGCCGCGCAAGTCATCGGGCTCGGAAACCACCTTCGCGATCGACCTTGCCGCGCCCGAGGCGGTCGAGGCCGCGCTGCTGCGGCTCGCGGGCGATGTCTGGACGTGGTGCGACAAGACCGGCGGGCGTGGACGTACCGTCACGATCAAGGCGCGCTATGACGACTTTCGCACCGTGACGCGCAGCCGCACCCCCGGCGGCCCGATCGACGACCGCGCAACGCTCGATGCGCTGGCGCTGGCGCTGGTGCGTACGTTGTTCCCGTTGCGCGCCGGCATCCGCCTGCTTGGCGTGACGTTGTCGGCGTTCGACCAGCCGGGCGATTCGGAGCCCAGACTCGACCTATAGTTGCTGGACCCGTGATATGTCGGGGATCGCGGTGCGATCCTGCCGCCCCCAGCCGCCACGCCCGGTAAGGAAGGCGACCCAACCCCACACGGCACCCGTGTGGCGCAACAGCTGGAAGGTAAATGGCTCGGCGATCGCGGCAATGATTGCCGGCCCGATGCCGAGCCCCTCGCGTTGCCCGGTCCAGCGCTTGTAGATGCCGAGCGACCAGAGATGGAAGCTGAGGTCGATGACGATCTTGGCGATCATGATCAGCAGGATCGGCAGCGCGATGATGAAGCGCCCGGTGGCGACGATGACGACGAGGATGACGAAGGCCGTGAGACCATAGACCGGCTGGAGCGTGTCGAGCGCCTTGACCGGCAGCATCCAGCGCCCGAGCATCCCGAACCGCCCGTTCCCGACCATGTCGCGGTTCCAATATTGCGTCTGGAGGAAGCCGCCGAACCAGCGCCGCCGCTGCCTGAGAAAGGCAAGCGGGTTGGCAGGTGCGTCGGTGCTGGCCAGCGCCGCGCCGACGACGCGCACGCGCCAGTCGCGGCGATGATCGGCGGCGTGACGATAGAGCCGGTGGATCAGTTCATAGTCCTCGACCATGCAATCAGGGTCGAAGCCTCCGACCTCGATCACGGGCGCGCGGCGGAAGGCGGCGAAGGCGCCCGAGATCAACAGCAGGCTGTGGACCTGTTCCCAGGCATGCCGCGACAGGAAGTTGCGGACATATTCGTAGGACTGGAACCATTGGAACAGCCGCGCCTGCAGGTTCGGTCCGCAGATCGGCGCGAGCACGCCCGTCGCCGCGACCAGTTCCGGCTCGGCCGCGAAGGCGGCGCGCATCGCGGCGATCGCGCCGGGTTCGAGCAGCGTGTCGGCATCGACCGTCAACACCACTTCGGTGTCGATCGCCGCGATCGCGGCATTGAGCGCAACCGCCTTGCCGCCATGCTGCAGCCGCAGCCAGCGCAATGACGGCAGATTGGTCGAGCCGGTCGCCATCGCGCCCGGCGCGGGCGGGACGAGGCCGTAGCGACGCGCGAGGACGGCGGCGGTGTCGTCGCTCGACCCGTCATCGGCGATCAGGATGACCTCGGGCGGGGCCGCCTGCGCGGCGAGCCGCTCGATCGTGCTGGCGATCACCGTTGCCTCGTTGTGCGCCGCGACGATTACCCCGAAAGTCACGCCATCGGTCGGCGCGGCGACCGGCGCGGCGCGCAGGTGGCGGATGTTCCATGCCGTGAAGCCGAGCAATACGGTGTCATAAAGAATATAGGCGATGCCGATCGACCACACGACCAACCCCTGGCGAAAAAACGCCTGCGCGGTCAGCACGATGAACAACAACGGGCCGAGCAGGCCGATCACGCGGCTCGCGCGCGGAATCGGGCGCGGCGTCAGGCGTGGCGACTCGGCCACGAAGGTCTGCGTCAGGGAAGGCATAATGTGAGGCGTTCGTTACCGGGCCGAGATGAACCTGAGATTGCGCGCCCGCCTAGCCCTTGCGTCATCGCGACGCTAGGGTCGCCCCACCGACATGCCCGAGGATGCCGATGCCCGCACGCTATACCCGTACCGCGATTCTCCTCCACTGGCTGATAGCGATCGGCGTGATCGGCAACATCGCGCTCGCCTGGATCTGGCCGCTGGTAGCGGACGAGAAGGTGCGTCCGATGATCGACCTCCACAAATCGCTCGGCATCACCGTGCTCGGCCTTGCCATCCTGCGCATCCTCTGGCGCCTGATGCACAAGCCGCCTTCGATGGCGCTGGGCTACAAGGCGTGGGAGGTGCGCACGGCGCATATCGTGCATTGGCTGCTCTACCTCGTCATCTTCGCGATGCCACTGACCGGCTGGATCATGGATTCCGCCTGGAAGGACGCGGTGACCCACCCGATGCAGTTGTTCGGCTTGTTCGAATGGCCGCGCCTGGGGTTCGTCATGAACCTGCCACCCGAGACGCGCGAACGGATGCACACGCTGTTCGGCGAGGCACATGAGTTGATCGCCAAGCTGGTCTATCTTCTGGTCGTGCTGCATGTCGCGGGCGCGCTGAAACATCAGCTGGAGGGCCATAAGGGCCTTCAGCGCATGTGGCGCTGACCATCTTACCCCCTCCCTTGTCCAGGGAGGGGAGAAGGTTACAGGCGTGGCGCGATCAGCGTGTCGATGGCGTGCGCGACGCCGTCCTGATCGTTGCCGAGCGTGACATGCTGTGCCGCATGGCGCACCGCCTCGGGGCCGTTGCCCATCGCGACCGACAGGCCGACCCGGGCCAGCATCGGCAAATCATTGGCCTGATCGCCGATCGCCGCAACCTGTTCGAGCGGCACATCGAACGCAGCGGCAAGTGCGGCGACGCCGTCGCCCTTGTTGGCGGCGAGCGCGGTGACGTCGAGATAATAGGTCTGCGACTGGGCAACCGTCGCTCGCGCGCCGAAGGCGGCCTTGGCGCGATCGGCCAGTCCGGCAAGTAGCGCGGCATCGTCGCTAACCAGCGTGATCTTGTCGGCGCGGTCGAGCAGGGGAGCGAAGTCGCTCGTCACGATCGGCGCCTGATCCGAGGCGATACGCTCGCTCTCGACATGCGCGCCATGGTCGGCGCTGGCATACCAGCGATCGTCGACGAACACCCAGCGATCGACCGGAGCGTCGCCGATCAGATCGAACACGCCGCGCGCGACGCCTTCATCGATCGTCACGTGCGACGCGACGCTGCCGTCGCGGCAAAACACGATGCCGCCGTTGAACGCTGCCATCGGCGCGTCGATGCCGAGCGTGGCGGCAAGCGGCAGCATACCCGAACACGGTCGCGCGCTGATGATGGTGAAGCCCATCTCGGCGTTGCGCAATCGCGCCACTGCGGCGATCGTTCCCGGGGTCAGTTGCTTCCGCTTGTCGACCAGCGTCCCGTCGACATCGCATACCAGCAAGCGGATCGTCACTGCGGCATCTCGACATGGCCGCCAAAGCCGAAGCGCATCGCCGACAGCAGCTTGTCGCCGAAGGTATGATCGATCCGGCTGCGGTAGCGCGCGAACAGCGCGGCCGAGAGGACATTGACCGGCACCGACTCTTCCATCGCCGCCTCGATCGTCCAGTGGCCCTCGCCCGAATCCGCGACCTTGCCGGTAAAAGCGTCGAGCTTCATGTCCTTGGCCAGCGCCGCGGCCGACAGGTCCAGCAGCCAGGAGGAGATCACGCTGCCGCGTCGCCACACCTCGGCGATGTCGGTAAGGTTCAGGTCGAAGCGCTCGTCCTCGGGCAGCTTGTCGGAGTTCTTCGAGGCGAGGATGTCGAAGCCCTCGGCATAGGCCTGCATCAGGCCGTACTCGATGCCGTTATGGACCATCTTGACGAAATGACCGGACCCGGCTGGACCGGCATGGATATAGCCCTGCTCCGCGCGCGGATCCTCGCCATCCTGGTCCATCCGGTCGGGCGTGCGCGGGATCGTGCCGAGGCCGGGGGCCAAGGCGGCAAGGATCGGATCGATGTGATCGACCGATGGCTTGTCGCCGCCGACCATCATGCAGAAGCCGCGCTCCAGCCCCCACACCCCGCCCGACGTGCCGACATCGATGTAGTTGATGCCCTTTTCGGCGAGTGCCCTCGCACGGCGGATGTCGTCCTTGTAGAAGGTGTTGCCACCATCGATGACGATGTCGCCCGCGGCGCAGCCTTCGGCCAGCGTCGCGACGGTCTGCTCGGTCGGGTCGCCGGCCGGGAGCATCACCCAGTAGATCGCCGGGCTGTCGAGTTTGGTCTTGAGGTCGGCAAGGTCGGTCGCCGCGATGGCACCGTCGGAGACGACGGCGGCGACCGCCTCGGCGGAACGGTCGTACACCACCGTCTCATGCCCGGCACGCATCAGCCGCCGCGCGATGTTCGCGCCCATCCGACCCATGCCGATGATGCCGATCTTCATGCGTGACGCTCCATTTCGTTGCTTTGGAGTCCGTGCTCCCGCGAAAGCGGGAGCGCAGGGTTATGAAGGTTCGCGCTCGTGGCTCTGGGCTCCTGCGTTCGCGGGAGCGCCAGGAGTTACGCCGCCACCGGATGCTTGGCGCCGATCGCGCCGAGCAGGTCGTCGAACGCCTTGGCGAAGGACGCGACGCCTTCCTCGACCAGCGTATCGGTGACGCCGGGCAGGTCGAGCCCGAGCCGGTCGGCTTCTGCCAGCACGTGGCGAGCGCCTTCGACATCGGCGCCGAGCGTCTGCGCCACGGTGCCGTGGTCGCGGAACGCGTCGAGCGTCTTGGGCGGGACGGTGTTGACGGTATTCGGCCCGATCAGCGTGTCGAGATAGAGCGTATCGGGATAGGCCGGGTTCTTGGTGCCGGTCGACGCCCAGAGCAGCCGCTGCGGCATTGCGCCCTTCGCGGCGAGCTTCTGCCAGCGCTCGCTGGCGACGAACTCCTCGTACCAGGCATAGGCCAGCTTGGCGTTGGCGATGGCGACCTTGCCCTTGACCGCCTTGGCATCGTCGCCGCCAATACCGGCATCGATCGCGTCGTCGATCTTCGTGTCGATGCGACTGACGAAGAAGCTTGCCACGCTGGCGATCCGGTCGATCGGCTCGCCTCGCGTGACGCGATCCTCGAGGCCGGCGACGAACGCCAGCGCGACCGCCTTATAGGCCTCGATCGAGAATAGCAGCGTGACGTTGACGTTGATCCCGGCGTCGATCGTCGCCGCGATCGCGGGCACGCCGGCCGGCGTGCCGGGAATCTTGATCATCAGATTGGGCCGGTCGACCGCCGCCCACAACCGCGCGGCCTCGGCGATGGTCTCGTCGGTGTCGTTGGCGAGATAGGGCGAGACCTCGAGGCTGACATAGCCGTCCTTGCCGTCGAGCTTGTCATAGACCGGGCGAAGCGTATCCGCCGCGGTCTGGATGTCCTGGATCGCGAGATGCTCGTAGCGTGCCATCGTCGAGGCATCGGGGTGCGCCACATCGAATTCGGCGAGCGCGACATCATAGGCGTCGCCATGCCCCATCGCCTTTTCGAAGATCGAAGGGTTCGAGGTCACGCCGGTCACGCCATCCTCGTCGACCAGCTTGCGCAGTCCACCCGCGGCGAGAAACTTGCGATCGACGAAATCGAGCCACACCGCCTGGCCCGCGCCCGCGAGATCATTCAACCGTCCCATCACTTCGTCTCCAGCATTGCCTTGGCCTGCTTCACCACATTGTCGACGGTGAAGCCGAACTTCTCCTGCAGCCTGGCGATCGGCGCCGATGCACCGAAGGTCGACATGGTAATCGTCCGGCCGGACAGCCCGACATAACGATCCCAGCCAATCTCGCCGCCCATCTCGATCGCCAAACGCGCGGAAACGGCTTTTGGCAGCACAGATTCCTTATAGGCATCGGATTGCCGTTCGTAGCGGTACCAGCTCGGCAACGAAACGACGCGCGCGGCGATGCCCTCGGCCTTCAACTGCTCATAAGCGGCCACGGCAAGCGAGACTTCGCTGCCGGTAGCGATCAGGATGACCTCGGGCGTATCGCTGTCGGCGAGTACATAGCCGCCTTTCGCCGTACCGTCGGCCGAAGCGTATTTGCCGCGATCCAGCGTCGGCAGCGCCTGACGCGACAGGATCAGCGCCGTCGGATGCGTCGGCTCGGCGACGATCGCCTTCCACGCAGCGGCAACCTCATTGGCGTCGCACGGGCGGATCGTATCGAGACCGGGGATCGCACGCAATGTGGCGAGATGCTCGATCGGCTGGTGGGTCGGGCCGTCCTCGCCGACACCGATCGAATCATGCGTGAAAATCCACGTCGCCGGCAATTCCATGATTGCCGAGAGGCGGATCGCCGCGCGCATGTAATCGGCGAACACCAGGAAGGTCGACCCATAGCCGCGCAGGTACGACAGCGTCATGCCGTTGACCGCCCCGCCCATGGCATGTTCCCGCACGCCGAAGTGAATGTTGGCGCCGCCATAATTGCCCGGCTCGAACGAGGTCGCGCCCTTGATATCGGTCTTGGTCGACGGTGAAAGATCGGCCGAACCGCCGACCAGCCACGGCACCCGGGCCGCGATGGCGTTGAGCACCTTGCCGCCCGCGTCGCGCGAGGCCAGCCCCTTGGGATCGGCGTCGAACACCGGAATGTCGGCATCCCAGCCGTCGGGCAGCTTGCCGGCAAGCATCAGATCGATCTCGGTGGCGAGATCGGGCCAGGTGGCGCGGTAGCGCGCGAACATCGCCTCCCACGCTTCGCGCAAGGGCGCCCCGCGCCCGGCAATCTCGCCATGGAAATGGTCGATCACGCCATCGGGGACGCGGAAGCTCTCATCCTCGGGCCAGCCATAGGCACGCTTGGTCGCCTTGACGTTGTCGGCGCCGAGCGGCTCGCCATGTGCCTTTTCGCTGCCGGCGCGGGGCGAGCCCCAGCCGATCACGGAATGGACGACGATGAAGGTCGGCCTGTCGGTCGTCTCGCGGAAGGCGGCGAAGGCGTTCGACAGCGCGGCAACGTCATTGGCGTCGTCGACATGGATGACGTTCCAGCCATAGGCCTGGAAGCGCATGCCGACATCCTCGTCAAAGGCGAGCGCGGTGTCGCCCTCGATCGAGATATGGTTGCTGTCGTAGATCCAGCACAGATTGGAGAGCTTGAGGTGGCCGGCCAGGCTCGCCGCCTCGGCCGAGACGCCCTCCATCATGTCGCCGTCACCGCACAGCGCGTAAACGTCATGGTCGAACAGATCGAAACCGTCGCGATTGTAACGCGCGGCGAGCCAGCGCTCCGCCATCGCCATGCCGACAGTGTTGCTGCAGCCCGCGCCGAGTGGGCCGGTGGTGGTCTCGACGCCGGTGGTATGGCGATATTCGGGATGGCCCGGTGTCTTCGAGCCGAGTTGGCGGAAATTCTCGATGTCGGTGAGGCTGACGGCCGCGTTGCCGGTCGGGTTGCCGTCACGATCGATCTCGCGGACACCGGCGAGGTGTAGCAGGCTGTAGAGCAGCATCGAGGCATGGCCGACCGACAGGACGAAGCGGTCGCGATTCGGCCAGTCGGGCTTGGCCGGATCGGTGCGCAGGAACTTCGCCCACAGCGCATAGCCAACCGGCGCAAGCGCCATCGGCGTGCCGGGGTGGCCCGAATTGGCCTTTTGCACCCCATCCATCGAGAGCGTGCGAATCGTATCGATCGTCAGCCGCGCGATCGAGCCGTCCTCATGAACGCCGGCTGGAGCTGGGGGGGAGAGCTGGGTTGCGGTGTCGGACATCGGAAGAGATCGCCTTGCTTGGAGATCGACCGAACGCGCGCGCATCCGATCGGGTTTCGGTGACTCGGGCGCCTTAGTCGTTCACGGGCCCGCGTTCCAGCCGCGTAACGACGCCGTTCGCGGCAATATAGGCCGCATCGACCTCGTCGAGGAAGAGCCCGTGGCCCAGCACGCCGGGAATAGCGGCGATCCGTGCGGCATCGACGACGGGATCGAGCGCGGCGAAATGACAGTCGAGCACCGCATTGTCCTGGTCGGTTCGATAATCACCGCCGCCGCGCGGCACGACCCGCGCGCCGAGCGCGGCGAGCCGCGCCGCGACGAAGCTGCGCGCGAACGGCAACACCTCGACCGGCACCTTGGCCGCGCCGAGCCGGGCGACGCGTTTCGAGCCATCGGCGATGACGATCATGCGGCGCGCGGCGGCGGCAACGACCTTCTCGCGCAGCATCGCGCCGCCCGCACCCTTGATCGCGCGCAGATCGGGATCGACCTCGTCGGCACCGTCGATCGTGAGATCGAGCGTCGCGACGTCGGCGAAGTCGAGCACCGGGATACCGGCGGCGCGGGCCAGCGCCTCGCTCGCCAGCGAGGTTACGACGGCGCGGATGCCGAGCCCGGCACGCACCTTCTCGCCGAGTCGGGCAATGGCGTGCGCGGCGGTGGAGCCGGTGCCGAGCCCGACGAGCATGCCGGGCCGTATTTCCTCCACTGCCGCCTCGGCAGCGGCGCGCTTGTCGTCGTCGGTGTTCATTCGATGCACCTATCATATTTCGCTGGCGAGAGGCGGCCGCTTCGAGGCAAGGGCGCGGCATGATCGAGAAACTGCTCACCCTGCTCGCCAGCTTCGCCATCGCGGTCATCTCCGGCGGCGGCTATCTCGGCATCGCCCTGCTGATGGCGATCGAGAGCGCATGCATCCCGCTGCCGTCGGAAATCATCATGCCGTTCGCCGGCTATCTCGTCTCGATCGGTCGCTTCGACCTGTATCTCGCCGCAACCGCCGGGGCGATAGGCTGCAACCTGGGCTCGATCGTCGCCTATGAGATCGGCAAGCGCGGTGGCCGACCGCTGGCCGAGCGCTGGGGCCGCTATGTGCTGGTCGGGCCGGGCGAGCTCGATATGGCCGACCGCTTCTTCGCACGCTTCGGCGGGATCGCGGTGCTGATCGGCCGACTGCTGCCGGTGATCCGCTCGTTCATCGCCTTCCCGGCCGGCGTCGCGCGGATGAGGCTGGTGCCGTTTCACATCTATACGTTCGTCGGGTCGTGGCCGTGGTGCTTCGGGCTGGCTTGGGTCGGCCTGAAGCTGGGTGACAAATGGAACAGCGACCCACGAATCAAGGCGGCGTTCCATTCCGCCGATGTCGTGGTCGCGGTCGTGCTGGTCGCGGCGGTTGTCTTCTTCGTATGGCACAAGCTGCACCGTCTGAAGCGCTGACCTGCACCACACCGCGCTACGCAGAGCAGCGAAAGCGAACTTCCTTGCGGTCGAATGCCGCTGCCAACCCGCTATTCCCCAGTAAAGTTCGGCGCGCGGCGCTCGATGAAGGCGTCGATCGCTTCCTCATTGTCGCGCGTGGCATGGGCGAGGCTCTGCATCGCGGCGGACAATTCGAGCGTGTTGGCGAGCGTCGCGGTCTGCGCTTCGCGCAGCAGGCGGCGCGTCATGCGGACGGCATGCGGCGGGTTGGCGGCGATCTTGTCGGCGATGGTGCGCGCGGTGGACAGCAGTTCGGCCGCCGGGACGACGCGGCTGACCAGCCCGATCGACAAGGCGGTCGCGGCGTCGATCGTCTCGCCGGTCAGCGTCAACTCGACCGCGCGGCTGAAACCGATCACGCGCGGCAACAACCATGCACCGCCATCGCCGGGGACGATGCCGAGCTTGACGAAGCTCTCGGCGAACACCGCCGTATCGGCGGCGACGCGGATGTCACACATACAGGCAAGGTCGAGCCCCGCGCCGATCGCCGGCCCGTTGATCGCCGCGATCACCGGCACTTCCAGCGCGTGGAACATCAGTGGCAGGCGCTGGATGCCCTCGCGATAGTTGCGCCGCGTTTGCGCCGGCAGGGTGGCGCGCAAGCCACTGCCGGCCTTCATCGCCTTGAGGTCTCCACCGGCGGAAAAGGCGCTGCCCGCGCCGGTCAGGATAACGCAGCCGACGCCGATATCGGCATCGGCCTCGTGCATCGCGGCGATCAGCGCATCGATCAGGCCATTGTCGGAGACCGGATTACGCTTTTCGGGCAGGTTGAGCGTGACGGTGAGGATCGCGCCATCGCGACTGGTCAGAATCGGCTCACTCATGCTCATTTCGCCTCGCTCAGCAGCTGTTTCGCGGTTTCGGTCGTCCAGTCCATCCCGCCGGTCATGCGCCACACCTCATGCCCGGTTGAATCATAGAGGATGCTGGTCGGGAGGCTGGCATTATAAGCGACGCTCAATTTGGTCTCGGGATCGGTGTAGGGCTGCAGATGCGTCACGCCATGGTCGCGCAGGAATTTGGCTGCCGCCGCCGCGCCATCGGCACCGATATCCTGGCTGACCGCGACCACGGTCAGGCTCGTCGCGGCCTTGTCGAGTGTCGGCATCTCGGCGACGCATGGGGCGCACCACGTCGCCCACAGGTTGAGCAGCACCGGCTTGCCCGCGAAAGCCTTGATCGAACTCGGCTTGCCGGCGGGATCGGTGAAACCGACTGCCGGGGCGACCTCGCCCTTGTGGCTGCGATCGAGCGTGCCGATGACATCGACCGCGGCCTTGTCGCCGCTGGCCGGCGGCGCATCGGTCGGCGTCCCGCTATCCTCGACCGGCAGCTTGCTCGGCATCGCTTGCGGGGCGCTCGCGTTCTGCTTATCGCACCCCGCGACAGCGCCCAGCAGCAGGAGCGGCACGATCACCGAGCGTAAGGACGAAAAGGAAGCCATGGGGCACGCATCCAATGCGATGTGGGGCGGACGCTTCGCCGAAGGTCCGGCAGCGGTGATGCGCGAGATAAATGCGTCGATCCCGTTCGACAAGCGCTTGTGGCGCCAGGACGTGGCGGGATCGGTGGCGCATGTCGCGATGCTCGGCGCGCAGGGCATCGTCTCGCCCGAGGACGCCGCGACGATCGCCGCCGGGCTGGCGCAGGTCGCGGCCGACTATGAGGCGCACGGCGTTGCCGAGGATCTGAGCCTCGAAGACATCCATATGCAGACCGAGGCGCGGCTCGCCGAAAAGATCGGCCCGGTCGCCGGACGACTGCACACCGCGCGCTCGCGCAACGACCAGGTCGCGACCGATTTCAAACTCTGGGTGCGCGATGCGATCGATCAGGTCGAGGCGGCGCTGGCGGGCTTCCAGCAAGCGCTGCTGACGCGCGCCGAAGAACATGCCGACAGCGTGATGCCGGGCTTCACGCATCTGCAGAGCGCGCAGCCGGTAACGCTCGGCCATCACCTGATGGCTTATTGGGAAATGATTGCGCGCGACCGCGGGCGCTTCGCCGATGCGCGCGCGCGGCTCAACCGCTGCCCGCTCGGCTCGGCCGCGCTGGCCGGGACCGGCTTCCAGATCGATCGCGTCGCCACGGCCACGGCGCTCGGCTTCGACGGGCCGACGCGCAATTCGCTCGACGGGGTGTCGGACCGCGATTTCGCGATCGAATATCTCACCGCCGCCGCGCAATGCGCGTTGCATCTGAGCCGCCTGGCCGAGGAATTCATCCTGTGGGCGTCGCAGCCCTTCGGCTTCGTATCGCTGTCGGACCAGTGGTCGACCGGCTCGTCGATCATGCCGCAGAAGCGCAACCCCGACGCCGCCGAACTGGTGCGCGGCCATGCGGGGCGGATCATCGGTTGCCTTACCGCGCTGATGATCACGATGAAGGGCCTGCCGCTGGCCTATTCGAAGGATATGCAGGACGACAAGCCGCCGGTGTTCGAGGCGCATGACCTGCTCGGCCTGTCGCTCGCGGCGATGACCGGGATGGTCGAGAGCGCGACCTTCCGCACCGACCGGATGCGCGGCGCGGCGGAAGCCGGCTTCGCCACCGCGACCGACCTCGCCGACTGGCTGGTGCGCGAAGGCGGCATCCCGTTCCGCGAGGCGCATCACATTACCGGCCGGGCGGTCAAGCGTGCCGAGGAACTGGGCGTACCGCTCGACCGCGTGCCGCTCGACGACCTGATTGCCATCGATGCGCGAATCGACCAACGCGTCTATAGTGTGTTGACGGTCGACGCGTCGGTCGCCAGCAGGACGAGCTTTGGCGGCACGGCGCCGGCCAATGTGCGTGCGGCGATCGCTGCCGCGCGCGAAGGAGACAGGCGATGAGAGCGTTGATCGGACTGGCCCTGGCGCTGCTGCTGGCGGCGTGCGGGTCGATGTCGGGCCTGAAACCGGCCAAGGGAGAAGCGCTCCCCGTCGCGCCTTACGGCGCGCGCGCGACACCCAGCGCAACGCAGCTGCTCACGCCGTCCAACCAGGCGCGACCGGCACGCAGCGACGAATTGCTGACCGGCTCCGAGCAGCGGCGCAGCGACGAATTCGACCTGCCCCCCGCGCGCTGATGGAACATTTCACGCTGATCGACGGGTCGCTCCACGCCGAGCGCGTCCCGCTGGAACGGATTGCCGCGGAAGTCGGCACACCGGTCTATGTCTATTCGCGCGCCATGTTCGAGCATCAGGCCAATGTGTTTCGCGCCGGGCTGGTCGATGCCGGGATCGACAACGCGCATTTCGCCTATGCGATCAAGGCCAACCCCAATCGCGCGGTGCTCGCGGTCCTCGCCAAATGCGGTTACGGCGCCGACGTCGTATCGGGCGGCGAGATGCAGCGCGCGCTCGCGGCGGGCATGCCGGCGCGCGACATCGTCTTCTCGGGCGTCGGCAAGACGCGCGGCGAGCTCTCCGGGGCGCTCGACGCCGGAATCGGCCAGTTCAACCTCGAGCTTGAGGAAGAAGGCGAGGTGCTCGCCGCGATCGCGACGGCCGGCGGCACCGCCGCCGATGCGGTGTTGCGGGTCAACCCGGATGTCGATGCCGGCACCCATGCCAAGATCTCGACCGGCAAGGCCGAGAACAAATTTGGCGTGGCGATCGACCAGGCGGTGGCGATGTACGGCCGGCTGGCGGCGCGGCCCGGGCTCAACATGCGCGGCGTGGCGATCCATATCGGCAGCCAGTTGCTCGACATCACCCCGCTCGAAGCCGCCTATGCGCGCATCGGCGAGCTCGTCGCCGAACTGCGCGCGGCCGGCCACACCATCGAGCGCGTCGATCTCGGCGGCGGTCTCGGCGTGCCTTACAAGGCGGGTGACGTGCCACCGAGCACCGCAGCCTATGGCGCGATGGTCGCGCGGGTGACAAGGGGCTGGAACGTGCAATTGATGTTCGAGCCCGGCCGCTTCATCGCCGGCAATGCCGGGGTGCTGCTGACGCGGGTCATCTGGGTCAAGCCCGGGGCGGTGAACCCCTATGTCATCGTCGACGCGGCGATGAACGATCTGGCGCGACCGGCACTTTATGACGCATGGCATGATTTCGTCGCGGTGCGCCCGACCGGTGCGCGGATGGTCGCCAATATCGCCGGCCCGGTGTGCGAGAGCGGCGATACCTTCGCGATGAGGCGCGACATCGACGCGGTGAAGTCGGGCGATCTCGCGATCTTCCGCACCGCGGGTGCCTATGGCGCGACGATGGCCTCGACCTACAACAGCCGTGCGCTGGTGCCCGAGGTACTGGTCGATGGCGACCGCTATGCCGTCGTCGCCGACCGTATCGACCCGGCAACGATCCTCGCAGCGGAGCGGCTGCCCGACTGGCTCGCCGAGTGACCTGGCACAGCCTGCCGCTGTTCGTGACGGTGGCGGGCCGGCCGGTGATCCTGCTCGGTGAGGGCGACGCGGCCGATGCCAAGCGCCGCCTGCTCGACCGCGCCGGCGCGGTGATCGTCGGCGAAGAGGCTGCGGCGGCGCTGGCGATCGTCGCGCTCGACGACCCGGCGGAGGCGGTCGCGGCGGTGGCGCGGCTCAGGGCGCGCGGCGTGCTGGTCAACGCGGTCGATCGCCCGGCGCTGTGCGATTTTACCTTGCCCGCAATCGTCGATCGCAACCCCGTGCTGGTCGCGATCGGCACCGGCGGCGCCTCGGCCGGGCTCGCCGCGGCGCTGCGCCAGCGGCTCGAGGCATTGCTCCCGCAAAGTATCGGCCCGCTGGCCCGCGCGCTGCATGCGGCCCGCGCGGCGATCCGGGCGCGATTCCCCGATGACGTCGACCGGCGGCGCGCGATCGGCGCGGCGCTCGCGCGAGGTGGCAGGCTGGATCCGCTTGCGACGGACCATGACCTCGATGCGTGGCTCAGCGATGCGGACGACGCGCCCGCCGACGCGCTCATCGTCATCAGACCGCGCTCGGCCGATCCCGAGGACCTCACCTTGCGCGAGGCGCGGTTGCTGGCGCAGGCCGACCGTATCCTGCACGACGCCACGGTGCCGACGACGCTGCTCGATCGCGCCCGTGCCGATGCGACCCGTGCCGTCTGCGATGC
The DNA here is from genome assembly GCA_041659925.1 of Sphingomonas sp. GTDB lineage: Bacteria > Pseudomonadota > Alphaproteobacteria > Sphingomonadales > Sphingomonadaceae > Sphingomonas. The sequence goes on from JBAZXI010000001.1 coordinate 318,413, forward strand.
GCCGCCGGCAAAGCTTTCACCGGGACTCACGCTCTATATGGAGATGGCATGAGCGGTTTCGCCTATCGCGTGGACAAGGGCCACGCCGAGCGCGTCGCGATCGAGGGCGCGCTGGGGTGCGGCGCGGCGTTGGTTTGGGTGCATCTCACCACCAATAACGAGGAGGCCCAGGCCTGGCTGGCCGGCGAAGCCAAGCTGCCCGACCATATCGTCGAGCCGCTCACTGCGGCCGAGACGCGGCCACGCTGTGATGCGCTGGGCGACGGCGCCTATCTCAACCTGCGCGGCCGGTCGAGCGAGGCGATGACCTCGTCCGACCCGCTCGCTTCGGTGCGGATCTGGGCGCAGGCCGGGCGGGTGATCTCGGTGACGCGCAAGCAACTCGTGGCGATCGACGAGGTCGCCAAGGCGATCGAGCAGGGACATATCCTCGACCCCGGCGACCTGATCGCCGAGTTCGCCAGCGCGATCACCGCCGATCTCGACCCCGAGGTGGCCGATCTCGGCGACCAGCTCGACGATTGCGAGGCCGAGCTCAACGCCGACAAGGTGTTCGAGCTGCGCCGCACCGTGACGCAGGTGCGCGTCGCGGCGATCGGCTATCGACGCTTCCTCACCCCGCAGCGCGCAGCGCTCGAAAAGCTCGCCGCCCTGCCATGCGACTGGCTGCAGGACGATGACCGGCTGCATCTCAATTCGGCGGCCGATCGCGCCGCGCGCATGGCCGAGGAGCTCGAGAGCATCCGCGAACGCTCGGCGCTCGCGCATGAGGCGCTGACCGACCTGCGCGCCGAGCAGATCGATTCGCGCGCGCTACTCATCTCGATCGTTGCGATGATCTTCCTGCCATTGACCTTTCTCACCGGTCTGTACGGCATGAACGTCAAGGGGCTGCCCTATGCCGAGGAGCCATGGGCGTTCGACGCGATCGGCGGCATCTGCCTGCTGACCAGCGTCGCGATCATCATCTATTTCATGCAGCGGCGCTGGTTCCGGGGCTGACGTCTGTCCCGGCGTTGCTGAAGCGGGGGGCGATTCCTCGCCGCGCGTCCATCTCAACGGATCAGATTTTCAACCGTTCGATCTGGTCGTTGAGCGCCTGGATCGACGCGACGAGGCGCTGGCGATCGGCGCGTGTCGCGGCGAGCTCGGTTCTCGCCTCACCCAATTCTATCGCCCGCGTCGCGATGCGCGCGTCGAGCGTGGCGTTGGAGCGCTTCAGGTCGGCGATACGCCGCGCGCGCGTCAACACGCGTTCGATCCGCGCATTGAGCACTTCGAAGGCAAACGGTTTTGCGACATGGTCGTCGGCACCGGCGGCGAGCGCCTCGACCGCGGCGGCGGGGTCACTGCGCCCGGTCAGCATGATCACCGGCAGGTCGGCGGTATCGCGGCTGCCGCGGATTTCGCGCAGCACGTGCAGGCCCGACATCACCGGCATGACCATGTCGAGCAATACCAGGTCGAAGCCGCGCGCGGCGATCAGATCGAGCGCCTCGGCGCCATTGTCGCACAGCACGGCGAGATAGCCGAGATGCCCGAGCCTTTTGCCGAGTACCGCGAGATTGGTGCGGCTGTCGTCGACGACCAGCACGGTACGCACCGGCCCGCGATTCGGGATGGCCGGGCCTTGTTCGCCGAAGAGCTCCATCACGTCAGATCCCATGCGTTTCTCGTCGCGGATTTTACGCCGCCATCGTCACCGAATGGTTAAAGTCTTGGCAACCATCTCAAGCGGCGCGGACGGTGCGCCACGCTTCGGCGATCTCTCCCAGCGTCGCTGCGACCTCGCGAAACGGCGCCGGATCGTCGCCGACGCTGGCGGCGACGATGGTGTTGCGCGCGCCCGCATAGAGCCGCGCGAGCGTGACGGCGACGTCTCCGCCGGCATCGAAATCGAGCCCCGCCTCGAGCGCGAAGAGGATCGCGGTGGCACGGGTCAGCTTGTCGCTCTTGACCGCATATTGGCGGTTCTCGGTTGCCCAGGCGGCGGTGCGCAGCGTGCGGATCGCCTCTTCATAGAGGAGCTGAACCAGCGCCGGACCATCGGCCTCGGCGGTGCGGCCGGTGGCGTCGATCTGACGATAGGTCTCTTCGGCGTTGCGCCCGAGCGCGGTGGCATAAGCGGCCATGATCAGTTGGTCGGCTTGTTCCAGGCGGCGATCTGCGCCGTCAGGAAGCTCTGCGTCGACTTATAGGCCGCGACCTGCGAATCCATCGCCGAATATTGCTGGGTCAGCCGGGTTTTGGTCGCATCCTCCAGCGTGTTCAGCTTGTCCTGCTGGTCGGCGATGTCGGACTTGACCGCGGTATAGCGGTTGGTGCTGGCGGCAAGGCCGGTCGTGGTGCTGGTCGCGCTGGTCGAAATCGCGGACAGCGCGCCACCGATCCCATGGCCGCTCGCCCCGGTACCGTCGGCGAACATCGCCTCGACCGCGTCGGGCCAGGTGGCGAGCGCCTTTGCCAGCACATCGGCGCGCACGCTGAGCGTGCCGTCGCGATTGGTCGCCACGCCGATCTCGGCCAGCGTCGTCGGCGCGCCGGCGTCACCACCGGTAACGAGGTTCGTCAGCGGCAGCGCGGTCAGCGACTTGGCCAGCGCCGCGGTCGCGCTGTCCTGTCTCAGCGTGCCGTTGACCGGATCGGTCGCCTCGACGACGATCGCGTGGAGCTGGTTATAGGTATCGACATAGTCGTTGACCGCCTGGGTCAGCGCACTGGTCGGCCGGCTCGCGCCGAGTGTCGTCGTGCCGGTACCGGTGAGGGTGAACTTCACACCGTCGACCAGATCAGAGAAGCTGTTGGTGGCGCGCTCGACCGCGACGCCGTCGAGGCTCAGCGCGGCGTTGGTCGCGGCCGAGCCGATCGTCGTCGCGCTTTCGCCGACGCCGACGTTGAGCGCCGACAATTCCGGGGTGTCACCCGACAGGGTAAAGGCCTGGGCACTGCCGGTCGCACCCTTGAGCGTGAGGCGCGCGGTGCCGTCGACATCGGTGACGACAGATGCGGTGACGCCGGCCTTGGCGGCGTTGATCGCGCTGGCAATGCCGTCGAGTGACTGGTGCGCCGTATCGATCGCGATCGTCACCGGCGCAGCGCTCCCGGCGACGAAGCCGGTCATCGCGCCGTCAGCCACCGTCGCGGTGCCGAAGGTGAGCGTGAGGTTGCCGGTACCGACTGCGGTCGAGCGACTGGCGACCGGGGTCGCGGTGGTCGCGGTCTGTGCGGCGGCGAGATGCGACACGGTCAGCGTCGCGTCGAGCGCGCCGACCTTGCCGCTGAGCGCCGTCGTCACGCCGGCGACGGCGGCGTTGGAACTGGTCGGCTGGTTGAGCAACGTGCCGCCCTTGATCAGCGAGCTCAGCGCCGAGGAGAAACCGGTGATGCCGCTCTGCAGCTTGGCGACTTCGGAGATCTGCGCGGTGACGGCGGTGGTCTTGCTGGTCAGCGCGGCGGTCTTGCCGGCGAACTGCGCGTCGACCAGCGACGTGACGATCGCCGCCGTGTCGATGCCCGAACCCGCGCCGAGCGCCAGCGCGATTTGCGATGCGGAAGTTGCCGTGGTCGAGCTCGTCGTCGTCATGCCCTGAATCCCGGCAAAGTTGTCATGCTATAGAACGACCGCATCCCCATGACCTTTACCCCTGGACGCCGTTTTCGTCGAAGCGCGCGCTCGCCGGCACCGGCACCTCCGGCGCGCTGCCGCCAGCCTCGGCATTGAGGCCGAAGACGAAGGCGAGGATCGTCGCGATCGCGACATAGAGATCGTCGCGGATCTCCTGCCCCTCGCGGCTGGTGTAGTAGAGCGCCCGGGCGATGGGGGGATATTCGAGGATCGGCACGCGGCCCTCGCCGGCAAGCTCGCGGATCGCCTCGGCGATGACGCCGCGCCCCTTGGCAACGACCACCGGCACCTGGTCGTTGTCGCGATCGTAGCGCAGCGCGACGGCGAAATGCGTCGGGTTGGTGAGGATGACATGCGCCTCGGCCACCGCCTTGCGCATGTTGCGCTTGGCCATGGCGTGCTGGCGCGCGCGAATCGCGCCCTTGGCCTCGGGCGAGCCTTCGCTTTCCTTGTGCTCGTCCTTGATCTCCTGCTTCGACATGCGCAACTTGCCGAGCAGCCGGATGATCTGCACCGGCACGTCGACGCCGGCGATCAACATCAGCCCGAACGCCATCGCGAAGACGATGCCGATCAACGTGCCGCCGAGCGCGCCGACCACGCTGTTGATGTCCGACGACATCAGCCCGAGCGTGCTGCGCGACGACGTCCACAGCATATAGGTGCCGATGCAGCCGAGCAGCATGACCTTGAGCAGCGACTTGCCGAGCTCGATCCAGCCCTGCGGCCCGAAAATGCGCTTCAGACCGGAGCCGGGATTGATACGCGACGCCTTGGGCGCGAGCAGCGAGCCGTTGAACCGCAGCGCACCGAGCCCGGCCTGGCTGAGGATCGCGGCGACGATCGCGACGACGAACAGCGAGGTGATCGGCGTGACGAGCTTCCACCCGGCTTCGGCGAGCGGTCGGAAGGGCGAGAAATCCTCGATGTCGCCGCGGTCGAACTGGAAGCCGGCTGCCATCACCGCCTTGCACGCCGCCAACAGCGACGACCCGAACATCGCCATCCAGCCGCACCCGGCCATCACCACCAACGCCGTTGCGAATTCGCGGCTGCGAAGGATGTCGCCCTTGTCGGCGGCGTCCTTGCGCCTCTTGGGTGTTGGGGCTTCTGTCTTTTCGCCGAATTCGTCTGCCATCAGCCGAGCACCAGCCGCTGGGTCGCCTGGAGCCCCTCATTGATGATGACGAGCATGTAATCGCCCATCGCCGGGAAGGAGACGGCCAGCGCGATCACGCCGACCGCGAGGCTGACCGGCAAGCCGACCGCGAACAGGTTGAGCGCCGGCGCGGCGCGCGAGATCATCCCGACGACGATATTGAGGCACAGCAGCAGGAAGCCGACCGGCAGCGCCAGCAACAGCCCGGCAAGGAAGGTGTAGCCACCGAACAGTGCGATGTTCTCGAGCTTGGTCGCGCCGAGCCAGGCCTGGCCCGGCGGCATCGCGTCGTAGCTCTTGACGATCATCTCGACGAGCATCAGGTGGCCGTTGACGCTGAGAAACAGCAAGGTCAGCAGCATCGAGAAGAACTGGCCGAGTGCGGTCGAGCTATGGCCGTTCTGCGGATCGATCGCCGAGGCAAAGCCGATTCCCATCGAGGTGCCGATCACCTCGCTCGCCAGCAGTGGCGCGGCGAAGGCGATCTGCAGCACGAAGCCGATCGCAAAGCCGACCAGCGCCTCGGCAGCGACCGACAGGATTGTTTCGAGCGCGAAGATCTGCGCTGGCGGGGCGATCGGATGAACCGTCAGCACCAGCACGCCGATCGCGCCCGACAGCGCGATCCGCACCGTCACCGGCACCGATATCTGGCTGAACACCGGCGCGGCGATGAACGCCGCACTGATTCGCACCATCACGAAGACGAGCGCCCAGAGCTGCGGCTCGATCGAGAGGCCGAAGCCGAGCATCCCCACTTGTGCCTATTTCACCAGGTCGGGAATGCGCTCGAAAATGCCGAGCGTGAAGTCGCTGAGCAGACCGAGGATCATGCTGCCGAACACCATGATCGAGATCGCCACGACGATCAGCTTGGGAATAAACGACAAGGTCTGCTCGTTGATCGAGGTCGCCGCCTGGATCATCCCGATGATCAACCCCGACAGCAACGCCGGGATCAGGATCGGTGCCGCGGCGAGCGCGAGCACCCACATCGTCTGATTGGCGATGGTGAGAAAATAGTCCGCGTCCATATCGCGCTAACTCACGAAACTGTTGGCGAGACTGCCCATCGTCAGCGCCCAGCCATCGACCAGCACGAACAACAGCAATTTGAACGGCAGCGAGATGATCGTCGGCGACATCATCATCATACCCAGCGACATCAACACCGTCGCCACGACGAGATCGATGACGATGAAGGGCAGGAACACGAGAAAACCGATCTGGAAGGCTGTCTTGAGCTCGCTGGTAACGAACGCCGGCAGCAGCACCGAGAAGGGAATCTCGTCGGCATTGGCATAGGGGCCGCTCTTTGCCAGCCCGGCGAACAGGGTGATGTCGGCCTTGCGCGTCTGCTTGGCCATGAAGCTGTGCAGCGGCACGGCAGCGGTCTTGATCATGTCGGTCGCGGGCATCTTGCCGGCGGCATAGGGCTGGATCGCCTGGGCGTTGATCTGGTTGATCACGGGCGCCATCACGAAGAAGGACAGGAACAGCGACAGGCCGATCAGCACCTGGTTGGGCGGCGAATTCTGCAGCCCCAGCGCCTGGCGGACAATCGACAGCACGATGATGATCCGCGTGAAGCTGGTCATCATCAGCAGGATGCCGGGCAGGATCGTCAGCAGCCCCATGATGATGAGGATCTGCAACGACAGCGCAAGCGGCGCCTTGCCGCCGCCGAGATCGCCCAGCGCGCGATCCACCGCGTCGCCCGCGCCCGGGGCGGCGACCGGCGCGACCGCAGGGACGGCCGATGCGGCGGTCGGCGCGGCCTGGGCCAGCGCGGGGTGTGCAACGATCAGCGTGAAGACCATCGCCAGCACGAGCAGCGCGACTTTGCCCCAGGGGAAGCGCTTCGCCGCCGGCGCCTTGATCAGCGCGGGTCCCGTGCCCTTGCGCGTCACGGTGAAGATCATTTTGGCAGATCCTGCTTGTCGACCAGGGTCACGCCGCCACGACCGACCGACACGAGCAGCTTGCGCCCCTCGAACTCGAGCACGGCGAGGCGCAAACCGGGCGAAATCATCATCGTCTCGACGACTTTCAGCATGCGGTTGGCGGGCTGGCCGGGCATACGGCTCTCCAGCTTGCGCCACAGCCACAGGCAACCGATCATCAGGCCGCAGACCAGCGGCAGCAGCACGACCAGCTTGAGTACATAGGACCACATCATGGCGCGTCAGGCCCGCTTGTCGGGCGAAACGAGCTCGGTCATGCGCACGCCGAAGCGCTCGCCGACCATCACCACTTCGCCGCGACCGATCAGCGTGCCGTTGACCAGCACGTCGAGCAGTTCGTTGGCCAGCCGATCGAGTTCGATGACGCTCGACTCGCCGAGTGCGAGCAGTTCGCGCAGCGTCAGGCTGGTTGAGCCGATCTCGACGGTCAGCTTGACGTCGACATCCTGCAACAGGCGAAAATTCGCCGCCAGGCTTGCATCGACGGGGAATCCGCCGGTCATGTCATTCATTGAAGTTCCCCAGTTTCACGAGCGCCAAACGCGGTTATCGAAGTGAGACGGATCGCGGCCTTGCCGTTCGAGGTGCCGACGGTACCCGAGCCGAGCCGGTCGCCACCGACCATCACCGGCACGTCCTTGTCGACGCTGATCGGGATGACGTCGCCGGCCTTGAGTTCCATCAGCATGGCGAGCGGGATGACCGGCTCGGCAAGGACGGAACGGATCGGGAAGCGCACGTCCATCACCGCGCGGGTCAGGCCGGTGCGCCACGCCGGGTCCTGCTGGGCCGACTTGGCGAGCACCTTGCCGGTCAGCGAAGGGGCGTAGGGCTTCAGCGCGGCGACCGGATAGACCAGGTCGATGAAGATCGGCTTGGCGGTGCCGGCGGCGACGCCGATCCGCGTGACGACCAGCGCGTCGTCGCCATCAAGCCCGCTGAGCAGCGCCGGGTTGGATTCGACGCGCCCGGGCGTAAAGGCCAACCGGGCGAGCGGTTCCCAGGCCACACGCATCGGCTCGGCAAGCATCCCGCCGAGTCGATTGGCGATCGCCTCGGCCGAGGGCGAGAACTCGCTCGGCAGGACGTGCGGGGCGGCGCCGGTGCCACCGAAGAACAGGTCGAGCATCTCCATCACGAAGCGCCCGTCGAACACCGCCAGCGCGGCGCCATTGCCCGGCGTGATCGCGAGCGGCAGCCACGCGGTCAGCGTGTCGGCGCGCTCCGCGCGATAGTCGGCGAAGCGTTGCACCGCGAGCGGCTCGGCAAAGGTACGGACCTCCTGGCGCAGCAACGGCTCGAACACGCCGCGCAACGAGCGGGCGAGACGTGCCGAGAGATGCTGCACGGTATGCAGGTCACCGAACGGATTGAGATTGGCGATACCCAGCGCGACGTGCTCCGCCTGCCGGGTCCGCTCGCGCCGTTCGGGCGCATCAGGTGAAGGGCCGTTAACCATGCCCGATCACTGAACGATGAAATTGGTAAAGTAGACGTTACCAACGCCGCCAAAACCTTCTTTTTCCTTCAGCACGTCGTTGATCGCCTTGACCAGCCGGACCTGCAATTGCTTCTTCCCGTCGGTCGAAAACACCTGCTCCTCGGTCGTGTCGCCGAGCGCGAGCAGCACGGCGGAACGCACCGCGATCTCGTTGGTCTTGATGTTCTCGATGACGGTGTCGTCATAGGGTGTCGAAATGGCGATGCCGACCTGGACGAAATGGACGCTGTCCTGCAGGTTCGAGGTGAACTCCTTGTCCATGGCATAATAGTTGGAGGCGTATTTTTCGCCGCCAACGCCGGTCGTGCTGCCCTTGGCGCCCGCGCCGCCGCCTTCGCCGGTGCCGAGGCCGATGCGCTTCTGCTCGCTCTTGGGCACCAGGCGCGGTCCGACGAACGCCGCGACCGCATCGCCCGGGTGAGCGAACGGGCCGACGCCGGCGGCGAAGAGCCCGCCTGCGGTGCCGCCGCCGACCAGGATCAGGCCGAGCAGGATGAACAGAATCATCCTGCCCTTGCCCTTCTTCTTTTTGCCCTTCTTCTTCGGGGCGTCGTCATCGTCCAAGATATCGCTCATCGGCTGGCTCCTTCAAATGTCATGCGAGGCGTTGATCGGTTGCGGTGTCGGCTGCGCGCGACGTGCCGATTCGCGACATACGGGCGCGACGCGGCGTTGGGTTCGGTGTCTGGGGCCGGGGCTGGCCACCACCGGCACCGCTGTCGACACTGCTGCCGGCGATGCGCAGGCCACCGGCTTCGGCGAGTTGGGCGAGGCGTGGCTGCGCGTCGTTCAGTACGATGCGGGTCGCCTCATTGGCCGAGGAGAATCGGACATGTACCGCGTCGCCGTCGCGGCGCACCGCGACATCGACGGTGCCCAGCGCGTCCGGCACCAGGCGGATGCGGGTGTCGCGCGCATTGGCGTCGTCACGCAGTGCCTCGATATGGTCGATCATGCCCCGCAGCCCGTGATCGTGACGCAGGTCGAGCGTCGCCCCCTGCCCATCGGCTACCGGCACAACGGCGGCCTCGATCAGCGTGCCACCGGTTGGCGCGAGCAGGCCGGCAATGGAATCGACGGTCGTCTGCTTCGGGTCGGCCGAATCGTCGTCGCGCGCCGGAGCGCGTGCCGACAACGCGGCAAGCGCGGCGGCGAACGCCTGGCGCGCCGGCTGCACCGCGGCGGGCGCGGGGTCGACGGGCAGCGTCATCGTAGCGGCAAGGTTGAAGCGCGGCGTTCCGGCCGACGCCGTGATGCGCGAGCTGGTCGGGGTCGAAATATTGGTCGTCGGGGTGGCGATCAGCGCGGCCGCCCCTGGGTCGAGCAATTCGACAGCGCCCGGAAGAGCGGTCGCACCAGTCGGCGGCACGGCTGACGTGACGCCCGGCACTACCGGCGCAGCAAGCGCGGCCGCCGCCTCGGACGCCTTGGCGGGGGCGGTGCCAGCCGGCGCGACCGGCGCCACCCCAGGCTTGTCCGGGCTCGGACGGCGGGGCCCCGTACCGCCGACCGATACGGGCGGGGCAATTGGCTCGATCGGGATCGGCGGAGGCGGCATGAAAACAGCGAGCGCCGGTGCTGCCGGCGTCTTGTCGTCGTCGTTGGCCTTGACGTCGGCGCTGTCCCTTGCCGGCGCGACGTCGCTCGATGCGGGGCCATCGGTCGGTCGCGCGACGACCGGCACGGGTACCGCGCCCACCAGGTCGATATCGACCTTGGCCAGACGGGGTGGTGCCGACGATTTCGCGGCTGGCAGGGAATTCGCGGTCGGCAGGGAAGATGTCGCGATCAGATCCTGCACCGGTTCGGGTGCCGGTGCCGGCAACTTCTTGCCGCCATCGGCATCGTACTGCCGCGCGTCGGTGGCAACCGCCGGGGCCGACACGGCATCGGCAAGCGCGCCGAGCGCACGCGCGAATCCGCCCCCTGCCCCGCTTGGTACAGGCGTGGCGGGCGCTGCGACCGTCGCAGATTTTGCCGTGATGGACAGTTCAATCATGGCCCCTCGCACTCCGAGCGCTTGCGCTCGTCAGCAGTTCAGCAAGGATCGTGCCGAATCTTTCGTACCGATGGCGCCTTTTCGAGTTCGCGGATCGCCTTGATCGCCGCATCGGCGTCGGCCCGCTCGATCAGCTTTTCGATCGCGGTCTGGTCGCGCTTCGCCGAGCGCGTCGCCTCGGCGGCGCGTTCGACCACCGCCTGGGCGGCATTGAGCCGGGCTTCGGCCGCCTCGGCTGACTGCTGGAGCCGGTCGCGGAAATGCGCCGCGGCGACGAGCGAAAACGCAGCCGTCTCGGTCGGAGCCGGCGCGACCGCCTCGGCCAGCTGACCGATGCGGGTCTTGAGTGCGTGCTCGCCGGCAAAACGCTCATGCGCCCGTACCTCTTCGGCACGGCTCAGGCCGAGCTGCAGCGTGCGGACGCGGAGCAGCCGCGCAAGCGTCTTGTCGCGATTACCCGCCATGCGGTTGCGGGCCGAACACGCCGATCAGCTCGGCCACGGCGTCGTCGAGCGACACCATCGAATCCGCGTCCTGGCGGATATATTCCATCACCGCCGAATGGCAGGCGATCGCCGCATCGATCGCCGGGTCGGCACCGGGGCGATAGGCACCCATCAGCACCAGATCGCGGTTCTCCTCATAGGTGGAGAGGTGGCGACGGAGGATCTGCGCGGCCTGCATGTGCGGTTTGCCGACGATGTCGGTCATCACCCGGCTGACCGACGGACCGAGGTCGATTGCGGGATAGACGCCGCGCTCGGCGAGTTGGCGACTGAGCACGATATGGCCGTCGAGAATCGAACGAGCCGAATCGACCACGGGATCGTTGCCGTCATCACCATCGGCGAGCACGGTGTAGATCGCGGTGATCGATCCGCCCGACGACACGCAGGTTCCGGCGCGCTCGATCAGGTTGGGCAGCATGGCGATCGCCGATGGAGGATAGCCGCGCGCCGAAGCAGGCTCGCCGAGCGCCAGGCCGATCTCGCGGCCGGCATGCGCGACGCGAGTCAGGCTGTCCATGATCAGCAGGACCTTCTTGCCCTCGGCGCGGAACCCTTCGGCGATGGCGGTGGCGCGCAGCGCGCCGCGGATGCGCAGCACCGGCGAGTGATTGGCGGGTACCGCGACCACGACCGAGCGCGCGCGGGCCGCGCCCGCGACCTTGGTTTCGAGAAAGTCGGCGACCTCGCGACTGCGCTCGCCGATCAACCCGATGACGATCACGTCGGCCTGCGCCGCACGGACGATCATGCCGAGCAGCACCGATTTACCGACGCCCGAGCCGGCCATGATGCCGATGCGCTGGCCCTGGCCGACGGTAAGCAGCCCGTTGATCGCGCGCACCCCGACATCGAGCGGCTCGCGCACGCGGCCACGGTCGAGCGGCGACTGAAGTTTGCCGGCAAGCGGCCAGCGCCCCGCGCCACGGATCGGGCCGAGCCCGTCGATCGGCTTGCCCGCGCCATCTACGACGCGACCAAGCAGCGCCGCTCCGACTTCCGCCTCGCCCGGCGGCCCGAGCGGGCGCACCGGTGCGCGCGGCAGCAGCGGTGCGGGGCCACCGAGATTCATCAGCAAGGTGCGGCCATTGCGGAAGCCGATCACCTCGGCCTCGACCATGCCGGCGCCGTCACCGACCTGGCAGACCGTGCCCACCGGAAGGGTCAGCCCGATCGCCTCCATCAGCAGCCCGTCAAACGAGGCGAGCCGACCCGAGACCTTGGGCTTGGGGGCGAAGTCGAAGCGCCCGAGCGATTCGAGATAATCGCCGGTAAAGCGGTTGAGCATGTCCTGGGTCAGCTTTGCGGCAATGCGACGCGGTCGACAGCCTGGGCGAGTTGCTCGAGCCACAGATGCGGACCATCCTCGACGATGGTCGAGGCGGATTCGAGCACGAAGCCACCGCGCTCGACGCTGGCGTCACCGACCGCGAACACCGTCTTGGGCAACTTGCCCTCGAGCAGCGCGACATCATCGGGGTGCACCCGCAACATCGCGGATTCGGCACTGTCGGCAAGGATTGCGGTGGCGGCCTCGATACGGCTGGCGAGCAGGTCGGGCGCGATGCCGGCCTCGCCGACCAGTTTGGCGACGAGATACAATACCGTCTGGCGCAACTGCCGCGCGAGATCGGCACGATCGAGCCTGTCATCGGCGCGCAACGCCTCGGCGAGGCGCGTCAGCAGTGCCGCGTCCCGGCCCGCCTCATCGCCCGCCTCGGCCAGGGCGGCGGCGCGGCCCTCGGCATAACCGCGGGCATGCGCCGCGCTGACCGGGTCGGCGAAGCCGGGCGAGGTATCGGCCGTCGCCGCGAACGGATCCCATCCGGCGGTCGGATTGCTCCCCGGTTCGGCGGGATGAAAATGCTTCGGCTCGCTCGCTTGCGGCGCATAGGAGGTCGGCGCTCCTGCCACCCGATCGAGCAGGTCGGCCGGCGCGAACCCCTGGGGCGTGATCGCGAATGCGGCTTGCAGTGCCTGCGCGACACCCTGGTTGCTGGTGGTGAAACCGACGACGAAATCAGACATAGTCATCGTCGCCCCCACCGCCGCCGAGCATGATCGTGCCATCCTTGGCAAGGTTGCGCGCAATCTGGATCATCACCTTCTGCGCCTCGAGCACCTCGCTGAGCTTCATCGGTCCGCGTGATTCCATCTCGTCGCGGATCCCGTCCGCCGCGCGGCTCGACATGCAACCGAGGAAGCGCCCGCGAACGCTTTCGTCGACGCCCTTGAGCGAACGCACGAGAATGTCGCTGTCGACGTTGCGGATCAGCGTGCCGAGATTCTTGTCGTCGAGGTCGAGCAAATTGTCGAAGACGAACATCGCCTCCTCGATCGCCTTGGCGGTCTCGCGGTCGATCTTGAACAGCTTGGGCATGACACGCTGTTCGGTCGACTTGCGCGCGCCGGAGAGGATCCTCGCCGCTTCGCGCGTGCCGCCCATCATCACGCCGGCCGGCTTTTGCCCCTTGTTGACGCGGCCGGCGAGTACGACGCGCAGCGTTTCGATCGCCTCGGGCGTGACCGGCCCGAGCCGCGCGATGCGGTGAAGAATGTCGGGCTGGGTACCGTCGGGCAGCAGTTCGAGCACCTTGCTGCCGATCAGCGGGTCGAGATTGGCGATCATCACCGCGGCGATCTGCGGATGTTCCTTTTCGATCAGCCCCGCGATCTCCTCGGGCTCGAGCCAGTCGAGCAGCTCGATCTGGCAGGCATCCTGAACGGGCACGATGCGCGCGAGTACCGAATCGGCCTTCTCCTGGCCGAGCGCGCGCGTCATCACCGCCTCGATCTGCGGCCGCGGGTCGAAGGTGATGCCGGTCCGTTCGCGCGCCTTGCCGACGAAATCGTCGAGCACGAACTCGACATCGCTCTCGCTGACATCGGCGACCGCGAACATCGCCTTGCCGAGCTGACGCACCTCTTCGGGGTCGAGCTTCTGGAGAATCGCCGCGGCTTCCTCTTCGCCGACCAGCATCATCAGCACGGCGGCACGTTCGACGCCGGTATAGTTGCGGGGCGGAGCGTTCATTTGGCGTCGGCCTTGATCATGTCGCGCACCGCCAATGCGGCGCGGGCCGGGTTGTCGCGGGTGAAGCCGCGGACCATGCCGATGCGGTCGTCGTAATTGCGCGCGCCGGCCATCGCATCGACGCTCACCGGTGCGCTGCCGGGATCGCCACCAGCGGCCACGCCGCCACCCATCTCGCGGCCCAGCGCGAGCCGCGGGACGGCGTCGTCGCGACGCTTCATCAGCGCCTTAGCGAGCGGCCGAACCCCGATGAGCAGCACCAGCAGCGCGATGGCCAGGGCGGTCACGTTGCGTGCGATCACCGCGACCCAGCCGGATTCGTACCAGGGCTGCGCGTCGTCGGCCAGGGCGGCGGCGGCGAACTTGCGGCTGATCACCGTCACCTGGTCGTTACGGCTCGGGTCATAGCCGACCGCCGACTGGACCAGCTGCGTAATCTGCTGGATCTCGACCGGGCTGCGCGGCTTGCCGGTATCCGGGTCGCGCAGCAGCACCGCGACCGACAGCCGCTTGATCGAACCCGGGGCGTTGCGGGTGACCGATACTTCCTTGCCGGTATCATAAGCGCGGGCGAACTGGTCGCTCTGCTTCATCGCGTCGCCCACGGCACCCGCGACGGCGGCGACCGCGCCGGCGGTCGAACCGGGTGCCGGTGTCGCACCGGCGGCGGGTGTCGGCGTGGCGGCGGGTGTCGGGGCGCTCAGCGTCGAGGCGGCGGGCGGCGTGTTGGACAGCGCGCCGGGAATGCCGCCGGGCGCACCGGTCTGGCCGGCCGGCTGATTGCCGGTCCAGTTGCCCTGTTCGGCCCGCAGCGTGCCCTGCTTGTCATAAGTCTCGCGCGTCGCCTGGGTTTCGTCGAGATTGACGTCGGCCTGGATCTCGGTCGAGAAATTGCCCGCGCCGACCAGCGGCGTAAGCAGCTGGATGACCTGCGCGCGATATTTGTTCTCAATCTGGCGCTGGAAGGCGATGCGCTGGTCGCCCGAGGCGCCGAGACCCGACTGGCCACCGGGCTTGCTCAGCAGCGCGCCGAGCTGGTCGACGATCGTGACCGCGTCGGGCTTCATCCCCGGCACCGACGAGGCGACGAGGTTGACGATCGACGAAACCTGCGCGTCGCTCAGCGAGCGCCCGCCCTGCAGCTTGAGGATCACCGAGGCCGACGGCGAAGCATTGTCGCGCACGAACACGCTGGCCTCGGGCACGGCGAGATGCACGCGCGCCTCGCCCACCGCGTCGATCTCCTCGATCGAACGCGCAAGCTCGGTTTCGCGTGCCTGGCGCAGACGTTCACCCTCGACCGCGCGCGACACACCCATCGGCAACTGGTCGAGAATCTGGTAGCCCGCCGGGGTGCCCTTGGGCAGGCCCTGCCCCGCCAGCAATATCCGCGCACGCGAATAATCGTCCTCGCCGACGGTCAGCGCGCCGGTGCCGCTGTCGATCCGCGCCTTGATATTGCCCTGCTCCAGCGCGGCGGTGACCGCCGCCTTGTCGCTGTCGGGCAGGTTGGCGAACAGGATCTTCTGCGTCGGCGTCGACAGCGCCATCCAGGCGAAGGCGGCGGCGGCGATCAGGCCGATCATCAGCACCATGGGCAAGGCGCGGCGCACCGCAGGCTGGCCCAACAGGTCGCCGATCTGGCGTAGCGGGTTGGCGAAACGCTCGGGCAATTGCACGGGCGTGGTGGAGGTGAGGGCGTTGCTCATCGCATTACACCGGCATGCTCATGATGTCCTTGTAGGCGGACAGGATCTTGTTGCGGACCTGCAGCGTCGCCTCGAAGCCGACCGATGCTTCCTGGCGGGCGAGCATGACCTTGGCGATGTCGATCGTCTCGCCGCGCTCATAGGAGGCGGAAAGGTCGGCGGCCTTTTGCTGGCCCGCATTGACCGCATTCAGTGCGTCGGTCATCGACCGGGCGAAGCTGTTGGGTTGCGTGCCCGTGGTCGCCGGGGCGGCAACGCCGGCCCCCTCGCTCGCGCGGCTCAGCGCCTGGTTTCGTTCGAGGATCTGCGCGCGAAGCTGCATCACCCGATCGACGCTCATCGCGCCGCCGATTTCGCCGATACCGCTCATGCCGACATCACCCGACCGATATCGTCACCCTGCTCGCGCGCCTTGGCGAGACGGTAGCGCAGCGTGCGCTCGGAAATGCCGAGCCGCCGCGCGGTCTCGATGCGACTGCCACCACATTGACGCAACGTCTCGCGGATCGCGGCGAACTCGCTCATCTGGACGATATTGCCGAGCGTCGAAGGTTGATCGTTGGCGACGACCATCGTCGGCGCGGGGCGATCGAACACGATGTGTTCGGCGGAAATCGTGTCGCCGGCGGCGAACAGCAACGCGCGCTGCAGGACATTTTCCATTTCACGGACGTTGCCGGGCCAGTCATGCGTCATCAGGGCGTCGATCGCGCCGGCATCTGGCCATGGCACGATCGCGCGATTGCCCGCGTGACGCAGGATCAGCGTCGCGGCGAGCACCGGGATATCCTGGCGGCGCTCGGCGAGCGGCCGGGTGGTCAGCGGGAAAACCGACAGGCGGTAATAGAGATCGGGCCGGAACCGTCCGGCGGCGACTTCGCTCTGCAAATCGCGGTTGGCGCAGGCGATGATGCGCACGTCGATCTTTTCCGCGGTCGTCGCACCGATCGGGATCACCTCGCGTTCCTGCAAGGCGCGAAGCAGCTTGGCCTGGAGCGTCAGCGGCATCTCGGCGATCTCGTCGAGCAGCAGCGTGCCGCCATTGGCGGCGCGGAAAAAGCCTTCGCCGCCCGACGACGCACCGGTGAACGCGCCCTTCTGGTGGCCGAACAGCAGCGCCTCGAGCATCGTCTCGGGCAGCGCGGCGCAGTTGATCGCGACGAACGGGCCGTCGCGCCGGGACGAGCCCAGATGGATCGCCCGGGCCAGCACTTCCTTGCCGGTGCCGGTCGGGCCGTTGATCAGCACGGTGATGTCGGCCTGGGCGACGCGCTCGGCGAGCGCGAGCAGCGCGAGGCTCTCGGGGTCGGCGGCGGTCGGCGCGCCCGGCTCGGCGGCGAGCGCCGCGACGAAACCGTGGCCGACGGCATTGTCGTCACGGTCGAAATCGATCCGCGCCGGGCTGCCGTCGCGCGACGGGACGATGCGGCGACCGGCATCACCGATGATGATCGTGCGCGCCGCGGCCGGCGGGGTTTCGCCCTCGGCGACGAGATAGAGTTCGCCGGGCTGCGGACGATTGCCGGCGGTGCCGATGGTGAAGCCCTGGGCGCGCAGGTGCGACACCAGCGCGTAGCGATCACGAAGCAAAGCGGTCGACGGAACGATGGTGCGCATGAAATTCCCCCTTGGACATCCGGGAGATGCGGCAAAGAGGGTAAATCAACGGTTAAGCATTGCCGCCCCCGGCAAATTATTTCCGGGCGCGCGTCCCCCCACGCGCGCAACGCCTTCGAAACCTGCTCAACAAAAATGCTTAAGCTCGAAAAGACTCTGCCGTTCTGTGCTGGTGACGGCTCGGCCCTCCGCTTGGGGGCGGCGGGGATCGTCGGAGCAGAACGGAGATACACAGATGACTGTTATCGGAACAAATATCGCATCGCTGCGGGCGGGCAACGCCTCGACCGCCGCCAGCGGCATGCTGCAGCAAGCCATGCAGCGCCTGTCGACCGGCTCGCGCATCAACTCGTCGAAGGACGATGCCGCCGGCATCGCCATCGCCTCGTCGATGACCTCGTCGATCCGCGGCATGAACCAGGGCATCCGCAACGCCAATGACGGCATGGCGATGTCGCAGACCGCCGACGGCGCGCTCAACGAAGTCACCAACATGCTGCAGCGCGTTCGCGAGCTGGCGGTTCAGTCGGCATCGGGCACCTATAGCGACGCCGACCGCACCAACCTGCAGACCGAAGTGACCGCGCTGACCGGTCAGATCACCAGCATCCTGAGCAACACCAAGTTCAACGATGTCGCGCTATTCGACGGCTCTGCCGGCACCAGCGGCACGGTGACGATCCAGACCGGTTCGACCTCGTCCGACACCGTGGACATCAGCTTCGGGAACCTCGATCTGTCCGCCGCGACGGCGGTTGACCTCTCCACCGCCTCGGGTGCGACCAGCGCGCTCGGGACGATCGACACGGCGCTGACCACGGTCAACACCGCACGCGCCTCGTTCGGTGCGGCATCGAGCCAGCTGCAGTCGGCGGTCAACAACCTGACCAACAATGTCGAGAATCTCAGCCAGGCGCGAAGCGGCATCCAGGACGCTGACTTCTCGGCCGAAACGGCGAACCTCGCCAAGGCGCAGATCCTCAGCCAGGCCTCGACGGCGATGCTCGCCCAGGCGAACCAGAGCCAGCAGAGCGTTCTCTCGCTCTTGAAGTAAGGGCCAAGGAAACGGCCCTGGCACCGCCCCCCCAAGGGTGTCGGGGCCGAACAGTCCGCCTTCAGGGGATGGGCGCACGGGACCCCGGTGGCCAATTGGCCGCCGGGGTTTCGTGCGCTTGCGGACCGATCAGGCGTCGGCGGTCAGGTTCGGCGGCCCGAGATGCTGGAGAAAATCGGGCTTGCCCAGCGCAACGCCGCTGGCGCGCAGGATCGCGTAGGCGCTGGTCACATGGAAGAAGAAGTTCGGCAGCGCGAAGCCGGTCAGATAGTGCGAGCCGGTGAAGCGATAGCCCATGCCGTTGGGGAAGCGCAGCTCGACAGTGCGACCCTCCGCCCCGGCCAGCGACGCGGCATCGCTTTCCTTCAGGAAGGCGATGGTCTTGTCGCAGCGCTCCTTCAGTTCGGCGAAGCTCGCCTCGGTGTCGGGCATCGCCGGTGCCTCGATCCCGCGCAGTCGCGCGATCGCGTTCTTCGCACTGTCCGATGCCATCTGATATTGCGCCGGCAATGCGCGCATGTCGGGCGCGAGCCGCGCTTCGAGCAATTCGGCCTCGGGCTTCTCGGCCGCCGCCTTGTCGAGCCACGCCCGCATGTTGCCCAGCATGTTGATGAAGACCGGCACCGATGAATCGTAGAGTGTGAAGCTCATGGCTGGTTATCCTGAAATGAGTTGTCGCGCGGCCTTGCACCGACGCGCCGGGCGATGCCAGCGGGCCGTCGGCCGCAATTCGCATATGTTGCTTCGCTACAGAATCGCCAGTGTCGGCAACAGCGCATCATAGTCGTCGATCACCGCATCGGCGCCGAGCTGGTCGGCCGGGCGGTCGGCAAAGCCGAAGCTGACCGCGACGCACGGCACGCCGGCCGCGCGCGCGGTTTGCACGTCGACGATCGAATCGCCGACCATCGCCACCTGACCGCCGCCGGCGCGTTCGATCGCGAGATGGAGCATCGCCGGGTCGGGTTTGGTCGTCGCCACCGTGTCCCCGCCGACGATCGCGGCGAACCGGTCGCGCCAGCCCAGCGCCTCGATCAGGCCGCGCGCCAGGTGCTCGGGCTTGTTGGTGCAGACCGCCAGCGAAATGCCTTGGTCGCGCAACGCGTCGAGCGCGCCGGTCGCGCCGGGATAGGCAAGGCTGAAATCGCAGACATGCGCTTCATAATAGGCGATGAACGCCGGAAATCCGGCCGCCATCGCCGCTTCGTCCATGCCGCCGGTCGCGACGAGGCCGCGTTGCATCAGGACTCTTCCGCCATGGCCGACCATGCCCCGCACCGCCTCGAGCGACAGGGCGGCGCGGCCGACGCTCGCCAGCGCGTGGTTGAGCGCGGCGGCGATATCGGGCGCGGTATCGGCGAGCGTGCCGTCGAGATCGAAGACGATGGTGCGAAAACGGAACGAGGACATGATGGCGGCTATGCGCGGGACTCGGCGCTTTTGCCATTCCCGTCCCGGGCGGCGCGGACAAATTTCCGATCGGGATGTTCGTTCAGCCGCGCCCCCTCTTCACGCTCACATCGATCAAGCGACGAAAGCCGCTTCAGCATGGGAGCGGAACCGCGCCGCCACATCCGCCGCTTCAAGGCAGGTACAAGTCGGTGATCGTCTCACGCTCCGGCACGTCCGGGAAAAGCTTGAGGCCATGCGCCGCCGACCGAGGCGGCGGGCCTTCGTCCGGCCGGCGGCCTCGCCCGACATACGCCTGACTCGCGCGCGCATGGTGACTGCGAGGCGCAAACCCGCCGCTTGACGCTGGCCGACGCGGCGGCGAGCCTGCCGCCACAACGCGAATCCCGAAAAACGAGGTGGCTCCATGCCAATCTTTCCCGACGACATCTTCACCGAGCCGAGCGATGTCGATCCTGACACGCTCGCCAATCTCGGACCTTTGCGTCGGCTCGCGGGTAGCTGGGAATCGCGCAACGGCGTCGACCTCGCCCCCAAGCCCGACGGACCCGAGCGCCGCGTCTATATCGAGCACGTCGATATGGCGCCGATCGACCCGCAGGCCAACGGCCCGCAACTCTTCTATGGCCTGCGCTATCATACCCACATCACCACCGAGGAAGAGGACATCACCTTCCACGACCAGGTCGGCTACTGGTTGTGGGAGCCGGCGACGGGACTGGTGCTGCAGACGATTGCGATCCCGCGCGGCCAGGTCGCGATCGCCGCGGGCCAGGCCACGGCCGACGCCGACCGGCTGGTGCTGACCGCGACGCGCGGCCAGACCGAATATGGCATCTGCTCGACCGCCTTTCTCGAATATGCCTTTCGCACCGACAGCTACCGCATCGAGGTGGATTTCAACCCCGACGGCTCGTGGCGCTATGTCACCGACACGATGCTGATGGTCCGCGGCCAAAGTGCGCCGTTCGCGCATCGCGACCAGAACACATTGGTCCGTGTCGGCGAGGCGGTGCCCAATCCGCTCGCGCGCATTCTTGCGTCGAAGCGCACATGATTGAGGACGGTCGCCGGACCGATCGCCCAGAATGAGTAGCTGAACCTTCCCTCGACGACCCCGACCGTGGCGGATTTCCCGCAAGAAAAGCGGGATTTGTCCGTATTATGGGGGCGTGGGCGAATTCGGCGCACTGCCGGCAGGGTAAGCGCAAATTTACCTGCCGCCATTATGCCGGTCGATGGGAGGTTTCATGCTGATTGCCATCGCCAGATCGAACGTTTTGCCCTGGCGCACCGGCCGTCACGGCGCGGCGACCGGGTTTTCCGGCACCATGCCCATCGCCACGCTGAGCGACCGCCATGCACCGATCCTTTGAGAGCTCGCCCGCCGTCCGGGGCGGCCCACCCGCATTCGTACCCGGCGCGGCGGCGATCGATGCGGGCGGGCGCGCGATCCAGTCGCATCTGCTGTTCGACGAGATCGGGATATTTCTGTTCTCCAACGGGCTCGACCTGACGGCACTGAACCTGATGTGCGCGCATGACTATCTGTCGCGCTCGAACCGCAAGCTCGAGCTGGCGGTCGAGGAGGCGCTGGCGAGTCGCACCGCCCTGTCGAACGACTGGGTCGAGAGTTTCTACGCGGCTTGCCCGGCAACCGAGCGCCGCGCCGCGTCGATCGCCTCGACGACCGAGCAGGTCGAGGTCGTGCTGACGCAATGCGTCGAGCTGGTCGAGCGCTCGCGCGGTTCGGCGCATGTCTATAGCGACGCGCTTCAGGCCGAGGCGGAGGAACTGACCTCGGCCGCGACGCTGCCGGCGGTCGAGCGATTGATCGGCCTGACCCAGGCGATGCTCTACCAGACGCGCGATATCCAGGAGGAGTTGCGCCAGCGCGCGATCGAGACGACCCAGTTGCGCACCACGCTGCAGAGTGCGCAACGCGAAGCGCATCTCGATCATCTGACCGGCCTGCCCAACCGCCGCGACTTCGACACGCGCCTGCGGCAGGTTGCCGACGCCGCCGCACGCGAAGGCCGCCCCGCGGTTGTCGCCCTGTGCGACATCGATCATTTCAAGGCGGTCAACGACGCGCACGGCCACGACACCGGCGACCGGGTGCTGATCCTCGTCGCATCGGCGCTGAAAAAGGCCGCCGGCGACAGCTTCTACGTCGCGCGTCACGGCGGCGAGGAATTCGCACTGATCTTCGAGGACTGCGCGGTGTCCGCCGCCGTGGCGATCGTCGACGAGCTGCGCGGCGGGTTGGCCGCGCGACGTCTGGTCAACCAGGTGACGCACGAACCGATCGGCCATGTCACCTTCTCGGCCGGGATCGCCGCGCTCGAGCCCGTCGCCAACGGGACTGCCTCGTTGAAGCGCGCCGACAAGGCACTGTACGCAGCCAAGCAGGGCGGACGAAACCGCGTGCTCGTCGCCGAACCTGTGGTATAGCGTCACCGGCCCGCCGCGACCGCGCTTCCCCAACGGGCGGTGCGGACCTGTTATCCCTCGAAAATGTCCGATCTCGTTTGACCGCCGCTCCGCGCGTCGCCATCTCTGCGCCGACGACAAGCACAGGAGGCGAGGATGAGCGACGTGACGGGACTTGAACTGCGATCGACGGTGGATGACGCCGGCACGCTGACGCTGAGCCTGGAAGAAGTCACGCTGTCCGCGCCGGCCGATGACGAGGTGATCGTCCGCGTCGAGGCAGCGCCGATCAATCCATCCGACCTCGGGCTGCTGCTTGGCCCGGCCGACGTCTCGACCATAGCCACCTCGGGAAGCGCCGCGCGGCCGACGGTGACCTTCGCCATTCCGCGCGAGCGGCTCGGCGGCGTGCGCGCCCGCATCGGCCAGTCGCTGCCGGTCGGCAACGAGGGCGCCGGCACGGTGATCGCGGCCGGCGAGGGGGCGAAGGCGCTGATCGGTCGCAAGGTCGGCATGCTCGGTGGGGCGATGTACACCCAGTTTCGCAAGCTGAAGATTCGCGACGTCGTGCCGCTGCCCGAAGGCGCCAGCGCGGCCGAT
The DNA here is from genome assembly GCA_041659925.1 of Sphingomonas sp. Taxonomy (GTDB): domain Bacteria; phylum Pseudomonadota; class Alphaproteobacteria; order Sphingomonadales; family Sphingomonadaceae; genus Sphingomonas. Next base: position 341,024 of record JBAZXI010000001.1, read on the forward strand.
GGCGCGGCGCTGTTCGTCAATCCGTTGACCGCGCTGAGCTTCGTCGAGACGATGCGGATGGAAGGCCACAAGGCGATCGTCCACACCGCCGCGGCGTCAAACCTTGGCCAGATGTTGCAGAAGATCTGCCTCGCCGACGGCGTTCCGCTGGTCAACATCGTGCGCAGCGCAGCGCAAGCAGCGATCCTCACGAACATCGGTGCGACCCATGTGCTCGACAGCGGCGCACCCGATTTCCGCGCCCGGCTGGTCGAAGCGATCGCCGAAACCGGCGCGACGGTCGCCTTCGACGCGATTGGCGGCGGCTCGCTCGGCAGCGACATTGTCCAGGCGATGGAACAGGCGGCGAACCGCGCGCCGGGCGAATATAGTCGCTACGGCTCGAACACCTTCAAGCAGCTCTACATCTATGGCGCGCTCGACCTCTCGCCGACGGTACTCAACCGCCTCGCCTTCGGGTTCCAGTGGAGCGTTGGCGGCTTCCTGCTCACGCCATTCCTGCAAAAGGCGCCGAAGGAGACCGTTGCCGCGATGCGCCAGCGCGTCCTCGACGAACTGACCACGACCTTCGCCAGCCATTACAGCGCGACGATCGGCCTCGCCGAGGCCCTCAGCCCCGACGTGCTGCGCGCCTATGAGCGCAAGGCGACCGGTGAGAAATATCTGATCGACCCGTCACGCTGACCTGACGCCAGGGACGGATACGAACCGCGTTTCGAGCGTTTTGACCGATGCCGAATGGAAAGACTGGCCTCGCCTGAAAAGGCGGGGCCTTTTTTCCGGCGCCGGCTGCACCTGCGCGCGAACGCATGGAAGCGCGGGCGAAATGCCCTACATAAGGTGCCCCACCCCACGAAGAGGGAACGCGCTATGGCAAGGCAAATGCAGATCGATTTCGTTTCCGACGTGTCGTGCCCGTGGTGCGTGATCGGCTTGCGCGGCCTCGAACAGGCACTCGCCGCCGTCGGCGATCTGGTCGACGCCGACATCCGCTTCCAGCCGTTCGAACTCAACCCCCATATGCCGCCCGAGGGCCAGGAAATCGGCGAGCATGTTCGCGAGAAATACGGCGCCACGCCCGAGCAATCCGCCGCCAACCGCGCAACGATCCGCGACCGCGCCGCCGAGCTCGGTTTCACGATGAAAATGGCCGAGGGCAGCCGGATCTACAACACCTTCGACGCGCACCGCCTGCTGCATTGGGCGGGACTGGAGGATGCGGACAGGCAACGCGCGCTGAAGCACGCGCTGTTCACCGCCTATTTCACCAATGGCCGCAACCCGGGCAACCCCGATGTGCTGGTCGAGGCAGCCGGCGTGGCGGGGCTCGACCGCGATGCCGCGCGCACCGTGATCGCCACGGGCCGCTACGCCGATGAGGTTCGCGCCGAGGAACGGCAATGGCGGGCGGAGGGGATCAGCGCGGTCCCCGCGGTGATCATCGACCGCAAATATCTCATCTCCGGCGGCCAGCCCGCCGCCGCCTTCGAGCGCGCGCTGCGCAGCATAGCGGCCGAGGCGTAGCGCGGGCTGCGTTTCCATCGAAACGCTGCCCGCTCCAGTTCACACCCGCAACGCGTACATTTGCCAATTCGGTGCCCCCTGCTCAACCGGATGCGGTGTCGGCACGGAGGAACAAGAGCAGCAATAGCGCATCGACGATCAGAAACACGCCGAGATAGCCCGCAATCCCGATATTGCGCACCGCCATATTGCCCGACACCACGCCGGCAAGCCCGGCAAGCGCCAGCACCGCGCTCGTCCGCATCGCGAGACGGATCGCCGCGCGCAGGCCCGCGCCCGTAAAGGCCGGCGCCGCGAACAGCATGGCGAGCGCGAAGAAGACATCCCAGGCGAGGATATCGAGCGCGTAAGCGAGCGAGGGCCATCTGAACGCGATGAGCGGCGCCAGCGCGGGATTGTCGACGAAGCCGGGCTGCCGACCCAGCGTCACGATCACGAAATGCACGCTGCACGTGACGACCGCGAGCATGGCCATGAAACAGACGGCGGTGAGGGTGAAGGTGCGCCACCGCACCGGCGCCCAGCCGTGCACCGCGACCATCAGCGACATCATCGCCGGCGCGAGCACGAGAATGAGCAGTTCGAGGATCGTGAAATAGGGATCGCCGATCGGTTGCGCGGGCGAGGTCAGCGAGGCGAGCCCAAGCGCCAGCGTCACCGCATAAGCCAGCGCCGTCGGCAGGATGAGCGCCGCGGAGACAAGGCCGAGCCCTCGCGCGACGGGTGGGAACGGCTCGCTCATAACGATGTCCTCAACGGATTGGCGGGGGAAAGCGATGATCCGCGCTCCTTGCTCTCACCTCCACGGCTTGCACCCCACGGTGGTATTCCGCCACGAATTTCCTTCCTCCAGACCGGCTATCAGACGGGTCGCCGCCAAGGCGGCCGAAGATCACGCCGATTCACCGCGCACGCAGGATCGCACATTGATGGAGCCGTCACCGTGCCGCATCACCCGATGTTGGATCCACCGTGGCGGTCGGACGAAAGGAAGCAGATGTCGTGCAGTAAAACGGGAAACTATTCGCATAATGCCCAAATGGAGCGTCAGACACGACGGCCGCAGCATTCCGGACACCTTGGCAACGTGACAGCATTCCCGCGCTGGATTCGCGAGCATGTTCGACACCAATACTGCGTCAACCCGTCGCCAACGTGCCACGAAAACCGACCCCCATCGCCTCGCAAAATACCAGTTTTACTTGACGGCCCCAACCAGACGACCTGTCGAATATTTCTGATGCGCGCTTCTGTCGGCAGACAATACATGCGACCCGCGCTGATTCAAACCGGCGCGATCCTGCGCCATCCTCATAACCCCGGTGCCCCCACATCAGCGGGCTCTTTCTCAGCGTGGACCCGATCCGAACGGGACAATGACGACCGGAGCGCAAGCGTAATGAAAATGCTGGGCACATCGACCCGGCGCGGTTAGCCTCACAGCTCCACGCACGGGAGACAGAAGATGACCTTCGGCCTTTCATTGTCCGCGTTCACCGAACTTCACGTGATCATCAGCCTGATCGGCATTGCCGCCGGCCTGCTGTTCTTCGCCGCGCTGATCGGCGGGCGCTGGCTATCACTGTGGTGCGCGGTATTTCTCGCCTTCACCATCCTGACCAGCGTCACCGGCTTCCTCTTCCCGCCCAAGCCGATTGGCCCGCCCTTCATCTTCGGCGTCGTCTCGCTGATCCTGCTCGCGGCGTCATTGCTCGCGCTCTATGGCAAGCACCTCACCGGTGGCTGGCGCATGCTGTTCCTCGTCACCGCCCTGCTCGCACAATGGCTCAACATGGTCGTGCTGGTGGTGCAGAGCTACCAGAAGATCCCCTTCCTCCACGCGCTCGCGCCGACCGGCGGCGAACCGGCCGTCCTCGTCAGCCAGGGTGTGGTGCTGATGCTGATCCTGTTTGCCGGCTGGAAAACGCTGCGCCGACGCGCCTGAGGGTGTAAGGACGGCCCATGTCCCGGATCGCCCATCTCGCGCTGATTGTCCGCGACTATGACGAGGCGCTGGCCTTCTATGTCGGCAAGCTCGGTTTTACGCTGGTCGAGGACAGCTATCAGCCCGAGCAGGACAAGCGCTGGGTCGTCATCGCCCCGCCCGGCGCGCCGCCGGGTGCGACCACCATCCTGCTCGCTCGTGCCGCGACGCCCGAACAGGCGCGCTTCATCGGCGACCAGGCCGGTGGCCGCGTCTTCCTGTTCCTCGCCACCGACGATTTCGCCCGCGACCACGCCGCCTTCAGCGCCGCCGGCGTCGAATGGATTCGTCCGCCGACGGTGCATGACTATGGCACCGTCGCGGTATTCGCCGACCTCTACGGCAATCGCTGGGATCTGGTGCAGTTCAGCGACGGACGCTGAACCGTCACCCGCCGCGCACTGCGGCGCGGAAATCCGGATCGTCGATCAGCCTGCCGATCAGTTCGGTGTAGAGCGCGCCATATTCGGTATCGGCATTCATGATCGCCACCGCGCCGACAAACGGGCTGTTCCAGTCGCGCTCACTCCGCAGCCTTTTGCGAAACACCTCACGACCGGCGCGTGTCACGACGAATTCGGCTCCGAGCACTCCATGGCCCTTGCCGATGCCCGAACTGACGTCGTTCTCGGTCAACAGCCCGCTCACACTCACCGGCGAGGTCGGATCGAGCTTGCCGGCGACACGCAGTTGTGCCGCTAGCGTGTCGCCGAGATGGCGCGCGAACGAACCGCCTTCCGGCTTGATCGTCACCGCGCGCACGCCGAGCCCGCGATCGGCAGCGCGCGGCAAGGCCGGCGCGGGCACGAACGCGCCGACGGCAATCGCCGGCAGGCCCGCCGCGGCGATGCGATCGACCAGGGCCACCGAAGGCGGCGGCGGCGCCATCGGCGGGTACGCGCAACCGGCAAGCAGCAGCGGCACGAGCACCGCCACCCAGCGCCGGCTCGTCATGATGCCGCCGGAGTCGGTGTCGGCTCGGGTTGGCCCGGTGCCGTGCCGCTGGCAAAGCCCGGGTCGGCGGCAATGTCGTTGAGCACGTGGGTGACCGTGAGATGGATCATCATCTTCGACGCTTCGGTGATACCCTTCACCTTGATGACGTCGGGCGGCAGCTCCTTGTTGCCGAATTTGAAGATGATCCGGTAATGCTCGACCTTGACGATCGGCGCGCCGCCGCCCGCCGGCGTATAGGTCGCCGTCGTCTCGTAATCGTCGCCGGCGACGACCCCGGCCAGGCCGAAGGTAAAGCCCGCCGCGAAGCCATTGCCCTTGTTGCTCTTGCTGGGGACATCGTTGATCACGATGCTCAGCCGCGCGCCGTCTGGCAGGGGTGTGTCGCTGACCGCGCTGGCAAAGCCGCTCGACTTCACTTCCTCGCCGATGATCGGTGCGGCATATTTCGTCGCCTTGGCGTTGGTCGCGCCATTGGTCTGAAACTCGGTCAACAGCTGGACCGGCCGGGGATTGGTGATCGCCACCCGCTCCTCGGGCTTGAGCTCGGTCAACTTGGCATCGACATAGATCGACGCCGCAGCGCCCGTGGCAAGCATCGCGGCTGCGGCGATCACCGCCGCGGATCGCACCATCGCCCGCGACATGCGCCGGCGCACTTCAACAACAGCCATGAACCCTCCCCCCGAGAATCGGCCGATGCCGATGGCGGGAAGTTTCAAAATAAACCGCGCATTGTCCAGTACCGGCGTTCGAAAATCATGCCTTCACAGCGCGATCCCCCGGCTCACCGCTTGCGCACGAACTCCGCCCGCAGCACCAGGCCCTTGATGCCCTCGAACTTGCAGTCGATCTCCTGCGCGTCGCCGGTCAGGCGGATCGACTTGATCAGCGTGCCGCGCTTCAATGTCTGCCCCGCACCCTTGACGGTCAGATCCTTGATCAGCGTCACCTGATCGCCATCGGCAAGCAGATTGCCGACCGAATCGCGCACTTCGACCGCACCCTCGGCGGGGCCGCCGGCCTTCGCCGCCGCATCGGCCGCGCTGATCCACTCGCCGCTCGCCTCGTCATAGACGAACGCGTCTTCCTCTTCAGCCATATCCGCGACCTTCAGCTCTTGATGTTGACCATTGCGACCGGGTTGCCCTTGGTCGTCGGGTTGGAAGCATTCTGCTTCGGCGCTTTCTCCGCCTTGGGCTTGCGCACTTCCTTGTTCGATTTCTTCTGGCTCTTGGCCATGATCTTTCCTCGTCGAGCGGAGCGCTCGCCATGCACCTACACCCTCGGCGGCCCGCTGGCCCCTATTTTTCTCACCGGCGCGACCGCGAAAGTCCCCGCTGGCGAGGGTTTGAGCAAATCGTCGACCGTCGCCGCCGGGTCAAGCCAGCGCGCCCAGGCCTCGCGCGGCGGAACGATCACCTGGCGGTGATGAAAAGGCGACACGTCGGGTCCGGCGTCACACGTCAGCATCGTATAGGCCTCGCCCACCACCGGATCGTCGCGCCAGATACCGGCGATGCAGAACCATGCGCCGTCGGCGAGCGCGAAGCTCCATTTGTCCTTGCGCCTAGCCTTGGGCTGCCCCGGCACCGGCTCGGCCGTGGTGAATTCGTAAAAGGCGTCGGCGACGATCAGGCAGCGTTTCGCCGCGAAGTGCCGGCCCTCGCTGCGGTAATTATAGACCGGCTTGCCATGCGCGCCCGGCCAGCTCCAGCGCCGCACGACCAGCTCGGCCCCGCCCTCCGGCGCGGCGCGCAGGATCGCGTTGCGGTCGGTGATGCGGATGCTCGGCGTGGACTCGAGATTGGGCACGCCTTCGGGAAAGTGCAGCGGGATGCGCAGTTGCTGGATATCGTCGCGCAACTGCCCGGCGCCGACGCGCCGCGCCTGTTCATTGCACATGCGCCGACCTCCTTCCCGCCATCGCGATCACATTCCCTTCGGCGGTCGGCGTTGCCATGCCATATCGCGTCATCTGGGCCCTGGTCACGGAAAAGGCGACCCCGCCGGTTGGCGTCGCGGGTCGTTTGGCGCTAGCGGCGGTGCGAAAGCGAAGGAGCGGACGTGAGCGATCGGGAAAGCTACGACGATATTCGTGCAGCGGTGCGGCGGCTCTGCGCGGATTTCCCCGGCTCCTATTGGCAGGCGCTCGACCGCGAGCGGACCTACCCGACCGAATTCGTCGCGGCGCTGACGCAGGCCGGCTGGCTGTCGGTGCTGATCCCGGAGGAATATGGCGGCGCCGGCCTCGGCCTCGGCGCGGCGACCGCGATTCTCGAGGAAATCCACCGTTCGGGCTGCAATGGCGGCGCGTGCCATGCGCAGATGTATGTCATGGGCACGCTGCTCAAGCACGGCTCAGGCGCGCAGAAGCAAGCGTATCTGCCGAGGATCGCGCGCGGAGAATTGCGGCTCCAGGCCTTTGGCGTCACCGAACCGACCTCCGGCACCGATACGACGCGCATCCGCACCTTCGCGCGCCGCGACGGCGACGACTATGTCGTGTCGGGGCAGAAGATCTGGATCAGCCGCGCCGAGCATAGCGACCTGATGGTACTGCTCGTCCGCACCACCGCGCGCGAGGACGCCACGCGCCCCGCCGATGGCATGAGTGTGTTGCTGGTCGACATGCGGCAGGCGATCGGCAACGGCCTGACGATCCGCCCGATCCGCACCATGCTCAATCATGCGACGACCGAATTGTTTTTCGACGATCTGCGCGTGCCCGCCGCCAACCTGATCGGCGAGGAGGGCAAGGGCTTTCGCTATATCCTCGACGGGATGAACGCCGAGCGCATCCTGATTGCCAGCGAGTGCATCGGCGACGGCCGCTTCTTCATCGATCGCGCCGCCGCCTATGCCAAGGATCGCAGCGTGTTCGGCCGCCCGATCGGCGAGAACCAGGGCGTGCAATTCCCGATCGCGCGGGCGCATGTCCAGCTGTCGGCAGCGGCCGAGATGGTCGACAAGGCGGCGCGGATGTTCGACGCCGGGGCGGCATGCGGCAGCGAGGCCAACATGGCCAAGATGCTGGCGTCCGAGGCAAGCTGGTATGCCGCCGACATGTGCATCCAGACGCATGGCGGCTTCGGCTTTGCCGAGGAATATGACATCGAACGCAAGTTCCGCGAAACGCGGCTCTACCAGGTCGCGCCGATCTCGACCAACCTGATCCTCAGCCACGTCGCAACGCACGTGCTGGGGCTGCCCAAGAGCTTTTGACCTTCGTCGCCCGCGATCGGCGTCACCGCGAAGCGATCAATCGGGCGCGTTCGCCTGCGCCGCGAACTGGTCGAACGCCTCGACCGCCTGGGCGGCGTACATGAGGCTCGGCCCCGCGCCCATGTAGAGCGCCATGCCCATCACCTCCATGATCTCGTCGCGGGTCGCGCCATGCTTGACCGCGGCCTGGCTATGAAAGGCGATGCAACCGTCGCAACGGATCGCCACCGAAATGGCGAGTGCGATCAACTCCTTGGTCTTGGTGTCGAGCGTACCAGCCTCGGTCGCGGCCCTGGCCATCGCCGAAAAGGCCTTGGTCACCTCCGGACTGCCGAGGCGTACTTCCTTGATCGCCCCGCTCAGTTGCGCGGCCATTTCCGGCCAATCAGTGTGCATCGTGGCTATCCTCTATGTTCAGTAGCGACCCAGCAGGCTGAGCAGTCGGTAGGCGGCAACGATGCGGTCGGTCGCGGCACGCGCCGCCCCGGCCTCCGCGGCGATCGATTCGCGTTCCGCATCGAGCAGATCGAGCTGCGGCTTCATGCCGACGCGGACCTCCTGACGAACGCTGTCGAGCGCTTGTGCGGCGGCGGTGGCCTGATCGGTCGCCGCCTGCTCGACCAACTGCGCGGTGCGCACGTCCTGGAACGCCGAGATCACCTGCTCCTGGACCTGCATCCGCACACCCCGCAGTCGCGCATCGGCCGCCCGGACGCCGCTGTCCGTCTCGGCAACCTTGCCCGACACGCGACCACCACTGAACAACTCCCAGCGGGCACGAATGCCGACCGTTGCGCTGTCGGCACGATAGTCGGGGAAAAACTGGTCGCGCACCGTCGCGCCTTCGGCGAAGGCCCCGATCGTCGGCAAACGCTCTGCCCGCGCGCCGCGCGCCGCCGCCTGCGCAGCGCGCAGACCGGCTTCGGCTTGCGCGAGCGCGGGGTTATTGTGGGTTGCCGCATCCATCGCCTCGTCGAGCGTGGCGGGGAGCGCGGGATTGACCGGCAGCGGCTGGAGATCGACCGGCTCAAGCCCGGTAAGATTGCGGAAATGCGCCGCGGCGGAAACCTGCATGCCCTGCGCACGGGCGAGACCGGCGCGCGCTTCGGCAAGGCGGGCACCGGCCTGGGAGACATCGGTACTGGGGCTCTCACCGGCGCGGAATTTGAGCCGCGCCTGCCGCTCGATCTCGGTGGTCTGGGTGATGAGGCGACCATAAAGGTCGACCATGCGCGCCGCGGTCAGGACGTCGCCATAAGCCTGGGTCACCGCCATGACGAGTTGACCGCGCGTGCCGCTCCGCCCCGCCTCGGCACCAGCGATACCGGCGCGTGCCTGATCGATCCCGGCGCCGACCCTGCCGCCCGTGAACAGCGGTTGCTCGACCGTCATCTGGGCGGCACGTGGCGTCACATTCGCCGCGCCGAGCCCGAAAAATCCGCGCGGATCGAGCCGGGCATAGCCGATCGTACCGCTCAGCGTCGCGGTCGGAAGACGCCCCGCCCTGGCTTGATCAAGCCGCGCCCTGGCGGCGTCCGCGTCGGCGTCGGCCGCGGCGATCTCGGGCGCATGGGCTGCGGCCGCGGCAAGCGCCTCGGCGAGCGTGGTGGCATGCGCCGCACCGCTTGCCGCCAGCGGGGCGACAAGCCACAGCATCAGGCGCGCGATACGGCGCGAGCGAGTCATTTGAACGCGTTGCCCGGGCGAACACCCATCGCCTTGAAGACCAGCGCGGCGGGGCAGAAGCCGGTGAAGCCCGCCTGGATCAGATTGAGCCCGGCAAAGGCGGTCAGGCCGATCCACCAGGGATGGACGGTGAGCGACAGGACGATGCCGAGGAGAATGACACAGCCCGCAAAGATCATAACGGCGCGATCGAGAGTCATTGTGCTTTACCTTTTCGTATCGAACGAGGTGGTCACATCCCGTAGCTTGTCGATGCCCATGACGTGGAGCGCGAGCTTCTCGTAGAAGGGTTCGCTCTCGCCCTTGCGCACCTTGCGCAGGAAATATTTCTCGAAGGCGACCTTCGCGAGATGGACCCATTTGCCGCTTGCCGCCCAGTTGACGTTGCGCGGCGGGATCTGCGGCTGCGCGACGAAGGCAACGCCGCCATCGCCGAAGTCGGCGAGGCAGACCGCGTTCCAGGTCGCTTCGGCGGTGGGTTCCTTGCCATCGAGGATCGCATCGAGATTGGCCGCGATCGCGGTCACCATGCTTTCGATCATGAAGCCCGTCTTGGGCACCCCGACCGGCACCGGCGTCGGACCCGTCGGCGGAATCGCGACACAGACGCCGAGCGAGAATATCTCGGGGAAAGTCGGGTTGCGCTGGTGCTTGTCGATAATGATGAAGCCGCGCGGATTGGTAAGCCCGGGAATGTCGCGGACCGCGGCCACGCCCCGGAAGGCCGGGAGCATCATCGAGTAGCCGAACGGCAGATCATGGGTCCTGACGACCGCGCCACCCTCGGCGATCTCCTCGACGTGCATCATGCCCGGCTCGATCTTGGTGACGCGCGCATTGGTCACCCATTTGATGTGGCGCTCGCGCAGCGTGCTTTCGAGCAGGCTCTTGGTATCGCCGACGCCGTCCAGACCGAGATGGCCGATATAAGGCTCGGCGGTGACGAAGGTCATCGGCACCTTGTCGCGAATCTTGCGGCGCCGGAGTTCGGTGTCGAGGATCAGCGCGAATTCATAGGCCGGACCATAGCAGGACGCGCCCTGCACCGCGCCGACCACGATCGGCCCGGGATTTTCGACGAACCGATCAAAGGCGTCCGCCGCCGCTGAAGCGTGCGATGTCTGGCAGACCGAGACGGTGTGCCCGCCATGCGGACCCAATCCCTCGATTTCGTCGAATGCCAAATCCGGGCCAGTCGCGATTACAAGGTAATCGTAATCGATATTGCTCCCGTCATTGAGCTCGAGACGCTTTTCGGTGGCGTGCAGGCGCTTCGCGCCGACCGCCGTGAAGCCGATCTTCTTCCTGGCGAAGACCGGTGGCAGATGGACCTGAATCGCTTCGGGCTCGCGCCAGCGAACCGCGACCCAGGGGTTGGAAGGCACGAAAGAGTAGGTTTCCGAATCGGACACCATCATGACTTCCGCGCGACCCTTGGCCGCAGCCTGGATTTCGTAGGCGGCAATGGTGCCGCCCAAGCCAGCGCCCAGTACCACAATCTTCGGCTTGTTCATGATGCCAGTTCCTCTCGCGTCTCTCGTGTCGCAAATCTCGCTTGACTGAATATAACAATTACATGATATATGCAATATACAAATTGAAAGCCTGACGTTGGAGACTCGGCATGTTCGGATTCGGCAAGACCAAGGCGCACCGCGAAATCGATGCGCGCACCCTCAACGCGATGCTGGCAGACGGTTCGGTGGTTCTCATCGACGTGCGAGAACCCGACGAATTCGCGGCCGAGCATATCAAGGGCGCAATTAACGCCCCGCTTTCGACTTTCGCACCGCGTAATGTTCCGGATGCAGCCGGCCGAACGATCGTGCTTCAATGCGCTGGCGGTAAACGGTCCGGTCTTGCGCTCGATCGCTGCGCCAGCGCGCAGTCGAGCATTGATACGCACCTTGCCGGAGGCATCGGCGCCTGGAAGGCTGCCGGCTTGCCGGTCGAACGCGGCTAGAGCCACGCAACAGGGGAGCCACCGGCAGTGACAAAATGGGCATGGATGGTCGCCAGCGCGGCCCTGGTGCTGACAGCCTGCGGGGAAAGCGCGCCGCGCGAGGAACCGGCAGCGGCATTGCCGGCCGGCCAGCGGTTGACCGTCGCACTCGCCGAGACCGCGGACATGAAGGCGGTCGGGGCCGAAATCACCACCCGTGATCAGGCCCAGGCACTTGCCCGCATTCCCGGGACATTGGTCAGTCTCAACGTCCGCGCCGGTGACATGGTGACCAGGGGCCAGCGTATCGGAACGATCGTCGATACACGCCTCGGCTATGAAACCAGCGCGGCGGGTGCCCAGGTCGCCGCCGCGCAGGCCGAGGCCGCGCGCGCACGCGGCGACCTCGCGCGCGTCCGGGATCTCTACGACCACCAGGTCTATGCCAAGGCCCGACTCGACCAGTCGGTCGCCATGGCGCGCGCTGCCGATGCCCAGGTCGCTGCCGCCCGCGCTCAGCAAAACGCCGCCGCGAGCGTCGCCGGCCAGGGGGCCGTTCTCGCGCCCGCGACCGGCCGCGTCTTGCGTGCCGATATCCCCGCGGGCTCGGTCGTGGCACCGGGCATGTCGATCGCGACGATTACCGCCGGCCCCCCGGTGCTGCGGCTCGACCTGCCGGAATCGCTGGCCGGGACGGTACGCGTCGGCGCGCATGTCACGGTCGCCCAGGGTGATTTGCCCGATGGGTCGCGCCAGGGCCAGGTTACGCAGGTCTATCCCGCGATCGCGGGGGGACGTGTCCAGGTCGATGCGACCGTGCCGGGGCTTTCCACCCAGCTGGTCGGACGCCGGGTCGGCGTGATGATCGAGGTCGGGCGGCGCCGTGTGCTTGTCGTCCCGCGCCACTTCATCTCGACACGCTACGGCATCGATTATGTCGATGTCGTCACTGCGGATCGCCGCGTCAGCGCGGTGGCGGTCCAGACCGCGCCGACCGCCGACCCCGATCGCGTCGAACTCCTCGGCGGCGTTGGCGTCGGCGACACGCTGTTTGCTCCGGGACGCGCCAAATGAATCTCGGCTTGTCGGGACGGCTCACCCGGGCGACCATCACGTCGCCGCTCACGCCGCTGTTCCTGTTTGCCGCCATCGCCATCGGCCTGCTCGCGCTGTTCACGATCCCGCGCGAGGAAGAGCCGCAGATCAGCGTGCCGATGGTCGACATCCAGGTGATGGCGCCCGGCCTTTCCGCGCCCGACGCCGTCCAGCTCGTCGGTATCCCGCTCGAGACGATCGTCAAGAGCGTCGATGGCGTCGAGCATGTCTACACCCAGGCCGAAGACAATGGGGTAATGGTGACCGCGCGCTTCCTCGTCGGGTCGAACCCCGAGGACGCGGCAACCCGGATCAACGAGAAGCTGCACGCCAACTGGGACCGGATTCCGGTTGGCATCCCGGATCCCAAGGTCACGGTGCGCGGGATCAACGACGTGCCCGCGGTCGTCCTGACGCTCTCGCCCAAGCGCGGCGCGGTCGGCCAGTATAACGATCAGGCACTCTATGCCCTGGCCGCCAGATTGCGGACCGAGATCGCCAAGGTCGACAATGTCGGCCTCACCTTCCTGACCGGTGGACGCCCCGAAGAGATTCGCATCGCGCCCGACCCCGGCAAGCTCAGCCAATATGGCGTGCCGCTTGGCAGTGTCATCGATGCCGCGGGCCAGGCAAATCGCAGCTTCCCCGCCGGCAGCATCCGCGAGGGCGGGCGAGCGGTCACGGTGACTGCGGGCCAGACACTTTCCTCGGCGCAGGACGTCGGCACGCTCACCGTCCGGTCCGTGACCGGTGCGCCGGTCTATCTGCGCGACGTCGCCGAAGTGACGCAGGGTCCGCGCGAGGATCAGGCCCGCGCGTGGCGCTGGGCACGCACGGACGGGCGCTGGTCGAGCGCTCCCGCTGTCAGCATCGCCATCGCCAAGCGTTCGGGCGCCAACGCCGTGGTCGTCTCCGATGCGGTGTTGGCGCGCGTCGAAAGCCTGAAGGGCAGCCTCATTCCCGATGGCGTCGATGTCGCGGTTACACGCGACTATGGCGCGAGCGCGAACGAGAAAGCCAATGAGCTGCTTTTTCACCTCGCGCTGGCGACGGTCTCGATCGTCATCCTGATTGGATTCGCCATTGGCTGGCGGGAAGCGGCCGTGACCGCCGTGGTGATCCCGACCACGATCCTGCTGACCATGTTCGCGTCGAACCTGATGGGTTACACGATCAACCGCGTCAGCCTGTTCGCGCTGATCTTCTCGATCGGCATCCTCGTCGACGACGCCATCGTCATGATCGAGAATATCGCCCGGCATTGGGCGATGGCCGATGATCGCACCCGGACCCAGGCGGCGATCGAGGCGGTGGCGGAGGTCGGCAACCCGACCATGGTCGCGACCCTCACCGTTGTCGCGGCGCTGCTGCCGATGCTGTTCGTTTCGGGGCTGATGGGCCCCTATATGGCGCCGATCCCGGTCAACGCGTCGGCAGCAATGGTCTTTTCCTTCTTCGTCGCCGTGGTCATCGCGCCATGGCTGATGATCCGCTTCGCGCGCAAGGCGCTCGCCACCGATACCGCGCACGGCCATGACGAGAGCGGCGGCAAGCTGGGCCGGCTCTATGCACGGGTCGCCCACCGGGTGATCGACAACCGCACCTCGGCACGCAATTTCCTGATCGCGGTCGGCGTCGCTACGCTGCTCGCCTGCTCGATGTTCTATTTCAAGGCGGTGACGGTCAAGCTGTTGCCGTTCGACAACAAGTCCGAGGTCCAGGTCGTGGTCGACATGCCCGAGGGTACCAGCCTTGAAGGCACCGGCCGCGTGCTCGAAGACGTCGCGCGCCTGACCCGCGAGCTTCCCGAGGCAAGCGCGATGGAAGCCTATCTCGGCACCTCCGCGCCGTTCAATTTCAACGGCCTCGTCCGGCACTATTTCCTGCGCAACCGCCCGGAAATGGGCGACGTGATGGTGACCTTGCTGCCGAAAGGCGACCGAAGCCGTTCGAGCCACCAGATCGCGCTCGACCTGCGCCACAAGCTGGCGGCGCTGAAACTGCCGGACGGCGCCTCGATCAAAGTGGTCGAAACGCCGCCCGGGCCGCCGGTGCTCGCAACATTGCTGGCCGAGATCTATGGCCCCGACGCGGCGAGCCGGCGCGCCACGGCGACCGAGCTGGAAAAGATCTTCAAGTCGATTCCCTATATCGTCGATGTCGACAACAGCTTCGGCCAACCCCGCCCCGGGCTCCGGCTGATCCCGCAGCGCGACCGGATCGATTATTACGGCCTTTCCGAGCGCAGCATCAACGACTCGATCGGAGCGCTGCTGGGCAGCAAGACGGTCGGCTACGCGCCACGCGGGAACGAGCGTACCCCCCTGCCCATCACTGTCGCACTACCGCAATCCGCGCGAAGCTGGACGCAAACGCTGGCGAGCACGCCTGTCGCCGTAACGCAGACTGCGGGCGGGCCGAAGCTGGTCGAACTCGGCGCCGTCGTCGAGGCACGACAGGAGCAGGGCAGCCCGGCGATCTTCCGCCGCGACGGCCATTTCGCCGACATGGTGACGGCCGAACTGGCCGGGGACTATGAAGCGCCGATCTACGGCATGCTCGCCGTCGATCGCGCGATCGACCGCTTTGACTGGGCCGCCAAGGGGCTGCAAAAGCCCGTGATCCGCCTGAGCGGCCAGCCCACCGATGAAAAGGTGACCAGCTTGTTGTGGGACGGTGAGTGGGAAATCACCTGGGTGACCTTCCGCGACATGGGCGCGGCATTCATCGTCGCCTTGCTCGGCATCTACATCCTCGTCGTCGCGCAGTTCCGCAGCTTCCGCCTGCCGCTCGTCATCCTCACGCCGGTCCCGCTGACGCTGATCGGCATCGTTATCGGCCATATGCTGTTCCGCGCGCCGTTCACCGCCACCTCGATGATCGGGTTCATCGCGCTCGCCGGCATCATCGTGCGCAACTCGATCCTGCTGGTCGATTTCATCCGCCACGCCGCGACGCCCGACAAGCCGTTACGCGACGTGCTGATCGAAGCGGGGTCGATCCGGTTCAAGCCGATCGTGCTGACCGCGGCCGCGGCGATGATCGGTGCCGCCGTCATTCTCACCGATCCGATCTTCCAGGGCCTTGCCATCTCGCTCCTCTTTGGCCTCGCCTCCTCGACGTTGCTCACCGTGCTGGTTATCCCGGCAATCTATGTGGTGCTGCGCGACGATGGGAAGCCGACGAGCCAATGATGACTGACGGCGCGGTGGAAATGCTGTGCGAGCGCGCGAGCGAGGTCGCCGCGTTCCTCAAAGTGGTCGCCAACGAACAACGCCTGCTGCTGCTGTGTCGCCTGCGCGACGGCGAAGCCTCGGTCGGCGAACTGGTCGGCCTGTGCGGGCTGTCGCAGTCCCGCGTATCGCAGCATCTTGCGCGGATGCGCGAGGGCGGTCTGGTGCAGACCCGGCGCGAGAACACCACCATCTTCTACCGCATCGCCGATGCCAATGTGCGGCTGTTGATGGCATTCCTGTGCGATCATTTCGGCCGGCAGGACGATCCGGTCGCGGCAGATGGCGAAACCTGACTGGTTACGGCGACCACCGCGCGATGCAGCGGTCGGAGAGCGGGGGCCGCTTCGACGCTACTGCGTCAGATCTTCGCCGGGATCCGAATGAAACTCGTGCCACATGCCGTTCAGGATGCCGAAGCCGACCGCCAGACCGAGACCCAATACCCAGGTAAAATACCACATCGCTCAGGTCCTCTTCAGTAGAAGTCGGGATTGGTGCGGACGTCCTGCGTCGTGACGCGGCCGAACAGCACCTTGTAGACCCACGCCGTGTAGAGCAGCACGATCGGCAGGAAGACCAGCGTCACCAGCAACATGACGAACAGGGTCAGGTGACTGGAGGAGGCATTCCAGACCGTCAGGCTGGAGCCGGCGTCGATCGAGCTCGGCAGGATGAACGGGAACATCGACAGGCCGACCGTCGAGATGATCCCGACGGCCGCGAGCGACGAACCGCCAAAGGCCAGCAATTCACGCTTCGAGCGAATACCGATCAGCGCCATGACCGGACCGACAAAGCCGAGCACCGGCGCCAGAAGCATCCAGGGGTAAGCGCCATAATTGGCCAGCCACGCGCCCGGCGCCGCCACAAGTGCGGACAGGTGCGGATTGGACGGACCGGCTGCGTCGACCACACCCTCGGTGCGGAAGCCCATGTTCATGGTCGCGACCATCACGCCACCCGCGGCGAACAACAGGATCGCCAGCACGGCCGCGATCTGGCCGAAGCGCGTGGCACGATCATGGACCGCGCCACGTTCGATCTTGATCGCGAGCCAGGCCGAGCCGTGCAGGACCAGCATGGCAACCGAGAGCAGACCCGCCAGCAGGGAGAAGGGATGGAACAGGCCAAGCAGGCTGCCTTCGTAAAAGGACCGCAGGTCGCTATCGAGCCGGAAGGGTACGCCGGTCAGGACATTGCCGACGGCCACGCCGAACACCAGCGCCGGCACGAAACCACCAACGAACAGCGCCCAGTCCCAGCGGGTGCGCCACGCCGGATCACTCTTTTTGGAGCGATATTTGAAGCCGACCGGCCGCAGGATGAGCGCGGCGAGGACGAGAAACATGGCGAGATAGAAGCCCGAGAAGCTCACCGCATAGACGAAGGGCCAGGCCGCGAAGATCGCCCCGCCGCCCAGAATGAACCAGACTTGGTTGCCCTCCCAGGTCGGGCCGACCGAGTTGATCACAATGCGCCGCTCCTCATCCGTCCTCGCGACGAAGGGCAGCAACGAGGCGACGCCGAGATCGAACCCGTCGGTCAGGGCAAAACCGATCAGCAGGACGCCCATCAGCGCCCACCAGATCACGCGCAGGGTTTCATAGTCGATGGGAGGGGCCATGGGTGGTCTCCTTATTCGGCGGGGAGCGGGGCATAGCCCTGGTGAAGCGGCGAGTCGGCCGCCGGCTCGTCATGATGCTCGATCGGACCATGGCGGATCGTTGCCAGCATCAGCCGCACCTCGATCACCGCGAGCGTGCCGTAGAGCAGGGTGAAGCCGATGATCGTCGTCCACAGCTGCGGGATCGTCAGGCTCGATGCACCCAGAAAGGTCGGCAACACGCCGTCGATCGCCCAGGGCTGGCGACCGATCTCGGCAAGTATCCAGCCGGCTTCGATGGCGAGCCACGGCAGCGGGATGATCCACACAGCCGTCCGCATGAACAGGCGGCAAAAGCCATTGATGCAGCCGAAACGCCGGATCGAAGCCATATAGAAGGCAGCCCCGAAAAAGGCGATGAAGAAGAAGCCGAGGCCCGCCATGCCGCGGAACAGCCAGAACATCACCGGCACGTTGGGGACCGTGGTCCATGCCGCCTTCTGGATGTCGGCCGGGGTTGCCGCGCGCGGATCTGGCATGAAACGCTTCAGAAGCATCGCATAGCCCAGATCGAGCTTGTGCTGCTCGAACTGCGCGCGAGCAGCCAGGTCGGTGCGGTCGACCTTCAGTTTCTCGACCGCGTCATAGGCGACGATACCGCTTTCGATGCGGGTCTCGGCCTTGACGACCAGTTCGTTGATACCGGAGACCTCGCCCGTCAGGCTTCGCGTCGCGATCAACCCAAGCAAGTAGGGGACCTTGACCTCGTAGCGCGTGTCGCGCCCCTCCATGCTCGGAATGCCGAAAACGGCGATCCCGGCGGGAGCGGGTTCGGTGTGCCACATGGCCTCGAGCGCGGCGAGCTTCATCTTCTGGTTGTCGGTAAGGGCGTAACCCGATTCGTCGCCGAGGACGACCACCGACAACGACGAAGCGAGGCCGAACGCCGCCGCGACCGTGAAGGACCGCTTGGCCACCGCGACCCATTTGCCCCTGAGGATATACCAGGACGAAACACCCAGCACGAACACCGACGCGCAGACATAGCCCGCGCTGACGGTGTGGACGAACTTGGCCTGTGCGACCGGATTGAACAACACCGCCATGAAGTCGGTGACTTCCATGCGCATCGTCTCAGGGTTGAAGTGCGAGCCGGCGGGATGCTGCATCCAGCCATTGGCGACGAGGATCCACAGCGCCGAAAGATTCGATCCGAGCGCGACCATGAACGTCGTGAAGAGATGTTGGCGCTTGCTGAGCTTGTCCCAGCCGAAAAACATGAGGCCGACGAAGGTCGCCTCGAGGAAGAACGCCATCAGCCCTTCGATCGCGAGCGGCGCGCCGAAAATGTCGCCGACATAATGCGAGAAATAGGACCAGTTGGTGCCGAATTCGAATTCCATGGTGATGCCGGTGGCGACACCCAGCACGAAGTTGATTGCGAACAGCTTGGCCCAGAAACGCGTGACCGTCCGCCAGATCGGCCGGTCGGTCATCACATAGATGCTCTCCATGATGACGAGCATGAACGAAAGCCCAAGCGTCAGCGGCACGAACAGGAAGTGATAGAGCGCTGTCAGGGCAAACTGCAGTCGCGAAAGCTCGATGACGGCCATATCCACCATGGGTGGGCACTCCTGTTCGGTCGGTCACGCCGGACGAGTCGGCTCGCTGCGGCGCGATTATGATTAGCCAATAGAAGTAACTGTGTATATGAGCAAGCGAGTTTCGATACGGACCCGATGAAATCCAGTCGCGCCTTCCTGTTCTGGCTGCTCGACGGCGTGCTGGCAATCGCCGTCGCGGCTGGCGTGGCGCTTGCGGTCACTCGCCTCGCTGAACCGCCGTTCGGCAGCGGCCTGTTGCTGGCCCTGGCCCTGCTTGTCGGCGCCGGTCTCTGCCGGGCGGCCGTCCAGGTAATGGCGACCAGCGCGGGCCAGAGAGACGCCGCACGCGCGAAGCAGTCATGGCGCGCGCGCGCCTTCGGCGCCGTCCTGGGCGCGCCATCGGGGTCGCGCGCGATGCTCGGCGAGCAGACCGCCGATGCGACCGACCGGATCGAGGATCTTGACGGCTATCATGCCCGCTTCCGGCCGCTGCGGACCGCCGCGGTCGCCACCCCGTTGATGGTTGCCGGCGCCGCCGCGCTGGCCAGCTGGGTGGCGGCGGCGATCCTGCTGGCGACGCTTGTCCCGTTCGCGCTCGGCATGGCGCTGGCGGGAACCGCCGCCGCACGCGCCGCCGCGCGCCAGCTCGATGCGCTGAGCAGGCTCTCGGGCCTGTTCATCGACCGCGTTCGCGCGCTACCGATCATCCTCGGCTTCGACGCGCAGGATCGCGTCGTCCGGCAATTGTCGGGCGCGACGCAAGAGGTGGCCCGCCGCACGCTCGCGGTGTTGCGCGTGGCATTCCTGTCGAGCGCGGTGATGGAGTTCTTTGCCGCCATCTCGGTCGCGCTGGTCGCGGTCTATTGCGGGTTCAGCCTGCTCCGGCTGCTGCCTTTTCCCGCGCCCGAAACGCTAACCCTTGGCCGCGCGCTCTTCGTCCTGGTTCTCGCGCCCGAATTCTATCTGCCGATCCGGCGCATGGCGGCGGCCTATCATGACAAGCAGATCGGCGAAGCCGCGACCGAACGACTCCTCGGCCTGGCGCCCGCGATCGACGCGGGCGAAGCCGCGGTCGAAGAGTTGAGTCACGCGCCGCTACTGCGCTTCGACGCTGTCGAGATCGACTATGGCGATCAACGGATCGGCCCCTTCACGCTCGATGTTCCGGCTGGCGAACTGACCGTGCTCTCGGGCCCATCGGGAACCGGAAAATCCAGCCTGCTCAACGCGCTGCTTGGCCTGGCGCCCGTCACGGCGGGTGAAATCCTGCTCGATGGCATGCCGCTGGCGCCGGCAGCGCTGCGGGGACAAGTGAGCTGGGCAGGCCAGGCGACGACCTTCCTGCCCGGTACGCTCGGCGACAATATCCGCCTGTCCCGGCCGGACGCCTCCGACGCCGCAGTGGCGCATGCGGCGTCGCGCGTCGGCCTGACAATGCTGGTCTCCGGGCGCGCCGCGGGCCTGGCGACGCCGATCGATCCGCACGGCTCGGGCCTGTCGGGTGGCGAACGCAGGCGCGTCGGCATGGCGCGCGCGGTGCTGCGCGACGCCCCGCTATGGTTGCTCGACGAGCCAACCGCTGACCTTGACGCGACGTCGGCCGCGGAGCTGATCGCCCTTGTCCGCACGGCCGCCAGGGGGCGGACCGTCCTGCTGGTCACCCACGATCCCGGCGTCGCGGCATTGGCCACGCACCATGTGGCGATCGCATGACGGACGCCGGCCTCGAAGCGCTTCTCAAGCAAGTCTCCAGACCCTATCGTGGCACGACGCGGCTGGCGATGCTGTGCGCCGCATGTGCCGCGATCAGCGGCATATTGCTGCTTGGACTGGCGGGCTGGTTCATCACCGCCGCCGCGCTCGCCGGCGCCGCCGGGATCGCCGCGGTCCAGGCGTTCAACTATCTGCTCCCCAGCGCGGCGATCCGCCTGCTTGCGATCAGCCGCACCGTCACCCGCTATGGCGAGCGGCTCTATGGCCACAAGGCCGCTTTATCCGCGCTCGCGCTCTTTCGCGTTCGGCTCTTCACGACCTTGATCACCAGGCCGAGCACGGACATTCGACGCGGGGCGGGCGGTCTCGCCGCGTCGCTGCTGCAGGATGTCGATGCGCTCGAGGACAGGTTCGTGCGCGCGCCGGGCAATCTCGCCGCGGTCGTCGGCGCGGGAACGGCGCTGGCACTGGCCATCCCGGCGGGACCGGCGGCGATGGTCGCGCTCGCCGCGATCATGCTCACCGTGCCGGCCCTGGCGCGGCGGCTTTCGCGCCGCTGGCTGCCGGCGCGCGCACTGCGCATCCAGCATGAGATCGCCGCGTTCAAGCAGCTGTTCGTGGAATATGCCGCCGCGTCGCCGGAAATCGCGGCCTATGCGCTCGGGCCCTCGGTCGAAGCGCAATTGCAGGAGCGCGCCACCAGCCTCGATGCGAAGCGATTGGCATTTGCCCGCGCCGAGGCGGTCCTCGCGGCGATCGTCACGGGCGCGGGCGGGCTGGCGATGGCCGCCGTACTCGGCCTATCGACGGCGACGCTGCCGCTGACGCTGCTGGCCGGGCTGGCAGCGGCGGGCGCGATCGAAGCATTGGGCGCCAGCGTTCGTTCGAGTGGGCGCGAAGCCGTCATCGCGGCCGGACTGGCGCGCCTCGCCGAGTTGATCGACGCACCGACCCCATCATGCGCGCCGGCGCCACCGCTTGCCGGAAAGCACATCTCCATCACCCATGGCGACCAGACGCGTGTCCTGAAACGCGGGGATCGGCTCGTCGTGACGGGGCGGTCGGGATCGGGAAAGACCAGCCTGCTCGAATATCTCGCCGGGCTGCGGACGATGGGAGGCGATGTCGCAATCGACGGTGTCTCGCTCGCCCGATCGCCAGCCGAGCGGCGGCGCGCCCTGTTCGCACTGTCGCCGCAAAGCGCCCAGATGCTTGCCGGGACGATCGCCGACAATCTGCGCCTCGCCCGCACCGGCCTGACCGACGATGCGCTGTGGCAGGCACTGGCGGTGGCATGCCTTGCGAACGATGTGCGCGCCATGCCCGATGGCCTCGCGACCTGGGTCGGCGACGGCGGAGCACGCCTGTCGGGCGGGCAACGCAAACGTCTCTCGCTGGCGCGTGCCTTGCTTGCCGAGCGGCCGTGGCTGCTGCTCGACGAGCCAAGCGAGGGGCTCGATCCGCAAACCGAGACGCGCGTGTTGGCGAACCTCGACCAGTGGCTCAAGGAGACCGGAACCGGCCTCATCCTCGTCACCCACAGGCCAGCGATGCTTTCGCTGGCCAGCCCGCATCTCGCGATGCCCGGTTAGACCGCGAGACTAAAGGATCTTGGCAAACATGGCGGCGGAGCCGCGCGCCGGCGAGACCGTGCGATCGGCCCGCGCCGTCGCTTCGACGGGGCCGGTCCGGGCAAGCGCGGCGAGGAAGGTTGCAGCCGCTTCGAACGTGGCCGACGCCACACTGTAATAGACCTGCTTCGCGGCACGCCGGGTTTGCACAAGTTCGGCCTTGCGCAGCACGCCGAGCTGCTGCGACAGACCCGGTTGCCCGATACCGGTCAGGGCCTCGATCTCACCGACCGACTTCTCGCCCTGCGAAAGCAGGGTGACGATCAGCCGGAGGCGGGTATCGTGCCCCAGCGTACGCATCACCTCGGCGAGCGCTTCGAGGTTGGCACCGGCCATGACGTCAACCATCGGCCCTATCCCTTTTGCGACTGCGGCTTGCTGCGGTGAAACCACAACGGATCATCGGCCTCGGCCAGCAACGACGCCTGGTCCTGGTGCGGCGGCAGCAGGACCGGATCGCCGGGATGCCAGCCCTCCGGGGTAACGACATGGTCGGCGTCGACGACCTGCAAGGCGGCGAGCACCCGCAGCATCTCCTCGACCGAGCGCCCGACCGTCGCCGGATAAGCGATCATCGCCCGAATGATCCCGTCGGGATCGATGAAGTAGGTCGATCGCATCGTCGCGGCATCCGGCGAACGATCCGAGATCATCCCATAAGCGCGCCCGATGATCAGCGACGGATCCTCGACGATCGGAAAGCTCACGGTGACGCCGAACCCATCGCGGATCGCGCGAATCCAGCCGAGATGCGAATAGAGGCTGTCCACCGAGACCGCGAGCAGCGCGCAGTCGAGCGCCTCGAAGCGCGCGCTTGCCATGGTGAGGGCAACGAACTCGCTGGTACAGACCGGGGTAAAATCAGCAGGATGCGAGAAGAGGATCAGCCATCGACCGCGAAAGTCCGACAGGTTGACCACCCCCATCGTCGTTCGCGCCTGGAAATTGGGGGCCGGGTCACCAATTTGCAGGAACGGCGGGGCGCTGCTCACATCGACCGACATTTCGTCCATTTCGGGAATTTCCGTCTCACGCATCTTGGCATTATTTCATACACGATTACATTACAGTTGTAAGCGAGAAATTGAGATGTTCGAGCATGAGTCTGTCACGATGAGGTCGCGCATGGCGTCCGCCGCGCCAGGCCGCGACGACTTTGATCTTTTTCCATGACATGAAGTAACATACTTCAATTACGAGGAATATTGCGATGAATGCAGCACCGGGCGACTCCGCCGTCATCATCTGTCCGTCCTGCGCGACGGCAAATCGTGTGCCGGCCGCCCGGATCCTTGAAGGCCCGAAATGTGGCCGCTGCGGCCAGATGCTGTTCCAGGGCGCGCCCGTTGCTGTAAGTGGCCAGGCGTTCGATCGCCATGTGAAGACCGGATCCCTGCCTGTTCTCGTCGACTTCTGGGCAAGCTGGTGCGGCCCGTGCCAGGCGATGGCACCGGCCTTCGCCGCGGCGGCAAAAAGTCTCGAGCCGCGCGTGCGCCTGCTCAAGGTCGATACCGAAGCGGAACAGGCGGTTGCCGCGCGCTTCGCGATCCGGTCGATCCCCATGCTGATTCTGTTCTCCGGCGGGCGGGAGATCGCCCGCAGCGCGGGCGCGATGGACCAGCGCTCGATCGTCGCATGGGCGGATCAACACCTTCCGCGCCACTGAGCAATGCCGTCCGCCGTCAGGCCGGTTTGTGCGCGATACCTTCGACGACAGGCAGATAGGCGGCAAACGGAAAGCTGGGTTCGATCTGCTGCGGCAGCGGCCCCAGTTCGAACCCCGCAGCGCGCACCAGACCGGCCGTATCGCGGTTCAGGTTGCAGCCGACGCCGACGACCCGCTGCAGCGGATTGAGGCGATCCTGCCATTTGCGTCGCGCGGGATCTTCGCTGGCGACATGTTCGAAGAAGCGAAACGTCCCGCCTGGGCGCAGGACGCGCCAGATTTCGGCCAGAACGCGCGGCGGATCTGAAACGCTGCACATCGTCAGGCTGGACACGACGCAATCGAAACTCTCGTCCCCAAAGGGGAGGTTTTCACCCGCGAGCGCGTCGATGGTGATCGGCCAGTTCAAGCTGGCGACCATCGCCCGGGCACGTTTGTTCATCCCCGTCGACGGTTCGACAACCGACAGCGAGCGAACATTCTCACGATCATAGAATGGCAGCGTCGCACCGGTTCCGAACCCGATCTCGAGAACGTCGCCGTGCGCGCTTTCGACCAGGCGCTTCCGACGAGCGCCGATCGTCGGCGTGTCCAGGGCGCGGTCGAGAAGCCAGGGGAAGACCGTTTCCGAATAAAGACCCATTTTACCCCATCCCATGACCGGGCCGCTTCGCTCGCCGCGACCTTTCGCTCCATATCCTGTAGTACAGCATGCGGTTCCACAACATCCCGATCGTCGACTGCGCCCATCGTGCGGCGGATTGAATCACCATGACGACCAACTTCGTTCCTTGGGGGCATGGTAAAAAAATGGGGCGCCGCGTTGCCGCGACGCCCGAACGACATCACCGGGAAGGCCGGCCTAGAAGTGGACGCGCGCCGTCGCGGTCAGCAGTCGCGGGGTGCCGGGGACGAGGTTGATGTCGCCGGTGAAACCCGCGCTTTCGATATAGCGCTTGTCGAACAGGTTGGTGACCTTGAAGGTCAGGTCGATATTCTTGAGCTTGTAGTAAAGCCCGAGATCGACCGTGGTGTAGGCCGGCAGCGGCATGGTACCGTTTTCGGGACGCGGATCGGACGCCGAAGGCGGCAGGAAGCCGACGCGCTTGCCGATATAGGAAACGCCGAATCCGACACCGACATTGTCGAGCGCACCGCCCTGGAAATCGTAGCGCGTCCAGAAATTGAGCGCGTCATCGGGCGAGTTGGTCTCGCGCGCGCCAGCCTGAGAGGCCAGTTTCGCGTTGGCCGACACGACCCGCGCCTTGGTGTGCGCATAGCCGCCGGTGATCGACCAGCCCGGCAATGGCGTGGCGTTGAGCTCGATTTCGAAGCCGCGCGAGCGTTCCTTGCCGATCTGGTCGGAGCAGGTGCCCGTCCCGGGAATCAGGTCGCCATTGGCGGCGCGTGGTGCGTCGGACGGAACGGTGATCGTTCCCGCGGCGATTGCCGCATTCAACTGCGCGAGCGTCAGACAGGTCGTGGTGTTGAGCGTATTCTGCTTCTCGATGTCGAAATAGGCGGCCGTCAGGTTCAGGCGGTGGTTGAACAGGTCCATCTTTACGCCGCCCTCATAGGATTGGGCGTAGGTCGGCACGAAGGGGTTGAGCCCGAATACGTCCTGCGATGCCGCCGCAGTGGGCACGAACGACGTCGCGTAGCTCGCGTATAAGCTGATCTGACGGGTCGGCTCGAAGATCAGGCCAGCCAGCGGCAACGTCTTGCGGTCGTGCTTGGACTGGACCCCTTTTGGCTTGCGCAGATCCTCGATCGTCTGATGCTCGTCGGCATAGCGCACGCCGACCATCGCCTTGAACATGTCGCCGAATTCGATCAGGTCCGAGGCATAAAGGCCGATCGAATTCTGCGTCGTGAAGCGCCAGGTCAGGTTGGAGAGCGTCGCGCTGGTGTCGAGCGGAAAGCTGGTCAGCGGCGGCGCGACGCCAAGCACCGGCTTGTAGATATTGACGTCGAGCGAAGTGCACGAGCCGGTGCAATTGTAGAATTGCGTGCGGTCGAGGCTCGCCGTTTCCTGTCCGCCGCCGCCGCCGACCAGCAGCGTGTGGTGGATGCCGAAGGTGTCGAACTTGAAGTCGAAATTGGCGTCGACGAAGCTATAGGTACGCTTGTTGATCTGGCCGCGCGCACGGCGGGTCAGCGTGGTCAGCGCCGCGCCGGTCTTGAAGCCAATAACATCGTAGTTCAGCTGCGTGTCGAAATGGTCGACATAGCGATAGCCGAGGTTGAACTTCACCTTGTCGCTGAAATCATGGTGAACCAGCAGCGTCCCGATATAGCCGCGCTCGAGCAGATAGTCGTTCGGTTCCTGATAGGTGGTGTTGATCGGTGCGATCAGCGAGACGTCGCGGTTCGGCGCGACGAGATAGGTGTCGTAGTGCGACTTGTCGCGGCGATACTCGCCCTGCACCGTGATGTCGGTGCGGCTGCCGAGCTTCCAGGTCAGGCTCGGCGCGATGTAGATCGGCTTGTCATAGGAATTGTCGCGAAACCCGCGGCTGTAGCCCGCTTCGGCAACGACGCGGTAGAGCAGCGAGCCGTCGGAGGTGATCGGCCCGGTGAAGTCGATCGAAGGCAGATAGCCGATCGCCCGGCCGTAGTTGCCGGCGCCGACGAAGCCCTTCAATTCGACCTGATAGGCTGCGGTCGCCTTCGGCTTTTTGGTGATGATATTGATGAAGCCGCCCGGCTGCGCCTGGCCGTACAGCACCGAGGTTGCGCCCTTGACGAGTTCGATCCGCTCCGTCCCGATCGTCGGCGGCGAACCGAAGCGGACCGACAGGCCGGGCAGGCCATCGGTCAGGATCGCGTTGCGATCATTGCCCGAGGTCTTGAAGCCGCGAAAGGTGATGTCGTAGCCGGTGTTGCCGGCACGCTGGATGCCGGTCATATATTTGTAGAGGTCGGAGACGTTGGTCGTCTCGATCGCCTTCAGGAAGTTGCCGTTATAGGAATCGACGCTGAACGGCGTGTCGAGCACGCGGATGTCGAGCTTGGTCGCGCTGGTCGCGCCGGAGTCGATGAAGCTTCCCTTGACGACGACATCCGGCACCGCGGCACTGTCGTCCTGCGCGTCGGCGGATGGCGGGGCCGGCGTGGCCTGCGCCCAGGCGCCGCTGGCGGCACCCATGGCGAGCGCGAGCGCGGATGCCGTAGCCCCCAGGCGAACCAGTGCGCGTGCGCGTTGCTGCATGATCATCGAAACGACTCCCCTAATTCGGCCTTTTTGGTTCTTTGTAGCGACGCGTTGACCCGTCACGTCGCCGCTATCCCGTCTGCCAACCAGAGCACCAACCGGTAATCCATCCGCTAAATGACGGACGACTTCATCTCATTGATTTTGCGATAAGAATATTCCAAATACATCGCCCGCGCGCCCGTTCGCGCGGATCGAGCCGGATATGACCGGGCGTACGCACCCGACGGCGCCTCGATGTCGAGGGAGATCGGTCGCGACAGCGGGTCGGTCGCCGCAACGACATTTGGGCAGCGCGGCGACAATGTCGGCGCGCGGATGCGCGATCGCCATGCCAAACACGCTGTGAAACATTCTCGACGCCGCGAGCCGGACGACGGCCAGATCTGGCGTGACCGGCGCGACGGATTGCGCGGCGACGGTACCGTCGAGCGCGGCAATATCACGCTTCGTGACGTGGACTCTCGCGCGGATCATCCCGAAATGCCCGGAGCACCTCCAGTCCGCGGTACGATCAACCGGCTATGGAAAGTCCCAGGCGATGCGTGAGCGCCTCGAACAATGTGACTCGCGCGCGGCCGGAACCTTCCGCGCTGGTCGCGATGCGCGACAGTTCGACCGCCGCCTCGCTGACCGATCGGCCGGCCGGCTGGTTGAGATAGAGATAGATCGGCACCTCGCCCGACGCTTCGCCAGTCGCGACGCGAAAAAGCCGCCCCGTCCCGAGCGGAATGCCCCGCGGTGTCGCGCTTTCGGAAAACATCGCCTGCTCATCGCGATTCAGCAGATGCATCAGCGGCGCGGCATCGGCGTGCCCCTGCTCCATCGCTCGCACCGCCGCGGACGACCCGGCCAACGCGACCGTCACCCGCACGGCGGGATGTTCGCGGCGAAAGATCGCCACCCATCGCGCGACCGGACCGGCGAGCAGCCGCGAACCGGCGATACGCAACTCCCCCGCCAGGGCCGGTACAGCGGTATGATATCGCGGCACCGCGGCGACCGGCAGCGCCAGCACCGCGATTGTCGCGAGCGCCAGCTGGAGAGCAAGGATCATCGCGCGAAGACGCGGTGTCCGCGGGGGGTGATAGCGAGGTGGCGCAAGCATGAAGCGATCCTGTCGAATCCGCCGATAAGGTCGATCCGTCCAATGGCGTAGTCGCCGCCCTGGTTTAGATAAACCGTTCCAGCACGCGGCCGGCGAGATCGGAACGTCCGTCCAGTCCGGCCTTGCGGTAGATCGCCTGCGCCTGCTGCCGCACGGTGCGCTCACTGGTGCCGCGTACATCGGCGATTTCGCGCAGTGGCAGTCCGCGCAGCATGAACCAGGCGATATCGCTCTCGGCATCCGACAGCCGCCATTCGTGGAAATCTTCGTCGATCACGGTCTTGACCAGTGCGCCGGCCGCGGCCGGGGCCTGATCGAGCTGCGCGGCGAGCGCACGGCAGCGCGATTCGAGGTCGCGGGTCATCTGCCGCCGTCGCCGCAGACCGAATGCGAGCCACGCGGCGACGATGGCCAGCGTCAGCAGCGCGAGCGCGCCGATAAGGGCATCGGTGCGTGTCGACAACCAACTGCCCTGCTCGACCGCGAAGGTACCCACGCGCCGTGGCGGGTTGATGATGTCGGCCCAGCGCGCCTGTTCGCGGTCGATGAACCGCGACAGCGAAATCCCTTCGAGATAGGCATCGGTCCAGTGCCGGCCGCCAATCTCCGCACGCCAGCTCGGCGAATGCGCCATCGCCGCGACGATGCCGATCAAACGATCCCGTTGCGCCGCGCTGATGCCGGGCGCGGCGAACACCGCGCGCCAGTTCATCATCGTCGTGTCGATGCCCAGTTCGCGCAGTGTCGGCGCATCGATGCCGTCGAGACGATGCGGTGCTGCGACCGCCAGGATGTTGAGCGCGTGCGTCGCCGCATAGGGCTGGAACTCGGCATAGCCGCCGACCCCGACATCGCCCCGCCCTTCGAGCAAGGTTTCGCTCACCCGGCGCCCTCCGGCGCGGCCATAATATTCGATATCGTCGGCTCCGATGCCGAGCCGCTGAGCGATCGAATAGACCAGCCCCTGATCGGGTCCGCCAAGTGCGCCGCCGATCCAGCGCACCTTGGCCGGATCGTGCGCCATCGCCGCGCGGATATCGGCGACGCTGTAGACGGGGGAATTCGCCGGCGCGGCGAGCACATCCCATTCGCCGGTCAGGCGCGCGATGGGCGTCACGTCGCGCAACGTCACCGCCGCTTCGTCGCGCAGCGCCGCGCCCAGCATCACGAGGCCGCCGATCAGCACCATGTCGCCCTTGCCGCGATCGTGCGAGACGAACTGCGACAGCCCGATCAGACCGCCGGCGCCGGGATAGCGCGCGATCGAGACCTGGGCGACCAGGCCTTCGCGCTCCAGCGCGGCTTTCATCGCCTTGGCGGTGAGGTCCCAGCCGCCCCCGGCCGCCGCCGGCACGACCAGCGTCAAGCGGTCCATGTGCGGTGTGACCACGGGCTGCGACACGGATTGCGCGGCAGCCGGGGACGCGACAAGCACGGCGCCCAGCGTGGCGATGAGGGTATGGCGCCAGAAGGCGGTCGCGGCAGAAATCCCGCCCATAAATGCCTTGCTCCTCTCGATGGGCGTGCTCTGTCGGCAAGGTCCCGATTGGCGTGTTACACGCGCGATCCTGTCACCCTGCTGTCACCGGCGTTGAGGCGAGATAGATTGGCGACAGCAGAACAGCGGGCGCAGCGCCGTCGAAGCGATCGGTGACGAGCGCGGCAATCGCATCGAGCAACGCCTCGCGCCGCGCTTCCGGCAGCAACCGCACCAGCGAGAAGCTGGCATAGAGCGCGCGTGCCTCGGCGGCGCTGAGGATCCGTTCGCGGCGGAAGACATGGTGCTCGACGGCGACGAAGCCGGCGGCTTCCAGCCTTCCGCGATGCAGATCGACATCGAGCGAATAATGGCGCTCGGCCGCTTCGGATGGCGGCAGGTCGATATCCGCGAGCAGTGGCATGACGGCTTCGGCGAATGGGTCGCCAATCCCCTTCTGACGATAGACGTTCCACCAGATCGCCACGCATCCACCGGGTTTGAGCATGTGTCGCGCCCTGGGGATCGCGACTGCCGGATCGAGCCAATGGAAGGACGAGGCCGAAGCGATCAGGTCGAACCCGCCGGCCACATCGGCGGCGCAGAAATCGTCGTTGATCACGTCGAGATCGACGAAGCGGGTGCGCAGGTGCGCGGCGAGTACCGGGTCGGGTTCGAACGCGACGAAGCGCCGCGGCGCGAAGGCCGCGAGCGCCTCGGTCGCGATGCCGGTGCCCGGGCCGATTTCGGCGATCGCCTCGAAGGCCGGACGGCGCGTGGCGATCAACTGGTACAGCGCCTCTGGATAGCCGGGTCGCGCGCTGTGATAGCCGGCGACATCGCTGCCGAAGATGGTGCGCCCCGCCGCGCGCGGCAGGCGGGCGACGAGACTGTCGGGGCCGCTCATTTGGTCAACGATCCTGACCATCATCCTCTCCCTCACGCTTATCCCGCGTGCGGGCGGCTTACCGCGACAGGCTGTCGCCAAGCTGTCGCGGGATCCATGCGCGACGACAGGCGCGACCCGGCTCACGCCGTGATCGGCGCGCCCGGTTCCGCCGCGTCGGCACGCCACCGGCGCCGGCCGAACACCAGCACCAGCGTCGGCAGCATGGCGAGCACCAGAGGCGCGCCGAACGCCAGGCCGAAGATGATCGCCGTGGCGAGCGGCCGTTGCAGCCCCGAGCCGCGTCCAATGCCGAGCGCGAGCGGCGCCAGCGTCAGGATGGCGATCAGCGCCGACATGACGATCGGCCTGATCCGGGCCTTGCCGGCATGGAGCAGTGCCGCGGCATCCACCGTCGCGCCCGGCACCAGTTCCGCGAGATAGAAGATCGCCAGCTCGGTGATCATGCCGACGACCATGGTGAGGCCCATCAGCGCCGAGATGTCGAGTTCGGTGCCGGTCAGCCACAGCCCGAAAAACACCGCCGTGGTCGACAGGAGCACGGTCGCGATAACGGCGGCGGTGAACGCCCATGTCTCGAACAACAAGGTGAGCAGCAGCGCCGAGAGCAGCAGCGCGGCAACGAACACTGTGGTGAGATCGGCAAAGGATTGCTGCTGCTGCAGATAGAGGCCGCCATAATCGACCCGCACCGACGGGGGCAGGTGCAGCCCGGCGACGCTGGCCTTGACCTCTCTCATCGCCGTGCCGAGATCCTTGCCCTCGAGCCGCGCGGTCACCGGAATGAAGGGCGCGAGATCCTCGCGGGTGATCTGGCGCTGCCCGGCGGCGATGCTGATCGAGGCGATCGAGCGCAAGGTGACCGAGCGGCCATCGGCCGCGCGCACGGTCAGCGCGCCGAGCGCGTCGGTACGCTGGCGCAGGTCCTGCGGCAGGCGGACGCGCACATCGATGACCTGCTCGCCCGACAATATCTGCGTGGCCACCGTGCCGCCGATCTGGGTCTCGACCTGCTTGGCGACGAGATCGGGATCGAGCCCGGCCATGATCGCCGCCGCGCGATCGACCTTGATGATGATGCCGTCGCCGGCGACGCGCAGCCCGCTCGCGACCTCGACCACGCCGTCGATCTTGCCCATCGCCGTGACCACCTTGCCGGCCGAATCTTCGAGTTGACCGGGATCGTCGCCGAACAGCTTCACCTCGATCGGCTGCGGCACGGCGGTCAGGTCGCCGATCAGATCCTCCATCAGCTGCGCGGTCTCGATCTCCAGTCCGGGCACCTGGCTTTCAACCTTCCCGCGTATCTCGGCCATCACCTCCTCGATGTCGCGGCGCGAGCCGCCCTTCAATCGGATGAAGAAGTCCCCCTCATCAGCCTCGCTCAGGCCGCCGCCGAGCTGCACGCCGGTGCGGCGCGAATAGCTCGCCACCTCGGGCGTCTCACGGATGATCTTCTCGACCTGGCGCAGCAGGCGATCGGTGTCGGTCAACGCCGCGCCGGGCTTGGCCTTGTAGTCGAGGATGAAGCCGCCCTCGTCCATCACCGGCATGAAGCCCGACTGGAGATGCGTCCAGGCAACGCCCCCCGCAGCGATCATCAGCACGGCGACGACGGCGGCGACCAGCCCGGGGCGGGCAAAGGCGCGCATGACGATCCGGCCATAATGCTCGGCCATCGGGCCGGTAAATTTCTCCGCCTTGTCGGCCGCCTCGGCATCCTTCACCGTCAGCCACTTCTCGGCGATGATCGGCAGTGCGAAGCGGGCATAGAGCAGCGACACCGCGAGCGCGGCCACCATGGTGACGGCAAGCGCCTTGAAGAAGCCGCCGGTCACGCCGGTGATGAAGGCCAGCGGCACGAACACGACGATCGTCGCCATCGTCGACCCGAACAGCGGCCGCGCCATCTCGCGCGCGGCAGCGAGCATCGACGGCCGATCCGGCTCGATAGGTTCCGCTTCCTGCAAGCGCCGCATGAGATGTTCCAGCATCACCACGGCATCGTCAACGACCAGCCCGACCGCCGCCGCCATGCCGCCGAGCGTCATCATGTTGAAGCTCATGTGCAGCGCGTAGAGTGCAAGGCAGGTCGCGGCGAGCACCGCCGGCAGCAATGCCGCGGTGATCACCATCAGGCGCCAGCTGCGCAGGAACAGGAACAACACCAGCCCCGCGAGCACCGCACCGAGCAGGATCGCGTCGCGCACCGCATTGGCGGCGCCGGTCACCAGTTCGGACTGGTCGTAAAACGGACTAACCTTGACGTCGCCGGGCAGCGCGACATCCTTCAGCCGCGCCTGCACCTCCCTGACCAGTTTTACCGCGTCGGCGTTGGGCGTCTGGCGGATATTGACCAGCACGGCGTCGGTGCCGTTCGAGGTGACCTTGGTCCAGACCGGCGCGGGTGCGCGGCGGATCGTGGCAATCTGCCCGAGCGTCGCGACACCCGCCCCCGCTGCCGCGCCCGCCCTTATCGGTATGCCGGCAATATCGGCTTCGTCGGTCAGCCGATCCTCGACCAGCGCGAGATAGAGTCGGTGGCGGTCCTCGATCTTGCCGACCGCGGCGACGGTGTTGGCGCTGCCAAGGGCGGCGGTGACATCGGTCATCGTCATGCCCAGCGCCTGGAGTCGCGCCGGGTCGACCTCGACCTCGATCTCCTGGCTGGCACCGCCGAGCACGTCGACGCCCGCCACGCCCGACACGCTCGACAGCACCGGCCGCAACTTCAGCTGGGCGATCTGCGCCAGCGCGACGCCGTCGCGCTTGTCGGACGTGAGCGAGATTCCGAGTACCGGGAAGATCGTCGGATCGCTGCGGCGCACGCTGAACCGCGTCCCGACCGGCAAATCGGGCAGGATCGTCGCCAGGGCGCCCTGCGTCGCGTTCGTCGCCGCGACCATGTCGTCGCCCCAGTCAAAGGTCAGCGCGACCTCGGCCGAGCCGCGACTGGTGGTCGAGCGGATCTGCTTCACGCCCGGAATCGCGCGCAACGCGATCTCCGACGGACGCGTGATATCGGCCGCCATCTGCTCGGCATCGCGCTCGCCGGCGTCGATCGACACGACGACGCGCGGATAGTCGATGCGCGGAAACAGCGTGACCGGCAATCGCGTCGCCGCGACCAGCCCGGCAAGCGTGACGAGCAGCACGCTCAGCCAGATCGAGCGCGCGTGACGCTGCATCAGATCCGTCATTTCGTTGCCCCCGGCGCGGTCTCGTTGACCTTCATGCCGTCCTCGAGCGCGGTGCCGCCCTCGGTGACGACGCGATCGCCGGGGTTGAGGCCTTTGAGGATCTGGATATGGTCGCCCGACGAATTGCCCGGCGAGACGTCGACGCTCCTGGCAACGCCGTTCCGCACCACGAAGACATAGGAACGGCCGCCATCGTCGAGCAAGGCGGCATAGGGAATGCTGACGCCCGATCCGCTCGCCCCGACCGACAGGGCGCCGCGCAACGGCTCGCCGGCACCGAGTCCGGTGCCCGGCACCTTGGCATAGACCGAGGCAAGCCGGGTCGCCGGATCGATCTGCGGGTCGACGCCGACGACATTGACCGTCGCGGCATGGCTGCCATCGATCATTTCGATGCGGATCGGCTGACCGAGGCGAACCCGCTGCGCGACGAGCGGATCGACCCCGAAGCGGGCGCGCACGTCGCCGGTCGCGCCGATCGTCGCGATGCTCGTGCCGGCGGCGAGCTGGTCGCCGGGCTTGGCCGTCAACCCTTGCACCGTGCCGGCGCGCGGCGCGCGCAGCACGGCATAGCCGCCATGGATGCCGAGATTGTTGCGCGACGCGGTCGCGGTGGCCAGCGCACCGCGCGCGGTCTCGACGTCGGCATCGCTGACCAGGCCGTCGGCACGCATGCGCAGCGCGCGGCGGTAGGCGGCGGTGGCGGTCGCCGTGTCGCTCGCCGCCCTCGCCATCTCGATCCGCGTCGCCGGGCTCGGGCGCAGCGTGACGATCGCCTGCCCAGCCCTCACGGCGGTTCCTGTCGGCGCATCGATCGACGCGACGATCGCCTCGGCTGGAACGACGATCGCACTTGCGGCGCCCGGCCCGGCTTCGGTTGCACCGTAAATGGTGACACCATCGGTCTGCGAACCGAGCGTTGCTACCGCGGTGCGGACCAGCGCGCTCGCCTCGGGCTTTTTCTCTTCGTCGGTCGCGCCGCCGCAGCCGGCAAGCAGGACGAGGGAAAGGAGCGGGAGACAGGTCTTCATTTGGTCCATCCTTCAGCGGGGCCACCCGACAGCAATTCGAGCGCGATGGTCTGTTCGGCGATCTGCTGGCCAAGCTGGAGCAGGCTGAGCTTGCGGTCGCGCAGCACCTGGAGCGCGGTGTCGGCGGTGGCGCGCGACAGGTCGCCGCGCGTCGCCGCGCGTTCGGTTGCGGCGGCATATTTTTCGAGTGCCGGCAATTGCCCGCCAAGCGCGTCACGCTGACGGCGCAGCGCGACGAGGCCGGTGACGGCGGCATCGATCTCGGCGCGCGTCTGAAACAGGCGCGTGTCATATTCGGCGCGCAACTGATCGCGCGTCGAGCGCGCAATGGCGATACCGCCGCGATTGCGGTTCCACAGCGGCAGGTTGAAGCCGAGCTGCGGCCCGAGCGTGCGATTGTCCGCCGTGTCGCGGGCATAGGCCATGGTCAGCGACAGATTGGGAAACTGGTCGAGCACCGCCTTGTGCAGTTCCGCCTCCGAGACGCCGTAGCCGGCACGCAACGCCTGCAGGTCGAGGCGTCGCTCGATCGCCTGCGCGGTCAGCACGGCGGCTGCGGGCGGCACCGGCACGGGATCTGGCGGGGCAAGCCGCAGCACCGTCTCGGGCGGCAGGCCGAGTTGCCTGGCGAGGTCGCCACGCGCCGCGGCGAGATCGCTTTCCACCGTGCGTGCCCTGCCCGACGCGTCGAGCAATGCCTGGCGGCGTGTGTCGAGATCGCCCGCCGCGATGTCGCCGCGACCGGCCGCGCGCTGACTGGCGTCGAACAGCCGCTGCGCCAGCGCGGCGCTGGCCCGGGCCAGTTCGAGCTGCTGCTCCAGCGCCAGCACACGCACGCCCTGTAGCCGCGCCTGACCGGCGGTCTGCCACTCCGCCCAGGCGAGATCGAGCCGCACCTGGCGTTTGGATGCCTCACCCGCCTGCCGCGTCACACGTGCGGTGCGCAACTGGTTGAGGTCGAGACCGATCTGCCCGCCAAAGCCATTGAACGCGTCCGATCCACTGAGCAATTTGTCGAAGCTCGCCTGCGCGGTCGGATCGGGCAGCAGGCGCGCGGCGAAGACCTGCGCGTCGGTCACCCCGGCCCTGGCGCGCTGTGCCTTGAGGTCGGGATTCTCCAGCACCGCGATCACCGCCAGCGCGTTGGGCGTCAGCGGTGCCGACAGGTCGATCGGTTGCGGCGTCAGGTAAGGCCGCTCGATCTTCGCGGCGTCGACCGACAGGATCGCCGGGTCGGGCGCGGCGAGAATATCGGACGGCGGCGCCAGCGGGCTGGGCGCATAACTCGCGCACCCCGCCAAAAGGCTTGCCGCGAACGCCGAAAGCGCAAGGCCGCGCGTCATCGCGGCCCGCCGGGCAGGGTGACCATCACTTTGGCTCCGGGATGGTTGTCGTAAAGGGCGGCGGTGCCGCCATGCGCGCGGGCGATGGCGGCGACGAGACTGAGTCCAAGGCCGTGCCCCGGGGTCGAGCGGCTGCCTTCGAGGCGGGTGAAGCGCGCGAACACCCGTTCGCGATCGGCTGCGGGGATGCCGGGGCCATGATCGGCTACGCCAAGGACGATATCGTCGCCCTGCCGCGCCAGGCTGATCGTGATCGGCGTCCCGGCGGCCGTGTGGCGCAGCGCGTTATCGAGCAGATTGACGGCTGCCTGGGCGAGCAATTCGCGATTGCCCTCGATGCGGATATCGGGCGCGATCTCGCGGGTCAGCGGGTGACCCGCGTCTTCCGCCGAAGGTTGATAGCTGTCGGCGAGATCGGCGATCAGACCGCTCAGATCGAGCGAGCTCACGCGCACCCCCGCGCCGCCCGCCTCGATCTCCGAAATGCCGAGAATCGCGGTAAACAGGGCGAGCATGTCGTCGGTCTGCTCGATCGCCGCGTCCATCGCCTGTTTGAGCGCGGCGGGCTCGTCCGGCCCCGCCACGGCGAGTTCGAGCTTCTGACGCAAACGCGTGAGCGGGGTGCGCAGATCATGCGCGATATCGCCCGAGACCTGGCGCAGGTTGTCGAGCAGCCCGGCAATGCGTTCGAGCATCCGGTTGAGTGTCACGGACAGCCGGTCGAATTCGTCGCCGCTGCCGCTCAGCGCGATCCGCCGCGCGAGGTCGCCCGCAATTATCGCCTCGGCGGTGCGGCTGATCGCGTCGAGCCGGCGTTGCAGCACGCGCCCGAGCAGGAAGGCGCCGGCCATGCCGATCGCCGCGATCAACCCGAAAGCGGCGGCGAACAACGGTACCATCCGCGCATCGAGTTCCTCGATCGCCTCGGGGTCGGCACCGACGATCAACATGCCGCCGCTGGCGGTGCGCGAGGCAAAGGCCCGGGTCGCGTCCAGGCCATTGTCCTTGTCGCGGAAATTCATCGCCGACCAGCCGAGCGCCGGCGGCGCGGCGATGCGGCGTCCGGCGATCTGCGCACCGCGCGCGTCGAGCAGCGCGTAGCGCATGTCGCTGCTCTCATGCGCGACACGATAGTCGATCGCGTGGCGCAGTCCGAGCCCGTCGGCGCCGGCATCGCGAACAAGGGCATCACGCCCGGTGACGATGCGCTGGTCGAGATCGTAGCGCAGCTCGCTGCGGATCGCTCCATAGATCCCCGCGCCGAGCACCACGATCAACAGCGTGAACGCCATGCTGAAAAATGCCGCGAAGCGAAATGCGGTGGAGGAAGGCAGCCGCACCAGATCAGCCATCGATCATATAGCCGGCACCGCGCACGGTGTGGATCACATCGTCGCCGAACCCGGCATTGAGCTTCGAGCGCAGCCGGCTGACATGCGTCTCGACGATATTTGTCTTGGGGTCGAAATGGAAATCCCACACCCGCTCGAGCAGCATGGTGCGCGTAACGATCCGCCCGGCGTTGCGCATCAGTTCCTCGAGCAGCGCAAACTCGCGCGGTTGCAGTTCGATGCGCTGGCCGGCGCGGCGCACCTCGCGCTTGAGTAGGTTCATCTCGACCGCGCCGGCGCGCAGCACGGTCTCGGCGCTGACCCCGGCGGGGCGCCGCGCGAGCGCATTGAGCCGCGCGGTCAATTCGCTGAAGGCGAAGGGCTTGACGAGATAGTCGTCGGCGCCCGCCTCGAGGCCCTCGACGCGGTCCTCGACCCGTGCGAGCGCGGTGAGCATCAGTACGGGTGTGGCGATGCCGGCGGCGCGCAACGACTTCAGCACCGTCATGCCGTCGATCACCGGCAACATGCGATCGAGCACCACCGCATCGAATGCTTCGCCCGTAGCAAGGAACAGCGCGTCGCGCCCGTCCGCGGCGGTGGTCACGGCATGGCCGAGTTCGCGCAGGCCCCGCTCGACATAGGCGCGGGTTTCCGCATCGTCTTCGGCTACCAGTAGCTTGAGCACCTGAATTCCCCTCGCATCCCGCCTGGACCAGACCGGATTGGACGCGGGTTGCGCGAAATATACAATTCGCCAATGTCGGCGGGCGAGGTCTCCCCCCTACCCGTCACAGTGCGATCAAGCGCCGAACCTGGCGAACAGCGCAAGGGCCAGCGTAACCGTCAGCGCGCCGCCGATGCGCGTCGCGACCTGCGCGAACGGCATCAGCACCATGCGATTGGAGGCGCTGAGGATGGCGACGTCGCCGGTACCGCCCTGGCTCGCGCGGCAGGCGGTGACGATGGCGGATTCGATCGGGTGGATATTGACCAGTCGCCCGGTGAAGAACCCCGTCACCACCAGCGCCACCACCGTCGCCATGATCGTGACGATCTCGGGCAGGTTGAAGGCGCTCATCAGCTTTTCCCACGGCGTCTTGGCGACGCCGATCGCGAACAGCAGCGGGTAGGTCACCAGCGCGGCAAAGAACTGGTAGTTGCGGTACGCGCCCTGTTCGAGCCGCGGCGAGACCAGCCTGCCGAGCTTGAGCACCACAGCGAGGAACAGCATCGTCACCGGTCCCGGGAACTTGGTCAGATCCTGCACCAGCGCACCAATGACGTAGAGCGTCATCGCCAGCACCACGGCACCACCGATGGTTTGCAGGTCGGGCACGAAGCGCGGCGCCGCTTCGCCGGTCAGCGCGACGTCATGCTCGCCGGGCTGTAGCTGGCCCTCGCCGGTCAGGTCGGGGCGGCGCTTGCCATAGAGGTTCAGGCTCCCGGCCAGCAGGATCGCCGCAAGGCTGCCGAACATCACCGCCGGCAGGATCTCGGCGAGCAGGTCGCCCTGCGCGCCGCCGCCCAAGGCGGCATAGCCGATCGACAGCGGGATCGCGCCTTCGCCGACACCACCGCCGAGCACCGGCACGACGATCATGAACGCGGTGTGCTTCAACCCCATGCCAAGTGCGGTGCCGACCGAGCAGCCGACCACCACGGCGGCGATCGAGCCGCTGAGGATCGGCACCAGGATCTTGAGGAACCCGCCGATCAGCATCCTGCGATCCATACCGAGAATGCTGCCGACGATGATCGAGCCGATGAACAGATAAAGGAAGTTGCTCTGGTCGGTGAAGGTCGTGATCGAATCCTTCAGCGACCTGGGGATGACACCGAGATAGACCAGCAGCGACGGCACGAAGGTGGCAAGGATCGCCGCCGCGCCGACCTTCCTCAGGCCCGGAATGTGCTTGCCGACCTCGGCGCAGGCGAAGCCACCCGCCGCAAGGATCAGGATGTTGGTGGTCAGATCCGACGGGACCTGCCCGCGGGCGATATAGGCACCGATCAGCAGGACGATGGCGATGAACACCGGGACGGGCACGATGCCGACCCTGGTATCCATGATCCGCCACCAGCCCCTCGGGCCAGCTTCGCCATCGGTCGCGTCGGTTTCGTCGATCGCTTCGATCGTCACGCTCTCGGCCATAATCTTTCTCCCGTCGGGCCAGGTCGGGCGCGCGTGGCGTCGCCCGCCGCGCCGCCTTATTGTTCTGAAACCACCATCAGGCGGAAACTGCCCGATCTGGCGTTGGGCAGATGCTTCTTGCCCGGCACGGCGGGCGGCCAGACCAGATCGGCCGTCGAGGAGAAGACGCGGTGGGTTTTGGGATCGAGCGTCGCCGTCTTGGCATATTCGTCGATCTTGAGTGTCTGGTTGACGCTGTAATGTGCCCTGTCGCGCTGGTCGACGATCGTCCAGCCGCCGTCGCGATTGGCGACATAGATGCGCTTGCGGACAGGGTCGAAGGTGATGCCGTCGGGGCCGCCGCCGACCGCCACCGTGGTCAGCACCGTGCCCTTGTCGGCGTCGGTTACCGTCATCACCTTGTTGCCGCAGCCGCTGAACAGCACGCGGTTGACCGGATCGAAGGCGAGCGGCGCGGGGCCGTCGCAGCCCGGCAACGGGATGGTGCCGGTCAACGCCATCGCTTTCGCATCGATCACGCCGATGTCGTTGCCTTCCTCCATGTTGACCCAGATCGTGCCCTTGTTGTCGGTCTGCGAGAATTCCGGGCCATTGGGCAGCTTGATCGTCTTGATCACCACACCCTTGGCCGGATCGATCACACTGATTTCTTCGGAATCGCCATCGAACGCCCAGACCATACCCGACGCGCCGTCGTACAGGATGCTGTCGGGCTTCTTTCCGGTCGGTATCAGCTTGATCGTCGCGCCCGTCGCGGGATCGAACTCGACCACGCCATTCTGGTCGCCGTCCGAAACGAAGCCGTGGCCGGCGGCCAGCGCGACGCCGTGCGCCGCCTTCAGGCCGGTGACCGTGGCGATCGGTCTGAGCGTGTCGAGATCGAGGATGTGCACGACGCTGCTATGCGTGACGTAGAGCCGCCGCTTTTCGCTATCGACGGTCAGATAGTCGCCGCGACCCTCGCCGGGCAGCGATACCCTGGCGATGGTGAAGGCGGTTACGCTCGCCGCATCGACGGTGTTGGCCGCCGTGACGTTGTCGCTGGCGGCGGTGCACCCCGTCAGCGCTGCCGCACAAGCCGCCGACAATAATAGCTTCCGCACCGAAACCCCTCCCAAATTCACGGCCGGTCGCATCGATCCGGCTCTATCCTGGGGTCGTGGTAACCGGCTAAGCTGTCACGATGCTGTCAGCGATCGGCGCATCGCGCGGGAAGCGGACGCGCGCCCGCAGCCCGTGGCCGCTGCTTGCGGCGCCGAGGATGAGCTCCGCACCTATGGCGCGCGCCAGCGCCTCCGCTATCGACAGGCCAAGTCCGCTGCCCTCGCGCGGCGCATCGCGATCCAGGCGGGAGAACCGCGTCATCACCCGACCCAGATCGGCGGCCGGGATACCCGGCCCGTCATCTTCGACAAGAATGTCGGTGCCCTCCGCGGTTACCATCACCGACACCGTGACGTGTCCGCCATCGCGATTGTAGCGGATCGCATTGTCGACGAGATTGCCGAGCAGTTCAGCGGCGAGCAGGTCCTGGGTGCGGATCGCGGCGGGTAGTTGGGCCCGCGCGAAGCGCAGCTCGATGCCGCGCGCCATGGCGTGTGCCGCATGGTCCTCGGCGACCGAGGCCGCGAGCGCATTGGCATCGATGGTCGCGAAGGATTCGATCGGCGGCGCGGCATTGTCGGCGCGCGCCAGCGCCAGCAATTGTACGACGAGCCGCTGCAACCGTTCGCTGGCCTGGTCGATATCGGCCAGCGATGCCGACGCGTCGCCGCTGCCCGGCACCGCACGTCGCAGCACGGCGATATGGGTGCGCAGGATCTGAAGCGGAGTGCGCAGCTGATGCGAGGCATCGGCGGTGAACTGGCGCATGCGCTGCAACGCCGCGTCCAGTCGGTGCAACATGCCATTGAACGCCGTGACGAGGTCACGCAGTTCGGCCGGCACGCCGTCGAGCGGCAACGGGGTCAGATCCACCGCCAGCCGATGGTCCATTTCCTCGCGCAGCGTGACCAGCGGGCGAATGCCCCAGCGCACCGCAACCGGCAGGAGCAGCGCGGTGAGCCCGATCAGGATCGCCTCGAGCAGGGCCAGGCCGAGCAGCAGCCGGCGCTCGATACGCTCGCGCGTGCCGAGCGTTTCGGCGACCTCGACGACGACCGGCTGCGCGATCCCCGACAGGCGGCGCCCTTCACTGACGATGCGCACCGGTCGGCCACGATAGACCGCATTGCCAAAGCGCACTTCGGTGTCGCGCAACCCCGCGGCGATGCTCGGCAGGTCGCCATAGCCGGTGATCGCACGGCCATTCTGCCGCACGCTGTAATAGACATTGTCGCGCTCGGTATCCTCGATCATCCCGAAGATCGCGGGGGACAGGTTGAGCGCGATCTCGCCATCCTCGACGGTCAGCGATTCGGCGATGGCGCGCGATGCCGCACCGAGGATGCGATCATTGACCGTCTCGACCGCGCTGCGGATCGCCAGCGCACCCCCGATACCGAGCAACAGCGCGAGCCCCGCCATCGGCAATACCATGCCGCGCAACAGGCGCGCGGTCAGCGAACCGCCGGCGCGGTCCCACAGCGCGGCGAGCATCACGGTGCCACGAGCATATAGCCGAGCCCGCGGATCGTGCGGATTTCCGGACCGTCCGGGCCGAGCTTGCGGCGCAACCGCGCGACATAGACCTCGACCGCATTTGGCCCGACCGGCTCGTCGAAGCCGAAGATCTCGCCGGCCAGCCGGTCCTTGGCGACGACCTTGCCGACGCGCGCGACGAGCCGTTCCAGCACGGTCCATTCGCGGCGCCTGAGGTCGAGCGTACGCTCGCCGACCATCGCCACGGCCCGCGCCGCGTCGACGCTCAGCGCGCCGATGGTGATGACCGGCGAAGCCTCGCCCTGGGCGCGGCGCAGCAGCGCACGGATGCGCGCCTCGAGCTCGCTCGGCTCGAACGGCTTGAGCAGATAATCGTCGGCACCCTGGTCGAGCCCGGCGACCCGGTCCTCGATCGCGTCGCGCGCGGTCAGGATCAGGATCGGCGTCTTGAACCCGTCGCGACGCAGGCGCTGCAGCACGACGAGCCCGGACATGTCGGGCAAGCCGAGGTCGAGCGTGATCAGCGCGAACGGCTCCTCGCGCGCCAGTGCCAGCGCGGCTTCGCCATCCTCGGCGACATCGACGGCATAGCCCGACGCCTTGAGCGTCGCGCTGAGCCCGCGGGCCAGCGATGGGTCATCCTCGACCAACAGGATTCGCGCCACGACCGACCCCGCACATTGACGCCGCGCTTATAGGGGCAGAAAAGCCGCGCTGACCAGATTGAGCCCGGGATGG
The DNA here is from genome assembly GCA_041659925.1 of Sphingomonas sp. Taxonomy (GTDB): domain Bacteria; phylum Pseudomonadota; class Alphaproteobacteria; order Sphingomonadales; family Sphingomonadaceae; genus Sphingomonas. The sequence goes on from JBAZXI010000001.1 coordinate 383,995, forward strand.
GCGAAAGGAACCGGTGCCGGGCGCGCGCGACATCCTGATCTTGCTCGCCGCCGCGATCGCCCTCGCCGGTTGCACGAAGCCGGATCCCCGTATCCCGCCCGGCTATCCGCACAGCTATGGCGAGGTCCTTCGCCAGGCCGATGGCGAGCGCCGCCTGCTGATCTGGTCGGCGACCGACAAGGTCAAGGTCGAGCCGCTGCTCGACGCGTTTCGGCGCGCTTACCCCGGCCTGACCGTCAGCTATGTCGAGATGTCGGCGCGGATGCTCAACGACCGCTTTCTCGATGCGGTCGCAACGGGAAAGGAGACACCCGATTTCCTGTGGTCCTCGGCGATGGACTTGCAGATCAAGCTGTCCAACGACGGCTATGCGCAAAGCTATGACTCGCCCGAGGCAAAGGCGCTCCCGGAATGGGCGAACTGGAAGAACCAGGCCTGGGGTGTCACCGCCGAGCCGATCGTGATGATCTATAATCGCACGCTGATCGCCGACGCCGCCGCGCCGACGACCCGGGTCGCGCTGACCCGGTTGCTGGAACAGCGGCCCACGGCATTGCGCGGGCGCGTCGCGACCTATGACGTGCAGGCATCGGCGGCGGGCTATCTTTATCTGATGCAAGACCAGCAGGCGACGCACGACATCTGGCGGCTCGTCCGCGCGCTGGGCGCCAACCAGGTCAAGCTTTACGACAATACCGAGCCGCTGGTGCAGGCGGTGAGGGCCGGCGAGATCGCGATCGGCTACAATATCATCGGCTCCTATGCGCGCGACGAGGTCCGTCGCGACCCGAATCTCGGCATGGTGCTACCGCGCGATTACACGCTGGTGATGTCGCGCATCGCGCTGATCCCGGCGGCCGCGCCGCACCCGGCGGCGGCCCGCCTGTTCATCGATTTCCTGCTCTCGCGGCGCGGACAGCAATTCCTTGCCGCACGGTCGATGCCGTCGGTTCGCTCGGACGTGCCGAGCCCCGAGGGCCTGTCGTCGCCCGGCGTGCCGCTCCGCGCGATCCGCGTCGGCCCCGCCTTGCTGGTCGATCGCGATGCGCTGACCCGGCGCTATTTCCTCAAGCGCTGGAACACGGCCTTGTACGGTGGCGGCGCCGGAGTGCCGGCCGGCGACACCGCGATACCGCGCTCACGCTGATGTGGTCGCCGCGATCTTCCGGGCGGGCGCGGGGCGCTTGCGGTCGAGCTTGAAGCGGCGCCTGACATAGGCCGAGATGCCGCTATAGCCGAGGACCAGGGCGCCGATCGCGCCGAGGAACAGGATGAGCTGGCCGAAGATGCCGCCGACCTCACCGGTATGCAATGACAGCATCCAGAAATACAGCCGACTGCCACCGCCCATCCGGCTGTACGGGACATAGCTGAGCACGCGGCCCGACCAGGCATCGAGATAGAGGTAGGTTCGCGCATTGGCGTGCGGCGCGCCGGCCTCGATGATATAGATTTCCAGCGGCTCCCTTGGCGCGCGGGCGACATGGATCAAGACCTCGCTGGCGCCGGGTGCCAGCCGGTCGACGGTTTGCCATGCCGTCGCCAGTGGCAGCATCGTCGCATGCGGATCGGCCGGCGGGGTCGAGCTGAGCTTGCGTTCCGCCGCGCCGTCGAACGAAACGATCGCATCGTGCACACCGTCGAAAGCGTTGGGCAGGCCGGTCAACGCGCTGAGCAGCAGCGGGATGGCCACCCAGGCGCCAACCGCGCGGTGCAGGCCGATGTTGAACGCCGGGCCCTTCAACTTGCGGCTCACGACGAAGCCCTGGCGAAGGCGGCGCGGCTTGCGCGGCCACCACAGATAGACGCCGATGCCGGCGAGCAGCGCGATGAGCGACAACGCGCCCGTGCCCATCACCCAGCCGCCGAAGCTTGCCCATTTCCCGCGGTGCAACCATTCCAGCACCCCGAACACGCCCTGATAGCGATTCTGGCTGGCGGAGATGCCCCCGGTGCAGCGATCGAGATAAAGCGTATCCTTGTTGAGAAAGCGCGCCGCCACCGGTGCCGCGGGATCGCGCTTGACGCGCAGATAATCGAGCGTGCCCTTCGGATGGAGCCGTCGCGCCGACGCCGCCAGCGTGTCGAGCGACAGCGGCATCGCGCACGGCGCCGTGCGCGCGACATGCGGGTAGAGCAGCGGATCGAGCTGGTCGCGAAAGGCCATGCCGGCGCCGGTAACGGCCGAAAGCAGCACGATCAGGCCGAGCGTCAGGCCGGTCCAGCGGTGGACCGGGATGAGCTTGCGTCGCCAGTTCATCGTGCTTCGTCCGACGCGATCTGGTCGGCGATGGCAAGGACGCGCTCGTTGCGGATCGCCTTCTTGTTGTCGCTGATCGCCTTCCATGCGGGATCGAGCGCAAGCTGCGCGCGCACCCTGGCGACCACCGCGTCGCGCCGGGCGAGTGCGGCATCGTCGCGATAGCGCAGCATGATCATCGCATTCCACGGCCGGCCGGCGGGGTAGAGGCTGGTGACGATGTCGTAGGACTGCAAAATGCCCTCACGCATCCAGCCACGGAATTGCGGGACGGTATAGCCGTCGAGATATTGCAGATATTCGGCCGGAGGAACGAGCGCCTGATAGGGGATGACCAGCACCGCGGGATCGGCGCTCGCATCGCCGGTGTCACCACGCACGAGCGTTGCCGGGGTGGTCTCGATCGCTTGCACCAGCGCCAGCGCATGTTGATCGAGGCCGGCGGGGGATTGGTGCTCGATGGCGGTCCAGCGCGCCAGCGCGGCGGTATCGGCGAAGGTCAGTTGCTCCATCGCGTCCCACATGCCGGTGTCGGCGTAACGGGTGAACATCAGCCGATAATGCGCCACTACGCCGTCCGCCTTCCAACGGCGCAGCCGTTCGGCCTGGCCGGCCTCGAGTGCGCTGCGCAACGCGGCACGGTCGGCGGGCTTGGCGTATAGCGCGATGATGAGGCTCGGATCCTTGCGCTCCGCCGCCAGCGCGGGTGCGGCACAGACCGCCATCAGCGCGAGCGCCAGCCACATCCGAATCAACCGGGTCAAAACCGCCATCGTAAGATCCTCATCCTGTCGATGGCCGCGGTAATGCGGTGTCCCGACCCCGCCTATGCGCCATTTGGCGGATCGAGGCCCCGCGCCGGTGTCGCTAACGCGGCGGCACGGATTTTCATCGAGGGCGTGGCGGATGATGCGATTGCGAATGATGCTTGCCCTGGCGGTGCTGACCGCGCCGCTTCAGGCAGCACGCGCCACGCCGGCCGGCGAGCCGCGTGTCGTGCTCGCCGTGGACGGGACCGGCGAGACGCGAAACCTGCCGGTGATCGTCGCGGAGCGCCTCGGCTATTTCCGCGACGAGGGGCTGACCGTGACGCTCGTCGATGCGCCGGCACAGCCTTCGCCAGCCGATCTGATCAAGGATGGGCGTGCCGATGGCGCGGTCGCCTTTTACCATCATACCTTCATGTCGCAGGCCGACGATCATCTCGTCACCCAGGCGGTGATCACGATGGGGATCTCACCGGGGCTGAGCCTCATCGTCGCCGATCGGCTGCGCGGCGAGGTGATGCGGCTCGCGGACCTCAAGGGGCGCCGCGTCTTCACCGGCGGGAGCAACAGCGGCAAGACCACCGCCGCCAACTGGATCGCGCTGCGTGCCGGGTTCGGCGTCCACGACTATACCGCATTGCCGCTGATGAGCCGCGACGCGATGGCGGCGGCGTTGCGCGACGGCACCGCCGACGCGATCCTCGCCCATCAGCCGGATGCCGATTTCTATGTCGGCAAGGGCAATGTCATGCTCGCCGACCTGACCAGCGCCGCCGGCACGCGCGCGGCACTGGGCACGGTGTTTCCCTCGACCGCGCTGTACCTGCCGAAAAGCTACATCGCCGCGCATCCCGACAGGGTGCGGCACCTGGTCGACGCCTGCCGCAAGGCGCTGGCCTATATCGCCGGGCATGACGCGGCGGCCATCGCCGCCATCCTGCCGCCCAAAATAGTCGGGAAAGATCGCGCGGCGTTCGTCCGACTGCTGGGGGAAGACAAGCACATGTTCGAAACCGATGGCATGATGCCGGAGGCGGCGGCACGAGCCGAATGGCAGGCAATGACCGCGCTGACCCCGAAATATGCCGGCATCGCCTTCACGGAGACCTTCACCAATGCGTTCATTTCCCATGCCCACTGACCGGATCACCCTGCTCGCGGCGGCCGGCGTCGCTTTGTTCGTCGCGACGCCGGCGCTGGCCGGCCCGGAGGAAATCCAGGTCTATATGGACGAGCTCGACGCGCCCGGCGAACTGGGCCTCGACGTGCACATCAACCATGTGCCGAGCGGCGACCAGATCGCCGATTATCCCGGCGAGCAGCAGTCGGTGCACCGGCTGCGCGTCACCCCGGAATTCTCCTATGGGCTGACGCACAATCTCGAGTTCGGTGCCTATCTCCCGCTCGCGACGCTCGACAATCATGGCCGTCTCGGGATCGACGGCGTCAAGTTCAGGTTGAAATATATCCTGCCGCGCGCCGAGCGGCAGAAGTGGTTCGTCGGCGCCAATTTCGAAATCGGTCGCGTCGACCACAAGCTCGACATCAACCCGTATAATGCCGAGTTCAAGGGCATCGCCGGCGTGCGCTTCGGTAAATGGACCGCGGCGGCCAATGCCAATATCGACTTTACCGTCTCGGGGCCGGCACCGGGCCCGGCCTCGCTCGAGATCGCGACCAAGCTCAATTACGCGCTGTCGCCCAAATTCGCCCTGGGGGTCGAAAACTATACCGGCGTCGGCGAGTTCCGCGCGCTTGGCCACTTCGGCGACAGCGAACAGGCGAGCTACGTCACGGTCGATACCAGCCTGGGGCGTTGGGATCTCAATCTCGGCGTCGGCCGCGGCTATGGCGCCAACCCGGACAAATGGATCGTCAAGGCGGTGATCGGCGTGCCGATCGGGCCGAAGCGCTAGGGCGCGCTGTGCGGCGCGCGCATCATGCTCCCGCGCTCATCCAGGTGAAGCGCAGGATGAACAGCCCCGCGAGCAGCAGCAGGAACCAGTCCGCCATGGTGATCTTGCCGCGTAGCAGCTTGAGCGCGGCATGCGCGGTGATGCCGAACGCCAGCCCGTTGGCGATCGAGAAGGTCAGCGGGATCATCGCCACCGTCAGAAAGGCCGGAATCGCCGCATAGGGGTCGTCCCACGCGATCTCGGACAATGGCAGCAACATCAGCCCGCCGACGATGATCAGCGCCGGGGCGGTCGCCGCCAGCGGCACGATCTGGGCATAGGGCGCGACGAACATCGTGACGAGGAACAGCAGGCCCGTGACGATCGCGGTCAACCCGGTGCGGCCGCCCGCCTGCACGCCCGCCGCGCTCTCGACATAGCTGGTGACGGTGCTGGTGCCGGCCAGCGACCCGATGATCGTCGCGACCGCGTCGGTCATCAGGATGCGGTTTAGCCCGGGAATGCGGCCCGCCGTGTCCATCAACCCGGCGCGCTTGGTCACCGCGACCAGGGTCCCGATATTGTCGAACAGGTCGACGAACAGGAAGACGAACAATATCTCGAGCAGGCCAAGCCCGTGCTTTCCGGCAAGGCCGAACACACCGGGAAGGTCGAGCTTGAAGGCGGTGCCGGCCAGCGCGGACAGGCTGTAGGGCTCGGGTTTCATGACCACCTGCCCGGCAAACCACGCGACCAGCGTCGTCCCGACGATCCCGATCAGCATCGCGCCACGCACGTTCCACACGCTCAGCGCGCCGATCGCCATGAGCCCGAACAGCGCGAGCGCCGCGCCCGGCGCCGTGAGGTTGCCCAGCGCGACGAAGGTCGCGGGGTTGGCGACGACGATGCCGGCATCCTTCAGCCCGATGAACCCGATGAACAACCCGATCCCGCCCGCGACCGCGGCGAACAGATGCGGCGGGATCACCGCGACGATCATCTGCCGCACCCCGGTCAGCGTCAGCACGAGGAACGCCACGCCCGAAATCAGCACGCACCCCAGCGCAACCGGCCAGGGGATGCCCATCTGCTGCACCACCGTGAAGCTGAAATAGGCGTTGAGCCCCATGCCGGGCGCCAGCGCCAGCGGAGTATTGGCGACGACGCCCATCAGGATCGAGGCAAAGGCGGCGGCAAAGCAGGTCGCCGCCGCGACCGCCGCGACGGGCATCCCGGCCTGGCCGAGGATCGCGGGATTGACCAGCACGATATATGCCATGGTCAGGAAGGTCGTGAACCCGGCCAGCACCTCCGTCCGCATCGAGGTGCCGCGCGCCGACAGCGAAAAGTAGCGATCCAGACGGCTCGCTTTGGTCTCCGGTTCCATTTCGGTCATGTCTCGCCCCCTCGATTTCCCCGCCAGCGCGGGGACGCCTTTCAATCCACGCCCGCCCGTCCGGAACCGCCGCACGATGTCGATTGCCCCTATGGCCGACCCACCAACGGTCGATCAAGAAATGAGCCTCCCACCTCGACGGCGACACCACAGGTCCCGCGCCCGACACGCTCGCACCGCACGATCGAGCGTGTGTCGCGAATCCATCGGGCGCCGCCACGGCGCTGCGCCATGTCGCGCGGAAGATCGGCATCGCGTCGCCAATTCGGAACATCTCGTTTGATTTCGGTCAAACCGCGCGCGCTCAATTTGTTATATGCCATACTAATTGACCATGAGGAGGCATCGATGGCGGACCTGCAAACGCTCCCGCGCACGCCGGGGAACGGCACCGTGTTCCGCTTCGATCCCTATGCGCCGCAAACCGACGCGGATCCCTTCCCCGCCTATCGCACGCTCCGCGAGGACTATCCCTGCTTCTGGAGCGAAGAGGCCGGCATGTGGGTGTTCTCGCGCTACGACGACATCCTCGGCGCGCTGAGCAACTGGCGCCTGTTCTCATCGGCGCAGGGCAATCTGGTCGACGAGCTGCCCGGTCGCGCCGGCGCGACACTCGGCACGACCGACCCGCCACGCCATGACCGTCTGCGCGGCCTGATCCAGAAAGCGGTCACGCGCAGCGCGCTCGACCATATCCTCGATCCGACGCGCGACCTGTGTCGTGCCCACCTCGCGCCGCTCGCCGGACAATCGCGCTTCGATCTGGTCGGCGACTATACCGCCAAGGTCACCGTCGACCTGCTCTTCCATCTGTTCGCCATGCCGCTCGAACTGCGCGATACCGTGCGCGACAAGGCGATCCTGATGGTCCAGACCGACCCCGTGACGCGGCAGAAAGGCCCCGAACATCTCGCGGCCTATGCGTGGATGGCCGATTTCGCGGCGTCGCTCGTCGCGGAGCGCAAGAAGAGTCCGGGCAACGACCTGCTGTCGAATTTCATCACCTCCGAGATCGACGGCGAGAAGCTGCTCGATCGCGAGGTCCAGTTGACCGTCACCACGTTGATCATGGCCGGGATCGAATCGCTGTCGGGCTTCATGGCGATGTTCGGCCTGAACCTTGCCGATCATCCGGATGCACGACGCGCACTGGTCGCCGATCCGGCGCGCATTCCCGATGCGATCGAGGAATCGCTACGCTACAACACGTCGGCGCAGCGCTTCAAACGCTGCCTCACCCAGGATCATGAAGTGCACGGCCAGACGATGCGCGCCGGCGACTTCGTGATGCTCTGCTATGGCTCGGCCAATCGCGACCCGCGCAAGTTCGACGATCCCGACCGTTACGATATCGCGCGCCGGCCCAAGGCGCATCTCGGCTTCGGCGGCGGCGTCCACTCCTGCCTCGGCGCGATGATCGCGCGGCTCGCCGCACAACTCGCCTATCAGGAATTGCTCGCCGTCGTTCCCGACTATTCCCGCGTCGACGAGAAGCTGTCCTGGGTGCCGTCTTCCAATTTCCGAAGCCCGACCAGCCTCATCGTGGGTGTTGGCTGACGCTTGCGACATGGTGGCCGGTCGCGCGACACCTGCGATTAGTTTGTTGCGTGCCATAGCAATGAGCGCCAAAGTCCCGCCACTATAGGGAGGGGCTGATGGCAACTGATCCGCGCGCGATCATCGATCGTGAACCGATGTCGCGATTCCAGTGGGCGGTCGTCGCCGTGATGATCGGGCTCAACGCGCTCGATGGCTTCGACGTGCTGTCGATCAGCTTCGCCTCGCCGGGCATCGCCAAGGACTGGGGGATCGACCGCGCCGCGCTCGGCGTGGTCCTGTCGATGGAACTGGTCGGCATGGCGGCGGGATCGCTGCTGCTCGGCGGGGTGGCCGACCGCATCGGCCGCCGGCTGACGATCCTCGGCTGCCTGGTCGGCATGGCGTTCGGCATGTTCGGGGCGGCGTCGGCGCATGATGTCACGACGCTGTCGATCTGGCGCGTGGTGACCGGTCTTGGCATCGGCGGCATGCTCGCGGCGACCAATGCCGCGGTCGCCGAGGTCGCGAGCGCCGGGCGTCGCAATCTCGCCGTGGTGCTGATGGCGGGCGGTTACCCCATCGGCACCATTATCGGCGGTCTGGCCTCGGCGCGGCTGCTGGCCGATCACGGCTGGCCCGCCGTGTTCGTGTTCGGCGGCATCGCGACGACGTGCTTCATCCCGCTGGTCCTGCTGTTCGCCCCGGAGTCGATTGCCTTCCACATGGAGCAGCGCCGACCCGACGCGCTGGCACGAATCAACCGGACGCTGGCCCGCATGGGTCACGCCGCGATCGACGCCCTGCCCGAGGTTACCACGAAGCCGCGTCGCATCCGCGTGACCGAGCTTTTCACCCCGGCCTTCATTCCCCTGACCGCCGCGCTGACGATCGCCTATCTCGCGCACGTCATGACCTTCTACTTCATCCTCAAATGGATTCCGAAGATCGTCGTCGACATGGGCTTCGCGCCGCCGCTCGCGGCCGGTGTGCTGGTGTGGGCGAGCATCGGGGGGGCCTCGGGCTCGCTGTTGCTGGGCCTGATGACCGCGCGCCTGCGCCTCTACACACTGACCATCACGGCGATGCTCGTGTCGACGCTCGCCGTCATCGCCTTCGGCCAGGGACAGAGCGACCTCGGCTCGCTGTCGTTGATCGCCGCAATCGCGGGCTTTGCCACCAATGCCGGCATCGTCGGTCTCTATGCGCTGGTCGCCGCGGCGTTTCCGACGCATTTGCGAGCGACGGCAACCGGCTTCGTCATCGGCGTCGGGCGCGGCGGATCGGCGCTGGCGCCGGCGCTGGCCGGATTCCTGTTCGCGGCGGGCCATGGCCTGGCGACGGTTGCCGTGCTGATGGCGATGGGTTCGCTGGTCGCGGCGTTCGCATTGTTCACCGCGCGACGGCGGTTGATGGTGGTGGCTTGAGCGCGCCATCCGCTGGCGGCATGATCGGCGCAAACGGGGAGTAGATATTTTGGCACGCGCAGCAACGGCGACCATCGCGGACGAGGTGACGATCGGGGATCTCAGTGGCCTGGTCGGCTATCATCTGCGCCGGGCATCGGCGGCGGTGGGGCATGATTTTTCGCGGACGCTGGACGGCACCGGGATCAGGCAGGTGCTGTTCGGGATCATGTCGATCGTCAAGGCCAATCCCGGAATCAACCAGGGCGCGGCGGGCCGTGCGCTCGGCATAAAGCGCGCCAACATGGTGTCGTTGATCAACGAACTGACCGACCGCGGCCTGGTCGATCGCAAGATCGCGCCGGAGGATCGGCGCGCCTTTTCACTGGCATTGTCGGCCGATGGCGAGGCGATGTTCGAGGAGTGCGTGACGCGCATTCGCGTGCATGAGGATCGCATGCTGTCGGACCTCAGCGCCGGCGAACGCACGGCGCTGATCGACCTGCTCAGCCGGATCGAGGCGAACGATCACTGAGCCGGGCCGTGCGGCCCATGCCTCTCATCGGTCGATCACGCCGCCTCACCATAGATCAGCGCGTCGAGCGCCACGGCGCCCTGCCCCGAGGGATAGATCACCACCGGGTTGAGATCGATCTCACGGATCGATGGCGCCGCTTCGAGCAATCGGCTCAGCGCGACGACAATGTCGGCGACCGCGTCGACGTCGAGCGCCGGGCTGCCGCGCCAGCCGTCGAGCAGCGCGCCGCCCTTGAGCCGGCGCAGCTCGGCGGCGATCGCCGCACGGGTCAGGTCGGGCGGCAACAGGCGGACGTCCTGCAGGATTTCCGCCTGCACCCCACCGAAGCCGACCAGAATGACCGGTCCCCATTCCGGGTCGTTGCGCGCGCCGACGATCAGCTCGACACCGCGCTGGCCCATCGCTTCGACCAGCACGCCGTCGAGCACCATGCCGGGCGCGTGGCGCGCGATGTTGGCGTGCAGCTCGTCCCAGCCGCGCGCCAGCGCCGCTTCGTCGGCAAGGTTCAGGATCACGCCCCCGGCATCGCTCTTGTGGCTGAGCGCGGCGGCCTGCGCCTTGATCACGACCGGATAGCCGATCGACGCTGCGACCTTCTGTGCCGCGTCGAGTGACGTAGCAAAGCCCCCGCGGGGGAACGGCACGCCGAGCGGTGCGAGCAATTGCTTGGCGCGATATTCCGGGATCACCCCGGGCGAGATCGCATCGATCGCGAGCGGCTCATACGATGCCCGGCCAATGTCGCGGGCCGCGGCATGCGCCAGTGTGGCGAGCGCGCGGAAGGCGCGATCGGGTGACGGGAAATAGGGCACACCCAGCGCGCGCAGCGCCGCGACATAGCGGGGCGGCACCGGGGCGCCATCATCGAGCCCGGCAAAGATCACCGGCTTCGTCGGCCGCAGCGCCTCGATCGCGGTGATGATCGGCTCGAATTTCAGCCGTGCCGTTGCCTCGTCGGTCTGGATGATGCCGAGCACGATGCAGGCGAAGCGATCGTCGTCGAGCAACGGTGCCATCGTACGCCGATAGAGATCGGGGTCGACCAGCGCCTGCGCGGTAAGATCCATCGGATTGCTGACCGGAATGAAGTCCGGGATCGCGGCGCGGAGCTGCGCCGCGGTCGCGTCGCTCGGGGCGGGCAAGGCGAGGCCAACCCGCTCGCACAGATCGAGCGTCAGCGCCTTGAACGCGCCGGATTCGGTCAGCACCGCGCATCCGCCGGCCGGCATCGGCCCGCAGCGCAGCGCGAGATCGGTCAGGTCGCCCAGTTCCTCGAGATTGTCGGCGAGGATCACCCCGACGCGCTCGACCTTGGTTTTCATCACCTGCCAGTCGCCGGCCATCGCGCCGGTATGCGTCGCGGCGGATTCGCGCGCGGCGCTCGACGTACCGGGATGGAGCAGGACGATCGGCTTGCCCGCGAGCCGCGCGCGTTCGGCCAGCGCGAGAAAGCGGGCTGGCTTGCGGAACTGCTCGACGATCATCGCGATGACCTGGGTGTGCGGATCGTCGATCAGATGTTCGACATAATCCTCGACGCCCGAGGCCGCTTCGTTGCCGGTCGAAACCGACAGCGAGACGCCCAGTTGCTTGGACATCAAGGTCGTGCCGAGCACCACGGCCATGGCACCCGATTGCGAGACGATGCCGACGCCCGGCCGGTCGCCGAGCCGCTCGGACGAGGTCTCGACGAAGGTCAGCGCGACGCCGTCGACATAGTTGGTCAGGCCGAGGCAGTTCGGCCCCTCGACGATCATGCCGCTTTCGGCGGCGATCCGCGCCACCTCGCGTTGCGCCGCCATGCCCTCCTCGCCACCCTCGGCGAAGCCGGCGGAGAAGATCACCGCCGCGCCGACACCGCGCGCCGCCAGCGCGCGGATCGTCGCCAGCACCGCCGCGCCGGGGATCGCCAGCACCGCCGCATCGACGCCCTCGGGCAGCTCGTCGACCGAACCGAGCGACTGGCGCCCGGCGATCACCCCGCGCCGCGGGTTGATCAGGTGGATGTCCCCGGTAAAACCATGGCGCTCGAGATTGGCGAGTACCTGGTTGCCGAGCGCGCCGGGCTTTTCCGACGCGCCGACGATCGCCACCGATCGCGGCCGGAGCAGGCGGTCGAGCGAGCCCAGGCGCGGCGGGGCGATCACGTCGATGGTCATGGTCTCGGGCTCAGGCCTGCTGCTTCGACCGATCATAGGCGCCAAGACCGGGCTTGAAGGTCTTGTCGTCGATGAACTGCTTGATGCCTTCCTTGCGGCCTTCATTGTCGTAGCTGTTGGCGGCTTCCTGTGCGCGGATCAGATAATCCTCGGCATCGTCATAGCTCAGCACCGAGACGCGGCGCACCGCATCCTTGGTCGCCTTGAGCGCGACCGGGTTCTTCTTGAGCAGCACGTTGGCGACCGCCGTCACGCGGTCCTTGAGGTCGACGAGCGGCAACGCCTCGTTGACGAGGCCCCATTCGGCCGCCGTCTTGCCGTCGACATTCTCGCCCATCATCGCGTGATACATCGCCTTGCGGAACGGCATCAGTTCGACCGCGACCTTGGTCGCGCCGCCGCCCGGCAGGATGCCCCAGTTGATCTCGGACAGGCCGAACTGCGCTTCTTCCGCGGCGAAGGCGAGGTCGCAGGCGAACAGCGGACCATAACCGCCGCCGAAGCACCAGCCATTGACCATCGCGATGGTCGGCTTCTGATACCAGCGCAGCCGCCGCCACCAGCCATAGCTTTCGCGCTGCGCCTTGCGCGTCGCGCCGAGGCCCTTGGCCTCGGTCTCGCGGAAATACTCCTTGAGATCCATGCCCGCCGACCATGCCGTGCCTTCGCCGCCGAGTACCAGCACGCCGACATCGTCGCGAAATTCGAGCGCGTCGAGCACATCCATCATCTCGCGGTTGAGCGTCGGCGACATGCAGTTGCGCTTGTCGGGGCGGTTGAACCTTACCCAGGCAATGCGATCCACGACGTCATAGGCAACGGTGCCCTGCGGGCTGGTCTCGGTCATCATTTCTCTCTTTTTTCGCCCCTCCCTGGCAGGGAGGGGTTGGGGTGGGTCGGCCTCGAGGGGTGGTGCTCGTGGTGAACACCGGGGAGGGGCAAGTAGGTCAGATCGGATAGTGGCCGGGCTGGGTTTCGATCGTGATCCAGCGCAGCTCGGTGAAGCTGTCGATGCCGGCCTTGCCGCCGAAGCGGCCATAGCCGGAGCCCTTGGTGCCACCGAACGGCATCTGCGCCTCGTCATGCACGGTCGGGCCGTTGATGTGGCAGATGCCCGACTTGATCTGCCGCGCGACGCGCAGACCGCGCGCGGTGTCGCGGGTGAAGACCGACGCCGACAGGCCATATTCGGTGTCGTTGGCCAGTTCGATCGCATGGGCTTCGTCACGGGCGCGGATCACGGCGACGACCGGCCCGAAGCTTTCCTCGCGGAACAGCTTCATGTCGGGCGTCACCTTGTCGATGACATGCGCCGGCATCAATACGCCGTCGGCGTCGCCGCCGTTGACCTGCGTCGCGCCAGCGGCGAGCGCGTCGGCGATCAGGCCCTTCACATGATCGACCGTCTTCTGGTCGACCACCGCGCCGAGCGGTGTCTTGCCCTCGCGCGGATCGCCGACCGGCATCGTGCCGACCTTCGCCTGGAACTTCGCGACGAAGGCATCGGCAATGCTGTCGGCAACGATGATCCGTTCGGTCGACATGCAGATCTGCCCCGAGTTCATGAACGCGCCGAACGCCGCCGCCTTGACCGCCTCGTCGAGATCGGCGTCCTCCAGCACGATCAGCGGCGCCTTGCCGCCGAGCTCGAGCAGCACCGGCTTGAGCTGCTGTGCGGCGCGCACCGCGATGATCCGTCCGACTGCGGTCGAACCGGTGAAGTTGATGCGCCGGACGCTGGGATTGTCGATCAGCGCGCCGACGATCTCACCGGCATCGGACGGGGCGTTGGTGACGAGGTTGACCGCGCCCTCGGGCAGGCCGGCCTCGGAGAATGCCTCGACGATCAGCGCGTGCGTGCGCGGGCATTGCTCGGACGCCTTGAGCACGACGGTATTGCCGCAAGCCAGCGGCACCGCGATCGCGCGCACGCCGAGGATGATCGGCGCGTTCCACGGCGCAATGCCGAGGATCACGCCAACCGGTTCGCGCAGCGCCATGGCGATGCAGCCCGGCTTGTCCGACGGGATGACCTCGCCGCTGATCTGCGTGGTCAGCGCGGCGGCCTCCCGCACCATGCCGGCGGCGAGCATAAGGTTGAAACGCGCCCAGCCCTCGGTCGCACCGATCTCGCCCATCATCGCCGCGACGAAGTCCGACGCCTTGGCCTCGAGCGCATCGGCGGCCTTGTTGAGCAGCGCGCGGCGCGCATTGGGGCCCATCGCCGACCAGATCGGGAAAGCGGCGGCGGCGGCGTTGGCCGCGGCGTTGGCGTCATCGACGGTTGCGGCAGAGGCGGTGCTGGCGACTTCGCCGGTGACCGGATTGCGGCGCTCGAAGCTGCTCATGGTTTCATGCGGGCGCCCGCCGACGAGCATCGAAACATTTGTTGCCATTGCAGTCCTCTCCTCTATTGCTATATGCCATAACTTGTTTGACGGATCGCCGCAAGCGGCATGTTGCAAGCGGCATGCTACCGCGGATTGTCGTCATGGCAGCCGTCGCGGCGGCAGGTCGAGATAGGCGTCAGTCCAGCAGCGTCATGGCGCTGGCCTCCAGCCCCCCGGAGAGAATGCGCGAGGCGAGGGCATTCGCGGCATCGGCGTCGCGCGGCGCCTCGGCGCGCGTGGCACAAGCGATGAACTTGGCGGTGAGGTCGGCATCGGACATCGGCTGACCGGGATCGCCGCGCGCCTGTTCCACCATCATTTCATGACGCCCGCCATCCGCCATGATCAGCACGACCCCGCCGGCGGCTGCATTGGCGCGGGACCAGTCGGGGTGGCGTCGCGCGACGACCTTTTCGGCGAGTGCCAGCACTGCCGGATCGGCGCGCGCCGCCGAGGCGAAGGAATCGAGATCGACCGCGTCATGAACCAGCGCGCTGGCCAGCGTGAACGGAATGCTGAATTTCGCATCGATCGCGGTCAGCGGCGCGATCTTGGTGGCGCGCGGCTGTCGGTGGGGGATCGGACGATGGGAAAGAGCGGGAGATTCCGGCGCCGTTTCCAGCGTGGTGTCGGGCAGGTCGAATCAACGCCCGTTCGCGCCGGCGAAGCGTGCCGGGCGCAACTATTGCGCAAGTCATTCGGTCGCGACGCGGCAAATACAAGGGGTATTCGCGCCGCCGTCGAAAGGGTCTTCGGCACCTTCAAGCGAGGCTATGGCTACAGGCGCGTCCGCCGTGCATCGCCGTCAACCTCGGAAGAGCCGAAACACTGTCCGCTCGGCAGCCCCAAACCCGAACGGCCGATCGCATCACGGCTCGCGCACCCCCTTGGGAGAGGGAATTCAGGTCAGGCCGCCACTTCCTCGGCATCGAGCCCGTATGCCGTGTGCAGCACGCGCACCGCGAGCTCGGTATAATCCTCCTCGATCAGCACGCTGACCTTGATCTCGCTCGTCGTGATCGCCTGGACGTTGATGCCGCGGTCGCCGAGCGTCTTGAACATCAGCGCGGCGACGCCGGCATGGCTGCGCATGCCGACGCCGACGACCGAGACCTTGGCGACGCGCGTGTCGTGGATCAGCTCGCTATACCCGATCGCCCCGCGCGCGTTGCCGAGCACCTCGAGGCTGCGCGCCAGGTCGGCGGCGGGCACGGTGAAGGTCACGTCGGTCGAGCCGGTCGAGTGCGCGATGTTCTGCACGATCATGTCGACGTTGATCGCCGCGTCGGCCAGCGGGGTGAAGATCGACGCCACCGCGCCGGGCCGGTCGGGCACGTTGGTCAGCGTGATCTTGGCCTCGTTCTTGTCGTGCGCGATGCCGGTAATGAGCTGGCGTTCCATATCGTCGATTTCCTCCTCGCCCACGATCATCGTCCCGGGCAACGTGTCCGCCGCGTCGCCGTCGACGAAACTCGACAGCACCTGGACGCGGACCTTTTCCTTCATCGCCAGCCCGACCGAACGGGTCTGCAACACCTTGGCACCGACGCTCGCCAGTTCGAGCATCTCCTCATAGGTGATCTTTTTGAGCTTGCGCGCGCGCGGCACGATGCGCGGGTCGGTGGTATAGACGCCGTCGACATCGGTATAGATGTCGCAGCGATCCGCCTTCATCGCCGCCGCGATCGCCACCGCCGAGGTATCCGAGCCACCGCGCCCCAGCGTCGTGACGCGTTCGCCATCGGCGACGCCCTGGAAGCCGGGAATGACCGCGACTTCGCCGCTTGCCAGCGCCGTCTCGAGCGCAGCGGTGTCGATGTCCTCGATCCGCGCCGAGGCGTGGGTCGAACTGGTCGCGATCGGCAGCTGCCAGCCCATCCAGCTGCGCGCCTTCACGCCCGCCGCCTGCAAGGCGATCGCCAGCAGCCCCGAGGTGATCTGCTCGCCGGCCGAGACGACCACGTCATATTCGCGCGGATCGTAGAGCGACGAGGCCTCACGACAGAAACCGACCAGCCGGTCGGTCTCGCCGGCCATCGCCGAGACGACCACGGCGACCTGGTTGCCGGCCTCGACCTCGCGCTTGACGCGCGCGGCAACGCTGCGGATGCGCTCGATCCCGGCCATCGACGTGCCGCCGAACTTCATCACGATACGTGCCATGGCCGCTGTGGCGCCCCCTGTTGCGAAGAGCGCGCCTGATAGAAACGCGCTCCGGCGATGGCAAGCGCTCGCCGCATCGCAGCATGGCAAGCAAAACTATCGCCGCCCGGCGCGGCGGCGCATTCCGCTTGGGCGGCGCCCGCACGGTTGCTAGAGTCCGCGCCGACGCCCCCCTACCGTCATGCCGGACTCATTCCGGCATCCACCGTCCCGCAAACCCGCCGATTGGTTGATGCGCGGCACGGGGGCCCCCGGAACAAGTCCGGGGTGACGAAAAAGGGGAGGGTCGGCCGAAGACGACCACAGGACACCGAAATGCAGACCACCGCCCCCTCGACGATCGACCCGAACGAAGCCGCGCATTTCGGCGCGATGGCGGCGCAATGGTGGGACCCCAAAGGCTCGTCGGCGATGCTGCACAAGCTGAACCCGGCGCGGCTCGGCTATCTGCGCGAGCGGGTCGACGCGCACTGGCACGGCGATGGCGCGAGCTTCAACCCGCTCGCCGGCAAGCGCGCGCTCGATGTCGGGTGTGGCGCCGGCCTGTTGTGCGAGCCGCTCGCCCGGCTCGGCGCGGCGGTGACGGGAGTCGACGCGGCGGTCGAGAATATCGCCGCCGCACGCGCCCACGCCGCGCTGTCGGGGCTGGCGATCGACTATCGCGCCGGCGGGATCGAGGCGCTGACCGGCGAGACGTTCGATCTCGTCACCAGTCTCGAGGTGATCGAGCATGTCGCGACGCCGGAAGCGTTCATCGCCGGCCTCGCCGCCGCGCTGGCGCCGGGCGGGCTGCTGATCCTCTCCACCCCCAACCGCACCGCGCTGTCGCGGCTCGCGCTGATCACGATCGGCGAGGGCACCGGCCGCATCCCGCGCGGCACGCATGACTGGGAGAAGTTCCTGCGCCCGGCCGAACTGACCGAGCTGATCGAGGGCGCCGGGCTGAAGGTAATCGACACGCGCGGCCTGTCGCTTTCCCCGGCGCGAGGTTTCGTGATGTCGGACGACTTGACGCTCGATTATTTCGTGACGGCGGTGAAGGCGTAAGATCCGCAAGGCCGACACCGGCCAGTCGGACACCGCCCTGCGGCGCGCGGCGACGTTTTCCAACGCCCGCGCCGCGTTTTCACCTGCTCCACCCTGCTTTGCCCGGGACGGTGAATTTTTGTGCCCCGCCGCGCCCCAATTTTGCGCGTTAGTCGTTACATATCATGGATTTGTCTGAATATCATTGTCCAACTTAGCAGGGGACAGGAGCAGGACCGCCGAGCACCATAGCAGGCAGGAGCAGGGCGGAGCGGGACCCTGTCTGGCAGGCCGGCATTTCCTGCATGGTCGACGATGCGAAAGAGCGGGTGCGAGTCGGGGTGCGGCTCGGACGGTCGCTGACGCCTGGCAGAGTGTGGCGAAAGTTGAATCGCGGCGTGTGCCATCCGCCGCGGCGCAACCGACGGTTCACCGCGAACCGGGCCGCTCCGCGCGGGAAACAGCCGGCACGTCACGCCATTCGCCGGGCGGCACCCCGTCCAGCGTCCAGTCACCGATCCGCCAGCGCACCAGCCGCAGCGTCGGCAGGCCAACCGCCGCGGTCATGCGGCGCACCTGGCGGTTGCGGCCTTCGCGGATCGTCAGCCGCAGCCAGCAATCGGGCACGGTCTTGCGGAAACGCACCGGCGGATCGCGCGGCCACAAGACCGGCGGGTCGATTCGCTCGACCTCGGCCGGCAGCGTCATGCCATCCTTCAGCCGGACGCCGCGCCGCAGCCGATCGAGGCTGTCCGCACCGGGTTCGCCCTCGACCTGGACGAGATAGGTTTTCGGCATCTTGAATTTCGGATCGGCGATCCGCGCCTGCAGCCGGCCATCGTCGGTCAAAAGCAACAGCCCTTCGCTATCGAGATCGAGCCGCCCGGCGGGATAGACGCCGGGCACGTCAATGAACCCCGACAGCGTCGGGCGCGCCGACCCGGTGCTGCCGTCGGTGAACTGGCAGAGCACGCCATAGGGCTTGTTGAACAGGATCAAGCGCGACATTCGCCGGCCTTGTGCGCCGCGCGCCTGCGAAAATGCAAACCGGACGATCCTCGATCCGCCGTGGGGGGCCGCACCTTGCTTGCCAATCTTGTGGATCAGCGGCCGGGTGCAGCGAGGCGTGCCGCGATGCGGTCGAACAATGAGCGCGCGTCGAGGGCATCCTCAAGCCGGTCGAGCAGCGCGACGACATCGCCGCTTTCGACATTCAGGTCGTGCGCCACCGCGTCGAGCGCGTGCCATAGCGGGGTCAGTTCGGCTACCAGCGCCTGCCCTGCCTCTGTCAGCGCGATCGGGCGGCGCCGTGCATCGGCGGCATCGCTGCGGGATTCGACCAGCCCGGCCTGTTCGAGCGAGCGCCGCGCCTGGCTGACCGAGACATGGGTGATGCGCAGCGCCGTGGCGATCTCGCCGACGGTCATCGGCCCATGCCGCGCGATCTGGTTGAGGATGCCGAACCAGCGCTGCTCGAAATGCACCCCGCGCACCGCATAGATCCGCGTGCTGTCGCGATCGATACGGTCGGACAGGCGGCGCAGCCGCGCGCCGAGCGCACTGCCACCAGCGCCGCGGCTGTAATCGCCGCTGCGCTCAACCATGCGCGATGCCGGCGGGATCGAGCAGGCGCCGCGCGATCGCCTTGATCGCGGCCTTGCTCGCCGCGCTCGCCGTGACATTGGCGAAAATCGCAACCCCGGTAGCGCTGGCAGGGTCGAGATAGGCGGCGGTGAATACACCGGGATCGCCGCCCCAATGGTTGATGTGCGGCGTGCCGCCATCGGCCGATTCCATCCACCCAAGTCCCTGGCCGGTCAGCCATGCGGGCAGGCCGGGCGGTCGGTGCATGGTCAGCATCCGCGATGTGCTGGCGGCGGACAGCAGCCGCGTCGACCCTGCGACGCCACGATTCGCGCAGGCCGCGACAAACGGCATGAAGCTCGCGATCGACACGCGCAGCATGCCGGTCGGCCAGTCGGGAAAGCCGACCGGATCGATTGCGACGCGCTTTTCGTCGACGACGTCATAGGGCGTGACACGTAGCGGCGGCGACACGCCCGCGATCGTCCATGAGGCGTGGCGCATACCGAGCGGGTCGAACACATGACGGCGGATGAAGACGCGGAAATCCTCGCCCGCCACGCGCCCGCCAAGATAGCCGAGCAGACCGAAGGCGACGTTGGAATAGTCATAGCTGGTGCCAGGGGCAGCCGGTGAAAAATTGCCGCGTGCCACGCGATAGGCGCCGCCCGGCGCGAGATAGTCCTTGAGGAAAGCGCCCAGCACCAGTGGCGAGTCGGCGCCGTGCGTACGGAAATCGATCTCGTAATAGGTCTCGTCGGAAATGCTCGACATGTGTGTCAGCAAATGGCGCACGGTGATCGGGATGTCCGGATACGCCGGATTGACCACGCTGAAATCGATGTGGCGATCGATCGGATCGTCGAGCCCGAGGCGCCCTGCCTCGACCAGCAGCATGATGCCGGCGGTGGTCACGGTCTTGGTAACCGAGGCGATGTGGAACATCGAATCGGTCGTGACGCGACGACGCTGCGCGATATCGGCATAGCCAAAACCGCGGCGGAGCAACGTCGTGCCGTGCCGCGCGACACCGACCGCAAGGCCGGGAATGCCGCCACGCGCCATCTGGTCGCGCAAGAACGCCTCCAGCGCGACATCGCGCGGCGGGAAGGCGCGCGCGACCGTCGCCGCGCCGAGCAGTGCCGCCGAGCCGACGACGAGCGACCGCCGCCCGAGAATGCGGGGTCCGGCGGATTGTACGCGAGCGGGGATATCCTGTTTCACCGCGCCCTTATATGTAGGTGCCTACATATAAGTCAAACAGGCTTCGGGGCGGTGGTGGCACGTCCGCTGCCTGCCGCGGTCGATGGCGATGCCGCGCCAACCGAACCGGCGGGTGCGAACGTCGCTTCCTGAACCGGGTCGCCGGTTGTAGTGGTCACTTTCCAGCCCCATAGCGAGTGAAGGCATATCCTCACCATGACCGACCGGATCGCCTGCGCCGCCCTGCGCGACCTCGTCATGGATGCGGACGCCGCCGCCGCGCTGATCGGCGACGGGCAAACGATCGGCATGAGCGGCTTTACCGGCTCGGGCTATCCCAAGGCCGTGCCGATCGCGCTGGCGCGGCGGATCGAGGCCGAACATGCGGCGGGTCGTCCCTTTCGGGTGCGTATCTGGACCGGCGCCTCGACCGGGCCCGAGCTCGACGGCGCGCTGGCCAGGGCCGACGGCATCGAGTTCCGCCTGCCCTATAATTCCGACCCGATCGCGCGCGAGAAGATCAATCGCGGCGAGATGGAATATTTCGACATGCACCTCAGCCAGGTCGCGCCGATGGCGTGGCAGGGCTTTCTCGGGCCGCTCGACGTCGCGCTGATCGAAGTCACCGGGATCCGCGAAGACGGGTCGCTGATCCCCTCCTCCTCGGTCGGCAACAACAAGACCTGGCTCGACCGCGCCGACCGGGTCATCCTCGAGGTCAATCGCTGGCAGAACCCCGCGCTGGAGGGGATGCACGACATCTATTACGGCACACGGCTGCCGCCGGATCGCGTGCCGATCCCGCTGGTGCGCGCCGACGACCGCATCGGCACGCCCTATCTCGCCTGCGACCCGGCCAAGATCGTCGCGATCGTCGAGACCGATTCGCCCGACCGCAACCTGCCCTTTGCCGCCCCGGACGACGCGGCACTGGCGATCGCCGGCCATCTGCTCGATTTCCTGGCGCATGAAGTGGCACGCGGCCGCCTGCCGGCATCGCTGCTGCCGATCCAGTCGGGGGTCGGCAACATCGCCAATGCGGTGTTGACCGGGCTGGTCGACAGCCCCTTCTCCAACCTCACCGCCTTTACCGAGGTGATCCAGGACGGGATGCTCGACCTGCTCGACAGCGGCACATTGCGCATGGCCTCGGCCACCGCCTTTTCGCTCAGCCCCGAGGCGGCGGCACGGATCAACGCGGACATGGGGCGCTATCGTGACCGCATGATCCTGCGCCCGCAGGAAATCAGCAACCACCCGGAACTGATCCGCCGGCTCGGCTGCATCGCGATGAACGGGCTGATCGAGGCCGATATCTATGGCAACGTCAACTCGACCCATGTCATGGGGTCGCGGATCCAGAACGGCATTGGCGGCTCGGGCGACTTCGCGCGCAACGCCTATGTCTCGATCTTCATGACGCCCTCGACCGCCAAGGGCGGGAAGATCTCGGCGATCGTG
Source organism: Sphingomonas sp. (assembly GCA_041659925.1). GTDB lineage: Bacteria > Pseudomonadota > Alphaproteobacteria > Sphingomonadales > Sphingomonadaceae > Sphingomonas. Next base: position 405,779 of record JBAZXI010000001.1, read on the forward strand.
CCGCAGGCGAGCCATGTCGACCATATCACGCAGGACGTGCAGGTGATCGTCACCGAACAAGGCTTGGCCGATCTGCGCGGACTGAGCCCCAAGCAGCGCGCCACGCTGATCATCGAGCGCTGCGCCCACCCTTCGTATCGCCCGATGCTGGCCGATTACTATGCCCGGGCGCGGGCCGGCGCCTATGGCCAGCAATCGCCCTCGCTCCCCGGCGAGGCGCTGTCGTGGCACCAGCGCTTCATCGATACCGGGAGCATGGCCCTGCGCTGACGCGCCCGCGGCGCGCGCGGCGCAAAGAATCGACGCTACGGGCTGCGACGCGATAAAATTGAAATGCTTCCAAAGCGGACATAGGGGTGACGCCCGACCGGCGGCACTAAGGACAGCATTTTCCATGGATCCGACGACCATGATCCGGTCGAGCACGATTGCCGCGGTGCTCAGCAACCCGCGATTGGCCGACAATCCGATCGTCGACTGCAACGAGGCGTTCGTACGGCTGACCGGCTATGATCGCGACGAGATCATCGGGCGCAATTGCCGCTTCCTGCGCGGCGCCGACACCGAGGACGCGCTGTCCGCCGAACTGCGCGAGGGCATCGCCGCGCAGCGCCCGACGATGGTCGAGATCCTCAACTACAGGAAGGACGGCACGCCGTTCCGCAATGCCGTGCTGGTCGCGCCGATCTTCGGGGCGACGGGCGAGCTGGAATATTTCCTCGGCTCGCAGGTCGAGGTTGCCGGCGACGAGGCCGCGGCGGGCGACAATAGGCGCAAGGCCGCCGCCGACCGGATCGCCTCGCTGACGCCGCGCCAGCGCGGGATCGTCGTGCATATCGCGGCGGGCAAGCTCAACAAGCAGATCGCCTATGAGCTGGGCCTCAACGAACGCACGGTGAAGATGCACCGATCGACGGTGATCCGCGTGCTGGGGCTGCGCACCACGGCCGACCTCATTCGGCTGGCGATCGAGGCGGGGTATTGACCGAGGTACCGCGCTGGGTGGTTATGTCGCCACAGTGACCTTCGAGGGGTAAACCATGCGTCGCCTGTTGCTTGCCGCCGTTGTAGCCACCACCGCAGTACCCGCGACGGCAACGCCGACCGACGATCTCCATGCCGTCATCGCCGACCATTGGGCATGGTTCCTGAAATCGAACCCGATCTATGCGACGACGCTTGGCGTCCACGATTATGACGACCAGATCGGCGATGCCAGCCTGGCCGAGGCCGATCGGCAGGCGGCGCAGGCGGCGGCGTTCGTCAAGCGGCTCGATGCTATTCCGGCCGCCGCGCTGTCGCCGGCGGACCGCACCAACCAGGCGATCCTGCGGCGCATCCTGGCCGAGCAGGTCGAGGCGAACGGCTTTGGCGAGCGGACGATGACGCTGTCGACGCTGGGCAGTTGGTTCCAGGGTTTCGCCGGCCTCGCCGACAGCGTGCCGCTGCGCGGCAAGGCCGACTTCGAAAGCTATCTCACGCGCCTGGCGCTGTTCCCCAGGTTCAATGCGCAGGCGCTCGACGTGACGCGCCAGGCGGTCGCCGGGGGCTATACCCAGCCATGCGTCAGCCTGTCGGGGTTCGAGAAGACGATTACCGGCGTGATCACCGACAAGGTCGAGGACTCACGCTTCTACGCGCCGTTCAAGGCCGCGCGACCATCGAGCATCGGCGAGGCGGAATGGGCCGCGATGCAGGCGCGGGCGAAGACGCTGATCACCACCACGCTCAACCCCGAATATCGCAAGATCGACGTCTATTATCGCACCAGCTATTTGCCGAAATGCCGCACCAGCTTTGGCGCCGCGGCGCTGCCCGATGGCGCGAAATATTATGCCTTCATGGTGCGCCAGCAGACCACCACCGACCTGACGCCGGCGCAGATCCACCAGATAGGGCTGGACGAGGTGGCGCGGATCCGCGGCGAGATGGACGTGGTGGCGCGCAAGGCGGGTTATGCCAGCCGCGCCGCCTTCATCCAGGCGCTGCGCACCGACCCGAAATATTATCCGCGCAGCGTGGCCGAACTGATGGGCGCCGCCGCGTTGCAGGCCAAGATCAACGACGGCAAAATGCCGACGCTGTTCGGGACCTTGCCGCGCCTGCCTTACGGCGTGCGCGCCATTCCGGCCGAGACGGCGGAGGGCAGCCCGACGGCCTATTACATGCCGGGATCGCCACCGGCGGGGATCGCCGGGACCTTCTACATCAACACCTCGAAGCTCGACCAGCGACCGCTCTACGAACTCGCCGCGCTGACGGCGCATGAGGCGGTGCCGGGCCACCACAACCAGATCGCGCTGCAGCAGGAAATGAGCCTGCCCGATTTCCGCAAATATGCCGTGCAGTTCACCGCCTTCGTCGAGGGCTGGGGGCTCTATTCCGAGCATCTCGGGATCGAGATGGGAATCTACGACACGCCCGAAAAGGACATGGGGCGGCTGTCCTACGAGATGTGGCGCGCGTGCCGGCTGGTGGTCGATACCGGGTTGCACGCGCAGGGCTGGACCAAGGACCAGGCGGTGGCGTTCATGAAGGACAACACCGCGCTGACCGACGCCAATATCGATGCCGAGGTCAACCGTTACATCAGCAACCCGGGCCAGGCGCTGGCCTATAAGCTGGGCGAGCTGAAGATATTGTCGCTGCGCCACAAGGCGGAAGCCGCGCTGGGCGCGAAGTTCGACGTCAGGCGCTTCCACGATGCCGTGCTCGGCCAGGGCGCGGTGCCGCTCGACGTGCTCGAAGCGCAGATCGACGACTGGATCAAGCGCGAGCAGGCGGCGGGGTGACGGCGGGCGCGGCGGCGGGAGGCGGGTCGTGACGGGTTATCACGCCGAAGGCCGATCAACCCGTCGACATTGCTCCTCCCCGATCCAGATTCCCTGTGGTCGCGTGCTTGATCGCGAATAGCCGGATTCCACCTATTCGCAGCACGCTCTAGGCGAACTCCGCGCTTTCGCTCTCCTCGCCCGACGACAGCGTGCTCGGCACGGGGGGGAGTTGGTTGAGAAGGTCGAGCGTATCGTCTTCGGGTTCGGATAACCTGTCGGTCGGCGCCGGGGGCGCGCTCCCGAGCAGGTCGAGCACTTCGGCTTCGCCCTGCGGCTGGACGTCGAGCGGATTCTGTACATCTGGCGAGTCGTCCACGAAATAGTCGCTGAAATTCTCCGGTTCTTCCTCCTCATCGGCCTCGAAGTCGTTGTTGTTATTATTGTTGTTCAACACACGGGCCGGCGGGTACGCGGCCGGCGTCGACAAGGGCCAGCCGGACGCGTCCACCGCCGTCGACTGTGGCGAACCCAGCTCCGTCAGCTGCGACGCCGGCAGGTCGGGGAGAAGCGAACTCCAGCCCGAATCTTCGAAAAACGCGCTCTCGGGAGACAGCTCGTTGAGCGCGAACCCATTGGCGGGATCGAACGCCAGGTAGCTGTAGATCAGCGCATGATCGGTGAGCAGCGGCTGACCGACCGCGGGGGCAACCAGCATCGGTGGCTGGAGGTCGGCGACAAACGGCGCGTCAACGCGGATCATCGAGCGATCCCGCCTGCTGTCGGACAGCGTGCGCGTGGCGGTGACCGTCGTCCCCGACAGCCACAAGGCGGAAGTATCGTAGAATCCGGACGGTGCGATCTCACCGTGCTTGTTGAAATCGCCGATCAGATAGTCGATGTTCTGCGTATTCGCCGCGGCGCTGACGGCGTTCATGATGCCGGCGAAAGCCTCGGTGAACGCGGGTCCCGGGTTATGCACGGCGCCGATGCGGACCGTTCGTCCCTTGAGCGTGAGCTGCGCCACGGCGCCGTTTCTGAACCAGCTCGCCGGCTTGTCGTTGTCGCGGTAGCGATCCCGGTCGGCTTGCGGATAGGGATGATAGCGGTTCACCCCCGGAGGTACCGACGTCTTACGCTGCCTGAGATGCGCCGTCCGCAGTTTATGGGCGGCGAGCTTGGCAACCGCCTGTGCGATGTCGGCTGCGATCTCCGCCTGCATGTGCCCACGCACGTCGAGGGGCGCGAGCGCCAACGTCACGCCATTGTGCAGGACGATCGCGGATTCCCGTGTGTGCGCGGCACCGCCCAGATTTATGTGGCTGGCGTGGATGGTCACCCCGGTCGCCGCCGAGAGGGCGTTCGCCAGGTGGGTGGCCATCGCACCTACCGTCGCCGCGGGCTCGACAATTTCGAGGAGAACGGCGACGAACGGTGTGTTGTAGCCCGCGCTGCCACCCCTGACGGCATTCGCGATCGCCCCGACGATCATCGCCGTAAAGGCAGGGTTGCCGGCCAGCGTCGCATCCCGCTTCTTCAGGATGTTCCAGGCGATCACCACCAGGTCGCGCATGCGCCGGCCTCCGTGCCGTTCAGCCCACCGCCACCGCCATGAGCGTGTAGGTGGTGAGATCGCTGCTGTCGTCGAGCGATATCTCGACCTCGATGACATTGTGGCCGGGCCGTACGCGGTCGCAGAAATCTACCGAGGTCAGGCGCTTGCGTCGCAGCGGCACGACGGTGACGGTCTGCCCGCCCGACCCCGCCTCGGTCGCGTCGAGATATTTGACGATCGGGCTCGACGTATCGCCGTTGATCGTGACGCTCAGCTGGACGCCGGTCGCGTTGGACGTCCAATGCTTGAACGAAAGGCTCAGATTCTCGGTCGGGTCGAGCGCCTTGAAGTGCAGTTCCAGCTTGCACGTGCCGGCCGAGAAGTCGCTCGACATGAACGCGCTCGCCGATACCGCGGTGAAGCCAGATCCGAAGACGCGCAACAGGTTCGATTCCGTGGTGAGCGCGAAATCGCTGCCCGTGCTGTCGGGCTGGACTTCGAACCGGTTGGGCACGAATACCGCGGTCGCCGACCCATTGCTGCCCCCCAGCGGATCGAGCGCGAGGATCGAGAGATCCTGCGATGCGATCGTGTGCGAGATGGCGCCATAGGTGTCGATCTTGGCGTAGAAGTCTCCGTTGGAGACGCCGTGGGTGGCGTTGCACAGCGTCAGCGCGTGCGTGAACGAAATCGAGTTGGTCTGGAACTTCGCCGGGTCGGGCTGGATCAGCCACGACACCTGCGAGACGAAGTTGACCCCGAACAGGGACAGCTCGGATGGCGGATAGACCTGCACGCCGTCGTACAGCCGGTTCTGGACATATTCCGGCAAGATCACGGTGTCTGTGGTCGTATCGACGTTGCGGAAGTCGATGAGGTCCCAGGGATATTCCTGACCCCAGATCCAGGTTGGCGATGTGCCCGTCGGATCAAGCTGGGCGAAGCTCCCCCAATCCTTGATCGACATCGAACTGGCGTTCGAGAATTGCGCGCCGTTATCGACCGCATTGCCGCTCGTCGCCGCATTCGACGTCTCGTAGGTCGACGCGCTGTCGCTTCCCGAGGACACCTGAAGCGTCGGCGTCATGCCCGAAAATCCCTCGGAAACCGACGTCGTGTAGCTGTTGGTCTGCGCGGTGGTGGAACCCGAGGTGTAGAACTGGCTCACGGTGGTGTTCGACGACGCCGAATCGTTCTGGCTCGCGGTGACCGCCGTGTTCAGCGTGCGGGGGAAATAGTCGAGGATCGCGATCTTCTCGATCACCGCGTCAGGGTCCTCCACGGTGACCTGGTTGGTGAACAGCGCCGGATACCAGTCGAACGACGTCACCTGCCCGCCGGCCGGCGAGAAGGCATTGGCATTGGTGAGGATCACGCGTTGCGTGCAGGTGACGACGAACCAGTTGCTCTGGCCCAGATTGCGGAGGTCGACATATTTGCGGACCTCATACTGAATCGTCGTCGAACCGACATTGACGCCGTTCGAGACCAGCGGCAGCGTGGTCGATTGCGTGTTGAGGTCGCGCGTCTTCGTGATCATTGCCCGCCCCCTCACGCATATTTGATGATGAAGTAGAGATAGGCGTTGAGCGGCCGCGTCTCGGTGCTCGTATTGCTCGCGGAACCGACCTCATCGGTGTCGTTCGACCCCCACTCCCAGTCGCTGCCCATCGCGCCCTCGCTGCCGGTGTCCTTGGTCGCCATTTGATAGGGATGCGTGTGGTTCTGGAACGCGTGGTCCTGAATCGACCCGACCGTATCCGAGATCAGCGCGACATTCTGCATGTCGGTGCGTGTCGCGCTATCGGGATCGCGCCCCGCGCCCTCGTCGACGCCGCGGATGAAGCGCCCGCGGAGATCGGGCAGGTAGAATTTGCCCTCGGGCGGCGCAGCGCCGAAATTGGTACCGATCGCGGTGAACAGATCGGCATATTTGCCGGCCTGATCGAGCGTCGACCCGTCGCAGATCAGCCATCCGGCGGGGACGGTGGTCGCGCTCCCGCCCCACATCGTGATCGAACCGATGACAGACATCGCACCCCCTCTCGACTCGTGGAAAACGGCGACATTCAATACGCATCCGTAACATTGTCAACCGGTCAAGTTGATGAAAATCAAACCAAAATGGACCTTTTCGCGGCGACGGCCGGTGATGGTGCGACGCGATCGTGGCGGGCGCGCCATCACGTCGCGCAACTGCCGTTGCCAGCGCGCTTGCGGCGATCTCCTATCGACTTCATCGGCGGTACGGCTAGCGTGGCGACAACGGGAGACCAATCCTGACACGCTACCATGCCGATCTCGCCGGAACCCGGCACAGCTTCGTCGACCTGAAGCAACTGCTCGCCGCGGCCAGCCCGTCGCGCTCGGGCGATGTGCTGGCCGGGATCGCCGCCGAGAGCGCGGAACAGCGCATCGCGGCGCGTTTCGCGCTGGCCGACCTGCCGCTGCGCGTGTTTCTCGACGAGGCGGTGGTCGCGTATGAGGCGGACGAGGTCACGCGGCTGATCGTCGACCGGCACGATGCGGCGGCGTTCGGCGCCATCGCGCATCTGACCGTCGGCGGCTTTCGCGAATGGCTGCTGGCCAACGACACCGATCGCGCGACGCTTGCCGCCGTCGCGCCCGGCGTGACGCCCGAAATGGCAGCGGCGGTATCGAAGCTGATGCGCAATCAGGATCTGATCGCGGTCGCGCGCAAGATCGAGGTGGTCAGCCGCTTTCGCAACACGATCGGGCTGACCGGGCGGCTGGCGGTGCGCTTGCAGCCCAACCACCCGACCGACGACCCGGCGGGCATCGCCGCGTCGGTGCTCGACGGGTTGTTGATGGGGGCGGGCGATGCGGTGATCGGGATCAACCCGGCGCGCGACGATGTCGCGACGACCGCGACCCTGCTCCACCTGCTCGACGAGATCCGCCTCGCCTACGCCATCCCGACGCAATCCTGCGTGCTGGCGCATGTCACCACCACGCTCGATCTGGTGCGGCGCGGCGCGCCGGTCGACCTTGCCTTCCAGTCGATCGCCGGGACCGAGGCGGCCAATCGCGGCTTCGGCATCGACCTCGCGCTGCTCGCCGAGGCGCAGGCGGCGACCTTGTCGCTCGGGCGCGGCACGGTCGGCGACAATGTGATGTATTTCGAGACGGGGCAGGGATCATGCCTGTCGTCGGGCACGCATCACGGCGTCGACCAGCAGACGCTGGAGGCGCGCGCCTATGGCGTGGCGCGGGCGTTCGACCCGTTGCTGGTCAATTCGGTGGTCGGCTTCATCGGCCCGGAATATCTCTTTGACGGCAAGCAGATCGCGCGCGCCGCGCTGGAGGACCATTTCTGCGGCAAGCTGCTCGGCCTGCCGATGGGGGTCGATATCTGCTACACCAACCATGCCGAGGCCGATGGCGACGATAGCGACAACATCCTGACGCTGCTCGGCGTGGCAGGGGTGAGCTTCATCATGGGCGTGCCGGGTGCGGACGACATCATGCTCAACTATCAATCGACCAGCTTTCACGACGCGCTGTACCTGCGCGAGGTGCTGGGGCTGCGACCCGCGCCCGAATTCGAGGCGTGGTTGGAGGCGATCGGCCTGTCGCGCGGCGGGCGGATCGCCGAACAGGCGCCGCTCGCGCTGTCGCCCGACAGCATCGCGGCACTGATGGCGCCCTATGGCTGAGCCGCCCGCCCTGCGCGACCGGCTGGGGGCGCTGACCCAGGCGCGGATCCTGCTCGGCCGCGCCGGGCAGGCACTGCCGACGCGTGCGCTGCTCGACTTCCAGCTCGACCATGCCCGCGCGCGCGATGCGGTGCATATGGCATTCGACCCGGCGCGCGTCGCCGCCGCGATCGGGCGACCGTCGATCACCGTTCGCAGCCGGGCGGCGGACCGGCAGGAATATCTCAAGCGGCCCGATCTTGGGCGCCTGCTGCATGAAGGGGATGCCGCCCAGCTGCCAGCAGCCGGCGACACGCTGGCGATCATCGTCGCGGACGGCCTGTCCGCCACCGCCGTCCATGCGCATGCCGCGCCGCTGGTCGCAGCCCTGCTCGCCCGGCTGGCCGACTGGCGAATCGCGCCGATCGTCCTCGTGGAGCAGGGGCGCGTGGCGATCGGCGATGCGGTCGGCGCGGCGCTCGGGGTCGAGCTGGCGATGGTGCTGATCGGCGAACGCCCGGGGCTGAGCGCGCCCGACAGTCTCGGCGCCTATATCACCTGGCAACCGCGCCCCGGGCGGCAGGACAGCGAGCGCAACTGCGTGTCGAACATCCGCCCACCGCACGGGCTGGGCTATGACATGGCGGCCGACGACATCGTGGCGTTGCTGGTGGCGGCGCGGCGGTTGCGGTTGACGGGCGTCTCGTTGAAGCCAGGAACTGGGGCCTTGCCCGCGTCCTAAAGCCCGACACGCTTTTCCAGCCAGCGTGCCGCCGCGTCAGGGCTGTCCTTGTCGGTGTCGCGGTCGACGCGGTAGTTGGCCTCGCGCATCGCCTCGACGGGAATGCGCCCGACCAGCGATTGCAGCACCCCGACCAGCCTGGCGTCATGCGCGTGCTTCGGGTCGACCATCAGGATCGCGTCGTAATGCGGGATGGCATGGCGCGGATCGGCGAGCACCGTCAGGTGCTGCGCGGCGATGCGGCCGTCGGACGAGAAGGCCGAGATGACGTCGGCCTGCCCGCTGTCGAGCGCGCGGTACATGAAGGTCGGGTTATAGGCATGCGCGCTGGCAAAGCGGATCGGATAGGCGCGCCTGATCGCCACCCATTCGGGGCGCTCGAGAAATTCGAGATCGGCACCGAAATGGAGCTGCGGCGCGGCGGCGACGAGATCCTCGAGCGAGGACACGCCATGCGCGCGCGCGACGTCGCGGCGCATCGCGAAGGCATAGGCATTCTCGAAGCCCAGCGCACCGATCAGCCGGATATGGTGTTCACCTTCGCCCCAGCGGCCGATCTCGGCGAGCATGGTCGCGGCGTCGGGGGTGTCGATGCGGCGCATCTGGTTGGTCCAGATCGTGCCCGAATAGTCGATCGAGATATCGACGGTGCCGCTGGTCAGCGCGCCGAACTGCACCGCCGACCCCAGCCCCTCGCGGTAGCGCACGCGGTAGCCCGCGCGTTCGAGCTGGTGGCCGACCAGCCGGGCGAGGATATATTGCTCGGAGAAGCCCTTGGCGCCGATCGTGATCTCGGGTCCGCCGCGCGGCCATAGCGGCACCAGCGCGAGCGCAACGCCGACGAGCAGGGTGACGCCGGCCGCGCCGACGGGCAAGCGCCGGCGGTGGCGGATGCCATGTTCGATCACGCCGAGCAGTGCGTCGACCGCCAGCGCCAGCCCGGCCGCGCTGACGCAACCGGCGAGCACCAGCGCCCAGTTCTGCGTCTGCAGGCCGGCGAAGATCATGTCGCCGAGGCTTGGCTGGCCGACCGTGGTGGAGAGTGTCGCCGCGCCGATCGTCCACACCGCGGCGGTGCGGATGCCGGCCATCAGCACCGGCGCGACGAGCGGCGCCTCGACCAGTCTGAGCTTCTGCCAGTTCGTCATGCCGACACCATCGGCGGCCTCCAGCACCGCCGGGTCGATGCCATCGAGCCCGGTCACCGCGTTACGGAGGATCGGCAGCAGCGCGTAGAGCGTCAGCGCGAGCAGCGAGGGCAGGAAGCCGAGCGCGGGAATGCCGCCGCCGACCAGCGCCGACAGCGACAGCAGCAGCGGGTAGAACAATGCCAGCAATGCGAGCGAGGGGATCGTCTGGATCACGCTGGCAAAGCCGAGCGCGACGCGCGCCACCGCCGGGCGTCGCGCCGACAGGATCGCCAGCGGCAGGCTGATCACCAGGCCGAGCAGCAGCGCCGAGGCGGCGAGCAGCAGGTGCGCCGCGAGCAGGTCTGGCACGCGGGTCATGGCTTCGAGGAAGGCGGTCATGGTCTTGCGGCCCCAAGCGGAACCAATACCTCCCCGGCACGGGGAGGGGGACCGTCCGCAGGACGGTGGTGGGGCCGTGCCGCGAGCGCGGCGCCCGTAGCCTGCCCCCTCCACCACGCGCCGAAGAAGCGCGCGGTCCCCCTCCCCGTGCCGGGGAGGTATGAAGTGTGCACCCTCACACCCCCGCCCCCAGGGCATGCAGCTTCTCCGCCTGCGCGCGCGGCACCGCGACCAGCGCGTCGGCCTCGGGGCCGGCCTTGCCGGCGAGCAGATCGGCGGGCGTCGCGTCGGCGACGAGGCGCCCGCCGCTCATCACCAGCACGCGATCGGCGAGGATCAGCGCCTCGGCCATGTCGTGGGTGACCATCAGCGTGGTCAGGCCGAGCCGATCGTGCAGTGCGCGGATCGCGCTGCCGAGCTGGTCGCGTGTCACCGGATCGAGCGCGCCGAACGGTTCGTCCATCAGCATCAGCCCCGGCGCCGTGGCGAGCGCGCGTGCCACGCCGACGCGCTGACGCTGCCCGCCCGACAGCGCGTCGGGCATCCGCGTCGCGACCTCGGCAGGCAGATCGACCAGCGCGAGCAACTCGGTGACGCGCGCGCCGCGCTCTTTCACCCCGGCGAGACGGAGTCCGATGGCGATGTTTTCCGCGACGTTCATGTGCGGAAACAGGCCGACATTCTGGAACACATAGCCGACGCCGCGGCGCAGCTCATGCGGTGGCACCGTGCCGACGTCGGCGCCGTCGATCGCGACGCTGCCGGCGCTGGGCGCGATCAGCCGATTGACCGCCTTGAGCAGCGTCGACTTGCCCGAACCCGAGCTGCCGACCAGCGCGACGAAGCTGCCGGGCGCGATCTCCAGCGAGACATTGTCGACCGCGACCGTGCCGCCGGGATAGCGCTTGGTCACGCCGGCAAAGACGACCGAGGGACCCGTAGCGCGCAAATCTGCCATCGCCTTTGCTTGTGCGGGACGATAGGCACAGGGTCAAATACGAAGAGGGGACAAGGCATGGGCGAAGCGAAAGCGATCTTCATCACCGGCGGCGGCTCGGGCATTGGCCAGGCAACGGCGCGATTGTTCGCGTCGCGCGGCTGGCGCGTCGGGCTGGCCGATGTCAACAAGGCCGGCCTTGCCGAGACCGCCGCATCGTTCCCCGCCGGCATGGTCGAGACCTATGTGATGGACGTGCGCGACCGCGACGCCTGGGTCGCGAGCCTCGACGCTTTCACCAGGGCGAGCGGCGGGCGGCTCGACGTGCTGTTCAACAATGCCGGCATCGGCACCGGCGGCCCGCTGGCGACGATGAGCTTCGAGGATATCGACCGCACCGTCTCGATCAACCTCGTCGGCGTGCTCAACGGCGCGCGGATCGGCCATGCCTATCTCGCGCGAACGCCGGGGTCATGCCTGCTCAACACCGCCTCGGCATCGGCGATCTACGGCTCGGCCGGGCTGGTGCCCTATTCGGCAACCAAATTCGGCGTCCGCGCGCTGACCGAGGGACTCGATGGCGAATGGGCCGCCGACGGCATCAAGGTCCGCGACCTGGTGCCGGGCTTCATCTCCACGCCGCTGCTCGACGCGAGCACCGGGCAGAGCAACCGCTCGATCCGCGACACGGTCACCGATTCGGGCCTCGAACTGACGCCGGTCGAGACGGTCGCCGAGGCGGCGTGGGCGGCGGTGCATGGCGACAAGGTTCACACCTATGTCGGCAAGACCGCGCACCGCATGGCCTTCGCGGCACGCTGGATGCCGGGCAAGATGCGCAAGATGATGCGGCGCGGGGTAGTGCGCGAGGGGTGATTTCCCTCTCCCATCCGGGAGAGGGAGCGCAAGGGTGAGGGGCAGGCCCGGTTGCTTTTCGCCCCCGCCCTCATCTGGCGCTTCGCGCCACCTTCTCCCTTGGGAGAAGGGTTCACGCACCGATCGCGTCGAGTTCGGCGACCACATCGTCCGCCAGCACCAGTTCGGTCGCGGCGAGGTTTTCGCGCAAGTGCGCGGGCGAGGATGTGCCCGGGATCAGCAGGATGTTCGGCGCGCGCTGCAACAGCCAGGCGAGCGCGACCTGCATCGCCGTCGCACCGAGCCGCGCCGCGACATCGGAGAGCGCCGAGGATTGCAGCGGGGTGAAGCCACCGAGCGGGAAGAACGGGACATAGGCGATGCCCTTTTCCGCCAGATCGTCGATCAGGGCGTCGTCGGCGCGGTGCACCAGATTATAATGGTTCTGTACGCAGACGACCCTGGCGATGCCGCGTGCCTCCTCGATCTGACCCGCCGTGACGTTGCTGACGCCGAGATGGCGGATCAGCCCCTGTCGCTGGAGTGCCGCCAACGCGGCGAATTGCGGCGCGATCGAGCCCTCGCTCGGCTGCTCCACCGCGCCGACGCGCAGGTTGACCACATCGAGCGTATCGACGCCGAGATTGCGGAGATTGTCGTGCACCGCGGCGACCAGTTCCTCCGGGGCCAGCGCCGGGAGCCAGGAAGCATCGGCACCGCGCCGCGCGCCAACCTTGGTGACGATCGTCAGACCGTCGGGATAGGGGTGCAACGCCTCGCGGATCAGCTGGTTGGTGACGTGCGGACCGTAGAAATCGCTGGTGTCGATATGGTTCACGCCCGCGGCGATCGCATCGCGCAGCACGGTGAGTGCCGCATCATGGTCGCGCGGCGGACCGAACACACCGGGGCCGGCGAGCTGCATCGCGCCATAGCCCATGCGGTTCACGCGGCGGTCGCCAAGCATGAAGCTGCCGGCGGTCGAGATATCGGTCATGGTCTGCTCCTGTCGATGATCGGCGGGATATGGGTGTGGTGACGTAGCGCGATAATAGCTGTAAATGCGCACGCACTGTGCGGAATATCGAACAATGAAACTGGAACTCGATGATCTTTCGGCATTCGTCTCGGTGGCGCAGGCCGGCGGATTTCGCGATGCGGCGCGCGTCGCCGGGGTGTCCGCATCGAGCATGAGCGACGCGATCCGGCGGCTCGAGGAGCGGCTGGGCGTCAGGCTGTTCAACCGCACGACGCGCAGCGTCGCGGTCACCGAGGCTGGCGCGAGACTGCTCGAACGCCTGCTGCCGCTGATGGGAGAGTTGGCGGCGACGCTCGACATGGTCAACGCCTTTCGCGACCGGCCGAGCGGCACGCTCAGGCTCAACGTGCCGGGCAGCGTGGCCAGGCTGGTCCTGCCGGCGATCGTCCCGCCCTTCCTCAAGGCCTATCCCGAGATCCGCATGGAGGTGGTGGTCGAGGAGAGCTTCGTCGACATCCTCGCCGCCGGTTGCGATGCCGGTGTGCGCTATGACGAGCGGCTCGAACAGGACATGATCGCGGTACCGATCGGCCCACGCACGCAGCGTTTCGCCACCGCGGCGGCGCCCGCCTATCTCGTGGCGCGCGGCATTCCGACGCACCCGCGCGACCTGCTGACCCATGCCTGTCTGAGCGGGCGCTTCAGCAGCGGCGTGACGCCGGCATGGGAATTCGCCCGTGGCGGCGAGGCGTTGCGCATCGATCCCGTCGGGCCGCTCGTTGTCCGGCTGGGTGGCGCGGTCGACCTGGCGGTCGATGCCGCGATCGCCGGGCTCGGGATCGTCCATCTGTTCGAGGCCTGGCTGCAGCCGCATTTCGACAGCGGCGCGCTGGTGCCGGTGCTGGAGGATTGGTGGGAGGAATTCTCCGGCCCGTTCCTCTATTATCCCGGCCGCCGCCATTTGCCGGCGCCACTGCGCGCCTTTGTCGATTTCATCAAAAGCGAGTCAATCGTTCGGCCGGGCTGAGTCGGAAAAAGCCGAAACGGACGACGACGCAATCGGGCAGTTGCCCGATGGTGCGATTCGCGTCAAAGATGAACCAGCGCCATGGCACTACCCCCCTTCCCCTGGATCGACGTCGTCATCCTCCTCGCGATGATCCTGCTCAATGGGGTCTTCGCGATGTCCGAACTGGCGATCGTTTCGTCGCGCAAGGCGCGGCTCGAGGCGATGGCGCGGGCGAAGAAGCGCGGCGCACGTACCGCGCTGGCGCTCGCCGCCGACCCCGGCAAGATATTGTCGACGACGCAGATCGGCATCACGCTGATCGGCATCATCGCCGGCGCCTATTCGGGCGCGAGCCTTGGCGAGCCGATGGCCGCGCGGCTCGCCTGGCTCGGCCTGTCGCACGAAACGACCGAGACGCTGGGTTTCGTCATCGTCATCGGCTTCACCACCTATGCCTCGCTGGTGATCGGCGAACTGGTGCCCAAGCAGATCGCCCTGCGCGCGCCGGAAACGCTGGCCGCGATGGTGGCGCCGGCGATTGCCGGACTCGCCTGGATTGCCGCGCCGCTGGTGTGGTTGCTCGATTCGTCGAGCGGGTTGCTGTTCCACCTCATGCGGCTGAAGCGCGAGAACGAGGAGCATGTTACCGCCGAGGAACTCCATCTGATCGTCGCGGAGGCGTCGAAATCGGGGGTGATCGAGGAACATGAGCGTTCGATCATCTCGGGCGTGGTGCGGCTTGCCGATCGCCCGGTGCGCGAGGTGATGACACCGCGCACCGAGATCGAGTGGATCGACGTCGCGCTCGACGATGCCGGGGTGCGCGCGGCGCTGCGCGATTGCGGGCATAGCCGGCTGCTGGTCGCCGAAGGATCGGTCGATGCGGTGGTTGGCGTGGTGCAGGCGCGCGACATCGCCACCGCGCTGGTACGCGGCGAGGTGCTCGACCTGAGCAAGTTGATGCGTCAGGCGCCGGTGGTGATCGACCAGATCGACGCGATGGACGCGCTGAACGCGCTACGCCAGGCCGAGGTGCCGATCGCGCTGATCCATGACGAGTACGGTCATTTCGAAGGCATCGTCACACCGGCCGACCTGCTCGCCGCGATCGCCGGCGAGTTCGTCTCCGACGCCGATCCCGATGACGAACCTTCGGTGGTCGAGCGCGATGACGGATCCCTGCTCGTCGCCGGCACGATGGCCGCCGACGTGCTTGCCGAGCGCATCGGCATCGAGCTGCCCGAGGATCGCGACTACGCCACCGTCGCCGGGCTGGCGCTGGCGGCGTTCCGCCATCTGCCGGGCGAGGGCGAGAGCTTTGTCGAGCAGGGCTGGCGCTTCGAGGTGGTCGATCTCGACGGGCGCAAGATCGACAAGCTGCTGGTCAGCATGGCGACGCGGGGCGGCGCCTGAACGATACCGGACTGGGGTTCCTGGTTCTGGCGTTATTTTTCGCGGCCATGCTGGGATGGGGTTTGAGAACCGGAAAGATGCCGGAGAAATATGTCGACATCGATCGGCGCAAGCAGCCATTCTGGTTTTGGTTCGGCGGAGCGCTCTACGCCATCTTTTGCCTCGGCTGCCTCTATGCCGCGTTCGCGGCTTGACGGGCATGCGTTAGAGCGTGCTGCGAATAGGTGGAATCCGGCTATTCGCGATCAAGCACGCGACCACAGGGAATCTGGAGCGGGCTGCGTTTCCGTCGAAACGCAGCCCGCTCTAGTCAGGTCGATCCCGAGACCCTTGGCGCGATAGCCTATTCCATCCCCACGCGCATCGCCGCGCCGGCGACGAACGGGGCGCCCGCCACGAGCAACAGACTGACCGCCGCCAAGAGCTTGAGCGCGCCGACGCCCCCGTCGATCGAGCCGGCGCCGAAGATCAGCAGCGGCACCGCCAATGGCAGCATCACCAGCCCGGCGACGGCGCCCGCACCACGCAACCCGGCGACCAGCGCCGACGTCGCCACCGCCAGCGCGGCGAGTCCGGGTGTGCCGAGCAGCAGGCCGAGCTCGACCCGCCACAAGATCGCGCCCGGCAAATCCAGCAGTCCTGCCGCCAGCACCGCCGCCAGCATTAGCGGCGGCCCGAAGGTGAGCCAGTGCGCCGCGACCTTTGCCGCCGCGACACCGCTCATCGCCAGCCCGCGCGTCGCCAGCTGGTCGAGCACGCCGCTTTCGGCATCGGGGCCGATCAATCGCTCTACCGGCATCAGCGCGGCGAGCAGCGCCGCCGCCCAGATCACGCCGCCGCCGACCCGCGCGAGCAAGGCGGTGTCGGGGCCGATCGCGAAGGGGAACAGGATCGCGACGAGCAGGAAGAAGGCGATCGGATAGATCGCACCGCCCCCGGCCCAGGCGCGACCGAGATCGCGCGCGACAAGCGCTGCGAAGCCACTCACGCCACAGCACCCAGCGGAATAACCTGCGCGTCGGGCAGATCGAGCGCGAGATGGGTCGCAACCAGCGCCACGCCGCCACCCGCGCGGTGCCGGGCGACCAGCGCGGCGAGCGCAACGACGCTGGCCGTGTCGAGACCATTGGCGGGCTCGTCGAGCAGCCACACCGGGGCCTCGCTCGCCACCACGCGCGCGAGCGCCGCGCGCCGCCGCTGGCCGGTCGAGAGAAGCCGCACGGGCACATCGGCAAGCGGCACGAGCGCGGTCGCCTCCAGCGCGAGCGCGACGCGCCGCGCCGGATCGGCGCGGTCGTCGAGCCTTGCCCAGAATAGCAAGGCCTCGCCAAGTGGCCGTGCCGGATCGAGCGCCAGCGCCTCGGCCATCAGCGCACGCACCGACGCCCCCTCCACGACGCCGTGGACCGGCACGAGCAACCCGGCGGCGACACGGATCAGGCTCGACTTGCCGACGCCATTGGGGCCGCTGACCAACGCGGCCTCACCGGCGGCGAGCGCGAAGGACAGGCCCTCGAACAGCAGGCGACCGCCCCGCGCGCAGTTCACATCGCGAAACGCCAGCAACGCGCTCAATCGGTCACCGAATCTTCAAGCGCGTGCATGTCGTCGTCCGACAGGCCGAAATGATGCCCGACCTCATGCACCAGCACATGCGCGACGAGCACGTCGAGCGCGACGCCGCTATCGATCCATTCTTCCAGGATCGCGCGACGGTAGAGATGGATACGGTCGGGCAGCATCCCCGAATCGAGCGACGATTTTTCGCCCAGCGGACGGCCATGATAGAGGCCCGAAAGCTCGAACGGATCCTCGATGCCCAGCGCGGCGAGCGTTTCCGTGTCGGCGAATTCCTCGACGAACAGCACGACGTCATCGAGATGCCGCGCGAACGGCTCGGACAGCGCCGCGAGCGCGGCGCGGGCATAGCCCTCGATCGTCGCGGCGTCGGGCGCGGTCAGCGGGCCGGATTGATCGGTGCCGGGCATCGGCTATGCCTAGGGTTCAAACTTCGGAACGGCAACGTCCGTCATCGCGACGACGACAATGGCAGGGACAGGACATGGACATCGCACAGCTTGACGACGAAGCGCGCGCCGAGGCGCTCGATGCGCTCGACGAATGGGATTTCGACGAGGCGCGCGATGCGATCACGCGCAGCTTCGCCTTCCCCGATTTCAGCGCCGCCTTCGCCTTCATGACACGCGTCGCCTTGCTCGCCGAGAAAGCGGACCATCACCCCGAATGGTCGAATGTGTGGAACCGCGTCGATATCCTGCTCACCACGCACGACGCCGGCGGCCTGTCGCAGCGCGATATCGATCTCGCCGAGGCGATCGACGCGCTGGTCGATTGAGAATCAGCGGCGCGCGGCGAAGAAATCCCTGAGCAGCGCGGCCGATTCGCCTTCACCGATGCCGGCATAGACTTCGGGGCGGTGATGCACCGTCGGCTGCGAAAACAGCAGCGGGCCATGCTCGACCGCGCCGCCCTTGGGGTCGCTGGCACCGTAATAGAGCCGCGCGATGCGGGCATGGGCGATCGCGCCGGCGCACATCGCGCACGGCTCGAGCGTCACCCACAGGTCGCAATCATCGAGTCGCTCGACACCGAGCGCCGCCGCCGCCGCGCGCAGCGCGAGCATTTCGGCATGAGCGGTGGGGTCGTTCGACGCGCGCGGCGCGTTGGCCGCGGTGGCGATGATGACGCCGTTGCGCACCACGACGGCGCCGACCGGGACTTCGCCCTGGCCGGCGGCCTGCGCCGCGGCATCGAGCGCGGCACGCATCGGAGGGGGGATCGGGAACATCGCCATGTCATGCCGTGCCGCGCCGGCAACCGCCAGCGCGACATGGTTTCGAGCAGGCGCTTCGCTTATTGCGCGGTGTTGCCGGCCTCGGCGGGCTTGTTCATCGTGACGGTCGGCACGGTAATCGTCTTGGTGGTGGTGGTGACGGTCGGAACCTCGATCGACTTGTTCTCGGTGCCGACCGAGATGGTCGCGACATCGGCCTTGACCGCTGGCGCCTTGCCGCCCTCGATGTGGAGGCTCGGCAACGAACCGGGCGAGGTGGAGAGCGTCATCATGCCGGTGGCAAGCAGGCCGGCGACGACGAGTGCGGCAAGGCCAATCAGGACGAGAAGTGCGCGCATGGTGTGTCTCCGGGGTGTGGTGAATTCGAATCGCTCGCGTAATTAACGCTAGTTTCCCGCTTAAGGTTGCATCGTAAAGGCTGAATCGGTTGACGCACCGTCCCGAACTGGTTATCGGCGCGGCCTTTCCGGGACCGGCTTGGCTGGTCCGATATCAGGATTTACGATCATGTCGCGCATCTGCGAACTGACCGGCAAGGGCCGGCTGGTGGGTAACAATGTTTCCCACGCCAACAACAAGACCAAGCGGACGTTTCTGCCGAACCTGCAGAACGTGACGCTGATCTCCGACGCGCTGGGCACCAGCGTCAAGCTGCGCGTCTCGACGCACGGCCTGCGTTCGGTCGAGCATGTCGGCGGCCTCGACAACTGGCTGGTCAAGACGACCGACGACAAGCTGTCGCTGCGTGCGCGCCGCCTGAAGCGCGACGTCGCCAAGAAGCGGACCGCTAGCGCCGCCTGATTCGCTTCGCCGGAGGCACCGCCTCCGGCGCCAGCCTGAATTTCAGCAGCAAGCTGCGTTGCAGGAAGAGCTGGTTGTCGTCCGACACCAGCCAGATGATCGTCGCGCCGTTTTCACGAGTCGCGACCACCCCTTCGAAATTGTCATGGATCAGCGGCGCCGCCAGCGTCGCAATCTCGCGCCCGCGCACCACCGCGCCGGGGCGAATCGCCTTGCGATCGACCACCACCAGCTTGTTCGACAACACGAACGGCAAGGCGAATCGACGCGTCAGAATCAACAATCGCCCGTCGGGCAGCACGGTCATGTCGCTGGGATCGTAGCCGGGCGGTGAAGCGAATTCGAAGCGAAAGCCGAGTCGCGGATGTTGGGTCGGGTCGCCGGCGAAGAAGATGCCGGGATGATGCCTGTGGCCCTTTTCCCCGACACGCTCGGCAATCACCAGCATCCCGCCGCCGGGCAGCAGAGTCATCGATTCGGCGCCGGTATTGACCGGCCAGCTGTCCATCGCCGGCGGTGCGGCATGCGCTTCGGCACGGGCAAAGCCGGGCGCGTAACGCCATATCTCGTTGGCACGTTCGAACCCGACCCAGATCTGCCCGGTGCGCGGATCGACCGCCATCGATTCGCTGTCGCGATCATATTTCGCCCAGCCGCTGCCCGGACCATCGGGGAGCTCGGCGAAGCGCACCTGTTCGACGACATTGTGATGGCCGAGCCGGAACGACACGATATTGCCGCCGTCGCTGAGCAGCGTGAAGCGCCCGCGGTCGATGTGCATGGATGAAAAGCCGCCGAACGCGTCGCCATGCCCACGCAGCTCGATCCCGCCGAGCCACAGCAGGTCGCCGACACGGCGCCGCGCCGGGTGATCGGGATCGAGGTTCACCGGCACCGATTCGATCCGCCGATCGCTGCCGAGCAGCGGCAGCTGCGGCTCGCCCGCCCATTGCGGGACGAAAATCAGCACCAGCAGGATCGACCAGAGGATACGCATCCTGCCTGCCCTGCGGGACGCGGCCGCGCCGCGCAATGCCGCTCGTGATTTCTGAACCGCGGCTAACGACTCCATTCAGGACGCGCTCAACGCGACTCGGGCAAAAGTGTCTCCATCGACGGCACCGATGCCATCGAGTCGGATTTTTCGCCGACCACTGGGAGACTGAAGATGTTCAAGAAACTTTCGCTCACCGGGGCCGCGCTCGCGATGGGCGCCACCGCCCTGATCCCCGCCACGCCTGCCGCGGCGCAGAGCTATGGCCGCCACTATGAGCGCGGCGACGACGGCCGCTATGGCGACCCCTATCAGGGCGGCTATCGCGGCGGCTACGACCAGCGCGGTTACGACCAGCGCCGCTATTACGATCAACGCGGCTATAATGGATACAACCGCAACCGCTATCGCGACCAGTGCCGCAAGGGCGACACCGGAACGATCATCGGCGCGATCGCCGGCGGCCTGCTCGGCAACTCGATTGCCGGCCGTGGTGACCGCACGCTCGGCGCGGTGCTCGGCGCCGGTGCCGGCGCGCTTGCCGGTCGTGCGATCGAGCGTTCGGATCGTCCGGACTATTGCCGGCGCTGACGCCGACACCATCTTAGCGAGTTCCCTCGGGTAGCGTATCGAGGGCGAGGGCCGGCTCCGGCGTATCGGGGGCCGGCCCTTTGTCATGGCGGAGGCGCGGCTACGCCCGCGCCGGTGCGCGCCAGCGCAGCGCCACGAGCGGCGGGCAGGAGCGCAGCAGCCTGGCCGACGGCGCGGGATGGGGTTCGAGAGGGTGGAATAGAAGGTGGGAGAAGGAAGGCGGGGGCGACGGCGAAGCCGTCGCCGTCGGCCGGATCGGGCTTTGCCCATCCGCCGGCCGTGCCGGGCGCTGCGCGCCATGGCGCGCACCGGCGGCTAACCTTGGTTAGCCGCCGGCGCCCGTCAGTACATATGCTGCCCGCCGTTGATGCTGAGCGTCGAGCCGGTGACGAACCCGCCATCGTCCGAGCAGAGAAACGCCACGCCGCGCGCGATCTCGCTCGCCTGACCCAGTCGCCCGACCGGAATCTTCGCCACGATCTTCTCCAGCACCTCGGCCGGCACCGCCGCGACCATGTCGGTGTCGATATAGCCCGGCGCGATCGCGTTGACCGTCACGCCGGCGCGTGCGCCCTCCTGCGCCAGCGCCTTGGTGAAACCGTGAATGCCCGACTTGGCCGCCGCATAATTGACCTGGCCATATTGGCCGGCCTGGCCGTTGATCGAGCCGATATTGACGATCCGGCCCCATTTGCGGTCGCGCATGCCGGCGAACACCGCCTTGGCCATGTTGAAGCAGCCGCCGAGATTGGTGTCGATCACCTCTTTCCACGCCTGGTAGGTCAGCTTCATGATCGTGCCGTCGCGGGTGATGCCGGCATTGTTGACCAGCACGTCGACCGGGCCGAGATCGGCAACGACCCGCGCCACGCCTTCCTGGCACGCATCATAATCGGCGACGTCCCATTTATAGGCCTTGATCCCCGTGCGCTCGGTAAATGCCCGCGCGCGCTCGTCATTGCCGGCATAATTGGCGGCCACGGTCATCCCCGCGTCCTTGAGGGCAAGGCTGATCGCCTCGCCAATCCCGCGCGTCCCGCCGGTTACGATCGCCACTCGTGCCATAAATCGCCTCTCCTCGTTTCACACGAGGCTAGGCGGTGCGGCGCCAGCCTTCAAGCTCCCGGCCGATCAATTTCCGCAACATCGTGATCCCGATCGCACTATCGTTGAGGCAGGGCAGATAGGCGAAGTGCGTGCCGCCGGCCCGGGTGAACTGCTCCTTGCCGCGAATCGCCAGCTCCTCCAGCGTCTCGAGGCAATCGGCCGAGAAACCGGGCGCGACGACCGCAACGCGCTTCTTGCCCGCGCCGGGCATCGCCATCAGCACGTCGTCGGTCGCCGGTTCGAGCCATTTGGCGCGGCCGAAGCGCGACTGAAAGGTGACGACGACCTCCCGCCCCAACGCCGCGCCGAGCAGCCGCGCGGTCTTGCGGCAATGGCAATGATAGGGATCGCCGAGCTCCAATGTGCGCAGCGGCATGCCGTGAAAGCTGGTCACGATCGCGTCCGGCTCGAAATCGAGACCGGCAAGCGCCTGCTCGACCGACTGCTTGAGCGCGTCGATGTAGATCGCATCGTCATAATAAGGCGGCAGGGTGCGCACCGCCGGTTGCCAGCGCATGCCGGCGAGCGTCTCGAACGCCTTGTCGTTCGCGGTCGCGGTTGTCGCGCCGCAATATTGCGGGTAGAGCGGCGCGAACAGGATGCGCTCGCACCCGGCGGCCTTCATCGCCGCGATGCGCTCACCGATCGACGGCTTGCCATAGCGCATCGCCCAGTCGACCACCACGTCATCGCCGAACGCACCGGCCAGCGCGGCCGATTGCAGCCGCGTGAAGGCGGCGAGCGGCGAGCCGTCGTCGCGCCACACCTGGCTATAGGCATGCGCCGATTTGCGCGGCCGGGTGTTGAGGATGAAGCCGCGCAGGATGATCTGCCACAACAGCGGCGGCAGCTCGACGACGCGTCGATCCGACAGGAACTCGCCAAGGTAGCGCTTGACCGACGCCGGATCGGGTCCGTCGGGCGTGCCGAGATTGACCAGCAGGACACCGATGCGCGGTCGCGCGACCGGGGGGTGATCGGGCGGCAGGGTCATTCGTCACCGGGAACGAGGGGCAGGGTGCGCATGCGAAAGCCGGTGGAGGCCTGCAGCGCGTTGGCAATGGCCGGCGCGATCGCCGGAACGCCGAGCTCGCTGACGCCGCCGGGATCGGCTTCGCTGCGGATCAGCTCGACGGTGATGTCGGGGGTATCGGACAGGCGCGGCAGGCCGAGCGCGTGGAAGCCGCGGGCATCGGCGACATTCTCGGTAAAGCCCGTACTCGCGCCCGAGGCCGCCGCCATGCCGAAGATCAGCCCGCCCTCGATCTGCTGCCTGACGATATCGGGGTTGACCTGCCGCCCGCAATCGACCGCCGCGACGATGCGGTCGACGCTGATCGCCTGCCCCTCGCCGATATGCGCTTCGGCGAGCACGGCGATGTGGCTGCCGCGGAAACTGTGGCACGCGATGCCCTGCCCGCTATTCTGCACCCCGCCTTCCCAGCCGCCGAGCGACGCGGCGGTCGACAGGCAACGCGCCAGCCGCGCATCGCCGCCGAGCATGCCGATGCGGAACGACATCGGCTCGGTCCCGGCGACATGCGCCAGCTCGTCGAGGAAGCATTCGGTGAAGAAGGCGGTGTAGATGTGCGCCCCACCGCGCCAATGGCCGGTCGGTACGCCGATATCGACCGGATGATGGTCGATGGCATAGGCCGGCATGCGGTAGAACGGCGTCGCCCCGGCGACGGCATAGCCGTCACCGAGCCCGTCGATCGCCAGCGCGGCGCCGGTCGCGCGGTCGCCCGCCATCAGCCGCGCGGCGAGTTCGCGTCCGGTCGACGGCGCGGCGATCTTCGCCAGCCAGCCAAGGATCTGGCCGTTGGGGCCGAGTCGCGCCGCCATCCGCGCCATCGCCGGTGGCCGGAAGCGGTCGTGCATGATGTCCTCGGCGCGCGACCAGACGAGCGACACCGGCCGGCCCAGTTCCCGCGCGAGCAGCGCCGCCTGCTCGGCGGCGCGATGTTCGAGATTGGCGCCGAACGACCCGCCGATCAGCATCGGATAGACGGTGACATCGCTCTCCGAAATCCCGATCGCCGCCGCCGCCGCCGCGCGCGCCAGCCCCGGCGCCTGGGTCGGTAGCCACAGTTCGAGCCGCCCGTCCTGGAGCCTGGCGGCGGCGCTCATCGTTTCGATCGCGGCGTGCGCCGCGACCCCGACACGATATTCGGCGGTGACCAGCCGTGCGCCCTTGAACGCCGCCGCGAGATCGCCGACCGCCGCCATCCGCTCGCCCGGGCCATCGAGCGCGGCGCTCATTGCCTGGACGATCGAATCAGTGCCGATCAGCGTGCCACGCAGCCGGAAGGTCGGTGCCAGCGCATCGAGCGCCTTGTTCGCCGCCCACCAATTATCGGCCGCCGCCGCGACCCACTGATCGGTGGTCACCACGCCGACGATGCCGCGAATCTTCGCCGCCGCGGCGCGATCGACCTGGGTGAGCACCGCGTTCCCGATCGGCGCCTGGCGGATGCTGACGAAGACCATGCCCGGCAAGCGCACGTCACCGGCGAAATTGGCCGCGCCGCTGACCTTCGATGGCGTGTCGAGCCGCAGTACGGACTGACCGTAGAGCCGCGCGGGATCGCCACCGCGCAGCGGCAACGGGTTCGGCAGGCCAAAGTCCTTGGCCTCGGCAGCCAGCGCGCCGAAGCGCAACCGGTCCTTGCCGTGCACGACAAAGCCCGCCGCGGTGCCGCAGGACTGCCAGTCGACCCCCCAACGCTTCGCCGCCGCCTTGCAGAGCAGGACGCGCGCGGCGGCGCCGGCCTGGCGCAGATCGTCCTCGAACGCGCGCACCGAACTCGACGCCGCCGTGAGCATCAGGCCGCTGCGGACGACATGCGCGTCGCGCAACGGCGCGGGCAGACGATCGAACACGCCCTCGAACAATTCCTCGGCGCCGAGCTTGTTGGCGTAGAGCGGGTTTAGCGGCGCCGCCTCGACCGCGACGGTGCGCCAGTCCGCGCCGAGCTCGTCGGCAGCGATCTGCGGCAGCGTGGTATAGACCCCCTGGCCATGCTCCGCCTGCGGCACCGCAACGGTGACATGGCCGTCCTCGCCGATCTTGAGCCAAGCGCCGAACAGCGTCTCGCCCTTGGCGGCGGTGAGGTTGGGGGCGTAGCTGCGCGGCCACACCGCAAGCGCGACGATCAGCCCGGCCCCCGCGCCCCCGCCGATCAGCAGCGTGCGCCGGTCGATCTTGTCCAGGACATCGCGCACCGCCATCCTCGCTGCTCTATCGCGAGACACGCAAAACACCAATCCTCCCGAAAGGCCAGTCCTCCGACCGGGCGAATCAAGCCAGAGTGCGGTAGATCGCCCGGAGGGTCACCTTGTCGATCTTCTCGGTCCCCAGCCGCGGCAGCGGCGCGTCGGAGAACCAGATCCGCTGCGGGACCTTGAACGCGGCAATATGCGCGAACAGGAAACCGCACAGATCCTCGGTCGTCATCGATTCGCCTTCGCGCAGCAGGACGACCGCTCCGGGCACTTCGCCAAAGCGTTCATCGGGCAGGCCGAACACGGCGGCCTCGGCGATCGCGGGGTGCTCGTAGATCGCCGCCTCGACTTCCTGGCACGAGATATTCTCGCCACCACGGATGATGATGTCCTTCTTGCGATCGACGATGAACAGATAACCGTCCTCGTCGAGATAGCCGACATCGCCGGTCAGGAAATAGCGATCGGCGGTGAACGCATCGCGCGTCGCCTGGGCCCGGCCCCAATATTCGCGGAAATTGCACACCGAGCGAATCGCGACCTCGCCGCGCGAACCCTGCGCCACCGGCTTGTGGTGATCGTCGAGGATGGCGAGATCGACCAGCGGCGCCTGCGCCCGACCGGTCGAGCTCGGCTTGGCCAGATAGTTGCTGCGCCAGTTGCTGCAACCGATACCGTTGGTCTCGGTCAGTCCGTAGCCGACGAGCGGCGCCCCGCCGCCCATCTCGGCATCGATCCGCCGGACATGCTCGACCGGGCGCGGCGCGCCGCCGGCGGCGAAATCCGAGACGGTCGAAAGATCGTACTTGTGGCGATTGGGGTGGGTGAGGATCTCGAAGCGCATCAGCGGCACGCCGACGAAATAGGTCACCTTCTCGGCCTCGATCAGCCGCATCGCCGCTTCGGCATCCCATTTCGGCATCAGCACCAGCTTGCGACCCATCGCGAAGCTCTGGAGGAACACCGGCACCTCCCCGGTGACGTGGAACAGCGGCACGTTGAGCAGCGTCGCATGCTGCTGGTCGGTCGCCACGCCATCGGCGGTGGCGATGCCGAGCGCGACCAGCGCCTGGGCAAGGTAATTATATATCGCCTGCACGACCGCGCGATGGTCGCTGATCGCGCCCTTGGACTGGCCGGTCGACCCCGAGGTGAACAGGATCGTCGCATCGTCATCGCCGGTCAGCGCCGGCAACGGGATCGCGGCGCCGCTGTGCGCGGTGACTTCGGCAAGCGCGATGGCGAGCGGCGGGGTGTCGTCGATCGCGATCACCGTCGCGCCCAGATCATGGATTTCGGCGAGCCGGGCGGCACGCGGCGGATCGGCGAAAACCAGCGCGCAATCGACATCGGTGATCGCCGCGGCGAGCTCGCCGGATTGCCACCAGCCGTTGAGCAGGGTGGCGATGCCGCCCGCCATGATGATGCCCATGTAGAGCGCGATCCACGACGGCGAGTTGCGCATCGCGATGCCGATTCGGTCGCCCTTCCGCACGCCGTGCGCCGCGATCAGCGCGCGCGCGACTCGTTCGGCCTCGGCATAGACCGCCGCGAAGCTCAGCCGCTCGTCGCCCGAAACGAGGAAGGTCTTGTCGTGATGCTCGGCGGCATAATGCGCGAAATAGCCCGGCAGCGACGGCGGTACCGTGACAATCATCGGCAGCGTGGTGCCGCCGATCTCGACCGAACCCAGCGCGAGCGGCCCACCCGCGCCGGTCAGCGCGGCCATGCTCTCGTCCATTCGCCGGTCCAGATCTGTGCGCATATGCTCTCCCTCTTGGTCTTGTCGCCGGGCGCCTTTATGGAGGCGCGAACTCTCGGGGAAAAGCCTTGATCCTTACCGCGCTCGCCGCAGCCCAGTCGCACATCCATTTCACCGACCTGCATCTCAATGCGGTGGCGGTCCCGATCAGGTTATTCGGGCATGAATTCGACATCAAATGGTATTCGATCGCCTACATCACCGGCATCGTCGTCGGCTGGTGGTACCTGATCAAGCTGCTTGCCCAGCCCGGTGCGCCGATGGCGCGGCGCCATGCCGACGACCTGGTGTTCTACGCCACGCTCGGCATCATTCTCGGCGGGCGAATCGGCTATGTGCTGTTCTATGCCCCCGCCATGCTGCTCAACCCGTTGAGCATCCTCAGGCTGTGGGACGGCGGCATGTCGTTTCATGGCGGCATGATCGGCACGTCGCTCGGCATCATCCTGTTCGCGCGTCAGCAGAAGCTCGATTGGCTGCGGATCCACGATTATCTCGCCTGCTGCGTGCCATTCGGGCTGTTCTTCGGGCGTCTCGCCAATTTCGTGAACGGCGAATTGTGGGGCAAGCCGAGCAACCTGCCCTGGGCGATCGTCTTCCCGCGCACCGGCGAGGACGTCGCACGCCACCCGAGCCAGCTCTACGAGGCCAGTCTCGAGGGCATCCTGCTGTTCGCGTTGCTGTGGTTCTTCTTCTGGCGCACCAAGGCGCGTTACGAACCGGGCAAGCTCGTCGGCCTGTTCCTGATCGGCTATGGCCTGTCGCGCTTCACGGTCGAATTCTTCCGCGAGCCCGATTCGCAGTTCGCTGGCACGTTCTTCGACAATGTCATTCATATGGGCCAGGTGCTGACGCTGCCGATGATCGCCGGCGGGATCTACCTGGTGCTGACCGCCGCCAAACGCCGCCACCGCGTCGTGCCGATCGCCGGGGACGAAAGCGTCGCCTGACGTGACTGACGGAACCCTCGCCGACCGGCTGGCGCGCGCGATCACGCTCGCCGGGCCGATCCCGATCGCGCAGTTCATGGCCGCCGCCAACGCGCAATATTATGCGACGCGCGATCCGCTCGGACGCGGCGGCGACTTCGTCACCGCGCCCGAGATCAGCCAGATATTCGGCGAGTTGATCGGGCTGTGGTGCGCCGATCTGTGGGACCGCGCCGGTCGCCCCGACATCGCCTGGGTCGAACTCGGCCCCGGCCGGGGGACGCTCGCCGCCGACGCCTTGCGCGCGATGGCCAGCGCCGGCCTCACCCCGGCGGTGCATTTCGTCGAGACCAGCCCCGTGCTGCGCGCGGCGCAAGCCGAACGCGTGCCGAACGCGGCGTGGCATGACGACGTCACCACCCTGCCCGACGACCGCGCGCTGATCGTCGTCGCCAATGAATTTTTCGACGCGCTGCCGATCCGGCAATTGCTGCGCTGGGGCGAGGGCTGGCACGAGCGACTGGTCGCCTGCCAGGACGTGCTGTTCCTGCCGATTCCCGGCAAGCCATTGCCCGACGAGGTGATCCCGCCGAGCTTGCGCGACGCCCCGCCCGGATCGATCATCGAGACCTCGCCCGCCAGCGTGGCGACGATACGGGCGCTGGCCCGGCGCATCGTCGCGCAGGGCGGCGCGCTGCTGGCGATCGATTATGGCTATGAGGGACCGGCGATCGGCGACACGCTGCAGGCGGTGCGCGGCCATGGTTATGCCAACCCGTTCGATGCACCCGGCGAGCAGGACCTGACCGCGCATGTCGATTTCGCGACGCTCGCCGCGGCGGCGCGGGTCGAAGGCGCGGTGCCGCACGGCACGGTGAGCCAGCGCGACCTGCTCGGTGCCCTGGGGATCGACGCGCGCGCCACCGCGCTCGCCGCCGGCGCCCCCGACCGCGCCGAGGCGATCCTCGCCGACCGCAACCGGCTGGTCGGCAGCGACGCGATGGGGCATCTGTTCCGCGCGCTGGCGCTGACCGCGCCCGATTGGCCCATTCCCGCGGGGTTCGCATGACCATTCACTATCGCGACGCCCGCACGATCGACGGACCCGCGCTCGCCGCGATGGCACGGCGCTCGTTCACCGAAACCTTCGGCACGCTCTATCGCCAGTCCGATCTCGCCGCCTTCCTCGACGAGGCGTTCGGCGCCAACGGCCTGCCGTCGCAACTCTCCGACCCCGATTTCGCGGTACGGCTGGCGCTCGCGGACGGCGAGATCATCGGCTTCGTCAAGATGGGCCCGGTAACCTTCCCCGGCGAATGGCGGCCCGATGCGATCGAACTCTACCAATTCTATGTGCTGGCGCCGTGGCAGGGCGAGGGCGTCGCGCCGGTGCTGATGGACTGGTCGCTCGAACATGCCCGCAGCCACGGCGCGAAGGAGATCATCCACAGCGTCTATGTCGACAATCACCGCGCGCACCGCTTCTACGAGCGCTATGGCTTCCGCGAGGTCGGGCGCTACGCCTTTCGCGTCGGCGAGACGATCGACGACGACCGCATCATGAGGCTGGTGTTATGACGGTCGAGGTGATCCGGGCACCGATGCTCGCTGTCCCGCACGGCTTTCTCGGCCGGCGTGGCGGCGTGTCGACCGGCGCCTATGCCGGATTGAACGTCGGGCTCGGCTCGGACGACGACCCGGAAGCGATCGCCGAGAATCGCCGTCGCGCGGCCGAGGCCGTCCTGCCCGGCGTGCGGCTGGTCAGCGTGTTCCAGGTGCACAGCGCCGACGCGGTCACCGTCGCCGAGCCGTGGGACGATGCCGCGCGTCCGCATGCCGACGCGCTGGTCACCGATCGCCCGGGTCTCGCGCTCGGCATCGTCACCGCCGACTGCGCACCGGTGCTGCTCGCCGATGTCGCCGCCGGCGTGGTCGGCGCGGCGCATGCCGGCTGGAAGGGCGCGATCGGCGGCGTCACCGACGCGACGCTCGCCGCGATGGAACGGCTCGGCGCACGGCGCGAGCGCATCGCCGCCGCGATCGGCCCGTGCATCGCGCGCGCCAGCTATGAGGTCGATGACGGCTTCGCGCAGCGCTTCGAAGCGGCCGACCCCGCCAACGAACGCTTCTTCGCGCCCGGCAAGCCCGGCCACCACCAGTTCGATCTCGAAGCCTATGTCACGCATCGCCTCGCCATCGGCGGCGTGACGCGGATCGCCGCGCTCGGCCTCGACACCTATGCCGACGAAAGCCGCTTCTTCAGCTTTCGCCGCGCAACGCACCGTGCCGAGCCAACCTATGGACGGCAGATTTCGATCATCGGGCTGTAGGCTGCGCGCGCGCGTCGCGACGATGGTATCATTTGCAACAATCGCGCGTTAGAGGAGCACATCCTTACCTTTTCCAGAGTATCCCGATGGCCAACAAGAACGAGACCGAAGTCGACCCGACCAGCGTCCCCGCGCGCGGCAAACCCAAGAAGAGCGTCGAATCGATCGGCGGGCGCAAGCTCAAGCCATCGACCATGATGATGGGCCACGGTTATGACCCGACGCTGTCGGAAGGCGCGCTCAAGCCGCCGATCTTCCTGACCTCGACCTTCGTCTTCCCCAACGCCGCCGCCGGCAAGCGCCATTTCGAGGGCGTCACGGGCAAGCGCCCGGGCGGATCGGAGGGCCTCGTCTATGGCCGCTTCAACGGCCCGAACCAGGAGATTCTCGAAGACCGGCTCGGCATCTGGGAGGATTCCGAGGACGCGCTGGCCTTTTCGTCGGGCATGTCGGCGATCGCCACGCTGTTCCTGTCGATGGTCAAGCCGGGCGACACGATCGTCCATTCCGGCCCGCTCTATGCCGCGACCGAGACGCTGATCGCGCGCATCCTTGGCCGCTTCGGCGTCCACTGGCTCGACTTCCCGGCCGGCGCGACGCGCGAGGAGATCGACGCCGTGCTGTCCAAGGCGGCGAGCGGCAATGTCGCGCTGATCTATCTCGAAAGCCCGGCCAACCCGACCAACGCGCTGGTCGACATCGAGGCGGTGCGGGCGAGCCGCGACGCGATCTTCAAGAACGCCGCGACCAAGCCGCCGATCGCGATCGACAATACCTTTCTCGGCCCGCTGTGGCTCCAGCCGCTCAAGCATGGCGCGGAGATCGTGGTCTATTCGCTGACCAAATATGCCGGCGGACACAGCGACCTCGTCGCGGGCGGCGTGCTCGGCTCGAAGGAGCATATCAACACCATCCGGCTGATGCGCAACACGATCGGCACGATCTGCGACCCCAACACCGCATGGATGCTGATGCGCAGCCTCGAGACGCTCGAACTGCGGATGAGCCGCGCCGGCGAGAACGCCGCCAAGGTCTGCGCCTATCTGCGCACCCACCCCAAGGTCGAGCGCGTCGGCTATCTCGGCTTTCTCGAGGACACGCCCGGCATGGAGCGCCAGGCCGACATCTATCGCCGCCACTGCACCGGGGCGGGCTCGACCTTCTCGCTGATCGTCAAGGGCGGCGAGAAGGAGGCGTTCGCCTTTCTCGACGCACTCAAGATCGCCAAGCTCGCGGTCAGCCTCGGCGGCACCGAGACACTCGCCAGCCACCCGGCGGCGATGACGCATCTGTCGGTGCCCGAGGCGCGCAAACAGGCGCTGGGGATCACCGACAATCTGGTGCGCATCTCGATCGGCGTCGAGGACGCCGACGACCTGATCGCCGATTTCACCCAGGCACTCGACGCGATCTGAGCCGCGACCGCCGCGGTCGGCATCTCCAACATATCAGCGCTGTTCCGGCTCGAAAAAGCTTCGGAACAGCGCCGTTACCGGCCCGGCGTATTTTTCCGTTTCGTTACCAAGAGCTTGCTGCGAAGTATCAGGCTCCAGGAACAGCCGCGTAACAGCGGCAATAACAGCGCGGCGAACAGCCGGGAACAGCGCCCGGAACAGCCGGGCCATATCCAACATCGACCATGAGAAAGAGCCGCGCCGCGCCGGCACGAACGCATTGGCGGCGCGACCGGATAACGCCACGCGGGCGACGATTGAATCACGACGTAGCGAGGATAGGCCCGCGACAGCGCCAAAGTCGTGGTACTCGCGGCGGTGAAGCATCCTTGCTGTCAACCGAGCGCCCGCGCGAAAAACGCCACGACGGCCGCATCGAAGCTCGTGTGGAAGGCCGCGCGGTCGAAGCCGGGGGCGCTGTGACAGATCGCCGGCACCTGTGCCGCCAGGGCCGGGCTGCACGGTGCGAGGAAGTCGAAGTGATCGGCGCCCGGCACGACATGATAGTCGGATGGTGCCGGCAGGTTCGTCGCCACGGCATCGGCATAATCGGGCTGCGGCAGGACGTGATCGTCCGCCGCGCGCCATAGCTGGATCGGCATCGTCAGCCCGGCGAGACCCGCGCGATCGAAGGTAAAGCCGAGCGCCGGCGCGGCGACGACCAGCGCGCGAATGCGGTGGTCGGCATGCCACGATGCAGGCGCCGACAATGTCGCCGCCGCATCCCGATGGGCCGCCAGCAGGGTGCAGTCGAAATAGATCGGATGCTCGGCGCAATGTTGTCGCAAGCGGCCGAGGTCGGGGACTGCGCCGGCCGCCGCCAGCACGGTGAACCCGCCCGAGGAAAAGCCGAACGCGCCGATGCGATGCGCGTCGATCGCGGCATGGCCCGGCCAGCGACCGAGCATATAGTCGATCAGGGCGCTCAACGCGCGCGGTCGCGCGGCGACATCGAGCGCGCGGCTCTGGTCGCGCCAATTGTCGCCGGGATGGGTCAGCGCCGCCACGACGAAGCCGGCCCGTGCCAGCGCCAGCGCGGTGTCGTAATGTCCGGTAAAGCCACCGCCATTGCCGTGCGACATGACGACCAGCGGCAAACCCTGCCCGGCAACCGGCGCGTCGGGCGCGACGGTCTGCGAGAACAGTCCGAGCGGATGTGGCGCCGCCTCCGCGTCGGTCGGGTACCAGATGCCGATTTCCGTGCCGTCGACCTCCAGATGCTGAAAGCCGATATTGCGCGCCGCACCGGGCGGCGCGGCGGCGGTGGACGCGATGGGCGATATGAGCGCGGCGAGCAGGCAGGCGAGGTAGCGAATCGAAGCAATCATGGCGGGCTATCCGGTTGCGGTGGAGCCCGGCGGCTGTCATCCGACATGCCTCTTTGGCGAGGGCCGTTTCGCCAATGGGCGAACGGGTTCGCCGGCGGACGCGTTTGCCGCCGCGGCGTCGAGCCGATACGTTGACGGCCATGATGACGGCGACACCAGGCGAGCACAGCGCCGCGATGATCGCGCGGACAGTGGTTGCCGCAACGGTCGTGGGCGTGTTCCTTGGCCTGGCCGGGCCGTTCGGCAGCTTTCTCAACGGCAGTGCCGAATATCGCATCGTCTATTGGGTCGTTTCGATGTGGCTCGGCGTCGCGGTTTACGGCGTTGCCGTGGCGCGCATTCCGCCGATTGCCCGCTCGGTCGGCGTTTCACCCTGGATCGTCGCGACCTTCCTCGTCGTCCTGGCGACGATCCCGCAGGCGATCGTGACGCGCATGCTGGCCTTGTGGTTCTGGCCGGTGCTGGCGCACATCCCGATCACGCCGCTTACCTGGTATATGGAGGCGTTGCTGGTCGCGGTGCCGCTGGTCCTCGGTTACGCCACCTGGACGGGCGTGCTGCGCGCGCCGGCGGCGGCATCACATCCAGCGATCGAGCAAGGCGACGCCGACGATGCGGCGTCGCTATGGGCGCAAATGCCGCCGCATCTGGGCCGCGAGATACTGTGCCTGGCGATGGAGGACCATTATGTCCGCGTCCACACCCCGCACGGCGCGGCCTTGCTGCTGATGCCGATGGCGCGCGCCATGGCCGGTCTGACCGCGACCGAGGGGATGCGCGTCCATCGCTCCTGGTGGGTGGCGCGCGCCGCCATAACCCGGATCGACGGGCCGGCACGATCGATGCGGCTGCATCTGATCAACGGCATGACGGTGCCGGTCGCGCGCCGCGCCGTCGCCGAGCTTCGCGCCGCTCGCTGGCTCGCCGCCGGGCGCTGAAGATCACCCGTCGCCGACGCGCTCGATATCGGCCCCCACCGCGCTGAGCTTCTCTTCCAGCCGCTCATAGCCGCGATCGAGGTGATAGACGCGCTGGACCTGCGTCTCGCCCTCGGCGGCGAGGCCGGCGAGGATCAGGCTCATCGAGGCGCGCAGGTCGGTCGCCATCACCGGCGCGCCGACCAGCCGGTCGACCCCGCGCACGACGGCGGTGCGGCCCTGGACGAGAATGTCGGCGCCCATCCGCGCCAGTTCCGGCACGTGCATGTAGCGATTTTCGAAGATCGTCTCGGTCAGCACGCTGGCACCATCGGCCTTGCACAGCATCGCCATGAACTGCGCCTGCATGTCGGTGGCGAAACCGGGGTAGGGCGCGGTCGACAGCGTCAGCGGGCCGAGCTTGCCGCTTGCTTCGACCAGCAGGTTGCCGTTCTTCTCGGTCACCGACACGCCGGCCTGGACCAGCGCCGCGACGGTTGCCCGCATGTCGTGCATGCCGACCCCGACCAGTTCCAGCGACCCGCCGGTGATCGCCGCGGCGCAGGCATAACTGCCGGCCTCGATCCGGTCGGGCATCACGCGATAGGTCGCGCCGTGGAGGCGGTCGCGGCCCTCGATCTCCAGCGTCTCGGTGCCGATGCCGTTGATGCTCGCGCCCATTGCGACGAGCAGGTTGCACAGATCGACGATCTCGGGCTCGCGCGCGGCATTTTCGATGATCGAGCCACCCTTGGCGGTGACCGCGGCCATCACGACATTCTCGGTCGCGCCGACCGAGATGATCGGGAAGGTGTATTTGCCGCCCGACAGCCGCCCACCCGGCGCGGTCGCCTTGACGTAACCAGCGGCCATTTCGAGGCTGGCACCGATCGCCTCCAGCGCCTTCAGGTGCAGGTCGATCGGGCGGTTGCCGATCGCGCAACCGCCGGGCAGCGACACCGTCGCCTCACCGGCGCGACCGAGCAACGGGCCGAGCACGAGGATCGAGGCGCGCATCTTGCGCACGATGTCGTATGGCGCCTCGGTCGCGGTCAGCTTGCCGGCACGGATCGTCATCACCCGGCCGAAATCTTCCGGGCGCGCGCCCTCGATCTGGGTCGAGGCGCCGAGCTGGTTGAGCAGATGCCCGAAGCTGTCGACATCGGCGAGCCGCGGCAGGTTGCGCAGCGTCACCGGTTCCTCGGTGAGCAACGCGCACGGCATGAGGGTCAGCGCCGAGTTCTTGGCGCCGGAAATCGGCAATTTGCCCGAAAGGCGGTTGCCGCCGCGAATGAGAATACGATCCATGGACGGTATCTACCGCCCCACCCCGACCGCGCAAGGGCGCGTACCGACTTGTCGAAGAAAGCGCGGGCGCCTTACGCCTTTTCCAGCGTGCACTGCAGCGGATGCTGGTTCTCGCGGGCGAAGTCGATCACCTGGCTGACCTTGGTCTCGGCGACCTCGTAGCTGAACACGCCGCACACGCCGACGCCCTTCTGGTGGACGTGGAGCATGACGCGGGTCGCCTCTTCCATGTTCATGCGGAAAAAGCGCTGCAGCACCAGCACGACGAATTCCATCGGCGTATAATCGTCGTTGAGGATCAGCACGCGATAGGGGGTCGGCTGCTTGGTACGCGTGCGGGTGCGCGTGGCGAGACCAAGGCCGGTGCCGGGCGGCTCATTGTCGCCCCCGCCCTGATTGTCGTCGCCGAGGCGCTCGGCCCGCGCGATGGATGTTGGTCGCTTGATCATGTGAGTGCGAAAATATGGCACGTCGTGGCCCAAGGGCAAGAGGGGTAGACGGTTAGTTCGCACGATAGACGAAAAAGGGCGACGCCGAACCGGCGCCGCCCCTTCCTGTTGGCAGTCGCGTCGCGCGAGGCGTTACGCGGCAACCTTGACCTTCTCGACGGCAACCGCAACGCGGTTCGAGATCGGCTGGGCGACCTCGCCGGCGAGCTTGAGCATCGCTTCGGTGGTCTTCGAGGTCTCGGCGACGATCGAGTCGAACGACGAGCGGACATAGTCGCTGTGCAGCTTGAAGAAGTCGGTCGGCGACTTGACGCTCGACAGGCTCTTCAGCGTGGCGGTCGCGCCCTCGAACGACTTGCGGGCATAGTCCGCGGCGCTCTGGCCCATCGTTTCCAGGCCCTTGGCGGCGATCTTGCCCGACTCGACCAGGGCTTCGACATTGCCCTTGTTGAAGTCGTTCATGTCCTCGAACATCTTGGCGCCCTTTTCCATCGCGGCCTTGGCGCGATCATTGGCTTCGGCGACATAGGCCTGGGTCTTTTCGGCGGCGGTCTTCAGCGTGGCTTCCATGGTGGTCACTTCCTTTTTGACGGCGGCGAGCACGGGGGCCGCCACAGGGTTTGCTTCAATCGTCTTGGTTACGGTCTTCACTGCGGTATCGGCGGCTTCTTCGATCGCCGCCACGGAGGCGGCCACGGCCTGCTCGATCTTGGCCGCGACGGGCGCGGCGGTGTCGGGGAAAGTCGCCGGCGCGCCGACGAACGTTTCCGCGGCGGGTTTCGCCTCGACGGGCTTGGCGACCGACTTGGCGGGCGCTGACGCGACAACGGGTTTCGCCGCCGACTTGGCGGGCGTTTTCGTCGTCACGGTCTTCGGGTCCTTGCTGGCCATGACGGCCTCCTGTCGTTCCATGCTGCACCGCAATATAATAGCCTCGGCGACCGCGCGCAAGTATTTTGTTGCAGTGCAACATAACTGTCATCGCCCGGGCAAAATACATTATTATTCATGGTGTTAGACACATGGCACGGCGATTGACATCGCCCTGTCGGCGGTCAACGGTGCGCCGCTGGCAAAAGCACCGGATTTCCGCTATGGCCGCGTCATGCTCGACACCGTAGCGCCGCCCATGCCCCTTCCCGGGCATTTCGACCCCGTGCCCGTACCGCGCGATGCACCGCTGCGCGCCGATGGCCGGATCGACCTGATCGGCCTGTCGAAGGACGAACTGCGCGCCGCGCTGACCGATGCCGGCATGGAGCCCAGACAGGCGAAGTTGCGCGCCAAGCAGATCTGGCACTGGCTCTACAATCGCGGCGCGACCGAGTTCGCGCAGATGACCGACATCGCCAAGGCCCAGCATCCGTGGCTGACGGAGCGCTTCGTCGTCGGCCGCCCCGAGGTGGTCGAGGCGCAGGTCTCGACTGACGGGACGCGCAAATGGCTGCTGCGCGCGCCGGACGGGCAGGATTACGAGATGGTGTTCATCCCCGATGCCGATCGCGGGACGTTATGCGTGTCGAGCCAGGTCGGCTGCACGCTCAATTGCCGTTTCTGCCACACCGGCACGATGCGGCTGGTGCGCAACCTGACCGCCGGCGAGATCGTCGGCCAGGTGATGCTCGCGCGCGACTCGCTCGGCGAATGGCCGAGCCAGCCCGAAGGCCGCATGCTGACCAACATCGTGATGATGGGCATGGGCGAGCCGCTCTATAATTTCGACAATGTCCGCGATGCCTTGAAGCTGGTGATGGACGGTGACGGCCTGGCGCTGTCGAAGCGCCGCATCACCCTGTCGACCTCGGGCGTGGTGCCGATGATGGCGCGCGCGGGCGCCGAGATCGGCGTCAACCTGGCGGTTTCGCTCCACGCCGTGACCAAGGAAGTGCGCGACGAGATCGTGCCGATCAACCGCAAATACGGCATCGAGGAACTGCTCCAGGCGTGCGCCGACTATCCCGGCGCCAACAATGCGCGGCGCATCACCTTCGAATATGTCATGCTCAAGGACAAGAACGACAGCGACGCCGAGGCGCATGAGCTGGTTCGGCTGATCCGCCACTACAACCTGCCCGCCAAGGTCAATCTGATCCCGTTCAACCCGTGGCCGGGCGCGCCCTACGACACCTCGACGCCCGAGCGCGTGCGGCGCTTCTCCGACATCATCTTCGAGGCCGGCATCTCGGCGCCGGTGCGCACGCCACGCGGCCGCGACATCGACGCCGCATGCGGGCAGCTCAAGACCGCGTCGGAGAAGAAGAGCCGCGCCGAACTCGATCGCCAGGCGGAAGAGAAGCTCGCCGCGCTGGGGTAAGCCGTTCGCGCTCCGCTCCGCGGCGAAGGCCGGGGAGCGGTCATTCAGCGCGGCCGCGACATCCTGAACAGCCGATCCTCGGTGATCTCGAAATAGTCGCCCGCACCGCCACCGCGCAGGATCGGGCGGGCGCGTGCCGTAACGTACACACCATCCTCGAGCATCGCCGGGTCGATATGCACCGCGACGACCTCGCCCAGCGTCATCCATGCGCCGGTCCCCGCGCCGGCCGCGTCGGTCAGCTCGAACTGCTGGGTCAGCCGGCATTCGAAACTCACCGGGCTGGCCGCGACGCGCGGCGCCGCGATCAGCCGTGACGGCGCCGAGTCGAGGCCGGCGAGATCGAACTCGTCGACCTCCGGCGCCACGGTCGCCGCGCTGGCGTTCATCGCCGCGGCGAGATCACGCGTCGCGAGGTTCCAGGTGAATTCACCCGTCGCGGCGATGTTGGCGGCGCTGTCCTTCACCTCGGTCGAGGCGAAGCCGAGGATCGGCGGGCGGTAATTGAACAGGTTGAAGAAGGAGTAAGGTGCGAGATTGCGCACGCCCGACGCGCCGATGCTGCCGATCCAGCCGATCGGTCGCGGCCCGACGATCGCGTTGAGCGGATCGTGTCGCAGGCCATGGCCGTGCCGCGGCTCGTAGAAATGGTGCCTTGTCATCCAGCGACTCCGTCGAGCGTTCACGGCACGCCGCAAATGCTATAAGCTCCCCCAACCATGGAAGAGCAAAACGCCATCGCGGACGATTCGGCACCGCCCGCCCCGACGGCGCCGGTGCCGACGACGATCTATCGCCACCGCGTCGCGACGCGGCTGTGGCACTGGATCAACGTCGTCACGATCCTGATCATGATCGGCAGCGGCGCGACGATCCTCAATGCCCATCCGCATCTCTACTGGGGCAATTACGGCGCCAATTTCGACCATGCCTGGTACAATCCGCCGCATATGCCGTCGTGGCTGACGATCCCGAGCCACTATAATCTCGCGATCGCGCGGCGCTGGCACCTGCTGTTCGCGCTGGTGCTCGGCTTCGGGCTGCTCGGCTATATGATCGCCAGCCTGGTCAATCGCCATTTCCAGCGCGACCTGCGCGTCCGCGCCGGCGAACTGGCGCCGCGCCATTTGTGGCACGACGCGAAGGAGCATCTCGCGCTGCGCTTCCATGATCCGAAGAACCCGACCGCCTACAATATCTTCCAGAAGCTCGCTTATGTCGTGGTGATCTTCGGGCTGATCCCGGCGATGATCCTGTCGGGGCTGACGCTGTCGCCGGGGATGGACGCCGCCTGGCCGTGGCTGCTCGACCTGATGGGCGGCCGGGCATCGGCGCGCTCGGTGCACTTCATCGCAGCGACGGGCATCGTCGCGTTCATCATCGTCCACCTCATCCTCGTCCTGCTCGCCGGGCCGATCAACGAGATACGCTCGATGATCACCGGGCGCTGGCGCGTGCCGGAGGAAAAGTCATGAGCGGCATCATCACCCGCCGCGCGGTGCTGACGACCGGCGCGCTCGGCGCGGGGCTCGTGCTGAGCGGCTGCGACAAGCTCGCCGAGCAGCCCGGATTTCGCAAGATCCTGTTCTCGGGCGAGAAGATGAATCAGGGGCTGCAACGCGCGCTGTCGACGCGCCACGCCATGGCCACCGAATATCGCCCCGACCAGATGTCGCCGATCTTCCGGACCAACGGCACCGCCAACCCCAACACCCCCGACTACAATGCGATGGTGGCGGACAATTTCGCCGCCTGGCGGCTCCAGGTCGGCGGCCTCGTCGCCAGACCCTTGTCGATCTCGCTGCCGCAATTGCGGGCAACGCCAGCGCGCACCCAGATCACCCGCCACGATTGCGTCGAAGGGTGGAGCGCGATCGGCAAATGGCGCGGGCCGATGCTCGGCACGATCCTCAAGGCGGCGGGCATCCGCGACGCCGCGCGCTTCATCGTCTTCACCTGCGCCGATCTTTATGGCGGGCAGCCTTATTATGAATCGATCGACCTGATCGACGCCTTCCACCCGCAGACCATCCTCGCCTGGGCGCTCAACGACGCGCCGCTGAGTGTCGGGCATGGCGCGCCGGTGCGGCTGCGCGTCGAGCGGCAGCTCGGCTACAAGCACGCCAAATATGTCATGAAGGTCGATGCGGTCGCCACACTCGACGGCATCGGCAAGGGCAAGGGCGGATATTGGGAAGATAATGTCGATTACGATTGGTATGCCGGCATCTGATTGATAGTGGCGACGAATGGCGCTGATCGACTTGTTCCTTGCGGCGCGCGTCAAGCGCGGCCAGCTCACTGTTCACCATGCCGACGGCAAGAGCCGGACCTTCGGCACACCCGACCCGGCCTTTCCGACGGTGGCTGTCCGTTTCACCGACAAGGGTGCCGCGGCGAGCATCCTGCGCGACCCCGGGCTGGGCGCCGGCGAGGCCTATATGCGCGGCCGCCTGATCGTCGAGCAGGGCGATGTGCGCGACCTGGTCAACCTGCTGACCGGCAACGACCCGTGGGAAGCGGGCGCCAACGCGCTGGCGGCGGCGCCGACGCGGCGCGCGATCCAGGCGGTGACGCACCGCATCGACCGGATCAACATGGCGCGCCGCTCCAAACGCAACGTCGCGCATCACTACGACCTGTCCGACCGGCTCTACGACCTGTTCCTCGACAGCGACCGCCAATATAGCTGCGCCTATTTCACCGACCCGGCGAACAGCCTCGAACAGGCGCAGGACGACAAGAAGGCGCATATCGCCGCCAAGCTGGCGCTCGCGCCGGGCATGAAGGTGCTCGACATCGGCTGCGGCTGGGGCGGCATGGCGCTGTACCTGCACCGCAAGACCGGTGCCGAGGTGCTCGGCGTGACGCTGTCGGAGGAACAGCTCAAGGTCGCGCAACGCCGCGCCGCGGAGGCTGGCGTCGCCGACAAGGTGCGTTTCGAGCTGATCGACTATCGCCATGTCACCGGCCAGTTCGACCGCATCGTCTCGGTCGGCATGTTCGAGCATGTCGGGCCGGCGCATTATACCACGTTCTTCCGCCAGTGCCGCGACCTGCTGACCCCGGACGGCGTGATGCTGCTGCACACGATCGGCCGGGCCGGCGGGCCGGGCGTGACCGACAAATGGACCACCAAATATATCTTCCCCGGCGGCTATAACCCTGCGCTGTCGGAGATCGTTGCCGCCAATGAGGGGCTGCGGCTGATGCTGACCGATGTCGAGGTGCTGCGGCTGCACTACAGCTACACGCTCGATCACTGGTACGACCGCACCGTCGCCGCGCGCGACGCGATCGTCGCGCTGTACGACGAGGATTTCTACCGCATGTGGCAATTCTACCTCGCCGGTGCGGCGGCGGCGTTCCGCTTTGGCGGGATGGTCAATTACCAGCTGCAGTTCGCGCGCAATCGCCACGTCCTGCCGATCACGCGCGACTACATGTTCGAGGAAGAGCGCCGCCTGCGCGGCTAGCGGTCGCCCGACAGAGCCCCCAGGCGCCGACCATGCCCGCCACCGCCCTCACCCGCCGGTCGATCTTCGCCCAGGCCTGGCCGATCATGCTCGGCCAGACGACGGTGCCGCTGGTCGGGATCGTCGATACCGCGGTGATCGGGCGGACCGGCGACGCGGCGGCGCTGGCCGGGGTCGCGCTGGGCGCGACGATCGTCAATTTCCTGTTCTGGAGCTTCGGCTTCCTGCGCATGGGCATGACCGGGATGACCGCGCAGGCCAATGGTGCGGGGGACGCGGCCGAGGTCGATGCGCTGCTGGTACGCGGGCTGGGCATCGGGCTGGCGGTCGGCGCGGTGCTGTTCGCGCTCCAACTGCTGCTGATCCCGCTGGCGCTGGCGATCTTCGCCGGCGGCGGCGCGGTGCATGCCGCGGCGCGACCGTTCATCGCCGCGCGCTTCTTCGGCGCGCCGGCCGGGCTGGCGGTGTTCGCGATCAATGGCTGGCTGCTCGGGCTCGGGCGAACCCGCGCGGCGCTGGCGCTGCAGATCGTGATGAACCTCGCCAATGTCGTGCTCGACATCCTGTTCGTGTGGCACTGGCAGATGGGCGCGCGCGGCGTCGGGCTGGGCACGTCCTCGGCCGAGTGGATCGCGCTCGGCACCGGACTGTGGTTGGTGCGCCCGCATCTCCATGCGCTCAAGGACCGCGCCCGGCTGGTCGACCGCGACGCGCTGAAGCGGCTGTTCGCGGTCAATGGCGACATCATGATCCGCACCATCGCGCTGCTCATATTGTTTTCGTGGTTCGCCAATGCCGGGGCGCGGCTCGGCGCGACGCCGCTCGCCGCCAACCAGGTGTTGATGCAGGCGGTCGGGCTGGTCGCCTTCATCCTCGATGGTTTCGCCTTCACCGCCGAGAGCCGCGTCGGCCATGCGCTCGGCGCGGGATCGCGCACGACCTTGCTGCGCGCGATCCGGCTGACGGCGGAATTCTCGCTTGGCGTGGCGTTGTTCGCCGGCCTGCTGATCGCGCTGTTCGGTGCGCCCAGCATCCGGCTGCTGGTGGTCGATGGCGGCGTGCGCGAACAGGCGATCGCGCTGTTGCCGCTGGTCGTCATCCTGCCGCTGATCGGCTTTCCGGCCTGGTTGCTCGACGGCATCTTCATCGGTGCGACACGGGGCCGCGCGCTCCGCAACGCGGCGATCGTCTCGACCGGGCTGTATATCGTCACCGACCTCGCGCTGCGGCCATGGGGCGCGACCGGCATCTGGCTCGCGCTGCTCGCCAGCTATGTCTATCGGGCTACCGCGCTGGGGTGGCATTTGCCCGGGTTGTTGCGGAGCCTCGGCGACCGCGCTGGCGAGGCACCGCCAGCGTGACCGGCACCGCGGCAAGCCGGGGTGACGTTTGCGTGGGCCGCGCATAAGAACCGGCCGTCAAGACCCCGAAAGGAAAGACCATGGCCTTCTCGCTCTACGCCGCCATCATCCCGTCAAACCTGCAGATCCTCGAAGCGGTCGCCGGGCTGCTCGACAAGGCGGAGGCATTTTGCAGCGAGACGGGAGCGCCGCCCGAAGAGCTGATCCAGGCCCGCCTCGCCGAGGACATGTTGCCCTTCGCCTATCAGGTAAAGTCGACCGCCGTTCACTCGCTCGGCGCGATCGAAGGGGTGCGGGCGGGCGTGTTCTCACCCGATCGCTCGGCCTTTCCGCTGGATTTTCCCGGGCTGCGCGCAGCGATCACCGGGGCGCGTGACGCGCTGGCGACGATCGAGCCGGCCGAGGTGGATGGCTTTGTCGGCCGCGACATGCGCTTCTCCTTCGGCGAGCGGCACATGGACTTCTGCGCCGAGGAATTCCTGCTGTCCTTCTCGCAACCCAATTTCTATTTCCACGCGACGACCGCCTACGACATCCTGCGCTGGAAGGGCGTCAGTCTCGCGAAGCGCGACTTCATGGGGCGGCCGCGATTCAAGGGTTGAGAGCTCACGCCGACCAGGCGGCAAGGTCGTCCTGCTCGGCGATCAGCGCGAGGCCATGGGCGATCGACGTCAGTTCGCCACCGCTGGCGATGCGTTCCTCGCCGAACCGTTCGGTGAACAGCCGGCGAATGCGCGGCGTGAGCGAGGAACCGCCGGTCAGGAAGATGCGATCGATCGCCGCCGGCTCGACCGCCGCCATCGCCAGCGCGCGGTCGACCGCCGCTTCCATCCGCGCGATATCGGGCGCGATCCAGCGTTCGAAATCGGCCCGCGTGACATCGGCCTCGATCGCCAGGCCGGCGCCGGCGAAACGGAAATGCGCCGTCTCCGCCGCCGACAGGTCGCGCTTGACCTGGCCGACCGCCTCGTAGAGCCGGAAACCCAGTTCCTCCTCGATCACCGCGATCATCCGGCCGATCGCATCGGGGTCGAGCGCCGCGCGGCGCAGTTTCTCGAGTTCGGCGAGCGTGCGGCGGTTGCGCATCAGCGCGAGCCGCGACCAGTCGGCGAAGTCGGCGAAATAGCCGCGCGGGATTTCGAGGATCTTGTCGAATGAGCGATATGACCCGCCCTTGCCGAGCAAGGGCATGACGAGATGGTCGATGATCCGCGCGTCGAAGCGATCCCCGGCGACGCCGACACCGGCATGGCCGAGCGGTTCGCAGCGCCGCGCGGCACCGGGCGCGGCGATCCGCACCACGGAGAAGTCGCTCGTGCCGCCGCCGAAATCGGCGACGAGGATCGTCGCCGGCTCGGTGATGCGCGAGGCGTAGCTGAACGCCGCGCCAAGCGGCTCATAGACATAATGGACCTCGCCGAGCGCGCCGAACATCATGTCGTAGCGGCGTCGCGCCAGCGCCTCGTCGGGGCGATGGCCGGCATATTCGACCGGCCGACCGACGACGATGCGCGTCGCGCCGGCAAGCGCGCCGCCCGCCCGCGCCGCCATCTTGTCGAGGAACAGGCGGCCGAGGTCCTCGAAGCGATAGCGCTTCTCGAACACCGTGGCATGCTCGAAGGTTGCGCTCGCCGCGACCGACTTGAACGATTGCAGGAAGCGGCTGCCCTGCGGGAATTCGAGATATTCGGCGATCGCCCAAGGCCCCGCCTCGACCGCGACGCCGCCGCGCACCGCCTCATCCTCCCAGAAGCACAAGGCCGAGCGGAAGGCGGCTTCCGGGCCGTGCGGGGTAGCAAGCGGGACGAGATCGGACACGCCGCCGCGCGCCATCGCGACGACCGAGTTGGTGGTCCCGAAATCGAGACCGAGCGTGAAGGGTGGGGGAGTCGGCATGGGCGGGCGGCGCTACACGGGTTGTCGCCGCAGGGGAATGGGTGAAGCGCGCTTTCGACATCGACCGGCGCGTGGCACGGTGCATTAAGACACGGGATGGTAGCGCGACGGCGGGCCGCAGGGGGACGGAATGCAGGACGATGGCACGGGGCAAGGCTATCGGCGCGTCGGCCTCGGCGCGGCGGGCCTGTTGCTGTTGCTGATCGCCGCCGCCTGGCTGCTGGCACCACACGATCCGCCCGCCGCCGACAATGACGGCAT
The DNA here is from genome assembly GCA_041659925.1 of Sphingomonas sp. Lineage (GTDB taxonomy): Bacteria > Pseudomonadota > Alphaproteobacteria > Sphingomonadales > Sphingomonadaceae > Sphingomonas. Next base: position 450,543 of record JBAZXI010000001.1, read on the forward strand.
GGCGCGCTTTCTGCTGCTGCGGCAGGACATGGCAATCGCGTCGATCGGCGCCGCCGTGATGGCGCTCGCGTGGCTGCCGGTGCGGCGCATCGCCTTGCCTGCCCTGTCGCCGCGCACGATCGCGATCGCGACGGCGGTGATCGTGCCGCTGAGCTGCTGGCTCGGCGCGCGACTGGTGTTCGGTCGCTTCGACTTCAGCCGCGACGAGCAGATGGCAAGCTTCGACGCGACGATCTTTGCCGGCGGGCAGTTGTTCGCGACGATCCCGGCGGCGCTGCGCGACGCGGCGGAAAGCTTTAACCAGACCTTCATCCTGCCGATCGGCCAGCACGAGGCATGGGTCTCGGCCTATCTGCCGATGAACGCGGCAATCCGCGCGCTCTTCCTGCGGCTCGGCGATGCGAGCCTGACCGGACCGGTGTTGGTCGCGATCGGCGCGGTCGCCTTGTGGCGCATCGCCGCGCGGCTGTGGCCGACCTCTCCGTCGAGCCAGATCGTCACGCTGTTGCTCTATGCCGGATCGTCGCAGATCTGGATCACCGGCATGACCGCTTATGCGATGAGCGCGCATCTCGGGCTGAACCTGTTGTGGCTGTGGTTGTTCCTCAAGGACCGGCGCTGGACGCACGCCGCGGCGATCCTGGTCGGCTTCGTCGCCACCGGACTGCATCAACCGCTGTTCCACCCATTGTTCGTGCTGCCATTCCTGGCGTGGCTGATGGCTGAGAAGAAGTGGCGCCTGCTGCTGGTCTATGGTGCCGGCTATGCCGCGATCGGGCTGTTCTGGCTCGGCTGGCCGCTGTGGATCAGCGCGCACGGTGCGATGCCGGCGGCCGCGACGAATGCCGTGTCGGGCGTGGGCTTCATCGAGCGTTTCCGGCACGCCGTGGCCGGGCTCCATCTGTGGGGCGTCGGGCTGATGGCGGCCAATCTGGTGCGCTTCGTCGCGTGGCAGCACCTGCTGCTCGTGCCCTTGGCGGGCTACGGCATCTGGCGTTGCTGGAATGTCGACCCGGTGGCGCGCGCGCTGGCGATGGGGCTGCTCCTGCCGGTGCTCTTGCTGGTGATCCTGCTACCCTATCAGGGGCATGGCTGGGGCTATCGCTATCTCCACGGCGTGATCGGCAATGCCTGCCTGCTCGGCGGCTATGGCTGGCGCAAGCTCGAGGAGCGCGGGCGCGCGCCGGTGACGGCGTTCGCCGGCGCGACGCTGGCGAGCATCGCGCTGCTCGTGCCGCTCCACGCCGCGATGGCGCGGCGGATCGTCGTGCCGTTCGCGGCGGCGGCCGCGAAGCGCGATGCGGTGGCGGCACGGATCGTGATCATCGATGACACGGCCGCGCCGTTCGCGCAGGACCTGGTGCTCAACCGCCCGGATTTCTCGAACCGACCCTGGGTGCTGCTCGGCCATCAGGTCGCGCCATCGCAGATCGCCGGCTTTTGCCGGGGCGGGCCGATCGCGTTTCTTGGCGCCGCACAGCTCGGCGGGCTGGCGTCCGCATTCGACGAGCCGGTGCCGGTGACGACGCCAGCTTATGCCGTACTGGAGGACGCGGCGCGGTCGGCGGGGTGCCGCATCGTCGCCTTCGCGCGATAAGCCGCGTCGGTGATGCGCGCGGCCATCGCCGACCAATCATAGGTCGCGCTGGCGTAATCGCTCATCGCCGCGCGATCGGTGTCGCTCATGACAAGGGTGTCGATGGCGGTGGCGAGGCGGCTGGCCGAGGCATCGGGGTCGCGCAGGTCGACCTCGACCGGTGACAGCCACCCCCGCGCCCGCGGATCGGCGCGGCTCGTCTCCGCACCGCAGATGACCGGCAGGCCGCATGCCATCGCTTCCTGGACGACGAGCGGGAAGCCCTCCCCGACGCTCGGCAGGATCAGCATGTCGGCGGCCTGGTAGAGCGCGGCGAGCGACGGGCCCGCGCGATCGTGCAGGACGCGGATATTGGGCAAGCCCCATGTGGCGGGGTCGATCGGGCCGTGGCCGGCGAGCACAAGCTGCCAGTCGGGCCGCGCCGCTGCCGCGCGGCGGATGATCGCGAGGCCCTTTTTCTCGACGAAGCGACCGACGAACAACAACAGCGGCCGGTCGTCGGCGATGTCGAGCACGGCGCGGGCCGCGGCGCGATCGCCGGCCGGCGCGGGGCGGAAAATCGTCGCATCGACGCCGTTGAACAGCAGCAGCGGCGGGCGCTTCGTGGCGACCCCGGCGAACGCGTCGCGAACCGTATCGCTGATGAAGACGACCTGGTCGGCGGCGCGCAGCATCGGCCGCGTTACCAGCCGGTTGGCCAGCGCCATGACGCGCTTGAGCAGTGGATTGACGAACGGAATGCCGGCGATGTGCTGGATCAGCACGACCGGCTTGCGGTGGCGCTTCGCCAGCAGCACCGCGGCGATCGAGCTGAGATAGAGCGCATCATGCACGATCACCGCGTCGCTGCGGCGCACGGCGACCGCCAGACGATGCAGCGCCGTGACGCCCGGGATCGGCATCGGCAGGCCGGTAAGGCGCTCGATCGCATTGAAGCACGGCATCGGCACCGGCGTGGCGGTCGCAGCGCCGGGCATCGCGCCGTCCTCGGCCGCTGCCCAGTCGGTGTCGTGACCCTGCGCAACGAAGCGGCGGTTGAGCTGGCCGGCGACGCGCTCGATGCCGCCGCCATGCTGTTCGAAAAAATGCGTGACGGTCAGCAGCCGCATCGCGTCACGCCCCCAGCGACCGCGATGCGCGACCGCCAAGGATCGCCCAATGGCTCGCGACGTAATTGACGATCACCATGATCAGCGTCGCGGCGGGCGCGGCGATCGCCATCGGCTGGTGCAGCGGCACGAGGAACAGCCAGGCGAGACCGGTCGAGACCGGGAAGTTCGCCGCCATCGCCCCGGTGTAGCGCGAAAAGCCGATCCAGCTGCGCGTGCCGCGAAAGACGAAGGCCGAGAGCAGCAGATAGCCGGTGACGACCATGATGCAGAAGGACGTCGCGGCGGCCTGCAACAGTGTCAGCCCGGCGCGGTCGGCCGCGATCATGATCGCGTTGTGCATCAGCAGGCACGACCCCGCCACGACCGCATAGCGCGACGTGGTGACGATCATGCCGGCGCGGATCACGCGCGGTGACCCTCGATCAACAGGCAGGATGCGGCATCGATATCGCACCATGTCGGATGGCCGATCGACACATCGACGCCGGCACGCATCACGCGGGCGAGCGGGCGGGCGAGCGCGGCGGGAAGGTTGGCGCCATTCTGCAATGCGCGGACGCCAAGCTTGCGCTGGATCTCGATCGGCCGCGAAGTCTCGCCGAACACGCTGTAGAGCAACCCGCCGGTGAGCCGCGACAGCGTCTCCCAGCGGCGCGTCTCGGCGCGGTCGAGATAGCCGAGCGCGACATCGAGGACGAGGCCGTGACGACCCAGCATCGCCGTCCAGTCGTCGACCGAGAGATAGTGGAAATGCGCCAGCCGCTTGTCGAGCGTGCCGAGATAATCTTCGCGGTCGCCCCAGGGTGAAAGCGGCCCGGCGAGATTCGCATGAAAGCCCGGACCCGGCACGGTGAAGAAGAAGCGTCCGTTCGGCTTGAGTAAGCGGCCGACCTCGGCGATCGTACCCTCGAGCGGCGGGATATGCTCGAGCACCGAGTTCGAGATGACGAAATCGAACAGGCTGTCGGGTTCGGGGATGCCATCCGCCGAACAGGTGTCGACGCGTTCGTAGAAGGGAAAGCGCCGCGCGGCCTCGGTCTCGTACGGATCGAGGTCGATGCCGACGAGCCGGCGCTCCCCGATGCGGTCGAGCAGGATTTCGGTCAGCAGCCCGTCGCCGCAGCCAAGGTCGAGTCCGAGGCCGTGCGGGATGTCGCGGCTCGCCAGCGCCTCGATTTCGATCGCGCGCCAGAAGGCGGTCGCCGGCTGGGCCGGATAGGCCGAGGTGAAGGTGCTGAAAAGGTCGAGCTTGCTCATGCGTAGATCGCCTCCGCGGAATCGATGATGGCGTGTTGCAGCGTGAGAACGGCGAGCGCCGACGCGCCGTCGATCGGCGCGAGCGCGGCGGTCTCGCCGCCGATCGCGCGACCGAAACGGTCGAACAATTCGTCATTGCCGTAGCTCAGCCGCCCGGTGAGATGCGGGATGCCGCTGGTGAGATGTTGTAACCAGTGCTGAAAGGTCGCGACGCGGCTGGTGCGCAGCACCTTCAGCGTGTCGTGCCGCCCGTCATTGGGCAGGCGAATATAGATGTCGCGGAAGATGTCGACGATGCCGAGACCCTGATCGCCAGACACCATCAGATACCATTCGCTCACGGGGCTTTCGAAATTGCACGACAGGCGGATCGGGCAAGCGGCCTTGTCGCCCCGGAAATAGGCCTCGATCCGCGCCGGGGTGGCGAGGCCGGTCTGGCTCGGCACGACGAGCGAGCGGGCGAGCGACAGCTGGCCGGCGACGGCGCGCAGCAGATACAGCAGATGCGGGCTCTCGTCGTAGAACAGCCCCATCGGCAGTTCCTCGCACCAGGTCGGCAGGCGCCGGCCGGGGTTGCCGAACTGCACCGCATCGACGCCGCGAATCGTACCGAGCGCGCCGCTGGCGAGATCGTCGAACAGGCGGCGGGTCGAGCGCGCGAACTGGAAATTGTGCACGATGGCGAGCCGGCGGTCGGCGCTGTTGGCGGCGGCGACCAGCTCGGTCCCTTCCGCGACGGTCATGGTGAAGGGCTTTTCGGTCAGCACATGCTTGCCGCGCGCGATCGCTTCCTCGACCAGCGCGAAGTGCGTCATCGGCGCGGTGGCGACGGTGATGGCATCGACCTGGTCGAGCCAGTCGATATCGGCCAGCGTCGCGGCCTCGCTGAAGTGACGATAGCCGCGCTGCTTCGCGATGGCGCCGGCGCGTCCGGGCGCGCGGTCGATCACGCCGACGACGTCGAACCGCGGCGAGCGATCCATGACCGGCAGATGCCGGTTCTGACAGACCCAGCCAAGCCCGATGGCCGCGACGCGGACCGGCGCGGTCATGCGCGCTTGCCGACCCTGGCCGAGACGAAATCGGTCGCATGGCCGCCGACGATCGCGATGACGAAACCGCCGAGCATCGTCTGCAACCCGACCGCGCCGGTGATCGCGGCGATGACCAGCGGCAGGACGCTGGCCGGCGCGGCGAAATCATCGGCGCGCCAATGCCACGCGATCGCGACGAGCATCGCGACCGAGGCGACGGCGAGGCCGAAGCCGGTGGCGAGCATCGTCTCGAGCCTGAGCCAGTGACCGAGCCGGCCGAGCGACGGGCGCAGCATGCGGTAACCCTGATGGACGCCGACGACATGCGCGACGACCGCCATCAACGCGGCGAAATGGCCGGCGGTGAACAGGAATCCGGCAACGATCGCCCAGCTCGCGCCGAACGGGCCGGTGCCGGGCAGGACGGCGAGATAGTGCAAGGTCGCAACGAGCAGGATGACCGCCGCGACGCCCATCGCGACGAGTGCCGGGACACCGAACGCCCAGGTCGGGCTGAGCATGACGAGGTAGCGCAGATGCCGCCAGCCATCGCGCCACGGACGCAGATGCGGCGGGCGGTCGCGCAGGTCGACCGACAGCGTCGCGGGGGTCTGGGTGATACGGAAGCGACGCAGGCTCGCCTTGACGACCATTTCGCTGGCGAATTCCATGCCGTCACTGTCGAGCCGCAGGTCGAGAAAGGCGTCGCGCGTGATCGCGCGCAGCCCGCAATGCGCATCGTCGACGCGGCTGCGGAACAGCAGGTTGAGCATGCCGGTCAGGATCGGGTTGCCGATATAGCGGTTCTTCCACGGCATCGCGCCGGGGGCGATGCCGCCGCGAAAGCGCGAGCCCATGCACAAGTCCGCACCCTCGATCAGGCTTTCGACCATCGCCACGCCATCGGTGAAATCATAGCTGCCATCGGCGTCGCCGATGACGAGGTAGCGGCCATAGGCGGCCTCGGCGCCGCCGATGATCGCCGCACCATAACCCTTGCGCGGCACCGCGACGACGCGCGCGCCGAGCCGGGTGGCGATGTCCTGGCTGCCGTCGGTCGAACCGTTGTCGGCGATGACGATCTCGCCGGCGAGGCCGAAGCGGCGCGCGATTTCGGCCAGCGCATCATGCGCATTGGCGATGCAATGCGGCAGGCTGATCGCCTCGTTGAGGCACGGCATGACGATCGACACGTCGAGCGGCGCGACATCGTGCCGGAAAGCCAGCGGGGCGGTGATGCGAGACATGCTCCGGTGCTAGCCGCGGATGGTTAACGAACCGCTTCGGAAGACCCCGCCGCAGCCGGTTAAGTATCGCGTGGGCGCGTCACGGCGCGGCGGACGCTACCAGCCAGCCGGCAAAGGCGCGCATCGCGGGTGTCTCGCGGCGCGACTTGAGGCGGGTCAGCCAATAGCCGCCCGCCGACAATTCGAGCGCGAAGGGCCGCACAAGGCGTTCGGCGGTCAGCTCGTGCGCGAACATCGCGGGCGGGGCGAGCGCGACGCCGTGCCCGGCGATCGCGGCGGTAACGATCAACGCCGCGCTGTCGAAGATCGGGCCGTGGAGCGGCGGACAGCTCTCACCCGCGAGCGCGAACCAGCGTGCCCATTCGTCGGGGCGGTAGGAGCGGAGCAACGTCTCGCGGGCGAGCGCGCCAACCTCACCGCCGAGGCGCCGGGCGATCGCCGGGGAGCATAGCGGCGTCAGCGGGGCCTCGAGGATCGGCTCGGCATGGGTACCGTGCCACGCGCCGTCGCCGAAGCGGATCGCGAGATCGAGCCCCTCGCCGGCCAGATCGACCCGGTTGTTGTTGGTCATGATACGCAGGTCGACATGCGGGTGATCATGGGTGAACGCCGCGACGCGCGGCAGCAGCCAGCCGGTCGCGAAGGTGCCGACCACGCCGAGCGTGAGCACCTCGCGCAGCCGCCCGCCGGCGTAGCGATCGAGCATCGCGCCGACCCGGTCGAACGCGTCGGCGACGACCGGAACCAGCGCATGGCCCTCGTCGGTCAGCGCGAGCCCGCGCGGCAGGCGACGGAACAGCGGCGCGCCGAGCCGCGCCTCGAGCGCCGCGACCTGATGGCTGACCGCCCCTTGCGTCACGCGCAGTTCGAGCGCGGCGCGGGTGAAGTTGAGATGGCGCGCCGACGCCTCGAAGGCGCGCAGGGCATTGAGCGGAAGTTGGGCGCGATCCATGTTCAAGCCATGAACCCAGCTCATGGCTATGTCGAGATATCGTGCTTTGCGCCGTGGCCGCTCAAGCGGCATTCCATGAGCATGTGAGGTTTCAAGGGGACAAGAGATGTTTCGCGCCATGTTGTTCGTCATGAGCCTGGCTGCGGCCTTGATCGGCTCGGTCGCTTTTTCGCAGGGCAACGAAGACCCGCTGTTGCGGCCGGTCGCACCCGACAGCGCCGCGCGCTGGCTCAAGCCACAGGCGCCGGTGCGGATATTCGGCAATACCTATCTGGTCGGCTTTGCCGGCCTCAATGTCGGGCTGATCAAGACCGATGCCGGACTGATCCTGATCGACGGCGCGCTGCCGCAGGCGGTGGGCGCGATCGAGGCGAATATCCGCCGGCTCGGCTTCGACCCGAAGCAGATCAAATACATCCTCAGCACCGAGCCGCATTTCGACCATGCCAGCGGCATCGCCGCGCTGGCGCGCGACAGCGGCGCGACGGTGATCGCCAGCGTGCCGGCGGCGAAGGTATTGCGGCAGGGGCATAGCGATGCCGACGACCCACAGGCCGCCTGGCTGCTGCCCTTTCCCGCCGTCGGGAACGTGCGCGGCATGGGCGATGGCGCACAGCTGCGGCTTGGCGGCACCGTGATCACGGCGCGCGCGACGCCGGGCCATACATTCGGGAGCATGAGCTGGACATGGCGATCATGCGAAGGCCGGCACTGCGCCACCATGGTGTTCGCGTCGAGCCTCAACCCCATTGCTGCGGATGGCTATCGCTTCTCGGACCCGGCGCATGCCGCGATCGTCGCGGCCTTCCACCGCACCTATGCGGTGATGCGGCGGATGCCGTGCGACGTGCTGCTGACGGCGCATCCCGAGCCGTCGGGCGGTGACGTGAAGTACGCGCAGCTCCAGCGTCAGCCGGTACCCAACCCCTATTTCGACCCGGCGGCGTGCCGCACCTATGCCGACGAGTCGGCGCAATTGCTGGCGGCGCGGCTGGCGAAAGAGGCACAGTGAAGCGGTTCACAGCGCATCGAGCAGCGGGATCCGCTTCGGATTGACCATTCCCCGGTCTAGCCGGCTGCGTCGCTGGCACCGTCGCGCGACTCGCCGAACGCCCGGTCGAACGCCGTGCTGCCGCGCGGCGTGAATTCGACCACCCGGCCCGCCGCGCGCCGCGCCCAGCCGGCGGCGATGACATGATCGAGGATCGCCGCGCCGAGCGCGCCGCCGAGATGGCTCTTGCGCTCGCTCCAGTCGAGGCAGGCACGACACAGGGGCCGCCGCGAACCGCCCAGCGCCGCGACGTCGATGCCCAGCCCGGCCAGAAAGGCGCGACCGCCGTCCGTTAGCGCGAGCGTTTCGCCGTCGAGGATCAGGCCGCGATCGACCATGCGCCGCATCAGCGCGACGGCGCGCTCACCGGCGAGATGATCGTAACAGACCCGCGCGGTGCGCAGCGCGACATCGCGCGGCCCGGTGCGCACGCGCCGTGCGCCGGTACGCTGCGCCACGCCCATCAATGCCTCGATCAGTTCGGCGATATCCGGTCCGGAGAGCTGGAAATAGCGGTGACGGCCCTGCTTGCGCGCGGTGACCAGCCCGGCCTGGTCGAGCTTGCCGAGATGCCCGCTCGTGGTGGGCAGGCCGATTCCCGCCGCCTCGGCCAGCTCGCTGACGGTCAGCGCGCGGCCGTCCATCAAGGCGGTCAGCATGTTGGCGCGCGCCGGGTCGCCGATCAGCGCGGCGATCGACGCGATGCTGGGACCGTCTTTCATAGTTCGGCCGTAAACGAAGCATCGTCGTCGCTCAAGCGGCTAGAAAAGTGGCTCCACCGATGGAGTGTACCATGATCACCTGTTTCATCCGCTATGAGATCGACCCGTTCAAGACCGAGGCCTTCGACCAATATGCCCGCAACTGGGGCGAGGCGATCCCGCGCTGCGGCGCCGAGTTGATCGGCTATTTCGCGCCGCACGAGGGCTCGGCGACGACCGCCTATGGCGTCTATTCGATCGCCGACCTCGCCGCCTATGAGGCCTATCGCGCGCGGCTGCGCGCCGATCCGCTGGGGCGCGAAAACTACGCCTTCGCAAAGGCCGAGCGCTTCATCCGCCGCGAGGACCGGCTGTTCCTGCGCAAGGTCTCCGATGCGGCGGGCGGCCGATGATCGCGGTGATCTTCGAGGTGTGGCCGGCGGACGGGCGGCAGTCGCACTATCTCGATCTGGCGGCGGCGCTGCGGCCGGAACTGGAAGCGATCGACGGCTTCGTGTCGGTCGAGCGCTTCGCAAGCCTGAGCGAACCCGGCAAGATCCTGTCGCTGTCCTTCTTCCGCGACGAGGCGGCGGTCGCCGCATGGCGCAACCGCCCGGCGCACCGCGCGACGCAGGCGCAGGGCCGCAGCGGTGTGTTCGACGACTATCGCCTGCGCATCGCCGATGTGCGGCGCGATTACGGCATGACCGAGCGCGACGAAGCTCCGGCGGACAGCCGGGCGACGTTTACCGGGGCCACCCGGGCCGACGCGCCCGAAGATCACCGTGCGCAGAAATAGCCGTCGCTGGCGATCGCGTCGGGTTCACTGGTAGCGCCGACGACGCTGCCGGCTGTGCCTGCGGTCGAGGGGATCTGACGATGCGAAAGAGCGGCGGCGGCGATGTTGGTGACGCCGGTTGTACCATCACCGTGCACGGTTTGAATCATGAAGAGAACGGTGACCATTGCGGCACGCATCAAGTATTCGGCAAGTTGTGGAGAGAGACGACCGCAAGAACAGATGGCATTTTGCGAGGCGATGGGGGGTCGCTTTCGTGGTGCTCCGCCCAAGGCCGGTGGCGATCAGCGGACGACGAACAGCCAATGTCCAACGCCGCGCACGAAGCCTGTTCGATGCGATCGGCGCTTTGACGCGGATCGGCGACTGACGCGATAGTTGGGCATTATGCGAATAGCCTCGGCTTTTAGTGTGTTTCATTATGATCGCCCGATCGGGAAAATTGCGGTTCTCCATCGGACGAGAGCCGCCGCGCCTCCGCTTCGTCCGCCAGTTGGCAAGCCTCTTGATAGGCGATCGCCTCCGCGAGACGCTCGGCGAGATCGTGGTTCTCTGGCGGCACGGGCCGTTCGCGCCATTCGGCGGGGCGGCGGATGCGCAGCCATTGCATGCCGACCTGCGGATTCGCCGGGACGTGACGAGTGACCGCGACTTGCACCGCTTCCCTGGCGCCGAGCGGGACGAACGCCTTGATCTCGCGGTGGTCGTAACCGATCGCGCGGCGATACATCGCCGCCGTGACGCGGGCATCGGCATCGTCCTTGCCGACATTCGTCGCCAGGGCGAAGTCGGGATGGCGCTCGCGCCAGCGATACAGCGTGGCGAGATGCACGCCGAGCAGGCGCGCGACCTGCTCGTCGGTGGCACCGGTTTCGTAGAAGAGCCGCGCCTTTTCGGCGTACTCGGGGGTGTAGCTGGTGGGGCGTCCGGACATGACGCCGGGCGTAATGCGGATATAGGACCGATTGAATCATGCTGACGGCAGTCGCTTCGCCAGCACACCCAGGCCGTCCCACCGGCGGGTCCGCTCAAAATACGGGCGTCGTTGGCTGCCCTGCCCAGCATCGCCCGGGACAATGCCGGGCGCCATGCGAAAGCGCCCGGAAGAGCTACCGCCGGCCAGGAATCAATGCGGCGCCGGCGCGTGATAGACGTCGTGGCAGGCCTTGCAGCTTTGCCGCACGACGCCCCATTGCGCCGCAAAGCCCGGTTGATCACCGGCAGCGGCGAGCGCCGTCAGCTTGTCCGCGGCGTCGGCATAGGCGGATGCCGCCTTGGCGAAGCCCGCCGTGTCGCTCCACACATTGGGCAGCGCCTTGGTGGCGGCGCCATCGCTCCCGGCCGGGAACAGGCCGGGTAGCGCATGCGCCCAGCCAGCCAGCGCCTTGGTCGCGGGAACGAGCGTCTTGACGTCGTCACCGCGATCGATCGCGCCCTTCATGCCACCAAATACCGATCCCGACAGGCGGAACGCGGCCTGGCGCGCGGGGATGAGCGTATCGCCCGCAGGTTCGCCCGCGGCGGCGACCAGCAATGTCGCGCCGAGCGCCAAGCCGACCAGCAAGCCGGGCTTGATCCTGCCGATGTGAAGATTTCCCATGCGACGTTTCCCTTTATTCTCCCGGTGTTCAGCAGGCTAGGCCCGGCCTCGTCGATCCGCAAGCGGTGCCAGCGCTGTTAACCGGACTCGGGAGCGCCGCCTTAACCCCGGCAGCGCGATGGCGGTGTGATGCCGACGTCGAGAATCTTCCGCAGCCGCTGGGCGGCGTTGTTCTGGGCCGGCGGTGTATTGTGGACCGCCTATGACGTGGCGAGCGCGGCGGCACCGGGCAACAGCGCGCCGGGCAACCAGACGGCGGTCGCGGCGACCGATGCGACCGGGGTTGCGGTCGACAAGGACGACTTGGCCATCCTCGCCAACGCGATGGGCGACTGAACGGTCCTCACGGCTTCAATTCGATCCCACGCAGGTGCCAGCTTTTCTGCGCGTCGCTCGCCCCATCGATGTCGCCGACGCGGTGCAAGGTGACCGTGCCGCTGGCGTGATAGGGTTCTCCACCATCCTTCAGCCGACCATAGATGACCACCGGAACCGCGACATAGCGCTGGCCCGCGCCGGCATCGATCGCACCCGGCGCGCCAACCTGCGCATGATATTCGCTGAAGCGGGCGAAGCTCGCGGCGAAGGCCGCGTCGTCCATGCCCGACGCGCGGCTCCCGTCATCCCACAAAGCGCGGGCGTCGCGATAGCGCCGCTCGCCGAGCAGGGCATAATAGGTCTGGACAATATTGGCCGCGCCCTGCGCGCTGTCGGGGGTGAAAGCGCCTTCCGACACAATACCGCCCTTGGGCAGGCCACCAGGCGTGCCGGGCTCGGGCGGCGCCACCGGTGTCGGGCTCGCGGTCGCGGTCGGCAGACGCGTATCGTTTTCGATCGACGCATAATGGGCGACATCGTTGCGCCCGGCCTCGGCCGCGGCATTGATATCGGTCGCGTGACTGGCCCCGGTGTCAACCGGCGACGAACAACCGGTGGCCGACAGAAGGGACAGGATCGGCAGGACCAAGGCTAGGCGCACGACAGGTTCCCGAGGAAATTGTGCGAGGAAGAAGCCAACGCATGACATTCCCGCACGTTCCGCCGCTTGCACCGGTAGCGCGCCACGACCGGTCAGAAGTCGGTATAGCGCTCGTTGCCGACAAAGCCGAGCCGGGTGATGCCGGCACGCTTGATCGTCGCCAGTGTCTCGTCGAAGCGGTCGTAGCGCGCTCGCGGATCGGTCGCGACGTGCAGTTCCGCCTTCGGATCCGCTTTCAGTGCCGCAAGACGCGCCGGAAGCGCCGCCGGTGCGAGCGACATGCCGTCGAGCCGCAAGGCGCCATTGGCGGCGAGATCGAGCTGGTGAATCACCATGTCCGTCGCGCTGGTCTTGCCCGGCTGCGGCAGGTCGATCGGCACCTTGTGGGTCATGGCGGGAATGGTCAGGATCATCATTACCAGCAGGACGAGCATGACGTCGATCAGCGGCGTGATGTTCATGCCCGACATCGGCTGCTGCTCACGCGCCACCGCCGCGAAACGGTGGCGCGAGGCGCCGCCGCGATAGGATATGGTCGCCACGGGCATTGCCGATCCCTCCTAAATGTTATGGTGTAACGTAACTAAGCGCCGCCCGCCTTGTCAATGCCCATTCTCCTCGCGTC
>JBAZXI010000002.1:0-43727 GCA_041659925.1 Sphingomonas sp.
CCAGGGAAGCGGTGCAAGTCGCGGTCACTCGTCACGTCCCGGCGAATCCGCAGGTCGGCATGCAATGGCTGCGCATCCGCCGCCCCGCCGAATGGCGCGAACAGCCTGTGCTGCCGGAGAATCACGATCTCGCCGAGCGTCTCGGGGAGGAGCTGGCGAGGGTGGCGGCCGCCGAAGCGGAAGCGGACGAGGAGCGGCGGCGGCTCTTGTCCGATGGACAATCGCAACTTTTCCAATCGGGTTACGATAATGAAACGGACTAAAGTTCGAGGCTATTCGCATAATGCCCAAATATAGCATCAATCATTTACCCGTCCGACTGCGCCGTCGTCATCGAACAGCGGCAGTGCGCGATGTTGGACATTGCGCGTCCGTCATTCCCTCATCGGCATCTGTCGGCGGTCGGTGGTTCACGAAGGTGCCACCCCATCGGCTCGCAAAATGCCCATTTTTCTTGGTAGCTGCCGGTCGCATTACTTGGCCTGATCTTGCCGCCAGCGAGCGTCATCGTCGGCGGACGCGACCAGCACGCCGATGCGGCTGACGCGCCAGGGATGCGAAGGAGACGTGGCCGCGCGAGGTTCTAGGGGGGACGCCCTGCAGCCACGCCTCCCCGTTTCGAAATTTAATCCTATCAAATTGATAGGCAATAGTGCTTGCGCCGAATCGAAGGCCCGCTGCGGCAATGCGAAAGCCGATGGCCGTTGGGTCGCATCCATTGCGCTTGGGGCGCCGGTCGGGATGATGACGACAAGGCTTTGCCGTCGCAACGCGGCTGCGGTAGGGCGGGGCATGGCAAAGCTCCGCGCCGATCAGCTGCTCGTCGATCGCGGCCTCGCCGAGAGCCGCACGCGTGCCCAGGCGCTGATCATGGCCGGGCTGGTGTTCGCCGGCGAGCGCAAGATCGACAAGTCGGGCCAGACCCTTCCCGACGATACCACGCTCGACGTGCGCGGTCGCGATCATCCCTGGGTCTCGCGCGGCGGGATCAAGCTGGCGCACGGCCTCGACCATTTCGGCTGGGACGTCACCGGCGCGGTCGCGATCGATGTCGGATCGTCGACCGGCGGCTTCACCGATGTCCTGCTGACGCGCGGCGCGGCGCGGGTCTACGCCGTCGACAGCGGTACCAACCAGCTCGCCTGGAAGCTGCGCCAGGACGATCGCGTCATCGTCCATGAGCAGACCAGCGCCCGCATCCTCACCGCCGCGCACATTCCCGAGCCCGTCGACCTGATCGTCTGCGACGCGAGCTTCATCGGTCTCGCCAAGGTGCTCGACGTGCCGCTCGGCTTCGCCCTGCCCGGCGCGCGGCTGATGGCGCTGGTCAAGCCGCAGTTCGAGGCCGGACGTGGCGAAGTCGGCAAGGGCGGGGTGGTGCGCGATGGGCTCGTCCATCAGCGCGTCTACGATGAGGTGGCCGCCTGGGTCACCGCGCGCGGCTGGCGCGTCGACGGCGTTGTCGCCAGCCCGATCACCGGCCCCGAAGGCAATGTCGAGTTTCTTCTCGCCGCCACCGCCGTCCCGTCTTGACGCCATGCCCTTTCGCATGTGCAATATCAGGCGTGGCGATAGCACCGGATTGGCGGTAAGGGATCATTCCCGTCGCGCAGCGCGCGGCGTAGTTCGAAGGAAGATGGTGGATTGAGGGAAATCGCGTCGAAGGGGCAGTTACGCGGTGCCTTCCTGCGCTGGGCGGTGGTGACGGTTCCGTTCATCGTCCTGCTCGGCTTCACCTCGGCGCGGCTGGTGCCGACCGGCGGGGCCAATCGCTGGTACGCCGCGCTCGCCAAGCCCGAGGTCACCCCGCCCGACTGGGCCTTTCCCGCCGCATGGACGACGATCTACGTCCTCTTGGGTCTCGCGCTGGCGATGATCATCCATGCCCGTGGCTCGCGCCTGCGTGGCCCGGCGATCGCCGCTTTCGCGGTGGCGCTGGTCGCCAACCTGATCTGGTCGCCGTTGTTCTTCGGCATGCACCAGGTGTTTGCCAGCCTCATCCTGATCGGCATCATGTTCGCACTGGCGCTGGTCACGACCGTCCTGTTCGGCCGGATCCGAGCCGGCGCGGCGTGGTTGATGGTGCCCTATCTCGCTTGGCTGACTTTCGCCGCTATCCTCAATTTCCAGATCATGCAGCTCAATCCCGGCGCCGAAACCCTTGTGCCGTCGAGTGCGACTACCCAGATCATCACCTGACGCGACACGGGATTTTTGAAGCCATGCAATCCGACAACAAGATCTTCGACGATTTCGTCAAGTTCGTGAACGGCGCCGCCGGCACGCTCGCCGGGGTCGGCCGCGAGGCCGAGGCCGGTGCTCGCGCCCGGGCCAAGGAGTGGATCGGCGGGCTCGATTTCGTCAGCCGCGATGAGTTCGAGGCGGTCAAGGCGATGGCCGCCGCCGCGCGCGATGAGGCGGAGGCGCTCCGCGCCCGGCTCGATGCGCTCGAGGCCAAGGCGACGAAACCTGCGAAGAAGGTGGGCTGAGAATCTTTTCCACAGCTTTCTCTACAAGCCTGTCCACGTCCGACTTGTGCCGCTCCGTGCGATTCGTCACCACATTTGGTATGGGTGTGAGCGCAAGGTAAGATGATGCTCGAAGAAGCCGACTACGACCGCGAAGACGCCGCCCCCATCGACATGCTCGAAAGCTATTTCGCGGCGCATGGCTGGGAGCATGAGCGCCAGGACGATGAGGTCATCGCCAAGGTCAAGGGCAGCTGGACGCAGTATGAGCTTCGCGCATTGTGGCGCGAGGACGACAGCGTCATCCAGTTCCTCGCCTTTCCCGACGTGCGAGTCACCGACGATCGCCGCGTCGCGATCTATGAGGCGATCGGGCTGGTCAACGAGCAGCTGTGGGTCGGCCATTTCGAGCTTTGGTCGTCGAGCGGCATCCTGCTCTATCGCCACGCCGCGATGGTCGACGGCGAGGAGGGCAATCTCTCGCTGCGCGGCGCCGAACTGCTCGTCGAATCCGCGATCGACGAATGCGAGCGCTTCTACCCGGTGTTCCAGTTCGTGTTGTGGGGCGGCAAATCGCCCAAGGAAGCGCTCGCCGCGGCGATGACCGAAACCCAGGGCGAGGCGTGACCGGCCCACGGCTCTGGCTGATCGGCTGCGGCAATATGGGCGGCGCGATGCTGCGCCGCTGGATCGAGACCGGCGTCGTCGCGGCCGAAGCGGTCGATGTCGTCAATCGCGCTGACCGCGACTTGCCGGCAGGTGTCCGTCAGGCGCGCGCGCTACCTGATGGTCCGCTCCCCGACGCGGTGCTGCTGGCGATGAAGCCGCAGCAACTCGACGAAATCGCCGCCGCCCACGCCGCGCGCCTCGCCGGTGCGCCGGTTTTGATATCGATCCTCGCCGGCGTCGAGGAGGCGGCGCTGGCGGCGCGCTTCGCCGCCGACGCGCTCGTCCGCGCCATGCCCAATCTCCCGGTGGCGATCGGCAAGGGCGTCGTCGCCCTGTCGTCGGAGAGCGCCGACGCGGCGGC
Source organism: Sphingomonas sp. (assembly GCA_041659925.1). Lineage (GTDB taxonomy): Bacteria > Pseudomonadota > Alphaproteobacteria > Sphingomonadales > Sphingomonadaceae > Sphingomonas. Next base: position 3,499 of record JBAZXI010000002.1, read on the forward strand.
GCGCGATGCCGTCGCGTCGCTGATGGCACCGCTCGGGCTGGTCGAATGGATCGGCGATCCGCGCCTTTTCGATGCCGTCACCGCGCTCGCCGGAAGCGGACCCGGTTTCGTCTACCGGTTCATTGATGCGCTGGCCGGGGCAGGGGCCGCGCTCGGCCTGCCGGCCGACCAGTCGGCGCGGCTCGCGCTGGCGACGGTCGAAGGCTCGGCGTTGCTCGCCGCTGCGGCCGATGTCGGCCCCGGCGTGCTCGCTGAGCGTGTTGCAAGTCCCGGGGGCTCGACCCGCGCCGGGCTCAACGTGCTCGACCGCGCCGATGGCCTCGCCGCGCTGCTTGGAGAAACACTGGCGGCAAGCGAACGTCGCAACGCCGAGATGGCCGCCGCGGCGCGTTAGCCCCTGAGGTTTTCGATGCGCTTGCGCTCTTCGATCGGGATCAGGCCCTCGAGCACCGCCCAGAAGCCGCCGACCGCGGCCTGGCCGGCGCTGGCATAGGCCGCCGAAAGCCGCTCGCGCATCGCTTCGAACAGCGCGTTCTCGAGCGTCTCGCCGGCTGGCGTGAGTCGCAACAGCCGCTGGCGACGGTCGCGCGTGCCGGGGCGCGCCTCGACCATGCCGCGATCGGTCAACTCGGTCAGCACGCGGCCGAGCGACTGCTTGGTGATGGCGAGCAGCGAGAGCAACTCGCTGACCGTCAGATCGGGCTGTCGCGCGATGAAGTAGAGTGCGCGGTGGTGCGCGCGGCCCAGCCCTTCCGCTGACAAACCGCGATCGATCGCGCGTGTGAGGTGGCTGTTGCCGAAATAGAGCAATTCCAGCCCGCGACGGAGCTCGGGCTCGCGCAGGAACAGCGGTGATGCGGACGTAGCTGGAGAGGCCATGTTGACCGGCTTTGGCCACAGACCTATCACGTCTTCAACCCCGAAAATGTAACAAATTGTAGAAGTGAGCCCATGGCCGACCACGCGACCGCCGAACTGACCCCCAGCGCCGCGCCGGCGTTCGCGTTTGAACCGCACGCAAGCCCGGTGGATGTGAACGTTCGCGCGCAGTTGATTGAGAACCCTGGCTTTGGTCGCGTGTTCACCGATCACATGGCGATCGTGCGTTATAGCGAGGCAAGAGGTTGGTACGACGCCAAGATCTGCCCGCGCGCGAGCTTCCAGATGGATGCCGCCTCGGCGGTGCTGCATTATGCCCAGGAAATCTTCGAGGGGCTGAAAGCCTATCAGCTCGAAGGTGGCGGCATCGCGTTGTTTCGGCCCGAGGCCAACGCCGCGCGTTTCCGCCGCTCGGCGCAACGCATGGCGATGGCCGAGCTCCCCGAGGAGCTGTTTATCGCCTCGTGCCGCGAACTGGTGAAGACCGAGCGCGACTGGATTCCCTCGATCGACGGCGGATCGCTCTATCTGCGCCCGTTCATGATCGCGAGCGAGGTGTTCCTCGGTGTGAAGCCGTCTGCCGAATATATCTACGCCGTCATCGCCTCATCGGCCGGCGCCTATTTCAAGGGTGGCGCCCCGGCGATCTCGCTATGGGTGTCGGAAGATTATACGCGCGCGGCCCCGGGCGGGACGGGGGCGGCCAAGTGCGGCGGCAATTACGCCACCAGCCTGATCGCCCAGGCCGAGGCTACCCGGCGTGGCCATGACCAGGTGCTGTTCCTCGATGCGGTCGAGCGGCGCTGGATCGAGGAACTGGGCGGCATGAACATCTTCTTCGTGTTCGACGACGGCTCGCTCGCCACCCCGCCGCTGACCGGCACGATCCTGCCCGGTGTGACGCGCGATTCGTTGCTGACGCTGGCGCGCGGTCTTGGACTGACGGTGCGCGAGGCGCCTTATGCGATCGAGGATTGCCGTGCCGACGCTGCGAGTGGTCGACTGCGCGAGGCCTTTGCCTGCGGCACGGCGGCGGTCATCACCCCGATCGGCAAGATGGCGTCGAAGAGCGGCGAGTTCGTCATCGGCAGCGGCGGTCCGGGCCAGACGACGATGAGGCTGCGCCAGGCGCTGGTCGATATCCAGCGCGGCGCGGCGCCCGATCCGCATGGCTGGCTCGATCGCCTCGCCTGAGGCGAAGGTCGCGGCGGTTGCCGGGCGCAGCCGCGTCCAGAACCGGTCGGCCACCGCCCCGACCTTGATTATTTCTGGCGCCAGGCCGCCGTGGCGTGCCCGTAATGCCATTGCGAACGCCGGATTTGCTCCCTAAAGGGCTGCGCTCTCCGTTGGGGCGTCGCCAAGTGGTAAGGCAGCGGCTTTTGGTGCCGCCATTCGCAGGTTCGAATCCTGCCGCCCCAGCCAGACACTGTTTTCAGACCGTCCCATCCGGTGTCGGCTCAGGTCAGGGCGGCCCGGGATTTTGTTGGTCTCGCCGAGGCGCGCGCGTGGCGCGAGACCAACAAGGCGATGCTCGCGCAAGGCCAAGACCCACGGGAAGTTCAACTCGCGGAGGAGGAACAGGTGCGTGCAGTCACCGAAGACACCTTCGAGAATCTGTCCCGAGCCCGGCTTGCGCATGAATATGGCGCCATGCGCTTTTTCAACGGCTTGCCAGAGACATCACGGCGTCACGACCAGCATGACCACGCCATGTGGTTCGACCTCCGCCGTAACGCTTTCCGCCGCAGGCGGCAGGTTGCGGTGCGCCCACAGATCGCGCACCCGCGCGCGTAGCGTGGGTGGGTAGCCCAGCTGATCCCATCGCGCAGTGATCCGTACCCTGACCGTGCCGCGGTTGAACAGCAGCACTGCCCGTCTTCCCCCGGTCAGCGGGCGCATCCAGGTCTCGCGATCCCCGTCTTGCGCGACCCGCCGGCCTTGCTGGCCGAGCGCATCCTGATCGACCGCGATAACCTCGCGGTTGGTCAGTATCGTCCGGGTTTCTGCGCTCATCGCTGCGACGTCGTTGCCGGCAATCAAGGGTGCCGCCATCATCGCCCAGAGTGAGAAGTGGCTGCGATATTCGGTGTCCGACAGCCCGCCATTGCCGACCTCGAGCATGTCAGGGTCGTTCCAGTGTCCCGGGCCAGCGAACGGCCAGAGCGGTTCATTCATGTCGACGATCCGCAAGATTCCATTGGCATAGTCGTGCTTGCCCTCCCACCGGTCGGCGATGTCGCCGGTGGTACGCCACTGCTGGCCCACCTGTGGCGACCAGAGCCATGGCTTGGCGGTTCCCCATTCGCACAATGACAACAGGATCGGCCGGCCAGTCGCGGCCAGTGCCGCGGCCATCGTGCGATATGCCTCCTCGGCGTTGCGGGTGCCCGTGTCGCACCAATCATATTTCAGATAATCGACGCCCCACCGCGCATAGGTGGCCGCATCCTGATATTCGTGCCCTTGGCTGCCCGGCCGCCCGCCACAGGTCTTCGCACCAGCGTCGGAATAGATACCGAATTTGAGGCCGCGGGCGTGAACATAAGTGGCGAGCGCAGCGATCCCGCTGGGGAACTTCGCGGCATCCGCGGTGATGAAGCCATCCCCGTCGCGGGCACCCTGCCAGCAATCATCTATCACGACATAAGAATAGCCCGCGTCGCGCATTCCCGATGCCACGATCGCGTCGGCAGTAGCCCGCACCTTCGCTTCGTCGATCTGGCAAGCGAACTTGTTCCAGCTGTTCCAGCCCATCGGCGGGGTTGCGGCCAGCGAGGGCGGGGCGGTCATCGCCATCGCCGACCCGCCGGTCACGAGCAGCAGCACGATCGACGCGGCGCGAACTGCGCGATTGACGATCCTGTTCGTCATTGATGCCGTGCTCATTGGTCTCCCCCCTCCGCTTCGTTTGCTAGCCTTGGCGCGGATCTTCGGCGATCCGCGCCTCGAGCGCGGCATCGGAGACAGGGTCGATCCGCACACCTTGTCCTCCCGGGCCGAATCTCCGCCGGCAACGCTGGAATTCGTATCGAAACATCCTTAGACCGGTTTTCCGGTAGCGATAACATAATCGAACAGGAGGGTGCTTTGGATCGGCGGGAATTCTTCAGAACGGGGCTTTCGGTGGGCGCGGGCGTTGCCGCGAGCGGGATCGGGACGCTGGCGCAGGCGGCGCCGATCGACCTGGCCTTTCCCAAGGATTTTCGCTGGGGCTGCGCGACTGCGTCGTATCAGATCGAAGGCGCGGTCAGCGAGGACGGACGCGGGCAGACCAATTGGGACGTTTTCTCGCATACGCCCGGCAAGGTCGCCAATGGTGATACCGGGGATGTCGCGTGCGACAGCTATCATCGTATCGGCGAGGATGTCGCGCTGCTCAAGGCGCTCGGCGTGTCGACCTATCGCATGTCGATCGCCTGGTCGCGAATTTTCCCGGATGGGCGCGGCACGCCCAATCCGAAGGGCGTGGATTATTATAATCGCGTGATCGACACCCTGCTGGCGGCAGGGATCGAGCCCTATGTCACGATGTTCCACTGGGACTTGCCGCAAGCCCTCCCCGGCGGCTGGCAGAACCGCGATACCGCCAAGGCGTTCGCCGATTATGCCGGCTATATGGCGGGCAAGCTGTCGGACCGCGTGCATCAGTTCATGACGGTCAACGAACTCCGCTGCTTTACCGATCTCGGCCATCAGATCGGCATTCACGCACCCGGCCTGAAGCTCGACGCAGCCGCGGTGAATCAGGTTCGCCACCACGGCGTGCTGGCGCACGGCCTCGGCGTTCAGGCAATTCGCGCGCATGCGCGTGCCGGGACCAAGGTCGGCATCGCCGACAACACGGCTTTCTTCGTACCGGTGATTGAAACACCCGATCATATCGCCGCCGCCAAGAAAGCGACGCACGAGCGCAACGCGATGTTCCTCACCGCGATCATGGAGGGGCGCTACATCGATTCCTATTTGCAGCAAGAGGGAGCCAACGCGCCCAAGGTGCAGACGGGCGACATGGCGGCGATCGGCAGTCCCCTCGATTTCGTCGCGCTCAACATCTACGCGCCCGAATGGGTTCGCGCGGATGCGGGGCCGAGCGGCTATGCGATAATCCCACATATCGCGTCGTCCCCGCGGATGGCCTCGCCGTGGCTCATCGTCGGCCCCGAAGTCGCTTATTGGGGCGTGCGCCAGGTCAGCGAATTGTGGAGCCCCAAGGCGCTCTATATTTCGGAAAACGGCGCCTCGGCCGATGACCCCGTCGTCAATGGCCGGATCGATGATGCCGACCGCGTCATGTATTTGCGCAACTATGTCGGGCAGTTCCACCGCGCGGTCGCCGAAGGCTATCCGCTCAAGGGCTATTTTCTGTGGAGCCTGATGGACAATTTCGAATGGGCCGATGGCTATACCAAGCGCTTCGGCATCCATTACACCGACTTTGCGACACAACGGCGCACGCCGAAACTGAGTGCGGCGTGGTATAAGGAGGTTATCCGGCAGAACCGGTTGGTCTGACCGACGATCCGCGCGCTAGCGTGCGGGCGTGGTCACGGATAATCGCTTGTGTGCTCGCGTCGCTGTCGAACACGCCGTACCAGCCCTGCGGCTCGTGCGGCGGGTCGCCCATATAGGCCGTGTCGCCGCGCCGGAAGCGGTGATCGGCGTGCGCCGCGCGCACTTCGCCGCTCCACGCCCAGAAATTCGACCCGGCGAGCGGGCCGCCGCGCTCTCCGTCGGCCTCGATCGCCGCATAGATCTGGCGATAGAAGCGGTCGCGAAACGTGGTCGATTGCGCAGGGTCGTACGCCGCGAGCCCGTCGCGCGGGTAGCCGAATTCTTCGATCACCAGCGGTTTGTGCAATCCCTCGGCGATCCGGACATGCGCTGCGATGTAATCGCGCACTTTAGCCGCTCCCGCATCATGGGTAGCGGCTAGTGCCGCGGCATCGATCCAGCTCCAATTGCCGGGCCAGATGTGGCAGGTGATATAATCGATCGCGGGTGAGCGATGTGTCGCGGTAACGACATCGGCGCGCTCGATCGATCCTTTCAACCCTTCCGAACCGGTGCAGACGAGGTGGTTCGGATCGAGCGTCTTGATATATCGGGCGGTGCGATCGACCCAGCGATAGAAGGTCGGCAGGTTGGGTACGGCGACCGTGTCCGACCCGCCCGGGCGCGGTTCGTTCGCCAGTTGCCAGGCCATGATCGTCGGGTCATCGGCATAGCGCGTGCCCGTCACGCTGTTCACGCGCGTCACAACTGCGCGGATATAGTCGCGGTATAGCGCCTGTGCGGCGGCATTGCCGTAAAACGCCGCGTTCCAGTCGGGAAATTCGGGCCAGGGATGCGCCGGATCGTTCATGTTGATGTAGCGACCGCCGTTGACCCAGTAGAGGTAGGTCATCATCCCGCCCGACCATTCCCAGAAATTGGTCAGGTACAGCACCGCGGTCATCTCGCGCTTTGCCAGCTCGGCAAGAAGCCAGTCGAGACCGTTCAGCAATTGCCTGTCGTACGTGCGGCCCCGGTCTCGGAACGCTGGCGTTATCGAATTCTTCAGCGGGGAGAGTTCGGCGGAACCGAGAATGCGCAGATTGCGAATCCCGAGCGCCGCGAGACGATCCAGTTCGCGGATGAGCCGGGCTTGTCCGCCAGAGCGCGCGTCTGCGCCCAGCCAGGCGCCGTACCACAGGTTCGCCCCGGCATAGCGGTAGGGCCCATCGGCCAGCGCAAACCCAGTGCCACGCACACGGACGAAGCGCTTGGTTATGCGCTTGGCTCGGGCAGAAACCGGGTGCGCGGCCCCGGCCAGCGCCATCGTACCGCCCAGCAACACGGCGCGACGGTCGACCAGCGGCCTCATGGCGCGACCGGGAGTTCGAATGGCACGGCTGGCAGATCCTCGGCATTGTAGAGATTTACATAGGGCGCATCGGCCCAAGCATAGCGGACACGCGTCACGTCTGCCGCATTCGCTCCGGTGAGGACGACGCTGTCGCCGTCGACCTTCCCAGCGCTGAAACGACACTGCGCTGCGGTGCACGCTTCGAAGCCGATCGCGACGTCGGCGCTGTAGCTGCGCAGGCCCTTCCCGGTGGCACGGAACCGTATGACGAGATCGCTTCCGCGCCGCTCAACCGCGATGGCTTCGGGGCCGCCGGCATCGCCCGGTGCACCATAAGCAACAACCCGCGCGGCGCGCGCCAGCCGCTCGCCCACCACCGTCTTCTGTGTCGGGTGGATGTCGGTACGGTCCCCGACGTCGATCGTTACCGCCAGCCCGGCATGCGGATCAGCACGGACGACCTTGGCCTGCACGTCGCGCAATTCGGCCCACCCCGATTCGCTCGGCGCGGTCGCGACCGATCCGAACGAGGATAGCTGCACGACCAGGAAGGGCAAATCGGGCTGGCCGAAAGTCTTGCGCCAGTCCGCCATCATCAACGGCAGCAGCGTGCGATATTCGTCAGCCCTGCCGACATTGGCCTCGCCCTGATACCAGGCGGCGAGCTTCAGCCCATAGCCCGAGAGCGGCGCAATCATGCCGTTGTAAAGCGTCGCCAGGCTGGTCGGCACGTCCCACGGCGACGGCGCGACGGACAGACCGCGCGACCGCATTCCGACCCGGTAACGCCATGCCGGATCGAGCGGGATGAACGCCCCGGAGCTCAGGCGCAGCCCGCGATGTTGCGGCGCGCCGGTCATGCCCCCGCCATCGCCGCCGCTGAGGATGCGCAGAACGATCGTGTTGCGGCCAGCCTTCAGCGTCCCCGCGGGGATCGGATAATCGCGCCACACCCACGTCGTTGTCCCGCCGCCGACGCGTGCACCGTTGATCCAGGCGCTATCATAGGTGTCGATCGGCCCAAGCTGCAGCGCGGTAGCCGAGCGGACCTGCGCCTCGGTGAGCGTTATGCTCGTGCGGAACCAGGCAACCCCGTCGAACCCGGCGAGCGGCGCGAGTCCCGCGTCCTTCCACGATCCATGCGGCACGATCGTGCCCCAGCCCGAATCATCATAATCGGGCGCGATCCACGCGCGCTGCGCCTTGGCCTGCGGATCGTGCGCGTCCCACCACGTCTCGACGCGCTTGCCGTCCGCTGCCAGACCCGCTGCCGGATCGGCGGCATAAAGTGCGAGTGCCGCGACACCGTCCGCATAGCTCTTTTGCGTCCGCAACGCCGGGCTGCTCGTCCAGCTCTGGATCGTCGTGCCGCCCCAATCGGAGTCAATGAAGCCGACCGGGACCTTCTGCGACGCTTGTAGCGAGCGCGCCATGTAATAGCATACGGCCGACGCCTCGCCGACCGTGTCGGCGGTGATCGGCTTCCAGCTGACTGGGGTGTTCAAATCCGCGCGCGGGGCGGGCGCATTGTCCTTTTCGATCGTCACGAAACGGAGATCGCGATTGTCGATTTCGTTCAGGCCGCCCCACGCACCGGTCGATAGCCGCGCCGGAAATTCCATGTTCGATTGCCCGCCGCACAAATAGACGTCGCCGACCGCAATGTCGTCGCGTGCGATGGTCTGCCCGCCCGCCGTCGCGACCAGGCGATAGGGGCCGCCCGCCGTCAACGGTGGCAAAGCCACGCGCCAGCGTCCGTCGCGGTCAGCGATTGCTGTCGCGGACCGATCGGCGAGGGTCACGGTCACCGCCGTGCCACTGGCCGAACTGCCCCAGATTGCTATCGGGCGATCGCGTTGCACGACCGCGTGATCGGTAAAGATGCGTGCGAGCGCGAGGGGGACGGGCTCGGCGGCGAAAGCCGCGCCGGGAATCAACCCGATGATCACCGCGACGCTCGCGATCCGCTTCAGGCACATATAGCGCTCTCCTGCTTCGGCTGGTCGCTGGGTCGCGACACCTGTTGTCTTGACTGCGGTGACTATTCTATTGCTGATAGCGCTATCAAGCAGAAGCTGCTTGCGGGCTTGAGTGCGTGGTGGAGCATCGTCCTCAGTTGGTTCTGCACTGGAGTCGAGGTGGCGGACGCGATGGTGCATGGCGGGCCGCTCCCGCGACATTGATGGTCGCTCGGGAGATATCGATCCCAAGCGGACGCGCCGCTCGCCGGACGACCGGCAGCAGCCGCTGTCCAGGCAAACAAAAAAAGGCGCGTCCTTGTTGACGCGCCCGAGGGGAGAAAACACCCGACGCCCCATCGGCGCCGGGTGGAGAATAATCAGAACGTCCCGCGCAGAATGATCGAAAAACGACGATCGTTCATGAAGTAAGAGCGTGGCGCCAAGACCGCAGGATCGCCGGTATAGGCCTGCGATGTCTTGGTCACGGTGTTGGTGAGATTGACCCCCTGTACGCCGATCTTGAATTGCTTGTTCACATTGATGAACGCCGAAGCATCCAGCTGACCGGTCGCTTCGTTGAAGATCGAGTAATAGGGGAAGATCACGTCCGCTGCGGTGAGCAGGAAGCGCGACCGCCAATTATACGCGGCACGGAGCGAAATCGGCCCCTTCTCGTAGAAGATCGTGGCATTGATGTTATGCTTCGAGAGGCCCTCGAGCGGCAGATTGCCCGGTGGCACGGTAGAATCGTTGGCCAAGCTGCCGCCATTGAGGAAGGTATTGGGCAAACCCTTGCTCTCAATGTACGAATAGTTGCCGTTGAACCCCAGTCCGCTAAAAATCCCGGGCAGGAAGTCGAAGGTCTGTTGATAGGCGAGTTCGAAGCCCTTGATCTTGCCGTGGGCCGAATAGTTTGCCGGGCCGCGCACCGAAACGGTTTCCGTTACCCCGTTATTCGTCACCGCCCGGTCGGTAACCGCCTGATAGAAGAAGTTTTTCACGTCCTTGTAAAAGAGGTTGACCGTAAGCGATCCGACCCGCGAGAAATACCATTCTGCGGTCGCGTCGAATTGCCATGCGGTGGCTGGCTTGAGATAGGGATTGCCCGTCTGAGCCGTGAGGACGAGGCTCGAATTGTCAAGTCCGGTCTGAAGGAAGTTCCGGATGTAGGCCGAGTCGGGTCGTGTCAGCACCTTCGAGCCGGCAAGACGGAACACCAGGTTGTTGGTCGCATTGAACTTCACGTTGAAGCTCGGCAGCCAATAGGCGTAATGATTCTTTGCGACGTCGAACAGCGTACTCCCGTCGGCGAAGGTCTGCAGCGCGGCATATTGGGTCGCGCTGAGTTTGCAGATGCCGGTCGGCGGTAGATTCTGCCCGGGATTTCCGGGATCGGGCTGTACCGCGCAGCGCGTCGAATAAGGTGAATCCACCCCAGCCTGGTTGGCGGTCGGCAAGCCGATGCTTCCCGTCGACGTGGTGTCGCTCGCAACGTAGCGGACGCCGATATTGCCCGAGATCTTGCCCCCCGAACTGAACACCGCCATCAGGTAAAAATTCTTGTCCTGCTGGTGAACCGGCTGGATTTCCGAGGGGAGATAGGGCGTGCCAGCGACGACTCCGGCACGCCCGGCGGCCGGCGTCCAGCGATTGGACGCAGACGCGCCGTTTGTCGTGTGCCAAATGTCGTTGAGCGACTGCAGGTAGTTCGAGGCGGCGGTATAATCGGCGATCAGGTCGCCATTGTAATAATATCCTCCCGGAGCACCTTTGGTCTGACCGCGGAAGAAATTGGGATAGGTATAATAGTCGACGTTGCCCAGTCCGCCCTGCTGGACCGACACGGGCGCTCCTGACCAGACCTCGCTGATCGCACCCCAGTTATAGGTGGTGTAGCGCACCGTCTGATCGCGATCGGCGTAGCGGGCACCGAACTTGATCTTGCTCAGGAAACTGCCGTCTTCGAATTTGTAGGCCAAATCCGCGCGCACCGCGATTTCGTGCCCGGTGCTTTCCTCGATGTGATCCATCGCGGCGCGCCAGAACTGAACGTTCGGGTCAGCGAAATATTGCGCATCGGTTTCCTTGACGAGGGTCGAATTGGGTGTTGCCCAGCTCGCCGCCAGCGTCAGCGGCTTGTGGGGCGTGATGACGGGAAGATTGCCCGTGAGATCGAGCTCCTGGTCCGCAAAGGTCGAGCCGAACGTGCTGACGTCGAGGTTGGTGTGACGCGATTCGGTATAGTCGAAGTCCAGATTCACCAGCAGCCGGTCGGTCGGATGCAACTGCGCGTTCAAACCATAATCTTTGTTGGTGTTGGTTTCGTAGACCTGACGACGCGACAGGGATTGTTGCTGGCCGCCCGATGGGACGAAGTTGGCATCGCCGGCGCCACTGCCGGCCGTGCGCCAACCGGTTCCAGGGAGCGTGATATAGCCCTTTTGGAACAGTCCCGAGCTGTCATAGGTGTAATTTTGCAGCGAGCCGATCGGGCATTCCGCCTGGGTCGTGCCGGTCGGCGAATCGCCGTTCTGCTGACACCCGGCCGGGAAGGTATTATATTCCGAAAGGTCCGGGGCGGTTTCGAACGTGTGTTCGCCCCAGGCGTTGCTGGTGTGCGAACGCAGGAACTGTGCGGTGAAAAGCGCCGAGCGGTCCGACGTTTCAAACTGCGCGGCGAGCGCGATGCCATCGCGCTTGCGATCGAAATCCTGGCTGCGGAACTGGCCGCCGAGCGGCGCATAGACCTTGGGCAGCAGATCGGCAAAGCCGTCGGCGCCCGCCGTGCTCGCGGTACCGCATGGCGATCCGGCGGCGGGCAATCGGGTCGTGTCGGTGCTGGACGGCAATTGCGTGCGGCATACGTTGCCGCTGCCATTTGCGCCCGCAACGGTCACACCGTCGCGCGTCTGATAGTTGGTGATCTGCAGGCCGTCGGCACGGCTGCGAATGCGCGAATAGGACACGTCGGCGAGCAGGCCGAAGCGACCGATCCCGGTCTCGAAATTCTTGCTGGCGAGGATCGACCCGGTCGGGGACCATTTCTTTTCGAAATCGCCGTAATTGGCCTCGGCATCGAACGAAAGGTGGAATTTGGTGTCTTGGCTGTCGAACGGCTTGCGCGTGTTGAGATTGACCGTGCCGGCCAGGCCGCCCTCGATCATGTCGGCGGTCGAATTCTTGTAGACCTCGACCGAGCCGAGCAGCTCGGACGGGACGTCCGCAAAGCTGAGCGACTGGCCGCCCACACCGGCGGAAAACGAATCGCGACCGTTAAACTCCGAGCGTACGAAATTAAGGCCGCGAATGACGACGCCGGAACCTTCGACCGAGAAGTGATCGGGGTCGTTCGAGCCGGCGAACCGGTTGATGGACACACCGGGAACGCGTTGCAGCGCCTCCGTCACCGAACGGTCGGGCAAAGCGCCGATGTCCTGCGCTGTGATCGCATCGACCACGGTATCGGCATCGCGCTTGATCCTTTGCGCATTTGCAAGGCTGGCGCGGATCCCGGTCACGACAATATCGTCACTCGATGCCTGTGGCGCGGCAGTCTTGTCTGCGGGGGCTTCAGCCGGACCGGTGGCCGTTTGCGCCCAGACCGGTACGGCCATGCTCATCATGCACAAGGTGCCGATCGACACGCCACCGCGTAACATCGCGGTCGCCTTGCCCGAACGCGAAACGGACGAATTCCCCCGATTATTCATTGGCCCCAGCCTCCCCATTTATGGCGCTGTCCCGCGCCTGCTTGTAACCGTGTCGCCAGCTGTCGCCGGTCAATTATGGTCACGCTAACATTGATTGAATGGTTGCGCTAACAGAATTTGGAACGCAACATGTTTTTGCGATCGGCCCGTTGCCGTTGTGCCATGCGTGGGGCGATGGTGAGATCGTACGGATTAACAGGCCCGCGCCAGGTGGGCTGCGTCCGGCAGGGGAGGGATGAAGATGGCTGATTCACCTCGCCAGCGCGTCGTGATTGTCGGTGGTGGCACCGCCGGATGGATGACCGCGGCAGCGCTCGCCAAGCTGTTGGGGAATCATTGCGATATCCGGCTCGTCGAATCGGCGGAAATCGGCATTGTCGGGGTAGGCGAGGCGACCCTGCCGCACATCAGAGCGTTCAACGAACGGCTCGGAATCCGAGAGGCCGACTTCATGGCCTGGACGCGCGGTACGTTCAAACTTGGCATCGAATTTCGTGATTGGGGACGGATCGGCGACAGTTATGTCCATCCCTTCGGCACCTTCGGGCGAGGGCGCGGACAAGTCGATTTCCACCATTATTGGACTCGTCTGAAGTTGGCCGGGGTCGATCTACCGCCGCTCGAGGAATTCTCGTTCGCCTGCATGCTGGCGCGACTCAATCGGTTCGACGTGCCGTCGACCGATCCGCAAAGTCTCGCTTCGACCTTCGGCTATGCGTATCAATTCGACGCGACATTGTTCGTGCCCTATTTGCGCTCGCTTGCCGAAAATATGGGGGTGCGACGCAGCGAGGGGCTGGTCGTCGACGTAACGCGCGATGGCGAGAACGGCGATATCGCTTCGATCACGCTGCGCGACGGGGAGGTGATCGAAGGCGATCTATTCGTTGATTGCTCTGGTTTCCGCTCGCTGCTGCTTGGCGGTGCGCTCGAAGAGTCGTTCCAGGATTGGTCGCACTGGCTGCCGGCCGACCGCGCCATGGCGATGCCGTGCAGGACGATGACCGAGGTAACACCCTATACCAGCGCCATCGCGATGCCGGCGGGCTGGCGCTGGCGTATTCCGCTGCAACATCGCACCGGCAACGGCTATGTCTATTCGAGCGCGTTTCTATCCGACGACGAGGCGGCGGAAGCACTGGAGGCGGCGGTCGAAGGCGAACCGATCGCCCCCCCGCGCCCGCTGCGCTTTCGCGCCGGGCGACGCGAGCGCAGCTGGGTCAACAATTGCGTTGCGATAGGCTTGGCGAGTGGCTTCCTCGAACCACTCGAATCGACCAGCATCTATCTGGTGCAGGCGGCGATCACCGCTCTGATCGAACTGTTCCCCGAAAAGCGTGTCTCGAGGGTCGACCGCGACGAATTCAATCGGCTCATCGACCTCGAATATGACCGGATCCGCGATTTCCTGATCCTGCATTATCACGCGACGACGCGCGATGACTCGCCATTTTGGGACTATGTCCGCACGATGCCGATCCCCGACAGTCTGGCTGAAAAGATGGAACTGTTCCGGCGGCGCGGGCGCGTCGTCAAATATCGCGAAGGCGTGTTCCTCGATGCCAGCTGGATCGCGGTCTATGTCGGGCAGGGGATCGTACCTGAGGGCTATGATCCGCGCGCCGATGCAGCGGACGCGGCCGGCTTGATGGCAGGGATGCGGACACTGCACGGCGATATTCGCGCAGCGGCGTCGGCCATGCCGGCGCACCTCGATTATATCAGGCGACATTGCGCCATGGCGGATGCGGCGTGAGATGAACGCCGGTAGCCCAGGGCCGAGCGGAACGATTCGTCGCGTGCTGGTCGTTGGCGGCGGTATCGTCGCCTGGTCGGCAGCGGCGGCGTTCAAGCGGCGGCTGCCCTGGCTCGACGTGGCCATTTTGCCCCATCCGGTCGCTGCGAATGCGCTGGCCGACACGATGGTGCCGACCCTGCCGTCGATCCTGGGGTTCCATGCCGATCTCGGCATTTCCGATGCCGACGCGGTGGTGCGCACCGAAAGCGGGCTCCGGCTGGGCACGCTCTTTGTCGGATGGGCTGCGGCTCCGCGCGATTATGTCCACACCTATGGTGCGCACGGCAAGCCGTTCGGCGCGACGTCGTTCCACCTGCAATGGGCGCGCCTCGCTGCGGCGGGTGTCGCGGCGCCGTTCGATCGCCACGCCCCCGCCGCGGCGCTGGCAAGGGCCGGGCGGCTCGTGCCGCCGGCGGCAACATCGGACGGGTTGTTCGACGATCTCGACTCCGGGTTGCAACTCGACCTCGTCAAATATCGCGCAATGTTGCGGGCTTTTGCGCAGCATTGTGGCGTGCGCGTGCATGCCGGCGGGTTTGCCGGGGTGGAGCGGCGCGCCGACGGCTTTATCGATCATGTCGCGCTCGACGACGGCACGACGCACGCCGCAGACCTGTTCGTCGACGCGACCGGGCCCGATGCGATCCTGTGCGACCCTGCTGATGGTGGATGGGAGGACTGGTCGGACAGTTTGCTGTGCGATCGCGTGTTGCACGTCGAGGGGCCGGCACCCGCGACGATGGCGCTGCACGACACGGTTACCGCCACAGCAGCAGGCTGGGCGTGGCAGGCCGCGAGCGTGACGCGCGTGACCTATGGCCTTTGCTATGCGAGCGCATTTTGTGACGATGCGACGGCGGCCGGGCAGTTGCGCGCGATGAGCGGGTTGGACACAGGCTTGCCGCCAGCTCAATTCGCTGCGGGAACGCGGCGCGCCCCGTGGCAACGCAATTGCGTTGCGATCGGCGACGCCGCGACGAGGATCGAACCGCTCGAATGGAGCAATTTGCACCTCGCACACAGCGCGATCGACCGGATCCTGGCGATGCTACCGGGAGCCGATTGCGCGCCCGTCGAGCTGTCCGAATATAATCGTCAGGCCTATGCCGAGGCGATCCGCGTGCGCGATTTCGTCCTGCTCCATTATGTCACGGCCAAGCGAAGCGAACCGTTCTGGCGCGCCGCTGCGGCGATCCCGTCGCCGCCAACGCTCGCGCATACGCTCGGCCTGTTTCGCGAACGCGGGCGTTTGCCGGTATATGAGGAGGAGACCTTCGCGCGCGACAGCTGGCTCGCGGTGTTGTTCGGCCAGGGCGAGCTCCCCGTGCGGATCGATCCGCTGGTCGAGGTGATGTCCGCTGCCGAGGTGGCGCAAGCAATGGCAAACTTGCGCGGCGCGATCGATACCGCACTTTCCGGTTTTCCGACCTATGCGGCCTATCGCGCCGCGCAATCGAGGCACGTTGCGCTATGAACGAACATGCGATCCGCGAAGTGGTGATCGTCGGCGGTGGCACCGCCGGATGGATGACTGCGGCGGCGCTCTCGCGCTTCCTCAACACGGGTTATACCCGCGTGACGCTGGTCGAGTCCGAGGAGATTGGTACGGTCGGGGTTGGCGAGGCGACGATCCCGCCGTTGCTCACCTTCAACCGAATGCTCGGCATCGACGAGAACGAGTTCCTGCGCGAGACCCAGGCGACGTACAAACTGGGCATCGAATTTGTCGATTGGGGAGGCCTGGGCGAAAGCTATTTTCACCCGTTCGGTTTTTTCGGGAAAGACCTGCAGGGCATCCATTTTCACCAGCTCTATCTGCGCGAAGCGATGCGGCGCCCGATGCCCAACATCGCGGCTTGGTCGATGAACGCGGTCGCGGCGGGTGCGCGTCGCTTTGCCCGCCCGCGCGCGGACGCGCGCAGCGTGGTGCGCGAATTGCTCTATGCCTTCCATTTCGATGCGGGGCTCTATGCCGCCTTTCTGCGTCGTTATGCCGAGCGCCATGGTGTGCGGCGGATCGAGGGCAAGATCGTCGACACGACGCTGCGCGCCAGTGACGGCCATGTGGAATCGATCACGCTCGCCGATGGGCAGAAGATTGCAGGGGATCTGTTCATCGATTGCTCGGGCTTTCGCGGGTTGCTGATCGAGGAAGCGCTCGAGACGGGCTACGAGAATTGGCAGCATTGGCTGCCGTGCGACCGCGCGGTCGCGGTGCCGTGCAGCTACTCTGGCGACCCCGACCCCTTCACGCGTGCGACCGCGCGCCCGGCGGGATGGCAATGGCGCATTCCGCTGCAGCACCGGATGGGCAACGGCCATGTCTATTCGAGCAAGTTCATGGACGATGCCGAGGCCGAGCGGATTCTGCTCGCCAATCTGGAGGGGCCGCCGCTTGCCGACCCGCGCAAGATTGCCTTCACGACCGGGCGCCGCAAGCAATGCTGGAACCGCAATGTCGTCGCGCTCGGCTTGTCGAGCGGATTCATCGAGCCGCTCGAATCGACCAGCATCCATTTCATCCAGTCGGGCATCGCCAAGCTGATCGCGCTTTTCCCCGACAGGCGGTTCAACCTGGTCGAGCGCGACGAATATAATCGCCAGATGCGCGACCTGTACGAGGACACGCGCGATTTCATCGTGTTGCATTACAAAGCGACCAATCGCAGCGACACGCCTTTCTGGAACCAGTGCCGGACGATGGAGGTGCCCGACGGCCTGCAGCGCAAGATCGACCTTTTCCGCGCCAAAGGGCGCCTGTTCCGCGACGGGTTGGAACTGTTCGCGACGACGAGCTGGGTCGCGGTCGCGCTGGGCCAGAATATCGTGCCTGAGCACTATGAGCCTGCGGTCGACGCGCTCGAT
Organism: Sphingomonas sp.; assembly: GCA_041659925.1. Taxonomy (GTDB): domain Bacteria; phylum Pseudomonadota; class Alphaproteobacteria; order Sphingomonadales; family Sphingomonadaceae; genus Sphingomonas. The sequence continues at coordinate 20,557 of JBAZXI010000002.1, forward strand.
GAGGAAAAGGTCGCGATCGCGCTTGAGCAGATGCGGCAAGAATATCAGCAAGTCTGTGCGCAACTCCCGCCACACGGCGAATTCGTGCGGCACAGTGTCGGACTCGCGGCAGCCGCCGCTGCACCGCCCGTGCCGCCGCCGGGGGCCGCGGACATGCCGACCTTCTCGTTCGAATCCGAATCGCCCTTCGGCGCGCCGGTGTCGCCGGTATGAGGGAGGACGCGATCCGCCGCGTTGTCATCGTCGGCGGCGGAACGGCGGGGTGGATGACCGCCGCCGCTTTGTCGCGCGTGCTCGGTGAAAATCCGACGATCGACATCTGTCTGATCGAATCCGACGAGATCGGCACGGTCGGCGTGGGCGAAGCGACGATTCCGCAAATCGTCCTGTTCAATGCGATGCTCGGCATCGACGAGGCCGAGTTCGTTCGTGAAACCAACGCGACGTACAAGCTCGGGATCGAGTTCGTCGATTGGACGCGGATCGGGCATCGTTACGTCCATCCGTTCGGCTTCTATGGCCTCGACATGAAGGGCGTGGAGTTTCACCATTTCTGGCTGAAGGGCCGCACCCTCGGCGACGAAACCCCGCTTGACGCCTATTCGCTGTCGGTGATGGGCGCGCTGTCGAGCCGCTTCGCGCATCCGCGACCCGACCAACCCAATTCGCCTTTGTCGAAGCTCGGTTACGCCTTTCAGTTCGATGCCGGGCTGTATGCGCGCTTCCTGCGCCGCCTGGCCGAGGCGAGCCGCGTGCGCCGCGTCGAGGGGCGGATCGTCGACGTCGCACGCAATGCCGAGAGCGGGCTGGTCGACGCGCTCGTGCTGCAATCGGGCGAACACATCTCGGGCGATCTGTTCATCGATTGCTCGGGGTTTCGCGGGCTGCTGATCGAAGGGGCAATGGCGTCCGGGTTCGAGGATTGGTCGTCGTGGCTGCCGTGCGATCGAGCCTTTGCCGTGCCGTGCGAATGCAGCGGCGACCGCCAGCCGCTGACGCGCTCGACCGCACGCGCAGCAGGCTGGCAATGGCGCATTCCGCTGCAGCATCGCACCGGTAATGGCTATGTCTATTCGAGCGCGCATGTCTCGGATGACGAAGCAGCCGCGACGTTGCTTGCCAATCTCGACGGCGCGCCGCTCGCCGACCCCAAGCCGCTGCGCTTCACCGCCGGGCACCGCAAGCGTGCCTGGGTCGGCAATGTCGTCGCACTGGGATTGGCAGGGGGGTTTCTCGAGCCGCTCGAATCGACCAGCATCCATCTCGTGCAATCGGGTATCGCGCGGTTGCTGGCGCTATGGCCGACGCGCCATTTCAACCAGGTCGAAATCGACCGTTTCAATGCCGAAACGCAGCGCGAATATGTCGACGTTCGCGATTTTCTCGTGCTGCATTACAAGGCGACCCAGCGCGATGACACGGCGTTCTGGGATTATTGCCGAACGCTGCCACCGCCCGCCGGACTTGCCGACAAGCTCGCGATGTTTCGCGCCAATGGCCGCGTGTTCCGCGAGCATCAGGAGTTGTTCACCGAAACGAGTTGGCTGGCGGTGATGGTCGGGCAGGGGATCGAAGCGGGCGGCTATCATCCCGCGGCTGACGTGCTGTCGGACGCCGAAACGCTGAGACGGCTGAATCATATTCGCGATGTGGTGCGCGAGACTGCCGCCGCCATGCCGTTACAGGAAGATTACCTGCAGCAGATCGGTTGTTCGCTGATGCCGCTGAAACGCGCGTCGTGACGCCGATCACCGAATATGGCGCCGTGGATCGCGCGCGCTTCAATGGCGAAATTCGTCCTGCGGGCCAGCCGGCAATTCTGCGCGGGCTGGCAAGCGATTGGCCGGCCGTGCAGGCGGCGCGCAGCTCGGACGAGGCGATAGTGGATTATGCCAAGCGCTTCAGCCACGCGGCGGCGTTTCCGGCGATCGTCGGCGAGCCCTCCATCAAGGGGCGCTTTTTCTACACCGACGATCTCGCCGCGCTGAACTTTACGCGTGGGCAGTCGCCGCTCGACCCGTTTCTCGATCGGCTGCTGCGCGATCGCGGCGCGGCGCAACCCTATGCGATGGCGATCCAATCGGCTCCGGTGCCCGATCTGCTCCCCGGTTTCGTTGCGGAGAATGCGACGGATTTGCTCGACCCGGACGTGGTCCCGCGCCTGTGGATCGGCAATGCGATCCGGGTCGCTACGCACTACGATTTGATGGAAAATGTCGGCGTCGTTATCGCGGGGCGGCGGCGCTTCACGCTGTTCCCGCCGGAGCAGTTGCCCAACCTCTATATGGGGCCGCTGGAGCTGACCCCGGCGGGTACGCCGGTGAGCGTGGTCGATCCCGCCGCGCCCGATCTTGCGTGTTACCCACGCTTCGCCGAGGCGTTGCGGCATGCGCAGGTCGCAGAATTGGCGCCGGGCGACGCGATCTACATTCCGTTTCACTGGTGGCACGCGGTCGACTCACTCTCTCCGGTCAACTTTTTCATGAACTATTGGTGGAGCTCCGCGCCGCCGGGGCTCGGCGATGCCTATGATGCGCTGCTGGCCGGGCTTTATGCGATCGCGGCCTTGCCCGCCGATCAGCGCGCCGCGTGGCGCGAGATGTTCGACTGGATGGTGTTCCGCACCCATGGCGATCCGGCAGCGCATCTGCCGCCCGCCGCGCGCGGTGTGCTGGGGGAACTCGACACCGAAAAGCTCGGTCGCATGCGCGCGACCTTGATCGACAGCCTTTCACGGCAGGGATGATAATCATGCACCGCAAATTGCGCGCCTTGATTGCCGTCGTGATGGCGTGCGCCGGAAGCCAGGCATTCGCAGTCGATGCGGAGGTGCCGGCAGTCCATGCGCGGCAAATCGCGTTCGGATCGCAAGACGTCAAACATGTTATCGTGACCACTTCGTCTACCGCGCCGCTGCACTGGACGCTGACCGATTCTGCGGGGCGGGACCTCCTGGACGGCAGCGCTAAACCCTTCGGTCCGGATGTCGCGTCGGGCGAAACGGTGCAGCAAATCGATCTGTCCGCACTCACACAGGCGGGACGCTACACGCTGACGGTCGCGGGAGCAGAGCCGCGCGTCGTCACGATCGCCGCGGCACCGCTTGCGCCGCTCAAATATGCGGCGCTCAACTATTTCTACCAGACACGCGCCGGTATCGCGATTGAAGCGCGCTATGCCGGTGGCAAACAATGGGCACGGCCGGCCGGGCATGCCCATGAGGTCGCCACCTGTTTTTCTGGCAAGGACGAGCAAGGCAATGTCTGGCCCGGCTGCGACTATTCGCTCGATGTGACGGGCGGTTGGTATGACGCTGGCGACCAGGGAAAATATGTCGTCAATGGTGGCATTGCGCTGTGGACGTTGCAAAACCTCTACGAGCAGCAACGCCAGTGGGGCGACGCGGCCTTCGCCGATGGCAAGGCGGCGCTGCCCGAAAGCGGCAACGGCATCGACGATCTGCTCGACGAAGCCCGCTTCGAGATGCGCTTTTTGATGGCGATGCAAGTGCCGGACGGAAAGCGGGCGATGGTCCCGGTCGGGCCACAACCGCGCGGTTCGGCGCTGCGCCTGACCGAAATCGACGCATCGGGCACGGCGCATCACAAGGTGTCCGATCGCAATTGGACCAGGTTGCCGACCGCGCCGGCCGACGATCGGGAGGAACGCTTGCTCTATCCGCCGAGCACGGCTGCAACGCTCAACCTCGCCGCCACGGCCGCGCAGTGCGCGCGGATCTGGCGGACGATCGACCCGCCCTTCGCGCAACAATGCCTGCACGCCGCCGAGCGGGCTTTTGCCGCCGCGCTGCGCAATCCCGCGGTCTATGCGCCTTCGACCTTTACGGGGAGCGGGGGGTATGGCGACACCCAACTCGCCGATGAATTCTATTGGGCGACGGCGGAACTCTACGTTACGACCGGGCGCCCGGCATTTGCGGACGCGCTGCGCAAGATGGATGCGTTCCGCGCGCCGCTCTCGGAACCGAGTTGGGCCAATGTCGCCGCGCTCGGGACGATCAGTTTGGCGACGCAGCCCAATGGTCTGACTCCGACCGAAATCGCCGCAGCGCGCGCCAGGATCGTGGCGGCGGCGGATGGTTTCCTCGCCGAAGAAACCAAGTCGGGCTATCGTATCCCCCACGCCTCTGCGGCCTTTTCCTGGGGGTCGAATAGCGGGCTGCTCAACCGTGCGATGATCCTGGGGCTCGCCGAGCGCATCACCGGCGACCGCAAATATCGCGATGGAACGGTCGAGGTGGTCGACTATCTGCTTGGCCGCAATCCGCTCGACCAGAGTTTCGTAACCGGATTCGGGACGCGCCCCTTGCTCAACCCGCACCATCGCTTCTGGGCGAAGGCGCTCGACGCGCGTTACCCCGGGCCACCGCCGGGCGTGCTGTCGGGCGGGCCCAATTCGACTGCGATGACCGACGAAGTCGCGCGCGCTATGAAGGGCCACTGCATCGGCATGCGTTGCTGGCGCGACGCCAACGCCGCCTTCACGATGAATGAGGTTGCGATCAATTGGAATGCGCCGTTGGTATGGGTGACGGCATATCTGGACGCGTCGGCGCCGACGTCGCGCTAACCGAATCGCTGTAGCGCCGCGATCAGGAAGCGGCGGATGCGCGCGCTGCGCTCTTCGCTCGGCGCACCGAGGACGGTACGCATCCGCTCGGGCAGATGTGCGCCAGCCTGGAGGGCGTCGGCGTCGAACACGAGATGATCGAACCAGCCGCGCCACGCCGCGCGTTCGGCATCGGGTAGATCGCGCACCGCCATCATCGCATGGACCAGAGCCAGGAACGGAGAGGCCGCGCTGTCTTCGCCCCACCAGTAATTGACCAGCACGTTGATCGGGTCGAGCGCCTTGACGTGGTGCCACCACAGTGCGGGCATGAAGATCGCATCGCCGGGTCCGAGTTCGGCCGTCTGCGCGTTCCTCCAGGCGTCGGCGAAGCGCGGATAGCGCTCGAGATCCGGCGCTTCGGGATCGACCATGCTGACCGGCGGCCCAGCCAGCGTATGATCGAGCGGGCCGATATAGAGATTGGCGAGCTGATCCGGCGGGAACAGCGTGAAGCGCCGCCGCCCGGCAACCACGCACGCAATGTTGGGCGATGCGTCGTAATGCGTCGCCACCGCCGCCGCATTGCCGATCCACAGCCGTGCCGTGGCATCGACCGGCAAGTCCAGCCGATTCGCCTCAGCCCAGCCCGGCGAATGCGCCGGCGCGGCAGCGGCATTGGCATAGATCGCGTGCGGCGCGGGTTCGCCGCTTTCAGCGAGGCGTAGCAATTCCGCCATCAATCCGGGCAGCGGCACCTGTTGGCGCACGAAATTAAAACCGTTCCAATCGGCATCGTAAAAGAAGCGGCCGCCAACCTCGGGACGTGCGATCATGGTGTCGAGCGGGGCGCCGCCGCTGAAGTGGGCGACATATTCCGCGATCGCGCGCGGCCCTGCCTTTCCCGCCGCGACGGCGGGCCAGTGCGCGACCTGGCCACGCAGCACGACCGGCGTTGCCGACGGTGCGATCTCGCGCGCGAACGTCTCGGGGTCGACCCCGGGGCGCTCGGCAAGGCGGGTCCGGGCGACCGATATCATGGCGGCAAGGTAGCGCACCCATGATCGGCTTGCCAAGCGTGTCGGCCTTGTCGCGTTCATCCGCACACTCCCGTGGTGGCGATAGCGAAAGCGAGAGAGGCGACCATGATGCTGCCGCAGCCTGGTCTCTGCACTTGACAGGCTCGGAGCGGCGCGGCCATGATAGCGCTATCAGTAGCGATGCCGGCAAGGGCTCGGACAGCGCTCGACGGGGAGAGTGGAATGGCTTTAGTCGGCACGAGCGCGCGCGCGGGTGTCACGCGCCGCGCTGCGATCGCAGCGGGAGCCGCCGCGGCTGCCTTGCCCGCCATCGCGCATGCTGCGCCGGCCCCGGCATCGGGCCTCAATGCGCTGGCGGTAGCCAAGGGCATGCGCTTCGGATCGGCCTTTGCGTGGAGCCCTCCCGGCGCAGATGCCGGGTCCTTCGCAAATCCAGCCTATGCCGGGTTGTTGCGCGCCGATTGCGGTGTCCTGGTGGCCGAAAACGAACTGAAATGGCAATCCGTCCGTCCCGGCCCGACGAGCTTCGATTTCAGGCGCTTCGATGCGATGCTCGATTGGGCCGATGCGGCGCATCTGCCGGTGCGCGGACACAATCTCTTGTGGCACCGCACGAAGTGGTTGCCGAAATGGCTCAATGCATTTGATTTCGGTCCAACGCCCAAAATAGCGGCCGAGCGCCTGCTGACCAACCACATCCAGACCGTGCTGCGCCGCTACCGTGGGCGGATCACAAGCTACGACGTTGTCAACGAAACGGTCAACGATCATGACGGGACGCTGGAGCAGACCGCTCTGTCCAAGGCCTATGGCTCGGTCGAGGGCCTCGTCGATCTCGCCTTCCACACGGCGCGCGCCGAGGCACCGCAGGCGCAACTCGTGTATAACGACTATATGAGTTGGGAGCCCGGCATGGAAGCGCATTGCGACGGGGTGCTGCGTCTGCTTGAGGGCATGCGGAAGCGTGGCGTCCCGGTCGATGCGCTCGGCGTCCAGTCGCATATCATCACGCAAGGAGCCGCTGCAGCCGGGGGCATGCTGGCGATGCAGAAACGGTGGCAGCGGTTTCTTGATGAAGTGACCGGGCTCGGGCTGGCGTTGCTGGTTACCGAATTCGACGTGCGCGACAACGCGCTGCCCGCCGCGATTGGCCCGCGCGATCAGGCGGTGGCGGATTATGCCCGTGCCTATCTCGACGTCATGTTTGCTTATCCGCAGCTCCGCGACGTGCTCGTTTGGGGCATGACCGACCGATACAGCTGGATCGAAGGGTTCGAACCGCGCCCTGACGGATCCCACCGTCGGCCATGCCCGTATGACGACCGATTCACCGCCAAGCCGCTCCATGCGGCGATTGCGGTGGCGTTCGAACACGCGCCGAAGCGGTAACGGGACGATAACGCGGCGGCAAAAGTGTGCCGACCGCGCACGATGGAGGGAGATGTAGGATGAGGGGTGCATTTCTAATCGTGTCTGCCGCGCTCGCGGCGTCTGGCTGGTCGGCAGCGGTAGCGCAGACTGCGGCACCAGCGCCCGCCAAACCCGCGGCATCTGGCGGGCTGAACGACAAGATGATCAACAACCCGATCACGCCATGGAATGCCTACGGCCCCGGCCAGACCGCCGTGGTGTTCGATAAGGACGGCCCCAAGGGCTATCCGATGACGCGCGTGACGGTGACCGCCAAGGGCGCCAATGCCTGGGATGCCGGTGTCGTCATGCCGTTGTCCAAGCCGATCGCGGCGGGCGACGTCCTGTATCTCGCAGTGTACCTGCGCGCACCCAATCTCAAGGACGGCGAGACGATGCCGATGCCCTTCATCGGCATCACCACCTCGGGCCCGCCCTATACCAATCTGGCGGGGGATCATGCCGCGATAACCAACCAGTGGGCGCAATATTATGCGACCGGCAAGGCGGTGCAGGCGCTTGCGGCGGGCGGCGCGCAGGCGACAGTGCATCTGGCGGGCGACAAGCATGTCGTCGATGTCGGACCGATCCGCGTGTTCGATCTGGGGCCGGCTTTCGACACTTCGCACTTGCCGCGCAACCAATGAGGACGCGCAGAACACTGGCGATAGCAGCGACGATGATCGCCACGATGCCGCTTGGGGCCGCGACCCGCAAGCCGATCGAAAGCTGGAGCAAGCCCGGGGTTTCGTTCGAGCAATATCGCAGCGATGCGATCGCTTGCGCCGAGCGTGGCTATTATCTCGACATCGCGCACACCGACGATGCCAAGGCGTTCGTGCGCGGCTCGCGCGAACTCGACGACGCGATGCAGAGCGCGGCGACGGCGGCACCCAATGCCGATCCGGTCGATGATGCGGTGCGGCGCGCCAATGAGTATGAGCGGATCCGCCGCAGCGTCGAGCCCGAGCGTCGGATCGGCCACCTCAAGACCGTGTTGCAATCCGCCGTCGATGGCTGCTTGCGCGAGCGGGGCTATGCCAAGTTCACGCTGACCGCCTCTCAGCGTCGCCGTCTCGGCAAGATGCCGATTGGATCGCCGCAGCGGCGGACCTATCTTTACGAACTGGCGCGTAGTCCGGCGACCGTTGAGACTTCCCCAAACCCCATGCCGCTGCGATGATCGAAGGGCTGCAGGGCGCGCCTGGCAGCGGCAAAATTCAGTCGGAGCAGGTGAGAGCCAGCGCCTCGGTCGCCGATATTCGTCTCGCTACCGATCCCAGCGGCGCGATCTGTCCGGCGGCGGCGAAATGAGGCTGGCCCGCTTTTTGCCGCTGGTGCTCGCGGCGTCGGCATTGCCGGTACAGGCGGCGCCCGAGCTGCCGCAATTGGTATCGAAGGACGGGCGCTCGGCACTATTGGTCGATGGCGCGCCGTTTCTGATGCTGGGCGCGCAGGCGAACAATTCCAGCAACTACCCGGACATCCTGCCCAAGGTGTGGCCGGTGCTCGAGCGGCTCAACGCCAATACGCTGGAAATCCCGGTGGCGTGGGAGCAGATCGAGCCGGTCGAGGGCAGGTTCGATTTTTCCTACCTCGACGCGCTTCTCAAGGGCGCCCGTGAGCATCATCTGCGGCTCGTGTTGCTATGGTTCGGCACGTGGAAAAACACGGCGCCCGGCTACACCCCCCTATGGGTCAAGACAGACAATGCGCGCTTTCCGCGGATGCGGACGCGCGACGGCAAGTCGCATTACGCGCTGAGCCCCCACGCCCGCACCACGCTGGAGGCGGACAAGCACGCCTTCGTCGCCATGATGCAGCATTTGAAGGCGGTCGATCCGCAAAATACCGTCATCATGGTACAGGTCGAAAACGAAACCGGCAGCTACGCTTCGCCACGCGACTTCTCGCCCGACGCGCAGAAGCTGTTCGCGCAGCCCATTCCTGCGGCGTTGGCGAAGAAGACGGGCAAGTCAGGCAACTGGACCGCCGCGTTCGGCAAGCTGGCCGATACCGCGTTCAACGCCTGGTATGTCGCGCGCTACGTTGATGAAATCGCCGCTGCCGGACAGCAGGTCAAGAATCTGCCGATGTACGCCAATGCCTCGTTGAGCGACCCGTTCGGGCCGGCCGAAGCGGATGGTGCGAGCGGTGGTCCCAATTGGCCCGTGATCGCCGTGTGGCGCGCGGCCGCGCCGCACATCGCGCTGGTCGCGCCCGATATCTACAATCGGGATCCGCAGGCCTATGCCAAATATCTCGATCTGTATGCGCGGCCCGACAACCCGCTGATGATCCCCGAAACCGGCAACTCGGCCGACTATGCCCGCTTCTTGTGGCCGGTGCTCGGGAAAGGGGCGATCGGCTTCGCGCCGTTCGGGTTCGATGCGACCGGCTACTCGAACTACCCGCTCGGCGCGAAGGATGTGGACGATGCCACGATCGAAGCGTTCGCCACGAAATATCGGTTACTCGCCCCGATGGCGCGGACCTGGGCGAAGATCGCGTTCGAGCACCCCGTCTGGGGCGTCGCCAAGATGGCGGACGCCGCCGATCAGTCGGTGACCTTCGGGCGGTGGCGGATCACCGCGCAATATGACCTTTGGCCGTTCGGCGAGCGCGATTGGACCTGGATCAAGATGGATCCCTCGCCGACCAAGGGGCAGCCGCTGGGCGGCGCCTTGGTCGCGCAACTCGCGCCCGACCGGTTCCTCGTGACGGGTAGCGACGTGCGGCTGCGCGTCGCCGATGCGAGCGGCGGAAACGGCATGCTGCTGCGCGTCGAGGAAGGGCATTTCGACGCGCAGGGCCATTGGGTGTTCGAGCGGGTGTGGAATGGCGATCAGACCGATTACGGGCTGAATTTCATCGGCAAGCCGGTGTGGCTGATGGTGACGATGGGGGCGTGGAAATGAGCGCGTTGCGATGGCTGGTTCTTGGATCGACGACGATCGCCGCGGTCGGGACCATGGCGGCCTTGGCTTCGGGCGTGGCGGTCGCCGCTCCCCAGGCCGAAGGATCTGTCGCGCGGATTGGGCACGGCGTGGTCGTCACCCCGGCCTCGGGCGCGGCAAGGCGCGTGCGCGTGCTTGCTTATGGCGATGCGACATTTCGCGTGACGGCGGTGCCGGAGAGCAGCTTCGACTACGTACCCGACAGCCTGATGGTCATCGCCAGGCCTGACGGCAACCCGGTGATCGCCAATGCCCATGGCTATGTGTCGCTCACGCTGCCCAGGGCGCGCGCGCGTGTCCGCCTGTCCGATGGATCGGTCAGCTTCTTCGATGCCGCGGGCAAGCCCCTGCTGACCGAAGCGCCGCGTACCCCGTTTCGACCAATAGCGATCGAGGGGAAACCGTATTTCTCGCTCAGTCAGCAGTTCAACCGTGGCACCGATGAGGGGTTTTACGGCCTCGGTCAGCATCAAAACCGGCAGATGAACTATAACGGCGAGGACGTCGAACTCGCCCAGCACAATATGGACATTGCGATTCCGTTCGTCGTGTCGACGCGCGGCTACGGGCTGCTATGGGATAATGACGGGATCACGCGCTTCGGCAATCCGCGGCCTTATGCGCTGGTCGGCGACGACCTGAAGGTAACGAGCGCGGGCAAGCCGGGATGGCAGGCCGACTATTACCTCGGCGCCAAGCTTGCCGTCAGTCGCCAGGAAAAGACGATCAACTATCAGTTCATCCGCGACCAGAAGAACTGGCCCGCAGCCGGAAAAGCCACGGTCAGGCCGTCGGGCGAAAGCGGGCAGAACACCGCCGGCGTCAATGTCCAGAAACAGAAGGTCGTGTGGACCGGCAACGTTACGGCCGACAGGACCGGGATGCACAAATTCCGGCTCTACGCGTCCAGCTATATGAAGGTCTATGCCGACGGGAAATTGGTGTTGTCGCATTGGCGGCAGAACTGGAATCCGTGGTTCCACAATTTCGACTTGCAGATGGCCGCGGGCAAGCCGGTCGCGATCCGCGTCGAGTGGGAACCCAATGCCGGCTATATCGCGCTGGTCCATAATGATCCGATGCCGATGGCCGACCGTCATTCGCTGTGGATGACCTCGGATGTCGGCAAGGACATCGATTATTATTTCGTTGGTGGCGGCAGCATCGATGGCGCGATTGCGGGCTATCGCGCGCTGACCGGCAAGGCGTCGTTGATCCCCAAATGGGCCTATGGCTTCTGGCAAAGCCGCCAACGCTACAACAGCGCGACCGAACTGCTCGATGTGGTGCGCGAATATCGCAAGCGCGCCATCCCGCTGGACAATATCGTGCTCGACTGGCGCTACTGGGTCGACGATCAGTGGGGCAGCCACGATTTCGATCCCAGCCGCTTCCCTGATCCCAGGAAGATGGTCGACGATGTCCACGCGCTCGGCGCGCGGATCATGATTTCGGTCTGGGCCAAATTCTATCCGAACACCGCGAACGGCAAGGCGCTCAACGACGCGGGTTTTCTCTATCGCCGTCCGCTCGAGGCGGGGCAGAAGGATTGGGTCGGCCCAGGCTATGCCAACACCTTCTACGACCCCTATACCAAGGCCGCGCGCGACCGTTATTTCGACCAGATCAACGACAAGCTCGTCTCCAAGGGCTTCGATGGCTGGTGGCTCGATTCCGACGAGCCCGACTGGCATTCGAACCTGTCGATCGAGGAGCGATCGTTTCAAATGGGTCCGACCGTGCGCGGTCCGGGCGCGGCGGTGTTCAACACCTATCCGCTCGTCCATGTCGAGGGCGTCGCCGACAATCTGCGCCGCGTCCAGGCGGGGCGCCGTCCGTTCATCCTGACGCGGTCGGCGTTCGGGGGTATCCAGCGGTCGAGCGCGGCGGTCTGGTCGGGCGACGTCGCGGCGCGCTGGGACAATCTGCGGGATCAGATATCGGCGGGGGTCAACCTGTCGATGTCGGGTGTGCCCAACTGGAGCCAGGACATTGGCGGGTTCGCGGTCGAGGATCGCTACACCCAGCAGCGCCTCGCCGATCAGCCCGAATGGCGCGAACTCAACCTGCGCTGGTTCCAGTTCGGTGCCTTTTCGCCGCTGTTTCGCAGCCATGGTGAATTCCCGTACCGCGAGATTTACGAGATCTCGGCCAAGGACCCTGCGATGCAGGCATCGATGATCTGGTACGACAAGCTGCGCTACCGGTTGATGCCGTACATCTACACCACTGCCGCGGACACCTGGTTCGCGGATGGCAGCATCATGCGCGGGCTGGTGATGGATTTCGGCGCCGATCGTCGGACCTGGGGGATCGACGACGAATATATGTTCGGTCCGTCATTGCTCGTCGCGCCGGTGTCCGAGTTCAAGGCGCGGAGCAGGCGAGTCTATCTGCCGGCCGGGGCAGGTTGGTACGATTTCAATCGCGGTACCTATTACCCCGGCGGCCAGTCGATCCTCGCCGCCGCGCCGTACGGGCGCATGCCGCTATTCGTGCGCTCCGGTGCGATTCTGCCCACCGGGCCGGACGTTCAGACGACCGCCGAACGACCCGGCGGGCCGATCGTCCTGCACGTCTTTGCGGGGGCCGACGGTCGCTATTCGCTCTACGAGGATGACGGGGTCAGCGATGGCTATGCGAAGGGCAAATATGCCCGCATCCCGGTGCGCTGGGATGACAAGGCCGGATCGCTGACGATCGGAGCACGAAGCGGCAGCTATGAGGGGATGGCGACGAAGCGATCGATTTCTATTCGCTTCTATTCTCCGAAGAGTGCGTCGGCGCCCGATTTCAGTCCAAATGCCGCACGGACGCTGGTATATGATGGCCGCACCATAACGATCCGCCGCTGAACGGACGGGGGCAGGGGGCACCGGGTCTTTCGAAGGCGCCGATGACATTTGATGCACTGAAATGTGCCAGCGGCGAGGAATCAATGGTCGGCCCCGATTTTCGCATCGCGCCGCCGGCATCCCGGGTCGCGGTGTCAATCGCCATTGGCGAGGGCGGGCCCCCCCCCCCAACAGCGCGACCACCTCGCGTGTCATCCATCAAACTTGTCGCGCATCAGCGGCAGCCAGAGTGCGATCGTCGAGCCTGCGCCCACCTCGCTCTTGCACCAGAATCTCGCACATATCGTTTCGGCGCGCGCAGCCATGTTCTCCAGCCCCTTGCCGCGGGGCGCGCTTTGCGGATCGAAACCCTCACCACGATCACGGATCTCGATGAGAACGCCCGCATCCCCTTCGTCGTCGTGTGCGCCGCACGAGACTTCGATATTTGTCGCGTTGGCGTGAATGAGCGCGTTCCCGATGGCCTCCTGCAGGATACGCAGGATATGAAGCGCGCCAATCGGATCGAGCCAGGGCAATGAGGGGGCGTGGTTCACCTTCCAGATGAAGGTCACGCCCGCACCCTTGAGTTCGCGTTCCATCCGGTGGCGCAGATTGGCGAGCAACGCGACGACATCGCCGTCGATCGGCTCCAGTGAATCGACCCCGATCCGCAAGTCTGTGAGCGAGCGCGACAATGTCGCGATCGTCTCCGGGGATTCATTTCGGCGCTTCGCTCTGGTGAGCGCGGTCAGCAAACTCGATCCAATTCCGTCATGAATGTCCCGCATGATGCGTTCGCGCTCGCCGTCGACCGCCAGCGCGACCTGAAGTTCGGCACGCGCGGCTTCGCTCTGTTGCAGACTCGCGGTCACCTCCGCGACGCGCGCCTCGAGCTTCAGATTGACGTCCTCGACGTCAATCAGTGCATTTTGCAGCCGGGAGGTGAGCGCGACGTCGAAGGCCATAAAAATCAGCAGGCCGCCATAGGGTTGCAGAAACAACCCCACGCCGTTCGAGATGTTGAACGAAAAGATCAGGTCGTGAAATGAGAAAATCAGCGAAGCGATTATCGCCGCGAACATTGTCCAATGTCGAAAATTGGAATCTTTCAGGCATGTCCGAAGCATCGCGACGATCATGAAGATCGTTACCGGTACGGTCAGAAGGAAGCTTGGCAGCTCGCTGCGATTATCCGCGACGAGGAGGTGGCGCGACACGATTTCGACGACGCACAGGGCGAGGATTATCAACTGGATACGCCGTGCCTCGGCCAGCATGAAATAGGCGGCGGCGAAACAAAACACGACCGCTTTCAGCGCGAAGATCGAGTCGGTCGAAATGGTCCAGAACGATGCGGGGTCGATGATCGAACTCTGGACGAAGTAATGCAGATTGCGGAAAAGCCACACCAGACCGACCAGCGCCAGCCAGCCGAAGACTCGGTCGCCAGGGCGTCTCGCCCAGAATGACAGAGCGCCGATGGTCAAAATCAGCAAATAGCCGTTAATGATCTGCGGGGCGACATTGCTGAAAAAATACTGGCGATCGAAGGTCGAGCGGATGTCGGTATCGCTGCCCACCGAGACGGTGCCGATGCCCAGGAGAATGGGGCTGGTGGTTTCGACACGGACGACGATTTCATTCGCACCATCGCGCAACATCGCCGGGGGAAGCGGTACGAACAGCGGATGGTTCCACCCGAACGTCCAGGCACTCCGCTCGCCCTGCGAGCGATAGAGTGCGACACCGTTCAGATAGACCACATAGTCCTCGCGGATGCTATCGATGCTCAGCGCGATCGCATGGCTTCCAAACCGTGCCCGGTCGAACCGGATCCTCGACCAGAATTGCGGCCGGTCGATATGGTTCATGCGGGTCTTGGGAAGCAGCCTGAAGTCGGGCAAGGCACCGCGGACCCATCCCGAAGCCGGGATCGTCGATCCACCGGCAAATGAGAAATCAGCATGCCGATAGACAAGAACCGGCGTGATCTTTCCCGGGATCAGATCATAATCCGCGTCGCTGCGCGGCCCGGGGACATGCCAATTTAGCGAGAATGCAATGGCGATCAGGGTTGCGAGGAATGCAAGAACCAGCCCAGCGCGCAGCTTGACCCTAACGGGCATCCATTATTCCGCGGCAAGACGCCTCGAACACCGCTTCGGATCGGGAGTTCACTTCGAGCTTGCGGTAGATATTCTTGACATGGGTGCCGACAGTCATTTTGGAAATGGTCAGCAGCTCGCCAATTTCGGGATTGCTAAACCCGCGCGCAAGCAGGTTCAGGATCTCGTGCTCGCGTGGCGACAATCCCTCCTGCAACGGGGCGTTAGGCAACTTTACGACCGGCTGGAGCTGAATAAGCAACTGTCGTGCGATGATCGGGCTGATCGGTGATCCGCCTTTGCGGATGTCGCGGATGTCCTCGACGCAATCGGCGAACCGCTCATCCTTGAGCAGATAGCCACGTGCGCCGGCCTTGATGCTGTCGAGCACCTTGGCCTGATCGGCGAAAATGGTGATCACGATGATGTCGGCGGCCGGATGGCGATCCGCCGAGGCGCGGATCAGCGTGATACCGCTGCCGTCGGGCAGGCCCAGATCGCATAGCAGCACATCATAGCCGCCGGCATCCACGATCTTCACGCCTGACGCGACATTGCGCCCGACCGCCACGATTTCGATGTCCGCCGCTGGATCGATCGCCGACCGGATCAGATCGACCGTCGATGGGTCATCCTCGATAATGGCGATACGGATCAACGCTTCACCCCCCCGTCGCCCGACGCGGGGCATGCGCGGGTATATATTCAGCCAATCGTTGCCGAATACACCGTTCGCGCCGGAAAGTCTCGCGATGCAACTACCTTAATCGCGGTATTTTGTTGCCTGGGTGAGGTGACTAACCGGGCCGCGATCAACGTGTTCAAGTGAATGGCCAGTCCTGATCAGACAGCGCCTGGTGGAACATTCCACCGACCGGGGATGATCATGACAAGCCGCCTTGCACCATGGAACTTCGCCGCCGGCGTCCATGGCGTGCGTGCGCGGTGAGCTTTTCCGAACAGCCCGGCGCGCCAGCGCTTTCGCAGGTTGGTCTGTTACCCGACGGCGCGTTCCAGTCCGACCTGCAGCGCTACGACTTGCCATGCGCCTGAATCGTGCACGCCAACGCCAAATGGTTGAGGCTGGGTTTGGCATATTCCGGCAAGATTGGAGTTTGCGCAAAGCAGGGTTCGCATCATGTTCGACCGCGCGGTGTAGCTCTGCCGGCGCGGGCGTCCCGATCTCCGGGCCCTCCATCGCTTGCCGACGAGACCACAGCGGTCCCGATTTGGGCGCCGATGCGCGCGCGATGTATTCACGCGCGCGATATGATGCCGATGATGAAAATCGGTGTAACTCCGGTGTGTATGTCATGGTTCATAGCCGTCTTCGAACAGCCAAAGCTACTTACCAGCTGAAGAGATGGCTCGTAATTCCAGGTGGATAAAATCAACACCATGATGGAAATCAGAAATTTCGGTGACTTCAAATGGGTGTTGGGGCGGACACTTGCAGAAGTCGACGGCATGATTCTGGAGCAACCGGATCGCGTGGTCTGGCTGAGGCTGAAGGAACAGCTTCAGTCGATGAAGGGGTGGACCGACAGCGGCGAACATATCGACAGGAAGAAAATCGATTCCCTGGATATCGGGCGTATCGTGCAGGGCCTCGAACCCGCATCCACGGAGCCATCTTGCGATCCGTTTCTGCGCAAAATTCTCACTCAGATATCGGATCTGCAACAATATTGGCGATCCTGGCCGGGCAATAACCAGATCGCCTTGCGGCCTGCGTCGGGAAAGCCATGGGTTGCGGTGGCTGTGGTGATCCTGATTGCGGCGCTGACCACAATCACCCTGGCGACCGTCAGATTTGCCGCCCGGACGCAGGCGGGACCCTGGACTCCGCTGGCGGGGAAGATGCCCGCCGGGCACGCGATCGCATCGCTCGAAACGTCGCTGGAACCTTACACGATAAGTCTGCATCCCAATCCGGAGGACGAGCGATATCGGGTTCGATTGCGGATTGCGGAGCCTGCCGAAGGCACTTTGGACAAGTTCGTCCCGATCGCCGAACATATGCGTGCGGGCGATCTCCGGTTTGACGCCAGGCTGCTGGGAGATGATGGCCACAGACTGTGGTTCTTCGTCAAACAATTGGGCGCATGGGATTACCGCGATGGGCGTCTGGTTACCCTCGACGATTTACGGAAAGCCAATCCCGGGCTCGGCGAATTCGCAAGCAGGGACAACAGCGCCGACCCGCTGGTCTCCAAGGCGGTCCGGGACATGAAGCGGGTCCCGCAAGAACTTTGGACCGGTCAATCGCGGCTATATGCCTTCACCGACAGGCTTCAGGTCACGACGCCCGATTTTCGGCGGGTCTATGCGATTGATCCCGTAACCCTTCGGGCATCGGTCAGGTGATTGAGGCCAGCAGCGAATTGCATTTCACGACGCGGCCTGAGTGACCGGGACGGGACGACATTGATGGGATTGTTCGATTTATTCCGCTCGGCCAAGACCGCGCCCCCCACGATGCCGGGCACGCGGCCGAAGAGCCAGCGATTCGCTATCGATCGCGCGCGCATGTTCAGCCTCGATCAGACACGGCGACTGGCGGCGCTTTTCCAGACCCCACGCGACCGGCGCGATCCCGCGTGGACCGAGGCTTTCTACGACGCCGCCTGGTATGCCTCGATCTCTCTGCCAGACCCTGTCCATTTCAGCGGACCCGATGGCTTTTCCTATTATCGACTGAACCTGCCGCGGGCGAACAGCCCCTTCGACTCCCAGTCGCTGGGCAATGTTGCGAGGCAATGTTGCGAGAGATATGTCGGTGCGGCGTTCTTCGCGAACCCCGACGACCCCGAAACGGCACCCGAGTTCGTCTTGTCGATGGGACTGCTGGACAGCCTGTTGCGCTACGATTCCCCTGACGGTGATCCGATTGACCGGAATGAATCCCGGCAGTCGCACGAGCGCGCGACCTTCGACGTGGAAGGGGCGGGAATGCGGCACGAAGTGCTTACCGTTGCCGCTTCGCACAGTGTTCTGGTCGGGTCACCGTCGCCAGAATTCCTGCCCGCATACACCGCGCGCGGTCTTCACCGATATATGTCGCATATCTGGGGGATCGAGGATCCCCGTATTTGCCTTATGGTCGATCATGCCATGAAGCCGAGCCGGAACCTGGTGATCGGCCGCAAGCGCAGCAGCTTCGCTTCGGACGAGGAGATGTCCAGTGAGATGGTGCGCTTGTCATGGTTCTTGCCGCCATGTCGGTCGATGGTCGCCATGCCGGAGGACTGGACGTTCGATAAAATGGATCGTCTCGCCGATCTTTGCGGTTGAGCGTGACAGCCGTGATCGGGGTCGTCTTGAACATATCGGCCACCATCTCGTGCAATCGCGGACGGATGGCGGCCAAGCGCGGTCCCGTGCGGTGAGGCGGATAATATGCTTCTGATGCAAGTCCTTTTGCAAACCATCCTCTGGGATTGCGTCAGTCCGCTGATCTTCTTGCCGGCCATCGCGCTGGGATGGTGGGTGCGTTCTGTCTGGATGCTGGTCCTCGGGGCCGTGGTCATTGCAGCGACATCGACCGCGATGTCGCTCCTGACACCCCTTCCTCCCAACGCGGAGCGGATTTTCTGGGTCGAGCCGCTGCGCGGCATCGCGCCGCTGCTTATCGCACTGCTGACCCGTCGACTGCGGCGACATACGTCTGCCCGCGAAGATGGAGCGCCACGCGGAGTCGGTGCCCGCATGCTGCTTGCCGCGATCGGGGGCGTGGTGGGCGCCGCCGGCGGTGCGATCCTGTTCATCCTGCTGGGGCTGGCAGTTATTGTCCTTGGCGATCTCCACGATCGCGAACGTGGCGAGGACTATGTGCTCGCCTATATCGTCGGTCCGCTCGGGTTCCTGATGGGATTGCTCATCGGTGCGATAGTCGCATGGCGCCGCTCGGGCGTGCTCGTCCCGAAAGCCGCGCCCGAATAGCAATCTCGACCCGTGGCAACCCAACATGGCGCGTGCGCCAGTGTGTGTTCTGGTCGATCACTGCCCAATACACCGTTCGCGCCGGAAAGTCTCGCGAAGCAAATACCTTAATCGCGGTATTTCGTTGCCTGGGTGACGTGACTAACCGGGCCGTGATCGACCTATTCAAGTGAACGGCCAGTCCTGATCAGACGGCGCCTGGTGGAACATTCCGCCGACCGGGGAATGATCATGACCAGCCGCCTTGCACCATGGAATCTTGCCGCCGGCGTCCATGGCGGGCGTGCGCGGTGAGATTTTCCGAACAGCCCGGCGCGTCGACGCTTTCGCAGGTGAGTCTGTCACCCGACGGCGCGTTCCAGCTCGATTTGCTGGTCAGCGAATGGAGCCTGACGCTGTGGACCCATGCGCCGCGCATTACCGATGTCACGAGCAACGCCGTGCTGTTCGACCTTTGGGGGACCAACTGGGACGCCCAGGCCACGTGGACCGGGGCCAACGGCTTGCGCCTGGACCTCAGGCGTTATGACCTGCCCGGCGCATTCGCGCTGATGCTCGACCTGGGAGGTGGCACCTATTCCATCCCCCAGATCGACGCGCACCATCGCCCGCTCGCCGACGTCCGGTGCGGTATCGAACTGGCGTTCGACCGCGCCCATTCGCTCGTTCTGGCGAGCTTGAAGGCCATGCCCACGGCACGTGCCACGTCGCCTTCCACACAGCATCGCGATGACCCGGGCGAGGGGAAAAATACTCGCGGATCGACCTTCTTCTGCTGCCTTTTTCGCGACGTTACGCGTTCGCGGCGCGCGGATGAAATCTGAATAACATACTTGAATCGCACACATTAATCGAAATTTGGGAAATATCATGAACAGCAGCAACAACGCCGGCCGCAAGGCCTCGGTCCTGAAGAACATCGCATTGTCGACCACCGCCCTGGTCGCCTTCGCGCTTCCGTCGGCCGCGCACGCGCAATCGTGGAACGGCAATAATTCCGCAGACTGGTTCAACAATACCAACTGGACGACCAACACAGTACCGACGATTCACGACGCGCCGATCATCGACAAGGTCATTCCCAACATAACAGAGATCGACACACAGGATGCCGAAGCGTTTCAGATAACCATCGGCAATCTTTCGCTCGGCGACCTGACGATCAAGAACGCCGGGACGCTGACCAGTTCGTTTTCGACAATCGGCAACTTTTCGAGTGGGAACGGCACGGTCAATTTGACCGGTGTCGGATCGTCCTGGTTCAACACAAATGCGATCACGATCGGCGGCTCGGGCACGGGCAACCTACATATGTCTGGCGGCTCCCTCCTCAAGAGCGGCTCAGCCTCTCTCGGGTTGGGCGCCGGTTCCATCGGGCTCGTTCAAGTCAGTGGAGCTGGCACCAAATGGCAGAACAGTGGCGCGATTGATGTGGGATATGATGGCCAGGGTGTGCTCTACCTTTTCGGTGGCGGCGCGGTGACCACCGACACCGTTACTATCGGCGGCGGCAGTGGGACCGGGCTGCTGAAGGTCGATGGCGCGGGATCGAACTTGAACCTTGGCTCGGATATCTTTGTCGGCCTCAACGGTTCCGGAACGCTGGATATCGTCAACGGCGGCGCTGTAAACGGAACGTTCGGCTGGCTGGCTTATTATGCCGGATCGATCGGCGATGCGACGGTCGATGGCGCTGGTTCAAGCTGGACGAATAGTGACCTTCTGGAAGTCGGGCATGGTGGCGCGGGCAGTCTGACCATCTCGAACGGCGGCACGGTCAGCAATGTTGACGGCATTGTTGGTGGCTCCGGCAATGGCGTTGGAGTGGTGGCCGTGACCGGATCGGGTTCGACCTGGACAAACAGCGGCGCGCTGACGATCGGCAACAACGGTAGCGGCACGCTCGATATTTCCAGCGGCGGCACGGTAAGCAATTTCGACGGTTATCTTGGATTAGCGGCGACAGGCAGCGGCAAGGTTACCGTCGATGGCGCGGGATCGAACTGGAGCAACGGTTCGGATCTGTTTGTCGGCTTCAACGGTTCCGGAACGCTCGATGTCACCAATGGCGGCGCCGTAAACGGCACGTTCGCCTGGCTGGCTTACTATGCCGGATCGACCGGCGCTGCGACGGTCGATGGTGCGGGATCGAAGTGGACCAATAGTGACCTTCTCGAAGTCGGGCGTGGTGGCACGGCTAGCCTGACCATCTCGAATGGCGGCGCGGTCAGCGATATTGACGGCATTGTTGGCGGTTCCGGCAATGGCGTTGGAGCGGTGGCCGTGACCGGATCGGGTTCGACCTGGACAAACAGCGGCGTGCTGACGATCGGCAACAATGGTAGCGGCACGCTGGATATAGCCAACGGTGGTGTGGTCACCAATAAGGACGGCTATCTTGGCTATGCTGCCGGATCTTCGGGCGACGTGTCGATTGCTGGTGCAGGGTCGCAGTGGCTGACCAACGGTCTTTTGTTTGTCGGTGTGGACGGTGCCGGGAAGGTGGCGATCACCAATGGAGGCCATTTGGCCGATGCGACGTCCCTCATCGCGCTGAACGGTGGATCTACGGGCGCGCTGAGCGTGGACGGGGCGGGGTCCCTGTTCGACAACGGCTTGAGTGTTACAGTTGGTGTAGCGGGTACGGGCACCATGACCGTGACCAACGGTGGCACCGTCAAGGATGCCGAAGGCTATCTGGGCTATGAAATAAGTGGCGTTGGGACGGCGACCGTTGACGGCGTCGGTTCGACTTGGACCAACAGCGGCAACCTGAGCGTGGGGTACGCCGGGTCTGGAACGATGACCGTCTCCAACGGCGGTGTAGTCACCAACACCATTGGCACGATCGGGCAGGTCGCCGGGTCGGTCGGATCTGTGTCGGTGTCGGGGGCCGGATCGACCTGGACCAACTCAGGCAAGCTGGTGGTCGGCTATAACGGCACCGGGACGCTCGACATCGCCAATGGTGGCCTCGTCACCAGTGTTTCAGCCTATCTCGGCTTTAGCAGCGTGGGGTCGGTTGGTTCGGTAACGGTCAGCGGTGCCGGCAGCCAGTGGCAGAACAGCGGCTCGGTCTACGTCGCTGAAAACGGGACCGGCACGCTGGCAATATCCAGCGGTGGTAAGGTTATGAGCGATAACGTTGTCGTCGCCGGCGGCAGCTCTACTACCGGCACGGTAACGATCGATGGTGCCGGATCGCAATTGGTGCAGACCGGGCAGATCGCGGTCGGGGTGAACGGCAAGGGCGCCCTCAGCATCTCAAATGGTGGGATGTGGTCCGGTGGCACCGTCAATATTGGCGGCAATGCCGCCGGCGACGGTATTGTCGACATTCAGGGAGCGGGCTCGGCAATGACTGCGGGCGGCATCCTGGTCGGCGGCTCGGGGGTCGCTATGCTGACCATTGGCACTGGCGGAACGCTGACGAACAACGGCAACGGCGGTGCCTCGATCGCCGCGTTCGCCGGTTCTACCGGGACTGTCCAGGTCGACGGGGTCGGAACCAGCTGGGTCAACAACGGCGCGACCTTCGTCGGTGTGCGGGGCGCGGGCACCCTGACCGTGACAAATGGGGCAACGGTGACGAGCAGCGGCGGCTCTATCGGCTATTTTGCCGGGTCGACCGGTAAAATTACCGTCGATGGCGCGGGATCGTCATGGTCGAACGGGTCGACGCTCACCATCGGCTATGACGGCGACGCCACGGTAATGGTGAGCAACGGCGGTCAATTGAGCGACGGCCTTGGCTATGTCGCGAACAACGCCGGTAGCGTCGCGACGGTCACCGTCGATGGCGCGGGATCGGTGTGGAACAACAATAATGGCCTGAGCGTCGGCCATGGCGGCACGGGCACGGTGCTTGTCAGCAATGGCGGCGCCCTGACCGCGCTCCAGACCTATATCGGCGCGCAGGCCGGCTCGCTCGGCCATCTCACCGTCACGGGTGCCGGATCGACGTTCGACGCCGGGGCGATGGGCGTCGGGTTCGACGGGGTCGGGACACTCGACATCCTGAGCGGGGCGAAGACGCTTTCGACGTCCAGTATCTTCGGGTTCAACAACGGGTCGGTCGGAACGGCCAATATCGACGGCGCCGGGTCGAGCCTGACCACCGACACCGCCGGGTTCGCCGTCCAGACCGGTAGCACCGGGATTCTGAACATCACCAATGGCGGCGCGCTAATCAGCAATCTGGGCTATCTCGGCATTGGCGCCGGGGCTGACGGCACGGCGCGTGTCGACGGCGCCGGATCGAGCTGGGCCAACGCTGGTGACGTCTACCTGGCAACGGGCGGCAATGCGCGG
>JBAZXI010000002.1:43737-212642 GCA_041659925.1 Sphingomonas sp.
GCGCGGCTGACGATCGCCAATGGTGGCGCCGTGACGATTGGCGGCGTGCTCACCATCGCCAAGGATGCCGGCTCGACCGGTGTGCTCAACATCGGCGCGGCGCCAGGATCGTCGGCGGTCGCGGCTGGTGCGCTCGATACGGGCGGGGTCCAGTTCGGCGCCGGCGCCGGGACGCTGAATTTCAACCACAGCAACACGGCCTATACCTTCGCTTCCGCGATGGCCGGCAACGGCTTCATCAACCAGTTGGGCGGTACCACCAACCTCACCGGCAATTCCGGCGGGTTTACCGGGGCGGTCAATGTCGATGGCGGCAAGCTTTCGGTCAATGGATCGCTGATGCAGGCGCTCGTCACGGTCAACAGCGGCGCCACGCTGGGCGGCGGCGGTATCGTCGGCACGCTGGGCGCGAAATCGGGATCGACGATCACGCCGGGCAATTCGATCGGCACGCTGTTCGTCGCCGGTAACGCGAGCTTCGCGGCGGGGTCGCTCTATCAGGTCGAACTGGGCTCCAACGGCACGTCCGACCTGATCAACGTCGCGGGGTCGGCAATCATCGCTAACGGGGCGCTGCTCAGCGTTACCAAGACCGATGCGGCGCCCTATGCTCTGGGCACGCATTATGTCGTGCTCCATGCCGATGGCGGGCTGACCGGCGCATTCGCCTTCACCACCGTGCAGCTCAACAACTTCGTCGGGCTGGTCGGCAGTTCGGACGCCAAGAACATCTTCGTCGACGTTACCAAGATAAAGTCGTTCGCCTCGGCGGGGAGCACCGCCAACCAGATATCCACCGCGACGGCGATCGACGGCATGTCGCTGGCAAGCCCGCTCGTCGTGGCGGTGGCCAATCTACCCACCGACGCTGCGGCGCGAGGGGCATTCGACCAGTTGTCCGGAGAGCTGCATGCCTCGTCCAAGGCCGCTCTGATCGAGGATGGCCGCTTCCTGCGCAGCGCCACGCTGTCCCGGCTTGGATCGGACCCGGCGAGCGGCTGGGGAAGTTGGGGCGAAACCTATGGATCGTGGGGAACGAATGACAGCGACGGCAACGCCGCCCGCGTGAAGCGGTCGTCCAGCGGCGTGCTTGTCGGGGTCGACGCTCCGGTCGGTGCCGACGGACGGATTGGTCTCGTTGGCGGCTATGGTCATAGCGACGTCACCCTCAGCAGCCGATCGTCGTCGGCGACCAGCGACACGTATCGACTGGGGATCTATGCCGGCATCGCCTCGGGGGCTTTCGGCATCCGGGTCGGTGCGGCCTATGACTGGCACGACGTCAGCACCGATCGTTCGATCGCCTTTGCCGGGCTCACCGGCCGACCGACCGCAAAATACAAGGCGGGCTCGTTCCAGGGTTTCGGCGAAATGAGCTACAAGGCGGCCATAGGCAAGAGCGAGCTCGAACCCTATGCGAGCCTGGCCTTCATCAGGCTGCACACCGACGCCTTCGTTGAAGTCGGCGGCGTCGAGGCGCTCAGCGTCCAGGCGAGCACCAGCAACGTCACTTTCGGAACCTTTGGCTTCAAGGCGCGAACGACCTTCGATCTCGGCAGCGTCAAGCTGACCGCGCGGGCAAACGCCGGATGGCGCCACGCCTGGGGCGATCTCACGTCGACCTCGACCGGCAGCTTTGCCGGAAGCAACGCCTTCACTGTCGCCGGCACGCCGCTCGCCAAAGACAGCGCGGTGCTCGACATCGGAGTGGAAGCCGCGCTCACCCCGGCGATCAGCTTGGGCCTGTCCTATACCGGCCAGATCGCCAGTTCGGCACGCGACAACGGCGTCAAGGGCACGATGAGGTGGCGGTTCTGAGGCGACGCCGGTCCAGACGAGATCCGGAGCAAGTGGCAGGTTATACCCCTGCCGCCACTAGAGCGGGCTGCGTTTCGACGGAAACGCAGCCCGCTTCAGATTCCCTGTGGTCGCGTGCTTGATCGCGACTAGCCGGCTTCCACCTATTCGCGGCACGCTCCAGCTCCGGCGGAACACGATCAATTTCGCCGTGACCAGCTCGTCGATCGTCGTCGACCTCAAGCGCACAAGCCAGGCCAGATCGAGCGTAGGCCGCCCAAACTATCCGCGGATATTTGGATCGGCGCGTGCGCCGCCGGCACCGCCGTGCTGTACTGCTCCACCAATCCGTTCTTCGAGCGGATGACCGTGAGGTGGTGGGCGATGGCTATGCCGAGGCGGCGCGGTCGGCGATGCGGGCGTGGCATCGTGCCGGCCTGATCAATGCGGCGGAGACCATCTATGATGGTATCGACAACGCGCTCGCCGCGTTCGATGGCTGTGCAATGGTGATGATATCGGACGCACACTCGTCCGGCTGGGCTGACGGTGCGAGGAGCGCGCGATGTACGATCTGTTGAGCGGGATGCGCGTCATCGAGGGATCGGCGTTCGTCGCCGGGCCTTCCTGCGCGCTGCATCTCGCGCAGATGGGTGCCGAGGTGATCCGCTTCGACGCGATCGGCGGCGGGCCCGATTATCGCCGCTGGCCGCTCGCGCCCGATGGCGGCGCCAGCCTTTATTGGGAGAGCCTCAACAAGGGCAAGAAATCGATCGCGCTCGATCTGTCCTCGCCCGCCGGCCGCGAACTTGCCGTGGCGATCGCCACCGCGCCGGGCGAGCAGGCCGGGCTGTTCCTGACCAATTATCCCGTCGCCGGTTTCCTCTCGCATGCGGCGCTGCGCGCGCGGCGCGACGACATCATCACCGTGCGCGTGATGGGCTGGGCCGATGGCGCGCCGGGGGTCGACTACACCATCAACGCGGCGGCGGGCCTGCCGCTGATGACCGGCCCGGCTGACGACGATCGTCCGGTCAATCACGTTCTGCCGGCCTGGGACCTGCTCGGCGGCGCCTATGCCGCCTTTGCGATGGTCTCGGCGCTGCTGCGGCGGCGCGCGACGGGGGAGGGCGCCGAAATCCGCGTGCCGCTGTCCGATCTCGCCGCTGCCAGCCTGAGCCATCTCGGCCAGCTCGCCGAGGTGCTGACCGGCGGCGATCGCCCGCGCATGGGCAATGACCTGTACGGCGCGTTCGGGCGCGATTTTCTCTGCGCCGACGGCGCGCGACTGATCGTCGTCGCGATCACCGCCAACCAATGGTGCGGCCTTGTTGCGTCGCTCGATCTCGCTGACGCGGTCGCGGCGCTCGAGGCTGAACTCGGCATCAGCTTTGCGCGGGACGAGGGGCTGCGCTTCATCCACCGCCAGCGCCTCTTCCCGTTGTTCGAGCGCGCCTTTGCCACGCGCACGGCGTCCGACCTGCAGCCATTGTTCGACGCCGGCGGGGTAACCTGGGGGCGCTACCAGACGCTGCACGAGGCCGCGACCAGCGACGCGCGGCTGTTCACCGCCAACCCGCTGTTCCAGACGATCGATCATCCGAGCGGACTTACTTATCCGGCGGCCGGTACGGCAGCGACTCTGGCCGGCGAACCGCGAGGCGTGGTCGTCGCCGCGCCGCACCTCGGCCAGCATACCGACGAGGTGCTCGCCACTGTGCTCGGGCTCGACAGCGGCGCAATCGCGCGGCTTCACGATATGGGGGTGGTGGCATGACGATCGATGCGGGCCAGGTCGCCGAATGGCAGTCATGGGTCGGCCGCAGCGAAGCGCGAACCGAGACACTGTGCGCGGAAGGCCTGCGCCGCTACGCCGCCGCGCTGGGCGAGGACCTCGACGTCGAGCGCGCGCCGCCGTCGCTGGCGCACTGGGCTTTCTTCCTGCCTGTCGTCGCGCCCGACCAACTCGGTCCCGACGGCCATCCGAGACGCGGCGGGTTCCTCCCACCGATCACGCTGCCGCGCCGCATGTTCGCCGCCGCCGACATGCTGTTCCACGCGCCGCTGCGGCTCGGAGAGCCGGCGACACGCAGCTCGCGGATCGACGCCATCACGCACAAGGCCGGGCGCAGCGGCGACCTGCTGCTCGTCGACCTCGTGCATGAGATCGCGCAGGGCGGCGCGCCATGCGTCACCGAGCGCCAGACGATCGTCTATCGCGACGCCGGTGCGCCGACGCCGCCGGTCGTCGCGGTCGATCTACCGGCGTTCCCCGACGAAATCCTCTGGCAACCGCGCGGCGTCGACCTGTTCCGCTTCTCCGCCGTCACCTTCAACAGCCACCGCATCCATTACGACCTGTCCTATGCGACCGGCGAGGAGGGCTATCCCGCGCTGGTGGTGCATGGTCCCTTCACCGCGGCGCGGCTGTTCGGCCTGGCGTCGCGCCCCAGCGCCACCCCGCGCGGCTTCGCCTTTCGCGCGCTCGCGCCGCTGTTCGTCGACCAGCCGGTGCGTTTGCGCCGGGGCGATGCGCAAGACACGGTCGCCGCGATCCGCTGTGACGGCACCCCAGCGATGCAAGCGACCGTGACATGGCGACCCTGGATGGGGCATGGGCGCCGCCAACCGTTTCGAACCACCACATGACAGGATAGCCATGCGCAGAGCAGCCATCGTTTCTCCGATCCGCACCGCCGTCGGCAAGTTTCAGGGGAGTCTCGCCAGCATCACGGCGGGCGATTTAGGCGCGGTGGTGATCAAGGCGTTGGTCGAGCGCACCGGCATCGACCCCGAACGGATCGACGACGTGGTTTTCGCGCAAGGGTACGGTAACGGCGAGGCGCCGTGCATCGCGCGCTGGTCGGCGCTCGCCGCCGGCTTGCCGATCTCGGTGCCCGGCGTCCAGCTCGACCGGCGCTGCGGCAGCGGCCTGCAAGCGGTGATCGACGCGGCGATGCGCATCCAGACGGGCGCCGCCGACATCGTCCTCGCCGGCGGGGTCGAGAGCATGTCCAATGTCGAATATTATTCGATCGACCATCGGGGCGGCGCGCGCATGGGCTCGACGACGATGCACGACCGGTTGACGCGCGGGC
This sequence comes from Sphingomonas sp., assembly GCA_041659925.1. GTDB lineage: Bacteria > Pseudomonadota > Alphaproteobacteria > Sphingomonadales > Sphingomonadaceae > Sphingomonas. The sequence continues at coordinate 48,633 of JBAZXI010000002.1, forward strand.
GGGTGATGTCGCAGCCGGTCGCGCGCTTCGGGGTGATCAGCGGCATGATCGAGACCGCCAACAACCTTGCCAGCGATTACGACATCAGCCGCGAAGCATGCGATGCCTATGCCGCGCGCAGCCATCAGCGTGCCACCGCCGCCTGGGCGGCGGGGAAGTTCGATGACGAGCTGGTCCCGGTCGCGGTGCCGCAGAAGCGCGGCGAGCCCGTCATTTTCGCCCGCGACGAGGGTATTCGCGGCGATGCCACGGCTGAATCGCTTGGGCTGCTTCGCCCGCTCGAAAAAGGCGGCGTCGTCACCGCCGGCAACGCGAGCCAGCAGAACGACGCCGGCGCCGCGTGCCTCGTCGTCGCCGAGGACAAACTGGAAGAACTCGGGCTGGAGCCGATCGCCTGGTTCCACAGCTGGGCGGCGGCCGGCTGCGAGCCGTCGCGCATGGGCATCGGCCCGGTGCCGGCGGTCGAGCGGCTGTTCGGCCGCAACGGCCTTCGCTGGAGCGATATCGACCTCGTCGAACTCAACGAGGCGTTCGCGCCGCAGGTACTGGCCTGCCTCAAGGCATGGGGCTGGTCAGGTGACGACAGCCGCCACGACATGCTCAACGTCAACGGCTCGGGCATTTCGCTCGGCCACCCGATCGGCGCGACCGGCGGGCGCATCCTCGCCAATCTGACGCGCGAGCTGCATCGCCGCGACGGCCGCTACGGGCTGGAGACGATGTGTATCGGTGGCGGGCAGGGCATCGCCGCGATCTTCGAGCGCGCCGTCTGATGCCGGAGCAGACCGTTGCCGGTGGTGCGCCGCTTTCTGGCGTGCGCGTGCTCGATCTGTCGCGCGTGCTCGCGGGACCCTGGTCGACCCAGATCCTCGCCGATCTCGGCGCCGATGTGATCAAGATCGAGGTGCCGGGCAGGGGCGACGACACCCGCGCCTGGGGGCCGCCCTATCTGCGCGACGCCGACGGCGCGGAGGAACTCGGCGAAAGCGCCTATTATCTCGCCTGCAATCGCAACAAGCGTTCGGCCGCGATCAACCTCGCCGATCCCGCCGGCGCGGCGCTGATCCGCGAGCTGGCGGCCAAGGCCGATATCCTGGTCGAGAATTTCAAGGTCGGCGGGCTGGCCAAATATGGGCTCGATTATGCCAGCCTCGCCGCGCTCAACCCGCGGCTGGTCTATTGCTCGATCACCGGTTTTGGCCAGACCGGTCCCTATGCCAGTCGCGGCGGCTATGATTTCGTCGCGCAGGGCATGGGCGGTTTCATGAGCATCACCGGCGAGGCGGATGGCGGGCCGCTCCGCGCCGGGGTGGCGATGGCCGATCTGTCGACCGGCATGTACGCCACCGTCAGCATCCTCGCCGCGCTGCGCCATGCCGAACGCACCGGCATCGGCCAGCAGATCGACATCTCGCTGCTCGACACGCAGATATCGATGCTCGCCAATCAGGGGATGAACTGGCTGGTCGGCGGCATCGTGCCGGGCCGGCTCGGCAATCGCCACCCGACCGTCGTGCCGTACAAGACCTTCGAGGTCGCCGATGGCACGATCATCATCGCGGTCGGCAATGACGGGCAGTTTCGCGCGCTGTGCAAGGAACTCGGCGTGCCCGAACTGGGTGAGGACCCGCGCTTCGTTACCAGCCGCGCCCGGCTGATCAACCGCGACGCGATCGAGGCGATCGTGCAGGATCTGGTGCGCGGCCGCGACGGCGCCGCGCTGATCGAGCGCTTCGCGGCGTGCGGCGTGCCGGCCGGGCCGGTCAACACGATCAAGCAGGTGTTCGAGGACCCCTTCGTCACGGCGCGCGAGACCGTCCACCGTTTCGTGCGCGACGATGGCGTCGAGATTCCGACCGTCGCCTATCCCGGCAAATTCTCCGCCACGCCGGTGCAATATCGCCGCGAGCCGCCGCGCGTTGGCGAGCATAGCCGCGAGATCCTGTCCGACTGGCTCGACCTCGACGACACGCGCTTCGACGCGCTCAGGCATGACGGCGTGATCGGCCGGGAATGACGTCGCCAGACCTGCCTAACCTGCTGCGCGACGCGGCGGAAGCGGCGCAGGCGTTCGTCGCGGCGGTCCGTCCGGCGGTGCGCGCGCGCATCACCGGCGCCGATGGCAAGCCCGACCGCGCGCTGGCCGATCGCGAGCAGCATGTCGTCCACGGTTTCGGCTGGTACGCGACCTATGCCGCGGTACTTCGCGAGGTCGCGCATTGGACGGAGCGGCTCGCCGCCGACGGCGCGTTGGGCGAGGTCGAGGCACTGCTCGCCCAGTTGCTGTTCGCCGAATATGGCGCACAGATCGCCGGCGGCATCGCGATGAACCAGGGCGAGACCATCCGCCCCGGCGATCTGACCGACGATCCGCAAATCCTCGCGCTCGCCACGGCGCCCGCGCTCCAGCGGCTCGTGCGCAGCGGCGGAACTCAGGCGGTGAAGACAGCGGTCGCCGGGCACCTCGCCGTCGCGCGAGGCCGAGCGACGCTGGAAAATGGCGGGCTCGACGCCACGCTAGACATGGTGCGCGATCAGTTTTTCGCCTTCTCGCAGACGAAGGTCGCGCCCTTCGCGCATGGCTGGCATCTGAGGGACGAGCTGATCCCGTTGCCGCTGGTCGAGGAACTCGGCGCGATGGGCGTGTTCGGCATGACCATTCCCGAGCAGCATGGCGGGCTTGGCATGGGCAAGACCGCGATGTGCGTCGTCTCGGAAGAATTGTCGCGCGGCTGGATCGGCGTCGGCTCGCTCGCGACGCGCTCGGAGATCGCCGCCGAGTTGATCCTCAGCGGCGGCACCGCGGCACAGCAGGCGGCGTGGCTGCCAGGGATCGCCAGCGCCGCGATCCTGCCGACGGCGGTATTCACCGAACCCGATACCGGATCCGACCTCGGCGCGCTGCGCACCCGCGCGACGCGCGTCGGCGATGACTATCTCGTCTCGGGCAACAAGAGCTGGATCACCCACGCCGCGCGCGCCGACCTGATGACGCTGCTGGTCCGCACCGATCCGACGACCACCGACTATCGCGGCCTGTCGATGCTGATCGCGCCCAAGCAACGCGGCACCGGCGCCGATGCCTTTCCGACACCGGGCATCACCGGCGGCGAGATCGGCGTGATCGGCTATCGCGGCATGAAGGAATATGAACTCGGCTTCGACGGTTTCCGCGTCCCCGCCGCCAACCTGCTCGGCGGGGTCGAGGGGCAGGGCTTCAAGCAACTGATGGCGACCTTCGAAAGCGCGCGCATCCAGACCGCGGCGCGTGCCGTCGGCGTCGCGCAGGCATCGCTCGATATCGGGCTGGGCTATGCGCTCGACCGCAAGCAATTTGGTCGCGCGATCTTCGATTTCCCGCGCGTCGCCAACAAGCTGGCGATGATGGCGGCCGAGATCTTGGCCGCACGCCAGCTGACCTATCATGCCGCGCGCCAGAAGGACGAAGGCAAGCGCTGCGACCTCGAGGCCGGCATGGCCAAGCTGATTGGCGCGCGCATCGCCTGGGCGGCGGCCGACAATGCGCTGCAGATTCATGGCGGCAACGGTTTCGCCACCGAATATCAGGTCAGCCGCCTGCTCGCCGACGCACGCATCCTCAATATCTTCGAGGGCGCGGGCGAGATCCAGGCGCAGGTCATCGCGCGCCGGCTGCTCGACGATTCGAATTGACGCTTTGCGATGCTGCTTCCCCGGCGGATCAGCCAAAAAGCTGCCGCGCCCCCCGAAGGGGCACGCAAGCGCATGGGTTACCATCAGTAAGATTTGGCATGAGATCGCGGCAGCGGTCGCTCCCAACAAGATGTTAACCGGTCGCGGCGTATCTTCTCCGAAGCAATGATCGGAGAAGACCATGTTCACAGCGGAGATCAGGCTCGTTCCCGACCGTGATACGCTGGCCTCGGCGAGCGATGCGCGACGCGAAGATCGTTCCCCGGTGGTTGTGCCGGGGCGAATAAATGAACTCGGCGCGCGAAGTCTTTGCCGTGTCGCTGACCTGTCGGTTTCTGGCGCACGCCTCCACACGCACGCTCCCTTGACGCCGGGCAACTCGGTCATGGTTACCTTGCCGGGCCAGAAGCCACGTCCCGCAACGATCGTCTGGACCGAAGGATTCGTCGCCGGCTGCGAATTTGCCGTGCCGCTTCAGGAGGAACTGCTCGATCTGCTCGTCGCGATGTATCGCTTCGCTCCGGTCGAACCCGATGAGGTTGCTCGTCGGAACTGAGATCGGTCAGGACGCGCCGAAGACACCGCAGGCGATCCGGGCGCCGCTATTGCCCGACGGATCGGTCATCAGATCGTCCCGACCGGCATGGACGACGATCGCCGAGCCATCCGTGTCGAGCAAGCCCGCCATCGTCGCGCCGGGAATCGTCATGCCGATCGCGCCGCGGCCGTCGGTACCGATCACGAGGTTGGGCATGTCGCCCATATGCGGTCCCGCCGGGTTCATCGAGCCATGTTTCATGCCCGTCGGGTTCCAGTGCCCCCCGGCACTGGCGAAATCGCTCGGATCGCAGCGCCCGACGGTGTGAACATGCGCGCCGTGGGTCCCCGGTGGCATGCCGTGCACGTCAACCGTGACGCGTAACCCGCCGGCAACCTCGGTCGCGCTTGCGCGTCCGACTTCCTTGCCATCAGCGCCATGCAGTGTCGCCACGGCGACAGCGCCGCCCGCCACCGGAGCGCCGGTTTGCATGCTATGCTCGTTGCAGCCGCCAAGGCCGAACAACGCCAGCCCCGCGATCATCGTAGCCGTCCCGCGCATGCCCATCTCCCTTGAATCGCTCGTGCGATGCTGTGTCGGAAACCGTCCGGGTGCAAGCATGTTCCGGCCGAAAGGACAACTCTTCCACCTCATCGGCGCCAAACCGGTTTCGTTGTCGATGTGCGAGATGGAGGGTGTTCGGCGAGCAGGGCGGGGCGCCTGGCCGGCGGAAGTTCGAATTCGACGGGCCGCCGGAGCTTCGCGTCGGTAGCGCGACAGCCATCGCCTGGCAGCGCCCTTGCGGCGACGGGGCCGTGTTGCCTGTGGTGACTTATGATTGCATAACAGTCGGGATTGCGATCGTGAAGATCTTGGAGGGTGCGATGAAGCGTCGCTTGCTGGGCTTGGCCTTGACCGGCTTGTTGTCATCTTCGGTACTGGCGCAGACGCCGGTCGACCAACTGGCCAAGCCACCCGCCGACGCGCGGCACTTCATCATCGAATCGACCGGCGGCAAGCATGGCGACTCGTGGAGCTGGATTGCGCCCGACGGCACCCGCATGGCGCGCGAGAGCATGAACCTGCGTGGGCAGGTGTGGGAGATCGACTATCGCGGTGTGGCGGGCAGCGACGGCATGCCGGCCGATGTCGCGATCCATGGCGTGACGCCACAGGGCGACGCCGCCGAGACGTTCGTCGTGAGCGGCGGCAAGGCGCAGTGGAAGAGCCAGATCGATTCCGGCAGCGCGGCCTATGGTTCGCCGGCCTTTTACGCCACGGTTGGCGGCCCGATGGACACCACCGCGTGGTTCGTCGAGCGCCTGCTGGCGAGCTCGACCAAATCGCTCCATTTGCTGCCGGGCGGCGAAGCACATGCCGCGATGATGACGACGCTGAAGGTCGGTTCGGGCGCCGCACAGCAGACTGTGACCTTGTGGTCGATCACCGGCGTCGGCACGACGCCCCTGGCGATCTGGGCCGACGCGCATGGCAAGTTCTTCGGCCTGACCCTGGGCATTGCCTGGCTGCCCGAAGCCTATGCCGGTGAGATGCATCGCCTGGAAGCGGCGCAGGCCGCGGCGATGGCCGCGCAGGCGCCGATCATCGCGAAGACGCTCGTCACCGTGCCCAGGGCCGCCGTCGCCTTCACCCATGTCCGGCTGTTCGACGCCGATGGCCTGCGCTTTCTCGACGACCAGAGCGTGGTGGTCAGCAAGGGGGTGATCACGGCGGTCGGCGCGGCCCGCAGCGTGCGCGTGCCGGCCGGCGCGCGCGTCATCGACGGCAAAGGCATGACGCTGGTGCCCGGCCTGTGGGATTGCCACATGCATGTCGGCGACGACTATACCGGGCCGCAGGAATTGTCGCTTGGCGTCACCTCGGTGCGTGATCCGGGCAATAACGACCAACTGACGATCGATCGCCGAGCCCGCGTGGCGGCGGGCAAATTGCTCTTCCCGCATGTTTATCCGTCGTCGCTGATCGACGGCAAGGGGCCCTATACCGCGCAGGTCGCCAATGTCGCGACGAGCCAGGACGAGGCGATCGCGCTGGTGCGCAAGGCCAGGGCCAACGGCTTTACCGGCGTGAAATTCTACGGCACCTTCAACCCCGCATGGCTACCGGCGACGATCGCCGAGGCGCACAAGCTCGGCCTGCACGTCCACGGCCACATTCCCGCCGGCATCCGCACCTCGACCGCGATCGCCGACGGTTATGACGAGATCACCCACATCAACTGGATCATGATGGAGGCGATGCCGGCCAGCGTGTTGCCGACCGACAATGGCATCGATCGTTTCGAGGCGCCGGGGCGCTATGCCAAGGATGTCGATCTCGACGGCCCGGCGTTGAGCGGGCTGATCGCGACCATGGCGCAGCGCCACATTTATGCCGACCCGACGATGGTCGCGTTCGAGGGGCTGTATGTGCCTGAAAATGGTGAGTTGTCGCCAGCCTACGCGCCATTTGTCGGCACCATGCCGCCGACCACCGAACGCGGTTTTCGTGCCGGCGGCTTCGCCGTGCCGAAGGACCTGACGCGCGCCGATTATCGTGCGAGCTGGGCCAGGATGGTCGCCTTGCTTGGCAAGATGCACAAGGCCGGTGTGCCGATCGTCGCAGGGACCGACGGCTCGGGGATCGAGCTGATCCGTGAGCTTGAAATCTATCGCGAGGCCGGCTTCTCGCCGGCCGAGGCGCTCGCCGCCGCGACGATCGTCCCCGCGCGTCTCGTCGGTCAGGATCGCCACACGGGTTCGATCAAGGTCGGCAAGACCGCCGATCTCGTGTTGGTGCAGGGCGACCCGTCGCAACGCATCGGCGATCTGCGACAGACTCGACTGGTAATGCTGGACGGCAAGCTGCTCGACGCCGATGCGCTGCGTCGTGCGGCGGGCTTTTCGGGACGGCCGAAATAGCGCGTCCGGTGGGAGGATAGGCTAGGGTGCAGCTGCGCCTGCTGGAATATTTCGTTGCGCTGGCGCGTGAAGGTCACTTCGCGCGGGCGGCGGAGGCCTGCCACGTCACCCAGCCAACCTTGTCGGCCGGCATCGCCGCGCTTGAACAGCAACTTGGCAAGCGGCTGGTCGAGCGCGACCGGCGCTATATCGGGCTGACGCCCGAAGGGCGCGCGGCGCTGCCCTGGGCACAGCAGGCGATCGCAATGATCGACGGCGTCCATCACGCAACCGAGACCGCCCGCGGGACGTTGCACGGGACCTTGCGGCTCGGCGCGATCCCGGCGTCGATGCCGGCGGTCGGGCATTTCGCGCGTGCGTTGACGGCGGCGAGCCCGGCGCTGACGCTGTCGGTGCGATCGCTGACCTCGCGTGAGATCGAGCGGGCGCTGGCGGCGTTCGAGCTCGACGCCGGACTGACCTATCTCGACCACGAACCGCCCACGCAGGTCATCGCGGTGCCGCTCTATGCCGAGCGCGCGATGTTCGTCGCACGGGTCGGCAGCGGCTTCGACACGCACGCGACGGTGGGTTGGCATGAGGTGTTGGAACAGCCGCTTTGTCTGCTCAATGAGGGCATGCAGAACCGGCGGATCTTCGACGCCAATCTCGCACTGCGCGGGCTCGCGGTGCATCCGGTGGCGACCGCGGATTCCTATGTCGCGCTGCTGGCGATGGTCGAGGCGGGCGGTTTCGCGACGATCGTACCGGAAGTCTATACCGCATTGATCCCCAGCGACAGCTGGGCGCGGGTGTTGCCCTTTGCCGAGCCCTTCGCCGCGAACCGTGTTGGGCTGGTCGTGCTCGATCGTCGCCCGTCGAGCCCGCTGGCGCAGACTGCCCTGGCAGCGGCGCATCGCATCGAGCTACCAGACAATTTCGGCGCTGTTTGATAGGCACTCTCTATCAAGCATTGCGATTGTCGATTTGACCTCGGTCGGGGCGGCTGGCCTAGCATAGGCCCTGATGAGCATCACGACCGCACCCGAACGCCCGCCTTCGCGGCCTGGAAACGCGCCGGCTTATGCCGAGGCCGTCGACAGACTCCTGCCCGCGGGTGGCGATCGACGCGGCGCCTTGCTGCCGTTGCTGCACGCGTTGCAGGGTGAGTTCGGATATATCGACGACGCGATGGTCCCGCATGTGGCCGACGCGCTCAATCTCAGCCGCGCCGATGTGCATGGCGTGGTCACCTTCTATCACGACTTTCGCCGACAGCCGGCCGGCCGCCACGTCGTGCGGCTGTGTCGCGCCGAAAGTTGCCAGGCGCGCGGCGGCGCGGCGATCGAGCGTGCTGCGGTCGATCGGCTTGGCGTGGCGATGGGCGCGACACGCGGCGACGGACAGGTGAGTCTCGAACCGGTCTATTGTCTAGGGTTGTGCGCGACCGGCCCCAACGCGCTGGTAGATGGCGTGCCGGTGTCGCGGATCGATGCGGTCGCGCTCGATCGCATCGTCGCGCGGGTCGGCGCATGACGCGGGTTTTCGTCAGCTGCGATACGGCCTCGGTCGCGCTCGGCGCCGATGCGGTCGCTGCGGCGCTCGCGGCGACCGGTGCAAAGGTGGTGCGGACGGGTAGCCATGGCCTGTTTCGGATCGAGCCGCTGGTCGAGGTCGAGACCGCGCAGGGGCGGATCGCCTATGGGCCGGTCGCGGCTGACGAGGTCGGCGCGGTTCTCGACGGCAGCCACCCCAACCGGCTCGGCCGTATCGCGGACCTCCCGTTCTTCGCGAGTCAGCAGCGCTTCACCTTCGCGCGTTGCGGGGTGATCGATCCGCTCGATCTCGACGATTATGCCGCGCATGGTGGCTGGGAGGGCCTTGACGCGGCGCTGGCACTGACGCCGGCCGAGGTTGTGGCACGGGTCAAGGACGGCGGGTTACGCGGACGCGGCGGTGCCGGTTTCCCGACCGGCATCAAATGGCAGACCGTGCTCGACGCCGGGCGAGGCGAGAAGTTCATCGTCTGCAATGCCGATGAGGGCGACAGCGGTACCTTCGCCGATCGCATGCTGATGGAGGGCGATCCCTATTGCCTGATCGAAGGTATGGCGATCGCGGCGCATGCCGTCGGGGCGGGGCATGGCTATGTCTATATCCGGTCGGAATATCCCTTCGCGGTGGCGACGATGCGCGCGGCGATCGTGCGCGCGGCGGCGCGCATCGCACCCTTCACGCTCGAGGTACGCGTCGGCGCGGGCGCCTATGTCTGTGGGGAAGAGACCGCGCTGCTTGATTCGATCGAGGGTAAGCGTGGCCAGGTTCGTGCCAAGCCGCCGCTGCCGGCGATCTCCGGTTTGTTCGGCAAGCCGACGGTGATCAACAATGTGCTCAGCCTCGCGGCTGTGCCGTTCATCCTCGCCAACGGGCCTGATGCCTATGCGGCGGTCGGCTTCGGGCGCTCGCGCGGTACGATGCCGGTGCAACTCGCCGGCAATGTCCGCAATGGCGGGTTGTTCGAAGTAGGCTTCGGCATCACGCTCGGTGAACTGGTCGACACGATAGGCGGCGGCACCGAGAGCGGTCGACCGGTGCGCGCGGTGCAGGTCGGCGGTCCGCTCGGCGCCTATTTTCCGCGGTCGATGTTTCACCTGCCGTTCGATTATGAAGCGTTCGCCGCGGCGGGCGGGCTGATCGGCCATGCCGGGATCACGGTGTTCGACGACAGCGTCGACATGGCGCGGATGGCGCGTTTCGCGATGGAATTCTGCGCGGTCGAGAGCTGCGGCAAATGCACGCCGTGCCGCATCGGTTCGACCCGCGGCGGCGAGACGGTCGACCGGATCATCGCCGGTCGAAATTCCCTCTCCCCTGAAGGGGAGAGGGAGATTTTGATCCTGCGCGATCTTTGCGAAACGATGAAATATGGCTCGCTGTGCGCCCTGGGCGGTTTCACGCCCTATCCCGTGCTGAGCGCGCTCGATCATTTCCCCGAAGATTTTGGCGGGGCGCCGATCGCCCTCGCCGCGGAGTAGCGACATGGCATGGCGCGGCGAGATCGATCTGGGTACCCGCCCGGCGGCGAGCGAGAAGCAGGTCACGCTCAATATTGACGGGCAAAGCGTCACCGTGCCCGAGGGAACCTCGCTGATCCGCGCCGCAGCGCTGCTCGGCACCAACATCCCCAAGCTGTGTGCGACCGACAGTCTCGAAGCCTTCGGTTCGTGCCGACTGTGCCTTGTCGAGGTCGAGGGCAGGGCGGGTTACCCCGCCTCGTGCACCACGCCGGTCGCGCCGGGCATGGTCGTGCGCACCCAGACCGAGAAGCTCAAGAAGCTGCGGCGCGGGGTGATGGAACTCTACATTTCCGATCACCCGCTCGATTGCCTGACCTGCGCGGCGAACGGCGATTGCGAATTGCAGGATCAGGCCGGCGCGGTCGGGCTGCGTGAGGTGCGCTATGGCCCCGGAGCCAGCCATCTCGGCCAGGCAAAGGACACCTCCAACCCCTATTTCGACTTCGACCCGTCGAAATGTATCGTCTGTTCGCGCTGCGTGCGCGCCTGCGACGAGGTGCAGGGCACTTTCGCGCTGACGATCGACGGCATGGGCTTCGCCAGCAAGGTCGCCGCAAGCCAGGCGGAGGATTTCTTCTCCAGCGAATGCGTCTCATGCGGCGCCTGCGTCCAGGCCTGCCCGACCGCGACCCTGGTCGAAAAGAAGGTCGCCGAGATCGGCACGCCCGATCGCGCGGTGGTCACGACCTGCGCCTATTGCGGTGTCGGTTGCACCTTCCGCGCCGAGATGCGCGGCGAGGAACTGGTGCGGATGGTGCCGTGGAAGGAAGGCAAGGCCAATCGCGGCCATAGCTGCGTCAAGGGTCGTTTCGCCTGGGGTTATGCCCAGCACAAAGAACGCATCCTTTCGCCGATGATCCGCGCCTCGATCGACCAGCCATGGCGCGAAGTGAGCTGGGACGAGGCGATCACCCATACGGCGTCCGAGTTCCGCCGCATCCAGGACAAATATGGCAAGCGCTCGGTCGGCGGGATCACGTCGAGCCGCTGCACCAATGAGGAGACGTTCCTCGTCCAGAAGCTGGTCCGCGCCGGCTTCGGCAACAACAATGTCGATACCTGCGCGCGCGTCTGCCACTCGCCGACCGGCTACGGGCTCAAGACGACCTTCGGTACCTCGGCCGGCACGCAGGATTTCGACAGCGTCGAGCATAGCGATGTCGTGCTGATCATTGGCGCCAACCCGACCGACGGGCATCCGGTGTTCGCCAGCCGGTTGAAGCGCCGCCTGCGGCAGGGCGCCAGGCTGATCGTCGTCGATCCGCGCCGTACCGACATCGTACGCAGCCCGCACGTTGCCGCCGAGCATCACCTTGCGCTGCGCCCGGGCACCAATGTCGCGGTGCTGACCGCGATGGCGCATGTCATCGTCACCGAGGGGCTCGCCAACGAGGCGTTCATCCGCGAGCGCTGCGACTGGTCGGAATATGAGGACTGGGCCGCATTCGTCGCCGATCCGCGCCACGCGCCCGAAGCGGTCGCGCCGCTGACCGGCGTACCGGCGGAGACGCTTCGCCCGGCCGCGCGGCTGTTCGCGACCGGTGGTAACGGCGCGATCTACTATGGACTCGGCGTGACCGAACACAGCCAGGGCTCGACTACGGTGATAGCGATCGCCAACCTCGCGATGGTGACCGGCAATATCGGCCGGCCCGGCGTCGGGGTGAACCCGCTGCGCGGGCAGAACAACGTTCAGGGCGCCTGCGACATGGGCAGCTTCCCGCACGAGCTGTCGGGCTATCGCCATGTCTCCGAGGATGCCGCGCGCGAGATGTTCCGTGATCTGTGGGGTGTAGCGATCGACCATGAGCCGGGCCTGCGCATCCCCAACATGCTCGACGCCGCGGTCGATGGCAGCTTCAAGGGAATCTACATCCAGGGTGAGGATATCCTCCAGTCCGATCCCGACACGCATCATGTCTCGGCGGGCCTCGCGGCGATGGAATGCGTCGTCGTCCACGACCTGTTCCTCAACGAGACGGCCAATTACGCGCACGTCTTCCTGCCCGGCTCGACCTTCCTCGAAAAGAACGGCACCTTCACCAACGCCGAGCGTCGTATCCAGCTGGTGCGTAAGGTGATGGCGCCGCTGAACGGCTATGAGGACTGGGAGATCACCCAGATGCTTGCCCAGGCGCTTGGTTACGACATGGCCTATGATCACCCGTCGCAGATCATGGACGAGATCGCCGCGCTGACACCGTCCTTCGCCGGTGTTTCCTTTGCGCGGATCGAGGAACTCGGCTCGGTGCAATGGCCGTGCAACGCCGCCGCTCCCGAGGGCACGCCGATCATGCACGTCGATGGTTTCGTGCGCGGGCGCGGCAAGTTCGTGCGCACCGAATATGTCGCGACCGAGGAGCGCACCGGTCCGCGCTTCCCCCTGCTGCTCACCACCGGGCGCATCCTCAGCCAGTATAATGTCGGTGCGCAGACAAGGCGGACCGAGAACAGCCGCTGGCACGAGGAAGACCGGCTCGAAATCCACCCGCACGATGCCGAGCAGCGCGGCATCGTCGAGGGCGACTGGGTCCGCGTCGTCAGCCGCGCCGGTGACACGTCGCTGCGCGCGCTGGTCACCGATCGGGTCGCGCCGGGGGTGGTCTACACCACCTTCCACCACCCCTCGACCCAGGCCAATGTCGTCACCACCGACAATAGCGACTGGGCGACCAACTGCCCCGAATACAAGGTCACCGCGGTGCAGGTTGGCAAGTCGAACGGCCCGACCGACTGGCAGGAGCGTTATGACGCGCTTGGCCGGCGGTCGCGGCGGATCGACGCGGTGGCGGCGGAATGAGCCGGACGCTGGACAAGCTGGTCCACATGGCCAATCAGATCGCGGTGGAATTGGGCTATCAACAACCGGGCGCGGCGGTCGAGGCGACTTACGAGCATCTGTGGCATTTCTGGGATCCAGCGATGCGCAAGGCGATCGTTGCGCATCTCGCCGGTGGCGGCGCTGGGCTCGATCCGGTGGCGCGGGAAGCGGTGGCCCGGCTGGCGACGCGCGACGCGGCATGAGCGCGGGCGCCGTTGGTACGAACTTCAGGCAGGTTCTCGCTGACGGCGGTGATCGGCGGCTGACGCGAGAGGTCGCGCTGGAGCGGCCGGTTGCGGTCGAGTTCAACGGCATCGGCTATGCCGTGATGATGGCGACTCCCGCCGACCTCATCGATTTCGCCTATGGTTTCGCCCTCGCCGAGCGGCTCGTCGATACGGGCGCCGAGATCGTCGCTGCCGAAACGCATGAAACCGATCGCGGCACCGTCTTGCGCATCACGCTGATGGCACAGCGCGCCGACCGCATCCTCGATCGCGTACGCCACCGCGTATCGGAATCGTCGTGCGGCCTGTGCGGGATCGAAAATCTCGACGCCGCGCTGCGGCCGATCCCGGCGGTGACGGCTAGACCGATGGCGACATGCGAGGCGATCTTCGCCGCGCTCGCCGCGATGCGCGCGCGCCAGCCGCTCAATGCCGCGACCGGCGCGGTCCATGCTGCCATGGCGTGCGGCGCGGACGGTGCGATCCGCCTGGCGCGCGAGGATGTCGGCCGACACAACGCCTTCGACAAGCTGATCGGCGCGATGGCGCGTACCGGGCAGGGGTGGGACGGGGGCTTCGCGCTGCTGTCGTCGCGCTGCTCGTACGAACTGGTCGAAAAGGCGGCGATTGCCGGCTGCCCGATGCTGGTCACGGTGTCGGCGCCGACCAGCCTCGCCCTCACGCGTGCCGCCGAAGCCGGACTCGCGCTCATCTCGCTCGCCCGCCCTGACAGCTATCTTGCCGAGGCGGAGGCCCTGACGTGACGCGCTTGCTCGGGGCGGTGTTGGCCGGCGGGCAATCGCGCCGCTTCGGCACCGACAAGGCGCTCGCCGAACTCGGTGATCGCCCCTTGATCGCACATGCCGTTGCCGCGCTCGAACCTTATGTCGCGGCGGTCGTGATCTGTGGTCGGGAGTACGCCGATCACGTCGCCTTGGCCGACCGCCCCGCGCCCGGTCTCGGACCCCTCGCTGGCCTGGCGGCCGCGCTCCGCCATGCCGCCGAACACGGCTTCGACGCGGTGCTGTCGATCGGATGCGATATGCCGGTATTGCCGGCGGCACTCGTCGAGGCGCTGTTCATTGTCGGAGCGCCGGTCGCGGTCCGCGCGCTGCCGATCTGCGGGCTGTGGCGTGCGAGCGACGCCGATCGACTCGACGAGCACCTCGCTGATGGCGATGACCGTTCGATGCGCGGATGGTTGGCGAAATGCGGCGGGCAGTGGTTCGACGGCGATATCGCGCTTGCGAACATCAACACACCGGGGGACCTTGCCGCTCTGATCGCGCGTCGCGGCTGACGGCGCTCTTTCACAACCCCCGCCCCCTTGCTAAGGCCGCCGCGACTCTCGCATTCGCCATCACCTGGCGCGCCCGTACGGCTTGATCGCCGTCTCCCCGCCGCGTCCGGCCCGAGGCCCCATTTGGGAAGGACCCACCGCACCATGACCGCCATTGGACAGGACACGCTCAAGGCTCGCGCGACGCTCACCGCGGGTGGCAAAAGCTATGACTATTTCTCGCTCGCCAAGGCGGCTGAGGCTTATGGCGATATTTCGCGGCTGCCCTTCTCGATGAAGGTGCTGCTCGAGAACATGCTGCGCTTCGAGGACGGCGTCACCGTCACCACCGACGATGTGAAGGCAATCATCGACTGGCAGAAGAATCCCACCGCGCCTGACCGCGAGATCCAGTATCGCCCGGCGCGCGTGTTGATGCAGGATTTTACCGGCGTGCCGTGCGTCGTCGATCTCGCCGCAATGCGCGACGCGATCACCAAACTCGGCGGTGACGCGGCGAAGATCAATCCGCTGGTCCCGGTCCACCTCGTGATCGATCACTCGGTGATGGTCGACGAGTTCGGCACGCCCAAGGCGTTCGCCGACAATGTCGATCTCGAATATCAGCGCAACATGGAGCGCTATGAGTTCCTGAAATGGGGCTCCAAGGCGCTCGACAATTTCTCGGTCGTGCCGCCGGGCACCGGCATCTGCCACCAGGTCAATCTCGAATATATCGGCCAGGCGGTGTGGTCGTCCAAGGGAGCGGACGGCGCGACGATGGCCTATCCCGACACGCTTGTCGGCACCGACAGCCACACCACGATGGTCAATGGCCTGGGCGTGCTCGGCTGGGGCGTCGGCGGGATCGAGGCCGAGGCCGCGATGCTCGGCCAGCCGGTCTCGATGCTCATCCCCGAGGTTGTCGGCTTCAAGCTGACCGGCGCGCTCAAGGAAGGCATTACCGCGACCGATCTGGTGCTGACCGTCACGCAGATGCTGCGCGCCAGGGGCGTCGTCGGCCGCTTCGTCGAATTTTACGGCCCGGGCCTCGCGGCGATGACGCTCGCCGATCGCGCGACGATCGCCAACATGGCGCCGGAATATGGCGCGACCTGCGGCTTCTTCCCGATCGACGAACGCACGATGGAATATATGCGGCTCACCGGCCGTCCCGACGAAACCGTCGCGCTGACCGAGGCCTATGCCAAGGCGCAGGGCTTCTGGCGTTATGACGACAGCCCCGATCCCGTCTTCACCGACACGCTCGAGCTCGACATGGGCAGTGTTGTCGCCAGCCTTGCCGGCCCGAAGCGCCCGCAGGATCGCGTCAGCCTCAACAAGGTCGACGAGGTGTTCAACGGCGATTTGTTCAAGGTCTACAAAAAGGAGTGCGCGGTGCGCGCGCCGGTCGCCGGTCGCAGCCACGATCTCGGCGACGGCGACGTCGTCATCGCCGCGATCACCAGCTGCACCAACACCTCCAACCCGTCGGTGCTGGTCGCCGCCGGGCTCGTCGCGCGCAAGGCGCGCGCGTTCGGCCTGACCCCCAAGCCGTGGGTCAAGACCAGCCTCGCGCCGGGTTCGCAGGTCGTCACCGACTATCTCGACAAGGCCGGGCTGACCGACGATCTCAACGCGATGGGGTTCAACCTCGTCGGTTATGGTTGCACGACCTGCATCGGCAACTCGGGCCCGCTCGCGCCCGAATTGTCGGCGGCGATTGCCGATAGCGATCTCGTCGCCGCCTCGGTGCTGTCGGGCAACCGCAACTTCGAAGGCCGCGTATCGCCCGACGTGCGCGCCAACTTCCTCGCCTCGCCGCCGCTCGTCGTCGCCTATGCGCTCAAGGGCACGGTGACCGAGGACATGGTCGAGACGCCGATCGGCCAGGGCAGCGATGGCCAGGACGTGTTCCTCAAGGACATCTGGCCGACCAACCTGGAGGTCGCCGAGACGATGGCGGCGAATATCGACGACACGATGTTCCGCAACCGTTACGGCAACGTCTATGCCGGCGACGCGAAATGGCGCGGCATCGAGATCGAGGGTTCGGACACCTATACGTGGCGCGCCGGCTCGACCTATGTCGCCAACCCGCCTTATTTCGACGGCATGACGATGACGCCGGCACCGGTGACGGACATCATCGAGGCGCGGCCGCTCGCCATCCTCGGCGATTCGATCACCACCGATCACATCAGCCCGGCCGGCAGCATCAAGGCGGATTCACCCGCCGGCGTGTTCCTGCAGGAGCATCAGGTCAGCCGCGCCGACTTCAATTCCTATGGCGCGCGGCGCGGCAACCACGACGTGATGATGCGTGGCACCTTCGCCAACATCCGCATCAAGAACGAGATGGTTCCCGGCATCGAAGGCGGCATGACGCATTATCATGGCGAGGTGATGCCGATCTACGACGCGGCGATGCGCTTCAAGGCGGACGGCGTGCCGCTCGTCATCGTCGCGGGCAAGGAATATGGCACCGGCTCGTCGCGCGACTGGGCGGCCAAGGGTACCAACCTGCTCGGCGTCCGCGCGGTCATCACCGAAAGCTTCGAGCGCATCCACCGCTCGAACCTGGTCGGCATGGGTGTGCTGCCGCTGCAGTTCGCCGAAGGCGTCAGCCGCGAGACGCTCAAGCTCGACGGTTCGGAGAGCTTCACCATCCAGCATGTCGCGGACATTCGCCCGCGTCAGGACGTCGATGTCATCCTCACCCGTGCCGACGGCGCCACGGAGACCTTCAAGACACGCTGCCGGATCGATACCGTCAACGAGCTCGAATATTTCCTCAATGGCGGAATTCTCCAATACGTGCTGCGCAAGCTCGCGGCATAAGGTCATCGATCGGGGAGGGCGCTCGTTGCCGCCATATGGCTCACGCGGCGTTCGGGAGTAGCGCCCTCCCCGATGCTTCATGCGCTTGGCGAAATCCACCCAGCTTCCGGTATCGGGGGCGGCGGTGGATGACACCGATGAAAATGCCCGCCGGGATCACTCCCGACGGGCATCCTTTCCTCCCCAGGAAACTTTCCCGTTCAGCCGCTGACCCGGCCGAGCCGGTGATACAGCGCGCTGATCCGCGACATGCGAGCATCGTCCTCGCCGACCTTGGCGATCAGCGTGGCGAGCGCCTCTTTCATCAGCGCGAAATCCTCGGTCGAAAAGACCGCGCGAGCACGATGGGGTTCGGAATGGACGCGGCCGACCTCGCGCTGGTGGCGCGTGGCGGTGTCGCCATTGGCCTCACGGGCGAGCTCGAAAGTCATTGTCGCGGCCTTTACATTGAATTGGATCGGTAGCGCTCGGATCGGCGATTTTTTGGCTTTTGACGAGAAGGAATCGCCCATGAACCGGGTCGAGCTGTCTGTCCGCGCCAACCGATTGATGATATGTTGTAATTAATTTACAGCGCCGAATTGACCATGAGACGGGTGAAGTGATGGCGGAAGGCAAGATACTGGCGGGCCATGCGGTCAGGCGGCTTCGGCGCCAGGCGGGGCTGACCCAGGCGGCGATGGCCGAGGTGCTGGCGATCTCGCCGAGCTATCTCAATCTCGTCGAACGCAACCAGCGACCGGTCTCGGCGACGCTGCTGGTGCGGCTCGCCGAACGCTTCGACTTCGATCCGCGTAGCCTTGCAGCCGGTGAGCCCGGTGGCGGTGCCGCGGCGATCCGTCGGCGCCTCGCCGACCCGATGTTCGCCGACCTCGAGATCGACCGCAACGAGGTCGAGGACTGGCTCGCCGCGGCGCCCGGCGGCGCGGAGGCTTTCGCGCGCGTGTTCGACCGCGCCGGGGCAGGGGGTACGGTCGACGTCGTCGCCGATCCGGTAGCGGCGGTCCGGCGGGAGATCGAGCGCTGGCGTGGCCATTTCGCCGATCTCGATTCGGCCGCCGAGGCGCTGGCCGACGAACTGCGGCTCGGCGCCGGCGATCTCTACGGCGCGATCGCCGAGCGGTTGCGCGTCAAGCACAGCCTCGCGATCCGCGTCCTGCCGGTCGATGTCATGCCCGATATGTTGCAGCGCCTCGACCTCCACGCGCGGCAATTGCAGCTTTCCGAAACGCTCGATCCGGCGTCGCGCACCTTCGCGGTGGCGACGCAGCTCGCGCTGATCGAGGCGCGCGGCGAGATCGAGGCGCTGGCGCGCGGCGCCGGCTTCGCCGAGCGCGCCGCCGAGCGGTTGTTCCGCCGCCACCTCGCCAGCTATTTCGCCGCCGCGCTGATGATGCCCTATGCCCGTTTTCTGCGCGCTTGCGAGGGGACCGGCTATGATATCGAACTGCTCCAGCGCCGCTTCGGCGCCGGTTTCGAGCAGGTCGCGCACCGCCTGACGACCTTGCAGCGCGTCGGCGCGCGGGGGCTGCCCTTCTTCATGGTGCGGATCGATCGCGCCGGCCAGGCTTCCAAGCGCTTTTCCGGCGCGAGCGGCGCGGCGCTCGCCGAGGCCGAGGGACGTTGCCCGCTATGGCGCCTGCACGAGGCGTTCGATCGCCCCGGTAGCCTCGTGGTCCAGCTCGTCGAACTGGAAGACGAGACGCGCTGGCTGACCATGGCGCGCACCGTCACCCCGCAGGGCCACCGCTATGGCGGCGTGCCGGCGGAATTTGCCGTCGGGCTCGGTGTCGCGGCCGACCAGGCGCGGCCGCTCGCCGTCGCGCGCGGCGTCGACCTGGCCGGCGAGGCGATGCCGATCGGCCTTGGTTGCCGCGCCTGCTTTCGCGGCGAGTGCCCGCAGCGCTCGGTCGCGCCGGCCGGCCGCGCCCTGACCGTCAGCGACCGCGAGCGGCGCCTGTCGGCGCTGACCTTCGCCGGGGATTGATCGGGCGGCGTGGCCCGCTACAGCGACGTTCGGGGCCGGACACAGGGGCGAACATCATCGACAGCGAGATCGCCGCGACGACGAGCTTTCGGCTTGCCGGTATCAATTTGCCGCGCTGGCTGGTGCTGACCCTGGTCGCGCTCGCCGCACGTGCGATGACCTTCGGCAACCCCGTTCTCCACGTCGACGAGCAATTCTACTATGCCGTCGCCGATGCCATGCGCCACGGCGCACTCCCGTTCGTCGATGTGTGGGATCGCAAGCCGGTCGGGTTGTTCCTGGTCTATCTACCGGCCACCCTGTTGGGGCCGGTCCTCGGCATCTGGGCCTATCAGGCGCTTGCGCTGGCCTGCGTCGTGCTCACCGCTGTGCTGATCGTCCAGCTCGCCGATCGCGCCGGCTGGGGGCGTGGCGCGCTGGTCGGGGCGATCCTGTACATCCTGTGGCTGAACATCACAGACGGGCAGGGCGGGCAGTCGCCGGTCTTCTACAACCCGCTCGTCGCCGCCGCGATGTTGCTCGTGCTGCCGCGCCCCGGCGAGGCCTTTCGACCGCGCGCTATCGGTGTTGCCGCGATGGCGCTGATCGGCCTGTCGCTACAGATCAAATATTCGACCGTGTTCGAAGGCATCTGGATCGGGCTGATCCTGCTGTGGCGGGAATGGCGTGCCGGCCGCGCATTGGGATCGGTCCTCGCTTACGGCGTCGCGCTCGTACTCGTCGCGCTCCTTCCGACACTCGCCGCAGCGGGCGTCTATGCCGCGCTGGGCCATGAACAGGCCTTTCTCTACGCCAATTTCATCTCGGTGCTGCGCCGCCGGCCCGACAGCTGGCAGGAAAGCGGCGGCAATTTCGTCCTGCTCGTCCTCAGCATCCTGCCCCTGATCGCGGCGGCATGGGCCGGCCGGCATATTGGCGCGGGCGACGCGGAGCGGCAGGACGTCCGGCGCTTTCTGCGTGGCTGGCTCCTCGCGGCGATCTTCGGCGTGTTGTTGTTCGGCTCATACTTCAACCATTATGCGCTTCCGCTGCTGGTGCCGGGCTGCGTTTGCGCCGCGGCGTGGTTCGGGGAGAGCCCGCGCGGACGGCGCGCTGGCTGGGTGCTCGCCGCCATCGTCGCGCTGGTCGGCCAGGCGATCGTGATCGACGATATCCACAAGCGCGGCAGCACCGCCGAGTTGCGGGCGCTGGCCGCGGCGATCGGCCCCGGGCCGGGCTGCCTCTACGTCTTCTCCGGCGATACGATGCTCTATCCCGCGACCGGGCGCTGCGCCGAGTCGGCATATCTTTTCCCGAGCCATCTCGACCAGGAACGCGAGCAGGGCGCGATCGGCGTCGATCAGGTCACCGAGATCCGTCGCATCTTCGCGCGCCGCCCGGCCGTCGTGGTGATGCGGCCGCCCTATCCGGGCGAGCGATCGGAGATGCGCGCGCTGGCGGTGCGCCTGCTGGCCGAAGGAGGTTACCGCCTGACCGCCACGCGCCCGCTCGGCACGCAGCGGATCGAGATATTCACCCGCTGATCACGCGCCGGCCGCGTCGAGGCGTTCGAGCTGCCTGGCATCGAGCGTCAGATCCATTGCCGCCAGCAACTCTTCGAGCTGTACCACGCTGGTTGCGCTGGCGATCGGAGCGGTGATGCCCGGCTGGGCGGCGAGCCATGCGAGCGCGATCTGCGGCAGTGTCGCGCCGCTTTCCGCGGCGATCACGTCCATCGCTGCCAGCACCCGCGCGCCGCGCTCGTCGAGATAGGCTGCCACGCGGCTGCCACGCGCGCTCTTGCCGAGGTCGTCGGGGCCGCGATATTTCCCGGTCAGATAGCCGGCGGCGAGCCCGAAATATGGCACCACGCCGATATTCTGCTCGACGCAATAATCCTGCAGTTCGCCCTCGAAATGGTGGCGGCTGACCAGATTATATTCGGGCTGCAGCACCTGATAATGCGCCAAACCCGCCGCGCGCGCTGTGTCGTTGGCGGATTTGAGTCGCGCGGCGTGGAAGTTGGACGCGCCGAGCACACGTACCTTGCCCGCCGACACCAGCTTGCCAAAGGCCTCCAGTGCGGCCTCCTGTGGCGTGTCGTCGTCATCCTGATGGGCGAAGTACAGATCGATGCATTCGACGCCGAGTCGCTTGAGCGATGCCTCGCACGCCGCCGCGATCCGTGCCGGCGCCAGCTTCTCGCCGCCTTCGCCCGGCAGCATGCCGACCTTGGTCGCGATCAACACCTTGTCGCGCTTGCCCGACGCCTTGAGCCATTCGCCGATCATGCGCTCGGACTCGCCGCCCTGGTGGCCCGGCACCCAGGCCGAATAGACGTCCGCGGTATCGATCATCGTCCCGCCGCCGGCGACGAACGCATCGAGCACGGCAAAGCTCGCCGCGCGGTCGGCGGTCCAGCCGAAGACGTTGCCGCCCAGTACCAGCGGCGCGATGTGAAGGTCGGACGATCCGAGCCGGCGTAGCCTGGTCACTGGTTGTTCCCGTCACTGTCGTCACCGCCGGCGTCGGCGGTATTGGTATCGATCGCGTTGACCTCCATGCTGTTGGCATCGAGCATTGCCGCGGCGTCGTCGAGTTGCTTGTCCTCGCTGGCCGTGGTCGCGCCGGGGCGACGGTCGCCATGGCAGGCGGCGAGCAGCACCAGCGGCGCTGCCAGCAAGGCAAGGGCGCGGCGGCGCATCTTAATCCTCGATCTCATTGCCCAGGTCGCGCATCGCCTGGCCGCTGTTCTTCTTGGCCTTGCCGGCGGCGCTGTTGATCGCCGCGGCGCTGTTGTCGATCATCGCCTCGCCCGATCCAAAGGCCCGGTCGGCGGCGGCTTCAGTATCGTTGGACGCCTCGACCATCGTCGCATTGGCGTCGGCGGCGATCGTGTCGGCCGCCTCGGCGGTCTCGTTCTGCGCTTTCGGGCTGCAACCAGCCATGGCGATGAGGGCGAGAGCGGTGAGCGGCAGGGTGAAGATCGTGCGCATGGAAGGGGTACTCCGTGGCTGGGGTGGGCGCGCCAATTGGGTGTTGGCAACGCTACCGAACCCGCCAAACGCGCGCAATCGACTTCGGGTCCATCAACGCGTCGTTGACCTCATATAAAGATATCTTTATATCGTGATGCGACATGGCAATCGCTCTCGACATCTTCCGCGCCCTGGCAGACGCGACGCGGCTGCGGATCATGGCGTTGCTGCGCTCGATGGAATTGTCGGTTGGCGAACTGGCCCAGGTCTTGGGGCAGAGCCAGCCGCGCGTTTCACGGCACGTCAAGATCCTGTGCGACGCCGGCCTTGCCGAGCGGCGCAAGGAGGGCAGCTGGGTATTCGTTGCGCTGGGCGAGGCTGCGCGGGTCGAGCCGGTGCTTGCCGCGCTCGACAGCTGGGCGGTGCAGGAGCCTGATCACTGGCGCCTCGCCGACGTCGCGCGACTGGCGGCGGTGCGTGCGGATCGTGCCTCGGCGGCGGCGGGCTGGTTCGAGGCCAATGCCGGGCAATGGGATGCGATCCGCTCGCTCCATATCGCCGAGAGCGAGGTCGAGCAGGCGATGGGCGCGGTATTGGGCGACGACAAGGTCGGCCAGCTGATCGATATCGGCACGGGCACCGGTCGCATGCTCGAGCTGTTCGCCGGCCGCGCCGAGCGCGCGCTTGGCATCGACCGCAGCTCCGAGATGCTGCGGCTCGCCCGCGCCAAGCTCAGCGAGCGCGGCCTTGCCAATGCCGAGCTGCGCCAGGCCGATCTCTACGCGCTGCCGCTCGCCGATGGCGCGGCGGACGTCGCGATCATCCATCATGTGCTGCACTTCGCGCAGCAGCCCGGGGCGGCGATCGCCGAGGCGGCGCGGGTGCTCGCGCCCGGCGGGCGCCTGCTGATCGCCGATTTCGCGCCACATGAGCGCGAGGAGCTGCGCACCCGCGATGCGCATGCCCGGCTTGGCTTTTCGGACGATCAGATCACTGGCTGGTTCACCGCTGTCGGGCTTGCCGTGGCACGGGTCGAGACGCTCAAGGGCGGTGAATTGACGGTGAAATTGTGGCTCGGGCGCAAGCTCGGACAAGCGTTGCGTGAGGTGAAGGCGGCATGAGTATCTCGATTCCCCAGCTTGAGGAGGCGCGCCGCGCGCTCGACGCGCCGCTATATGCCGATGTCGGCGGCGATATCGCGCTCAGCTTCGAGTTCTTCCCGCCCAAGACCGACAAGATGGAAGAGCAGTTGTGGGATGCGATCGGTGCGCTGGCACCACTCGCACCGCGCTTCGTCTCGGTGACCTATGGCGCCGGCGGCTCGACCCGCGAACGCACCCACGCCACCGTCGCGCGAATTGCGCGCGAGACCGGGCTGGCGGCGGCGGCGCACCTCACCTGCGTCGAGGCGACGCGGGCGGAAATTGACGCGGTGGCGCGGGATTATTGGGCGGCCGGGGTTCGCCACATCGTTGCGCTGCGCGGCGACCCGCCTGTTGCCGGAACGCGCTATGCGCCACACCCCGGCGGCTATGAGAATGCCGCCGCGCTCGTCGCCGGGCTCAGCAAGCTGCATCCGTTCGAGATTTCGGTCGCGGCCTATCCCGAAGCGCACCCCGATGCCGCCAGCAAGGCGGCCGATCTCGACAATCTCAAGCGCAAGCTCGATGCCGGCGCGAGCCGCGCGATCACGCAGTTCTTTTTCGAGCCCGAAACCTTTTTCCGCTTCCGCGACGACGTGGCGGCCGCTGGCATCAATGCCGAGATCGTGCCCGGCATCATGCCGGTGACCAATTTCGCCGCCATAAAGCGCATGGCCGCGATGTGCGGCACCGACGTGCCGAGCTGGCTCGGGCGGCTGTTCGACGGGCTCGACGATCATCCTGGCGCGCGCCAGCTGGTCGCCGCGACGATCGCTGCCGAGCTGTGCCGCAAACTCTATGCCGGCGGTGTGCGGCATTTCCATTTTTACACCCTGAATCGCGCCGAACTGAGCTATGCCATCGCGCATCTGCTCGGTGCGCGCGCCCAGGGTCTGGCCCATGAGGTGGCGGCATGACGGCACGTGAACGACTGATCGCGGAAAGCGCGAAACGCATCCTGATCACCGATGGCGCGTTCGGGACCGAGATCCAGAACTGGAAGCTCGCCGAAGCCGATTATGCCAGCGATCTCGGCCTGACCCTCGACCAGAAGGGCAATAACGACATCCTCGCGCTGACCAGGCCCGATGTGCCCGAATCGATCACGCGCGCCTATCTCGACGCCGGGGCGGATATCGTCTCGACCAACACCTTCTCCGCCAACATCATCAGCCAGGCCGATTATGGGGCGGAGGAACTGGTGCGCGACATCAACATCGCCTCGGCGCACATCGCGCGGCGGCTGGCCGACGATTATGCCGCGAAGGACGGACGCCCGCGCTTCGTCGCCGGCGCGATCGGCCCGACCAACAAGACGCTGTCGCTCAGCCCCGACGTCAACGACCCCGGCTTTCGCGAGATCGATTTCGATTATCTCAAGGGCGTGTACCGCGAGCAGATCGATGCGCTGGTCGAGGGTGGGGTGGACTTCATCCTGATCGAGACGGTGTTCGATACGCTCAACGCCAAGGCCGGGATCATGGCGGCGATCGAGGCGGGCGAGGCGCTCGGTCGCGACCTGCCGATCATGCTGTCGATGACGCTGACCGATCTGTCGGGCCGCAACCTGTCGGGCCATACCGTCGAGGCGTTCTGGCATGCCGTGCGCCATGCGCGCCCGGTGACGATCGGGTTGAATTGTTCCTTTGGCGCCGAGCAGTTGCGGCCACATGTTCGTACGCTTTCTCAAATCGCCGACACGCTGATCATGGTCTATCCCAATGCCGGCCTGCCCAACGAACTCGGCGCCTATGATGAGATGCCGGAGACCACGGCCGCTTTGGTGCGCGACTGGGCCGATGCCGGCCAGGTCAACATCCTCGGCGGCTGCTGCGGCTCGACCCCGGCGCACATCAAGGCGATCGCCGAGACGGTGACGGGCGTGACGCCGCGCAAGCCGGTGACGCCGGAAGTGCGCACCCGCCTTGCCGGCCTCGAACCGATGACGATGGCGGCGTAGTAACCACCCCTCCCGCTTGCGGGAGGGGCCGGGGGTGGGCTCGCGCTTTCCTCCAACGATCACGCCCGGAACCCGCCGGGCGCCCACCCCCAGCCCCTCCCGCAAGCGGGAGGGGAGGAACATGAAATGACCACCGCCAACACCTCCTCCTTCGTCAATATCGGCGAACGCACCAACGTCACCGGCTCGGCGGCGTTCAAGAAACTGATCATGGCCGGCGACTATCCGCGCGCGGTCGAGGTCGCCCGCCAGCAGGTCGAGAATGGCGCGCAGGTGCTCGACGTCAACATGGACGAGGGGCTGCTCGATTCGCAGGAAGCGATGGTCACCTTCCTCAAGCTGATCGCCGCCGAGCCCGACATTGCCCGCATCCCGTTCATGATCGACAGCTCGAAATGGTCGGTGATCGAGGCCGGACTGAAATGCGTCTCCGGCAAGCCGATCGTCAATTCGATCAGCATGAAAGAGGGCGAAGCTCAGTTTCTGTCGCAAGCCCGCAAGTGCATGGCTTATGGTGCTGCCGTGGTCGTCATGGCGTTCGACGAGGTCGGCCAGGCCGACACGAAGGAGCGCAAGGTCGAAATCTGCGAACGCGCCTACAAACTGCTGACGGACATAGGTTTTCCGCCCGAGGATATCATCTTCGATCCGAACATCTTCGCCGTCGCGACGGGGATCGAGGAGCACAACAATTACGGCGTCGATTTCATCGAGGCCTGTAGCGAGATCAAGGCGCGCTGCCCGCATGTCCACCTGTCGGGCGGCCTGTCGAACCTGTCGTTCAGCTTCCGCGGCAACGAGCCGGTGCGCCGCGCGATGCACTCGGTATTCCTCTATCATGCGATCCCCGCCGGGCTCGACATGGCGATCGTCAATGCCGGCCAGCTCGACGTCTACGACACGATCGATCCCGAGTTGCGCACCGCGTGCGAGGATGTCGTGCTCAACCGCGACCCCGAGGCCGGCGAGCGGCTCGTCGCGCTGGCCGAGCGTTATCGCGGCACCGACGCCGTGGCCGAGAAGGCGGTGCAGGAATGGCGTGGCTGGGAGGTCAACAAGCGGCTCGAATATGCCCTGGTGCGCGGCATCGACGCGCATGTCGTCGATGATACCGAAGAGGCCCGGCTCGGCTTCAAGCGCCCGATCGAGGTGATCGAAGGGCCGTTGATGGACGGCATGAACGTCGTCGGCGACCTGTTCGGATCGGGAAAGATGTTCCTGCCGCAAGTCGTTAAAAGCGCTCGGGTCATGAAGAAGGCGGTGGCCCATCTCCTGCCCTTCATCGAGGCCGAGAAACTGCCCGGCGCGCGCGGCAAGGGCAAGATCGTCATGGCGACCGTCAAGGGCGACGTCCACGACATCGGCAAGAACATCGTCGGCGTCGTCCTGCAGTGCAACGGCTTCGACGTGGTCGATCTTGGCGTCATGGTGCCATGGTCGAAGATCATCGCCGCCGCCAACGAGAATGACGCCGACATGATCGGCCTGTCCGGCCTGATCACGCCCTCGCTCGACGAGATGGTCACGGTCGCCGAGGAGATGAAGCGGCTCGGCATGACGATGCCCTTGCTGATCGGCGGCGCGACCACCTCCAAGGTCCATACCGCGCTGCGCATCGCGCCGGCCTATGACGGTCCGGTCGTTCATGTGCTCGACGCCAGCCGCGCGGTCGGCGTCGCCTCGACCCTGGTCAGCGACACGCAACGTGACGCCTTTGTGGCGAAGACCGCCGACGAATATGAAGCGGTGCGCAAGGCGCGCGAGGGCAAGGGGCAGAACGATCTGCTGCCGCTCGACGCGGCGCGCGCCAATGGCTTCAAGGCCGACATGGCATTGAAGGCGCCGCCACCGGTCCAGCCTGGCATCCACCGCTTCGACGCCTGGGATATCGCCGACCTGCGCGACTATATCGACTGGACGCCGTTCTTCCGCGCCTGGGAACTGGCCGGCAACTACCCCGCCATCCTCGAGGACAAGGTCGTCGGCGAGAGCGCGCGCGGCCTGTTCGCCGACGCGCAGGCGATGCTCGACCGCCTCATCGCCGAGCGCTGGCTGACCGCGCGCGGCGTTGCCGCGCTATGGCCGTGCCGCCGCGATGGCGATGACGTCGTGCTCGATGGCGACATCCGCTTGCCGTTCCTGCGCCAGCAGATCGTCAAGCGCGAGGGCCGGCCCAATATGAGCCTCGCCGATTTCGTCGATCCCGCCGGTGACTGGATCGGTGGCTTCGCGGTCGGCATCCACGGCATCGATCCGCACATCGTCCGCTTCAAGGCCGACAATGACGACTATTCGGACATCCTCTTGAAGGCGCTGGCCGATCGCCTCGCCGAGGCCTTTGCCGAGCGGCTGCACCTCCATGTCCGCACCGACCTGTGGGGCTATGCCCCCGACGAGCAACTCACCAACGAGGCGCTGGTCAAGGAGCAGTATCGCGGCATCCGCCCGGCGCCAGGCTATCCGGCGTGTCCGGAACACAGCCTCAAGGGCGTGCTGTTCAACTTACTCGACGCCGGCGACAATGCCGGCCTCGAACTGACCGAGAGTTTCGCCATGCTGCCGACGGCGGCGGTGTCGGGTTTCTATTTCGGTCATGCCGAGGCGAGTTATTTCGGCGTTGCCCGTATCGGTCGCGACCAGGTCGAGGAATATGCGCAGCGGCGCGGCGTCGACCTGCCGACCGCCGAACGCTGGCTGCGGCCTAACCTGGACTGAAGGTGAGATCGGTCGTCGCGGCCGGTTCGGGTGAATCCTCGGCCACGCGCGCCAGGGCGGTCAGCGCGGCGACATGGTCGCGGAACGCCGTCCGGCCGGCGCGCGTCAGCGATACCCAGGTGCGCTGACGCCCGTCCAGCGCCGCCTTGCGCAGCCGGACATAGCCCGCCTCACCGAGCGCGGCGAGATGCTTCGACAGCACCGAATCGCTGACGTCCGCCGTCTTGCGCAACATCGCGAACTCGGCGTCCTGCACCCCGGCGAGGACCGCCATGATCTGCAGCCGGGCAGGGGCGTGGATTACCGGATCGAAGGCGAGGCGCGCTGCCGTCACGCGTTCAGCCCCATTTCCTGCCGGAAAATGCGCTTCCACACGACGCTGGCCTGAAAGGCAATCGGCGCGGCGACCGTCCCAGCGGCGAGCGGTGCCCACCACAGCCCGTAGCGGCGCGACAGCACGACGCCGCCGACATAGAGCGTCAGGACGGCGGCCAGCAGGAGGAAGGTGAGCGGTCGCGTGCGACCCGCGCGATAGCCGTTGATGAACATGCCCGTCCGCCGCCGGTCCCAGCGCACCAGCAGCGCGACACCGATCAGCAACACGCCTTCGGCCAGCAACGCATAAAAGGGTGGCAGCGCCTGCGTTGCGACCAGCCCGCCGAGCAACGCGGCAAAGGCGAAATGGCGTTGCGGCGGGCAGTTGGCGGCGAGTGCGAGCCGCGCCTGCGACGCACGCATCGCGGCCAGCGCTTCGGCGGCTTCGTTCGAGGTGGGTTGCATGACGAATCTCCAGTTTCCAATATGGAAAGTGATGCGTTTCACTTTCCATATCGTCAAGTGATAAGTTTTCATAGTGGAAAGACAGCGGCCGATCAGGGGTTTAACGACGCGCTCGCGCGCACCGTAACGGGACAGCCGACGCCGCGGCTAAACCCTTGGCACGCCAGTCGGCGCCATTAACCGTCTTCGGCCCTTCCCCTCGGCGGCGCGCCGCGCGCAGGCAGGGGCAAAGGAACCGTCCCATGCGCCGCACCCTCCCGCTCATCGCCCTCGCGCTGACTGCCCCCGCCGCCGCCCAGCAGCGGCGCGCACCCTTCACCATCGCCGAGACCGGTGAGGGTTTCGCGACGATCAACGACGCGGTGCAGTCGGTGCGCATGGGCACGGCGACGATCCTGATCGCGCCTGGTGTCTATCATCAATGCACCGTCCAGCAGGGGGGCGACATCACCTTCAAGGCGGTCGAGCCGGGCACCGCGATTTTCGAAGGCACCGCGTGCGAGGGCAAGGCGGCGTTCGTGCTCCGCGGCCAGCGTTCGACCGTCGACGGGCTGGTGTTTCGCGGCATGAAGGTCAGCGACGGCAATGGCGCCGGCGTGCGTACCGAGATGGGCGAGCTGGTCGTCCGAAATTCGATGTTCCTCGACAGTCAGGAGGGCATTCTCGGCGGTGAGCCGACCGGGCAACGCATCACGATCGATCATTCGACCTTTGCCGGGCTCGGCCAGTGCGACCAGACGCCCGATTGCGCGCACGCCATCTACCTCGCCAACGAAGGCTCGGTGACGATTACCAATTCACGCTTCGAGCGCGGCACCGGCGGCCATTACGTCAAGCTGCGGGTGCCACACGTCACGATCACCGGCAACAGTTTCGACGATACCGCCGGGCACAAGACCAACTACATGATCGACCTGCCACAGGGCGGCACCGGGTCGATCATCGGCAACACCTTCGTCCAGGGGCACGACAAGGAGAACTGGACCGCCTTCATCGTCGTCGCAGCCGAACACCAGACCTATCCCGCGGCCGGCTTGCGTATCGAGGGCAATAGCGCCAGCCTCGCGCCCGGCGAGACGCGCAGCCCGGCATTCGTCGCCGACTATAGCCACGAGCGGCTGGCGCTGGGCAGCAACCGTCTCGGCGCCGGCATCCGCCCTTTCGAGACGCGCTGAGCCGGCTTGTCGCCGGCTAGCCCAGTATCCCCGAAAACAGCCAGCGGCGCGTTGCGCGGGTGCGCAGCAGATCCGATCCGCAATCGCGACAGATCGCGCGCTCGACCTCGGGCGCACCCGGCTCGCTGATCACGCGGTACGGGCGATGCTGTCCGATCGCGCAGCCCGCCTGTCCGGTCGTCGGTCGTCGTCTCGGTCGCATCGCGCGGTCCTTTCGCGAAGCCACGATCGGACGCGCGCGTTGCCGCACGATGTCGAAATGTTTCAGCCGACGATCAGCGGCAGGGTGCACCCGCGCCGGCGCCGAGGTCGCGGCAGGTGCCGTCGAGCGTCGGCACCGCCAGCCCGATCTGCGCGGCGAGCGTCGGCGCGATGTCGACCGTCTGGATCCCGCCGGGATGCTCGAAACCCGTCATGCCCTTGCGCCAGAACAGGATCGGCACGCGGCGATCATAGTCCCACGGGCTGCCATGCGTCGCGACATAGCCGTGCAGCGCATCGGGGATCGCCGTGACGCGCGGCTTGAGGAAGACGAGCAGGTCGCCCGAGCGCTCGGCATCGTAGGAGGCGCGCGCCTTTTGCAGCAGCGTCCAGTCTTCCGGCGGGCCGCTCGGTTCGGCGGAAGCGCGGAGCTGCGCGGCGGTGAACACCGCCGCCACCTGCGGATGCGCGCCATAGGCGGCGACCGCGGCGGCGAGCACTTCGGTGCGCTGTGCCGGGGTCAGCGCGGCGTCGAGCCACACATCGCCATTGGGGATGTCGCCCCGCAGCGTCGCACCCGTAATGCCGAGCTTGGCGGCGATCGCCTTGCCCATCACCGCCGGGGCCAGCGCCACATCGACGCGCTGCGCCTCGGGGATGCCGCTCGTCACCTCGCGCTCCGGCAGGTCGTTGCCGCCATGGTCGGCGGTCAGCACCACCTCATAATCCACGCCCGTCCGGTCGAGCACGCCGAAGAACTTGTCCAGCGTGGTGTCGAGTTGCGACAGCTGGATGCACATCTCGGCGCCCTCGGTGCCATAAGTGTGGCCGATATAGTCGGTTGCCGAGGCGCCGATCGAGATGATGTCGGTGGTCTTGCCCTGGCCGAGCTTCATGTCCTGCACCAGCCCCGCCGCCAGCGCGACGACCGCCGCGTCGAACGCCGGCGAAGCGCGGAACGCCTTGGCGTCGCCCGCCGTCCGCTCGAAATGGCCCGTGCCGACCGACTTTCCGTCAGCCAGCGCGACGGTCTTGTCGTGCGCCAGGCACCAGGTCGGTGTGTCGAGCGCGGGCTGGGCCTGCGCGATCAGCGCGGCGGTCGCGGCGTTTGCGCGCGTCACCACCGGCGGCGTGGCGCGCCCGGCATAGGAGACGAAGGCCTTGCCGTCCCACCACCATAGTTCGTCGACCTTGTGGCCGCCCATCATCACCGCCGCGCGGTCCTTGCCGGCGACCGAGACGACGCGCGTCGCGGCGTTCGCCGTCTTCATCCGCTCGCCCAAGGTCGGCACGCGCAGATGCTTGTCCGACACGGTGTAGTTTTGCGAGGTCGAACCGGGCACGGTCTCGTCCTCGGCGCAATAGACCGTCTTGTCGGCGCGGGCGACGCGCTGGTCGACCCAGTTGTTGGCGATGATCCCGGTGTGCTCGGGGCGCATCCCGGTCAGGATCGTCGAATGGCCCGGGCAGGTCTCGGTCGCGGCATGGCTCTGATAGCCGTGCGGAAACACCGCGCCTTTCAGCAGTCGCGCGAAACCGCCGGTGGCGTGGTCGCGATATTCGGCGAACAGGTCGGCGGAAAATTGATCGACCGATACGACCACGATCAGCTTGGGTGCCGGGGGTGCGGGCGTGGCGGGCGGTGCCGCCTGCGCTCCAACCGGTGCGGAAACCAGCGCGACCGCAAGGGCGGCGAGCGAAGCCAGGCGTTTCATCATATGTCCTCGGTTGATCGGGTGCATTGGCGGCGATGCCCCGCTATGGGCGACCCTGAATATTGCGGCAAGGATCAGCGATGCGCGCCTTCGGTTACGTGATGATGACGATACTCAGCATGCTGGCCTTGGCGGGGGCGGCCCGCGCCGACGTGCCGTCGCCCAACGATCCCGGCCCGCATCTCGCCATTCGCCTCGTCGCTGAGAGTTCGCGTCCCGCGGCCGGCGGCACCGTCACGCTCGCGCTCGACACCACGCCGCAGCCCGGCTGGCATGGCTATTGGGAAAATCCCGGCGACGCCGGTTTCCCGGCAAAGCTCGACTGGAAGCTCCCGGCCGGCGCGACCGTGTCGCCGCCGCGCTACCCGATGCCCGGCACATTGCTCGTCTCGGGGCTGATGAATTACGTCTTCGAGGCGCCCTATGCGCCGCTCGTCACGCTCGATGTTCCCGCCGGGCTGGCACCGGGTACCGCGTTGCCGATCAAGCTCCACGCGCAATATCTCGTCTGCACGCGCGAGGTCTGCGTGCCCGAACAGGCCGATCTCGCGCTCGCGCTGACTGTCGGCGATGGCGCGATCGACCCCGCGATGCGCGCCCGCTTCGACGGATGGCGCCGTGCCCTGCCGCGCCCGCTCGGCGGCACCGCGACCTTCCAGGAGAGCGGCGGCAAGGTCCGCATTGCCATCCCCTATCCGGCCGCCGCGCCGCTCGACCAGGGCTATTTCTTTCCCGTCACCACCGGCCTGATCGACTATGCCGCGCCGCAAAGCGTGACGCGCGACGGCGACCGGCTGGTGATCGAAACCAGGGCCGGGGGCACGGGCGCGAACGGGCCGCTGCTCGGCGTGTTGCGCGTCGGGGCGGGGCAGGCGCTTGCCGTCAGCGCAAGCGCCGGCACGGTTCCGGCGGCAGCGGTATCCGCAAGCGCGCCGGCATCGCCAACCACCGGAATCTGGTCGGCGACGCTGATCGCGCTGGCGGGGGCGGTACTCGGCGGCCTGATCCTCAACATCATGCCCTGCGTCTTCCCGATCCTCAGCCTCAAGGCGCTGAGCCTCGCGCGCGGCCATCTCGATGAGCGTCAGGCGCGGCATGAGGCGCTCGCCTATACCGCTGGCGTCGTGGCGGTCTGCCTCGCGCTGGGCGGCGCGATCCTCGGCCTGCGTGCCGGCGGCAGCGCGATCGGCTGGGCCTTCCAGCTGCAGGATGCCCGCGTCGTCATCGTGCTGCTGCTGTTGACGGTCGCGCTGTCGCTCAATCTCGGCGGCCTGTTCGAGATCCCGACCCCGGGCTTCGTCAACAGCAAGGGCGGGGCGGGCGGGGCGTTCGCCACCGGCGCGCTCGCCGCCTTCATCGCCACGCCTTGCACGGGTCCGTTCATGGGCGCGGCGCTCGGCGCCGCACTGGTGCTGCCCTGGCCGGCGGCGCTGGCGGTGTTCGCCGGGCTCGGCATCGGGCTGGCGCTGCCGTTCCTCGCGATCGGCTTCGTGCCGGCGTTGCGCAAGCGACTGCCCAGGCCGGGCGCGTGGATGGGCCATTTCCGTCGCTGGCTGTCGATCCCGATGTGGCTCACCGCGCTGGCGCTCGCCTGGGTGCTCGGCCGCCAGACCGGCGTCAACGGCATGACGCTCGGCCTCACCGCCGCGCTCGGCCTCGCGCTGATCTTGTGGGTGGCGGGTCGGCGGCAGGCGCGTGGGCTAGGTTTCGGCGCGGTCGCGGTCGTGTTGCTCGCTGCCATCGCCATCTGGGGCGTCGCGGCAATGTCGTGGACGCATCGCCCGACGAGCGTCGCGGTGGCGCAACCGGGCGATGCCGAACCGTTCAGCGAGGCGCGCCTCGCCGCGCTGCGTGCGC
The DNA here is from genome assembly GCA_041659925.1 of Sphingomonas sp. GTDB lineage: Bacteria > Pseudomonadota > Alphaproteobacteria > Sphingomonadales > Sphingomonadaceae > Sphingomonas. The sequence continues at coordinate 82,477 of JBAZXI010000002.1, forward strand.
AAGGGCGGCCGGTCTTCGCCTATTTCACCGCCGACTGGTGCCTGACGTGCAAGGTCAACGAAAAGGCCGCGATCGAGACCGACGCGACCCGCGCCGCCTTTGCGAAAGCCAGGGTCGCGGTGCTGGTCGGCGACTGGACCAATGGCGACCCCGCGCTCGGCCGCTTCATCGAGGCGCACAACCGCGCCGGGGTGCCGCTCTACCTTTATTACGCGCCGGGCGCCGCCGAGCCGCAGGTCTTGCCGCAGGTGCTGACGCCGGGGATGCTGGCGGCGCTTGGCGGGTAGCGGCGATAGGGGCCGACAGGTCGACCAGGGAGCAAGCATGACCTCGTGTATTCACAGCAGCACGATCAACCAGGTGACACCAAGCGCCCGCGGATGTGAGGAATGCCTGAAAATCGGCAGCCCCTGGCTGTATCTTCGCCTGTGCCGTGCCTGCGGACATGTCGGATGTTGCGACCAGTCGCCGCATCGCCACGCGACGGCGCATTTCCACGCGACCCATCACCCGATCATCGAGGGCTATGATCCGCCTGAGGGGTGGGGTTGGTGTTACGTCGATGAAGGGGAGATCGATTTGCCCGACCAGACGCCGCAATGGGGCCCGATACCGCGATATTATTGATTCGAGGAACTGGAACACAAAGATGAGCGGCCCCAAACTTTTCGAACCCATTTCGGTCGGCGACCTCGCGCTCGCCAACCGCATCGTCATCGCGCCGATGTGCCAATATTCGGCGGTCGATGGCTGCATGAACGACTGGCACCTCATTCACCTCGGACAACTGGCCTTGTCGGGTGCCGCGTTGCTGACGATCGAGGCGACGGCGGTCGTACCGCAGGGGCGCATCTCCCATGGCGATGTCGGGCTGTACGACGACGCGACCGAAGCGGCGATGGGAAGCATGCTGGAAAGTGTCAGGCGGCATTCGGATATGCCCATTGCCCTCCAGCTCGGTCATGCCGGGCGCAAGGCATCGACAGACCTGCCCTGGCTGGGCGGAGGGCAGATCGCGCCGACCGACCGGAATGGCTGGCAGACGGTCGCGCCATCGTCGCGCGGTTTCGCCGATACGGACAATGCCCCGGTCGCGCTGGACCGGGATGCGCTTGTTCAGCTGCGGGATGCGTTCGCGGCTGCGGCGCGGCGTGCCGCACGGCTCGGCATCGATGCCGTGCAGATCCACGGCGCACATGGCTATCTGCTCCACCAGTTCCTTTCACCGCTCTCCAACCAGCGCGACGATGACTATGGCGGCAGCCTGGAGAACCGGATGCGCTTCCCGCTCGAGGTCTTCGAGGCTGTCCGCCAGGCATTCCCGGCCGGGAAACCGGTGACGATGCGGGTGTCGGGCACCGACTGGGTTCCGGGCGGCTGGGATGTCGAGCAGACGATTGCATTCGCACAGGCGCTGGAAAGTCGCGGGTGCGCCGCGATCCACGTCTCCAGCGGTGGGCTCGATCCGCGCCAGGATATCCCGGTTGGACCAGGATATCAGGTACCGCTGGCGCGCGCGGTGAAGCAGGCAACGACGATGCCCGTCGTCGCGGTCGGGCTGATCACCGAGCCCGAACAGGCCGAGGCGATCGTCGGGACCGGCGACGCCGACCTAGTCGCGCTCGCTCGCGCGATGCTCTATGATCCGCGCTGGCCATGGCATGCAGCCGCCGCGCTCGGCGCGCATGTGACGGCGCCCAACCAGTATCTCCGCTCGCAACCGCGCCGCTTCCGTGATCTGCTGCGCGGTCGCTGATCGAACCGGCTGATTGCCGTCTGACGTCCTGGGTCAACCGAGTCGCGCAGGATTTGGCCCAGCGGCCACGCAGGCCTGCAAAAAATGGTCGGCCTTCCGGCTACGTCTTCATCCAAGTTCAGTCCCGGTCGTGCAAACGGTAGCCGACGCCGGGCTCGTTCCGAATCAGGGTGGGGTTGGCCGGATCGATTTCGATCTTCAGCCTCAGCGCGCGGACCGTGACGCGGAGATATTCAACGTCTTCGACATGTGCCTCGCCCCAGATCTCGCGAAGCAGCGCGCGGTGGGTGATCACCCGGCCGGGATGCCGTGCGAGCATCGCCAGCAGCGCGAATTCCTTGGGGGTCAGGTGGACCTCCGTCCCCCCGCGCTGCACGGTCCGGCGATCGAGGTCGATCACGCGGTCGCCGATCACAAGCCGCCGCTGCTCCCCCGACGACACACGCCGGTGCCGCAGGCAGGTGCGCACCCGCGCCAGCATCTCGTTCGTATCGAACGGCTTGGTGACGTAGTCGTCGGCGCCGAGGTCGAGCGCGGCCACTTTCTCGGCACTGTCGTCGCGCGCGGTCAGCACGAGAATCGCGATGCCCTGCGCATGGATGGCCGGAATCAATTCCAGCCCATCGCGATCGGGCAGGCCAAGGTCGAGCAGGACGAGTTCGGGCGCGCGCACCGCAATCGCCGTGACGGCCGCGCGCGCATCCGTCGCCTCGCGCACGCGATAGCCGCCACGGGCCAGCGCGCGCACCACCAGCGTGCGGATCGCCGGCTCGTCGTCGACCACCAGGATATCGGTGTCGCCCGTCACGCCGCGTCGTCCAGCAGCAGCGTGACGGGGAACAGGATCGAAAAGCGCGCGCCACCCAGATCCTCGCGATTGGCGGCGGTGACCGATAGCTGCATCGCGCGTGCAAACCCGTTGACGATGGCGAGCCCCAACCCGGTCCCGCCGGTCCGATCTGATCCTTCCAGCCGGTGAAAACGATCGAACACCCGCGCCTCCAGCCCAGGCGGCAACCCCGGCCCATGATCGATCACCGACAGCACGACCCCGTCGCGGGTGCGACGGCCCTCGAACCGGATCGGGCTCGCCGGCGTGCCGAACTTGGCGGCATTGTCGATCAGGTTGATCAGGATATGGCCGAGCAATCGCGGGTCGGCGCGCACCAGCGGCAGATTGGGCGGCACGTCGAGTTCGATCTCGCGGCCGGCAAGCGTCGTGCGCATGTCGTGGACCGCACTGGCGACCGCGTCGGTCAGGTCGATCGGTTCGGCGCGGACCGCCAGCGCGCCGGATTCGATCCGTGTGATCTCGATCAGGTCCTCGAAGAACCGGCGCAACCTCTGCGCCTCGGTGCGGATCGTCGCGACCAGCGCGCTGCCGCCCTGCTCGGCGTCGAGCGCATCTGCGGCGGCGCTGATCGCGGTCAGCGGGGTGCGCAGATCGTGGCCGATCGACGATAGCAGCGTCGCGCGCAGATCGTCGCGTTCGCGCACGCTCGCCACCTGACGCATCTCCGCTTCGAGCCGCAGCCTTTCATGCGCGAGGGCGGCCTGGTCGATCAGGCTCATCAGGAGCAGCATGCGATCGGCCGGGACGGGTTCGCTGGCATCGCCGCGCGCGATGCCGATTACCGCGAGCACGCCGAGCGCGGTCTTGAGCGGGCGAAATTGCCATTCGGACGCGGTCAGCGTGTTGGTGCCGCGCCCGGTTGGCTCGCCGTGATCGAACGCCCAGTCGACCGCGGCCATTTCGATCGCGCTCAGGCGGTTTTCGGGGGGGGAGGCCGCGACCAGCCGATTGGTGCCATCGGCGTCGCGCACCAGCAGCACCGTGTCGACCTCGAGCATCCGCGCGACTTCCCCGCAGATGGCGTGCGCCGTTTCCGATTCGTCGGAGAGTGCGCCCAGCGTCTTGGCGAAGCCGGCGATCGCGGCATTCTCGCGCGCGCTGCGCCCGCCCAGCAGTGCCTGGGCACGCACCCGCCCGGCGAGCTGGCTGGTGACCACCGCCACCCCGATCAGCACGACCACGGTGATCAGGTTCTGCGGGTCGTAGACGGTGAAGGTGTGGATCGGCGGCAGGAAGAACCAGTTGAAGGCAAGGCCCGCCAGCACCCCCGCCACGACACCCGCGCGGAGGCCGAGCAGGCTGGCGCAGGCGACCACCGGCACGAGGTAGAGCAGGTCGAGGCTCTGATAACCCACCCAGGGATTGATGAGCGCCGCGAAACTGGTCAGCAGCGCAACCGCGCCAAGCGGGATCGCATAGTCCCGCCAATGTCCTACGCCGAAGCGCGGGGCAGGGCGCGCCCGCGCGGCCGCGACCACCTCCTGTCCCGACGGGATGACGTGGACGGCGACCCCGGGTGAGGCGCGCACGAGGCGATCGACGACCGATCCGTAGCGCAGTTCGAACCACCAGCTGCGCTGCGACTTGCCGATCACTACCTGCGTCGCATGCATTTCGGCGAGCTGTTCGCGCATACCCTCGATCACCGAGGCGGCGGGCACCGTGACGATCGTGGCGCCCAGCCCGGCGGCGAGCGCCAGCGTCGCGCCGAGCCGCTCGCGGTCCGCGAGCGTCAATCGCGCATCGCGCGGCGTTTCGACATGCAGCGCGGTCCACGGCGCGTGCAGCGCGTCCGCCAGCCGCTTGGCGGTACGTACCAGAATATCCGAGCCCGGCAATTCGCTGACCGCCACCAGGATCCGTTCGCTCCCGGCATAGGTGCCGCCCAGCGCATGCGCCCTGAGGTGATCGAGCATCTGCGCATCGACCGTCTGCGCGGCGCGGCGGAGCGCCAGTTCGCGCAGCGCCGACAGGTTCGACTTCGAAAAGAAATGGTGCAGCGCGCGTGCCGCCTCTTCGCGGATATAGACCTTGCCGGCTTTCAGGCGCTCGATCAGCTCGTCGGGCGGCAGGTCGACGATCTCGATCTCGGCGCTTTCGAGGACGTGATCGGGCACGGTTTCGCGTACCCGGACGTGGGTGAAGCCGGCAACGACATCGTTGAGGCTCTCGATATGCTGGATGTTGACCGTGGTGAAGACGTCGATCCCGGCGTCGCGCAGTTCCTCGATGTCCTGCCATCTCTTGGGGTGGCGCGATCCGGGCGCGTTGCTGTGCGCCAGCTCGTCGACCAGCACCAGCGCGGGTCGGCGTGTGAGCACGGCGTCGAGATCGAGTTCGGACAGGACCCGGCCGTGATAGGCGATCGGGGATCGCGCGATGACCTCGAACGGCGCGACCAGCGCTTCGGTTTCCGCGCGGCCGTGCGTCTCGACGATCCCGACGACGACGTCGATCCCGTCGCGCAGCCGCGCGGCGCCCTGCAGCAGCATCTCATAGGTCTTGCCGACGCCCGGCGAGGCGCCGAGGAAGATCTTCAACCGCCCGCGCGCTTCAAGCGCCGCTTGCCGCAGCAATGCCTCTGGGGAGGGCCGGGGAGGATCGCTCGGGGTCACCGATCCGGCGTAGCGGAAAGCCGGTCGAGCTGTCGATTGAGGTCGAGCAGATTGACGCGCGGTTCGCCGATCAATCCCAGCACGGGCCCTTGCCGAACCCGCTCGACGAGCGCGCGGATGCGGGCCGGCGCGATTCCGCGTACCGCGGCGATGCGCGGAATCTGGATCAACGCCGCCTCGGGGCTGAGATCGGGATCGAGCCCCGAGGCCGAGGTGGTGACGAGGTCGGCGGGAATGGCGCGGGCTGTCACGCCGCTCGCGCGAAGTTTCGCGACATCGCCGTCGACGCGCGCAACGAGCGCGCTGGCCGTGGGCGCGAGGTTCGACGCGGCCGAACTGCTTGCGTCATAGCCCGTGCCCGCCGCCGAGGGCCGCGACGTGAAATAGCGCGCACTGGCGAAGGTCTGGCCGATCAACCGCGAGCCGACGATCCGTCCGCCATCGCGGACCAGGCTGCCGTTGGCCTGGTCGGGCAGGACGATCTGCGCGACGCCGGTCATCGCGAGCGGATAGGCCAGGCCGGTGAGCAAGGTCAGCGCGACGAGCAGCGCGAAGGCGGGGCGGAGGGTGTCGATGATGCGCATGATGCGGGTCCTTTGCGCGCCGTTCAGGCGAGGCCGAATGTGCTGACGAGCACGTCGATGATCTTGATCCCGACGAACGGCGCGACGAGGCCGCCGACGCCATAGACCGACAGGTTGCGCGCGAGCAGGTCGCCGGCCGGGGCCGGGCGATACCGCACGCCCTTCAGCGCCAGCGGCACGAGCGCCGGAATGATCAGCGCGTTGAAGATGATCGCCGACAGGATCGCGCTTCGCGGGGTGGCGAGATGCATCAGGTTCATCGCGCCGAGCCCCGGATAGAGCACCACGAAGATCGCCGGCAGGATCGCGAAATATTTCGCGACGTCGTTGGCGATCGAAAAGGTCGTCAGCGCCCCGCGCGTCATCAGCAGTTGCTTGCCCAGCCCGACGATCTCGATCAGCTTGGTCGGGTCGCTGTCGAGGTCGATCATGTTGCCCGCCTCGCGCGCCGCCTGCGTGCCGGTGTTCATCGCCACGCCGACATCCGACTGGGCGAGCGCCGGGGCATCGTTGGTGCCGTCGCCGCACATCGCGACGAGCTTGCCGCCCTGCTGCTCCTTGCGGATCAGCGTGAGCTTGTCCTCGGGCGTAGCCTCGGCAAGGAAATCGTCGACGCCCGCCTCGGCGGCGATCGACGCGGCGGTGAGCGGGTTGTCGCCGGTGATCATCACGGTGCGGATGCCCATCCGGCGCAACTCGGCGAAGCGTTCGCGCACCCCCGTCTTGACGACATCCTTGAGGTGTATCGCGCCGAGCAGGCGGCTGCCGTCGACCACGCCTAGCGGCGTGCCGCCCGATCGCGCGATCTCGTCGGTGACGCGGCGCAGCGCGGCGGTTGCGGCGGGATCGGCGGCGTCGCCAAGCAGCCGGATCAGCGCATCGACCGCGCCCTTGCGAATCCGCCGGTCGCCGACATCGAGTCCGCTGACGCGGCTCTGCGCGGTGAAGGGAATGATCACCGCGCCGCCGGGCATCGGCACCGCGCCGCCCGCCAGCGCGACGACCGAGCGGCCCTCGGGCGTCCCGTCGGCCAGGCTGGCGAGCCGCGCGACGTCGACCAGCACCTCTTTCGATATGCCGGGAAGCGCGATGAACTCGCTCGCCTGGCGGTCGCCGATCGTGATCGTGCCGGTCTTGTCGAGCAGCAAGGTGTCGATATCGCCCGCCGCCTCCACCGCACGCCCCGATTTGGCCAGCACGTTGAACCGCACGAGCCGGTCCATCCCGGCAATACCGATCGCCGAGAGCAGCGCCGAGATCGTCGTCGGGATCAGTGTGATGAAAAGTGCGACCAGCACCGGCACTGCGATCGCCCCGCCGGCATAGGCGGCGAACGCCGGCAAGGTGCCGACGGCGATGACGAAGATGATCGTCAGCCCGACCAGCAGGATCGTCAGCGCGATCTCGTTCGGTGTCTTCTGGCGGCTCGCTCCTTCGACCAGCGCGATCATCCGGTCGAGAAAACCCTGTCCCGCCGCGGCGGTAACGCGCACGGTGATCTCGTCGGAAATGACGCGCGTGCCGGCGGTCACCGCCGAGCGGTCGCCACCCGCCTCGCGGATCACGGGCGCGCTCTCGCCGGTGATCGCAGCCTCGTTGACCGAGGCCACGCCGGCGACGATCTCGCCATCGGCGGGGATCAGGTCGCCGGTCTCGACCAGCACGAGGTCATCGACCTCGAGCCGTGAAGCGCCGACCATGCCCCACGCCTTGCCGACCCCGATCAGCCGCTTGGCCTGGAGATCGGCCTTGGTCGCGCGCAGCGACGCGGCCTGCGCCTTGCCGCGACCTTCCGCGAGCGCCTCGGCGAAATTGCCGAAGATCACCGTCAGCCACAGCCAGAACACGATCTGCCCCTCGAACGCGGTCTGGTGCCTGAGCCACAGGATCGTCGAGACGCTCGCCGCGATGCCGGTGACGAACATCACCGGATTACGCACCAGTGTCCGGGGATCGAGCTTGATCAGCGCGCCCTTGATCGCGTCGAGGATAAGGGCACGGGTAAACAGCGAAGCGGCGACGGCTGCCATCGTTCGAACTCCTAAAAGGTCTTGCCGGTGACGAGCGCGGCCTGTTCGGCGCCGGGCCCAAGCACCAGCGCCGGCATGAAGGTAAGGCCGCCGACGACCAGCACGATCGCGGCCAGCAGCCCGATCCACAGTGGGCCGGTGGTCGGGAACGAGCCGGCGCCTTCGGGCACATGGCGCTTTCCTACCAGGCTTCCGGCGATCGCCAGCACCGGCAGGATCACGAAGAAGCGGCCGAAGAACATCGCGATCGCCAGCAGCGCGTTGTAGAAATCGCTGTTGCCCGACAACCCGGCGAACGCGCTGCCGTTGTTCGCCACCGCGCTGGAAAAGGCGTAGAGGATTTCCGAAAAGCCGTGCGGCCCCCTGGCGAGTGGCCCCGCCAGCCCGGCCGGCACGACGCTGGCCAGCGCGGTCAGCCCCAGGATCAGCAGCGGCAATGCGGCGACCGCGAACATCGCGAGCTTCACTTCGCGCGCCTCGATCTTCTTGCCGACATATTCGGGCGTGCGCCCGACCATCAGCCCGGCGACGAACACCGCGAGGATGGCGAACAGCATCATGCCGTGGAGCCCCGCGCCGACGCCGCCGATCACGACCTCGCCGACCTGCATGTTGGCCAGCGGGGTGATGCTCGCCAGCGGCATCAGGCTGTCATGCATCGAAATCACCGCGCCGCACGACGCCGATGTCGTGACCGCGGCGAACAACGCGCTGGCGGCGGCACCGAAGCGCACCTCCTTGCCTTCCATGTTGCCCAGCGCCGCGGAGACGCCATGTCCCGACAGGATCGGGTTGCCCGCGGCGTCGGCCCAATAGAGCAGCGACACGCCCAGCCCGAACAGCACCAGCATCGCGGCAAGGATCGCCCACCCCTGGCGCGTGTTGCCGACCGCCTTGCCGAACGTCCAGGTCAGCCCCGAGCCGATCGCGAAGATCGTCAGCATCTGGACGAAATTGCTGATCGCGCTGGGGTTCTCGAACGGGTGCGCCGAATTGACGTTGAAATAGCCGCCGCCATTGGTGCCGAGCATCTTGATCGCCAGTTGCGAGGCGACCGGCCCGATCGCGATCGTCTGGTGGGCGCCCTCCAGCGTCGTTGCATTGATCGCGGTCGCCAGCGTCTGCGGCACGCCGAGTGCGACATAGACCAGCGTCAGCACGATGCAGGCCGGCAGCAGCAGCCATAGCGTGATCCGCGTCACATCGGCCCAGAAATTGCCGATGCCCTTTGCTTCACGCCGGGCAAAGCCGCGGATCAGCGCAAAGGCGACCGCGATCCCGGTGGCGGCGGACAGGAAGTTCTGCACCGTCAGCCCGAGCATCTGCGACAGCGGCGACAGCGTGGTCTCGCCGCCGTAATTCTGCCAGTTGGTGTTGGTGACGAAGCTGATCGCGCTATTGAACGCGAGCCCCGACGGCATTCCGGCGAACCCCTGCGGATTGAGCGGCAGAAACGCCTGCAACCGCAGGATCGCGTAGAGCAGGACGAACCCGGCGAAGTTGAACATCACCACCGACAGCGCATAGCCGCGCCAGCTCTGCTCCTTCGCGGGATCGATGCCCGCAAGCGCATAAAATCCGCGCTCGACCATGCCGAGCCGCCCGACCCGCCCTTCGTACAGCGCGAACAGCCACCGTCCGACCGGCCATGCCAGCGCGACGGTGAGTGCGATATAGAGCGCGATCAGCGCCCATCCCTGGATCGTCACGGGGCGTCCTTTCAGAACTTTTCGGGGACGAAGAGGACGGCGATCAGATAGCCGAGCACACCCAGCGCCGCGATCCCCGCAAGCCACAGGTCGAATGTCATGGCTCAGGCTTTCGCCAGCAGGGCGATGGCCAAAAGGCCGATCCCGAACAGGCCGATCCCTGCTCCCAACCACATCACGTCCTGCATCGCCGACCTCCGTCAAGGAGGACGCTCAAGACATCGGATCGCCATTAGGAATCGAGACGGAAAGTGAATTTTCGGCGTAAGAAACGCGTAAGAACAGTGAGGACGCGAACGTCCGAAATCGGGATCGCATGAGCCCGACCGGCTGTTCGGCGTTGGGCGGATGCCAATTCCGACAATCACCAACCGTCCGAGCCCAGCCTTGTTCACCCACGATTCCGCTCCCGGAAGTGGGCGGCGCAAGGCGCCTTCCACCCCCGCTTTCACTCAATCAAACACCACCCCTTGTGCAGCGCAGCAATTCGTCGCAGCATGCACGCCAGCAAGGGAGCGACGATTGGCGAAAAGACGGGCGTTCGACGAGATCATGGGGCAAGCGGATTCGACGGTGCCGCGTCCCGAACTCGCCGCGCTTGGCCGCTGGATCGACGAGACGCCCAGCGCCGAACTGCGCCGCCGCCAGCAATCGGCGGAGGCGACCTTCCGCCAACTCGGCATCACCTTCGCGGTCTATGGCGACAGCGACGCGTCGGAACGGATCATCCCCTTCGATATCGTCCCGCGCATCTTCCTCGCCAGCGAATGGGCGCGGCTGTCGGAAGGGCTGGAGCAGCGCGTCGAGGCGATCAACGCCTTTCTCGACGACATCTATGGCGCGCGCCGCATCCTCGACGAAGGCGTGCTGCCGCCGGACCTGATCTTCGGCAATCCGCAGTTTCGGCCGGAGATCGCCGGCATCCGCCCACCGCACGGCATCTGGGCGCATATCTGCGGCATCGATCTGGTCCGTACCGGGCCGAACGATTTCTTCGTGCTCGAAGACAATGCCCGCACCCCGTCCGGCGTCAGCTACATGCTGGAAAATCGCGAGGCGATGCTGCGACTGTGTCCCGAGCTATTCCGGGAATTCCGCGTCGCCGCGGTCGACAGCTATCCCGATCGCCTGCTCCAGACGATGCAGTCGGTCGCGCCGGAAGGCGTGGCGGCGCCGATCTGCGTCGTGCTCACGCCGGGGCACTATAATTCGGCCTATTATGAGCACAGCTTCCTCGCCGATTCGATGGGCATCGAACTGGTCGAGGCGGCCGACCTCTTCGTCGCCGACGATATCGTGTGGATGCGAACCATCTCCGGTCCGGTGAAGGTCGACGTGATCTACCGCCGCATCGATGACGATTATCTCGATCCGATGGTCTTCCGCCCGGATTCGATGCTCGGCGTACCCGGGCTGATCGCCGCCTATGCCGCCGGCAACGTCGCGCTGATCAACGCGCCGGGCAACGGCATCGCCGACGACAAGGCGATCTACAGCTACATGCCCGAAATCGTGCGATTCTATTCGGGCGGCGAGCCCAAGCTGCCCAATGTCGAGACCTTCCGCTGCCGCGAACCGCAGGCGCTCAAATATGTCCTCGACCATCTGCCCGAGCTGGTCGTCAAGCTGGTCGATGGCTCGGGCGGCTATGGCATGCTGGTCGGCCCGACCGCGAGCAGGAAGGAGATCGAGGCGTTCCGCGCGGCACTGATTGCCGAGCCGCATCGCTACATCGCCCAGCCGACGCTGGCCTTGTCGACCGTGCCGACGCTCGCCGACAAGGGGCTCGCCCCGCGCCATGTCGATTTCCGGCCCTTCGTGCTGACCGGCGCCAAGGGCGTGCAGGTCGTGCCCGGCGGGCTGACGCGCGTCGCGCTCAAGGCCGGTTCGCTGGTGGTCAATTCGTCGCAGGGCGGCGGTACCAAGGACAGCTTCGTGCTGATGGACGGCTGATGCTCTCACGGACCGCCTCCTCGCTCTACTGGCTCGGTCGCTATGTCGAGCGCGCCGATTTCGTCGCCCGCCTCGTCGAGGCGACCGTGCGGCTCGACGCGCTGTCGCCGCGCCCGGCCGGCGAGATCGCCTGGTCGAGCGCGCTGACCGTGACCGAGACCGACGAGGATTTCGCCAAGACCGGCGAGACGATCACCCAGGCGCATGTCGCGCGCTTTCTCACGCTCGATTCGACCCACCCGGGATCGATCCTGCGCTGTCTCGATCGCGCCCGCGACAATGCCCGCGCGGTGCGCACCGCGCTGACCCGCGACGCATGGACCGGTATCAACCGCGCCTGGATGCTGTTCCAGAGCCGGTCGAGCACCGGCGGCGCGACCGCGACGCTCAATCTGCTCGAAGCGGTCAAGACCGAGACGCGCGGCTTCGAGGGGGCGATCCATCGCATGCTGCGCAACCAGACGACCTGGTTCATCCGCCTCGGCCAGGCGGTCGAGCGCGCCGACAACACGGCGCGGCTGCTCGACGTCAAATATCATATCCTGCTGCCCGAGGGCGAGAAGGTCGGCGGGGTGGTCGATCGCGACCAGTGGACGACGATCCTCCAGACCGTCTCGGCGGTGACCGCCTATCGCTGGCTCTATTCCGAAGGGCTGAAGCCCGCCAATGTCATCGACCTGTTGATCGCGCGCGCCGAGATGCCGCGCAGCCTCGCCGCTTCGGCCGAGGAGACGGTCGAGATCCTCGGCCTGCTTGCCAAGCGTACCGGGCTGCACGGCGAGGCCGACCGCATGGCGCGCTCGCGCCAGGCGCGCATGCTCAAGACGCGCTCGGGCGCGGTCATCGCCGGCGGGCTGCACCAGTATCTGCGGGAATTCATCGACGAGAATGCCGAATTGCACTTCGCCATTGGCCGGCAGTTCAAGTTCGTCTGATGCGGGTCACGGTCGATCATCGCACGCGCTATCGTTTCGGTTATCCGCGCAGCCGCCTCGTCCAGCTCTTGCGGCTGAGCCCCGACGACAATGACGATCAGGCGGTCGCCAATTGGGACGTGCATGTCGATTGCGACGCGCGGCTGCGACGCGGCCGCGACGGTTTCGGCAACCGCACGATCATGCTCTACGTCGAGGGTCCGTGCGAAGCGATCGAGCTGTCGGTGTCGGGCGAGGTGCTGACCAACCCGGCAGGCGGCATGGTGCACGGGTCGGTCGAGCCCTTGCCACCCTCGCTGTTCCTGCGCGCAACCGACCTGACGCCGGCCGAGCCGCTGATTGCCGCCTTTGCGCTGGGCGCCGTCGGCGGGACCGACGACGTGCGTGCGCGACTGGATCTCGTCAATGCCGCGCTCCACCGGCGCTGCGCATGGCAGGCCAATGTCGCGTTGCGCGGCGTGTCGCAGGCCTTCGAGCATGAATCGGTCGCCGCCGCCGATCTGGCGCAGATGTTCATCGTCGCCGCCCGCTCGCTTGGCGTGCCGGCGCGTTATGTGTCGGGCTATCGCGCCGTTGCCGGCCAGGTCGCCGAGCCGCATGCCTGGGCCGAGGCGCATGTCGCTGGCCAGGGCTGGTTTACCTTCGATCCGGCGACCGGCCGCTCGACCGACGAGGCCTATATCCGGGTGGCGGTGGCACTCGACGCTGCCGGCGCGGCACCGCTTGCAGGGCCGGGGCTGGGTGCGCCGGTCGCGGCGGATGGTGATCCGGGTCAGGGCGCCGCGCAGGACTGACGACCCCTGACATAACTCCCCGGCATCACGCTGGAGAGTTTTGTCAGTCAGGCATCGGCCGCCATCACGGCATATTTCTCGGCCGGCGGATGGTAGCTCGCCTCCTCGTCGACCAGCAGCGACCAGCCCGATGGCCCGAGCACTTCGATCGGCTTGTAGCGGGTCTTGTAGGCCATGCGCTCCGATCCTTTCACCCAATAGCCGAGATAGACATAGGGCAGGCCGGCGGCGCGGGCGCGGAGGATGTGATCCATGATGATCAGATTGCCGAGACCCGGGCGTTCGACATGGTCGGCATCGAAGAAGCTGTAGATCAGCGACAGGCCGTCGGCCTGCTGGTCGGTCAGGCAGGCGCCGATCAGCTTGCCCTGCTCGCCATGGCGCGATGGCTCGCGATATTCGATGATGAAGGAATTGACCGGCGAATGCTCGACCATGTCGGCATAGTCGCCCTCGTCCATCCCCGTCATTCCGCCGCCGGGGTGGCGCGCGGCGAGATAGCGGCGGAGCAATTGATATTGCTCGTCGGTCGCCCATGGGCGGCAGGCGGAGATGTCGAGATCGGCATTGCGGCGCTGCTGCTTGCGCTGCGTTGCGTTGGCGACGAAATCCGCGGCGACGACGCGCGCCGAGACGCATGCGGTGCAGCCCGCGCAACTCGGGCGGTAGGCGACCGACTGGCTACGGCGAAAGCCGATCCGGCCGAGCGCGTCGTTCAGTTCCGGCGCGTGCGGACCACGCAATTCGGTGAACACCTTTCGCTCCTGCCGACCCGGCAGATACGGGCATGGGGCGGGGCTGGTGACGAAGAAACGTGGAAAGCGAAATGGCGCCGTCACTGCCCGTAACCCCCTGTCAATCAGCGCCGACCACCGGCACGACGACGTTATGAATCGTCGCGGGCATGATGAAAAGCGGCTTTACCATGATTGAGGGTTAACGCGGTGTTGTCGACACCGAAAAAGCGGCCGACGCGCGATGGCGTACATCATAGCGCAAGGAGAGCGGAGGTCGAAGGGCGCGCGACTCGGTTCGTCGCGCGCCAGATTCCTTTCGTCACGCCAGCTCGACGGGGCTCGCTTCGTAGCCCGCCTTGCGCAGCGCCGACATCAACCGTTCGAGATGCGCGCGGTCGCGGGTTTCGCACTCGATGTCGGTGATCAGGCCCTTGGCAGGCAGCGTGGTGAAGACGCGCTGGTGATAGACCTCGATGATGTTGACGCGTTCCTGGTCGAATATCCGTGCGACGTTGAACAGCGCGCCAGGCTGGTCCTGCAGGCGGATGCGCAGCCGCGCCAGCCGGCCCGAACGCGCGAGATCGCGCAGCAGGACGTTGGCGAGCAGCCGCGTGTCGATGTTGCCGCCGCACAGCACCACGCCGACGGTCTTGCCCTTGAAGCGCTCGGGATAGGCGAGCAGCGCGGCGAGGCCGGCCGCGCCGGCACCCTCGACCACGGTCTTTTCGATCTGCAGCAGCAGGCTGACAGCCTGTTCGAGGCTCCGCTCGCTGACCAGCACGATATCGTCGACCAGCACGCGCACCATGTCGGCGGTGATGGCACCCGGTTCCTTGACCGCGATGCCCTCGGCCAGCGTGTCGCCGGCGCAGGGCATGTTCAGCCCGTTGATGCGATTGTACATCGACGGGAACAGCTCGGCCTCGACCCCGATGACCTCGATCGGCCGGTCCCACGCCCGCGCCACGGTCGCCATGCCCGAGATCAGCCCGCCGCCGCCGATCGGCGTGACGAAGGTGTCGATCGTCGGCACCTCCTCGAGCATCTCGATCGCCACCGTGCCCTGACCGGCGATGACGCGGATATCGTCGAACGGATGGACGAAGGTCAGCCCGCGCTCGCGCTCGAGCAGCCGCGCATGGGCATCGGCCGCGTCGAACGTGTCGCCTTCGAGCACGACGGTCGCGCCATGTCCCTCGGTCTGCGTGATCTTCACCGTCGGCGTGTTGGTCGGCATGACGATCGTCGCCGGGATGCCGAGCCGATGGGCGTGATAGGCCAGCCCCTGTGCGTGGTTGCCGGCCGAGGCGGCGATCACGCCTTTGGTGTCCGCAGGGAGCTGGAGCAGCGTGTTGAGCGCGCCGCGCTCCTTGTAGGCGGCGGTGAACTGGAGGTTTTCGAACTTGAGATAGACCGTCGCGCCGGTCAGCTCGGAAAGCGTCCGGCTGACCAGCGTCGGGGTGCGGACGATGGCATCGCGGATTCGCGCATGCGCGGCGCGGACATCCTCGATCGAGACGGGCAGGGCGGTGGTGCTGTGGGTCGGTTGGGTAGCCATGAGGGGCGCCTAGACTATCTGGCTTATGGAGGAAACACGCCTTATCGCGGAGCGCATGAGCAACATCGCATTTGTCGGCACCGGCGTCATGGGCGCACCCATGGCCGGCCACCTCGTCACCGCCGGCCATCAGGTCACGGTCTATAATCGCAGCCCGGCCAAGGCGAGCGCCTGGGCGAAACAATATGGTGGACAGGCGGCGCCGAGCGCGCTCGATGCTGTGCAGGGCGCCGACGTGCTGATCACCTGTGTGGGCAACGATGCCGATCTCGATGCGCTGCTGCTGCGCAGCGACGACGTGATCCGAGCGCTCGGGACGGGCGCGATGATCATCGACCACACGACGGTGTCGGCGCGGATCTCGCGGGCGCTGGCCGAGGCGGCCGGGCAGTTCGACGTCGAGTTCGTCGACGCGCCGGTTTCGGGCGGGCAGGCCGGCGCCGAGAAGGGCGCGCTGTCGATCATGTGCGGTGCGCGTTCGCCGGCGGCATTCGCCCGCGCCGAGACGATCGTGCAGGCCTATGCCGCGCGCACCGTCCATGTCGGCGGACCGGGCGCCGGGCAGCAGGCCAAGATGGTCAACCAGATCGCGATTGCCGGCGTGTTGCAGGGCCTGAGCGAGGCGCTGCGCTTCGCCCAGGCGAGCCAGCTCGATCTCGACAAGGTGTTCGAGGCGGTCTCGGGCGGCGCGGCGCAGAGCTGGCAGATGGTCAATCGCTGGCAGTCGATGAGCGAGGATCGCTTCGATTTCGGCTTCGCGGTCGACTGGATGCGCAAGGATCTCGGGCTGGCGCTCGACGAGGCCAAGCAGAATGGCGCGGTGCTGCCGGTCGCGGCGCTGGTCGATCAATTTTATGCCGAGGTGCAGAAGATGGGCGGATCGCGCCAGGACACGAGCTCGCTGGTGCGGAGATTGCCGAAATGAAGTGTCTGCTGCTCGCCGCCGTCGCGGCCATCGCCCTGACCCCGGTGGCCGCCCTAGCCGATGCGCTCGTCGACAATGTCAACGGCATGACGCTCGATCGGGAGGGGCGGGTCGTCCACTTCACCGGGTTGCTGATGACGCCCGACGGGCATGTCACGCGGTTGCTCGGCTCGGGCGAGAAGCGCCCCGACAAGCTCGACTGGCGCGCCGACATGCACGGCAAGGTGTTGCTGCCGGGCTTCGTCGATGCGCATGGCCATGTCATGGCGCTGGGCTTCCGCGCGCTCGAGCTCGACCTGCACGACACGACTTCGCTCGAGGAGGCCAAGGCGAAGATCGCCGCCTATGTCGCGGCGAACCCGGATCGCAAATGGATCGTCGGCGGGGGCTGGAACCAGGAGAAATGGGGCCTTGGCCGCTTCCCGACCGCGGCGGACCTCGACGAGGTGGTCAAGGATCGACCGGTCTGGCTGAGCCGCGCCGATGGTCATGCCAGCTGGGCCAACAGCGCGGCGATGGCGGCCGCGGGGGTGAATGCCAAGAGTGTCTCGCCGCCCGGCGGGCGCATCGAGAAGACCGGCGGCATACCCAACGGCGTCTTCGTCGATTCGGCGCAGCAGCTCGTCGAAAGGGTCGTGCCGCAACCACTGCCCAAGGAGCGCGACGTCGCTTTCCGCAAGGCGCAGGAAATCCTGCTCGGGTTCGGCGTCACCGCGACCTCCGACATGGGGACCTCGATCGACGACTGGCTGAGCTATCGTCGCGCCGGGGATGTCGGCGCTTTGCGGATCCGGATCATGAGCTATGCATCCGGTGTCGACACCGCGATCCAGATCGGCGGCAACGGTCCGACGCCGTGGCTCTATGGCGACCGGCTACGCATGGGTGGGGTCAAGCTCTTTGCCGATGGCGCGCTCGGCTCGCGCGGGGCATGGCTCAAGGCGCCGTACAGCGACGCGCCGGGCCAGTCGGGTGCTGGCTTCATGACGGATACCGTGCTGCAGAATCTGATGAGCCGCGCGGCGATGGACCATTATCAGGTGGCGGTCCACGCGATCGGCGACCGCGCCAATGCGCAGGTGCTCGACGCGATCGACGAGATGGCGCAGACCTACAAGGGCGACCGCCGTTGGCGGATCGAGCATGCCCAGATCGTCGACCCCGCCGATCTGCCGCGTTTCGGCCAGCACGGCACGATCGCCTCGATGCAGCCGGTGCACCAGACCAGCGACATGCACATGGCCGAAGCGCGGCTCGGCCCGGAGCGGCTCGCCGGCGCCTATGCCTGGGCGTCGATGCTCAAAAATGGCAGCCAGCTGGCGTTCGGCACCGATTTTCCGGTCGAGAGCCCCGATCCCTTCGCCGGCTGGGCCGCCGCCTTCACCCGCCAGGACGCGAACGGCCAGCCTTATGGCGGCTGGCGCCCGGAGGAGCGCGTGACGCGCGAACAGGCCTGGCGCGCCTATACGATCGGCGCGGCCTATGCCGGCTTTGCCGAGGACAAGTTCGGCAGCCTTGCACCGGGCCAGCGCGCCGACTTCATCATCGTCGACCGCGACCCGACTTTGGCCTCGCCGAGCGATTTGCGCGCGACCAAGGTCGAGCAGACCTGGGTGGGTGGGGAGAAGGTGTGGGAGGCGCGGTGAAAGCGAGCGCCGCCTTTCGATCGTCATGCTGAACTCGTTTCAGCATGACGACATCGGGAGGACAGGTTTGCCGGCCTCCCGAACAAAGCGGCCGCGGCGCCCCCCCCGGGCGCCGCGGCCCTTCAGGTGTCGGAGAACCGGAAAGGTTCAGGCGACTTCGGTGACCATCACTTCGTCGGGTTCGCGCAGCACATAGCCGCGGCCCCACACGGTCTCGATGTAATTCTCGCCGTCGCATGCCATGCTGAGCTTCTTGCGCAGCTTGCAGATGAACACGTCGATGATCTTGAGTTCGGGTTCGTCCATGCCGCCATAGAGGTGGTTGAGGAACATTTCCTTGGTCAGCGTGGTGCCCTTGCGCAGCGAAAGCAGCTCGAGCATCGCATATTCCTTGCCGGTCAGATGGACGCGGCTGCCATCGACTTCGACCGTCTTGGCATCGAGATTGACCGCCAGCTTGCCGGTGCGGATGACCGACTGGCTGTGGCCCTTGGAGCGGCGGACGACGGCGTGGATGCGCGCGGTGAGTTCTTCGCGGTGGAACGGCTTGGTGACGTAATCGTCGGCACCGAAGCCGAAGCTGCGGACCTTGGAGTCCATCTCGTTGATGCCCGACAGGATCAGCACCGGGGTCTGCACACGGGCGACGCGGAGCTTCTTGAGCACGTCATAGCCGTGCATGTCGGGCAGGTTGAGGTCGAGCAGGATGATGTCGTAATCATACAGCTTGCCCAGATCGAGGCCTTCCTCGCCCAGATCGGTGGTGTAGACGTTGAAGCCTTCCGTGGTGAGCATGAGCTCGATCGCCTTGGCGGTCGTCGGCTCGTCCTCGATCAGCAGCACGCGCATCTGGCAGTATCCCTCTGTCGTTTTGCGGTGCCTGAATGCCCCCACGGCCCCAGCACCTAAGCATGATCTATTAACCTGATGAGTGATGAACGCAAAAGGTTAATTCTTCGCTAACCGGCCTGAATCCACGAGTCGCAGGGAATCTACGTAAAGGAATTACACGGAGCCCCGGGCGGTCGGTGGCCGTTTCAGCCGTGCGTGGGGCAGATGTTGCGCAACCGCTCGGCGAGAAATTCGATCAGCACCTCGACGCGCGCCGGGCGCAATGTGCCTGGCGGGGTCATCAGGTGCAGCGCGCCGGTCGGCGGCGACCAGTCGGTGAGGATCGCCTCGAGCGTGCCGGCGGCGAGGTCGGCGCTGACGAGGAATCCCGGCAGGATGGCGATGCCCAGCCCGGCGCGCAGCGCGGGCAGCATGGCGTCGCCACTGTTGGTCGAGAGCGGGCCGCGCGGGCGCACCGAAACCTCGGCGCCACCGGGGCCGGAGAAGCGCCAGGGTCCGCTGACATTGGTATAGCCGAGGCAGCGATGCTCGCCGAGTTGCGCCGGATGTGTCGGCCGGCCATGCGCCGCGAAATAAGCCGGCGCGGCGACGACGTGCATCGGCATGTCGGCAAGCTTGCGCGCGCGCAGCGAACTGTCGGGCAGCGCGGCGATGCGCAGCGCGACGTCATAGCCCTCGGCGACGATGTCGACGCGCGCGTCGGACAGATGCAGATCGATCTCGATACCGGGATGCTCGACGAGGAACGCGGCGATCACCGGCGCCACGGCGAGCAGCCCAAGCGACATTGGCGCGGCGACGCGGATCAAGCCCACCGGGGCGCTCGCCGCGTCGTGCGCGGCTTCCTCGGCGGCCTGCGCCTCGGCGAGCATGCGCGCGGCACGCTCGGCCAGTCCCTTGCCGCTTTCGGTCAGCGCGAGGCGACGCGAGGTGCGATGGAACAGCGATTGGCCGAGATGCGCCTCGAGCCGGGTAATCGCCTTGGAGACGGTCGCCTTGGACAGGCCGATCGCTTCGGCGGCGCCGGAAAAGGAACGATGTTCGGCGACGCTGGCGAAGATCGCCCAGGCTTCGAGGTCGGGTAGACGAGTCATGTTCACACGATAGATCGCGAAACAATCAGTTTCCACTGTTTCCATTTACGTGACCGCCGGCGTCCCTATCTTGGCGACAACAAGGAGGTTCCCATGATCGAGAAACGCAGCTTCGCGAGCCTCGGCCATGCCGATCATGGCTGGCTCAATGCCCGTCATCATTTCAGCTTCGCCGATTATTACGACCCCGCCCGCACCGGCTGGGGCAGCATCAGGGTGTGGAACGACGACGAGATCGGACCCGGGTCCGGATTCCCGCCGCATCCGCACCGTGACATGGAGATCGTCACCTATGTCCGTAGCGGCGCGATTACCCATCAGGATTCGATGGGCAACCAGGGTCGCACCGGCGCGGGCGACGTGCAGGTGATGAGCGCCGGCACGGGCGTGCGCCATGCCGAATATAATCTCGAGAACGACACGACGACGCTGTTCCAGATCTGGATCGAGCCGAAGCGCACCGGCGGTTCGCCAAGCTGGGGCGCCAAGCCGTTTCCCAGGGGCGAGCGCAGCGGGCGGTTCGTGACGCTGGCCTCGGGCTTTGCCGAGGACGAAGGCGCCTTGCCGATCCGCGCCGACGCGCGGGTGCTCGGTGCGACGGTGAAGGCCGGCGACACGCTGGAGCACAAAGTCGGTGCGGGGCGGCACGCCTATCTCGTGCCGGCGGTGGGCTCGATCGAGATCGACGGCGTGCGCTTCGATGCGCGCGACGGCGCGGCGCTGGAGGGTGGCCAGACGGTCATCATCACGGCGCTGGAAGACGCGGAGATCGTGCTGGTCGACGCCGAATGACCTCAACCGGGAGAGCAATTGCGCTCCCCTGACCATAACGCCCGCGATCAGGCGGGCGCCCCCCCCAAACCCCTCCCGCTTGCGGGAGGGCGCGAAGAAGAAGGAATTACGCATGACCAAGGTTCTGGTGCTCTATTACTCGTCCTACGGCCATATCGAGCAGATGGCCGATGCCGTTGCAGAGGGCGCGCGCTCGGCCGGCGCCGAGGTGGATATCCGCCGCGTACCCGAAACCGCGCCGCCCGCGGTGGTTGCCGCAGCGCATTTCAAGACCGATGCCGCGCATCCGTTGATCGAAGGCCCCGACGCGCTGAAACACTATGACGCGATCATCGTTGGCACGCCGACACGGTTCGGCCGCATGGCGAGCCAGATGGCGTCGTTCTGGGATACCGCGGGCGGCTTGTGGGCGACGGGTGCGCTGCACGGCAAGGTCGGCGGTGCCTTCACCTCGACCGCGACCCAGCATGGCGGGCAGGAAACGACCTTGTTCTCGGTCATCACCAACCTGCTGCATTTCGGGCTGACGATCGTCGGGCTCGATTACGGTCACCAGGGCCAGATGAGTGTCGACGAAGTCGTCGGTGGTGCGCCTTATGGCGCGACGACGGTGGCGGGTGGCGATGGCAGCCGTCAGCCGAGCGAGATCGACCTCAACGGCGCGCGCTATCAGGGACGTCGTATCGCCGAGGTCGCGGCAAAGCTCGCCGCCTGAACGGGGACGGGCGGCGCGCCCGGTGAGGCGATCACCGGGCGCGGCGCGATCAGCCAGTAATCCCACATATCGTTGACCCCCGGCCGGGCCGGGAAGGAGGAGCGGGCGCGGGTGAATTCCATCCGCGCCCGCACCGCGCCCGGCGTGTCGACCGACGCACCGACCCAGCGCCAATGCCACGGCTCCCATGTCACGCCCTGGGCGTTGCCGGCCGGAAACGACAGTTCGAAGCCGAAGTCCGGGGCGTGCGCCAGCATCCACAGCCCCGCCGCCGAAGCCGCGATGCACGGATCGACGTCGTGGCAACGCGGCGAGGGGCGGATGGCGAAATCGATCGCATAGCCGGTGGCATGCTCGCTATAGCCGGGCGGCGCGACGCTGATGGCGCGTTCAGCGGCGTTGCGGCACGGCCTGTTCGGGCCGATCTGGCGACAGAACACCGAGCGCTGCTGGGCGATGCCGCGGAAGCACGACACGCCGCGCAGCCGGTTGCCGACACCTGGCGCCAGCGCGGCGGCGGCAAGCAGGCGTTCGAGATCGGGCAGCATGTCGCGGTGCACATGGCACGGTTGGTCGACGCCGAAGCCGACCGGGGCGGGAACAAGGTCGCTCTCCGACGCCTCGGCATAGGGAATATGTCCGAAAACGCGACCATCCGGCGTGGCCCAGGCGATCTGGTCGGGGCACGGGAACATCGGGTCGGCCGCCAGTGCCAGCGTCGGCAGCAAGCCGCACAACGCCATCGTGACCCGAATGAGGCGGCTCGATTTCGCGGCCATATGTCGAAACTCTGGCATGAGCGCGCGCTCGGTGGCAAGAGCGCGGGCATGCTCGCCAACCATGTCCTGTTCCTCGATGGCGAAGCCCTCGTCATCGACAAGCCCGCCGGTCTTCCGGTCGATCCGCCGCGCGACGGCGCGCTCAGCCTCGAAAATCATCTCGCGGGCCTGACTTTCGGGTTCAAGCGCTGGCCGCAGGCGGTGCACCGGCTCGATCGCGACACCTCGGGCTGCCTGTTGCTGTCGCGCAATCCCAAGGCGCATGCCCGGCTGCAGCAGGCATTCGAACAGGGGCTGGTCGAGAAGCGCTATCTCGCGGTGCTCGAAGGTGTGCCGACGGGCGAGGCGGGGATGATCGATCTCGCGCTGGGCAAGGTTAGCACGCGCGAGGCGGGCTGGCGGATGCGCGGTGATCCGGCCGGCAAGGCGGCGCGGACGGCGTGGCGCGTGCTGACGATCAGGGACGGCCGCGCGCTGGTCGAGTTCCGGCCCGAGACCGGGCGGACGCACCAGATCCGCGTCCATGCGGCGGAGGCGCTGGGCGTCGCGGTGGTCGGCGACCCGGTTTATGGCCAGGGCGGCACGCCGATGCTGCTCCATGCCGCGTCGCTGAGCGTGCCGCGCGCCGGCAAGGAGCCGATCACCGCCGAGGCGCCGATCCCGGCGCATTTCATCGCCGCCGGGTTCGGCGCGGACTGAACGCATCGGTCATGGTCGCCATCCCCATCTCGCGCTCGATCTCGATCGACAGCGACGAAATCGACGAGAGCTTCACGCGCTCGAGCGGGCCGGGCGGGCAGCATGTCAACACGACCGACAGCGCGGTGCTGCTGCGCTTCGACGTCGCGAATTCACCGGGCTTGCCGGATGCGGTTAAGCAACGGCTTGCCGAGTTGGCGGGATCGCGCATGACGCGCGAGGGCGTGCTGGTGCTGCGCAGCGAAGGCGCCCGATCGCAATTGCTCAATCGACAGGATGTGCGCGATCGGCTGATCGCGCTGATCCGCGAAGCGCTGATCGTGCCCAAGAAACGGCGGCCGACCAAGCCGAGCAGGACGGCCAAGGCGAAACGGGTCGATGAAAAGAAGGGCCGCGCCTCGATCAAGGCCGGTCGCGGCAAGATAAGGATCGATTGATGTACGCGTTCGATGTTTCCAACGGCACGAAAGACGAGATCTACCACGATGTGTACGCGGCGCTCGATGCGCTGACCGCCGACGAGCCGGATGCGATCGCCAACATGGCCAATGCGGCCGCGCTCCTGTGGCAATATCTGCCCGATCTCAACTGGGCGGGATTCTATCGGCTGGTAGCGGGCGAACTGGTGCTCGGGCCGTTCCAGGGCAAGCCGGCGTGTATCCGCATCGCGCTGGGCAGCGGCGTGTGCGGCACCGCCGCCGCGACGCGGGCTACGCAGATCGTCGCCGACGTCCACGCCTTTGCCGGCCATATCGCGTGCGATGCGGCGAGCAGGTCGGAACTGGTGGTGCCGATCGTCGTCGGAGATCGGCTGATCGGCGTGCTCGACCTCGACAGCCCGAGCGAGGCGCGATTCGATGCGGTCGATGCCGCCGCGTGCGAAAAGCTGGTCGCGTTGCTGGCGCCGCGGATCGGCTGACCCGTTTCGGGACGGTGCCCGACTGGTCGCGAAGCGGCAGAAATGGTAAGGAAATCCTTAAGTATCCGGCGTCCGCAACAGCTTCGCCCGGATTGGTTGAGGAGTGTTTACCATGAAGACCCTGATGATTGCTGGCCTCGCGATGGTTACCGTCGGCGCCGCCGTGCCGACACAGGCGCAGCGACTCGTGCCCGCGCCGAACGGCGGCGGGCAGGTGATGATCGGCGCCGGGCAGGCGATGGGCGGTGGTCAGATCGCGGGTCAAGGTCAGGTCCTGGGTGGCGGGCAGATGGGTGGCGGAATGGCCATGCCTCGCCAGTATCCGGGTACCAATTACCCCGCGCCGCCGTCGCATGGGGGTGGACAATGGTCGGGCGGCGGCCATTGGTCGGGTGGCGGGCGCTGGTCGGGCGGCACCAACGCGCCGGGCGGGTGGAACGCCTATCGCCGGCCGACGCGCGGCTGGACCTTGCCGCGCTACTGGGTCGCGCCGACCTTCTACATCAGCGACTATGCCAGCTACGGCCTGTCGGTGCCCCCGCCCGGTTATGGCTGGTCGCGCTATTATGACGATGCGGTGCTGATCGATGGTCGCGGTCGCGTGTGGGATTCGGTCAACGGTGTCGACTGGGACGGCTATGGTTACGCCCAGGGCGGCGCGGACGGCTATGCCGAAGGCGGCTATGGCTGGCAGGGTGGCTATGGCGCCGGATATGCGCCGCCGCCGCATGTCGTATATAATCAGCAAGGTGGCGGCTATGGCACCACCACCTATTCGACCGGCGCGGGCTATGCGGCGGGCGGCTATTATTACCCGCCGGCGACCACCACGGTCGTGACGATCCAGTCGGCGCCGGTGGTGACCACCACGACGACCGAATATATCGAAACCTATGTCGCGAAGCGCCGCGTGGCGCGGCCGGTGCATCGCCGGCGTGCGCCGGTGCGCCACAGCTGCACCTGCACCTGCGTGTGCCGCTGAGCTAGCGACCCCAGGATGATCGGAGCCGGCGTCCCGCGCAATGCGGGGCGCCGGTTTCGCGTCAGGGCTGGCGCGGTTCGGGGCCGGCGAAGGTAGCGAGGCTTTCCGACCCGTCCGCCGCGACCGCCGCCACCCCGACGAAATTGTCGTCGACAGGGATGTTCGTGAGCACGGTGCTCGTCGCGGGGGCCGGCACGTCGACCGCGTGCTGCCAGTCCTGCGCGTCGTTGCGGCGCCAATGCACGCGGTAGCTGATCGCGCCCGCGACCGGTTGCCATTTGACCGTGGTGTCGAAGCTCAGCGCGCCGGCGACCGTTACGCCGGTTGGCGCGGCCGGTGCCGAGGCGAGGCGGCGGATCGTCGCGACGTTGATCACGGTGACCTTGGCGAGATAGGGAAAATCCATCTTGTCGACGGTGTCGCCATAGGCGACGCCGTTCTCGACGCGCAGGTCCTGATGCTGCTGGGTCCAGTTCTCCGCCGCGACCGAGAAGCGCACGGCGGGATAGCCGAGCTTGAGGAACGGCTCATGGTCGCCGCCGCGACCAAAGCGATCGGGTCGGCGATCGACGAACACGTCGAGGCCCCCGGGGATGTGGTGCGCGACGTCATCGGCCGCCTTGGCCAAAGCGCGCGACGGCCCGTCATCCTCGCCGCCATTGCCGCGTCGCGCGAGCTGTTGCGGCATGTCCTCGGAGGCACGGATGCCTTCCGAGAAGACCCGCACGCGATCGGCGACGCGAATGCCGTTCTGGCCCATGGTGTTGCCGACGATGTCGTTGTTGAGCATCGCCGATACGGTCCAGTTCTTCTGCTTCGCCGTCTCCGCCAGCAACTGCCCGCCATACAGGCCCTGTTCCTCGCCGGAGAAGATCGCATAGACGATCGTGGCGCGGAATTTCTCTTTCGACAGGATGCGTGCGGCCTCGAGCACCAGCGCGACGCCCGAGCCGTCGTCATTGGCGCCGGGCGCATCGTGGGTGGCGTCCATGGGGTCCGACACGCGGCTGTCGATATGCGCGCCGACGATGATCACGCGCTTGGGGTCGAGCCCTTGCTGGAAGCCGAGTATGTCGACGATCTCGACACCGTTCGGCGCGCGCGGGCCGGTGAAGGTGCGCGCGATATTGGCGACGGTGATGCAGCCGTCGCACGCGTCGGCGAGGCGGGTCAGTTCGCCCGCCGCCCAGCGTCGCGCCGCGCCGATGCCGCGCGCCGGATCGTCGGACGACGAGAGCGTATGGCGCGTGCCGAAGCTGACGAGTTTTTCGACCGTCGCCTTGAGCCGCGCCGGATCGGGCGCCGGTGCGGCGGGCCGCTCGTCGGCGAGCGCCGGCTGGGCGAGGGTGGCGATCAGGGCGAGCGGGAGCAGGAAGCGCATCTGGGCATCGTGACGGGAGCGCGCGACGCGTTCAAGTGCGCGCGCCTTCGGCCGGTCGGATTTCGGCCAGGTCGTCACGCCATTTCCCCGCCGCAATGCTGTTGAAGACACGCACGAATTCGGGAGCAGGTCATCGGTATGTTCAAACGCCACCTTTTCGCCGTCGTGGTCACAGGCTGTTGTGTCACAGGCTGTTTTATCGCCGGGGCGGCACGTGCCGACGCGTTGCAGGATCAGGTTCTGGCGATGGCGCGGAGCGCGCGGTCGGACGCGTACAGCTTTCGCCGCACGCTGGTGATCGACAGCACCGGCTCAGCTCGCAAGGTCTTCAGCGAGCAGTTCGATCCGCGTCGGCCGGCCGGGGCGCAATGGTCGCTGATCAGCGTCGACGGGCGCGCGCCGACCGCGAAGGAGGTGGCGCAATCGCGCAAGGCAAAGCGCGGACCGGTGCCATCCTATGCCGAGATCGCCGACTGGTTCGGCGCGCCGGCGACACGGACCGACCATGCGCCAGGCTATGTCGTCTACCGCTTCGCGCGGCTGCCGCAGGGCGCGCTCAAGATCGGTTCGCACGACGCCTCGGCGGACACCCGGGCCGAGGCGCTGGTCAACATCAGGGGCGATGTGCCGTTTGTCGAGCAGGTTCGGCTGGCGTCGACCAAGGGGTTCCGGATGATGCTGGTCGCCTCGCTGCAGAGCATGGCGATCACCGGCCATTATCGCCTGCTGCCTGACGGCCATGCCGTGCCGGCCGATTCCGCCAGCGACATCACCGGCTCGCTGCTCGGCAAGGCCGGGCAGATCAAGACGACCATGACCTATTCGGATTTTCAGAAGGTTCGCTGATCGGCGGCGTTATCGCGCCACGGTCAGCTCAGCCGGTCGATCGCGTCGCGGTCGAGGCTGCCGGGGATAATCATCAGCGGAATCTTCAGGCTGCCGGCGTCGGTTCCGGCGAAATGGCTGACCAGCGGCCCCGGCGCGCCGCTCGCCGCGGCGCCGAGCACCAATGCGGCGATGCCGGGATTGGCGTCGATCATCTCGCGAATGATTTTCGGGCCATCGCCCTGGCGCACCGTGATCGACGGGTGCAGCCCCGATTCCTCGAGCAGGGTGCCGGCCGCGCCCGCGACCAGCGCTTCGGCATGCATCCGCGCCTCTTCCTCGATCGTCGCCTGCACACCGGCAAAGGCGACAAATTCGGCGGGCGGTATCAGCGTGAGGATCTCGACGCTGCCGCCGGTCTTGACCGCGCGGCGCGCGGCGAAGCGGAGTGCGATCTGCGATTCCGGGCTTTCGTCGACGACCACGAGATAGATGCGCATGGCGGCCCCTCCTGTTTGAACAGGAAGGTGGCGCGCCGGCACGTTTGGCGCAAGGGTTGACCGGGAGAGGATCGGGCGCGAAGGAAAGCGCCGCTACGGACTCGCGCAAAAGACAAGGACGCCGTTGATGCCGATCGAGATCAAAATGCCCGCGCTTTCCCCGACGATGGAGGAAGGCACGCTGGCCAAATGGCTCGTAAAGGAAGGTGATCGCGTCAAGTCGGGCGATCTGCTCGCCGAAATCGAGACCGACAAGGCGACGATGGAGTTCGAGGCGGTCGACGAGGGCGTGATCGCCAGCATCATGGTCGCCGAGGGTACCGACAATGTGAAGGTCGGCACGGTCATCGCGACGATGAGCGGTGACGACGAAGCCGCGCCGGCGACGAAGGCGGCGCCACCCAAGGCTGAAGCGGTGCCGGTCGAAGCGCCCAAGGCCGCCCCCGTCGCTGCCAAGCCCGCCGCGGAGCCCGCGGCTGTCGCCGCGCCGGTCGCATCCGGCGATCGCGTGAAGGCGAGCCCGCTGGCGCGCCGCATCGCCGCTGAAAAGAGCATCGACCTCGCATCGCTGCGCGGTTCCGGGCCGAACGGCAGGATCGTCCGCGCCGATCTCGATGGCGCAACGGGCGGGGTCGCACCCACGTCCGCACCCGTCTCCAGCGTTGCGCCGGTGGCGGCCGCCGCGCCGAAACCGGTGGCCGTGCCCGACATTCCGCACGAGGCGACCAAGCTGTCCAACGTGCGCAAGACGATCGCGCGCCGCCTGACCGAATCCAAGCAGCAGGTGCCGCACATCTACCTGACGGTCGATATCCGGCTCGACGCGCTGCTGCGGCTGCGGACCGATCTCAACAAGGCGCTCGAGGCGCGCGGCGTGAAACTGTCGGTCAACGATCTGATCATCAAGGCGCTCGCCGCCAGCCTGATCCAGGTGCCGAAGTGCAACGTCATGTTCACGCCCGACCAGCTGATCAGTTTCAGCCGCGCCGATATCTCGGTCGCGGTGTCGACGCCGAACGGGCTGATCACGCCGATCATCGCCGATGCCGCCAACAAGGGGCTTGCGGCGATCTCGACCGAGATGAAGGATCTTGCCGGTCGCGCGCGCGACGGCAAGCTCAAGCCCGAGGAATATCAGGGCGGTACCGCCAGCCTGTCGAACATGGGGATGTACGGCATCAAGCAGTTCGAGGCGGTGATCAACCCGCCACAGGGCATGATCATGGCGATCGGTGCCGGCGAGAAACGGCCTTATGTGATCGACGACGCACTCGGCATCGCGACGATCATGTCGGCGACCGGCAGCTTCGACCATCGCGCGATCGACGGTGCCGATGGCGCCGAGCTGATGCAGGCCTTCAAGGCGCTGATCGAGAATCCGCTGGGCATGCTGGCGTGAGGCCGACGTGAAGCGGACGATCATCGAGCTGATGCACCTGCTGGTTGCGATCGCCGGCACGCTGGCGATCGGGGCGGTCTGTGCCCATGCCGTGCCGCAGGCCTATGATGATATCTGGCTGGTGACGGCCGGCGTGACGGTGATCGTCATCTTCATGGGGGTGCGTCCGCTGCGCCTCGCCTGGCGCGCCGATCACGCCGCCGACCCACGCGACTGATGAGACAGGCCCCATAAGGGGCGGAAGAAGGACCAATATCGTGGCTGAGACCTATGACCTGATTGTGCTCGGTTCAGGCCCCGGCGGCTATGTCGCGGCGATCCGCGCGGCGCAGCTGGGCCTCAGGACCGCGATCGTCGAGCGCGAAAATCTCGGCGGCATCTGCCTCAACTGGGGCTGCATCCCGACCAAGGCTCTGCTGCGCTCGGCCGAGATCTTCCATTACATGCAGCACGCCAAGGATTACGGGCTCGTTGCCGAGAAGATCAGCGCCGACCTGGAGGCCGTCGTGAAGCGCTCGCGCGGCGTGGCGAAGCAGCTCAACCAGGGCGTCACGCACCTGATGAAGAAGAACAAGATCACCGTCGTCATGGGCGAGGGCAAGCTTGCGGGTAAGGGCAGGCTGTCGGTCACCGCTGCCGATGGCAAGGTCAGCGATCTCGTCGCGAAGAACATCATCGTCGCGACCGGCGCGCGAGCGCGCGACCTGCCGTTCGCCAAGGCCGACGGCAAGCGCGTCTGGACCTATCGCCACGCGATGACACCGCCGGAAATGCCGACCAAGCTGCTGGTCATCGGCTCGGGCGCGATCGGCATCGAGTTTGCCAGCTTCTACAATGACATGGGCGCCGAGGTGACGGTGGTCGAGATGCTCGACCGGGTGGTGCCGGTCGAAGATGCCGACGTCTCCGCCTTCCTCGAAAAGGCGCTGAAGAAGCAGGGCATGACGATCATGACCGGTGCCGGAGTCGACAAGCTCGATGTCGGGGCGGCGGGCGTGAAGGCGGCGATCAAGGGCAAGGACGGCAAGGTCGTCACGTCCGAGTTCAGCCATGTCATCGTCGCGATCGGCATCCTGCCCAATACCGAGAATATCGGACTGGAAGCGCTCGGCGTGAAGACCGAACGCGGCCACATCGTCACCGACGCGATGTGCAAGACCAGTGTCGACGGCATCTACGCGATCGGCGATGTCACCGCGCCGCCATGGCTGGCGCACAAGGCGAGCCATGAGGGCGTCATCGCGGTCGAGGCGATCGCCGGCAAGCATCCGCATGCGATGGACGTGCGCAATATTCCGGGCTGCACCTATTGCCACCCGCAGATCGCCAGCGTCGGCCTGACCGAGGCCAAGGCCCGGGAAGCCGGCCATGAGGTCAAGGTCGGCAATTTCCCGTTCATCGGCAATGGCAAGGCGATCGCGCTGGGCGAGGCTGAGGGTTTCATCAAGACCGTGTTCGACGCCAAGACCGGCGAGCTGCTTGGCGCGCACATGATCGGTGCCGAGGTGACCGAACTGATCCAGGGCTATACGATCGGCAAGACGCTCGAGACGACCGAGGCCGAGTTGATCGAAACCGTCTTCCCGCATCCGACGCTGAGCGAGATGATGCACGAGAGCGTGCTCGCCGCATACGGCCGCACCTTGCACATGTGATGGATCAACCGTTGCGCGTGGCGAAAGCCTCGATCAGCGGTTGATATTCCTCCATCGCCGGGAATTGCGCATAGCTGTGCGTGGCGCCGGTCTTCGCCCAGGGGAAGGCCTCGCTGGTGAAGGTCTCGATGAAGGGAGCGAACCAGCCGGGCGCGTCGAGCATCGATGCGCGGACGTTGACGAAGCCGAACCCGGGTTCGATCCGCGTGAACAGCCAGCTCTTGCACCAGTCGCAATGATGGTGATGCAGTTGCTCGCCATGCAGCCCGCCGATCACCGTTTCTCCCGCGGTGACGGTGAAGCCGTCCTCCGGCACGGCGATGCTGATCGAATAGGCGCTGGCGGTCATGCGCTGGCAACCGGTGCAGTGGCACGCCATGGTCAGCAACGGCGGCGCCGTAATCGTGAAGCGGACCTTGCCGCAGCGGCAGCTACCGGTCATCGGCAAATTTGTCTTGGACATGGCTTGCACTCCTTCGAATCTGGCGCTGGATAGCGTCCATTATCACAGGAGGTTATAAGCCGTTCGTGATTCTACGGCTGACCTTCGCGCCGGGCGACACCGCAGACGGTGGCGATGCGGTGTTGGGCGCGCCGCCGGGTCGGGGCGCGCGGTTCGATTGATTGCAATCCCGGCTCGTTCGCCTCCGAACGCGATGCGTTCAGGGCGAAAGGATCATCGCCGCCGCGATCCGCCCGTTGTCGAATTCAGGCGGCTTCGCCCGCGGCGGCGGCGGTCGGAAACTGCGACACGCTGCTCTCCGGCCTGCTCGCCGGCGTCGGCGCCACGGTACGCACCGCGTCAGCCGCGATGTGCTTGAGCCGGCCGTCGATGGACGCGCCGTTTTCGATCGCGATCGTCTCATATTCGACATCGCCGGTGATCCGGGCGGCGCGCTCGATCGTCAGCTGGCGTACCGCGACCGAACCTTCGATCGTGCCGGCCAGCCGGGCGATTTCCGCCTTGACCACACCCTTGATGACACTGTCGGGTCCCTGCACGAGGCTGCCGCAGGTAACGTCGCCGTCGACCCGGCCATCGATGTGAAGGTCGGCGGTTGCCGCCACGTTGCCGGTGATGATCATATCGGGTCCGACGACCGAGAACATCCCGCGCTTCTGGCCGGTCGGCGGTGCCGCCGGGGCGGGCGGGAGTCCCGACGATGTATCCCTGTTGCGGCTGCTGCTGTTGAACATCGATAGAATCCCCGCTGTCGACTGAACGAATCGCTGTTTCAACATATCATAGAAGCCATTTTGGACATATTCGCGAAGGTCGTTACGCCCGTGCCAATAAGGGATTGTCGTTGGCGAACGGGCGGAGCAACGGCTGCGCGATCCTGGTGGTCGCCATGATCATCGGTAACGCACCCATCATCGCCATCGCGTCGATCCCGCCGAGATAGCCCAGCAGGGCGAGCAGCGAGCCAGCCTGAATCATCGCGGCGACCCGCACGCTCTCGCGATCGCGCAGCGTCAGTGCCATTGCCAAGGCGAGGATATCGGCGACGAAGAAGCCATGTTCGCGCATATGCGGCAACAGGCCGGCGGTGACCAGCGGTGCGAGCAGCGCCGGAGCGAGCACCGCCCGCCCGTCAAGCGAGCGCGTCGAGAGCCAGGCGATATAGGCGGCCGTCGCACCGAGCGCCGAGGCCATGGCAAGTCCGTACAATGGCAGCGCGCCGACCACCGGCAATGCCCCGACGATCTGCCAGAGATTGGGTGCGTTCAGCGCCAGCGGTGCGTCGGTGGCGGACTGGCCAGGATAGATCGAGGCAAGGTCCCCGGCGGGCCAACCCGCCACCCAGGCGAGCAGCATCGCCGTCGCGGCGACGAGCGGCGCGACCGCCCACAGTTTCAACGGCACACGACGATTGATCAGCAGGGCGATGAAAAACGGCGCGATGAGCAGCGCCTCGACGTTGATGCCCGCCGCGAGCCCAAACCAGACGAGCATGGCAAGATGCTTGCGTTCGACCGCGCAGGCCAGCGCCATGATACACGGCGCGACCCACAGGGCGTCGCACTGGCCGAGCAGCCCGGCATTGATCATCGCGCTGGGTAGAATGAGCGTCAGGGCGGCGGCGCGGGTGGGTTGCGGCGCGTCGAGGCGGATCAGCAAATGGCGCACGGCCAATGCGAGCGCGCCGATGCCGATGAGCGGGAAGAGCCTGTCGGGGAATGGCACCGGGCGCGCGAGCCACGGCATGGCACATGCGAGCGCGAGCGCGAGCGCGAGCGCCAGCGTCGCGGCAACCGGCGGCAGCGGCCTGAAATGCGGCCGGGGAAGGGTGATGGTCATCATCGTGCGCTGTTCGCGGTAACCATGCCTGCCGGGCATTGAGACGACGTTAAGGCCGTGGCCGATGAAGGTTGCGTGCGGCGCCCGCCTGTGATGGAGTGTGCCCAAGCCGTCGAACAAGGCGGCACAGGGAGATGCGGATGGCGATGGTCCTGGCCGAGAAAGCGGTGATTCCCTCACCGCCGGGCCTGCCGGTCGTCGGTCATCTCCACCAGATCGCCCGCTATGGCCTGATTTCGCACCTGCTGCGCGTCGCGCGCGATTTCCCCGACGGCATCTTCAAGCTGCGCTTTGGCAGCCGCGTCGGGCTGTTCGTCACCGGTGCCGATCTCGTCGCCGAATTGAGCGACGAGACGCGCTTCCGCAAGATGCCGGGACCCGGGCTGCGGGTGGTGCGGCGCTTCGCCGGCGACGGGCTGTTCACCGCGTTCAGCGACGAGCCGAATTGGGGGAAGGCGCACCGCATCCTGCTGCCGGCGTTCAGCCAGCGCGCGATGCGCGGCTATTTCGAGATGATCCTCGAGGTTTGCGACCAGCTCGTCGCGAAATGGACGCGGCTGTCGGGCACCGACGTGCTGGTTGCCGACGACATGACGCGACTGACGCTCGATTCGATCGCCATTGCCGGCTTCGGCCACCGCTTCGACAGTTTCGAGAAGGACGAGCTCGACAGCTTCCTCGTCGCGCTGGGCAGCGCGCTGGGCGAATCACTCAACATGATCACGCGGATGCCGCTGCAGAACCGCTTCGCGAAGCGCGCCCAGCGTCGCTTCGACGCGGACATTGCCGAGATGAATGCGCTGGTCGACGGCATCATCGCCGATCGCCGCGCGAACCCGACCGACGGCAAGGACCTGCTCAACCTGATGATCGCGACGGTCGACCCCGAGACCGGCGAGAAGCTCGACGACGTCAATATCCGCTACCAGGTGCTGACCTTCCTGATCGCCGGCCACGAAACCACGTCCGGCATGCTGACCTTCGCCTTTCACCATCTACTGCGCACGCCGCATGTGCTGGCGCAGGCCTATGCCGAGGTCGACCGCGTGCTCCCCGGCGACATGCGCCCCGATTACACCCATGTCGCGCAGCTCGAGGTGATCGAGCGCATCCTCAAGGAAGCGCTGCGGCTGTGGCCGACCGCGCCGGCGTTCAGTGTCGCGCCGTTCGAGGATACGGTGATCGGCGGCAAATGGGCGATGCGCAAGGATCGCCCGATCAACATCTTCTCACCCGGCCTGCACCGCGACCCGCATGTCTGGGATGATCCGGAAGAGTTCGATATCGACCGCTGGCTGCCCGAAGCTGAAGCGGCGCGGCACCCGCACGCCTACAAGCCGTTCGGCAATGGCGCGCGCGCCTGTATCGGGCGACAGTTCGCGATGGTCGAGGCCAAGATTGCCATGGCGATGCTGCTGCGCGCCTTCGCGGTATCCGATCCGCATCATTATCGCCTGCGCATCAAGGAGACGCTGTCGATCAAGCCCGACGATTTCCACATGCGCATCCGCCTGCGTAGCCCGCACGAGCGGCTGAGCGTGGGGGCAGTGAGCGAGGCGATCGACGAGGCGCCGGTGGCGGCGGTGTCGGGCACCGGCCAGCGCTTCGCGGTCATCTATGGCTCCAGTCTCGGCACCGCGCGCGACATCGCCGAGGAGATTGCCGAACGCGCGGCGGTCGATGGATTCGAGACGGTGGTCCGGTCGATGGACGAAAGCTTCAAGGGCGGTGCGCAGCCCGAGGACAAGGTCGTCGTCATCGTCACCGCGACCTATAATGGCCGCGCGCCGGACAGCGCCGTGGAGGTCGAGCGCGCGCTCGACGCCGGGCTGTTCGAGGATGCCGACTGGCGTGGGGCGCGGGTTGCCGTGCTCGGGATCGGCAATTCGCAATGGCCGAACTATCAGGTCTTTCCCAAGCGGATCGAGGCGGCGCTTCAGGCGGCTGGGGCGACATTGCTGCTGCCGCGTGCCGAAGCCGACGGGCAGGGCGATTTCGACGGGGCCGTGGCCGGCTTCGTCCGCGATCTGTGGAAGGCGCTGGGCAGCGACGCCGCGCCGAGCGAGACGGCCTCGTCGCTGTCGCTGCGGCCGGTCGATGTCGACGCGGCACGGGCGCAGGCGCTGCCCGAACATGCCCAGCGGCTCGAGATCGTCAGCAACGACGAACTGGTGAAGCCCGCCGATGGCCTGTGGGATTTCGCGGTCGAACCGCCACGGCCCTCGACCCGGTTGATCCGCATCCGCTTGCCCGAGGGGCAGCGTTATCACAGCGGCGACCATATCGCGGTCTATGCGCGCAACCGCCCCGAACTGGTCGATCGCGCGATGGCACGGCTCGATCTGAAAGGCGCGACCCAGCTGCGCGTCGACGGACAGGGCGGGCGCTTCAAGCATCTCCCGCTCGGCCAGACGGTGACGGTGCGGCAATTGCTGACCGATTTCGTCGAACTGTCCGAC
Organism: Sphingomonas sp.; assembly: GCA_041659925.1. GTDB lineage: Bacteria > Pseudomonadota > Alphaproteobacteria > Sphingomonadales > Sphingomonadaceae > Sphingomonas. Next base: position 117,925 of record JBAZXI010000002.1, read on the forward strand.
ACGCTGCCGCGTCGCGCACTGGCGGTGATTGCCGCGCAGACACGCTGCCCGAACACCAAGGCCGAACTCGCCCGGCTCGCCGGGGACGCGTTCGAGGCGGAGGTGGCGGACAAGCGGCTCAGCGTGCTCGATCTGCTTGAACGTCACCCGGCGGCCGAACTGTCGCTCGACAGCTTCGTCGAGCTGTCGGCGGCGATCGCACCGCGCTTCTATTCGATCGCGTCGAGCCCGCTGGCCGATCCGCATGTCGCCGACCTGATCGTCGGGACGATGGCCGCGCCAGCCTGGTCGGGGCTCGGCGAGCATCGCGGTTTCGCCTCGGGCTATATGCAGGGCGTCGCCGCGGGCGATCATGTCTTTGGCTATGTGCGCCGCCCCAACCCACCATTCGCGCCGCCCTCCGACACCACGGTACCGATGATCCTGATTGGCCCCGGCACGGGCTTCGCGCCGCTGCGTGGTTTCATCCAGGAACGCGCGGCACAAGCGGCGGCGGGGGATGGTGTCGCGCAAAGCCTGCTGTTCTTCGGCTGTCGGCATCCCGACCATGACTGGTTCTGCCGCGACGAGGTCGAAGACTGGGCCGCGCGGGGCCTGATCAAGCCGTATCTCGCCTTTTCCGCGCTGGCGTCGCATCCATGGAAGTTCGTCCAGGATGCGCTGTGGGCGGAGCAGGAAACAGTGTGGGCCGCGATCGAGGCGGGGGCACATGTCTTCGTCTGCGGCGACGGCAAGTTCATGGCCCCGGCGGTGCGCGACACGCTGATCCGTATCCAGATGCAGCAGGTCGGCGACGAACATGCCCAAGGCTCGGAATGGCTCGAAACGATGATGGCCGAGGGGCGGTTTCACCAGGACGTGTTCGGCTTCGGGAAGTGAAAATCCTTCCCCGCACGGGGACGAGTTAGGGAGAGAAGAATGCTGCAACTTAGCGGGCAGGACGCGTCGTTCGTCTATCTCGAAACACCGCATACGCCGATGCACATCGGATCGGTCGGCATTTACGATCCCTCGACCGCGCCCGGCGGTTTCGTGCGCTTCAAGGACATTCTCGCCTTCATCGCCTCGCGGCTCGGCGGGGCGCGGAGTTTCCGGCAGCGGCTGGTGCGCGTGCCGTTCGATCTCGACCATCCCTATTGGATCGAGGACCCCGAATTCGACATCGAATTCCATGTCCGTCACATCGCGCTGCCCAAGCCCGGCGACTGGCGGCAATTGTGCATCCAGGTCGCACGGCTCCATGCGCGACCGATGGATCTGTCCAAGCCCTTGTGGGAGTTCACCATCGTCGAGGGGCTCGACAATATCGCGGGGTTGCCGCCGGGCTGCTTCGCGCTGGTCTCGAAAGTGCACCACGCCGCGATCGACGGCATGTCGGGGGTCGAGATGTCGGCGGCGGTGCACGATCTCGATGCCTCGATGACCCCGCCCAAGGCGCAGGAAGAGTGGCGGCCCGAACATATGCCCAATGTCGCCGACCTGTTGATGCGCAGCTATCTCAACTCACTGACCCAGCCGATGCGCATCATGGAGACGATCGGTCGCTCGCTGCCCGGCATGGCCAAGCTGACCGCGAAGGTCGGCACGGGCGATGTGTCGATCCGCAACGCACGCCCGGCGCCCAAGACCCGTTTCAACGGCAAGGTCTCCGCGCATCGTGTGTTCGATGCGGTGCCGCTGCCGCTCGCCGAGGTTCGCGCGATCAAGGAGGCGGTCCCGGGTGCGACGGTCAACGACGTGATCCTGGCGATCGTCGGCGGGGGCCTGCGCAGCTATCTCGCGGGCAAGGATGATCTGCCCAGGGAAACGCTGACCGCCATGGCGCCGATCTCGGTGCGCGGGGAGGGTGAGAAGGCCGCGCTCGGCAATCTCGTTTCGGCGATGGTGGTCGGGCTGGGGACGCAGATCGAGGATCCGCTCGAACGGTTGCGCTTCGTGCATGACGAAACGGTCAACTCCAAGGCGTTGACCAATGCCGTGGGGGCGCGGACGCTGACCGATTACAGCCAGTTGATCCCCTCGGGTCTCGCCGGCCTCGCCGCGCGGCTCTACACCCGTGTCGGCGCCGCCAATGCCCATGCGCCGGTGTTCAACTGCGTCGTGACCAACGTGCCGGGCAGTCGTGTCCCGCTCTATTTCTGCGGCGCGAAGATGGTCGCGATGTACGGTACCGGCCCGGTGTTCGACGGCATGGGCCTGATCAATCCGATCTACAGCTATGGCGACACGATCGCGATTTCGTTCACGTCGGACCGCACCATGATGCCCGATCCGGAGAATTACGCCGCCGCGCTGCGGGCCTCGTTCGCGGCGCTGAAGGCGGCGACCCTGGGCAAGGCCGCGCCGCCGGCCAGGGCCGCCTCAAAGCCGGCGGCCGCGAAGAAGACGCAACCCACCGCGCCCAGGACCGTTGTTGCGGCGAAGCCCGCGGCAAAGGCACGGGCGAAACCCAAATCCACTCCGGCCGCCAGAAAGCCGACCGCCGCCGGCCGGAAGCCGGCTCCGCAGCAGAAGGAAGCCAAGTGATGGCCGACAAGAAGAGCACCGCCGACAAGGCCCGGGAAACGATCAATGAGCGCATCATCGATCCGGCGAAGAAGGCTGGCGAGGCGATGCGCGCCAGCGGCAGCAAGATCGCCGAGGGTGGCTCGACGATCGGTGCCCGGATGATCGATCAGGCCGAAGCCAATGCCCGCGAGGCGTTCGCCGCGATGCGCGCCGCGGCCCAGGCCAAGGACCTGTCCGAAGTGATGAAGATCCAGGGCGATTTCCTGCGCGAGCAGGGCACGCGCTCGATGGGTCAGGCGCGCGAGATCGGCGAATTGATCATGCAGTTCGGCCGCGACGCGGTGGCGCCGCTGCGCGGCGACAAGGATTAGTCGTTCAGCCCCTCCCGCGTGCGGGAGGGGCGCCGATCACGCGTGGCCCGCGAACGGATAGACCAACGAGCGCAGCCCGCGACGCTCGAACGGATGCCAGTCGCCATCGGCCTGGGCGAGGCGGTCGGCGATCGCGTAAAGCACGGCCGGATTGACGCCGAGGCCGCAATGGCTGCCATGGACCTCGATATTGTCGGTCTCCGGGCCCTGCGGCTCGATGCAGTTCTGCCACGCGACGACGCCATCCTCGCGGCTGTAGATCGCGGTTGATGGCACGGGCGGCGGCAGCGCGCTTTCGCGCAGCTGGAAGCGCGTATCGGGATCGTCGAGCCGCTGGCCGGTGAGGGTCTGATAGGTCCGCCAGACATTGGTGGCATGGGGGTGGCCGGTAAAGGGCGAGCCGAGCGAGATGACCTGCCGCACCGCCTCGGGTGCGCGACGCGACAGCTGGCGCGCCATCACACCGCCCAGGCTCCAGCCGATCAGGCTGACCTTCTGGCCGGTCGTGTCATGGATTTCGCGCAGCCGGGCGATGAGCTTCTCGCCCTCGCGGCCGATCGCCCTGGGTCCGAGATTGCGGCCCAGTTGCCAGGCATGGGCATCATAGCCGAGATCGCGCAGATAGCGCCGCAGCGGTGCGGTCGAGATATCCGTCGTGACGAAGCCGGGCAGGACCATGACCGGATGCCCGTCGCCGCGCGGCGCGCTGGCGAGGATCGGCGCGGCCAGCCCGAGGCTGCCGAATTCGACCAGCGCGCGCGGCAATTCGGTAAGCGCGAGCAACGCCGAGGGCGGCTTTATCTCGGCGTGATTGACGGTCGCATTGGCCAAGGCATTTCTCCTGCGGTTCCGGCATCAACGCACCGGTTATCTTCATGGTTCATGATTCAAGCCCGAAGGCGCGATGCTGGGCGGTGACGCGCGCGACATCCTGGCTCAGCAGTGCGAGGTCGAACATGTTGCCCGCGCGATCACGCACCTGGTTCTTGAGCAAGGCCTCGGCGCGGAAGCCGAGGCTTTCGAACAGCATGACCGACCCGACCTGATCGGGCGTCATCTGCGCGGTGAGCTTGGTCAGGCCACGCTCCATGGCGATGGAATAGATCCCCTCGAGCAGGTCCCGACCAAGGCCGGCCCCACGCTTGTCGGCGGCGACCAGCAGGCGGATCTCGCCGACATGCGCGCTCCAGCCCAGCGGGTCGCGCACCAGCGCGGCGCTGGCGACGAGCTTGCCATGGTCGATCGCGACGAGGCTGTCGATCCAGCCCTCTTCGATCGCCGCGAGCCACGCCTCGATCACGCGCGGATGCCGCAGGTCGCGGCCGAGAAACAGCAGATCGTGCTCGGGCAGGCTATCGGCAAAGGCGAGCATCGCCTCGCGATCGGCCGGCTCGAAGCGCCGGATCTGATGACTCATATGGAACGCTCCCCCAGCCATTCGACGAGCTTCGGCCACAACCGCTTTATGGCATTGCCCCCGGCGACGAGGCTGACATGTCCGCCTTTCATTGTCACCTGTTCCTTGTCGGTCGATCCAACCATGCCGATCAGCGGCGCCGACGCGGCGCTCGGCACGATGTGATCATGCTCCGCCGTGACGTGCAGGAAGGGCGCGGTGATATCGGCGAGGTCGACCCGCCGCCCGGCGACCTCCATCACGCCATCGAGCAACTGATTGTCCCACATCAGCTTCTTCGTCGTCTCACGGAAATATTCGCCGGCGAGCGGCAATATGTCGGCTGCCCAGCGATCGAACATGCGGAAGGATTTGACGAACTCGTCGTTCCACATATTGTCGATCAGGCGGATGTTGCCGGCGAGGCGCGCGCCGGGGCGCAGCATGTCGAACGCGGTATAGAGATAGTCACCCGGGCAATTGCCGAAGGTGTCGACGAGCCGATCGACATCGAAGAAGCGCTTGTCGGCCCAGGCCTGGAACATCTCCATCTGGCTGAAATCGACCGGGGTAGTGAAGCACACCAGATTGCGCAGGGCGGTCTCGCCCTCGAGCGCGGCCCACAGCAGCGACAGGACGCCGCCGAAGCAATAGCCGACCATCGTTACATCATTCTCGCCGGTCTCCTGCTGGACGCGTGCGACCGCGCTGGGGATGAAGTCGAGCACATAATCCTTCAGCGCCAGCCCACGCTCGTCGGAACGCGGCGGGTTCCAGTCGAGCATGAACACGTCGAACCCGGCCTTGAGCAGATATTCGACGAGGCTCTGCCCCGGCACCATGTCGAAGATATAGCCGCGATTGGTGGTCGCCATGACCAGCAGCAGCGGCACGCGGTACACCTCGTCCGACATCGGGCGATAGTGATAGAGGCTCATCGTGCCGCGCTGGATCAGCACTTCCTTGGGCGAAGCCCCGAGCACCGGCGCCGGCGATGTGAAATAATCCAGGCCCTTGAGGTTGCGCTGCAGCGCGCGATCGAATTCGCGCCGCGCGGTCTCGAAGATGTCGGGCGACGGCGCGTCGCTCAAGCGGCGCTACCCGGGGGCTTGCGCGTCCGCTTCGGCCTGGCGCGCGGGGGCGGTGCGACGCCGACCTGCGCCATCACCAGGCTCTCGATGCGCCCGATCGCCTCCTCGATCCGCGACAGCCGGGCGGAAATGTCCTCGACCTCGCTGCGGCTCGGCATGTTGGCGGCGGCCAATGCGCGGTCCATCATCTGGTGGGTCGCGGCCTGCGCCTTCATCGCCGCGGCATTGGCGCCTTGCAGCGCGCGGCCGAATTCGCCGCTCTTCATCATTTCGCCGCCGAGATTGTTGGCCATGCTCTCCCATTGGCCGAGCATCTCGCGAAACAGCGCCGCCGGATCGGGAAGGGGTGGGACCGCCATGGCCCCATCCTTCACCCGGCGCGCGCCGTCGTCAAGCAGGCCATGCCGCGCAGCATGGCCGCAGCATCAGCGGCGCGGCGCGCCCGGATCGGTCGGCCGTGATCCGCCGGCTTTCGGTTCGAGTAGTGAATCGCCGCCGAGCGTCCGGTACAGGGTGACGAGGTTGGCGGCCTTGGTGAGTTCGGTCGCGGCAAGGCTGCGTTGCGCGGCATAGAGCGAGCGTTGCGCGTCGAGGCTTTGCAGGAAGGTATCGATGCCACCGCGATAGCGCGCCTCGGCGAGCTTGTAATTGTCGCTCGCCGCCGCTGCCAGCGCACGCTGCGCGCGTTCCTGCGCGGCGATGGTGCCGCGCCGCGCGAGCGCGTCGGCGACCTCGCTGAAGGCGGTCTGGATCGACTTTTCATAGCTTGCGAGCGCCGCATCGCGCTGCGCCTGCGACTGGGCGACCGTCGCCTTGCCGGCACCGGCGCGGAAGATCGGGTAATTCACGCTCGGCGCGACCGAATAGTTGAACGCGCCGCTGGTGAAGAGATTGCTCAGCCCGCTGCTGGCAAAGCCCAGCAATGCGGTCAGGCTGATGCGCGGGAACAGCGCGGCACGCGCCGCGCCGATCTCGGCGTTCGCCGCGCGCAGCTCATATTCGGCCTGTACGACGTCGGGGCGTCGCAACAGGATGCCGGAATCGAGCCCGGCGGGCAGTTCGGCGACGGTCGGTGCGGCTTCCTCGATCGAGGCGGGCAGCAGCGCCGGATCGACCGGCGCGCCGACGAGCAGTTGCAGCGCGTTGGCGTCCTGCGCGACGGCGGTGGTCTGCAACGCGACATCGGACAGCGCGGTTTGCAGGATGTTGTTCGCCTGGTCGAGATCGGTGCGCGGGGCGATGCCGCCATCGAGCCGCGCCTTGGTCAGCTTGACGCTGCGCTCCGCGCTGGCGGCGGTGTCCCGCGCGATCCTGAGCAGGCTCCTGTCGTTGGCATAGGTTAGCCATGTCGTGGCGATGTCGCCGACCAGCGTCAGGCGCGTCGCCCGGGCCGCCGCCTCGGTGCTGAAATAACGGTCCTGCGCCGCGCTGGTCAGCGAGCGGACGCGGCCGAACAGGTCGAGTTCGAACGACGTGATACCGACATCGGCGCTGAAGCTGCTGCCCGAGCGCGTGGTGGTGGTGGCCGACCCGCTGGCGGCACGGGCATAGCGATAGCCGCCGGTCGCATCGAGTTCGGGCAACAGTTCGGCGCGCTGGACGTGATATTGCGCCCGCGCGGCCGCGATATTGGCCGCCGCGATACGCAGGTCGCGATTATTGGCCAGCGCTTGCACGATGATCTGTCGCAGCCGGGGGTCGCGGAAGATGTCGGTATAGCTGATCGCCGGCAAGGTCGCTTCGCTCTGCCTGAGATAGGCGTCGCCGACCGGCCAGCCGGGCGGGACCGGCATTGCCGGCCGGACATAGTGCGGGGCGAGCGAACATGCGCCGAGCGACGCAGCGACGAGCAGTGTGACGAGCGGGCGGATCATGCGGTCGCCTCCGGCTGGGGCGGGACGGTCGCTTCATGATGCAGCCGCTTGAGCGCATCGCGCGTGGTGCGGCGGACGAGCACGAAGAACAACGGGATGTAGAAGATCGCGAGGATCGTCGCGGTCAGCATCCCGCCGATCACCGCCGTGCCGATCGCGACGCGGCTGTTGGCCCCCGCGCCGGTCGCGATCGCCAGCGGCAGCACGCCGAAGATGAACGCCATGCTGGTCATCAGGATCGGGCGGAGCCGGATGCGTGCCGCTTCCAGCGCTGCCTCAATCACCCGCTTGCCCTGTTTCTCGGCCTGTTCGGCGAATTCGATCATCAGGATCGCATTCTTCGCGGCGAGGCCCATCGTGGTCAGCAGGCCAATCTGGAGATAGACGTCGTTGTTGAGGCCGCGCAGCGTCACCGCGAAGATCGCGCCGACCAGCCCGAGCGGGATGACCAGCAGCACCGCGACCGGGATCGTCCAGCTCTCGTAGAGCGCGGCGAGGCACAGGAACACGACGAGCAGCGAGAGCGCGTAGAGATAGGGCGCCTGGCCCGAGGACAGCCGCTCCTGATAGGAGAGGCCCGCCCAGGCCACCGACGTACCGGGGATTTGCGCCGCGAGCTTCTCCATCTCATCCATCGCCGTCCCGGAGCTGACGCCCGGCGCGGCCTGGCCCTGCACCTCGTAGGACGATATGCCCGAGAAGCGGCTGAGCGAGGTCGGCGCGGTCGACCAGGAGATCGTCGCGAACGACGAAAAGGGCACCATCTGCCCGTTGCCGCCGCGCACATACCATTGCGACAGATCTTCCGGCGCCGCGCGATAGGGGGCGTCGCCCTGCACATAGACGCGCTTCACGCGACCGCGATCGTCGAAATCGTTGACGTAGCGGCCGCCCCAGGCGGTCGACAGCGTCGCATTGACATCGGCCTGGTTCAGCCCGAGCACGCTCAGCTTCTGCGCATCGACCGCAACCTTGAGCGTCGGTTGATCGGGCAGGTCGGTGTTGCGCACCGCGGTCAGCATCGGGTCGGCGCGGGCCGCCGAAAGGAGCTTGTCGCGCGCCGCCTTGAACTCGGCGCGGCTCATGCCGCCGGTGTTCTGCAACTCCATGGTGAAGCCGTTCGACTGGCCAAGGCCGCGCACCGCCGGTGGCTGCAACGCGTAGAATTCGACGTCGCGCAGGCCGTGGAGCGCCTTCATGGCGCGCTGCGTAATCGCCGATGCCGCATTCTCGCTGCCCTTGCGCTGGTCCCAATTGGTGAGCGCGACGAAACCGCGACCGGCATTCTGGCCACCACCGCCACCGCCCGAGGTGCCGCTGACGCTCAGCATCGCGGCGACGTTCTTCTTTTCCTGGGTGAGGAAGTATTTCTCGATTTCGCGTTGCGCCGCCTGGGTGCGGTTGATCGTCGCGCCGGCCGGCAAGTTGAACTGGACCTGGGCGATGCCCTGGTCCTCGGTCGGCAGAAAACCGGTCGGCAGTCGCACGAACATCACGGCGAGCAGGACCAGCACGACGCCGTAGATCGCGAGGAACAGCCATTTGCGATCGACGACGCGCTCGACCGTGCCGGTGTAGCGTTCGATGCCTTGGGCGAAGCGCGTGTTGAACCAGGTGCGCGCGCCGACGGTCTTGCGCTGCAGCCAGGTATTTTCCTCATCCTCCTTGCGCTTCAGCAAGGTCGCGGTCAGCGCGGGGGTCAGCACCAGCGCGACGATCACCGACAGGACCATCGCCGAGACGATGGTGAGCGAGAACTGGCGGTAGATCACGCCGGTCGATCCGCCGAAGAACGCCATCGGCAGGAACACCGCTGACAGCACCAGCGCGATCGCGACCAGCGCGACCTGGATCTCGCCCATCGACTGGATGGTCGCCTCGCGCGGGGTCATGCCCGGGTTTTCCTCCATCACGCGCTCGACATTCTCGACCACGACGATCGCGTCGTCGACCAGCAGACCGATCGCGAGGACGAGGCCGAACAGCGTCAGCGTGTTGATCGTGAATCCGGCGATCGCGAACACGCCGAACGTGCCGAGCAAGACCACCGGCACGGCGATCGTCGGTATCAGCGTCGCGCGCCAGCTTTGCAGGAACACGAACATCACGATCACGACCAGAATGATCGCCTCGAACAGCGTCCACACCACATCCTTGACCGACAGCTTGATGAACGCGGTCGAATCCAGCGGGAAATCATAGGCGAACCCGTTCGGCATCGCCGCCGCCTGGCGCTCGATTTCCGCCTTGACCAGTTCGGCGGTGGACAGCGCGTCGGCACCGGGCGCGAGGCTGACCGCGAGACCCGCACCGGGATGCCCGTTGACGCGGCTGAAGATGCCATAGGATTCCGCGCCGAGTTCGATCCGCGCGACATCGCCCAATCGCACCACCGAGCCATCGTTCCGCGTCTTGACCACGATGTTGCGGAACTGCTCCGGCGTGGACAGCCGCGACTGGGCCGTGACGGTCGCGTCTAGATACTGGTCGTCGGCGTTCGGCACTCCGCCGATTTCACCCGCCGCGACTTCGGTGTTCTGCGCCGCGACGGCAGTGATGACATCGCTCGGCATCAACCCGATGGCCGCGAGACGATCGGGGTTGAGCCAGATGCGCATCGCATATTGCGAGCCGAACACATTGGTGTCCCCGACGCCCTTGATGCGGCCGATCTTCTCCTGGAGGTGCGAGACCATATAATCCGACACGTCGAGCGCGGCGCGTTGATCGGTCGTGTCGTAGATCGCGGCGATCAGCAGGAAGTCGGGGTTGGACTTGGTGACCGTCAGGCCCTGTTGCTGGACCTGTTGTGGCAGCCGGCTGAGCGCCTGCTGCACCTTGTTCTGCACCTGCACCTGCGCGATGTCGGGATCGGTGCCCTTGGCGAAGGTCGCGCCGATCGTCACCTGTCCGCGCGACGAGGAGTTGGTCGTGAAATAGAGCAGCCCGTCGATGCCGGTGAGCTGCTGCTCGATGACTTGCGCGACGCTGTTCTCGAGCGTCTCGGCCGAGGCGCCCGGGTAGCTGGCGCGGATGTTGACGTTGGGCGGCGCAACGTCGGGGAATTGCTCGACGGGCAGCGACAGGATGCTGCCCAGCCCGCAAAGCATGATGATGATCGCAATGACCCATGCAAAGATCGGGCGGTCGATGAAGATCCGTGACATTCCGGGTTAGCTCCGGGTGCCGCTGGCGCGTCCCTTGTCGCTGCCGCCGCCCGTCGGATCGATCCTTTGGGGCGACCCGGCCGGGACCGGCCTGACCGGATCATCGGGTTTGAGGCGAACGAGGCCCTCGGTGATCACCTTGTCTCCGGGATTGAGGCCCGCGGTGACGACCCAGTCGGTACCCTGCACCCGGCTCGTGGTGACGGCGCGCGCCACCGCCTTGTTGCCCGGGCCGACGATGAAGACGGTGGCATTGCCCTTGGGGTCGCGCGAAACGGCGACCTGCGGCACGAGATAGGCACTGGTGTCGAGCGACTGGGCGAAGCTGGCGCGGACGAACATTCCCGGCAGCAGCAATCCGTTCGGATTGGCGAAGCGCGCGCGCAGCGTGACCGTGCCGGTGGTCGGGTCGACCATCGCTTCGGAGAATTCCACGCTGCCGGTCAGGCCGTAATCGCTGCCGTCCTCGAGCTTGAGCCGCACGACGGCGGTGGTCGGCACCACCCCGCCCGAGGCGAGGGCGCGGCGCAGCGACAGCAACGCCGCGCTCGATTGCTGGATGTCGACATAGATCGGGTCGAGCCGCTGGATGTTGGTCAGCGGGTCGGCCTGGCCGGCAGTGACCAGCGCGCCTTCGGTGAACAGCGAGCGGCCGATGCGACCGGTGATCGGCGCGGGGACACGGGTGAAGTTGAGATTGATTCGCGCGGTCTGCAGCGCGGCGCGATTCTGCGCGACCGCTGCGGCAGCCTGGCGCGCCTGCGCGGCGGCGTCGGTATAGTCCTGCCGGGCGACCGCTTCCATGTCGGCCAGCGGCTTGTAGCGCTCGGCCTTGGTCCGCGTCGCTTCGGCATTGGCCTCGGCGCTGGCGAGATTGGCGGCGGCCTGGTTGGTCGCCGCGCGATAGAGGCTCGGGTCGATTTCGTAGAGCGTCTGGCCCTTGTGGACGAGCGACCCTTCGACGAACAGCCGGCGACGGATGATGCCGCTGACCTGCGGGCGCACTTCCGACGTCTGATAGGCGCTGGTTCGGCCGCTCAGCTCGGTGATGACCGGTACGCTGGTCCGCTGGACGACCACATAGCCGACCTCGGTCGGGCCGGCTGCTCCCTGGCCAGCCTTGTCCTTGCCGCTACCGCAACCAGCCAGCGTCAAGGCGATGAGCAGCGCGGGCAGCAACGTTCCGGGCAGGCGTGACGTCATCATTTCTTCCATCGCTCCAGGCCTATCCCATTGTGCGATGGACGATCGGCACGCAACCGTCACAAACGTCACCACCCCCGGTGGTTCCCGATCAAAATCAACCGGTCAAGCCGTTTGGGGGCTATTCCTGCCGCATTGCACAATGCCAAGATTCGATTTGTCGCAAATCGTGTCAGATATCGGCCGTCCGGAGCCATGGTTCACCTGCGACCGCAGCTGTGGCATGGCGACGTTGTGACACGCGAAATCAACTTCGATGGCCTGATCGGCCCGACCCACAATTATGCCGGGCTGTCGTTCGGCAATCTGGCCGCGACCAGCAATGCCGGTGCCGAAGCGCGACCGCGCGCGGCGGCGCTGCAGGGGCTGGGCAAGATGCGCCGCCTGATGGGGCTGGGGCTGAGCCAGGGTTTCCTGCCGCCGCACGATCGCCCCGCGACCGCGTTCCTGCGCGCGATCGGCTTCGCGGGGGACGACGATGCGGTCTGCGCCGCCGCCTTTCGCGCCGACCCGGTGTTGTTCGCCAATGCGTTTTCCGCCTCGGCGATGTGGACCGCGAACGCCGCGACCGTGTCGCCGGCGCCCGACACGGTCGACCGGCGCTGCCACCTGTCAGTCGCCAACCTCGCCACCAACCTTCACCGCAGCATCGAGCAGGACGAGACGCTCCGGCTGCTGACGCTGGCGTTCGGCGACACGCGCCACTTCGCGGTACAGCCGGCGCTCCCCGCGCGGCTCGGTGACGAGGGCGCGGCCAACCATATGCGCCTGGCACCGAGCCACGGGGAGCGCGGCGTCGAGATATTCGTCTACGGCGTTGCGCAAGCCGGCGGTTTTCCCGCCAGGCAATCGCGCATGGCGAGTGAGGCGATCGCCCGTCGCCATGGCCTCGATCCCGCCATGACGCTGTTCGTGCAACAGAGCGACGCGGCGATCCAGGCCGGCGCCTTCCATAATGACGTGGTCGCGGTCGCCAACGAGACGATTCTGTTCACCCATGAACAGGCCTTCGAGGACCGGGACACATTTTATGCCGCGTTGCGGTCGCGCGTTCCCGGGCTGGCGATCGTCGAGGCACCGGCCGATCGCGTCAGCCTGGCGGATGCCGTCAGTTCCTACCTGTTCAATTCGCAACTGGTGACGTTGCCCGAGGGTGGCATGGCGCTGATTGCGCCGGGCGAGGTGCGCGATAATCCGCGCGTCTGGTCCTGGTTGTCGGAACTCGTCGGCGGCAACGGCCCGATCGCGCGCGTCGAGGTGATCGACGTACGCGAATCGATGCGCAACGGCGGTGGCCCGGCATGCCTGCGCTTGCGCGTAGCGGTTGACGACGCCGCGTTCGCCGCGATCGATCCGCGCTTCCTGCTCGATGACGCGCGCTGCGACCTGATCGAGCGCATCGTCGAGATGCAGTGGCCCGAGCGGATCGCGCTCGGCGACCTGGGGTCGCCGGATCTGTGGGCGCAATGCCGCATCGCACGATCCGCGCTGCTCGAAGGGCTCGGTCTCGACGAACTGCTCTGATACCAAAGACCGGCGATGGTAGCTCATCGCGCCGCGTGAGCCCGCCACGACGATGCGTGTCGCGGACATGGTCCTGCGTTTCATCGCCTGGCGCATCTTCGGCAGTGCGGAATGATTCAACCGCCATCGCAGCGGCGCTACCCGATCGAGCCGCCCGGCCGCCCCAGCGGCGCGAGCGGCTGTTTCTCATGGTCGATGATGGATGTCGGGCCGGCTGTTCCGGGCGCTGCTCCCGTCTGTTCGCCGCGCTGATCTTCCCGCTGTTCCATGGCTGTTCCGCCGCTGTTCCCGGGCGACATCTTTGCCGAATTAAACAATTGATATTACACAAAAATAGGCGTGAAAACCCGCGATTTTCCGGACCGGAAGATTTTTCGCGGCGGAACGGCGCTGATATGTTGGTCAATGTCGACCGCGAAGACCACCGATCACCGATAGCTGAGGCTTGGGAGGGCGGCGGTTGCCATCGGTGATATCCAGTGTGGCTAACGCAGCTTGGCGATCGTCAGGCTATCGGCCTTTGCCCGATCCCTGGTCGACTCCTCGCTGCGTTTCAGCGCCTTGGCGATCGCCTTGAGCGCCATGCCCTTCTTGGCGAGGGTGTGGAGCTTCTGGACTTCGTCGGTGGTCCAGGGCTGGCGGTGGCGTTCGAAGCGTTCGGTGCTCATCGGTCGTCTCTACGCCGCACGCTTCAGCTTAACCAGAGCGACATCGAGCGCCGAGAGGAAGCGCGAGCGGTCGGTCTTTGAAAAGGGGGCTGGCCCGCCGACCACGTCGCCGCCGGCGCGCAGGTCCGCCATGATCGCGCGGGTCGCGATCGCGGCGCCGATCGAACTGGTGGTGAAGGGCTTGCCGGTTGGTGCAATCACCGCGGCGCCCAGCTTCAGGCAGCGATCGGCGAGGAGGATATCGCCCGTTACGACGACCGCGCGGGAATCGGCCCGCTCGACGATCCAGTCGTCGGCGGCATCGAAGGCGTCGCTGACGATCGCGCGCGTCACCAGCGGATGTGCCGGAATGCGGATGATCGCGTTGCTGACGATCGTCACCGGCACCTCGTACCGGAAGGCGACCTTGTAGATTTCGTCCTTCACCGGGCAGGCATCGGCATCGACGAGGATGCGGATCGGCGTCACGTCGCTCAGCTCGCGTCCTCCGGGATCGGGGCGACCGCGACGATCTCGATCGCGTCGTCATTGCCGTTGAATTCGAGCACGTCTCCCACCTCGGCGCCGATCATCGCGCGCGCCAGCGGCGCAGTGAACGGGATGCGGTTTTCTGCCGGCGCCGCCTCGTCGCTGCCGACGAGATCGATGCGGCGCGGCTTGCCATTGAGCAGGAAATCGATCCGCGTGCCGAAGGCCACTTCGCCGGGGGGCGGGGGTGGGGCGACGATCGCGGTCGCGCGGCGCGTGTTCCAGTAGCGACGTTCGCGGTTCACGATCTTGCGCGTTTCGTCATCGGGCGCGGCTGCGAAGTCCGCCTCGATCGCGGCGGCGCGCGCCTCGATCTGCGCCAGGCCGCGGCGGGTGACCAGATTAGGTCCCGGCGGCAGGGGTAGTTCGAACTTCGGTTCGAGATGTTCCTCGTCGCTTTCGCGGCGGAAGGCGACACTCATCATGGTCCTCCTCGTGCTGGAAGAACCCGTCAGCCAGGAAGCGGCGGGGAGATTCCAACACATTGAAATTGCTCTGTTGAAGATCGAGCAAGGGCGCGCCCTATGTTACGCGCGGATGGGTGGGCAAGCTAAGCGCGGGGGCGGACAGGGTCAACCTCATGCCTTCACGCTCTAACGCGCGTCGATCAACAGCACTTCGGCTTGCGACACCGCGCGGACCTGAAAGCGCGGTTCGTCGACGATCGCGGCTCCGTCATGTGTTGCGAGCCGCAGCGCGTCCATCGCAACCGCCCCGGCCACGCAGAGGAGTTAGGCGTGTCGCCCGGCGTCCAGTTCATATGCGATTTCCGAGCCCATGGAGAGCTTCGCTCGATAGACGGCCGCATCCATTCGCAACGGGGTGGCGCCCGGCCGGTCGCGCCGACCGCTGGCGAGCGCGATCCACGCGTCGGTGACCTCCGTCCCGACTCTTCGCCGGATGCGGCGCCGGGGCGACTCGTTCCGGACTTCGGGGCCGAACCAGATGTCAAAAAAGTCGGTCGGCTGGTCGCACGCGTTGACATGGGAACAGGTGATGCCGCGTCCCGTTGAAATGACCTGAACGCTTCCCTCGCCAATCGGCGGCACGAGACCGAGGCTTCCCATCGTCGAGATTGCTCCGCCGCGGACCCATTGCAGCGTCTCGACATCCGATAGCGGGTGCGGCGGCCACGAGGCCCCGGGCGCAAGAATGTTGTGATTGAGAACCCGCAATTGGCCCCAACTCATCCTGTCGGGATTCTGGTAGCCGGCGAAGCAGAAATGGTGGCGCGCCGAAAGAAGGTCGTTTGCGGTCGCGCCGAGAGTATCCGCCGGGCGATGGTCTATCATTCCGGACCCCAATTGATCCGATCGGCAATCGATCGATGACGTACACCATAGCCCAGGATGGTTCAGAAATCAGGCGGGGTCGGGCTGCGCGCAATGAGGCCGAAGATGCCGCTAGGTACCGAGCAAATCGTCCATCATGGCCTGCCGCACCCTGAGGCGCAGGCCGCGATCCTTCTCCACCGCGCCGCTGATCGCATTGAACGTTGCCGCATCGAGCCCGTGGCGTTCGATTGCGGAGTGCATCACGTCCTTCGCTTCGGCGAGGAGTTGCGCGTTTTGGGGCGCTGGCACGCCCGCCGACTGCTTCGCGACGTTGCGCTGGATACGCTGCAACTCGACGAGCGCCGCGGCATAGTCGCTGATTTGTTCCGCGGTGAACGCCGTGGCGGCCAGGACCGGCTGTTGTCCGTCAGCCATCGGAGGTGTCGCGGACGCTTCATGCCCGAGCCCCGCGCAGCCGATCGTCAGCGCGATCGAGCCGAAGATTTTGGTCCTTTTGGCCATCGCGCCATTCGATCGGCCCGTGCGTGATTCAGGTCAATGTGAAGGGAACCGCTTCGTCGTTTCATCGTCTCGGCTCGTCCGGTTGTAGACACATCGCGCGGATATCGGTCTAGGGGCGGTCGAGCGACTCGACGGGACGGTGGCCGCATGGCGAAGCGTCCGGCCGGCGATCTTTTCAGAGCCGCCGGGGAATTCAGAGCCTGGGGAAGGAAGGATATGAACCTCTTGAGCGGTCGGCCAGATTCGCTGCTCCGGTGCCCGGCCGCCGCCGCGATGCGCGCAGCCGGCACAATGATCAACGTGCTGCTGGCGTTCGTGCTTGCCGCGGGTCTGGCCGGGTGCAACCGCACGAGCGGTTGGCACAGCACCGATGTTACCGCCAACGTGCCCGCGCTCGATTTCACCATGACCCGCGCCCGCGATGGCGCGACGGTGACGGCAGCGGACTATCGCGGCAAGGTGACCCTGCTCTATTTCGGCTACAGCTTCTGCCCCGACGTGTGCCCGATGACATTGTCGAACCTGGCGCAAGTGCTTCGGACATTGGGCAACGGCGCGAAGGACGTCCGCGTGCTGTTCGTGACCGTTGATCCCGACCGCGATACGCTGGACGTCCTCAAGCAATATGGGGCGGCGTTCGGCCCGCAGGTCGATACCTTGCGCGGAACACCCGATCAGCTGCTGGCGCTCGCCCGTCGCTACCGGGTCGCCTATTCGGTGACGAAGGGAGCGGGAGAAGCCTATCAGGTCACCCACGGCTCGGGGATCTATGCTTTCGACCGCACCGGCAAGGCCCGCCTGCTGATGAGCTCGCTTTCCACGGCAGAGCCGGATGTGAAGGGTGCGGCGGCGGATATTGCCCGGCTCCTGAATTGAGCGGGGCGCGTCGTCTCAGCGGCCGGTCCAGCCGGTCGCCGAAATGTCGCCCTCGACCCGCGCCGGCTGGTTCGCCTCCTCGCTCAGCCGCAGCGCGTTGAGGACCAGCAAAAGGCCCATGACGCTCATCATCGCCGGTGGGATCCAAACGATCAGCCCGCCATAATTCTGGTCGTCCATCGCGCCGATCGACGGGAAGATCCGACCGCACCAGGTGTAGAAGGCGTAGAGGTCGTGGTGTGAGAGTGCGATGATCGCGCCGATCAGGATCTGCGGAAACATGACGCCGGCGGAGAGTGCCGCTCGCATGCCGAACGAGATGTGCGCTTCGGCAGCCACGCGTGGATCGAGCACCAGGCTCCAGAACAGGATGCCGTCGACCACCATCGACCAGTTCATGACCAGGTATAGCCTGGGGTCGAGCATTGCGCGGAAATGAATCGCGGGCACCAGCCAGAAGGCGACGAGCCCGACGAACAAGACGGCGGCGAGCAGGGGCTGGCGCATTATGTGAAGGAAACGCCCGACGGCTGGGCCTTCGGCGATCTGACGGACGGGTTGCGGCATCCCGCGCAGAATCGTGCGCCACGGCCAGGCGAGCGAGATCAACAACGGTCCGCCATGATGCATGACCACATGCTGCAGCCGGTTGAGGAAGAACATGTGCTGCGCCAGATATTCGAAGCGCGTCTGGAGAACGACGTAGATCGCGATTACCCCCAGCAAGAAGGCGCCGCTGCGCCATATCGATGGGCGCAGGTCCCGCGAGGTCCGGGCGAGGCCGCGAAAATACCACCAGATCGGAAAGGCGGTGGCGTAGAACCAGGAGAATGAAAATTCCCACGGCGCCACGGGCGGGAGCGACGCGGCGTGGAAGGCGCAGGCCCACCACAGCAGAATGCCGGCGGCGCCAATCCCGATCGCCACGCGCGCTCCGGATGACGCCAGCGCGGACGTGGGGAATGAGCTTCCGTCTCGCTCAAGTGTCTTTGTCACGGTCTGCGGCTCCGGGCGATGCGATCGGGCGCTGATAGGCCACGGCGAACGATGCGCCAACCGCCACGATGCCCATGAATCGGCCCACGCCGTAGTCGCTGGAAATATGCCGGCGACGGGTCTAACGCGCGTCCATGATCATGTCGGAAGCGCAGTTTTTCGCTGCGGCTGCCATCCCGATGGTAGCGGTCGCCCTCATCTATTCCGCCGGCGCCAGGCGCCGCAGGCATGTGGGTCGGCCTGTCGCGCCGCTGAGGCATGTTGCCTTCGCGCTCGGCTTGTCGCTGTTTCTGCTGTCGGTCGAATGGCCTTTCGAGGCGTGGGCGCACCGGCTGTTCTATGTCCACCAGATCGGCTTCGTCATCGCGCGGATCCTGGCGCCGATGCTTCTCGCGGCGTCGCGACCGATCGGCTTGCTGGTTGCCGGGCTCCCGCGACGGGAGGGGCAGGGGCATCTGCGCAAGCTGCTCGGCGATCCGACCGGCCGGACGATCTGGCGAACGATCCGTCACCCCGTGTCGCTCGTGATCATCTATATCGGCGCGCTGTATTTCTGGGAAATCCCCGGCGCACAGGCGGCGGCGCTTGCGCATTCCGCCATCGGTTATTTCATGCATTTCAGTCTGTTGTTCGCCGGCCTGCTGTTCTGGGGGCGTGTTCTCGATCGGCGGGCCGCGCCGTTCGGGCTCGGGCATGGCGTCCGGCTGATGATGATCTGGCTTGCGATCCTCGCGCAACTTCCGCTCGGGGCCTATATCACGCTGAAAAGTTCGGTCCTCTACTCGGCATATGACATCGGACCGCGGCTCGGCATGGTTGCCCCGCTCATCGACCAGCAGCGCGGCGGGTTCTTCATCTGGATACCCAGCGCACTTCTGACGCTGCTCGGCCTGCTGGTCGTCATCGACAAATGGGGGCGACACGAAACGTTGATGGACCTGAAGCGGACACGCTGGTCGTCCTCCAATTCCGCGATCCTCCTCTATCCGCAAACCGGCCTCGCCCTGCGGCAGATGGCAGAGGTGAAGAATCGTCGTCTCGCGATCGGCATGGCGACCTTCGTCGTGCTGATCTTCGCCGCGGTGATGGGAACCGTTACCGGCGCGCACCGAATCAATCGGCGGGAGAATCTGCGCCAATATATGTTGTCGCGGGAATGAGCCGACGCGCTGCCCGATCGGGCGGCCGGGTGGCGCGCAGCGATCGCGGGCATGTCCGTTGCATCCCGTATAGGAGCGCTTCACAATAGGGTAGATGCTCGTGTGATCGCCGCCGACGAGGAGGCAATGGTTGCGCAACACGCTCGAAAAGTCACGGATCGCCATGGAAGACATGCGCGGAAGAGGCACCGTCATCGCGGTGCGCGGTGCGGTTGTCGATGTGCGGTTCGACAGCGCCACGCTGCCGGCGATCGATACCGCGCTGATCGTCGAGTGGGATCGGCCGGAGCCGCTGGTGCTCGAGGTCCACAGTCACGTCGATCCGCAAACCGTACGCGGCATCGCGTTGCAGGCGACGATGGGGCTCGCGCGCGAGACCAGGGTCCGGGCAACCGGCGCGCCGGTCGCGGTCCCGGTCGGCGATGCGGTGCTCGGGCGGCTGCTCGACGTGGTCGGGACAGTATGCGACAATGGCCCGGCGTTGCCTACGGACACGCCTCGCCGCAGCATCCATCACGCGCCGCCCGCGCTTGAGGACGAGGCGTCCGCGACGGCGATCTTTGAGACCGGCATCAAGGTGATCGATCTGCTCGCGCCGCTGGCGCAAGGCGGCAAGGCGGCGATGTTCGGCGGCGCCGGCGTCGGCAAGACCGTACTCGTGATGGAACTGATCCACGCGATGGTCGAGAAATATCAAGGCATCTCGGTCTTCGCTGGCGTCGGCGAGCGCTCGCGCGAAGGGCATGAACTGCTTACCGACATGCAGGGCTCGGGCGTGCTCGAACGGACGGTGCTCGTCTATGGGCAGATGAACGAGCCGCCGGGCGCGCGCTGGCGCGTGCCGCTGACCGCGCTGACGATCGCCGAACATTTCCGCGACCAGAAGCATCAGAACGTGCTGCTGCTGATGGATAATGTATTCCGCTTCGTCCAGGCGGGCAGCGAACTGTCGAGCCTGCTCGGGCGGCTACCGTCGCGGGTCGGTTATCAGTCGACGCTCGCGACCGAAGTCGCGCGGCTGGAGGAGCGGATCGCCTCCGTCCCGGGCGCGGCGGTGACCGCGATCCAGGCCGTCTACGTTCCCGCCGACGACTTCACCGATCCGGCGGTGACCGCAATTTCGAGCCATATGGACAGCATCATCATGCTGTCGCGCAAGCTTGCCGCGGAAGCGTTCTATCCGGCAATCGATCCGCTCGCCTCGTCCTCGGTCCTGCTCGATCCGCTGGTCGTGGGCGAGGAGCATTATGCGCTGGCCGAACGTGCCCGCGAGGCGCTGGCGCGGTTCGAGGAACTGCGCGACATCATCGCGCTGCTCGGGGTCGAGGAACTCGGTACCGCCGACCGATTGATCGTCCGGCGCGCACGTCGCCTGCAGCGCTTTTTGAGCCAGCCGTTCGTTGTGACCGAAGCATTCACCGGCACGCCGGGCGAGAGTGTCAGCCGCGCGGATACCCTCGCCGGGTGCAAGGCGATCCTCGATGGTGAGACCGACGACTGGGCCGAGAGCTCGCTCTACATGGTCGGCACGCTCGATCAGGCACGCGCGAAGGAAGCCGCATCGAACGCGGCCGCCGAAAAGCGGGATGGCAGGTCGTGAGGCTGCGGATCGTCACCCCGCTCGCTGTGGTCGTCGACGAAGACGCGCTCGCGGTGCGCGCCGAGGACGCTACCGGCAGCTTCGGGATACTGCCCGGCCATGCCGATTTCCTGACCCATCTCGCAATCTCGGTGGTTGGCTGGAAACGAAATGACGGGTCACGGCGCTACTGCGCGGTCCGGCGCGGAATGTTGTCGATCAGCGACGGCCATGGCGTCGCGGTTGCGACGCGCGAAGCGATTGTCGGCGACGATCTGGCGACGCTCGACAGCAGCGTGCTCAAGCGCTTCCGCGCGGATATCGAGCAAGAGCGCAGCGAGCGGTTCGAGAGCCTCCAGCTGCAGATCAACGCGGTTCGTCGGATCGTGAGCCAGCTTGGGTCGAGCAGCCGCGGAAATTTCTCGTGAGCGCCCCCGAAACGCCACCTGAGGAGAAGGATCCGCTGATTGCGAGCGTCCGGCTGCGCGGTGAGCGCCGGGCTCGCTGGCTGCGCGAAGGCGAGGATTCGGTCGCGCGGAGGCTGGCGCAGATCGGCGTGCTCGGCTGGATCACGGTGATCCCGATGCTCATTGGCATCTTTGCCGGGCGCTGGCTCGACAGGACCTACCATAGCGGCATCTTCTGGACCGCGCCCTTGCTGATGCTCGGCACCGTGCTCGGTTGCTGGTCCGCCTGGCGCTGGATCAGGAACGCTTGATGCAATATTTTCTCATCGCACTCTGGTTCGCGGCCGGCATCGTTGTCGGGATCGCCTATTTCACCAGCATCTGGTGGAGCGCGCGGCAGTTCGCCAATGGCGGCCGTCTCGTCGCGACACTTGCGCTCGCGCTTTTGCGACTGATGCTGCTCGGCGGGCTGCTCGCACTGGCCAGTTTTCACGGCGCCGGGCCCTTGCTGGCGATGGCACTGGGGGTCGTTGTCGCCCGTTTTGCCGTGATGCGCCGGCTGCAAGAGGTAAAACCATGATGTCGCCGCTCTCGAGCGTGACGCTGTTCCACATCGGCCCCGTACCGGTCTCCCAGGCTGTCGTGACGACCTGGGCGATCATGGCGGTGCTGACGTTGGGCGCTATGCTGGTGTCGCGCATGCTCAAGCCTTCGCCCTCGACGACGCAGGCGCTGTTCGAACTGATCGTCGATACCGTTGACGGCGAGATCCGCGATACGATGCAGGCCGAGCCGGGCCCCTATCGCGCCTTTATCGGCACGCTGTTCGCCTTCATCTTCGTCGCCAACTGGTCGGCGCTGATCCCCGGCGTTGCGCCGCCGACCGCACGGCTGGAGACCGATGCGGCGCTGGCGCTGCTCGTGTTCCTTGCGGTGATCTGGTTCGGGATCCGCTCGGGCGGAATCGGCGGCTACCTCTCGACCTTCGCGTCACCCAATCCGCTGATGATCCCACTCAACCTGGTCGAAAGCGTGACGCGCGCCTTTTCGATGTTCGTGCGTCTGTTCGGCAACGTGATGAGCGGTGTGTTCGTGATCGGCATCGTGCTGATGCTCGCCGGACTGCTCGTGCCGATCCCGCTAATGGCGCTTGATCTGCTGACCGGCGCGGTTCAGGCCTATATCTTCGCGGTGTTGGCGATGGTCTTCATCAGCAGCGGTCTCGCCGACCGGAAATCCACCACACCCACAAACGAGAGGACGGCACCATGAACTGGCTAGCCCTTTGCAGCATCGTTTCCGCGGCTTTTGCGGTGTCGTTCGGCGCGATCGGCCCGGCACTCGCCGAAGGCCGGGCCGTTGCCGCGGCGATGGATGCCATTGCGCGGCAGCCCGAATCCGCGAGCGTCATCTCGCGTACCCTGTTCGTCGGCCTGGCGATGATCGAGACGACCGCGATCTATTGCCTGGTGGTCTCGCTGCTGCTGCTGTACGCCAATCCGCTGTTGAAATGACACCATGACGATCGATTGGTGGACGCTCGGCTTCCAGGCCGTCAACGTCGCGGTCCTGATCTGGCTGCTCGGGCATTTCTTCTGGAAGCCGGTGGCCGCGATGATCGAGGCGCGCCGCGCCTCGGCACAAAAGCTGACCGATGACGCCGAGGCCGC
This sequence comes from Sphingomonas sp., assembly GCA_041659925.1. Taxonomy (GTDB): domain Bacteria; phylum Pseudomonadota; class Alphaproteobacteria; order Sphingomonadales; family Sphingomonadaceae; genus Sphingomonas. Next base: position 140,739 of record JBAZXI010000002.1, read on the forward strand.
TCGCGCGGCGGCCGCCACTGCGCTTGCCGAGGTGGAGAAGACACGCGCGGGATTCGCAAGGGAACGCGAGGCGATCCTCGCAGAGGCGCACAAGGCGGCCGAAGCGGTACGCGTGGCGAGCCTCGCAAAAGCACGGGTCGAGGCGGAGACGCTGCGGGCTGCGGCGAAGGCGGCGGTCGCCAAGGACAGCAAGGCGCAGCAGGACGCCTGGGCCGAGCGCTCGGCCGACCTTGCGATCGATATCGCCGGGCGCCTCGCCGCGCGGCTGGATGGGGTGACGGTGCAGGCATGCTTTCTCGAATGGCTGCTGGGTGAAATCCACCAGCTTCCCGAAGCGGCGCGAAAAGCGGCCGGCTTGAAGGGCACGAAGCTCGAAGTCAGAAGCGCGGTGAAGCTCGATGCGGCCGAGCGCAAGAGCTGCGGCCAGTCGATCGCCGACGCGATCGGCGGCGATCCGCACATCGCGTTCCGGACCGACCGCAAGCTGATCGCCGGCTTTGAACTGCACGGCGAACATCTGATCGTACGCAGCAGCTGGCGCGCCGACCTTGCGACGATCCAGGCCGATCTCGAAAAATGAACGTGGCTGACACATGGCTGGAGGGCGCGCGGAACAGACTGGGCACCGCCACGCTGGGCGCGCGAGCCGAACAGATCGGTCGGGTCGAGGAAGTCGGCGACGGAATCGCGCTGGTGTCAGGACTTCCCGGCGTCCGGCTCGATGAATTGCTGCGCTTCGAAAAAGGCCAGTTCGGTTTTGCGCAGGTACTCGAGAGCGATCGGGTCGGCTGCGTCTTGCTCGACGGCGTCGGTGGCGTCGAGGCGGGAGACAGCGTCCGAGGAACCGGTGATGTCGTGCGTGTCCCCGTCGGGACGGCGCTGCTCGGTCGCATCGTTGATCCGCTCGGCCGTCCGCTCGACGGGAAGGGGCCGATCGATACCGACATGCGCGCGCCAATCGAGCGGCCCGCGCCGTCGATCATCGAGCGCGACCTGGTGGTCGATCCGGTCCAGACGGGTCTCCTCGTTGTCGATGCGTTGTTCGCGCTCGGCCGCGGGCAGCGCGAACTGATCATCGGCGACCGCGCGATCGGCAAGACCACGATCGCGATCGATACGATCATCAACCAGAAGGCGAGCGACATCATCTCGGTCTATGTCGCGGTCGGCCAGAAGAGTTCGAGCGTGCGTCGCGCGATCGATGCGATCCAGGAAAATGCGGCATCGGAGCGCTGCATCATCGTCGTTGCCGGCGCGGCGAGCTCGCCGGGGCTGCAGTGGATCGCGCCCTTCGCCGGAATGACGATGGCGGAGCATTTTCGCGACAAAGGCCAGCACGCGCTGATCGTGATCGATGACCTGACCAAGCATGCCGCGACGCACCGCGAGATCGCGCTGCTCACGCGCCAGTCTCCGGGGCGCGAAGCTTATCCCGGCGACGTCTTCTACGTCCACGCGCGGCTGCTCGAACGTGCGTCGAAGCTGTCGAACGACAAGGGCGGCGGGTCGCTGACCGCGCTGCCGATCGCCGAGACCGACGCGGGAAACCTGAGCGCCTATATTCCCACCAATCTCATCTCGATCACCGACGGACAGATCGTGCTCGATGCCAAGCTGTTCTACCAGGGCCAGAAGCCGGCGGTCGATGTCGGCACGAGTGTCAGTCGGGTCGGCGGCAAGACGCAGGCGCATGTGCTGCGCGATGCGGCGCAGACATTGCGGCTCGACTATGCCCAATTTCTCGAACTCGAGAGCTTCACGCGCTTCGGCGGGATGCCCGACACGCGCGTGCGCCAGCAACTGACGCGCGGCGCGCGGATTCGCGCGATCCTCGATCAGGCGCAACACGCGCCGCTCAGGCTCGCGGACGAGGTCGCGCTGCTGCTCGCGGTGCAGGGCGGGCTGCTCGATACGCTGCCCCTCACGGCGATCCCCGATTACCGCAAGGGGCTGGCCGAGGTCATCGATCGCGACGCTGCCGATGCGGTTGCGATGATCCAGGACCACGGTACGCTCGATGACAGCGGCAAGGCTGCGTTGCTTGGCGCGCTCGAGGCTTATGCGAAGCGCGTCATGCCGGCACCCGCAGATTCGGCACCGGCGCCATGACGCTTCGTCTCGCGGAGATTGGCGCGCGGATCGAGGGCGTCGAGCAACTTGGCTCGGTCGTCAACGCGATGCGCGGGATCGCCGCGGCGCGCGCGCAGCAGGCGCGGACGCAGGTTGCGGCCGTCGACAGCTATGCCGCGACGATTGCCGATGCGATCGGGCGGGCGCTCGCGCTGATGCCTTCTCCTCCCGGCACCGGTCAGGCCGAGCCGTCCCGCCCGGCACTGGTCGTGTTCGCCGCCGAACAGGGTTTTGCCGGCGCCTTCAGCGAACATGTGTTCGCCTCGCTTGGCGACGATCTCGCCGGGGCGTCGCTGTTTCTCGTCGGGACGCGCGCCGCGACACTGCTCGCTGAGCGCGGCGTGGTTCCCGAATGGCGCGGCGCGATGCCCTCGCATTCGGCGGGTATCCCCAAGCTGGCGGATCAGGTCAGCGAGGCGCTCTATGCCGGGATAGCGAAAGGCGAAATCGCCAGGCTCGAGGTTGTTTTCACCCAGTGGGATCCCGGACGTGCCGCCCGGATCCAGCGCGTGACGCTGCTTCCGCTCGATCTCTCGCGTTTCCCGAATCCCGATCAGAACAACCCCCCGCTGCACAATCTGGCGCCGGCGAATCTGCTCGCGGGATTGACCGCCGACTTTCTCCACGCCCAGCTTTGCCATGCCGCGCTCCACGCATTCGCCGCGGAAAACGAGGCGCGGATGGAGGCGATGGCCGCGGCGCGCGCTCAGGTCGCACACCAGCTCGCCGATCTTCGCACCAGCGAGCGCATGGTGCGGCAGGAGGAGATTACCGCCGAAGTGATCGAACTGGCGGCCGGCGCTTCCGCCAGCCGGGCATGAGCGCAGCCGCGCTCTTCAGCAGGCCACGGCGCGCTTCGGCTGCGGCATCGAGACGAACCGTTGAGGGTTGCCATGTGCGGCCACGAATGATGCAGGGAAGGGAGGTCGGTTTCGCCCGACGCATCTCCCGTGAACCATGATCCGGCGGCGGCGCTCATTATTCGCGCAGGATCACCAACCGGCTCGTAGCGATGGCCGCTTCAATAAGCGGACCAATTTCGTCGATTTCCGCAGCGAAGGGCGCGATGCGGCGGAATATAATTGTTATAAAACAGTAATATAAGTGATTTTGGTTGAGGTGAGGTCACCACAGCCATCGTCAGGAGCCGCGGCAAATCGGCGTTGAGCGAGGGCGACCTGATTCTCGCGCCGTCGGGAGGCCCGCAGACATTTCGAAAAGCCACCTGCGGCAGAGACCGCGACGAAGGTGCCGCCCATCGCGACAAACGCCACCGCAACTCATGAAAGCCTGGTGACCCCTACGGGAATCGAACCCGTGTTTCAGCCGTGAAAGGGCCGCGTCCTAGACCGCTAGACGAAGGGGCCGTGCGATGAAGCAGGCGTGGGGGAGGCGGTTAGGGAAATGGGACGGGCGGGTCAAGCCACCGCGTTGTCTGGCCTGCCGTGACAGACTGCCTGCAGCTTGTTGCCATCGGGGTCGAGGACATAGGCGCCGTAATAATGCGCGTGATAATGCGGGCGCGGCCCCGGTTTTCCCTCATCGCTGCCACCGTGCGCCAGTGCCGCGGCGTGGAAGGCATCGACCTGCGCGCGATTCGCCGCCAGGAACGCGGCATGCGTGCCATTGCCATGGCTCGCCGTTCCACGATCGAACGGGGTGACCACGAACAGCTTCGGCCCGGCCAGCGTGCCGAAGACGATCGACCCGGGCAATGCGAAAGGTTGGTCGACGCCGAGAGCTGCCATTACAGGCTCGTAAAAGCGTCGCGCGCGCGCGATGTCGTTCGTGCCGAGGGTAATGTGGCTGAACATTGCCTTGCTCTCCGCGGTCACCTCATAGCCATTCCAGCGATGCGACGTTGCGCTGGAAGGTTTGCGTTACTCCGCCCAGGCGGCGTCGTCGATATGCAGTTCGGCCGCTTTGCGCGAACCCCAGTCGTCGATTCGCGCGCGCCCGGCCAGCCATAGCCGGCGGTGTGGCGGCGCGCCGAGCAGCGCGGCGCCCAGCGCGGTTTCGGCCTGGCGAAAGGCCACGGCCTTCAGGCTGCGACCGTCATCGCCGCTGGCGATTACCCGGACATGGCCGCTCCCGACGATATCGGCCTTGACGATCCGCACCGGTCCGGCGGCAACGCGCGGCTGCGGCCAGCCCATGCCATAGGGGCCGCCGACATCCATCGACTCGACCAATTGCGGCGTGACGCCGCCCGGTGCGAGCAGGGCATCGAGCAACAATGCCCGATCGCCGATCGAACGCGTCACGGCGGCATCGAGGCGGTCGGATAGGAATGCCTCGAACGCATCGACCTGGCCCTCGGCGATCGTCAGGCCGGCCGCCATTGCATGCCCGCCACCAACGACGAGCAATCCGCTGTCCTTCGCCGCCAGCACCGCCGCGCCGAGATCGACCCCGGCAATGGAGCGCCCCGATCCTTTCCCGACGCCCTCGCCGTCAAGCGCGATGACGATCGCCGGACGGCCATATTTTTCCTTCAGGCGCCCCGCCACGATCCCGATCACGCCGGGGTGCCAGTTGCGCCCCGCGACGACGATCACCGCGCGATTGCTTTTACCGATCGCCAGCGCCTCGGCGCCTTCCTGTACCTGCGCTTCGATCAGCCGGCGCTCCTCGTTAAGTCGGTCGAGTTCGGCGGCGATGCTTTCGGCCTCGGCCGGGTCGCGCGTCGTCAGCAGGCGCACGCCGAGATCCGACTTGCCGACCCGGCCACCGGCGTTGATGCGCGGGCCAAGCGCGAAGCCGAGATCGGTGGCGGTCGGCGCACGGCTTAGCCGCGACGCCGCGATCAGCGCGTTGAGCCCGATATTGCGGCGCTGCGCCATCACCTTGAGTCCCTGCGAGACGAATGCGCGATTGAGGCCGCGCAACTGGGCGACATCGGCAACGGTGCCGAGCGCGACGATATCGAGCAGGTCGAGCAGGCGCGGCTCCGCGCGCCCGGCAAAAAAACCGCGTGTGCGCAGTGTCCGGATCAGTGCCGCGCCGAGCAGGAATGCGACGCCGACCGCCGCGAGATGGCCGTGCGCCGCGCCCTCGGTCTCGTCGAGCCTGTTGGGGTTGACCAGCGCCCATGCGTGAGGGAGCGCGGCGGCACATTTGTGATGATCGACGACGATCACGTCGACGCCGGCATCGCGCGCCATATCGAGCGCCTCGAATGCCTGTGCGCCGCAATCGACCGTGACGACCAACCGGGCGCCTTCGTTGCCAAGCTGCACCAGCGCCGCGCCCGATGGCCCGTAACCCTCCATCAGACGGTCCGGGATATATGGGCGCGCCTCGAGGCCGAGGTCGCGGAGCAGCAGGATCAGCAGCGCCGCCGAGGTCGCGCCGTCGACGTCGTAATCGCCGAATATCGCGACCTGTTCGCTGGCGATGATCGCATCGGCGAGGCGCTCCGCCGCACGGTCCATGTCGTGGAAGATCGACGGGTCGGGCATGAAGCCGCGAATGCTCGGGTTGCGGTGCGCCTCGAGCGCCTCACGCGGGCAGCCGCGCGACAACAGCAGCTGCGTGACCAGATCGTCCGGCGTAAAGCCGGGGTCGCGCGCATCGGCGGCGAGGGCGCGCCAGCGCCAGGGTTGGCCGAGGATCGAGGATGTGACGTTGAGTAAGGTACCGGTCATCGCGCTGGCTTAGAACAGTGCGGAGGATTGTCGAGCGTCGAGCGCCTCAAGAATAGTTCGGCAGCCAGCGTCCTTCGCGAAACCACTTGGTGATGATGTATTTCGTACCCTTCACCACCGGCATGCCCTCGTGCAGCGTCAGCGTGTTGGGGCTGCCATCGGGGTTCATATTGTTCCAGGCGAGCAACAGCCCGCGCTTGGGCGCGACGCGGATGCCGGCCTGGGGAAACCAGGTCGCGCCGCCCTCCTCGACATCGTTGAGGAAGATCATCGCCGTCCATGTCCGCTGGCCGCCACACGCTACCATCCGCGGCCAATAAGCTTCCTTCTCGTGGAAATAGTCGTGGTGCGGGCGGAATTGCTGCCCGATCGCGTAACGCTGTCCCTGCATCGTTTCGCCATTGTCGGGGTCGATGCCGAGCAGCATCGCGATCGCCTCGTCGATCGGGCGAACGTCGGGCGACCAGCGATCCATGTCGCAACTCTCGCTGGTGCGGTAATTGGGTTCATAGGGATCGGCGAGCAGGGTCGAGGGGCGTCGGTTGGCGTCGATCATGCGCCGAAGGTTGGCGCACTGCGCGACGTCGAGAAAATCGGGGTGATAATAGATCTGCACCGTATCGAGCGGCGCGCGCTTGACGTTTGGATTGGCTTCGAGACGCAGCGACACGGTGTGTCCGGCCAACTGCCGGACGGGGGAGGCGGCGCCCGATTTCTTGCGGAACAGCATGTCGCCTTCCTTGCCGTGCGCCCCGCAAAAGACAAGAGGCCCGGTGTCGCCACCGGGCCTCCGTTTCAGGGCTGGGCCGCGCCCTACCAGAAGATGTCGTAAACCGTATCGACGACTTCCCCGGTGTAGATGTCGACCAGCAGCGCATCATTATAGTAGCGCACCCAGCGATAGGGGCCATAGGCTGGCGGCAGGTCATAGTAATAAGGATCGTCGATCCAGTAATTCTGCCCGAACAGGATGGAACTCAGCCGGAACCCGATCGAGAAGCGACGATAGCCATAATCCCATCCATAGGGCGCATAGTAGCGCGGCAGGTGGAAATTCTCGCGATTATAGCGGCGTGCGCGATTCCAGTCGTAGCGGTTGTCGTTGCGCCAGTTGCGGTTCCAGTTGCCACCGTGGTTGTCGTAGCGATGTCCGTCATTGCCACGCCAGTCGTCGCGGCGTCCGTCATTGCGGCGTCTGCCATCATTACCCCGCCAGTCGCCACCGCGGTCACCCTGCCAGCGTCCGTCGGCACGCTGATCGGGGCGTCCGTCGCGACGATCCTGACGCCAGCCTTGCTGCGGCTGCTGTGCCTGGGGGGCGATCACCGGCTGCTGCGCCTGTTGTGGGCGGCCGCCCCAACGGCGACCCTGCCAGTCGCCCTGCGGCTGGCCCTGCTGGATCTGGGCCGGAGCCTGACCACGGTCGAACCGCCGGAAGTCGGGCTGCCCGCCACCGCGCTGGAAATTGCCGCCCTGCGGCCTCTCGAAACGCGGCTGGGGTTGCTGCGCCTGTGGCTGTTGGAACTGGCGCGGTGCCTCCTGGCGCATTTGCGGCTGGGGCCGTGGCTGGTCGCCGCCACGCGCCTCGCGCTGCTGGCGCCAGCCACCACGACCATGGTCGTCATTCTGCGCGAAAGCCGCCGCCGGCACCAGGGCCGAGGCTGCCATGATCGCGGCAAGCAAGATCTTACGCATCGAAGAATTCCTCCTCATTGCCGCATGAAGTCACCCGGCTTGCCACCCTTTTGCAGGAACCCGGCTGACGGTTGTCTGAACTCCGGTGACAGCGTTCAGAAAGCTTTTGCCGATGCTCAACGCCGGGTGGGCGTCAGTGCCGGTACCAGTCGCGCCGCATCGGCCGGGGCAATGCCGGGTGGGGCGACGCTTTCGATCGTCTCGTCGCCGCGCTGGACCCGCGCCGCCCTCATGATCGACTCGACGAGGCGGGGATAAATTCCGCAGCGGCAGATATTGGTAATCGTCGCCTTGATGTCTTCCTCGGTCGGGTTCTTGTTCTTCTTGAGGAGCACGGCGGCGGCCATGGCAATGCCGGGGATGCAGAATCCGCATTGCGAGACATTGTCCTCGACAAAGGCGAGCTGCACCGGGTGATCGCGCTCGCGCGACAGGCCCTCGATCGTCGTGACGAAGCTGCCCTCGATCGCGCCGATATTGGCCTGACAGGCGCGCACCGCCTCATTGTCGATATCGACAATGCACGCGCCGCATTCCCCGTTGCCGCAGCCATATTTCGTACCGGTCAGGTTCGACGCGTCGCGCAATGCCCAGAGCAGCGGAGTCTCCGGGTCCATGCGATAGTGCACGGGCTGGTTGTTGACGGTGAAGCGGGTCATGCTGCGCGACCTTAAGCATCGTGCCGAAAAGTGGGAACCGGTTTTCGGCGCGTCGCGATGCGATAATCGACAAGCGATGTGCGTGCGACGCGAAACGGGTCGTTTCACGCGGTGAGATTGCCCTGCCGGCCCGAGCGACCGATATCCCGATCATGAAACAGCCAACCCTCTTCATTCCGCACGGCGGCGGCCCGTGCTTCTTCATGGACCCCGACGGCGGCGCGCCCGATCCGATATGGCGCGGCATGCAGGCTTATCTCGCCGGCCTCATCGCATCGTTGCCGGAACGGCCACGCGCGATCCTGCTCGTTTCGGGGCATTGGGAGGGAATGCCGGTCGCGGTCCACGTCGGCACCGGCCAACCGTTGCTCTACGACTATTACGGCTTCCCGGAGCACACCTATCATCTGCGGTGGGATGCGCCGGGCGCGCCCGAGGTGGCGCGCCGTGCGGCGGCGCTGCTCGGCGACGCCGGCTTCCCCACGGCCGAGGAATCGCGGCGCGGCTGGGATCACGGGGTGTTCATTCCCATGATGGTCGCGGTGCCCGATGCCGACATTCCGCTGGCGCAGTTGTCGCTCCGTCAGGATCTCGACCCGGCGGCGCATATCGCGATGGGGCGCGCCCTTGCGCCGCTGCGTGACGAGGGCGTGCTGATTATCGGCTCGGGCATGAGCTTCCACAATCTGCGTGCGCGGGGGCCGTCGGTTACGCCGCTCGCCGAAGCCTGGGATGTCGCGTTGACCGAGGCGGTTGTCGATCCGGATCCCGTCGCGCGCGCTGCGCGCGTGGCACGATGGGCCGATCTGCCGCACGCCCGCTTTGCGCACCCGCGCGAGGAGCATCTCTTGCCGCTGATGGTCGCGCTTGGCGCCGGCACCGACGACACCGCCGTTCAAGATTATCGCGACATGGTGATGGGGTGGGTGGTGTCGGCTTATCGTTTCGGCTGACGAGGATTATCGGCGAGCCAGCTCGGCGCGAATCAGCGCCTGGATGTCGATGCCGAAAATCCTGAGACCGGTAATATTGGCGTCTTCGATCGATACGCCGGCGAGGTTGACGTCGCTTAACCGGGTGCCTTGCAGATTGACGTTGGCGAAGGTCGCTCCGGACAGGTCGCAATCGTCGACCATGGCGCCGGCGAGCGAGCAATCGCGGAACACCGCGCCGGCGAGGTTTTCGCCTTCGAAGGAAGATCGTTCGTCCGGGTTGCCCGCCGCCGCTGGTGGGGGCGGGGTATCAGTCACGCCAGCTTGGGTCGATCTTGTCGACCTTGCGTACCATCGCGGCGAAATCGGCCGTACCGGTGCCGCCCGGCACCTGTGCCATGTGCAGGTCGCGCTGGTGCACCGCGATCACCTCGGGCGAGACCTCGATCGGCGTGCCCATCGAGGCGGTGGCGATCTGGATCTCGCAGGCGCGCTGCAGCGACCAATGCTTGATGAACGCCTCGGGGAGCGTCTTGCCCATCACCAGGATGCCGTGATTCTTGAGCAGCATCACGCGCTTGTCGCCGAGATGCTCCATCAGGCGCGTCCCTTCCTCGTCGCGCACCGTGACACCTTCGAAGTCATGGTATGCGATCTGCCCGGCGAAATTGCAGGCGTAGAAATTGGTCGGGCGCAGTCCGCCCTCGACCGAGCTCACCGCCATCCCGGCGGTGGTGTGGGTGTGCATGATGCAGTGCGCGTCGGGCAAATGGCGATGGAACAGCGCATGCTGGACGAAACCGGCGCGGTTGACCGGGTAGGGACTGTCATCGAGCTTGTTGCCGTCGATATCGATCTTGACGAGGCTCGATGCGGTCACTTCGCTGAAATGCAGCCCGAAAGGATTGATCAGGAAGGCGCCTTCCTCGTCGAGCTTCACCGTGATGTGGTTGTAGATCATCTCGGACCAGCCAAGCATGTCGAACACGCGATAGCAGGCGGCGAGCTGCTGGCGTGCCTCCCATTCCGATGCGCTCATCTGGCTGTTGCGAAGGATGGCGGTCGCCATGGTCACTCTCCGATTTCGAGCTGAAGGTATGTAGCATATTATCGCACTGCGACGATGATGGCCAGAGCCTGGGGTTACTGGCCCAGCGCGGCGATCTCGTCGTCGTCGAAGCCCGCTTCGGTCAGGATCGCGCGGCCTTCCGCCGCGCCCGCCATGCGTGGAGGCGTAGTGTCGCTCACCGAATAGCGCGGCGCCGGCGCGGGTTGGGTGACGCCGCCCGCCGTCACGAAGCTTTGCCGCGCGACATTGTGCGGGTGCGCGACCGCCTCGTCGAAGCCGAGCACCGGCGCGACGCACGCCTCATGCCCGGCAAAGGCCGCGACCCACTCGTCGCGCGTCCGCTCGGCGAAGCGTCGCGTCAGTTCGGCCTTGAGGCGTGGCCACATCGCCGGGGCGAACTGCGCGTCCCATTCGCTGTCGCCAAGCTCCATCACGGTGCGAAGCGCCGCGTAGAAGGGCGGCTCGATCGCGCCGACCGAAAGCCACTTGCCGTCGGCGGTTTCATAGGTGTCGTAGAAGTGCGCCCCGCCATCCAGCAGGTTCGTGCCGCGCTTGTCGCTCCACCGCCCCATCGCGCGGAAGCCCCACATCATGCTCATCAGCATGGACGAGCCTTCGGTCATCGCGCAGTCGACCACCTGGCCCTGGCCGGTCGCTTGCGCCCGGAGAATCGCGGCGAGCATGCCGAACGCGAGGAACATCCCGCCGCCACCGAAATCGCCGGCGAGGTTGATTGGCGGCACGGGACGGCGCCCCGCCTCGCCAAAGGCATGGAGCGCGCCCGAAATCGCGATGTAGTTGATGTCGTGCCCCGGTTCGGGCGCGAGCGGTCCGGTCTGCCCCCAGCCGGTCATGCGCCCGTAGACCAACCGCGGATTGTCGCCCAGCAGCACGTCGGGTCCGAGGCCGAGACGTTCCATCACGCCGGGTCGAAATCCCTCGATAAGGCCGTCGCACGTCGCCGCCAGCCGGCGCACCGCGGAAACCGCGGCGGGGTCCTTGAGGTTGAGCGCGATCGAGCGTCGCGACCGCAGCAGCGGGTCGCGCTCGCGTTCGGTGAGGCCACCGGTGTTCGGCCGTTCGACGCGGATCACCTCCGCGCCATGGTCGGCGAGCATCATGCCACAGAATGGCCCCGGGCCGATCCCGGCGATTTCGAGGATGCGCAGGCCGGTCAGCGGGGCGGGGGCGGCCATCAGAACGCCGCGATGCCCGTGATCGCGCGACCGAGGATCAGGGCATGGACGTCATGCGCGCCCTCATAGGTGTTGACCGTCTCGAGGTTCATCAAATGCCGCATGACCTGATATTCGCCGGAGATGCCATTGCCGCCATGCATGTCGCGGCTCATCCGCGCGATATCGAGCGCCTTGCCGACATTGTTGCGTTTGACGATCGAGATCATCTCCGGTGCGAACTTGCCGGCGTCCATCAGGCGCCCGACGCGCAAACTCGCCTGCAGCCCGAGCGCGATCTCCGTCTGCATGTCCGCGAGCTTCTTCTGGAACAGCTGCGTCGCGGCGAGCGGCCGACCGAACTGCGCGCGGTCGAGGCCATATTGCCGCGCGGCGTGGAAGCAGAATTCGGCCGCGCCCATCGCCCCCCAGGAAATGCCGTAACGCGCGCGGTTGAGGCAGCCGAACGGTCCCTTCAGGCCCTGCACGTCGGGTAGCAGGGCGTCCTCGCCGACCTCGACATCGTCCATCATCACCATGCCCGTGATCGACGCGCGCAAGGACAGCTTGCCCTCGATCTTCGGCGCGCTGAGCCCCTTCATGCCCTTTTCCAGCACGAAGCCGCGGATGCCGCCGCCATGCGCATCGGACTTGCACCAGATGACGAACACATCGGCGATCGGCGCGTTGCTGATCCAGGTCTTGGAGCCCGAGATGCGATAGCCGTTCTCGGTCTTCACCGCGCGCGTCTTCATCCCGCCCGGGTCGGAGCCGGCGTCGGGCTCGGTCAGGCCGAAGCAGCCGATCCATTCGCCGCTGGCGAGCCGGGGCAGATATTTGCGGCGTTGTTCCTCAGAGCCGTATGCGAAGATCGGGAACATCACGAGGCTCGACTGCACGCTCATCATCGAGCGATAGCCGCTGTCGACCCGCTCGACCTCGCGCGCGACCAGGCCATAAGCGACATAGCTCGCGCCGACCCCGCCATATTCCTCGGGGATCGTCGGGCCGAGCAGGCCGAGCGCGCCCATCTCGCGGAAGATTTCCGGGTCGGTCGTCTCGCGCGCGAAGGCGTCGATGATGCGCGGCGCGAGCTTGTCCTGCGCATAGGCGCGCGCGCTGTCGCGGATCATCCGCTCGTCATCCTCGAGCTGGTCGTCGAGCAGGAAGGGGTCAGCCCAATCGAATGCGCCCATGCCGGCCATGTCTGTCTCCAAGTGAATATCGCGCCCGTGCCAGCCGGGCAGGGGTCTTGTCCACCCGTCTGGAAGTGATTCAGAGCGACAATACCCGATCGTCGAACAGTCCGAAGGCCAGCGTCGAGGCGTAGAAGGCCACCGCCCGATCGCGCGGCATGGTCGACGCCCATTTGCGCATGTCGAAGGCGGCATTTTGCAACGCCATCAACGACTGTGCCGAAATCAACGGGTCGATCGGGCGGATCGAGCCCTCGGCAATGCCATCGCTGATCGTTCCCGAATAGCGACGCGCAATGCGGTTGGAGCGCTCGATCATCGTCCGCCTTACGCCGACCGGCAGGCCGCTCAATGCGGTGGTGCGCAGGAGCGGTCCACGCTCGGAAAACTGGACGTCGAGCAGTGTCGCAATGGTGCTCGACAGGCGGTGCCAGTGGCTGCCGCCCTGCGTGTCGGCCAGATGCTGCGCATCGGCGATCGTATCGAAGCTGCGCTTGTAGCACGCCGTGACCAGATCATCCTTGGCATCGAGATGGTGGTAGAAGCTGCCCTTGGTCACGTTCAGTTCCGAAGCGATCTTCTGTACCGATGCTCCGCGATAGCCGAGTTCGTTGATCAGCCGCGTCGCCGCCAGCAGAAAGGCCTCGCGGCCCGGCTCCGCATCGTCATGTGCAAGGTCGATCAGCGTTGGCGCCCAACCTTCGCCATCGGCCGCGATACCATGATCGAACACGTCCATCAGCCGGGCGCGGACGCGATCATATTGGTCGAGATCGTATCGCGTCAGCCACGCCGGAATCCAGAAGGTGTTCTCGAGCAGCGCATGCGCGCGCGCGCCGTATAGATCCGTCTCGAGCCGGCTGTTCGCGGGCCCCCACAGGCCGCGCGTCATGCGAAACACGCGTTGCCACCCCGCCATCAGCCTGCCGCGCGACGGTTCCTCCATCGCGCGCAGGTCGGACAGCGTGGCGAAGGCCTGCTCTTCGCCGCGCTCGATTCGCGCGAAGCGGTCGAAGTTGATCGCCAGATAGCTGGCGACTCGTGCTTGCGGCGTGGACTCGACCAGCGCTTCCTCGAGCATCGCCTGCAACCGTTCGAGCGTATGCTCGAAGCACGCGGCGGCGAGATCTTCCTTGCGCTTGAAATAATAGGTGACGCTGGTGGTGTTGAGTCCAACGCGATGCGCGACGTCGGCAAAGGTCATGCCTTTCGCGCTTTGCTCGTTGATCGCCTCGGCGGCGGCGGCAAGGATCGCGTCACGCTTCGCCTTGAAGCGCTTCGTCGAGGTGTCCTCATCCTGTCGGGGTGCTAGCTCGGCCTCCATCCACAAATTTGTAACAGCTTATTTTCGAAGAAACAGTGTTTTTTCTATCGCCCTTTGCCGCTACGATTTTGGTGTCGATCAAGCTTTACCGAAAACGCGGTACGGTTTAAGCGGCCCCACGACACAGCAATCCGAGAGGCGGCCATGGACTTCACGCTCAACGAACGAGAGACCTTTTTCCGGGATCGTGTGAAGGCCTTTATCGACCAGAACATCCGACCCCGCCAGGCCGACTATGACGCGCAATCCAAGTCGGGCGAGCGCTGGAAGGTCATTCCGGTGATCGAGGAAATGAAGGAAAAAACCAAGGCGCAGGGCCTGTGGAATTTCTTCATGCCGCCGCAATCGGGCCGCACGCATGTCGACGACAGTTTCGAATTCGAAGGCACCCAGCTCACCAACCTCGAATATGCGCTGTGCGCCGAGGAAATGGGCAAGATCGGCTGGGCCAGCGAATGCTTCAACTGTTCGGCACCCGATACCGGCAACATGGAAGTGCTTCATCGCTACGGTACGCGCGAACAGAAGGAACGCTGGCTGAAGCCGCTGATGAACGGCGAGATCCGTTCGGCCTTCCTGATGACCGAACCGGCCGTCGCCTCGTCGGATGCGACCAACATCCAGACCTCGATGGTGCGCGATGGCGATCACTATATCGTCAACGGCACCAAATGGTGGTCGTCGGGCGTGGGCGATCCGCGCTGCAAGGTCGCGATCCTGATGGGCAAGACCAACCCCGAGTCGACGCGCCACACCCAGCAGTCGATGATGATCCTCGACATGGAAGCGCCCGGCGTGAAGATCGAGCGCATGCTGTCGGTTTATGGCTACGACCATGCCCCCCATGGTCACGGCGAGGTCGTGCTGACCGATGTCAGGGTGCCGGCCGAGAATATCCTGCTCGGCGAGGGCCGCGGCTTCGAAATCGCGCAGGGGCGCCTCGGGCCGGGTCGCATCCATCACTGCATGCGTACGATCGGCGTGGCGGAGACGGCGATCGAGGCGATGGCCAAGCGCCTGCTGACGCGCGTCGCCTTCGGCAAGCGCATCGCCGATCATTCGGTATGGGAACAGCGCATCGCCAAGGCGCGCATCGACATCGAGATGACACGCCTGTTGTGCCTCAAGGCGGCTGACATGATGGACAAGGCCGGCAACAAGGCCGCGCAGCTCGAGATCGCGATGATCAAGGTCGCCGCGCCCAGCATGGCGCTGCAGATTCTTGACGATGCGGTCCAGGCACATGGCGGTGGTGGCGTCAGCCAGGATTTCCATCTCGCGCACGACTGGGCCGCAATGCGCACGCTGCGCTTCGCCGATGGCCCGGACGAGGTCCATAACCGTGCGATCGCGCGCAACGAGTTCGGCAAATATGCCGATTTGCCCGAGGCCGTCGCGGCCAAGGAAGCGATGCGGCGCTGAAGCCATCCGTCATGCCGGACTTGTTCCGGCATCCACGGTGCAACGTTCCCGCCGCCCGCAGCTTTTGCGGGATGGTGGCCCCCGGAACGAGTTCGGGGTGACGAAGAAGGAAGAGTTGTGAAAGCTGCCGTTCTGTTCGAGGCGGGGAAGCCGCTGTCCATCGAAGACGTCATCGTGTCGAAGCCGGCGCCGCACGAAGTACTGATCCGCACGGCTGCGGTCGGCGTATGCCGCTCGGACCTGCATTTCGTCGATGGCGCTTATCCGCATGCCATGCCGACGATTCCGGGGCACGAGGCGGCAGGCGTCGTCGAGGCGGTCGGCAGTGAGGTTCGCACCGTCAAGGTCGGCGATCATGTCATCACCTGCCTGTCGGCCTTTTGCGGGCATTGCGAATTCTGTGTCACCGGCCGCATGTCGTTGTGCGTCGCGGCCGATGTCCGCCGCCCCAAGGATGCGCCACCCCGGCTGACCTTCGCCGACGGGTCGGTGGTCAACCAGATGCTCAACCTCTCGGCATATGCCGAGATGATGCTCATTCATGAGCATGCCTGTGTCGCGATTGATCGCGACATGCCGCTCGATCGCGCCGCGATCATCGGCTGCGCGGTCACAACCGGGGCAGGGGCGGTGTTCAACGCGGCCGATGTCGTGCCCGGTGAAACGGTGTGCGTGGTCGGCTGCGGCGGCGTCGGCCTTGCCGCGATCAACGCGGCGCGGATTGCCGGCGCGGGCAGGATCGTCGCTGTCGACCCCATTGCGGAGAAGCGGGCGCTCGCGGAGAAGCTCGGCGCGACCCATTCGGTCGACGCGCTGTCGGATAGTTGCGCCGAGCAGGTGGTCGAGATCAGCAATGGTGGTGTGCATCACGCGATCGAGGCGGTCGGCCGGCCGCAATCGGCAGCGACCGCGGTCAAGGTACTGCGGCGCGGCGGGACCGCGACGATCCTCGGCATGATGCCGCTGAACGAGAAGGTCGGCCTGTCGGCGATGGATCTGCTCGGTGGCAAGCGCCTGCAGGGCGCTTTGATGGGGGCCAATCGCTTCCCGGTCGAAATTCCGCGGCTCGTCGATTTCTACATGCGCGGGCTGCTCGATCTCGACACGATCATCGCCGACCGTATGCCGCTCGATCAGGTCAACGTCGCCTTCGACGAATTGCGCAAGGGCGACACCACGCGCTCGGTGATCGTGTTCTGATGAGCGACGCGCAGAAAACCATGACCGGCACCCTCCCGGTCGAGGAGCGCGACCGGCTCGACCTCGTCCGGCTGGCCGCGTGGATGGAAGACCATGTCGCAGGCTTCGCCGGCCCGCTCAGCTATGCCAAGTTCGCCGGCGGCCAATCCAATCCGACCTACCGGCTCGACACGCCGACCACTTCCTATGTCTTGCGCCGCAAGCCGTTCGGCCCGCTGCTTCCCTCGGCCCATGCGGTCGATCGCGAATATCGCGTCATCGCCGGCCTCCACCCGACCGGCTTTCCGGTGCCACGCCCCTACGGCCTGTGCGAGGATGACGGTGTCGTCGGCTCGGCCTTCTACATCATGGAGATGGTCGAAGGGCGCACGATCTGGGACGGATCGATGCCCGATCTCACGCCGTCCGCGCGCCGCGCGCATTATGACGCGATGGTCGATACGCTGGCCGCGCTGCACAATCTCGATCATATCGCCGCCGGCCTCGAAAGCTACGGCAAGCCGGGCAATTATTTCGAGCGCCAGGTCGCCCGCTGGACCAAACAATATCGCGCCTCCGAAACCGAGCACATGCCCGACGTCGAGCGGTTGATCGCGTGGTTGCCCGCCACCTTGCCAGAGCAGACGCGCACCTCGGTCGTCCATGGCGACTATCGCATCGACAACATGATCTTCGCGCCCGACGCACCTCGCGTCATCGCCGTGCTCGACTGGGAACTGTCGACGCTCGGCGATCCGCTCGCCGATTTCTCGTACCTGCTGATGAACTGGGTGACCGAGCCTGAGGGACGATCCGGCGTGAAGGGGCTCGCCGGCCCCGAGACCGGCATCCCAACCATCGCCGAGGTGACCGATCGCTATTGCGCCGCCACCGGCCGCGACGGCGTGCCGCAGCTCGAATGGTATTTCACCTACAATCTCTTCCGCCTCACCGGCATCGTCCAGGGCATCAAGAAGCGCATCGTCGACGGCACCGCCTCGAGCGCCCAGGCCGAAAAGACGGCGGAGCGTGTCTATGGCCTCGCCTCGGCGGCGTGGGGCTTCGCGAAGCAGGCTGGAGCAAAGGACTGATCATGGCCAATCTCTTCGACCTGACGGACAAGGTGGCGATCGTTACCGGGTCGACGCGCGGCATCGGCAAGGCCTCGGCGATCGAGCTGGTCCGCCACGGCGCGCGTGTCGCCATTTCGAGCCGCAAGCAGGACGCCTGTGATGCCGTCGTCGCCGAGATCGATGCCGAATTCGGCCCCGGCAAGGCGATCGCGGTGGCCGCCAACATTTCCGACAAGGCCGGGCTGCAGCACCTCGTCGATGAGACGCGCAAGGCGTTCGGCCCCATCGACATCCTCGTCTGCAACGCCGCGTCCAATCCCTATTACGGGCCGCAAGAGGGCATTGCCGACGAGCAGTTCCGCAAGATCCTCGACAACAATATCGTCTCCAACCACTGGCTGATCTCGATGGTCGCGCCCGAAATGCGCGAGCGCAAGAGCGGGTCGATCGTCATCATCTCGTCGATCGGCGGGATTCGCGGTACACCGGTGATCGGCGCCTATGCCATTTCCAAGGCCGCCGACATGCAACTCGCGCGCAATCTCGCGCACGAATATGGCCCGTTCAACATCCGCGTGAATTGCATCGCGCCGGGGCTGATCAAGACCGATTTCGCCCGCGCCTTGTGGGAGGACGAAAAGGCCGCCGAGCGTCGCAACGCCGTCACCCCGCTGCGCCGCATCGGTCAGCCCGAGGAAATTGCCGGCGCTGTGGTGTTCCTCGCCGGCGCGGCGAGCGCGTACATGACCGGCCAGACCATCGTCATCGATGGCGGCGTGACGATCTAGGAGAGTCGAAATGATGCGCTTCGTTGGAAAGTCGATCATTGTCACCGGTGCCGGGTCGGGCATCGGCCGCGCCGCCGCCATGCTGTTCGCGCGCGAGGGCGGGCAGGTGATCGTCGCCGACAAGACGGAAGCGGCCGAGAAGGTAGCCGCCGAAATCGTCGAGCAAGGTGGCGTCGCGCACGCCATCCGCATCGATGCCGGCAATGAGGACGATGTCATCCGCGCCATAGCGCTCGCCGTCGAGCGGTTCGGTGGGCTCGACGTGATGTTCGCCAATGCCGGCATTTCGGGCGGCATGGCCAATATCTTCGACACCGATGTCGCGTTGATCACCGAGGTTTTGCGCGTCAATCTGATCGGCCCGTATCTCGCGATCAAGCATGCCGCACCGAAGATCGCGGAACGCGGTGGTGGTGCGATCGTGCTCACCGCCAGCGTCGCAGGCATCCGCTCCGGCGCCGGTTCGCCTGCCTATTCGGCCTCGAAGGCGGGCGTGATCAATCTCGCCCAGGTCGCCGCACAGCAACTTTCGGGATCGAATGTTCGTGTCAACGCGATCTGCCCCGGCCTGACCGAGACCGGCATGACCAAGCCGACCTTCGACTATGCCCGTGAGGCGGGAAAGATGGATCGTGTCGGCCGGCTCAATCCGCTGCGCCGCGGCGCGCAGCCCGAAGAACTCGCCAAGGTTGCCGCATTCCTCGCCTCCGACGATGCCAGCTACGTCAACGGTCAGGCGATCGCCGTCGATGGCGGGCTCTCGTCGAGCCATCCGGTCACCAAGCAGGAATATGGCAAGACGGCAGTGTGACCGGGGCGGCGCTGGGCCGCCCCGACACCTGGTTTAGCGGCAGATTCGCACCT
Organism: Sphingomonas sp.; assembly: GCA_041659925.1. Lineage (GTDB taxonomy): Bacteria > Pseudomonadota > Alphaproteobacteria > Sphingomonadales > Sphingomonadaceae > Sphingomonas. The sequence continues at coordinate 159,892 of JBAZXI010000002.1, forward strand.
GGTGGTGATGGCGCCATTCGGTCCAGCAACGGCGATGGTGGCGATCCCACCCATAGTGACGGCCGCGATCCCAGCCATAGTGGCGGCGTTCCTCGCGACGATCGTGGCGGTCCGCGCGATCATGCCGGTCGCGGTCGTAGCCGCTGTGGCGGTCGCGCTGCTCGTGACGTTGGCCGCCACGATAATCCTGCGCCTGGGCACCGGTCGCGATCGTGACGGTCGACAAAAGCAAACCGGCCGCTGCGATGGTTTTGAAGAGTTTCATCGGACTTCCTTTCATCCCGGGGGGCGGGACAGAAAGAAGACTACGCCTCGGTGTTGATCGGGTTGCTGAACCGGGTTGAAGGGCGGCGTTCATCTGGCCGGGCGCGGCTCAGGCGCCCAATATGGTCCGGAAATGTGCGATGATTTCATCTGCCGCCGCGCGCGTCGGCTCACCCGCCGCGTCGATCAGGTCGCGCGTCACCACGCTGTGTGGCGGCTTGCCCTCGCTGATCATGCCGGCGGGGTTGCCGGCCGAGTCGGGGAGTTCCTTGCCGGTAAACGCCGCGCCGAACGCCTCTTCGAGCGTGACGAATTTCTCATGCCTGGCGATCGTATCGCCCTCGAAGCGATAACCACGCAGCGTCAGGCCCTCGTCACAGGTGCGTTGCCTGACGATCGCAAGGTCGGCGGCCGCGATGTCGAGCGCACCGGGTTTGCCGACAGGCATGCTTGGCTGCGAGAGCACCGGCGCCAGCACGACCGGGTCGACCGCCATCGACAGGGCGAAGCCGCCGGTCAGGCACATCCCGATCACGCCGATACCGGGGCCGCCGCATTCGATATGGGCCTGTCTTGCGAGCGGCTTGAGCCAGTCGACCACCGGGCTCGACTTGCCGGTGCGAAACAGCGTGAACTCACGACTGACGCAGAGCCGCAGGATATCGAGCAGCCCGGTTTTTTCGCGGTTATGCGCGTCGGGCGTGCCGATCAGGATCGGCGCATAAACCCGCATGCCTGCCGCCGCGACCCAGCGGCAGAAGCGCGCCAGCGGCGGCGTGAAGCCGAAAATCTCATGGATGACGATTACCGCCGGGCCGTGGTCGCCGGTGCACAGCACCGGCTTGGTCTTCCCGCCAAAGGTGAAATCGCGCCGCGTGAAGTCGGCGATATCGGCGGAAAGCGGGTCGGTCATTCCCGCAGTCTCATCAGCCCTTCCTGCGCCACGCTCGCCACCAGTCGGCCGTCCTGCGTGTAGATCTTGCCGCGATTGAAGCCGCGCGCATGGCCCGCCCAGGGGCTGTCGCAGGCATAGAGCAGCCACTCGTCGGCGCGAAAATCCTCGTGCAGCCACAGCGAATGGTCGAGGCTCGCGGTCTGCAGATTGTGCGTCATCCAGTTGACGCCATGCGCCAGCGTCGCGGTGCCGAGCAAAGACATGTCGGAGGCATAGGCCAGGATCGCGCGGTGCATCGCCGCATCGTCGCCGATCGGTGCGACCAGCCGGAACCAGCTGTCCTGCCGCGGCTCACGCTTGTCGGGCCGGAACCAGCTGCGCGGTTGCACCGGGCGGATCTCGACCGGCCGCCCGCGCAGCATATGGCGACGGAATTTCTCGGGGATTTCGTCGGCCATGTCGCGGCGCAGTTCGGCTTCGGACTGGAGCGATTCGGGTCCCGGCACGTCGGGCATCGCATCCTGGTGGCGCAGCCCGTCCTCCGGTACCTGGAAGCTCGCCGCCATGTTGAGGATCGGCTCGCCGCGTTGCAGCGCGATCACGCGTCGCGTGGCGAAGCTGCGCCCTTCGAAATCGCGCACCACGCGGTAGACGATCGGGAAATCCTCATTGCCCGGTCGCATGAAATAGGCGTGCAACGAGTGCGCGATCTTTGGGGCCTCGGTCGAACGCTGTGCCGCCTGCAATGCCTGGGCAATAACCTGCCCGCCGAACACGCGCCCGACGCCGCCCGGCTGGCGCTTGCCGCGATAAAGATCACGGTCGATCTCCTCGATGTCGAGCAGATCGACGAGCCCCCGGACGAGATCCTCGGGTCGCGCGTCGGCGGGTGTGCCGATATCCATCAATAACCTGCCGCGGTGGCGAGCCGGTCGGCGTGGAAGTTGGCGTCGCCGAACATCTCGGCGAGCACGCGCGCGCGCTTCATGTAGAAGCCGATGTCATATTCGTCGGTCATGCCGATGCCGCCATGCATCTGCACACCTTCCTGCACGCTGAGCGTGGTGGCAAGTGCGGTCATCGCCTTGGCGACTGACACAGCCGCTTCAGCGGCCGGATCGCCCGCATCGAGCAATTGCTGCGCCTTGAGCACCGCGGCCCGCGCCACCTCCATCTCCGAATAGAGATGCGCGGCGCGGTGTTGCAGCGCCTGGAAACTGCCGATCGCGACGCCGAACTGCTTGCGTTCCTTGAGGTAGGAGACGGTCATGTCCATCGCCCCGCCGCCGACGCCGAGCAGTTCGGCCGACGCGCCGGTGCGCCCCGCGCGCAGCAGCCGGGCGAGCGGGTCGCGGCCGGCATCGACCTCGCCGATCACCGCATCGGCATCGACCTCGACGCCGTCGAATTCCAGCCGCGCGGCGAGGCTGGCATCGGCCAGCCGCTCCGCGACGCTGGTCAGGCCTGCGGCGCCCTTGTCGACCGCGAACAATGTGATGCCATGCGCATCATCCGGCGACCCGGCGGTGCGTGCCGCGACGATCAGCAGATCGGCGACATGGCCGTGCGTGACGAACTGCTTCCTGCCGGTCAGCTTGAAGCCGTTGCCCGAGCGCTCGGCCTTCATGCCGATCGCGTCGCGATGCTTGGCCGCCTCGTCGATCGCCAGCGCGGCGACGGTCTCGCCGGCGACGATACCGGGGAACCAGCGCGCAGCATGCGGTGTACCGCTCAAGGCCGCGACCGCCGCGACGGCGGTCGACAGGAACGGGGAGGGTGAGAGGTTGCGGCCAATCTCTTCCAGCACGATCCCGGCCTCGACATGGCCGAGCCCCAGGCCGCCCTGTTCCTCGCCGATCAGGATTCCGGTCAAGCCCAGTTCGGCGAACTGCTTCCACAGGTCGCGGCTGAAACCAGTGCTATCCTTGCTGTCGCGCAGGCCGCGCATATGGCTGACCGGGGCATGTTCGGCGACGAAGCCCTTCGCGGTTTCGCGCAGCATCGTCTGTTCGTCGTTGAGGTATAGCGGCATTTTGGTGTCTTCCTGTTCTTCTCCCTCTCCCCGCTTGCGGGGAGAGGGTAGGGGAGAGGGGCAGTCACGCGGACGTCAGCGTTCTGTCCTGCCCCTCTCCCGCGCTTCGCTTCGCTCGCTTGCCCTCTCCCCGGAGGGGAGAGGGAAATTCATCAAGCCCCCGGCAATTCCAGGATGCGCTTGGCGATGATGTTGAGCTGCACCTCGCTGGTCCCGCCCTCAATCGAATTGGCTTTGGTGCGCAGCCAGGCGCGCGGCGTGGCGCCACCGTTCGAGGCTTCGCTCTCCCATTCGAGCGCGTCCGACCCGCCCGAGGCCATCATCAGCTCGTAACGGCTCTTGTTGAGCTCGGTGCCGTAATATTTCATCATCGACGGCTGCGCCGGGTGCGCGCGGCCCGCCTTCAACTCGTCGATAAACCGCTCCGACATCATCGCGAATGCCTCGGAGCGCACCTCGAACAACGCGATCTGGCCACGCAGCAGCGGGTCGGCGAGCTTGCCGTCATGGTCGAGCCCGATCGTCGCCAAGGCACCCTCGATCAGCGGATTGCCGCCGGTCGAGCCCAGCCCCATGCCCGAGATCATCTCGCGCTCATGGCCGAGCAGATATTTGGCGACGTCCCAGCCTTTGTTCTCGTCATGGACGCGCTGGCTCTTCGGCACCTTCACATTGTCGAAAAAGGTCTCGCAGAAGGGCGAATAGCCCGAGATCAGCAGGATCGGCTTGGTCGAGACGCCGGGCGAGGCCATGTCGAACAGCACGAAGCTGATCCCGCCCTGCTTGGTCGTCTTGTCGGTGCGGACGAGGCAAAAGATCCAGTCGGCCTTGTCGGCGTAAGAGGTCCACACCTTCTGGCCGTTGATCAGATAATGGTCGCCCTTGTCCTCGGCCGAGGTGGCGAGGCTGGCGAGGTCCGATCCGGCATTCGGTTCCGAATAACCCTGGCACCAGCGGATCTCGCCGCGCGCGATCTTGGGCAGGTATTCGAGCTTCTGCTCCTCGGTGCCATATTTGAGCAAGGCCGGCCCAAGCATCGAGATGCCGAAGCTGTTGAGCGGGTTGCGACACTTCAGCCGCACCATCTCCTCGCGCAAAATCTTGGTTTCGGCCGCGCTCAGCCCGCCGCCGCCATAGGCCTTGGGCCAATCCGGCACGGTCCAGCCGCGCGCGCCCATCGCGTCCATCCAGCTCTTCTGCGCAGGCGTCAGCATCGACTGGTCGCGTCCGCCCCATACCGCGTCCTTCTCGCCGCGCATCGGCTCGCGCATTTCGGGCGGGCAGTTTTCCTCCAGCCAGGCGCGCGTCTCGGCGCGGAACGTATCGAGGTCGGTCATCTACTTGCTCCAGACTAGATCGTGCAGCGTACGCGCGATCGCGATGGCATCGTGGTCGCGCCACATATCGGTGATCACCTGCACGCCGATCGGCAGCCCGTCGGCGTCGCGGCCGATCGGTACCGAGGTGGCAGGCAGCATCGGGAAGGTGGCAATGCCGGGAAAGGCGAACTGCGCACCGAATTTGGTGTCGACGCCGTCGATGCTCAGCTGGCGGTCGGCCAGCGGCGTGTCGTCATGCGGAAAGGCGGTCATGCCGACGGTCGGGGCGATCACCGCGTCATACTGCCCGAACAGCGTTGCCCAGGCACGGCGGTTGCGTGCTTGTTGATCGCCCAGCGCGAACCATTCGGCCAGCGTCGGCGCGTCGCGTCCCGGCGACGGCGCGCCGCGGGTCATCGCGATGTTGAGCATGTGCATGTAATGGCGGTGCTGCTCGCTCAGGTCGGGCAGCAAGTCACTGGTCCGATCGACCCGCGCGCCGGCTGCGTCCAGCGCTCTGCCGGCATGCTCCAGCGCGGCAACGATCGACGTCTGAATCTGCGCGCGCGGATGTGCCGTGAGCAGCAGGACGCGCAAGCCGTTGGCGCCACGCACCGTCGCCGCCGGCAAAGGAAAGTCCGACAATATGTCGAGCGCCGCCACCAGATCGTCGGCATCGCGCGCCAATGGCCCGCACACCCCAAGTGCGACCCGCGCGCCGTCGGTGCCCGGAAAGCTGTGGCCATCCGACGACAGTGCGTCATAGGTCGGCTTGTGCCCCCACACGCCGTTGAACGCCGCCGGCACGCGGATCGACCCGCCAATGTCGGATCCGATCTCCAATGCCACCATGCCCGAGGCGAGCGCCACCGCGCCGCCACCCGATGATCCGCCCGCGCTGCGCGTCGGGTCGATGGCGTTATGGGTACGGCCATAGATCGGGTTGTTCGATTGCAGGTCGGCCAGTCCGACCGGTACATTGGTCTTGCCGAGGATCACCGCCCCGGCGCGCTTCAGTCGTTTGACCAGTTCGGCGTCCTCGCCGGCGATGAAATCGCGATGCTCGGTAAAGCCCCAGTTGGTCGGCAGGCCGGCGACGTTATACGATTCCTTGACCGTCATCGGCACGCCGAGCAGCGGCAAATCCTGCGGGCCGGCGTCGACCGCGCGCGCCTGCGCGCGCGCCCGGTCGAAATCGCGGACGACGACGGCATTCAAGGCACCGTCGCGCGCCTCGATCCGGGCGATCGCCGCCTCGCATTGCTGCAAGGCGGTCGTCTCGCCGCGGCGGATCGCCGCAGCCGTTTCGAGGGCGGACCTTTCGCTCAATTGAAGCGCCCGCCGCTCTCCGCCTTGCTCTTGAGCAATTCGGCGACCTTGAAGCCATGCTTCTCGAGCCCCGCGACGATCTTCTTCAGCCCTTCGGTGTCGGCCCAGAACATCGGGCCGCCGCGATAGACCGGCCAGCCATAGCCATAGATCCACACCACATCGATGTCCGATGCGCGCTGCGCCATCTTCTCCTCGAGGATCAGCGCGCCCTCGTTGACCATCGTGTAGAGCGTGCGCTCGACGATCTCCTCGTCGCTGATCTCGCGCTTCTGCAGGTTCGACTTGGAGCGAAAATCCTCGATGATTTCGGCGACGCGGGGCGAGGGGGTCGGGTTCCGCTTCTCGTCATAATCGTAGAAGCCCTTGCCGGTCTTCTGCCCCCAGCGTCCCTCGGCGGCGAGCGCGTCGCGGATATTCTCGATCCGGGTCGGGTCACGGTGCCAGCCGATGTCGACGCCGGCGAGATCGCTCATCTGGAACGGCCCCATCGGCATGCCGAAGGCGACATGGACGCGGTCGATCTGCTCGGGCGTCGCGCCTTCCATCAGCAACTTGTTGGCTTCGACCTGGCGCGGCATCAGCATGCGGTTGCCGATGAAGCCGTGGCACACGCCGGCGACTACCGCGACCTTCCTGATCGTCTTGGCCAGCGCCATCACCGTTGCCAGCACGTCGGGCGCGGTCTTGGCGCCGCGCACCACTTCGAGCAGCTTCATGACATTGGCCGGCGAGAAGAAGTGCATCCCGAGCACATCCTCGGGCCGCGCCGTGCACGCCGCGATCTCGTCGATATTGAGGTAGGACGTGTTGGAGGCGAGAATCGCGCCCGGCTTGGCGATCTTGTCGAGCTTGCCGAAAATCTCCTTCTTGACCTCCATCGTCTCGTAGACCGCCTCGATGATCAGGTCGCAATCGGCGAGCTGTTCGAAATCGAGCGTCGGGTTAAGCGCGCCCATTGCCGCTTCGACCTGCTCGGGCTTCAGCCGGCCCTTGGCCGCCGATGCCTCATAATTCTTGCGGATCACGCCGGTGCCACGGTCGAGCGCTTCCTGCGCCATCTCGACGATCGTCACCGGGATGCCGACCGACAGGAAGTTCATCGAGATGCCGCCACCCATCGTGCCGGCACCGATCACGCCCACGCGCTTGATCTCGCGCAGCTTGATGTCGCTCGGGATGCCGTCGATCTTGGCGGCCTGGCGTTCGGCGAAGAAGATGTGGCGCTGCGCGGCGGATTGCGTGCCCATCATCAGCTTCATGAATTCCTGCCGCTCGAAGGCGATGCCCTCTTCGAAGCTCGATCCGTCGCTGGCCTTTTCGACACAGGCGATGTTCGCCGCCGGCGCGTCGAAGCCGCGGAAGCGCTTGGCATTCTCCTTCTTGAACGCCGCGACCGCGTCGGGGTCGGCCTTGGCGATCTTCTGGCTGGCGCGGGGCAGGGGGCGGGCGTCGGCCATTTCGCGGGCAAAGGCGATGGCGTCGTCGACCAGGCTGGTCTCGCCGGCGATCCGGTCGATCAGCCCGGCATCGAGTGCCTTCTTCGCCGAGATCGGGTCGCCCTTGGCGGTCATCTCCAGTGCCAGCGGCACGCCGGCGATGCGCGGAATGCGCTGCGTCCCGCCGGCGCCGGGCAGGAGGCCGAGCTTGACTTCGGGGGTGCCGATCTTCGCCGAGGGAACGGCAATACGATAATGACAGCCCAGCGTGACCTCGCAGCCACCGCCCAGCGCGGTGCCGTGGATCGCCGCGATCACCGGCTTGTCCGACGCTTCGATCATGTCGACCACGGTCGGCAGGCCCGGCTCCTGCATCGGCCGGCCGAATTCGGTGATGTCGGCTCCGGCGAAGAAGGTGCGGCCGTCGCAGCGGATCACCATCGCCTTGACGCTGGCATCGGCGAGGCCCTGCTTGATGCCGGCCTCCAGCCCCTGCCGCACCGCCGCGCCGAGCGCGTTGACGGGTGGGTTGTTCGAGATGATGACGAGCACGTCGTCATGGCGTTCGGTGGTAATCGGCGAGGTCATTCTTCTTCACTCCTTCCCCGGCGAAGGCCGGGGTCCAGTATCGAAACGAACATTGTCCAGCGTTCCGGCCAGTTGCTCCGGCCTTTCCAACTGGGCTCCGGCCTTCGCCGGGGAAGGCATTGCTCAGGTCATCGCGGCGTAGATCATCGTCTTGAGCTCACGGCGGATCGGGTAGGTGCTGGACGGCGACATCTGCGTCATGAACACCATGTGCAGCCGCTCGACGGGGTCGATGAAGAAGGCGGTCGAGAACACCCCGCCCCAATAATATTCACCAACGGAGCCGGGAATCATCGAGCGCGACACATCGACATTGACCGCGAAGCCGAGGCCGAAGCCCGTCCCGGCATTGGCGGCCTCGCTGAACAGCGACTTCGACATCGCCGCGAGATCCGATTTGCCCGGCAGATGGTTCTGCGTCATCAGGTCGAGCGTCTTGCGCCCGACGATACGGGCGCCATCGAGCGTACCGCCGTTCAGGCACATGCGGCAGAATCGGTCGTAATCGAGCGCGGTCGACACCAGCCCACCGCCGCCCGACACCAGTTTCGGTATCCGGCTCCACGCGCTCTCGGCACCGCGATCGTACATCACGCGACCCTTGCCGGGCACGAAGGTGTAGCAATCGGTCAGCCGATCGATCTTGTCCGCGGGCACCGTGAAAAAGCTGTCGTTCATCCCGAGCGGCCCGAAGATCCGCGACGCGAAGAATTCGGGCAGCTTCATCCCGGAGACGCGCTCCACGACCGCGCCGAGCACGTCGGTCGACACCGAGTAATTCCATGCCGTGCCCGGCGAGAATTCCAGCGGCAGTTTGCCCAGTACCGCGATAAAGCCATCGAGATCGAGATTGCCGTGCCAGTTCTCGATCTTCGCTTCGCGATAGGCGGCGTCGATGTTCGACCGGTTCTGGAACCCGTAGGTCAGCCCCGAGGTGTGACGCAGCAGGTCGACCATCCGCATCGGCTCGGTCGTCGGCCGCGTTGCGAACGGCACGCCCCCGCCACCGGCTTCGTAAACGCCGATATCCTTGAACTCGGGCAGTACGTGATGAACCGGCGTGTCGACCGCGACCAGGCCCTGCTCGACCAGCATCATGAAGGCGATCGAGGTGATCGGCTTGGTCATCGAGGCAATGCGGAACAGCGAACTTTCGTCGATCGCTCCGCCGCCCTCGCGCGCTGCGCCGAGGTTGGAAAAGTGGACGATCTCCCCGTCGCGCGCGATCAGCAATTGGGCATGGGGCAGCTTGCCCGACGCGATATAGCGTTCGTCGACGAACGCATCGATCGCCGCCAGGCGCGTCGGATCGAAACCATGCTTTGCGGCATCGGCGATTCGCATAAGTCTCCATACCCCGATTTCGAAACGATAGGTCCCTATTGCCTTGAGTGCGGCTCGAATCAACACTAACCTTGCGGAAACTGGCCGGGCAGCCGAACCCGGTTTTCAATTCGCAAGGAGAAAAGCGCTGTGAGTGACCGGGCCGTTGAGACCGAAACGCTGATCGCGCTTGATCCTGCCTGGCCGAAGGTTTCGCTCGACCAGGCATGTGCCGCGCTGACCGCGCCCGGCGAGAAATTCGAGATGGAGACGGTCGACGTCCACGGCGTGCCGACGCGCGTGTGGAAGAACGCGCCGCCGACGCTCGCCTGGCTCGTCGCCGCGACGCGCGCGCATGGCGACCGCGTGCTCACGATCTACGAGGACGAACGCGTCACCTATGAGGCCAATTACCGCGCTGTCGCGCGGCTGGCGGCTTGGCTCAGCGAGATCGGCATCGTCAAGGGCGACCGCGTCGCGCTGGCGATGCGCAATCTGCCCGAATGGCCGGTGATCTTCTTCGCCGCCGCCAGCATCGGTGCGATCGTCGTGCCGCTCAACGCCTGGTGGACGGCGGGCGAACTCGAATATGGCATCGACGATTCGGGCGCGCGCATCCTGTTCCTCGACGACGAGCGCTACCAGCGCCTGTCCGCTGACATGCCCGCCCTGCCCGGCGTCGAGCGTATCGTCGTGTCGCGTGCCTCGACCCCGCTCGCCGGCCGCGCCTCGCGGCTCGAGGACGTCATCGGCACCCCCGCCGGCTATGCCGACCTGCCCGAGGCGACGCTGCCCGAGGTGGCGATCGCCCCCGACGACGACGCGACGATCTTCTACACCAGCGGCACCACCGGCAACCCCAAGGGCGCGCTCGGCACGCATCGCAACCTCACCACCAACATCATGACCTCTGGCTATGCCGGCGCGCGCGCCGCATTGCGCCGTGGCGAGGAGCCACCGGCGCCGCAGCCGCGCACTTTCCTCGCCTGCATCCCGTTGTTTCATGTCACGGCATGCAGCGCGACGATGATGGGCGTACTCGCCAGCGGCTCGACGATGATCTTCATGCGCAAATGGGACGCGGTCCGCGCGATGGAGATCATCGAAACCGAAAAGGTCCACATTACCGGTGGCGTGCCGACGATCGCCTGGCAGCTGCTTGAACATCCCGACCGCGCCAACTATGATCTCTCCTCGCTCGAATCGATCGCTTATGGCGGCGCGCCGTCCGCGCCCGAACTGGTGCGGCGCATCTACAGCGAATTCGGCGCGCTGCCCGGCAATGGCTGGGGCATGACCGAGACGATGGCGACCGTCACCAGCCACGCCGCCGAGGATTATCTCAACCGCCCGTTGAGCGCCGGCCCGCCGGTCGCGGTCGCCGATCTCAAGATCGTCGCCGACGATGGCGTCACCGAACTGCCGGTCGGCGAGGTCGGCGAACTATGGGCGCGCGGCCCGATGGTCGTGCGCGGTTACTGGAACAAGCCGGAGGCGACCGCCGCGACCTTCGTCGACGGCTGGGTCCGCACGGGCGATCTCGCGCGGCTCGACGAAGAGGGCTTCGCCTATATCGTCGATCGCGCCAAGGACATGGTGATCCGCGGTGGCGAGAACATCTATTCGAGCGAGGTCGAAAACGTCCTCTACGCCCATCCCGCCGTCACCGATTGCGCGTTGATCGGCATACCGCATCGCACGCTCGGCGAGGAGCCGGCGGCGGTCGTCCATCTCGCCCCCGGCATGACCGCGACCGAGGCCGAACTCCAAGCCTGGGTGCGCGAACGCCTCGCGGTGTTCAAGACCCCGGTCGCGATCCGCTTCGTCCAGGAAACCCTGCCGCGCAACGCCAACGGGAAGATCCTGAAGAAGGATTTGAAGGTGTTGTTCGAGGATCGCGTGGCGGCTTAGGTTGGGCGCGGGGATCGAACGGCAGACATTCGCGCACTGCGGACGGACTGCTTCCGAGGGTTGATCGCGACGGGCACCACCCTGCCTCAGGCGACGTCGGCGGGGTGTAGCCTAGCGCAGATGCTCCGATGGCCCGAGCACCAGCGCGAAGGCGGTCAGCATCACCGCGCCGGCGACGATGATCGGCCAGCTTCGCGCGATGACGAAGCGCTTCGTCGTCCTGCCATGGGGTACCGTGAAGCCGACCGATATCATCCCGGCATTGCCGCCGAACGACGATGCCGCCGCCGACATGATGGTGATGAAGATGCCCTTGGGGTTGAGCAGGCCGACCAGTACCGCCGCACAGCCGATCGTCACATAATAACCATGCGCGATGATGCGCCGCGCCAGTGCGGTCGCGGCGCCGTCGCCGAGCATTTCGGTCAGCGTGCGGATCGCGGCGCGTACCAGCAGCACATAGACGGCGATGCCGAGCGCCAGTTCGCCGGCGCGCCACAGATAGGGCAGCGGCAGCGGCCCGATCCCGCCATCGGCACCGGGCCCCAGATCGCCGACCCCGGTCGCGCCGGAAAAGCAGAAATACCCCGCCGCGACGAACGCCTTGGTCACCCACACCAGCCACAGGCTCAGCCGCGCGAGATCGCCCTTCGCCCGACGCCACAGCCGGAAGGCGAGCAGCGCGAGGATGCTGTCGACGCCAACGCCGGCGCACGCCACCAGCACGCGTGGGGCGCCTGCCAGGCCATCGCACTCGACATAAAAGGCGCCGATCGTCGTCACGCGGCCACCCTGAACGGCGCAGGCCGCCGCGTGCCCGCCGATTTCGTGCCACATCGTCAGCAGCGGCATCAGCAGCATGCCAAGGCCGACGATCGTTGCGATATCGATCCGTTGCGTCTCGTCCGTCATGTCCTGCTCCCGCTCATCCGTCGACCCTATCGCGTTCGTCGGGCCAGGCGAAGTCGAGCTGTCACAAAGCCACGGTTCCCGCTCGCCCCCGACAAGCCTATGCTCGCCCGCGCCGACTCGAAGGAAGCCGGCAGGGGGGCGGAGGCATGATCATGGCCAGCCGGGGATATATAGCGCTATTCTGGCTTGCGGTCGCGAGCTGCGCGGCGCCGGCCTGCGCGCAAGGCGATCCGCTTGCCGAACTCGATCGGCTGGCGGAGACGAGCGTCGACCCGGCCGCCGGCCTCGGGCTGGCGCGACAACAGGTGGCGCGCGGCGACCTGGTCGGCGCGGTCGCGACGACCGAGCGCATCATCGCGATGCATGCCGAATCCGACGATGCGCTGCTGTTCCATGCCAGCCTGTTGTGCCGGCTCGACGATCCCGAAGGCGCGCGCGCCGAGATCGCCGAATTGCCGCCCGGACGAACCGGTGGGGACTGGTCGCCGGTCGTCGCGGCGTGCGGACCCGGCATCCGGGGGAGGGGGTGACCATGGCCCGCACAGTGCGACGCGCGCTCGGTGCCGCCTTCGTGGCGGCGATGGCCTCACTCGCGCTCGGTGGCGTCGCGATCGGCGCCGATAGCGCGAACACGATCGGCATCAATGCCGTGGTCTACAACAATGTCCGCTTGCGGAGCGCCGGCGCACCCCAGGCGCATATCGCGGTGGTCCATGAGCGGGTCGGCCTCGGCGACGAGATACAGACCGGTGGCCGCAGCCAGCTTCAGGTGCTGCTGCTCGACAAGACCGTCTTCACGGTCGGCTCGGGCGCGCGCGTGACGATCGATCGCTTCGTCTACGATCCCTATCGCGGCACCCGTTCGATGAGCGCGTCGGTCGTGAAGGGCGCCTTCCGCTTCATGTCGGGTCATCCCGATCGCGCCGGCACGACCAGCATCAACACCCCGATCGCCTCGATCGGCGTGCGCGGTACGATCGTCGAGGGTGTTGTCGGCCAGGCGGCGGCCGAAATCGCCGCCGGCGAAGCGGCGGTGGGCCCGAATGTGCGCAGCGACCCCGCCACCGCCTCGTTGATCCTGCTGCGCGGTCCCGGTCGGCGGACCCAGGGCCGGCTCAGCCCCGGCGCGATCGACGTGACCGCGGCCGGTCGCACCGTCGCGGTGACCCAGCCGATGCGCGCGGTGTTCGTCCCCGCCGCCGGCCAGCCGCCGATCGGGCCGTTCGTGCTGTCCGAGCGCGGCTTTGGCCAGTTGCGCGCGCTGCTTTTCCCGCTGCTCGCCCAGCGGCTCGGCATCCCGATCCCCGGCGAGCGGCGGTTCATACCCTATGGCAACGGTGATCGCGATCGCCGTTCGCTGCCGCCGCCACCGTCCGGCGCATTCCCGGGCTATCCCGACGCCGGGCAGCCGGGGCAGGGCGTGCCACCGGACTCTTATGGGGTACCCGGTGTCCCCAGTTACGGCACGGCTATTCCGCAGACGCCGGGCGGGTCGTTGACGACGCAGGGCCAGAGCCCGACGGGCGGGGCCACGCAACCCACGCCACAATATTCGCCAACGCCGAGTCCCACGCCACAACCTCAACCACAGCCACAACCTCAGCCACAGCCACAGCCACAACCGGTGGGATCGCCGACACCGGTGCCCTGACAGTCCTGGCGATCAGCTCGATGCGCGCGCGGAGCCTCCGGGCGTCCGCGCGGCCGTGGCGTTGTCGATGACCGAGCGAACCGCGTTGGCCCAGCCCGCCAGCCGCGCATCGCGGCGTGCGTGGTCATAGTCCGGGGTGAAGGTGCTGACCGACCCGCGCATCGCGCTCGCCGCGGCCAGATCGGCGAACAGCCCGCACCCCACGCCCGCCAGCATCGCCGCGCCGAGCGCGGTCGTCTCGGCCATTGCCGGCCGCTCGACCGCGACATCGAGCATGTCGGCGAGATCCTGCGCCATCCAGTCATTGGCGACCATCCCGCCATCGATCCGCAATCTGGTCCAGTCGACGCCATCGGCGGCGAAGGCGGTCTTCAGGTCGTGCGCCTGGTGCGCCATCGCCTCGAGCGCGGCGCGCACGATATGCGCCCGCGAGCTGGCGAAGCTCAGCCCGGAGATCGCCGCGCGCGCCTCGGCTTCCCACCATGGCGCGCCCAGCCCCGACAGCGCCGGCACGAGATAGACGCCGGCATTGTCCGCCACCGATCGCGCCAATGCCTCGGTTTCGCCGGCGGTACCGATCAGCCCGACCGCGTCGCGCAACCACTTGATCAGGCTGCCGGCGACGAACACCGATCCTTCCAGCGCATAGGCGCGCCGCCCGCCAATCTGCCACACCACGGTCGACAGCAATCGGTTGCGCGATACCGGCGGTGTCGCACCGGCCTGCGTCAGCACGAACGCACCGGTGCCGAACGTCGCCTTGGTCTCGCCGACCGCGAGGCACGACTGGCCGATCGTCGCCGCCTGCTGGTCGCCGGCGATGCCGCAAATCGGGATTGCGTCGCCGAACAGAGTCGTTTCGCCGAACGTACCCGCGCAATCGATGATCTCGGGCAAGGCGGCGCGCGGCGCGCCGAACAGTTCGATCAGGCCGTCATCCCAATGCCCGCTGCCGATCGCCATCAGCGCGGTACGGCTGGCATTGGTCGCATCGGTGACGTGCAGGCCGCCGGTCAGCTTCCAGATCAGCCAGCTGTCGATCGTGCCGACCGCCAGCCGCTCGCCGGCCTCGGCCAGTTGCGGCCAGTTCGCCATCGCCCAGCCGATCTTCGAACCCGAGAAATAGGGATCGAGCAGCAGCCCGGTCTTGGCTTGCACCCCCGGCTCCTCGCCGGCGTCCTTCAGCGCGCGGCACATCGCCGCGGTGCGCCGATCCTGCCAGACGATCGCCGGCGCGAGCGGCTCGCCGCTGACCTTGTCCCAGAACACCACCGTTTCGCGCTGGTTGGTGATGCCGATCGCGGCGATCCGCGTCACACCGCCGGCCGACTCGATCGCGGCGCGGCAACAGGCGAGCGTGCGCTCCCATATTTCTGCCGCATCGTGCTCGACCCGGCCCGCTTCGGGATAGTGCTGCGTGAGTTCCATGCCACGCGTCGCCCGCACGGTGCCGTCGGGGGCGAAGATCATCGCCCGGGTGGAGGTGGTGCCTTCGTCGATCACCAGAATGAGTTCGCGCATGAAACAAGGCTAGCGATCATTGCGCGCGAAAGGAATGCCGCTAGGACATGAACCATGGTGGATCAGGGCGACAATAGCGGTTCCTTCGGCTTGCCGGGCGACGAGCAGGGCAGGGACGCTGAGCGCGTCGCCCAGCGCCGTGACCGGCTGTTCGCCGCGCTCACGCTGATCGCCGGCCTCGGCCTTGCCATCGCCATGCCCTTCGCGCTCAAGGAAGGCGCCGCATTCTTCCTGCCGACCACCGCGGCGCTGGTGATCGCCATCGCGCTGGTGCCGATTCTCGAATGGCTCGAACGGCGTCATATCCCGTCGCCGATCGCGGCCTTCGCCTGCGTGCTGTTCTTCGTCGCGGCGACCGTGCTGGCGGTCGTCGCCATCGTCATCCCGGCGACCGAATTCTTCCGCAAGCTTCCCGAGCGCATCGACCGCATCCAGATGAATCTCGCGCCGTTGATCGAGCTCTATGCCTCGCTCGAAAAGAGCGTCAATCGCACCGTGCGTCATCTTGCGGCCGCCAGCCCGATCAGACCCTCGCAGGCGGCGGCGGTGAGCCCGCCGGGATCGATTCTCGAACTCGCCGCGACCACGGCGCCGGGGATTTTCATCCAGCTCTTTTTCGGCATCCTGGTGGTCTATTTCTTCCTGTCGCACTGGACCAAGCTGAGGCGCGAGACGATCAACAACCGCTCCAGCTTCGGCGGGGCGATGGCCACCGCGCGCGTCATCCAGGACGTCGTCGACGATACCGCCGCCTATCTCGGCACGATCACGCTGATCAACGCCTCGCTCGGTGCGGTCATCGCCTTCGCCCTGTGGCTGATCGGCATGCCCTATCCGGTGATGTGGGGCGGCATCGCGGCGCTGCTCAACTACGTGCCCTATTTCGGGCCGATCGCCGCCGCCATGCTGCTGGCGCTCGGCGGGCTGATGACGTTCAGCGACATCTGGATCGCGCTGCTCCCACCCACGATCATGATCGGCTGCCACCTGCTCGAGGCCAACGCGATTACCCCGTTGATCGTCGGCCACCGGCTGACCATCAACCCGGTGCTGATTCTCATCTCGATCAGCTTCTGGAGCTGGGTATGGGGCACGCCCGGCGCGGTACTCGCCGTGCCGCTCCTGATCATCCTGCAGACCGTCATCGGCGCCGCCGGCAAGCCCGATATCGCCGGCTTCCTGTTCGAACACGGCACGCTGACGCAACAGCGCCGCGCCCGTTTCGGTCGCGGGAGCAATCAGGATGACGGCAGCGGTTGACAGGGTATGGCGGCTCGCCTAGTTGCGCCGCCTCACGCTTTCCAAGCGGGTGTAGCTCAGTTGGTTAGAGCGCCGGCCTGTCACGCCGGAGGTCGCGGGTTCGAGCCCCGTCACTCGCGCCATTCCCCCAGCATCGCGCTGAAAAGTGGGAACCGGTTTTCAGTTTTCGCGATGCGCCGGCAAAAACGCGGAATGACGAAATTCAACCTTTGCCGCCGGATTCCATCCACGTCAGGATGCGGCGCATCGGTAGCAGCCAGATCCACACGATCCCGGTGACGAGGTAGAAACCGAGCTGCACCAGCGTCGGCCAACCGCCGACGATGCGCGACAGGCTCGCCACACCGATCACCCACGCCGCGATGATCAACAGGATCAGCAGCATGCCGAAGGGTTTGCGCCAGCTCGGAGTCATGCCGTGATCCAGTCCTGCTCGGTGGCGACCGCGTGAAGCGGCACGTCCCATGGTTCGGTCGCCAGCGCATCGACGCGCTGCATCGACCAGGCGATACCGATTCGCCACGCCTGCGGGAAGGCCGCGAACACCCGGTCATAATAACCCGCGCCCTGGCCGAGTCGGTTGAGCGCCGCGTCGAACGCCACGAGCGGCGTCAGCACGATGTCGGGCGCCAGCGCCGGAGCGTCGTGATGTGGCTGGTGGAGCCCGAAGGGGCCGGGGATGAGGTCCTCCTCGCTGTCCCACGCCAGAAAGCGCATCGGTGCCGCGCGCGTCGTGACGTGGGGCAGGGCGATCACGCATCCGGCGTCGACCGCCGCGCGCGCCAATATCGAGGGATCGGCCTCGCCCGCCATCGGCACATAGGAGGCGACGGTCATGCCGGGGGCGAGTCGCGCGAGAAATGCCGCGGAAGGTATCGGCGTGCGATCGGTCGTGGCGGCAAAGGCGATTCGCGCCGCCCGCATCCGTGCGCGCAGCGCGACCTTGTCCTCGATCATGGCGATATCCGTGAAGAAGCGGTGGCGGGACCGCCGTGGCCGTTTGCCGGGTTATCCTCTGACGCACGGTACGTCAGGTGGGGACCATGTGCTTCGGACCAGGATCCGGGCAGGGACAGCCCCCTTGGATGATGAATAGCCTCAGGGATAATAAAGGCTCGTACCGGGCAGTGCCCGCCACCCATGCATCTAGGGATTAACGCCGCTTTTCTCAAGGGTCGCGACCAGCGCCTCGAGCTTCTCCGCGATCCGCGTCGCGACGGCGCTTTCCGCGGCGCCCGCCGGCCGGCGTTCCGACTCGTCGAGCGCATCGGCGAGCATCAGCGCGACGAACAGCATAGCCCGCTCGCCGCCGACATTGCCCGCCGCGCGCTGGGCGGTGAGCCAATGGGCATCGAGCATGGTGCCGAGTCGGCGCAGTTGGTCTTCCTCGCCATCGCGGCAGGCGACGGTGTGGCGGCGGTCGCCGATGGTCAGCGTGACATCTGCCATCAGTCGTTGGATCCCTGATCGATCAGCGTGTCGAGCGCCGCAATCGCCTGCGCCACGCGGCTGCGCAGCGCCTGATGGCGGCGCGACAAGGCCGCGTCAGCCTCCGCTCGCCCCTTCACGATCGCTTCGATCCGGGCGATCGCATGATCGATGCGGTCGAGTGCAGAAATATTATTGTCATCTTCCACGGCGATCGGGATAGCATGGCTTTACCGGCGGGCAAGATCGATTTGCCTCGCCACGGTTGACGTGAGCCGCAGCCCACCGCAAAGACCGCGCGCTTTACAGAATCGCCGACCATCGTCGCGCCGGACCCTTTTGCGCGCGACCCTGTCGGCACCGCTACGGCGAGGGGAGTGACGATGACGGTCAAGGTTGCAATCAACGGTTTCGGACGCATCGGTCGTCTGGTGGCGCGCGCATTGCTCGAGCGCGGCGATACCGGTCTCGAACTGGTCGCGATCAACGATCTCGCCGACGCCAAGGCCAACGCATGGCTCTTCTCGCGCGACAGCGTTCACGGCAAATATCCGGGCAAGGTCTCGGCCGAGGGCAATGATCTCGTCGTTGACGGCAAGCGCATCCGCGTCACCGCCGAGCGCGACCCGGCCAACCTGCCGCACAAGGAACTGGGCGTCGACATCGTGCTCGAATGCACCGGCTTCTTCACCGATCGCGAGAGCTGCCAGAAGCATCTCGACGCCGGCGCGAAGAAGGTGCTGATCTCGGCGCCGGGCAAGGGCGTCGACCTGACCGTCGTGTTCGGCGTCAACGACCAGAAGCTCGAGGCCGGCCACACCATCGTCTCGAACGCCTCGTGCACCACCAACTGCCTCGCGCCCGTCGCCAAGGTGCTCAACGACGCGCTCGGTATCGAGCGCGGGCTGATGACCACGGTCCACGCCTATACCAACGACCAGAAGATCCTCGACCAGATCCACCCCGATCTGCGCCGCGCGCGCGCCGCCGCGATGTCGATGATCCCGACCACCACCGGCGCTGCCCGCGCGGTCGGCGAAGTGCTGCCCGAACTCAAGGGCAAGCTCGACGGCTCGGCGATCCGCGTGCCGACGCCCGATGTCAGCCTGATCGACCTGACCTTCACCCCGAAGCGCGACACGACGAAGGAAGAGGTCAACGCGATCCTCAAGGCGGCGTCGGAAAGCGGCCCGCTGGTCGGCATCCTCGACTATACCGATGAGCCGCTTGTCTCGATCGATCTGATGCACACCTCGGCCAGTTCGACCGTCGACAGCCTCGAAACGGCCGTGCTCGACGGCAAGCTCGTCCGCGTCGTCAGCTGGTATGACAATGAATGGGGCTTCTCGAACCGCATGGTCGATACAGCCGGTGCGATGGCGAAGTTCATCTGAACCGGCGTCCCTGACCGGATTCCGTCGTCGCGGCGAAGAGCTGGCGGCTTCGCCTGGCGGAGCGGTGCCGGCATCCGCCGGGCGGACTGATGGGCGGGCGGGCCGGGGTCGGCCGCCGCCCGCGTCCGAAGCTATCGATGAAATCAGGATCGAACATCAATGACCAAGCCTTTCAAGACACTCGACGATATCGGTGACGTTCGCGGCAAGCGCGTGCTGGTGCGCGAGGATCTCAACGTGCCGATGGCCGATGGCGTGGTCAGCGACGACACCCGCCTTACAGCGACGTTGCCGACCGTCACCGAACTCGCCGACAAGGGCGCGATCGTCCTGATCCTCGCCCATTTCGGGCGGCCCAAGGGCCAGCACGTCCCCGACATGTCGCTGGCGCCGGTCGTGCATCCGTACAGCGAGGTACTCGGTCGTCCGGTTAGCTTTGTCGACGATTGCCAGGGCGACGAAGCCGCCGCGGCGGTCGCGAAGCTGCAGCCCGGCGATATCGCGATCCTGGAAAATACCCGCTTCCACGTCGGCGAAGAGAAGAACGATCCAGCGTTTGTCGCGGCGATCGCCAAACTCGGCGATCTCTATGTCAACGACGCCTTCTCCGCCGCGCATCGTGCCCACGCGTCGACCGAGGGGCTGGCGCATGTGATGCCCGCTTATGCCGGCCGCGCGATGGAGGCCGAACTCGTCGCGCTCGACAAGGCGCTCGGTAATCCCGAACACCCGGTCGCCGCGGTGGTCGGCGGCGCCAAGGTGTCGAGCAAGCTCGACGTGCTCCAGCATCTCGTCACCAAGGTCGATCATCTCATCATCGGCGGCGGCATGGCCAATACCTTTCTCGCCGCACGCGGCGTCGATGTCGGCAAGTCGTTGTGCGAGCACGATCTGACCGGCACCGCCGAGGCGATCTTCGACGCCGCCGAGCGCGCCAATTGCATCATCCATCTGCCCTATGACGTCGTCGTCGCGAAGGAATTCCGTGCCAACCCGCCGACGCGCACGGTCAATGTGCACGAGGTCGCCGCTGACGAGATGATCCTCGACATCGGCCCCGCCGCGACCGAGGCGCTCGCCGACGTGCTGAAGAACTGCCGCACGCTGGTGTGGAACGGCCCGCTCGGCGCGTTCGAGACCCCGCCCTTCGACACCGCGACGGTCGCGCTCGCCCGTACCGCGGCGGCACTGACCCGCGATGGCTCGCTCGTCTCGGTCGCCGGGGGCGGCGACACGGTCGCCGCGCTCAACCAGGCGGGGGCGGCCGGCGACTTCACCTTCGTCTCGACCGCCGGCGGCGCGTTTCTCGAATGGATGGAGGGCAAGGAACTGCCCGGCGTGGCGGCGCTGTCGCGCTAGCGCGCCATCGCCATGATCGTTCGGCGGCGGTACAGTCGCCGAAGATGACCGATCGAGATGCAGGCAATGGCGGCGCCGTCGACGGCCAGGAGCCGATCGAATCGACATTGTGCACGCAATGCGCGCTGTGCTGCGATGGCGGGCTGTTTCACGCGGTAAAGGTCGGCCCCGTCGAGCGCGAGGCGCTGCAACGTCTCGGTCTGACGATCGAGGACGCGCCCGAGCCATATTTCCGGCAACCGTGCGCAAAGCTCATCGATCGCGCCTGTTCGATCTACACCGCACGGCCGAAAACCTGTCGCAATTTCTCCTGTGCGCTACTGCGGCAGGTGCGCGAAGGCAAGGTAACGCCGGACGAGGCAGGGCGGATCGTCGCGATTGCCCGGTCGCTGCGCGACAAGGTTGATGTCGGAGTGGCGGAGGATTGGCAGGCGATTGCCGATCCGGTCGCACGGCGAACCGCCGCAAAACGCCATCTCGATCGCGTGGCGTTGAACGAATATCTCGATCGGCATTTCCGCGTCGCGCCGCCACCGGCGGCTTGATCCGTCCCCGCTATTTTGCCGCCAGCCGTTTGTCGAGCGCGGCCGCGATCGTCGGATGGTAGGTCGCCCGCGCCGTGGCGTAGATGCGCCGCGCGATCGGCATCCCCCAGTCGCCCTGCGCCTTCAATCCGTTGTAGAGCGGGAAGATCAACAGACCTCGCCCGATCCGGTGCAGATAGCGATCGAGCGATGGCACGACCGGATCATAATGGTTGGCGATCGCCAGCACATACCAGGCCGACTGAACATAGGCGTTGGGCGATGCCGAAAGGCCATAGGCACGGTCGAGTTCGGCCAGCCGTGCCGCGCTCTGCTGGCGCGGCAGCCCGTTGAGGAAGCGCAGCCATTCCTGCGTGCTCCAGTGCCGCGTGTCGATCGATGATGCCGCAGCGCCACCGTTGAACGCCGCCAGATCCTTGTCGATCGCCGCCAGTGTCGCCGACCGCACATGCACCGCATTGTCGGGTAGGCCAGGGGCATAGGCCCATTGGTCGAGCATCAGGTCGTGTTCCAGCGCTGCATCACCCTTGATCAGGTTGGCGCGCAGATCGGCGAGGAACCCCGCGGTGGTTTGCGGCTGAAAGGCATGGCGGTCGAAATAGGAACGCAGATAGGCGTCCCACCGTGCTCGCCCGACGCGATATTCGATCGTCCGCAGGAAGGTCGCGCCCTTGTTGTAATCGAGTTCGCCATAGGTCCCGCCGGGGTCGCCGTGCAGCCGCGTCGCCCCGGCATTGGCCGCACCCGCGCCGCTCAGATCGCGCTGCAGATTATCCCAGCTCAGATCGGCCAGCGTCGCGGCGCGTTCCTTGCCATAAACCGCCTCATCGATGCGGTTCTCGAAATAGGTCGTGAAGCCCTCGTTCAACCACACGTCGGACCAGGTCGCGTTGGTGACGAGATTGCCCGACCAGCTATGCGCCAGCTCATGCGCGATCACATCGACGTTCGATTTGTCGCCGGTCAGAATCGTCGGCGTGGCGAAGGTGAGGGTGGGGTTCTCCATCCCACCGAACGGAAAGGACGGCGGCAGCACCAGGATGTCGTAACGACCCCAGCGATACGGTCCGTACAAGGCGGCTGCCGCCTTCACCATTTTCTCGGTGTCGCTGAATTCGGCCGCCGCGCGCGGCAATGTCACCGGCTCGGCATAGACGCCGGTCGTCGGCCCGAGTGCGCGAAAACCGAGGTCGCCGACCGCCAGCGCGATCAGATAAGGTGGCACCGGGTGCGGCATGTCGAAGCGGAACCGCTTCATGCCCTTGCCGATCGCAACGCCCTGTGGCGTCAATCGCGTCGCGCTCATCACCGCGGTCAGGCGCGCCGGTACCGTCAGTCGCGCCGACCAGCTCTGCCGAATCCCCGGGCTGTCCTGGGTCGGAATCCAGCTGCGGTTGTTGGTTGGCTCGCCCTGGCTGAACAGGAAGGGCTGGCGCTTGCCAGCGGTGAGCGCCGGCGGCAGCCATTGCAGCGCGCTGGCACCCGGTGCCGAGACATAGTGGATCACGATCCGCCGCGCCGCACCCATGCGAATCGTCAGCGGCGCGCCCTTGTCAGGCTCGGCCTTGCCGACCGACCAGCGCAGCGCGTGCCCGGCGGCGTCGGTAACGCGCTCGATCGCCAGGCCGTCATCGTCGAGGATGATCTCCGAAGTGCCGCGTGCGGCGACGATGTCCAGGCTCGCCATGCCGGCCAGTCGCTGCTTCGCGAAATCGACCGTCAGGTCGAGATCGACATGTGTCACGCGCGCTTTTTCAGGTTGCGCGTAGCTCAGCACGTCGCGCGCCTCCGGTCCGGTCAGGATCGGTGCGAGGCGTTGCGCCGTCGCCGGGCTGGCAATCAGGGCGAGCAGGGGAAGGATGTTGCGCATGGGGCCTCGGCTATCTCACTCGGATGTCGTCGCGGCCGGCACCGGTTCATTGAGCAGCGGCACGATTTCCTGATTGAGCGTATCGAGATCGAACGCTCCCGACTGCGCGTAGCGGATATGTCCCGATCGATCGATGATGTAGTTGGTCGGCAGCCCGGTCATGACCGGATAATTGCCCTTGATCCGCTTGGCCGACGGCATGTGCATCACCGCGAACAGCTTTTTCAGCATGTAGAGCGGCAGCGAATCCTCGGTCGCGATGGCATAGACCTTCAGCCCCTTGCCCTTCTGGATGTCGTAATATCTGTCGAGCAGCGGCAGCTCCGTCTTGCACGGCCCGCACCACGTCGCCCAGAAATTGAGTACAACCACCTGGCCGCGCAACTGGTCGAGCGTCACTTTCGACCCGTCGACCAGCGTCAGCTCGAAATTCGGCGCTACCATGCCAACCCTGGGTGGCGCGGCGCCGATCGTCAGCATGGCCCCGGCGCCGAGTGCCAGCATCCTGATCCAGCGAGACAGATGTCGCGGCATGCCCATACCCCCTTGTTTTACCGCAACGATTGCCGGTCGCCACCACCGCGTCAAGCGACATCGCGGCCATTCCGGATCGACCCGGCTGCGCGCGCTGATTCAACGCGTCACGCCGTGCTTCTAACGTCAACGCATGCGCGCGCTCCGCTACCTGCCGATCCTCGTCTCCGCGCCCGATGCTCGCCGCGGCGCGTGCTGCTCCGGCCCCCGTTCGACCTGCCTCATGCTCCTGCCCGTCCTGTTCGGCATCCTGACCTGTTGGAAAGAGATGTTCCCGCAAGGAGTTGAGAGCGAAGGGAGAATATCCGTCATCCGAAGCGGGCTACCGCGAAAATTTATTCTCTCCCTGTTATTCTCCCTGTTATTTGCGCAAAACAGGGAAAATCCGCGGCTTTCCCGCTCCCTGATCCGTTGGTCTCGGCGCCGTTGCCCCGCGCGCTGGTCCCGGCTAACAGCCGCCGCATTCGTATGCACCACCGACAGGGGATCCTGATGACGCCGACGGTCAAAGCCATTCTCGACAAATATGAATCCGACAGCCCGGGCGTGAAGGCGAATCTCGCCCGCATCCTGATGCATGGTCGGCTCGGCGGCACCGGCAAGCTGATCATCCTGCCGGTCGACCAGGGTTTCGAGCATGGCCCGGCGCGCAGCTTCGCGATCAACCCGCCGGCCTATGATCCGCATTACCACTACCAGCTGGCGATCGATGCCGGCCTGTCGGCCTATGCCGCGCCGCTGGGTATGATCGAGGCCGGCGCCGAGACCTTTGCCGGCCAGATCCCGACCATCCTCAAGCTCAACAGCTCGAACAGCTGGGCGACCTCGATCGACCAGGCCGTCACTGGCGGCGTCGATGACGCGCTGCGCCTCGGCTGCGCGGCGATCGGCTTCACCATCTATCCCGGCTCGGACAACATCTTCGAGATGCTCGAGGAGTTCCGTGAACTCTCGGCCGAGGCCAAGTCGGTCGGCATCGCCTCGGTGCTGTGGTCCTATCCGCGCGGCGGCGACCTGTCCAAGGACGGCGAACTGGCGCTCGACGTCGGCGCCTATGCCGCGCACATGGCGGCGCTGATGGGCGCGCATATCATCAAGACCAAGCTGCCGACCGCGCATATCGAGCAGAAGGAAGCCGTTGCCGCATATAAGGACGGCGACTGGTCGACCCAGGCGAAGCGCGTCGCGCATGTCGTCCAGGCGAGTTTTGCCGGTCGCCGCATCAACGTCTTCTCGGGCGGGGCGGCCAAGGGCGCCGACGCGGTCTATCAGGATGCGCGCGACATTCGCGATGGCGGCGGGAACGGCTCGATCATCGGCCGCAACACCTTCCAGCGGCCGCGCGACGAGGCGCTGGCGATGCTCGACAAGCTGGTGCGCATCTACAAGGGCGAGGAGTAAGCCTCGTGGCCGTCGCCCGTCGCGCTCTGCTGGGTGGCGGCCTCGCGCTCGCCATGCTCGGCAAGGCGGCGGTAACGGTGGCGTCGACCGGTGCCGAGGCGCCGGCGATTTACGGCGTGATCGGCAAGATGAAGGCCAGGCCGGGTCAACGCGCCGCGCTTGCCGCGATCCTCGGCGAGGGCTCAGGCACGATGCCCGGCTGTCGCGCCTATATCGTCGCCGAAGACCTCGCCGATGCCGACGCGCTGTGGATCACCGAGATCTGGGACGACAAGGCCGCGCATGACGCGTCGCTCGCACTGCCGCAGGTCAAGGACGCGATTCGTCGCGGACGCCCGCTGA
The DNA here is from genome assembly GCA_041659925.1 of Sphingomonas sp. Lineage (GTDB taxonomy): Bacteria > Pseudomonadota > Alphaproteobacteria > Sphingomonadales > Sphingomonadaceae > Sphingomonas. The sequence goes on from JBAZXI010000002.1 coordinate 185,209, forward strand.
TTGCCGGCTTCGAACTCGGTGCCGAGCTTCGCCCGCTCAGCGGGGTGGGGCGATGACCAAGGTCGCGTGGTCGATCGTCGACGCCTATATCGAGGCACATTTGCTTGGTGCCGACGATACAGATGACGCGCTGGCAAATGCGCTCGATGCCAATGAAGAGGCGGGACTGCCGCCAATCGATGTCTCGGCCACGCAAGGTAAGATGCTCCATCTCTTTGCACGCATGGTCGGCGCCGAGCGCATCCTTGAGGTCGGCACGCTCGGCGGCTATTCGACGATCTGGCTCGCCCGGGCGCTGCCCGACGGCGGAAGGCTGGTGACGCTCGAACTCGAGCCGCACCATGCCGACGTCGCCCGCGCCAACATCGCCCGGGCAGGTCTTGCCGACCGCGTCGATATCCGTGTCGGCGCGGCGATCGAGTCGCTCGGCGCGATGATCGCCGCCGGTGAACAGCCGTTCGACCTTGTCTTTATCGACGCCGACAAACCGGGCAACGTCGCCTATCTCAACGCCGCGCTTGCCCTTTCGCGGCCCGGCACCACGATCGTCGTCGACAATGTCGTCCGCGAGGGCGGGGTGCTGGACACCTCCGGCGCCGACGACCGCATCGAAGGTTCGCGCCGTCTGTTCGAGGCTGTCGCCGCCGAACCGCGCCTCACGGCGACGGCGGTCCAGACGGTCGGGGCGAAGAAGTGGGACGGTTTCCTTTTGGCGGTGGTGCAGTGATGACCGATATCGATCCCCTTGGCCCGCTCGACCCGGATTTCGCGCTCGCCTTCACGCGGGACCAGCGTCGGCCGCCGTGCCAGCTCTATCTGGTCTCGCCGCTCGATGTGGGCGGTGGCTTCCCGGATCGGCTGGCGCGGGCACTCGACGCCGGGCCGGTCGCCGCGTTCCAGTTCCGGGTTAAGGGCATCGACCAGCACGCGGCGGTCGCGCTTGCCGAGCCGCTGCAGCGAATCTGCGCCGACCGTGAGGTCGCCTTCCTCGTCAATGACAGCATCGCCCTGGCCAAACGGCTCGGAGCAGACGGTGTGCATCTCGGCCAGCGTGATGGCGACCCGCGCGAGGCGCGCGCCATCCTTGGTCCGGAGGCGCAGATCGGTGTGACCTGCCACGACAGCCGCCATCTCGCGATGGAAGCGGGCGAGGCAGGCGCGGACTATGTCGCGTTCGGCAGCTTCTATCCGACCACCACCAAGACCGTCAGCCATCACCCCGAACCGGTGATCCTGAGCTGGTGGTCGACCGTGTTCGAGCTGCCCTGCGTCGCGATCGGCGGCATCACGCCCGCCAACGCGGCGCCGCTCGTCAAGGCGGGGGCGGACTTCCTCGCCGTGTCGCACGCGGTATGGGGTGGTGACGAAGCGGCGGCGGTCAGGGCGTTCGGCGACCTGTTGGGCTGACCGCCGCGGTCGCGTCGCGCGCTAGAAGCGCGTTCGGCCCGCGCGAATCTCGACCTTGGCGGTGAACAGCTTGCGCGCTTTCACCCCCGAATCGCGCATCAACACCAGCACCTCGTCATCGGCCCTGATGACCTCGTCGCTCGCCGGGCGGCAGATCGTCTCGCCGCCGCGCTTGATCTGCACCACGAAGAAGGCACCGGCCGCCTGACGCTCCGCCTGGACGACCGTCAGGTTGCACATCGCCGAGCCGGCACGCGCCGGCACCAGTTCGAGATCGAGCCCCAGTTCGCCGAGGTCGCGTTGCACGCGCTCCATTTCCGTCCGCGACGAGAGGTCGGCGCTGGCCGGGAACAGGATCATCCGCGCGATCCGCTCGGCGCCGATATGCGTCGGCATGACGACCTGGTTGGCGCCGGCGCGCAGCAGCTTGCGCTCGGTAGTCGGTGCCTCGCCGCGTGCGATGATCTCGAGCGTTGCGTTGAGGTTGCGCGCGCTCAGCGTGATGAACACGTTGGCGGCGTCGTCCGGCAGCACCGTCGCCAGCACGCGCGCGCGTTCGATCCCGGCGGCGTGCAGCGCTTCTTCCTCGGTGGCGTCGCCGGCAACGCAGAGATAGCCCGTCGCCTCGGCCTCGGCGAGGCGCTCGGCGCCACGATCGACGATGACCAGCGGCATGCCGGCCGCGGCGAGATCGCGCGCCAGCGTGACGCCGATCCGGCCGAAGCCGCAGATGACGACATGGCCCGACAGCTTGTCGATGCGGCTCTGCATGCGGTTGGCTCCCAATATCTGCCTGATTTGCAACGCGGTGAAGAACTGGACCAGCACACCGGTCAGCAGGATCATCCCGGTGCAGCCGAACGCCATTGTCGCCATGGTGACGCCATGGAGATAGGGCGTGTTGATCGGTCGCACCTCGCCGTAACCGACGGTGTAGACGGTGAGCAGGACCATGTAGCTGGCGTCGGAAAAGCTCCAGCCCGCCGCCATGTACCCAAGCGTCGCGAGCACCATGACGGTGAGCACGAACGCCACGATGACCGCAAGATTGCGGGCGGGGGAGGCAAGGACGCTTTCGGCGTCGGCAAATATTCTGCGCACGGGGCGGGACTGTGACCGAGCGCTGCGATAGTGTCCAGACGCCGATGCGGTCGGCACCGAATAGCGGGAGAGCGTAACATGCCGAAGGCACGAACATTATTGTGGGCCGCCAGTGCGCTGTTGCTCGCCACGGCGGGATTCCACTACATGGGCTGGTTCCTCGCGCGCGGCCAGTTTGCCGGCACGGGGCAGTCGCTGGCGCAATTGATGTGGTTCAGCCTCGATGTGGACTGGCTGGTGGTCGCGAGCCTGTGGTTCGCCGCCGGTTATGGCGGCGCGGCGCTGTTGCGGCCATTGGTGATCTTGTCGGCGATCATCCCGCTGGCCGCGGCGGTCGCGATGTTCCTCGTCATCGGCCCGGCATTTTTCGGCCTGTGGCTGCTCGGGCTGGCGGGCTCGGTCGCCGTCGTCGGCGCGATACGTCTCGGTGACGAGGCGATGCCGCCGCGCGGCTGATTACCAGTGGCGCACGCGCCCGGTGTCGACATGGACGAACCCGTCGCGCGGATAATAGCCGACGCCACCACCGCCGAGCGACAGTGCCGCGGCGTGCAGACGCTCGAGCGTTACGCCGGGAACCACGATGTCGGAGGCCTTGCCCAGCATGTGCTGGCTCCGGCTCGCGACGCCGGTGTGGCTGCCGCCGGCGGCGCGTAGTGCGGCATTGGTCCTGGGCGAACGATAGCCGGAGATCAGGTCGATCTTGCGGTGGCCCGGCAGGTCGAGCCGCTCGCGCAACTGCACGAGCAGCGCCAGCAGGCGGCGATCCATCATCGTCGCCTCGCCGGTGCGCCAGTCGCGCAGTCCGTGGTTCAACTCGTCGATTCCGGCAGGCACGAAGCGCCCATCGCGCGCGAACACGGCGTCAACGCTTTCATTGGTGTGGACGTTGCGGATCGCGAGCCGCAATTCGCCGGTAGCGGCGAGGGCCGGGAAGGGCAGGGCAAGCGCCGCGGTTCCGGCGATGGCGCCGCCGATGAGCTGACGGCGCGTCGGTGCGGCGGAAACAACCCGCCGGTGCATCGTTATGTCCATGCACCACATCTAGGAATTTGAATTGTCGAAAAGAATGCTGCGCGGCACGACCTGCCTCGTTTTGGCCCCGTTCTGCCTCGGAGCAGCCGCGATGCCCGGAACCAAAGCGTCGACGGTCAATCTGCCGGTGCTCCACGTGCAGGCCATTCTCGATCATCTCGGCTTTGCCCCGGGCGTCCTCGACGGCAAGCGCGGTCAGTCGCTGACCGCGGCACTCAAGGGCTTTCAGGAATCGCGCGGCCTGCCGGTTACCGGGTTGATCGACCAAGCGACGGTGGCGGAACTCGACAAATACAGCAATCTGCGCGCGACGCGGACGCTGCGGCTGAGTGCGGACTCGCTTTCCGGCCCGTTCGTCAACCCGCTGCCGAAATCACCGGTCGCGCAGGCAAAGCTGACGACGCTGGCCTATCGCTCTGCGATGGAGAAGCTTGGCGAGATGTTCCACACCACCCCCGCGATTCTGGTCGCGCTCAACAGTCCGGATACGTCGCTGCGTCCGGGTACGCCGGTCGTCTTTCCCAATGCTCTGCCGAGCTCGCGCGACTATGACGCCAGGCTTCCGGCGGCGTGGCGCAAGACGCTTGCCGATCTCAACGTCGATGCACGTCAGCCGCAGGGCGCAAAGGTCGTGGTCGACAAGTCGGATCAGGTCTTGCGCGTGCTCGACGCCCAAGGCCATCTCGTCGCGCAATTCACCGCGACCATGGGCAGCGAGCACGACCCGTTACCGATCGGGCGCTGGAAGATTCAGGGGTTCTCGTACAATCCGCCCTTTCATTATAATCCCGCCTTGTTCTGGGACGCACGCAAGAGCGCAAGGGAAGCGCTCTTGCCGCCCGGCCCGAACGGGCCGGTGGGCGTGATCTGGCTCGACCTGTCCAAGCCGCACTACGGCATCCATGGCACGCCCGAGCCGAGCACGATCGGCCGGGCCGAGAGCCACGGCTGCATCCGCCTCACCAATTGGGACGCCGCGCGGCTGTCGCTGATGATCAAGCCGGGCACGCCAGCGATTTTCCAGGAGTGAGCGCTTGCGTGTCCTGATCGGCCTTGGGGGGCTGGCCGTGGCGGTGATCCTGTTGTGGGTCGCGGCGCTCACGGTGCTACCCGATGCGCGCGTCTCCGCGGTGCGCCCGGTCACAACGGCGTCGCCATCGTCACCGGTGCCGTCGGTCGCGCCGGATATGGAATCGCTCGCCCAGGGACCTGATCTGGCATTGCCGATTGCCGGCATCGCGCGCGCCGCGCTGGTCGACAGCTGGGGGGACCCGCGCGACAACGGCCTGCGCGCGCACCACGGTATCGACATCATGGCGCCGCGGATGACGCCGGTGCGCGCGGCAGCGACCGGCACGATCGAGAAATTGTTCGAGAGCGCGGCCGGCGGCACGACGCTCTATCTGCGCACGACGCAGCGCGACTGGACGCTCTATTATGCCCACCTTGCCGGCTATGCACCGGGCTTGCACGAGGGGCAGGCGGTCCAGGTCGGCGATGTGATCGGCTATGTCGGCGACACCGGTGACGCGGGGCCGGGCAACTACCATCTCCATTTCGGCCTGACGCGCACCACGCCCGACCAGCATTGGTATCAGGGCGAGGACGTCGATCCCTTCCCCTACCTTGCCCGACGGCGGCCCCTTCGCTAAAGGCGCGCCTTCGCTCTTTCCAGCAGGTAGACCATGAAGATCAACGCGGTCGAGATTCGTCCCGGCAACATCCTCGAATATGAAGGCGGCATCTGGCGTGCGGTCAAGATCCAGCACACCCAGCCCGGCAAGGGCGGCGCCTATATGCAGGTCGAGATGAAGAATCTGATCGACGGTCGCAAGAACAATGTCCGTTTCCGTTCCGCCGAGTCGGTCGAGAAGGTGCGGCTCGACACCACCGACTTCCAGTTCCTGTTCCGCGAAGGCGATCAACTGACCTTCATGGACAAGCTCAATTACGAGCAGATCGTGCTTGACGCGGGCATCCTCGGCGATGCCGCGGCGTTCCTGCAGGACGGCATGGATGTGGTCATGGAGCTGTGGGAAGAGCGCCCGATCTCGGTGCAGTTGCCCGACACGATCGAGGCGCTGATCGTCGAGGCCGACGCCGTGGTGAAGGGGCAGACCGCCTCGTCGAGCTACAAGCCCGCGCTGCTTGAAAACGGCGTCCGCGTGATGGTCCCGCCGCATATCGGCGCCGGCACGCGCATCGTCGTCGATGTCTACGAACAAACCTATGTGAAGCGCGCGGACTAGGTTCCCCTCCCGCTTGCGGGAGGGGTTAGGGGAGGGCAGTCTCCCGACCCCGCCTGGTTTGTAGACCCCTCCCCCGACCCCTCCCGCAAGCGGGAGGGGAGGAGTATTTGATAAAATGCCATCCCATTCCGGTCTCATGACCGTCATCGATCGCGCGGCGCGCAAGGCGGGGCCGCGGCTGCGCCGCGACTTCAACGAGGTCCAGCAGTTGCAGGTCAGCCGCAAGGGTCCGGCCGATTTCGTCACCATGGCCGATCAGCGCGCCGAGCAGACCCTGTTCGAGGAACTCAGCCGCGGTCGCCCCGATTGGGGCTTCCTGATGGAGGAGCGCGGCGAGGTCGCCGGCGACCCGTCGAAGCCGCGTTTCATCGTCGATCCGCTTGATGGTACGACCAACTTTCTCCACGGCATCCCGCACTTCGCGATCTCGATCGCGGTCGAGGAGCCGATGCCCAACGGCAAGCGCGAGATCACCTCGGCGATGGTGTATCAGCCGCTGACCGACGAAGCCTTTTGGGCGGAAAAGGGCAGGGGCGCCTGGGTGCAGGAACAGCGCCTGCGCGTTTCGGCGCGGCGCGACCTGTCCGACGCGCTGATCGCGACCGGTATCCCCTTCCTCGGGCATGGCAATTTCGCGCAATGGAGCCGCATCTTCGGCGCGATCGCGCCCGAGGTTGCCGGCATCCGCCGGCTCGGCTCGGCCGCGCTCGACCTGGCCTGGGTCGCGGCGGGTCGTTTCGACGGCTTCTGGGAAGCCGACCTCAAGCCATGGGACGTCGCGGCGGGGCTGCTGCTGGTCAAGGAAGCGGGCGGGTTCGTCACCGACTTCCGCGGTGGCGACAAGATGATGGAGCGCAGCGAGTTCCTCGCCGCCAATGACGGCCTGCAGTCGCGGCTGCACAAGCTGCTGGCCGGCGCGCTGCGCTAGGTGCTTCAGCAGAGCTGAACCCCAGTCAGGCCGCGCCGGCCGCGAGGCTTATTTGGTGATATATTTCTCGAACGCCGACTTGGTCGCGACCCAGAATTGCAGATTGTCCTCGAACAGGCCGTAGCTCATGCCGCCGTCGTCGAGATCGACGTCCATCTCGACCCGCGACGAACCCTTGTCGCTGATATAGGCGCGGCCGAAGCGATGGTCCGCGTTCCAGCCGTTGATCACGCTGAGCGAACTGGGCTTGTCGGGATAGCCCGCGAAATACTGGATCGTGCGGCAATCGGTGTGGTTGGTGCAGTTGTAGAAGAACACCGTGAAGTTCGTGCCACCCGATGCCGATTCGATCATCGGGTCACCGCTCGTGTCTTTGGTCAGTTTGGCGGCGTAGCCAGCCCGCTGCATTGCCGAGGCAACGCTTTGCGGGTTCTGCGCGGTGATCTGCGCATGGGCGGTGGCGGGCACTACGGCCATGGCGAGTGCGGCGAGACAATAACGGATCATGACAGGGTCCCCCAGATGTTGGCGCTCCGAGCTTATGCGCCCTGTGAGCGTTGCCAAGCCAAAAGCGGCTGATTGCGATTCGCGACCGTTGCCGACGCACTGCCTGATTTGGCGCCGTCTTGCATAGTAGTTATCGTCCGCTTTCGCGTGGCCGGGCGGATGCCTGGTGGTTGCGCCGTGCCACGCGGGTGGCACGCCACGTCCGGCCGCGGTGGCCACCCGCCGCGACGACAATTGGCTAATTGCGAGTCATTCTCACAGACTCCACGCCTTGCCCGACTCCGTCCTTGCTCCTAAAGCCGCCGGATAACTTCGCAGTTGCGAGATAACCTTGGTCGATCTGTCACAATATCTCCCGATCCTGCTGTTCCTCGGCGTCGCGCTGGCGATATCGGGTGTGTTCGTTTTCGCGCCGATCGTCGCGGCGCGCTTCACCGGCGCGCACAAGCCTTCGCCGGAAAAGCTCACCGAATATGAGTGTGGCTTCCCCGCCTTCGAGGACAGCCGCAGCCAATTCGACGTGCGCTTCTACCTCGTCGCGATCCTGTTCATCGTGTTCGATCTCGAAGCGGCGTTTCTCTACCCATGGGCGGTCACCGTGTTCAAACTCGGCTGGGTGGCGTGGATCGCGATGATGATCTTCATCGCCGAACTCGCGCTTGGGCTGATCTATGCGTGGAAGAAGGGAGCGCTCGAGTGGGAGTAGAACTCACCCATGACGCGAGCGCGTCGTCGATCATCCCGCCCGACCAGTCCTTCTTTGAGGGGCTGAACGGCGAGCTGGGCGACAAGGGCTTCCTCGTCACCTCGACCGAGGAGTTGTTCCAATGGGCACGCACCGGCAGCCTGTGGTGGATGACCTTCGGCCTGGCGTGCTGCGCGGTCGAGATGATCCACGTCAACATGCCGCGCTATGACCTCGAACGCTTCGGTGCCGCGCCGCGCGCCAGCCCGCGCCAGTCGGATGTCATGATCGTCGCCGGCACGCTGTGCAACAAGATGGCCCCGGCGCTGCGCCGCGTCTACGACCAGATGTCGGAGCCGAAATACGTCATCTCGATGGGCAGCTGCGCCAATGGCGGCGGCTATTATCATTACAGCTACAGCGTCGTGCGAGGCTGCGACCGGATCGTGCCGGTCGACATCTATGTGCCCGGCTGCCCGCCGACCGCCGAAGCGCTGCTCTACGGCATCATGCAGTTGCAGCGGAAGATCCGCCGCGTGGGGACGATCGAACGGTGAGGGCGCCTGCTCCGGCTTATGCCGCGAATGACGGCATTATCGACACGGCGACCGCCGCGCTCGGCGGCAATCTGCTGTCGGCTGTGGACGCGGTCGGCGAGGTTGCGCTGCATGTCGAGCGCGAGTCTCTCGTCGCGACCATGACGGCGCTGCGCGATACGCCCGGCCTCGAATATCAGCAGCTGATGGAAATCGCCGGGGTCGATTACCCGGAGCGGCCTGACCGTTTCGACGTGGTCTATTGCCTGCTCAGCCTGACGCGCAACCACCGTATCCGCGTCCATGTGCAGACCGACGAGGTCAAGCCGGTGCCGTCCGTCACGGGCATCTGGCCGGTCGCCGGCTGGCTCGAGCGTGAGGTCTACGACATGTACGGCGTGCTTTTCGCCGGCAATGCCGACCTGCGCCGCATCCTGACCGATTACGGCTTCCGCGGTCATCCGCAGCGCAAGGATTTCCCGCTGACCGGCTATGTCGAGCTGCGCTATTCCGAAGAGCAGAAGCGCGTGGTCTATGAGCCCGTCCAGCTGGCGCAGGATTTCCGCAGCTTCGACTTCATGAGCCCATGGGAGGGCGCGCAGTACATTCTCCCCGGCGACGAGAAGGGCATGGTGCCCGAGGCCAAGGGCGCGCCGACGCCGCTCAAGGCCGACGAGATCGTCAAGGCGGATGCGGCGAAGTCCGCGGCCGCAGCGCCGCCGGCGGTGCCCAAGGTATCCGAGAGCACGGCGCAAGCCGGGGCGGGCAAGGCTGGCCCCGATGCCGGGCCGAAGCCGGTAGAGCCCGATGTGGTGAAAAAGGCTGCCAAGCCGCGTGCGCCGCGCAAGCCCAAGGGGGCGGCATGATGCTTCTATCTTCTTACCACCCCGGCGAAGGCCGGGGCCCAGTTGGGAAAGCAGAAGTAATGATGCGCTTCGCCAACCAATCCACCTCTCCCAACTGGGCCCCGGCCTTCGCCGGGGTGGGTATGGTTGTTGTTGCTCGCGGAGGCGCAAATGGTTGACACGCTCGACAAGATCGAGGGCCTGACCGACGCCGCGGACCCGACCACGGGCGACGTCGCGATCCAGAACTACACGATCAATTTCGGCCCGCAGCATCCGGCGGCGCACGGCGTGCTACGGCTCGTCATGGAGCTCGACGGCGAGATCGTCGAGCGGGTCGATCCGCATATCGGGCTGCTGCACCGCGGCACCGAGAAGCTGATCGAGTACAAGACTTACACCCAGGCGCTGCCTTATTTCGACCGGCTCGATTACTGCTCGCCCTTGTGCATGGAGCATTCGTACGTGCTCGCGGTCGAGAAACTGCTCGACCTCGAAGTGCCGCTCCGCGCGCAATATCTCCGCGTGTTCTTCGCCGAGCTGACGCGCATCTCGAACCACATGCTCAACCTCGGCAGCCACGTCATGGACGTCGGTGCGATGACGCCGAACCTGTGGCTGTTCGAAATCCGCGAGGATTGCCTCAACTTCTTCGAGCGCGTCTCGGGCGCCCGCATGCACAGCGCCTATTTCCGGCCCGGCGGCGTGCATCAGGATGCGCCGCTCAAGCTGCTGACCGACATTGCCGACTGGCTCGACACGCGGCTGCCGCGATTGTTCGAGGACGCGATCAGCCTGGTCGCCGACAATCGCATCTTCAAGCAGCGCAATGTCGACATCGCGGTGGTGAGCCGCGAGGATGCCGTGCGCTGGGGTTTCTCCGGCCCGATGATCCGCGGCGCCGGCATCGCCTGGGATCTGCGCAAGTCGCAGCCTTATGACGCCTATGCGAAGATGGACTTCGACGTGCCGGTCGGCACGCGCGGCGATTGCTATGACCGGTTCATGGTGCGCGTCGAGGAGGTTCGCCAGTCGGCGCGGATCATGAAGCAGTGCCTCGCCGAGATGCCCGAAGGCCCAGTCGCCAGCCTCGACCGCAAGGTCGTGCCGCCGAGCCGGGGCGAGATGAAGCGCTCGATGGAAGCGCTGATCCACCATTTCAAGCTCTACACCGAAGGCTATCACGTGCCGGCCGGCGACGTGTATGTCGCAACCGAGAGCCCCAAGGGCGAGTTCGGCGTCTATCTGGTGTCGGACGGCAGCAACAAGCCGTATCGCTGCAAGATTCGCCCGACCGCGTTCAGTCACTTGCAGGCGATGGACTTCATGTCGCGCGGGCACATGCTGGCGGATACGACCGCCATCCTCGGCGCGCTCGATATCGTGTTCGGGGAGTGCGACCGGTGAGGGCGCTGAAGGTTTCGCGCATCGCGCTGGCGACCTTCATCCTGCTCTATGTGGGAGCGTTCGCCGTTTCCGCGGGCATGAGCGCTTTCGGCGCTGGGGAAAGTGCTGTCGTGGTAGGCGCTTACGTCATCGCTATCTATTCGATTCCTGGCGTAGCACTCGCCGCCGCTGCCTGCATCGTCACGCAATTGATTGCGACATTCCGGCGCAAGAACAAGCAGATCGTGAATGGCTGACGCATCCAATCCCCGCATCGACACCGCCCACCGCATGATCGCGCTCTACAATGCGCAGGATGCGGACGGTTATGTCGAGCTGATGACCGACGCCGCCTGTGAGGCGACCTATCGCGGCGCCGTGCTGCGCGACGGCAAGGAAGGCGTGCGTTCCGGCCTGAAGGCGATGTTCGCGCAGTTTCCGGAGAACAAGGCGGACATCCTGTCATCCTATGCGCTCGGCGATACGGTGATGCTGCACGAGAAGGTCTCGCGGGCGCCCGACGGCGACCAGTTCGAGGTCATGTCCATCTATTCCTTCAGCGGCGACAAGGTCGATCGCGTGGAGTTCATTCGCTAATGGCCGACGCACCCCAAATCCCCGACGAGGCCGAGACCCGCGCGCGCTGGGGCGCGTTTGCTTGGGAACCCGAGAACGCCGCCAAGGCCAAGGAAATCCTTGGCCGTTATCCGGCCGGGCGGGCGCAGTCGGCGTCCTTGCCGTTGCTCGATCTCGCCCAGCGCCAGGTTGGTGCCGAGACGCAGACGCAGGGCTGGTTGCCCGTGCCGGTGATCGAGTTCGTCGCGCGCGAGATCGGCGTGCCGTACATGCGCGTCTATGAGGTCGCGACCTTCTACACCATGTTCAACATGGCGCCGGTCGGGCGCTATCATGTCCAGGTGTGCGGCACGACGCCGTGCATGCTGGCAGGCTCCGACGATGTGTTCGCGGCGTGCAAGAATCACGGGCTGATCAAGGGCAAGACCACGCCCGACGGGCTGTTCACGCTGACCGAGGTCGAGTGCCTTGGCGTGTGCGCCAATGCACCGATGGTGCAGATCAACGACGACAATTTCGAAGACCTCGATTACGACCGCACGACGGCGGTGCTCGAGGCGCTGGCGCAGGGCAAGACGCCAACGCCGGGCTCGACGATCGGCCGGCAGGCGAGCTGCCCCGAGGGCGGGCCGACCAGCCTGAAAGAGATGGTATCCGAGAACCACGATTACCGGGGGGATTGGGCATGAAGCAGACTAACCCCCTGGTGCTGATCCTCGCGGTGATCGGCGGGCTTGTCGTGCTCGGGCTGGTGCTGAAGGTCGCCTTCAAGCTGATCGGCCTGCTGGTGCTGCTCGCGGTCGGTGTGGTGATCTATTTCTTCGTGCAGGGCGCGACGGGTAAGGGCCGCTAGATGTTAGCCGACAAGGACCGCATCTTCACCAACGTCTATGGTTTCCAGCCCTGGGGGCTGAAGGCCGCGATGGCGCGTGGCGACTGGGACAATACCAAGAAGCTGATGGAAATCGGGCAGGACCCGATCATCGACGCGATCAAGGCTTCGGGCCTGCGCGGGCGCGGCGGGGCAGGGTTCCCGACCGGCACCAAATGGTCGTTCATGCCCAAGGAGCCCAGGCCCGACCGGCCGAACTTCCTGGTCATCAATGCCGACGAATCCGAACCGGGCAGTTGCAAGGACCGCGAGATCATCCGGCACGATCCGCACAAGCTGATCGAGGGCGCGCTGATCGCCGGCTATGCGATGCGCGCGCGGGCGGCGTACATCTACATTCGCGGCGAATATATCCGCGAGGCCGAAGTGCTGTTCGCGGCGGTGGCCGAGGCCTATGCCGCTGGGCTGATCGGCAAGAATGCCTGCAAGTCGGGTTATGATTTCGACGTGTTCGTCCATCGCGGCGCCGGCGCGTACATCTGCGGCGAAGAGACCGCGATGCTCGAAAGCCTCGAGGGGAAGAAGGGCCAGCCGCGCCTCAAGCCGCCGTTCCCGGCGGGTGCCGGGCTCTATGGCTGCCCGACCACGGTCAACAATGTCGAATCGATCGCGGTTGGCCCGACCATCCTGCGGCGCGGCGCGGCATGGTTTTCGAGCTTCGGCGCAGAGAACAATCGCGGCACCAAGCTGTTCCAGATCAGCGGCCATGTGAACAAGCCGTGCGTGGTCGAGGAAGCGATGAGCATCCCGTTCCGCCAGTTGATCGAGGAACATTGCGGCGGCATTCGCGGCGGGTGGGACAATCTGCTCGCGGTGATCCCGGGCGGATCGTCGGTGCCGCTGGTGCCGGCGGCGCAGATCATGGACTGCCCGATGGATTTCGACGGGCTGAAGGCGCTCGGCTCGGGGCTCGGCACGGCGGCCGTGATCGTGATGGACAAGTCGACCGACATCGTCCGCGCCATTTCGCGCCTGAGCTATTTCTACAAGCATGAGAGTTGCGGCCAGTGCACGCCGTGCCGCGAGGGCACCGGCTGGATGTGGCGCGTGATGGAGCGGCTGCGCACCGGCGACGCCGACATCTCCGAGATCGACACGCTGCAGCAGGTGACCAAGCAGGTCGAGGGCCACACGATCTGCGCGCTGGGCGACGCGGCCGCGTGGCCGATCCAGGGTTTGATCCGCCATTTCCGGCCCGAGATCGAGCGGCGGATCAACGAGCGCAACGGCGGGGCCGGTGGGCTCGAGCCGATGATGGAGGCGGCGGAATGAACAGGGCCGGCTTTTTCGGGGCTTTGCTGGCAATGACGCTGTTGGTCGGCGCGAATCGTGCCACCGCCCGTGACGAGGTCATGACAAATCGCAGCGAGATTCGCGCGACCGCCGACTGTGTTGTCGAGAACAGCTCACGCGAGGTGGTTGCCTTGCTCGCCACGCTGCCGGGTTCACCCGGAGAGCGTCGCGCCGGTCGCAAACTGAAGGATATTTTCGCCGGTTGCATGGGTGATGGGCGCGATATCGATCTCGATCACCTTGGCGGCATGCGCGGCGCGGTGGCAGTGGCGATGGTGACGCATCGCCCGGCCGGAGCGCCGGTGGTCGGTGGCACACCTTGGTATGTCAGCGCTTCGGCCGGTCGGGCACCGCGAACCGACTATGACCCTGTGCGGCTCGGTACGCTCGAATTCGGCACGTGCATCATGGCGGCCGCGCCGACCGCCTCCGACGCGCTGGTACGCGCCGCACCCGACAGCGTCGCTGAGCGACAGGCGATCGAGGCGCTGCGTCCGGTGATCGCGCCGTGCATGACGCACGACATGACCGTGCGGCTCAAGCCGGACGATCTGCGCGGCGTGCTTGGCGAACCCGTTTACCACGCGTTGGCCGGTTGATCGCGCGCGCCGTGACCAGCATATCTTCCTTGTGGCCGAACGGCAGGGTTGGCGCCGGATTGCCGCGCTTTTCGAGCGTAACCGACCGGTTCGCTTGGTTGAGCGCAATCGCGGCACTTTCGCTCGCTATCGGTGCGACCGCGGTCAAGGCTAGCGATGAGGATACGGGCCCCAAGCTGAATCTTAGTCAGGCAACACGCGTGATGCAGAGTTTTGGTGCCTGCCTGTCCGTGCGGCACCCGGAAACGGCCAAGGTATTGGCGACCTTGCCCGGTAGCGACGACGAAGCTGCGATCATTTCCAAGGCGTCCAAGCCCGATTGTCTGGATAATGACAGGGCCAGCATGCTGCGGTTCAATCCGCACGCCATCCGAGGCCCGCTCGCCGAGGGTTTTCTCAAGCGCGATTTCGACATCGCGACGGGCATTCAGCGCAGAGCCGTAGCTGCGCGAACCTTCCCGCTTGTCGACGAGGCGACACTGGAGCAGCAGCCTCCGTTGTTCGCGGTGGTGCTGCGGAGGTTGGCCTTTGGGCAATGCGTCGAAAAGGGCGACCCTGTCGGAACACTGGCGGTTTTCAAGACCAAGGTGGAGAGCGCGGAGGAGCGTGTCGCGCTGGCTGCGCTTCAGCCGGCGCTGGGCAAATGCCTCGAAGCGGGCAGGAGCATGAAGATGTCGCGGTTCGAGCTGAGAGGGTATCTCGCGGAAGGTTCATACCGCAATCTGGCGAGTGGGAACGTACATGATTGAGCGCACTCCTCCCCATGCCCACAAGCCACTCCTGACCGCGTCCAAGGGTAGAATTTCGTAATGCCTAAACTCAAGGTCGATGGAATTGAAGTCGAGGTCCCCGCTGGTGCCACCGTGCTCCAGGCGTGCGAGGCTGCCGGCAAGGAGATTCCGCGCTTCTGCTATCATGAGCGGCTGTCGATCGCCGGCAATTGCCGCATGTGCCTGGTCGAGGTGAAGCCCGGCCCGCCCAAGCCGCAGGCGAGCTGCGCGCTGCCGGCGGCCGAGAATCAGGAGATATTCACCAACACGCCGATGGTGAAGAACGCCCGTGAGGGCGTGATGGAATTCCTGCTGATCAACCATCCGCTCGATTGCCCGATCTGCGACCAGGGCGGCGAATGCGACCTGCAGGACCAGAGCCTGGCCTATGGCCGCGGCCATTCGCGCTACACCGAGAACAAGCGCGCGGTGACCGAGAAATATATGGGGCCGATCGTCAAGACGGTGATGACGCGTTGCATCCAGTGCACGCGCTGCATCCGCTTTGCCGAGGAAGTCGCCGGGGTCGAGGAAATCGGCGCGCTGTATCGCGGCGAGGACATGCAGATCACCTCCTATCTCGAAGGCGCGGTGACCAGCGAGCTGTCGGGCAATGTCGTCGATCTGTGCCCGGTCGGCGCGCTGACCTCCAAGCCCTATGCCTTCGAGGCGCGCCCATGGGAGCTCAAGAAGACGCTGTCGATCGACGTGATGGACGCGGTCGGCACCAATATCCGGCTCGACAGCCGCGGCCGTCAGGTGCTGCGCGCGCTGCCGGTGATCAACGAGGACGTCAACGAAGAATGGGCCTCGGACAAGACGCGTCATGCCGTCGACGGCCTGGTGCGGCGGCGGCTCGACCGGCCGTTCGTGCGCAAGGACGGCAAGCTGGTCGAGGCGAGCTGGGACGAGGCGTTCACGGCGATCGCCGCGGTGAAGCCGGGCAAGAGCGTCGCCGCGGTACATGGCGACCTGCTCGATTGCGAGACGATGTTTGCCGCCAAGGCGCTGCTCGCGTCGCTCGGCTCGTCGCTGCTCGAAGGGCGGCAGACGGGGATGGACTATGACACGTCCTCGCTGGCGGCGGTCAATTTCAACACCACGATCGCCGGCGCCGAAAAGGCCGACGCGATCCTGCTGGTCGGCACCAATCTGCGCTGGGAAGCGCCGCTGGTGAACACGCGGATCCGCAAGGCGATCAAGAAGGGCGCGAAGGTCTTCGCGATCGGGCCGGAGACGGACCTGACCTACAAGGTCGAGTGGCTCGGCGATGATCTGTCGTTGCTGGCCAAGCTGCCCAAGCCGGCAATGGATGCCTTCAAGGCGGCCGACCGTCCGATGGTGATCGTCGGTGGTGCGGCGCTGAAGGGCGGCCACGGCGCTGCGCTCAAGCTCGCCAAGACCTATAATGTCGTCCGCGAGGGCTGGAACGGCTTCAACGTGCTGCACATGGCCGCCAGTCGGATGGGCGGACTGATGCTCGGCTGGGCGCAGCCCGGCGGCATCGCCGACATCGTCGCGGCCAAGCCGAAACTGGTCTTCTTTCTCGGTGCGGACGAGGTGGATTTTTCGAAATTCGCCAAGAGTTTCAAGGTCTATATCGGCCATCATGGCGACAAGGGCGCGGCCGTCGCCGACGTCGTGCTGCCGGGCGCGAGCTATGCCGAGAAGTCGGGCACCTGGGTCAATCTCGAGGGCCGGGTGCAGCGCGGCGAGCGCGCGGTGTTCCCGCCGGGCGACGCGCGCGACGACTGGACGATCCTGCGCGCGCTGAGCGAGAAACTCGGCACGGTCTTGCCGTTCGACACGATCGAGGAGCTGCGCGCGGCGATGGCGCTCGATTGCCCCGACCTCGCCACGCTCGGCCTCGCGAGCTTCGCCTGGAACCCGCCGGCACTCGATGCCAAGGGGGAGGGTGCGGTCGGCTATCCGATCAAGGATTTCTACCTGACCAACGCGATCTGCCGCGCCAGCCCGACGATGCAGCGCTGCTCGGCGGAACTGGTCCATGGCCAGGCCTTTGCGGAGGCGGCGGAGTGATGATGTCGACTCGAATTTCTTCTGCTTCCCCGGCGAAGGCCGGGGCCCAGTTGGAAAGCTGCTCGCGAGTTAGCGTTGCGCTTTACCAACGAACGTCTCCCAACTGGGCCCCGGCCTTCGCCGGGGAACGGGGAATTATCGCATGACCGCCTTCTTCGCCTCCTTCGGCATGCCCTATGGCTGGGCGTGGTTCGTCGCCACGATCGTCGGCATCCTCGTCATCGCGCTGCCGCTGATGCTGGCGGTGGCGATGATCATCTATGTCGATCGCAAGATCTGGGCGGCGATGGCGCTGCGTCGCGGCCCCAACATCGTCGGGCCGTTCGGCCTGCTGCAGAGCTTCGCCGACGGGTTGAAGGTGTTCCTGCAGGAAACGATCATCCCGTCCGCCGCCAACAAGGGGCTGTTCCTGCTCGCGCCGATCATCACCTTCACGGTCGCGCTGATCGTGTGGGCGGTGGTGCCGTTCCAGGCCGGGGTCGTGCTGTCGAACATCAATGTCGGGCTGCTCTACGTGCTCGCCGCGTCATCGCTCGGCGTTTACGGCATCGTCATCGCCGGCTGGGCGTCGAACTCGAAATACCCCTTCTACTCGGCGATACGCGCCGCGGCACAGATGGTGAGCTATGAGGTCGCGATCGGCTTTGTGCTGATCTCGATCGTGATGTGGACCGGCAGCTTCAACCTGTCGAAGATCGTCGAGGCGCAGCAGGGCGCGATCGGCCCGTTCAATTTCTTCGCCGCCAACCCGCTGCTGTTCCCGATGGCGGTGGTGTTCTTCATCTCCTCGCTGGCCGAGACGCAGCGCGCGCCGTTCGACCTGACCGAGGCGGAGAGCGAGCTCGTCGCCGGTTACCAGACCGAATATTCGTCGATGAGCTTCGCGCTCTACTGGCTGGGTGAGTATGCCAACGTCATCCTGATGTGCGTGCTCAACGCGACGCTGTTCTGGGGCGGGTACCTGCCGCCGCTCGACTGGGCGCCGCTCTATGCTGTGCCGGGAATCATCTGGCTGTTCGGCAAGTTCCTGCTGTTCTTCTTCCTGTTCAGCTGGGTCAAGGCGACGGTGCCGCGCTACCGCTACGACCAGCTGATGCGGCTGGGCTGGAAGATCTTCCTGCCGCTCTCGCTGTTCTGGGTGTTCCTCGTTTCCGGCTTCCTGATGTGGCAGCGCGTGGGAGTTCCGGCATGACCGTCGGTCAGATCATCAAGTCGTTCACGCTGTGGGAGTTCGTGAAGGCGCACGCCCTGACGCTGCGTTATTTCTTCCGCGCCAAGGCGACGATCAACTATCCGTTCGAGAAGAACCCGATCTCCCCGCGCTTCCGTGGCGAGCATGCGCTGCGCCGTTATCCCAATGGCGAGGAGCGCTGCATCGCGTGCAAGCTGTGCGAGGCGGTGTGCCCGGCACAGGCGATCACGATCGAGGCCGAGCCGCGCGACGACGGCAGCCGTCGGACGACGCGCTACGACATCGACATGACCAAGTGCATCTATTGCGGGCTGTGCCAGGAGGCCTGTCCGGTCGATGCGATCGTCGAGGGGCCGAACTTCGAATTCTCGACCGAAACGCGCGAGGAACTGATCTACGACAAGGCAAAGCTGCTAGATAACGGCGATCGCTGGGAAAGCGCGATCGCCGCAAACCTTGCCGCCGATGCACCCTACCGTTAAGCGCCAGCCAGATTTCAGGGGCCAATTGATTCCGTGATCCAGACACTCGCCTTCTATCTCTTCGCGAGCATCGTCATCGCCTCCGCGGCGCTGACGATCACGGCGCGCAACCCGGTGCATGCCGTGCTGTGGCTGATCCTCGCCTTCTTCAACGCCGCCGGGCTGATGGTGCTGGTCGGCGCCGAGTTCATCGCGATGCTGCTGGTCATCGTCTATGTCGGCGCCGTCGCGGTGCTGTTCCTGTTCGTCGTGATGATGCTCAACGTCGATTTCGCCGAGCTGCGCAGCGGCTTCGCGCGTTATCTGCCGGTCGGGCTGGCGTTGGCGATCGCGCTGGCGGCCGAGGTGATCATCGCGGTGGGTGCCTATGGCGCCGGCGCGGTCGAACTGGGTCGCCGCGTCGCGGTGATCAAGGACGATGTGCCGAATATCGAGGCGATCGGGATGCTGCTCTACACGCGCTACCTGTTCGTGTTCGAGGGCGCGGGCTTCGTGTTGCTGGTGGCGATGATCGGCGCGATCGTGTTGACGCATCGCGAGCGTTCCGGCGTGCGGGCGCAGAATGTGTCGCGTCAGGTGTCGCGGCGCCCGCAGGATGCGGTGCGCAAGACGCAACCAGTGGTCGGGCAGGGGGTAGAGCTGTGATCGGGCTGACGCATTATCTCGTCGTCGCGGCGATCCTGTTCGCGCTCGGCGTGCTGGGCATCGTGGTGAACCGCAAGAACCTCATCGTCATGCTGATGGCGGTCGAGCTGATCCTGCTCGCGGTGAACCTCAACTTCGTCGCCTTCTCGGCCTATCTCCACGATCTGGTCGGGCAGGTGTTCGCGATGTTCGTGCTGACCGTCGCGGCCGGCGAGGCGGCGATCGGGCTGGCCATCCTGGTCATCTATTTCCGTGGGCGCGGGACGATTTCGGTCGACGACGTCAACCGGATGAAGGGCTGAACGCGTGATCCTCTTCATCGTCCTCCTGCCGCTGCTCGCGGCGGCCGTCGCCGGCCTGAGCAACAAGGCGTTCGGCAAGGCCTTCCCGAAGCTGGTCACCACCGCCGCGCTGTTCGTCTCATGCGCGATGAGCTGGTCGATCTTCCTCCACTATCTCGGTGGCGCCGACGCGACGGTCACGCCGGTGTTCGAATGGATGAAGTCGGGCGATCTCGACATCGCCTGGGCATTGCGCGTCGATGCGCTGACGGCGGTCATGCTCGTCGTCATCACTTCGGTCTCGGCGCTCGTTCATCTCTATAGCTGGGGCTATATGGACGAGGACCCGGACCAGCCGCGCTTCTTTGCCTATCTCTCGCTGTTCACCTTCGCGATGCTGATGCTCGTCACCGCGAACAACCTGGTGCAGATGTTCTTCGGCTGGGAAGGCGTCGGTCTCGCTTCGTACCTGCTGATCGGCTTCTGGTTCCGCAAGCCCAGCGCCAATGCCGCCGCGATCAAGGCGTTCGTCGTCAACCGCGTCGGCGATCTCGGCTTCATGCTCGGCATCTTCGGCATCTATCTGGTGTTCGGTACGGTCTCGATTCCCGACATCCTCGCCGCCGCGCCGCACATGGCCGGCTCGACGATCGGTTTCCTCGGCCACCGCGTCGATACGCTGACGCTGCTGTGCCTGCTGCTGTTCGTCGGCGCCTGCGGCAAGTCGGCACAGCTCGGCCTGCACACCTGGCTGCCCGACGCGATGGAAGGCCCGACCCCGGTGTCGGCGCTGATCCATGCCGCGACGATGGTCACCGCGGGCGTATTCATGGTGTGCCGCATGTCGCCGCTGTTCGAGACCTCGGTGGTCGCGCAACATGTCGTGATGACGGTCGGCGCCGCGACCTGCTTCTTCGCCGCGACGATCGGGCTGGTGCAGACCGACATCAAGCGCGTCATCGCCTATTCGACCTGTTCGCAGCTCGGCTACATGTTCTTCGCCGCCGGCGTCGGTGCCTATGACGCGGCGATGTTCCACCTCTTCACCCATGCCTTCTTCAAGGCGCTGCTGTTCCTCGGCGCGGGCTCGGTGATCCACGCCATGCACCACGAGCAGGACATGCGCTATTATGGCGGCCTGCGGAAGCATATCCCCTGGACCTTCTGGGGCATGATGGCGGGCACGCTGGCGATCACCGGCGTCGGCATTCCGGCGGTGTTCGGCAATCCGCTGGCGTTCGGTTTCGCGGGCTTCCATTCGAAGGACGCGATCATCGAGGCGGCCTGGGCTTCGGGCCAGCAGGGGGCGTCGATCGTCGGCATCATCGTTGCCCTGTTGACCAGCTTCTATTCGTGGCGCGTGATGTTCCTGACCTTCTGGGGCAAGCCGCGCTGGGCGCAGTCCGAGCATATCCAGCACGCGCTGCATGATGCGCATGGCCATGACGATCACGCTCACGCTCACGCTCATGCCGACCACGCCGATGATGCGCATCACGGTCATGATCATCACGCAGCGCATGACGGCACCGGCGGCTATCATCCGCACGAGAGCCCGCTCACGATCCTCTTACCGCTGTTGTTGCTGTCGGTCGGCGCGATCTTCGCCGGTTTCGGCTTCCACCATTATTTCATCGATCCGAGCGCGGGCGAGGCCTATTGGAAGGGCTCGATCGCCTTCCACGAGAAGCTGATGGAAGCGATGGAGGAGCTGCCGCTCGGGGTGAAACTGTCGGCAACGGTCGCCATGCTGCTCGGCCTGTTTACCGCGTGGCGGATGTATATCACGTCCCCCGAGTTGCCGGCCAAGATCGCGGCGCAATTCTCGGTGGTGTATGATTTCCTGCTCCACAAATGGTATATCGACGAACTCTACGACATCCTCTTCGTCCGCCCGGCCTTCGCCATTGGCCGGTTCTTCTGGAAGAAGGGTGACGAGGGCACGATCGACCGCTTCGGGCCCAACGGCTCGGCCTGGCTGGTGTCGCAGGGCACCCGCGTCGCCGGCCGACTGCAATCGGGCTATGTTTACACCTATGCTTTCGTCATGCTGATCGGCCTGACGGCGGCGCTGACCTGGGCGATCCGCGCGTGACCGGCTTTCCGATCCTCTCCGTCATGCTCGCGGTCCCGGCGATTGCCGCGGTCGCCTGTTTGTTCCTGAGCGCCAGCGGCGCACGCTGGCTCGCGCTTGCCGCCACGCTGGTCGATCTCGCGCTCGGCATCATGCTGTGGGCGCAGTTCGATATCGGCGGTGCGCAGTGGCAATTCGTCGAGAACCACGAGCATCTGTTCGGGCCGCTTGGCTGGGCGCTCGGCATCGACGGCTTCGCGCTGCTGCTGATCATGCTCAGCGTGTTCCTGATGCCGATCTGCATCGGCGCCAGCTGGGTGGCGATCGAGAAGCGCGTGCAGGAATATATGTGCGCCTTCCTCGTCACCGAAATGCTGATGATCGGCACCTTCGCGGCGCAGGACCTGTTCCTGTTCTACATCTTCTTCGAGGCCGGCCTGATCCCGATGTACCTGATCATCGGCATCTGGGGCGGTGCGAACCGCATCTACGCGAGCTACAAATTCTTCCTCTACACGCTGCTCGGCTCGGTGGTGATGTTCATCGCCATGCTGTGGATGGCGCAATATGCCGGCACGACCAGCATCCCGCAGCTGCTCAACACCGATTTCCCGGCGCATGTGCAAACCTGGCTGTGGCTCGCCTTCTTCGCTTCCTTCGCGGTGAAGATGCCGATGTGGCCGTTCCATACCTGGCTGCCCGATGCCCACGTCCAGGCGCCGACCGCCGGTTCGGTGATCCTTGCCGGTGTCCTGCTCAAGCTCGGCGGCTATGGTTTCCTGCGCTTCTCGCTGCCGATGTTCCCGGAAGCCTCGGCGCAGCTCGGCTGGATCATCTTCGGGCTGTCCGCGGTCGCGGTGATCTACACCTCGCTGGTCGCGCTGGTGCAGAGCGATATGAAGAAGCTCATCGCCTATTCCTCGGTCGCACACATGGCGATCGTCACGGTCGGCCTGTTCGCCTTCAATCGCCAGGGTATCGAAGGCGCGATGATGGTCATGCTCGCGCATGGCCTGGTGTCGGGCGCGCTGTTCCTGTGCGTCGGCGTGATCTACGACCGGCTGCATACCCGCGAGATCGACCGCTATGGCGGGCTTGCGATCAACATGCCACGTTATGCGCTGTTCTTCATGCTCTTCACCATGGCCTCTGTGGGCCTGCCCGGGACGAGCAACTTCGTCGGTGAGTTCCTCAGCCTTGCCGGCATCTATCAGGTGTCGACCACCATCACCTTGCTGTGCACCACGGGGATCATCCTCGGCGCGGCCTATATGTTGTATCTTTATCGCCGCGTGGTGTTCGGCGATCTGACCAAGGACGATGTACGCGCGATGCCCGATCTCTCTCTCCGCGAGATCGCCCTGCTCGCGCCGATCGCCGCCGTCGTGCTGTGGATGGGCGTCTATCCCGAAAGCTTCCTCGCACCGATGCGGGGGGACGTCGGCACGCTGGTCGCGCGGATCGAACGCGCCGCCCCCAGGGGAGACTCACTGCCGACGGCCGGTCATGGCCCCGTCGCCACCGTGGAGGCCGCGAAATGACCGCCTCGCTGCTCATGACGTTGCCCGAGGAAATCCTCGGCGCCTCCGCCCTGTTGTTGATGCTGGTTGCCGCCTGGGGCGGTTCCGGCGTGACGCGTGCGATTTCCTGGGTGTCGGTCGCGGTGCTGGTCGGTGCCGGGATCGCCCTGTTCGGCGCTGCCTCAACCGGTGGCGAAGCCTATGGCGGGCTGTACCGTGCCGATGCTTTCGCGGCGTTCGCCAAGGTGCTGATCTATATCGCGGCGGGCGTGTCGATCCTGCTCGCGCCGAACTTCTTCCAGCGCACCGTCGGTGACGATCTGCGGCCGGAATATCCGGTGCTGATCCTGCTCTCGGCGGCGGGCATGGGCATGATGGTGTCGGCTGGTGATCTGCTGACGCTCTATGTCGGGCTCGAATTGCAGAGCCTGGCTGCTTATGTCCTGGCGAGCTTCATGCGCCGCGACACGCGCTCGGCCGAAGCCGGTCTCAAATATTTCGTGCTTGGCGCGCTGGCGAGCGGGATCCTGCTCTACGGCATCTCGCTGGTTTACGGCTTCAGCGGCACGACGCTCTTCTCGTCGATCGCCACCGCCTATCAGCCGGGTCATTCGATGGGCCTGACCTTCGGTCTGGTGTTCGTCTTTGCCGGGCTCGCCTTCAAGATCTCGGCGGTGCCGTTCCACATGTGGACGCCCGACGTATATGAGGGCGCGCCGACGCCGGTGACGGCGTTCTTCGCCTCAGCGCCCAAGGTCGCGGCGATCGCGATGGCGGTGCGCGTCGCGATCGAGGCGATGGGCCCGGCGACTGACCAGTGGCGCCAGATCGTAATCTTCGCCAGCCTCGCCTCGATCATCTTCGGGGCGGTCGCGGCGATCGGCCAGACCAACATCAAGCGCCTGCTCGCCTACAGCTCGATCAACAATGTCGGCTTCGCATTGGTCGGCCTCGCGGCGGGCACGCCGCAGGGCGTGTCGGCGGTCCTCATGTACATGACGATCTATGTCGCGATGACGCTGGGTAGCTTCCTGATCGTGCTGCAGATGCGCGATGCCGATGGCGAGCCGGTCGAGACGATCGCCAGCCTGGCCGGCTTGTCGAAGACGCGGCCGTGGCTCGCGCTGGGGCTAGCGACCTTCATGTTCAGTCTTGCCGGTATCCCGCCGCTGTTCGGCTTCTACGCGAAGTTCGCGGTGTTCTGGGCCGCGGTGCAGGCCGGGCTGTTCCCGTTCGCGGTGGTCGGCATCGCCGCTTCGGTGATCGGCGCCTATTATTATCTGCGCGTCGTCAAGACGATGTACTTCGACGATCCGGCGCCGGCTTTCGCGCCGTCCGATGATCATGTCGAGGGCGGCATGATCGCGCTTGCCGCGCTGTTCGTGTCACCGCTCGGCTATCTCGCCATTCCCGCGATCGGCGCGTGGAGCATGCTGGCGGCGAAGGCGCTGTTCTGACGACGATCCGCACCGTCGCGACGACGGGCTCGACCAATGCCGATCTCACCGCGCTCGCGCGTAGCGGCTCCGAAGAGGGGCTGTGGCTCCGCGCGGAGCAGCAGAGCGGCGGGCGCGGTCGTCAGGGGCGTGACTGGGCTTCGCCGCCGGGCAATCTCTACGCCAGCACGCTCGTCCGTCTGCGGCCGACCGATCCGCCTCCGGCAACGCTGGCGCTGGTCGCGGCCGTCGCGCTTGATGAGGCGATCCGCATCTGGCTCGACGATCGCGTCCCGCTGAGGATCAAATGGCCCAATGACCTGCTGATCGGCACCGCCAAGCTGTCGGGTATCCTGCTCGAGCGCGCCGATGAGGCGGTGGTGATCGGTTTCGGTGTCAATCTTGCCCATCACCCCGATCTGTCCGATCGTGCGACCACCAGCCTTGCGGCGCACGGCGCGCTCGTTGGCGCGGGCGATTTTCTCGAAGCGCTGGCCGAGGGCTTTTCGCGCTGGCTCGGCAAGTGGCGCGGCGAAGGCTTGGCGCCGATCCGGGCTCGCTGGATGGAGCGCGCGCATGCGCCGGGCACCGCGCTCAGCGTTCGCTTGCCCGATGGCAACGCGCTGGATGGGCTGTTCGATCGGCTCGACGCCGACGGCGCGCTCATCCTCCGCTTGGCCGACGGCGCCACCCGTGTCATTCACGCCGCCGACGTCTTCCTGCTCTAAAAGGGGTTCCCCCGATGCTGCTCGCCATTGATGCCGGCAACACCAATGTGGTCTTTGCGCTGGTCGACGAAAGTCGCGCGATCAAGGCGCGCTGGCGTATCGCCACCGATCCGCGCCGCACCGCCGACGAATATGCCGTGTGGCTGAGCCAGTTGCTCAATCTCGAGGGGTATGACCGCAAGCAGGTGACGGGGGTGATCATCGCCACCGTGGTGCCGCGCGCGCTGCACAACCTCCAGGTCCTGGCGAGCAAATATTTCGGCACCGAGGCGCTGATCGCCGGGCAGCCGCCGGTCGAATGGGGCATGCAGCTCGACGTCGAGGAGCCGCACGCGGTCGGCGCCGATCGCGCGGTAACGATGATCGCGGCGCATGCGCTCTATCCGGGCGACTTGATCACGATCGATTTCGGCACTGCGACGACGCTCGATTTCTCCGACTTCAAGGGCGCCTACAAGGGTGGCATCATCGCGCCGGGCATCAATCTGTCGCTCGACGCGCTGGTGACCGCGGCGGCCAAGCTGCCGCGCATCGCGATCGAGGCGCCGGACTCGACCAGCGTGATCGGCCGCGACACGGTTAGCCAGATGCATATCGGCATCTATTGGGGCTATGTCGCGATGATCGAAGGCCTCGTCGCGCGGATGAAGGCCGAGGTCGGCCGCCCGGTCACCGTGATCGCGACCGGCGGGCTGGCGACCCTGTTCGAGAAGCAGACCGATGTGTTCGATGTCGTCGAGGCCGATCTCACGATCCAGGGCCTCGCGCTACTGTGGGAGCGCGCCAGGCGCTGACCGGTGGTCGGGCTGGTCAGCATTCCCTCCGTTCGCCCTCAGCTTGTCGAAGGGCCGCGCTTTCTTCGGGTCGTAAACGGGAAGGGCAGTGCTTCGACACGCTCGGCACGAACCGAGCTGGGTTGAAACTCGCCTAAATGGGTAGCTGTTCATTGGCGGCGAGGACGGCGCCGGCCAGATAGAGCGACCCTAAAATAAGCACGGTGAACGGCGTGTCATAGCGCTCGGCAAGCGTGGCGAGCGCGGACCGCACATCCCCTGCTGTTCCCGTTACGGCGATGCCCAGCGCCGCCGCGCTTTGCGCCAGCGCGGCAGGGGAGTGATGTTCATGATCGGGCACAGGAACCGCCGTCAGGCTCGTGGCCAGCGGCGCGATTGGCGCGAGCAGTCCTGCGGCATCCTTGTTCGAGAGCATCCCGAGGATGAGGTGCACCGGCCCCGTGCCGGTAGCCGCGAGGCTGCGGGCGATCGCCAGACCCGCTGCGGGGTTGTGCCCGCCATCCAGCCACAGCGTGCTGCCGCCGGGAAGCAGATCGGCAAGTGGTCCCGATGTCAGCCGCTCCATTCGCGCCGGCCACCGCGCATTGACGGCCGCCTCGGCAAAGGCGTCGGACGGAATTGCCAGCTGTGACTGGTGACGCAACATCGCGATGGCGAGCGCGAGATTTTCCGGTTGATGCGCGCCAGCGAGCGTCGGCAGCGGCGTCGTAATCTTGCCGGCGGCGTCCTTGTAGACAAGGTGATCGGGCTCGACCGCGAACAGCCAGTTTCCGCCCGCCGCCGCGACCGGTGCACCGGCGGCCCGCGCCGCCAGCATGATGCGCTTCTCGACATTGGGTGGATAACGCATCGTAACCAGCGGAACGCCGGGCTTGGCAATGCCGGCCTTCTCGCCGGCGATCTCCTCGATCGTGTCGCCGAGGAACGACTGGTGATCGACGTCAAGCTGGGCGATGCCGGTGACCAGCGGACGGGGGATGACATTGGTGGCATCGAGGCGCCCGCCGAGCCCGACCTCGATGATGCACGCGTCGGCGGAGGTGTCGGCAAAGGCGAGAAAGGCGGCGGCGGTCGTCACCTCGAAGAAGCTCGCGCCAATGCCTTCGGCATGGTCGAGGACATGTTCGAGCAGCTTTGCGAGGCGGTTATCGTCGATCAGTTGCCCGGCGATCCGGATCCGCTCGTTGAAGCGCACCAGATGCGGGCTGGTGTAACTGTGGCACGTCAGCCCGGCCGCTTCGATCGCGGCGCGCAGGAACGCGCAGGTCGATCCCTTGCCGTTGGTGCCCGCGACATGCAGCACCGGCGGCAACCGCTCCTGCGGGTTGCCGAGCCGGTCGAGCAGCGCGGTGATCCGCTCGAGTCCGAGAATGTCGGCGCCCGGCGAAAGCGCCCAGAGCCGGTCGAGCTGCGCCTGGACCGCCGGGTTCGAG
>JBAZXI010000002.1:212652-325344 GCA_041659925.1 Sphingomonas sp.
CCGCCACGAACGCTGCACTATGGAACTGCCCCTCTCCCCAACCCTCTCCCCGCAAGCGGGGAGAGGGGGAATTGTCACGCTGCCTGCTTCACGCACAGATAGTCGATCAGCTTGGCCAGCGTGTCGCGCAGGTCGCGGCGATGCTTGACCATGTCGAGCATGCCATGATCGAGCAGATATTCGGCGCGCTGGAAGCCTTCGGGCAATTTCTCGCGGATCGTCTGCTCGATCACGCGCTGGCCGGCAAAACCGATCAGCGCGCCGGGCTCGGCGATCTGCACGTCGCCGAGCATCGCATAGCTCGCGGTCACGCCGCCGGTCGTCGGGTCGGTCAGCACGACGATATAGGGCAGGCCGGCATCGTGGAGCATCTGGATCGCGACCGTCGCGCGCGGCATCTGCATCAGCGAGAGGATGCCTTCCTGCATGCGCGCGCCGCCGGCGGCGGTGAAGATGACATAGGGGCAGCCATCGGCAATCGCGCTCTCTACCCCGCGCACGAACGCCTCACCGACCGCCATGCCCATCGAGCCGCCCATGAAGGCGAAATCCTGCACCCCGACGACCGCGCGGCGGCCATCGATCGCGCCGCGCGCGGTGATCAGCGCATCGCCCTCGGCGGTCGCGGCGCGTGCCGCCTTGATGCGGTCGACGTAACGTTTTGTGTCTCGAAACTTGAGCGGATCGTCCTGCACCTTGGGCAGGGGGATGATCGTATAGCCGGGATCGAAGATCTGCTGGAACCGCACGAGCGGCCCGATGCGTTCATGATGCTCGCAATGCGGGCAGACGTGGAGATTGTCCTCCAGCTCCTTGACGAACACCATCTGCCCGCAACCCTTGCACTTGTGCCAGAGATTGTCGGGGGTTTCCTTCTTGGCGACGAACGCGAGCGCGTTGCGGACGTTGGTGAGCCAGCTCATGCGATTTCCTTGCCGGTTTCGCGGATCGCGACCGCGAGCGTTTCGATATAGGCGCGCACCGGCCCGGGCGCATCCTCGCCATGCTTGCCGATCAGTTCGACGATCGCCGAGCCGACCACTACGCCGTCGGCGACGCGCGCGATCTGCGCTGCCTGCTCGGGGGTGCGGATGCCGAAACCGACCGCGACGGGCAGGTCGGTTGCTGCCTTGAGTGCCGCGACGGCGCTGTCGATCGATCCTTGTGCCGCCTGCTGCAGGCCGGTGATCCCGGCGACCGAGACATAATAGAGAAAGCCGCTCGCGCCATCGAGTACCGTCGGCAAGCGCGCCGCATCGGTGGTCGGGGTGGCGAGCCGGATCAGGTCGATCCCCGCGGCGCGCAATTCGGGGCCAAGCGCGTCGTCTTCCTCGGGCGGGATATCGACGCAGATCACCCCGTCGACCCCGGCTTTCGCGGCATGCTCGGCGAACCAGCCGGGCCCGCGTCGCACCATCGGGTTGGCATAACCCATCAGCACCAGCGGCGTGTCGGGGTGCCGTGCACGGAACGCCGTGGCGATGGCGAGAATGTCGGCGGTGGTCGTGCCCGCAGCGAGACTGCGCAAGTTCGCCGCCTGGATCGCCGGGCCGTCGGCCATCGGGTCGGTGAACGGCATGCCGAGCTCGATCACATCGGCGCCGCCCGCAACGATCGCGTCGAGGATCGCGCCGGTGGCGCTGGGGTGCGGGTCGCCCGCCGTGACGAAGGCGACGAGCGCGGGGTGGCCCTTGGCGAAGGCGGCGGAGAGGCGCGTCATTTACGACTTCCAGCGCGGAGTCCGGCAAACGCTGCAATCATCACAAGAACTCCAAGCGACTCGATGTCGCCGAAACGGCTTTCATCGTGCCGGAACAACCAAAGCATGGCCGCGCGCGCTATCAATCCGATCAGCAATACTACCATGAAGGTCGTCGTGCCGGCTTTCCATTTCGCCGTCATATCTTCGTCCCCAACGCCTCGGCGACGGTGAAGATGTCCTTGTCGCCGCGGCCGCACAGATTGGCGAGGATCATCTGGTCGCGGTCCATCGTGCGCGCGACCTTGGCGACGGCGGCGATGGCGTGGCTCGGTTCGAGCGCCGGGATGATGCCCTCGGTGCGGCACAGCAACTGGAAGGCGTCGAGCGCCTCGGTGTCGGTGGCGCTGGTATAATCGACGCGGCCGATCTCGCGCAGCCAGGCGTGTTCGGGGCCGATGCCGGGATAGTCGAGCCCGGCCGAGATCGAATGCGCCTCGGTGATCTGGCCGTCCTCGTCCTGCAGCAGGAAGGTCTTGTTGCCGTGGAGGATGCCGGGCGCGCCGCCGGCAAGGCTCGCGGCATGTTCCTTGTCGAGCCCATGTCCGGCCGCTTCGACGCCGAGCATCCTGACGCTCGCGTCATCGAGGAAGGGGTGAAACAGGCCTATCGCGTTCGATCCGCCGCCGATCGCCGCGACGAGCAGGTCGGGCAGCTTGCCGGTGCGCTCGAGCATCTGCGCGCGCGCCTCGCGGCCGATCACGCTCTGAAAGTCGCGCACCAGTTCGGGATAGGGGTGCGGGCCGGCGGCCGTGCCGATGATGTAGAAGGTGTCGTGAACGTTGGCGACCCAGTCGCGCAGCGCCTCGTTCATCGCGTCCTTGAGCGTGTTGGCGCCCGAGGTGACCGGGATCACCTCCGCGCCGAGCAGCTTCATGCGAAACACATTGGGCTGCTGCCGCTCGACGTCCTTGGCGCCCATATAGATGACGCAGGGCAGGCCGAAGCGCGCGCACACCGTCGCGGTGGCGACGCCGTGCTGGCCGGCGCCGGTCTCGGCGATGATCCGCGTCTTGCCCATGCGCATCGCGAGCAGGATCTGGCCGACGCAATTGTTGATCTTGTGCGCGCCGGTATGGTTGAGCTCGTCGCGCTTGAACCACACCTCCGCGCCCTTGCCGGCCGGCGCGCCATCGCGCAGCGCCTCGGTCAGCCGCTCGGCATAATAAAGCGGCGAGGGGCGGCCGACATAATGTTCGAGCAGATCGTCGAACTGGGCGTGAAAGCCGGGATCTTCCTTGGCCGCGCGATAGGCGACCTCCAGTTCGAGGATCAGCGGCATCAGCGTTTCGGCGACATAGCGGCCGCCGAAATCGCCGAAATGCCCGCGATCGTCGGGCTGGGCGCGGTATGAGTTGGGGGTGTTCATGACGCGGCTGCTTTAGCAGGTGCGCGCCGCGCGCCAACCCTGTTCGATCGGGGTGTCGTCGTCGGGCGATCAGCGCGCGGCGACCGCCTCCAGAAAGGCCGCGATCTTGCCGCTGTCCTTGATCCCGGGTTCGATCTCTACGCCCGACGATATGTCGACCAGCGTCGCGCCGGTCCGGCGGATCGCATCGCCGACGTTGAGCGGATCGAGTCCGCCCGACAGTGCCCAGGGCAGCGGATGGCGAAACCCTTCGAGCAAGGTCCAGTCGAAACGCACGCCCATCCCGCCTGGCAATGCGGCGCCGGGCGGGGTCTTGGCATCGTAGAGGATGCGATCGACCGCGCCGCCAAAGCTCCGCGTCGCGTCGAGGTCGGTGCGCGTCTTGACCGCGACCGCGCCCCAGATCTCCAGTCCAGTCTTGGCCCGGATCGCGGCGGCGCGCGGCGGTGTGACCTTATGGAGTTGCAGAACCTCCAACTGGCCAACGGCGGTCGCCGCCTCGATCGTCGCGTCGTCGGGATCGACGAACACGCCGACGCGCCGGACATGCCCGGGCACGCGCGCGGCGAGTTGCGCGGCGCGCTCGCGACTCAGGTGGCGCGGCGAGGGCGGGAAGAATACGAAGCCGATATGGCTCGCGCCACCGCGGATCGCGGCGTCAAGCGTCTCGGGCGTCGAGAGGCCGCAGATTTTGGCGGAAACGGACATGCGCCCCTATGCGCCGGGCAGTGGCGCGAACTCAAGGCGGTCGCGCGCTTATTCGGCTGGTGGTTCGGCGACGTGCCAGAGAATCCCGCTCGGATCGAACAGGAAGCCGACGCGAATTCCCCAATCCTGCAGTTCTGGCGCAATCGGCGCGCGAACACCGTATCGCTCGGCCAGCCCGTCGGTGCGCTGCCACCAGCCGTCGAGGTCGCGCACGAACAGTTGGGCCATGCAGTTTTCGGCAAACTCGGCGACGTAGTAATTCTGCAGCAGGAAGCCGGCGCCTTCGAAATCGAAGATCGCGATCTTGTCGTCATGATAGTCGAGCGTGAATCCGATCGCCGTGTAAAACGCCTTCGATGCGGCAAAATCCTTCGCCGGCAGGAAGGGGCGGATCAACGCCATGCGCGCGACCTACAGCGTCGCCTCGATCTCGCGCGCGGCATGATCGGGATCCGCCGCCTGGGTGATCGGGCGACCTACCACGAGAATCGACGCACCGGCGTCGAGCGCGGCGCGCGGCGTCACGACGCGCTTCTGGTCGCCGATCGCACCGTTTGCCGGGCGTACGCCGGGGACGACGAAGAACCCCTTGTGCCACAATTTGCGCGCGGCGGCGACCTCC
Organism: Sphingomonas sp.; assembly: GCA_041659925.1. Lineage (GTDB taxonomy): Bacteria > Pseudomonadota > Alphaproteobacteria > Sphingomonadales > Sphingomonadaceae > Sphingomonas. The sequence goes on from JBAZXI010000002.1 coordinate 217,111, forward strand.
TCGCCCGAGCAGACGATGCCGTCGACCCCCGATTCCATCGCCAGCTGGGTCAGGCGCACGACCTGGTCATGCGCGCTGCCGCGCACACCGGTGGTGGCGAGGTCGCTGTCATCGAGGCTGGTCAGCATCGTTACCGCGACGACCTTGGTGCCGGTCGGCGCGGCGGCCTTGGCGTCTTCCATCATCGCTCGCCCGCCGGCGGCATGAACGGTGAGGATCGCCGGTGCGAGCGGGCGTAACGCCTGGATCGCCTTGGCGACGGTGTTGGGAATGTCGTGGAGCTTCAGATCGAGGAAGATCGGCAGGCCGAGCTCGGCCATGTCGTGCACACCGCCGCGACCATTGGCCATGAAGAATTCAAGCCCGAGCTTGATGCCGCCGACATGGTTGCGGACCTTTGATGCGATGGCGCGTGCCTTGTCGAGGTCGGGCGTGTCGAGTGCCACGAAGATGCGGTTGCTCATCAGAGCAGCGACCCGGGCGCCGGGGTCGGCACCGCAACCGTCGTGTCCGGCGCATCGGGTTCCGCGTCGGGGACCAGCGCCGGGGTGGGTGTCGAAAGTGCGCCGCGCAGATCGTTGATCGCGCGCTCGGTCGTCGACAGGCGATTGCGCAGCCGCCAGCGAACCGTGTGGTAATAGAGCATCGTCGGCAGCAGGCCCGCGAGAAAGGTGATCAGCAGCAGCAGCGGCAGGTTCACGTCGGCGATCAGGCCGCCCCACAGATGGATCGGCACGTTGGTCCAGTTGCCGATCGTGAAGATCGCCGCGACGAACGCGAGCAGGCACCAGAACAGGATCTTGAGGAACTGCATGACGCGACGCTAACCGGGTTGCGCCCGATATGCCAGCCTCAGGGTTCCTGCCCGGCCACTCCCATTGTCACTACCGGGCATCAAGGCTGGCCTATCTCGCGCCTTATGGTCTCGATCAGTTCCGGGACCGTGGTGAGCTTTGCCGCCTCCTCGTCGAGGATTGCGTGGAAGGCGGCGCGCTTGATCGCGGCGACTCGCGCGGCGGGTAGCGCCGCGCCGGGATCGAGCGTCGAAAGCGTGATGTCGATCATCCGCTCGGCGCCGTGCAGCCGGCCCCACAGATAATCATTCTCGCGATAGGCGCGGCTGAAAAAGGCACCGAAGGTGTTGAACTGGATGCCCTTGAGCGTCGCCGAGGCGCCGCCGGCGCGGATCGACCGCGCATCGTCGGGTGCGATCCGATCGACCTTGATCGGGTCGAATTCGTCGAGGCCTTCGCCCTGCAGCATCGGCAGCGTCGCAACGTCGTAATAAGGGAAACCCAGATAGGTGAGCAGGATCGGCCGCTTGATATCGCGCGCCAGGCCGTCGAGCGCGGTGGCAAGTCGGGTCTCGGTCGCGCTGTCGATGCCATTCATGTTGAGCGAAAGCGCGAGCTTGTCGATCAGCGGGCCGGCATCGTCGCGCATCAGGCGCACCTCGCGGCGCAAATGCGCGTGGCGCTCGGTGCGCTTGCACTCAAGATAATCGGCAAGCGACAGATAGATCGATTCGCGGATCGGTTCGAGATCGGCATTTTCGTGCTCGGATTCGTGCTCGGATTCGAGCTCCGACAGGCGCCGCGCGAGCAAGCGCATGCGACGTATCCGGAATCCCAGGTCGTAGGAGAGCAGGAAGTCGATCGCCTCCCGGCTTCCCCCGCCCGAGAAACTCGACGTCATGTCGTCGAAACCGCGTGCGCCGACCGCCGCGCCGACCGCGGCGCGGATCCGCTGCCAGCGCTCAGGCCCGAGTTCGTCTCCGGCATGATAGAGCAGTTGCGCGATACCCTCGACCACGCCCGACAATTTCAGTCGACCGTAAGCGGCATAGCTGTATCCGGCGGCCTTGGCCGCCGCATGCTGCGCCTTGTTGCGCCAGGCGGCGAGGCGCGCCGGCGTCGGTGAATCGAGGAACAGGGTATAGTCGAACAGCGACTCGACCGCGGTTTCGACCTCGCCGCGGATACCGGCGATGATCGATTGCATGCGTTCGATGCGCCGTGACTTCTCGGCGATGGCCTCGAGATTGTCGCGGATCGGTTGCTGGCGTGGCAGCTCCGAGATCGCGCCGATGATCGTCTGGAAGAAGCCGGGCGATTCCGCCGAGGTGTCGCCGAGATGGATTTTCACCCCCGGCTGCGGGTCGATATAGACGAAGCGCCGGTCGATTTCGCGCCGCGCCGGACGTTCGCGCAGCGCGTCGATCGCCGGTCGGAAAGGGGCGTTGGCGAGCACCGACCCGTCGATCAGCACGGTCGATTCGGCCGCCTGCACCGCGCTGTGCTGCGGCAGGATCCGTTCGAGAAAGGCCATGCGGCCGGGCCAGTCGACCTTGCGCTTGCGCAGCACGGTGTCGAGCTCGGCGACGGTGAAGGGCGGGAAGGCGCCAGGAAAGCTCGATGTGGCACGCGCGGCATAGGCCAGCTCCGCCGGGTGCGCGAGCGTATCGCGCCGTTCGCCGCGATCGCCATATGACGCGATCAGGCGGTGCTCGGTCTCGATCACCTCGGGCGGGGAGTTGAGCTTCAGGCGTTCGGGATGGCCCCTGAAATCGGTCATCGTCACGAACAGGTCGAGCGGCTGGCCCGGGGGCAGCAACCGCGCGCCGCGCTGGCTTGCCGCCATCGCGTCGAGTGCGTCGAGCAGCAGGCCGGTGAACAATTCGCCACCGAAGGGTGGTTCGAACCAGCGCGAGCGAATGAAATGCGACAATTTGGCCTGAACCTCGGCCCGCGTGCCGGGCTCGACCAGCGCGTCGACGCTGGTGCCGCTGCGCCGCGCCGCCATCCACGTCAGCGGCATCGCCCATGCCTTGGAAAAGCGCGACTTGGGCGCCTGGGCCGGGTCGACCAGCGCCTCGACATCGGCCGAATCGAGCCATAATTTTGTCAGGGGTTCAAGCGACTGGCCGGTCGAGATCGCCTGACCGAGAAACACGCCGTTGATTCCGCCCGCGCTGGCGCCGGCAATGATGTCGATCAGCACGCGCAGCCGCAGGCTGCTATGTTCCTCGATCTCCTGAAGCAGCGCGCGGTAGACGCCCTGGCTGCCCGATTGCGGAGTCTCGCCGGCGTGAAACGCCTGGCTGGCGCGCGCGAGGCGCCAGATCTCCTTGGTGATGCCATGCATATAGACGGCAAGGCTGATTCCGCCGTAGCAAACCAGAGCGAGGCGGAGTTCCTTCTCGCGCATCAGTGACTTTCCAGCTCGGCCCAGATCGGGAGATGATCGGAGGCGCGGCGTGATATCGCGCTGCTATGTACGCCGCAATCGACGACACGCAGGTCGGGCGTGTGCATGATGCGGTCGAGCGCCGCGACCGGCCGGCGGACATGAAAGCTCGAACCCGTGGCGGCGAACTGGAAATGGTGCGCAAAGTCGCGCAGGCATCCTCCGTGTGCGCTCCATTCGTTGAGGTCGCCCATCATCACCGTCGGATGTCGCGCGCCGTCGTCATGGACATGCGTCATGATCGAATGCGCCTGGCGCCGCCGCCGTAGCCCCGACAGGTCGAGATGCATGCCGACGACCCGCATCGGGCCATCGCCGAAGTCGATATCCGCCGTCACCGCGCCACGCGGCTCCAGCGCCGGCAGGGGGATGACGTTGGTGGCCAGGATATCGGCTTCCTTGCGAACCAGCAGCGCGTTGCCGTGCCAGCCCATGCTGCCGGTCCGGTCGCCGAGCGCGACCGCCTTCCACGGGCTGTGTTCGGCGAGCAGGTGCGGGTCGATCACGCAGAGCTTCGTGCCGAAACGGCGATCCGCCTCCTGCAGCGCAATGATGTCGGCATCGATTTCGCACAGCACGTCGAGGATGCGTCGCGGGTCGCGACGACGATCGAGGCCGATGCCCTTGTGGATATTATAGCTGGCGACCTTGATCATCGGTGGTGGCAAAATCCCGGTCGAGCGTTGTGGTTCCTATCGGGCCGTTTCAGTGGCGAGGCAATCGCGACGCGCGATTTGCGGATCGGGCGCGACGCGGTAGAGGAGCGCGACGAGGGGGCTATCGTGACGCTATCCATTCCAGACCATGTCTCGTGGCAAAATGTGCCGGGCGAACTTGCCCTGTTCGATACGCGCGACGGGCGATATCATGCGCTCAACGGCACGGCCGCCGATATCTGGCGCGCGATAGCGGCGGGACGCGACGTGACGGCGATCGTCGCCGATCTGCGGGCGCGGCACGATGTGCCGGCGGGCGAGATCGAGCAGGCGGTCGACGGTTTCATCGCCGCGGCGCGCGAGAAGGGACTGTTGGCCTGAGCTATCAAATGAGCGTCGCGAGCAGGTCGGTCACGGCCGGCAGCGAATCGTAACCGCTCGGATAGGTCAGCTTCACGGGCCGCGCCACGGCCAGCGTCTGGAGCAGCCGGTGGACCGTTGTGGTGCGCGGCACCGTGGGGTCGAGTGCGATGAGCTGGCGCGAGGCCTGCCGCACCGCGTCGCGGATCGGCATCGGGTCGAGGCGGGGGGCCGTCACCTCGGCACCGCGTTCAAGGAACACCACCGCGCGCAGCGGCGCGGGGTCGGCGCCTGGCGCATCCTCGGGCTCGAAACGCAGCTTGTCGTCATAGCCGGGCATTGCCAGGCAGCGCGCCGGATCGAGCCCCAGCGCGCGGCGCGTGTCGGGCCACAGACACACGCCGGTGGCGCCGGGATGCACCATCGGCTCCGCCGTTCCGGGGCGGATGATCGTCATGTCGTCGCTGGCGATCGACCAGCCCGCCAGGGCGAGCGCGGCGGTCAGGGTGGATTTGCCCGCGCCGGATTCGCCGAACAGAAGGATCGCGCCGCCATCGCGGATCATCGCCGCGCCATGAACCGTGAGTGCGCCGGTTTCGATCGCAAGGCGTGGCAACACACGGCGGGTCAGTACGTCGATCGCGCCGGGCGTCGGGGTGTCGTCGGCGGCGAAAACGTCGAGCCGGCTGATCGCGGGGTCGACGATGAAGGCGCCCTCGAACCGTGAGCTGAAATGCCACGCGTCGCCGATCCGCCCCAGCTTCAGTTCGTAACGCCCCGTCCAGGTGAATACGTCCCGATCCGCACGCGGCGCCGGTGCCTGATGGAACACGAGATCGACATGATGCCCTTCGTCGGCCCGATCGACGCGACGCGCCCCGGCGAGCGCGATCCCCGAGTCGATCGCCAGCCCGCCGAACCGATAGCTGTGCCTCAGGCGATGCACGCGATCTCGGTGAAATTGCTTTCGATGGGATAGCCGGTCACCTCGACGCCGGCCGCGTCGACCCAGGCATGGGCGGCGAGCGACAGCGCCTCGCCACGGCGGGTGCCGAAATGGATCACGCCGGGAATACCGCGCCGCGCCAGCATCGCCTTCGCCGCCATTGCCTGGGGCAGGCACACCGCGCCGAACGGTACATGGCGTGCTGCGCGCGTCACTGCCCAGCCGACCATGGTGGCGACCGCCTTGTCATCGGGGCTTGCCGGTGCGCCGTTGGCACGTGCCTGCAGCGGCGTGACGAAGCCACCAAGCCGCCGCGCGATGCGGGGAAAGGGCTGGGTGGCCAGCTGGACACGCGCTGCCGCCAGGTGCCAGACCGCTTCGGCAAGCAACAGGCGCTCGCGGTGGCCGACCTGGCGCGTGCGATTGACGCGGTGGCGCCACATCTTCCAGCTTCTGCGTAACGGGCGGTTCATTGCCCCTTCTCCACCTGCGGTGCGGCCACCAGTCCGACGCGACGTCCCAGCCATAGCGGCAGGCGCAGCAGCGGATAGAGAAAATAGAGCCCCGGCGGAGCCTTGCTGCCGTAAAGATCGGTCTGGATGAACAATGCCCAGCGCAACATTTCGGCATAATAGCGCGGTCCACCCGCGACCAACAACTGCGCCAGCAGGAGCAGATGTTGTCCGCGGTGCGAATCGGCCATTTCCTCGCTGCCATCGGCCGGCATCATCAACCGGCGACACAAATCAACCAGCAGCCGCACGCGCCGCGAGCGCCGCAGTCGCGCTGCGAAAGCCGCGTCGAGTGGCAAAGCGAGCAGATCGGCGCACAACAGGAGCGAGACCGCCGAGCAGCGCCCGACGCCGAGTTCCTCGGCATGGGCGTGCAGCGCGGCGATCGTCGCGGAATCGAGCGGCGCGAGCAGCGCGTTGAGATCGGCGAGCCATTTGAGTCGCGACCATCCATCGCCCGTGCCATGGGCCGCGAGATAGGCATAGAGATCGGGCAAGGCGAACGTGTCGACCGTGATTCCGCCTGACAGCGCCACCGTCTGGCGCGGCGCGTTGGCGGTAATCATGGGCAACAGCGCGCGGTTGCCGAACATCCGCCAATGCAGTTCGAGTTGCGGGTAGGGGCCCGGCCGGCGCATCGCGACATCCTTGCCGTAGCGCGTCAACATCGCGCGCTGTCCCTGGCTCAATTGCGGGGCGGGGAAGGTGATGTGATAGCCATCGGCCTCGAGCAGCGCGATCACCTCCCGGGCGTGCTCGGGCAGGATCAGCAGGTCGATGTCCTTGCTGTGCTTGAGCGCGATCGAGCCGTAGACGAGCGAGGCGAGGGCGGCGCCCTTGACCGTCAGCACCGGGTAACCCGCGTCCGAGATCAAGTTCATCAGTCGGGCGGTCTCGGCGGCGCCGGTCATGGCGCTCCGGACGATTCCGGCCGCGCTTTGCCCGATCGCCGGCCCCGCTGGTGGCGGGACCTCGACGCTCGCCGCCTTCAGCGCGGCATGCACCAGGCCGGCGACGCGTTGCCTTCGCACGACGCGCTGCAGCCGCGCGCCATCGGTGACGTGCGTCGCTGCCGCGCGTACCGCCGCGTCGCGCGCGACGGAGGGTGGCCAGCGGCAAGCGGCAGCGACAAGGGTGAAGTCAGGATCGTCGATCGTCAGCAATCGGGTTTCCGTGGTTGATCCTGGTGCCGGTTACCGCAAACGAACCCGCGATCGTCGGCATGTGAAGGCCGAACAACGCCGGACGATCAGATCCGAAAACACCGCGAAAGCCGCAGAAATCCGCAGCTTTTTGGTAGCATGGGGCGGCTTTTTTTACCGGTCAAGATTTTTGCGGCACAAAGCGCCACGCGCGAACGGGTATGAAGCACATGGCGGCGGCTCGCGGACCCATGCCGAACCGGGGCCGCCCGCCGGTGATCTGGCGGAACCCGGCGCGGCGCGTCGTTGCGCGTCAACGAGCGTTCACCCGGGTCATGGCGAGCGCGGCGAGCACCATCACCCCGGCGGCGAAAGCCATCGTCCAGATCGGCTCGGTCGGAAACCACGCCTTCATGATCGAGCCCATCACCGTCGCCACCAGCAATTGCGGCACGACGACAAATACATTGAACAACCCCATATAGATACCGAGTTTTCGCTGCGGCAGGCTGGAGGCGAGGATGGCGTAGGGCATGGCGAGGATCGAGGCCCAGGCGATGCCAATGCCGATCTCGCTCAGCCGCAGCAGCGCGGGGTCGCGGATGAAGAAGAAGCTGGTGAACCCCGCCGCGCCGCACAGCAGCCCGACGATGTGGGTCGGACCCTTGCCGATCCGTGCCGACAGCCATGGCAGCAGCGTCAGCGCGGCGAGCGCGGCGACGCCATTGTAGATCGCGAACAACTCGTCGACATGGTTGGCGGCCGCCTGATAGGTCGCGCTCGCCGGATCGGTTGTTCGATAGGCATATTGCGCCACCACCGGCGTCGTGTTGATCCACATGATGAACAGCGCCGACCAGCTGAAGAATTGCACCAGCGCGAGCCGCTTCATCAGCGGCGGCATGCCCGAAAAATCGCCGACGATATGGCCGAGGATCGATGCCTTGCCACCGCGCTTCGCCGCCGTGATCGCGATGATGCTCGCGCCGCCATAGGCGACAAGAAGCCCGCCGAGCAGATAGACCTCCTGCTTGAGCCCCATCGCCTCGACCGCGAGCAACACCAACACGCCCGCGACGATCCACGCCACGCTGCTCGTCAGGTTGCGCTCGCCGAGCAGGCGCAGCGTCTCGCCATGGTCGCCGTCATTGTCGACGCCGTCGAAGCCGGCCATTTGCTCGGGCGAATATTCGCGGGTCGTCAGCACGGTCCACAACACCGACAGGAACAGGGCCGCACCGCCGAACCAGAAGGCGAAGCGCACCGTATCGGGCACCACCCCCGGTGGCGCGGTATTGGCGACACCGAAATGATCGAGCAGCTTGGGAAAGATCGATCCGACCACCGCGCCGGCACCGATAAAGGCGGTCTGCACGGCATAGCCGACGCTGTGCTGGTCCTTGCGCAGCATGTCGCCGACGAAGGCGCGAAACGGTTCCATCGAAATGTTGAGCGAGGCGTCGAGCACCCACAGCATCACCGCCGCGAACAGCAACTGCGGCGCCAGCGGCATGACCAGCAGCGCGAGTGTGGCGAGGATCGCGCCCGAGAGGAAATAGGGCCGCCGCCGCCCGAGTCGGCCGAACCAGGTGCGGTCCGACAAATGCCCGATGATCGGCTGCACCAGCAGGCCCGTCAGCGGCGCCGCGACCCACAAGGCCGGCAGGTTGTCCAGACTGCTGCCGAGCGTCTGGAAGATGCGGCTCATATTGGCGTTCTGCAGCGCGAAGCCGACCTGGATTCCGAAGAATCCGAACGAGATATTCCACAGTCCGGCAAAGGACTGGCGCGGCCGTTCGTTCATCGATCCCCTCTGGGTTTTGTCCTCACGCGCGAGGGTGGCAGCGCATTTCGGGTCCCGCAACCCGTCCGATCAGGTCGTTCCGCGCACCACCAGCCGGGGCGGCAGCAACGCCGTTTTGGTGTCCTCGCCGCGGATCCGCGCGAGCAAGGTGTCGACCAGCAATTCGCCGGCACGGCGGTAATCCTGCGCCACGGTGGTCAGCGGCGGATGCGCGAGGCTGGCGGCCGGCAGGTCGTCGAACCTGACCACCGCGACGTCACGCGGCACGATGATCCCGCGCTCCTCCAGCGCGCGCATCGCGCCGATCGCGATCAGGTCGCTCGCCGCGAAGATCGCGTCGAACTTTATGCCGCGCCCGATCAGCCGGATCGCTGCATCATAGCCTGCGGCCTCGGTGGTGATCGCGTCGACCTGCAACCCCGGATCGGGCCGCAGCCCCGCCGCCTTCAACGCCGCGCTGAGGCCGCGATAGCGATCCTCGAATTCGGGATAATGGCTCGATGCCTCGCCGAGAAAAGCGATTCTCTGCCGCCCCAGAGCGAGCAGGTGTCGCCCGGCATCCTCGCCGCCGCGCAGATTGTCGCAACCGATTGTCGAGTCCGGCTGCCCGGCGCGCACCGAGCCCCAGCGCACGAAATGCGTCCCCTGTCGGGCCAGATGGTCGAGCCGCGCGCGGTAATTCTCGTAATCGCCATATCCGAGCAGGATGATCCCATCGGCCTTGCGGCTGTCCTCGTAATCGACGTGCCAGTCGTTGGAGAGCTGCTGGAACGAGGTCAGCAGGTCATAGCCCCGCAGCGCGCAGGTGCGCGTGATCGATCCTAGCATCGACAGGAAGAACGGGTTGATCAGCGAATCGTCCGGGGTAGGGTCCTCGAAGAACAGCAGCGCCAGCGTTTTCGATTGCCCGCGCCGCAGTGACGAGGCGTTCTTGTCGACGGTGTAGTTGAGTTGCCGCGCGATCGCCTCGATCCGCTTGCGCGTCGCCTCGCTCACCGTCCGGTCGCCACGCAACGCGCGACTGACGGTCGGCTGCGACACGCCCGCGAGCGCCGCGATGTCGAAACTGGTCGGTTTGTCCTGCACCGACATGCCGGGCGATCACCCTCCAAAAGACGGTTGGGGCTCGGATGGCCCTGTTCCGCTTGCCTAGACCTGTTGCAACGCCGGGGGAAGCGTGGCGTGATTGCCGTCGCTTTTGGCCTCCGCATTGCGCGATGCTATCGCCGCGCTGGAGTGCAGCGCATCGAACGAAGGGAAGCGGCAGCGATGACCGGGCTGACGATGACGAACTGGCAGTTGCGCGTCGATCGCTTCGGTGCCGAGCGGCAGCCGGTGGTCGTGATTGACAACTTCGCGCCCGATCCGCGTCGCTTCACCGACGACGCCGCCTTCCTGTCGTTCCGGCCGATCGGTGAGCATTATCCCGGCGTTCGCGCCGTCGTCGCGCCGGTCATGCTGCGCGAACTGCTCGACGCGCTCGCGCCGGTCGTCACCGGCACCTTCGGTATCGCCGCCGTCGCGGTGATCGATGCCTTCTACTCGTTGGTGACCACGCCGTCCGCGGCACTGGCCCCGATCCAGCGCCTTCCGCATTTCGACGGCGTCGAGCATGGCAGGCTCGCGCTGCTCCACTATCTCTCGACCGATGCGCGCGGCGGGACGGCGTTCTATCGCCACCGTTCGACCGGTTTCGAAAGCGTCGATGCGGCGCGGCTCGGCCCGTATCGCACCGCGCTCGATGCCGATCTGCGCCGCGCCGGGCTCCCCGATCCCGCCTATATCGCCGGCGACACCGACCTGTTCGAGCAGGTCGCGCGCTTCGACTGCCGCTTCAACCGCGCGATCCTCTATCGCAGCAACACGCTGCACTGCGCCGATATTCCCGGCGACATGGCGCTGAGCAGCGACCCGTCGCAGGGCCGGCTTACCGTGAACACCTTTCTCGGCCCGTGCTGAACAGTGTCGCATAATTGCCACGCCGGCGGTCGTGCCGACTGAACGCCATGTGAATACGTATGTGCGTTGCTTCCCACGCCGCCACCCCGGCGCCTAATCGAGCGACCGATCGATCGCTGCGAGCGAGCGGCGGCTGCGCAAAGGCGCAAGGGGAGGACCTGAATGAACGTTTCTTACAACCATCGTCGTTTCTCGACGCGGACCAGGCTTACGCTGCGCGCCAGCGTGATCGCCCTCAGCGGCGTCGCGACGCTGATCGGTGCCGATGCCGCCTTGGCCCAGGACACCCCGACGGCGCCACCGGCACCCGCCGTCGCCGACGCGCCCGAGGCGCAGGACATCGTCGTTACCGGCATTCGCGCCTCGCTCGCCTCGTCGGCGCGCATCAAGCGTGAATCGACGCTGATCGTCGACTCGATCTCGGCCGAGGATATCGGCAAGCTGCCCGACGTCTCGATCGCCGACTCGCTTGCCCGCCTGCCCGGCGTTACCGCGCAGCGCCTCGAAGGCCGCGACCAGCGCCTGTCGATCCGCGGCCTCGGCCCCGATTTCGGCACCACGCTGCTCAACGGCCGCGAGCAGGTCACTGTCGGTGACAATCGCGGCGTCGAATATGACCAGTATCCGTCGGAATTCTTCAAGAACGTCAACGTCTACAAGACCGCCGACGCCTCGCTGATCGCGTCGGGCATTTCCGGCACGGTCGACCTGCGCATGCTGCGCCCGCTCGACCAGTCTCATCGCGTGCTCTCCGTCGCTGCGCGCGGCGAGGTGAACGGCATCAAGGCGCTCAACCCGGATTCGTCGCGCTACGGCTATCGCGCCTCGGCGACCTATGTCGACAAGTTCGCCAACGATACGCTCGGCATCGCGATCGGTGTGTCGGCGTCGCAAAATCCGTCGCAGGACGAGCGCTACAACGCCTGGGGCTATGCCGGTAGCGGCACGGCGGCGAGCCCGTTCGTGCTCGGCGGCGCCAAGCCCTATGTCCAGTCGAACCTGCTCAAGCGCTACGGCGCGGTTGCCACGATCGAATGGCAGCCGAGCGAGAATTTCCACTCGACCTTCGACGCGCTCTATTCGCACTTCCAGGAAACGCAGCATCTGCGCGGCATCGAATTCCCGCTCGGCTTTTCCAGCCCGACGCAGAGCGGGATCGCCGCGTCGGATGGCTTCGCCACGACGACGACGTTCGCCAACGTCCACGCCATCCAGCGCAACGATCTCAACGACCGCAAGGCCGAAAACTACTCGTTTGGCTGGAACAACGACATCCGCCTGAACGACAAGCTCAAGCTCAACATCGATGCCAGCTGGTCGCGCGCGACACGCACCGACTTCCTGCTCGAGACCTATACCGGCGTCGGCTATGGCGGCAGCGGCCCCGGCGACACCGTCACGGTAACGCAGCAGCCCAACGGCATCTACAAGATCGTGCCGACGCTCAATTACACCGACACCTCGATCTTCAAGCTGACCGATCCGCAGGGCTGGGGCTATAACGGCACCACGCCGGTGGTGCAGGCCGGCTTCCTCAACCGCCCGAGCTTCAAGGACGACCTCAAGTCGCTCCGCGCGACGCTCAACGGCGAGCTCGACGCCGGGGTGCTCAAGGGCTGGGAGATCGGCGCCAATTACAGCCGCCGCTCCAAGGACAGCGCTTACACTTCCTATTTCCTGTGCCCCAAGGGTGCCGGCACCAACTGCACCGTGTCGAGCGGTACGCCGACCTCGGCGGCGATCCCGGCGGCCGCGATTCTCGGCCGCAACATCCCGCTCGGTTATCTCGGCGTGCCGGCGGTGCTCGCGCTCGACCCGATGTATCTCTACAACAACGCCTATAACGCGGTGTACGACAACCGCCCCGGTTCGCTGGTGCGCGACAACAATGTCACCGAAGACGTCTATACCGGTTATGCCAAGCTGATCATCGACGGCGAACTGGGTGGCAAGAAGCTCAAGGGTTCGCTCGGCCTGCAGGTTATCCGCACCCGCCAGGCATCGACCGGTACGATCTCCAACTTCGATCCCACGACCTTCACCGTCACGGTGCTGCCGGCGAGCGGTTCGGTGACCTATACCAACTTCCTGCCCAGCGCGACGATGTCGGTCGAGCTGATTCCGGGTGGTTACGTGAAGCTCGGCGCGTCGCAGACCATGGTGCGCCCGCGCCTCGACCAGGAGCGGATCAACCAGGAATTCAGCGTGTCGCCCGGCAATATCGGCAACCCCGCCAACCTCAACAGCCCGTTCAGCTCGACCGGCGGCAACGTCAACCTGCGACCCTATCAGTCGACCAACATCGATGCGTCGTTCGAGAAATATTTCCCGGGCGGCGGGTACGTCGCGATTGCGGGCTATTTCAAGCACCTGACGAACTTCGTCGACCCCAACAACAGCCTGCCGTTCGACTTCACCGCGGCACTGGGGCAGCTGAGCCCGGCGCAGCGCGCGATCGTCGTCGCCAATGGCTGGACGACAGGCTTGTCGAGCTCGCCGGCCAATACCGGTCGCGGCTATCTGGTCGGGATGGAGGCGACGTTGTCGCTGCCGTTCAAGACCATCTCCCCGGCGCTCGACGGCTTCGGCTTCTTCGGCAGCGGCAGCTACAGCGAGAGTGCGATCAAGCTGGGGAGCAACCCGACCCAGGCGATCACCTTGCCGGGCCTGTCGAAATATGTCGCCAGCGGCGAGCTCTATTATGAGAAGCACGGTATCCAGCTGCGTGCCAGCTACCGCTATCGCTCGACGTTCCTCGGTGAGGTCGCCGGCCTGTCGGCCAACCCGACCTATCGCCAGGTCGTGTCGGAAGGCATTCTCGATGCCCAGATCGGCTATGAGTTCCAGGATGGCCCGCTCAAGGGCCTGGCAATCCTGGCGCAGGCCAAGAACCTGACGGATCGCCCGTTCATCACCTACCAGAACAACGATCGCCGTCAGGTCATCGACTATCAACGCTATGGCCGCGACTATTATCTCGGCCTGACCTACAAGTTCTGACGGCCCCCAACCCGTCGAACTCGGGGCCGCCGGCGCAGCATCTGCCCGGCGGCCCTGTTCTTTTCCCGACGCACCGGGCGATATGGCGCGCGGCATGACACAGGGAGAGTATCGTGACCGAACAATCCGATCCGGTCACCATCGTGATAGCCGGCGGCGGCAGCGCCGGCTGGATGACCGCCGCGGCGCTCGGCCGGTTTCTCGAGACCGGCTATCGCATTCGCCTGGTCGAGTCCGAGGAGATCGGCACGGTCGGCGTCGGTGAATCGACCATCCCGCAGATCCGCCTGTTCAACGAGGCGCTGGGTCTCGACGAAGACGCCTTCGTCCGCGCGACGCAGGCGACCTTCAAGCTCGGCATCGAATTCGACGGCTGGTCGCACCCCGGCGAGCGCTACATGCACGCCTTTGGCGCGGTCGGCCGCGACGTCGGGCTGATCGCCTTCCAGCATTACTGGCTGCGTGCCCGCCGGCTCGGCCTCGCCAAGGGCCTCGACGCCTATGCGCTCAACGAGCTCGCGGCGCGCGGCGGCAAGATGCATCGCGGCCAGCCGCTGGGTGGCGCGGCGATCCCCGACATGCCCTATGCCTTTCAGTTCGATGCCGGGCTGTACGCGGCGTGGCTGCGTCGCTTCGCCGAATTGCGCGGCGTACAACGCACAGAGGGCAAGGTCGTCGAGGTCATCCGCGACGGCGAGGGCGGCGACGTTGCCGCGCTGCTGCTCGAATCCGGCGAGCGCGTCGCCGGCGACATCTTCATCGACTGCACCGGCTTTCGCGGCCTGTTGATCGAGCAGACGCTGGCCAGCGGGTTCGAGGACTGGTCGCACTGGCTGCCGTGCGACCGCGCGCTCGTCGTGCCCAGTGCCGGCGACGGCGCGCTTGTCCCCTATACTCGCGCCCGCGCGCTCGCCGCCGGGTGGCAATGGCGCATCCCGCTGCAGCACCGCGTCGGCAATGGCCATGTCTATTGCAGCCGGCATATCAGCGACGACGAGGCGGCAGCGCTGCTGCTCGCCAATCTCGATGGTGCGCCGCTCGCCGATCCGCGCACGCTGCGCTTCACCGCCGGCAAGCGCAAGCGCGCCTGGGAGCGCAACGTCATCGCGATCGGCCTGTCGAGCGGCTTTCTCGAACCGCTCGAATCGACCAGCATCCACATGATCCAGTCGGCGATCTCGCGGCTGCTCAAGCTGCTCCCCGGCCGCCACGTCGCCGCCGCCGATCGTGACGAATATAACCGCCAGACCGATTTCGAGATCGAGCGGATCCGCGATTTCCTGATCCTGCATTATGCCGCCAACCAGCGCGACGAGCCGTTCTGGCGCGCGCGCCGCGACATGGCGCTGCCGGAAACGCTGGCCCGCAAGATCGCGTTGTTCCAGGCCAACGGCAACATCGTGCGCGAGCATGAGGAACTGTTCACCGAGGTCGGCTGGCTACAGGTGCTGGTCGGGCAGGGCATCATCCCGCACGGCTATCACCCGCTCGCCGACCAGATCGCGCCGGCCGAACTCGGCGAATATATGGAGACGATCGAACTGCTCTACGCCCGCGAGGCGAACCGCATGCCGAGTCACGCGGAGTTCATCGCCCGACATTGCGCGGCACCGCGATGATCGTTGGGGCTGAATACGTATGCCGGGGGGTTGGCTTCGTCCGGCACGGACCGCAAGAGACGAAAAAGCACGTGATATCTGCGTCACGTAGCGCAGGCCTGGAGTGGGTGCGATGAGCGGAATGATGCGGCTTGGCGCCCCCACCGCGCTGATCGCGGCCGCACTGGTGACGGCGATGATGCCGGCGCCGCTCGCCGCACAGGCGGCTGCACCCGCCAACTATCGCGACCGCCTGCCGCAGGATGAGGTGATTTACTTCCTGCTCCCCGATCGCTTCGAAAATGGCGATCCGGCGAACGATCGCGGCGGCCTGACCGGCGACCGGCTCAGGACCGGCTACGACCCGACCGCCAAGGGCTTCTACCATGGCGGCGACCTCAAGGGGCTGATCAAGCGGCTCGGCTATATCCAGGATCTCGGCGCGACCGCGATCTGGGTCGGGCCGATCTTCAAGAACAAGCCGGTGCAGGGCCCGCCGGGGCAGGAATCCGCCGGCTATCACGGTTACTGGATCACCGACTTCACCCAGGTCGACCCGCATTTCGGCAGCAACGCCGATTTCAAGGCGCTGGTCGATGCGGCGCACGCGCGCGGCATGAAGGTCTATATGGACATCATCGCCAACCACACCGCCGATGTGATCCAGTATCGCGAATGCGGCGTCGGCAGCGCCTGTCCCTATCGCTCGATCGCCGATTATCCGTTTCAGCGGCGCGGCGGTCCGAACGGCCCGGCGATCAACCCCGGCTTTCTCGGCGAGGATGTGCGGACGCCGGAGAATTTCGCCCGGCTGACCGACCCGACCTACGCCTATACGCCCTATGTCCCGGCGGCCGAGGCGACGGTGAAGGTGCCGGCGTGGCTCAACGACGTGCGCTGGTATCACAATCGCGGCAACACGACCTATGCGGGCGAGAGCGCGACGCTCGGCGACTTTTCCGGCCTCGACGATCTCGACACCGAGAATCCCCGCGTCGTGCGGGGCATGATCGATATCTTCGGCGACTGGATCGATCGCTACGGCGTCGACGGTTTCCGCATCGATACCGCGCGCCACGTCAATCCGGAATTCTGGGCGCAGTTCGTCCCCGCGATGCTCGCCCGGGCGAAGGCGAGGGGCATCCCGCATTTTCACATCTTCGGCGAGGTCGCCTATGAGACGCTCGATGTCGGCATGCTCGCGCGCCACACCGTCGTCGACAAATTGCCCGCCGTGCTCGATTTCGCCTTCCGCCAGGCGGTGCTCGAGGCGGTAACCGGCCGGCAGGAACCCGGTGCGTGGGACAAGCTCGTGCTCGGCGATGCGCTCTACGCCCACGGCTTCGACACGGCGGTCACGCTGCCGATCTTCGTCTCCAACCACGATGCCGGCCGGCTCGGCTTCTACATCCGCAAGGCCTTGCCCGACGCGTCGGACGACGAGCAGCTCAAACGCGAGATGCTCGCCAACGCGATGCTGCTGACGTGGCGCGGCGTGCCGACGATTTATGCCGGCGACGAGCAGGGCTTTGCCGGCGACGGTGGCGATCAGGATGCGCGCGAGGACATGCTCGCGAGCCGCGTCGCGGTTTACAACGACAACAGGCTGATCGGCACCGACACCACCACCGCGACCGCGCATTTCGGTGAGGACCATCCGCTGTTCCGGCAGATCGCCATGCTCGCGCGGTTGCGGCTGTCGCACCCGGCGTTGACGCGCGGCCGCCTCGTGCTGCGCGTGCGGGGCGACAAGCCCGGGCTGGTTGCCGTGTCGCGTTTCGATCCCACCACCGGTGCGGAAATGTTGCTCGCGTTCAACACCTCCGGCGACACGGTGACGCGCCGGATCCAGGTCGAGGTCGCCTCCACCGCCTTCACCACCCTTGCCGGCAGTTGCGCCGCCACGGCCAGTGCGCCGGGCAGCGTCACGATCACCCTTCCGGCCTTCGGCTATGCGATCTGCGAGGCGCGCAAATGAACGAGACTGCCCACCGCCCGACCGCCATCGCGGCGGGCGCGCCATGCGAGCGCCCGTGGTGGCGCGGTGCCGCGATCTACCAGATATATCCGCGCAGCTTCGCCGATTCGAATGGCGACGGCATCGGCGATCTTGCCGGTATCACCGCGCATCTTGACCATGTCGCGTCGCTCGGCGTCGACGGCATCTGGCTGTCGCCCTTCTTCACCTCGCCCATGGCCGATTTCGGCTATGACGTGGCGGATTATCGCGACGTCGATCCGATTTTCGGCACGCTCGCCGATTTCGACGCGCTGGTCGCGCGGGCGCACGCGCTCGGGCTGCGCGTGATCATCGACCAGGTCTATTCGCATACCTCCGACGAGCATGACTGGTTCCGCGAGAGCCGCGCCGATCGCGGCAACGCCAAGGCCGACTGGTATGTCTGGGCCGACGCCCGGCCCGATGGCAGCCCGCCCAACAACTGGCAGTCGGTGTTCGGCGGCCCGGCCTGGACCTGGGATGCGCGGCGCCGGCAATATTACATGCACAATTTCCTGAGCGCCCAGCCGCAGCTGCACGTGCACTTGCCCGAGGTGCAGCAGGCGTTGCTCGATGTGGCGCGCTTCTGGCTCGACCGCGGCGTCGACGGCTTTCGCGTCGATGCGATCAACTTCGCGATGCACGACCCGGAACTGCGCGACAATCCGCCGGCGCCCGAGACCAATGGCGTGCGCACGCGGCCGTTCGACTTCCAGCTGCATATCCACAACCAGAGCCATCCCGACATTCCCGGCTTCCTCGAACGGCTGCGTGCCCTGACCGACGAATATGGCGCGCGCTTCACCGTCGCCGAGGTCGGCGGCGCGGCGCCGGAGCGCGAGATGCACGCCTTCACCGCCGACGGGCGCCGGCTCAACTCGGCTTACGGCTTCAACTTCCTCTATGCCGACCGGCTCACCCCCGCGCTGGTGCGCGAAGCGGTCGAGCAATGGCCCGACGTGCCCGGCATGGGCTGGCCGAGCTGGGCGTTCGAGAACCATGACGCGCCGCGCGCGCTGTCGCGCTGGACCGGGCCGGAACATCGCGACGCCTTTGCCGCGCTGAAGATGCTGCTCTTGGTCTGCCTGCGCGGCAACATCTTCCTCTATCAGGGCGAGGAGCTCGGCCTGACCCAGGTCGATATCCCGTTCGACCGGCTGCAGGACCCCGAGGCGATCGCCAACTGGCCACTGACGCTGAGCCGCGACGGTGCGCGGACGCCGATGCCGTGGCGCGCCGACGCGCCGCATCTCGGCTTCTCGGTCGTCGAGCCGTGGCTGCCGACCGGCGCCGACCATGACGCGCTGGCGGTCGACCGGCAGGAGGCCGATCCGCACTCGCTGCTCGCGCTGACGCGGCGGCTGCTGGCGCTGCGCAATGCCAGCGCCGCGCTGCTGACCGGCGACATCACGATCGTCGAGGCGTCCGACACTTTGCTCGCGTTCGAGCGCGGCGCGCCGGGACAGCGGCTGCTGTGCGTCTTCAACATCGGCGCGGCGCCGCGCGACTGGTGCCCCGTGCAGGCCGATCAGTGGCGGGTGGTCGAACAGGTCGGCGACGTCGCCGGCTGGCGGTTCGGGCCGTTCGCCGCGCTGGTCGCCGAACGTCGCGCGTAAAGGAGTCTGACGATGCGCTTCCTCCCCGCCTTGCTCGCCCTGCTGGCGCTCACCGCCGCGCCCGCCACCGCGCAGGTCGTCGCGAGTGTCGCCTCGCCCGACGACAGCATCAAGGTCGAGGTCACGCTCAACGGCGAGGGGCGTGCCGGCTACCAGGTCAGCCGGCTCGGCAAGCCGATCATTGCGGAATCGCATCTCGGCTTCCTGTTCACCGATGCGCCGCAACTGCTGCGCAACTTCGCGCTCGAAAGCCAGACGAGCAGCGCGCATGACGACAGCTGGACCCAGCCCTGGGGCGAATGGAGCAAGGTCCGCGACCATTATCGCGAGCTGCGAATTCGCCTGCGCGAGACCACCGCGCTGCACCGCGCGCTCGATGTGGTGTTCCGCGTGTTCGATAACGGCGTCGGCTTTCGCTACGAATTTCCCGACCAGCCCAATCTGCGCCAGGCCAACATCGCCGAGGAGCTGACCCAGTTCAATCTCGCGCAGCCGGCCGAGGCCTGGTGGTGCGAGGCGTTCGAATCCAACCGCGCGGAATATCTCTACCACCACACCCCCGTCGCCGAGATCGGCATCGCGCAGACGCCGCTGACGGTGAAACTCGCCGATGGCACGCACATCGCCTTCCACGAGGCGGCGCTGGTCGACTATGCCGGCATGAACATCGCCAAGGTCGTCGGCGGCAATCTGAAGGCCGTGCTGACCCCCTCGGCGACCGGCCCCAAGGTCAGTCGCATGGCGCCGTTCCCGACGCCGTGGCGCGTGATGCTGATCGCGCCCGACGCGGCCGGGCTGTACATGGCCAATCCGCTGATCCTCAACCTCAACGAGCCCAACAAGCTCGGCGACGTGTCGTGGGTCCATCCGCGCAAATATGTCGGCATCTGGTGGGGCATGCACCTCGACACGCAAAGCTGGGCGTCGGGGCCGAAGCATGGCGCGACCACCGCCAACACCCGCGCGATGATCGATTTCGCGGCGAAGAACGGCTTTGGCGGTGTGCTGGTCGAGGGCTGGAACAAGGGCTGGGACGGCGACTGGTTCGCCAATGGCGAAGGCTTCAGCTTCACCCAACCCTATCCCGATTTCGATCTCCCCGGCCTCGCCGCCTATGCCCGGGCGAAGGGCGTCGTGCTGATCGGCCATCACGAGACCTCGGCCAATGCCGCGCATTATGAGGAGCAGATGCGCGCCGCGTTCGATCTCGACCAGCGGCTCGGCATCGACAGCGTCAAGACCGGTTATGTGTCCGATGCCGGCGGCTTCAAGGCGAAGACCGGCCCCGACGGCGCGATCCGCTTCGAATGGCATGAGGGGCAGGCGGCGTCGGTGCATCATCTGCTCGTCGTCACCGAGGCGGCCAAGCGCCACATCGCGATCGACACGCATGAGCCGATCAAGGACACCGGCCTGCGCCGCACCTACCCCAACTGGGTATCACGCGAGGGCCAGCGCGGCATGGAATATAACGCCTGGGGCGTGCCGAAGAATCCGCCCGAACATGAGGCCAACCTCGTCTTCACGCGCATGCTCGGCGGGCCGATGGATTTCACCCCCGGCGTGCTCAGCCTCAAGGGGCGCGGCGGCAGCGATATCCTCTCGACCATGGCCAAGCAGCTCGCCCTCTATGTCGTGCTCTATTCGCCGATCCAGATGGCTGCCGACCTGCCGGAGAATTACGCCAAATATCCCGGCGCCTTCCAGTTCATCAAGGACGTGCCGACCGACTGGTCCGACACGCGCGTGCTGAACGGCGCGGTCGGCGACTATGTCACCGTCGCCCGCAAGGACCGGCACTCGAACGACTGGTATCTCGGCGCGGTCACCGACGAGAATGCCCGCACGCTCGACGTGACGCTCGACTTTCTCGATGCCGGCAAGAGCTACACCGCCGAAATCTATCGCGACGGCCCAGGCGCCGATTATCGCACCGACGCGCGTCATGCGATCACCATCGAGAAGGTGAGGGTGCGCAAGGGCGACAAGCTCAGCCTGCCGCTCGCGCCGGGCGGCGGCGAGGCGATCCGCTTCGTGGCGGGGCGGTGAGCTCTTTCCAACTTTCTACCCCGGCGAAGGCCGGGGTGGTTTTGGCTTTGGCGACCCTTCTCCGTCCGAACAAAGCCCAGGCCAAACCCGCTGGTCGCAACACGCCACGGGCGCATGACAAAGCGGTGCTTCGGTGAGCGAGCCGGGCGGCATCGTCATTCTCGGCGGCGGCACCGCCGGGTGGATGGCGGCCAATCTCTTCGCGCAGCGCTGGCCCGGCACCGCGCAGGTGACGGTGATCGAGAGCCCCGAGATCGGCATCGTCGGGGTCGGCGAGGGCTCGACCCCGCAATTGAAGGCGTTTTTCGATACGCTCGGCATAACCGAGGCCGATTGGATGCCGGCGTGCAACGCGACCTACAAGAACGGTATCGCCTTCCACGACTGGTCGGATCGGCCGGGGCATGAAAGCTATTTCCACCCGTTTCCGAGCCCGCTCGACCTGCACACCGCGCCGGCCTTCTTCTTCAACTGCCAGGCGCGCCGTTTCGGCAACGACGTGTGGGCGCACCCCGATCGCTTCTTCCTCCAGCCGCGCCTCGCCGCCGCGCGGCGCGCGCCGATCGCGGCGGAAAGCTTCCCGCTCGGGCCGAGCTATGGCTATCATTTCGACGCGCAGCTCGTCGGCGCGTTCCTGCGCGATCATGCCGTCGCGCGCGGCGTCACGCACCTCCAGCGCCGCATCGTCGATGTCGCGATCGATAACGGCATGGTCACGCAGCTCGTCGCCGAGGATGGCACGACGATCGACGCGGACCTGTTCGTCGATTCGAGCGGCTTTCGTTCGGTGATCCACCAGGCCGCGCTCGGCGTGCCGTTCCGTTCGTTCGCCGACAATCTGTTCAACGACCGCGCCGTGGTGATGCCGACGCCGGTCGACCCGACCGGCACCGCCAGCGCGACGAGATCCACCGCGCTCAGGCATGGCTGGGCGTGGGATATCCCGCTGACCAGCCGCACCGGCAACGGCTATGTCTATGCATCGCGCTACACCACGCCCGAGGATGCGGAAGCCGAACTGCGCGCGCATCTCGGGCTTGGCGACGAGGTGCCGGCGCGCCACCTGAGCATGAAGGTCGGTCGCGTCGACAGCACATGGTCGGGCAACAGCCTCGCGATCGGGCTCGCCCAGGGCTTTATCGAACCGCTCGAGGCGACCGCGCTGCACATCGTCCAGGCGACGGTCGAGGGCTTCATCACGGCATGGGAGGCGGGCGGCTACACGCCGGCCAACCGCGACGCCTTCAACCAGCGCATCGCCGCGCGCTATGACGGCATTCGCGACTATATCGTCTGCCATTACCGCATGAACCGCCGCCGCGACACGGCCTATTGGCGCGACAACGCCGCCAACGACAGCCTGTCGGATTCGCTCAAGGCGATCATGACCTGCTGGTTCACGGGCCAGGATATGGAACGCGAGATCGCCGACCAGGGCATCGCCGGCTATTATCCGGCAAGCTCGTGGCACTGCCTGCTCGCCGGCTATGGCCAGTTCCCCGACGAGGCGCGGATTCACGCGCCCGAACCCGCCGCGCTGCGCCACGACATGGCGGCGATCGACGAGCTGCTGCGCCGCGCCGCGCTCAATTTCCGCGACCACAAGGCCGTGCTGGCCGAACTGACCTGAAGGACCCGCCGATGCGCTGGATCATTGCCTTGCTGCTCGCCGCCCTGGCGTTGCCCGCCGCCGCCGCGCCGGTCCCGGCGCGCTACACGCCGCAGCCCTATGTGAAGATCCAGCACCCGGCATGGAGCCGGCAGGCGGTGCTCTACCAGCTCAACACCCGCCAGTTCACCCCCGAAGGCACCTTCCGCGCCGCCGAGCGGCAACTGCCGCGTTTGAAGGCGCTGGGCGTCGACATCATCTGGCTGATGCCGGTCAACCCGATCGGGGTGAAGAACCGCAAGGGCACGCTCGGCAGCCCCTATGCGGTGCGCGACTATTATGGCGTGAACCCGGAATTCGGCACGCTCGCCGATCTCAAGGCGTTCGTTGCCACGGCGCACAAGCTCGGCCTGCACGTCATCCTCGATTGGGTCGCCAACCATACGGCGTGGGACAACAAGCTCGTGACCGCGCATCCCGACTGGTACGAGCATGACTGGAAGGGCCGCTTCCGCCCGACGCCGTGGTTCGACTGGTCCGACATCATCGACCTCGATTACGACAAGCCGGGCCTGCGCCAGTACATGACCGAGGCCATGAAATACTGGGTGCGCGATGTCGGCTTCGATGGCTTCCGTTGCGATGTGGCGGGCATGGTGCCGATCGATTTCTGGAACAATGCCCGGGCCGAACTGTCGGCGATCAAGCCGGTGTTCATGCTCGCCGAGTGGAACTGGCCGGGCTATCACGAACGCGCCTTCGACGCGACCTATGCGTGGGACTGGTGGGACGCGATGCACGCGATCGGCACCGGCAAGGGCGATGCTGGCGGGCTGTTCGGCTATTATAGCTGGAACGACGGCGCCTGGCCGCGCGGCGCGATGCGCATGCTGTTCACCACCAACCATGACAAGAACAGCTGGGACGGCAGCGACGAGGAACTGTTCGGCAAGAGCTTCGCCGCGGCGACCGCGCTGAGCTTCGTCAGCGATGGCCTCCCGCTGATCTATAACGGCCAGGAAGCGGGCAACCCGAAGCGGCTGGAGTTCTTCGAGCGCGACCCGATCGCGTGGCGCGACCACCCCAATGCCGCGCTGTACCGCCGGCTGATCGCCTTCCGTAAAAGTCATCCCGCGCTCGACAATGCGCCGTGGGGGGCGCCGATGATCCGCGTCGTCAACGACCATCCCGACAAGGTATTTTCGTTCGTCCGCGAAAAGGGTGCCGACCGGGTGTTCGCGGTGTTCAACTTCTCGGGTGAGGCGCAGACCGTGACCTTTACCGACGGCCCGATCGACGGCGTCTTCCGTGATGAAAGCAATGGCGCTGCCGTCGCGCTGCGCGAAGGGGCGACGATGACGCTGGCGCCATGGGGCTTCCGTCTATTGTCGCGATAAGGGCCCCGACGGGAGCGTCCGGGACGTATCCGCCCGGCGTCCATGCCGACGCGATCGATGGACGACTTGGCCAGCGGGAAGCGCCGCGTCGGAAGCGCCATCGAGGCGTCCCGCCCGGCATCGTGACGGGCGCGCGGCTTGACCATGAACCGTCAGTCCGATAGAGGGCCGCGCAGTCGAACCGGCGTGCGCAAGCGGCGGTTTTCAGGCGCAAAACTTTTTTGCGGTACATTTCACGGTGCCGCGAATTTCACGACCGACGGGGAAGCGCGGAAGAACAATGGGTTACGCCCTGCGTTCCGATTCCACCCTCTCCGCCATATTCACCGCCGCGCGCGCGGCCTTGAGAAGAACAGATGGCTTATAAGGAACCGAGCTTCAGCGACCGTGCCGCGCTTTCCGCGCAGGCCAAGCAAAGGGCGCTGGAGAAACTGAAGACCAAGCCGCCGCTCGACCCCGCGGTCGTCGCCGCGCGTGCCGCCGCGCGCGAAGCCAAGGAGGCGGCGGAGGCCGCGAAGCGCGAGGCCAAGCGGCTCGCGATCGAACGGGCCAAGCAGGAAAAGCTCGACGCCATCGAGGCCGCGCGCCAGGCCGAGATCGCCGCCGCCGAAGCCGCCGCCGCCGAGAAGAACGCCGCGATCGAGCGCACCAAGATGTCGCTGATGGAAGCCAAGGCCGCCCGCGACGCGCGCTACGCCGCGCGCAAGATGCGCAAATAGGCTTGCCCGGTCGGCCGTCACGCCAATTCCGGTGTGACGGTAAGCACGATAATGGACTTGTGGGGCGGCGGGTCGGCCAATCGCTCACCGCGCGGCACGATTCCGGTCATTCTGACTCCTCTGCGGCTGCCCGGCGTTTCCGGAAAGCGGTCAGGTAAGCGTCTCCTCGACAACACCGAAACCGGCGAGCCAAATATCAAATTGCCAAGGCCGCAATTAACGGCCAGATTTCGTCAAGGCCAAGCGGAGGTCTTGATGCGGAAGTTCCTTGTCGCGATGTTGCTGGGCACCGGTTCGCTTGGGGTCTGTCATGCACAGACTTCGCCGGGCGTGCCCACCTTCTATGTCGATTGCCTTCGGTCGGGCGGCTCGCCGGCCAGCGTCGGAGACTATCCTAACGTCGTGGTCATGCCGATCTATAACGGCAAGAAGACTGCGACCACGGGCGATGCCCTGCGATTCTCGATCACGGTCGCGCCGTCATCGAATAAGGAGGCTGCGGCGGTCTTTACGCGCGATCCGGCGCCGCTTGGCGAAACCGCCGACTTCATCGTTCGCCAGGGCCGTACCTACATCCTCAGCGCGACGAAGTTGACGATGAATCGGACGGATGGGGGGCAGCTGGATATCTGCGTTCGCCAGTTCTGAGGCTCGCGCGTCGGGAAGTGGCCTCGTTGTCGCAGTCGCAGGGCTTTGCGCGATCATCGGGATGGCGTTGCTGATCCAGGCCGTGCGGAACGTCGGCTGATCGCCAGACTTCGCGCATCGTGGACGTGGGACGCCCCCCCCCGATTCAACTGTTGGTGATCACGCGCCAGACGCGCGCGCATGCATTGCCCCATGCCCGACCGCCGACCCCGGCTTATAAACCCGCCGCACGATCCAACATCGCGGCGCGAAAATTCCCTGCCGGTTGCCGCAAAAAATAACAAAATTCCCTGCCAGCCGGCCGCTGGCAGGGAATTTCGCGAGTCCATCGATTTCCTGCAACGCGATGCCGGGGCACCGCGCGCCGGCGCGTCAGGCCCAGACCTTGTCGAGCGCGATGCAGAAGTCCTTCATCTCGGCCATCGAGCCGACCGTCACGCGCGAAACCGTCGGCCAGATCGGCCAGGAACGGCCGATCTCGACGCTCTGCGTGCGGAACGCCGCCTGCATGTCCTTGGCCTGTTTGGTCTTCCAGTCGATCATGAACATGTTGGCTTCGGTCGGTGCGACGGTCAGACCGCGCTTCTTGAGATGGTCGAACGTCATGCCGCGCGCGGCCTGCATCTCGGCGCGCCGCGCGGCGATCAGCGGTGCGGCGGTCAGGCTGGCGGTGGCGCAGACCAAGGAGGGCAGGGGCAGCGCGCCCGACTGCATGCCGCCGTCATAGCGCATCATCTTCGCGATATTGTCGGGCTTGGTCATGATGTAGCCCATCCGCATTCCCGCCATGCCGAAGATCTTCGAGAAGGTGCGCATGACGACCACGTCGCTGCGCTTGGCGGCGAGGTAGGACGCCGTCGGCACGCCGGCGAAGTGGGTATAGGCCTCGTCGATCAGCACCATCGCGTCGGCCGGTTTGTTGTCGAGCAGCCACTCGATGTCGGCGAGCGGCGTGATCGTGCCGGTCGGGTTGTTCGGCGTGCAGATGTAATAGAGCCCGGCATTGGGGTCCGCCGCCAGCATCGCCTTGACGTCGTGGCGATAGTCGGGCGTCAGCGGTACCGCCTTGACGGGGACCTTGAGCCACGCGGCGGTGCGGCCGGCAAGCTCGAAGGTCGGGTCGGCGGTGACCAGCCCGCGCGTCGGCGAGCAGAAGGTGACGACCGAACGCGACAGCGGGTCGCTCGAGCCGGGCCATGGCGCGACATGGTCATAGGGCACGCCCTCGACCGACATCACCGCCTTGATGAAGTCGCCGCGCTCGTCATGCGGCGCGTAGCGGTTGCTGTTCTCGACCATCTTGCGGGCGGCGATCTGGCCGGGCAGCAGCGGCCCGGTCCAGCATTCGTTGGCACCGATGCGGGTCTTGGCGCTCGGCGCGGGATCGGGCACGCCGCCCGAGGCCCAGGCCGGCCTGCCGAGCGTCGCGGCGGCGGCGCCGACCCCGAAAATGGTGGCGATCTGCGCCAGCTGGCGGCGCGAATAGCCGCGACCCAACACGTCGTCGCGAACTTCCTCGGTTACGATCTTGGTCTGGTCCATTTTCTTTCCCCTGGTTGGTCGGATAATCACTCAGTGCTTCATGGCCTTGGTGAACATGACGATGGCGATGAAAACGAGGTAGACGCCGAACACGCGCTTGAGCAGCGCCGGGTCCATGCGGTGCGCGACCGCCACGCCGAGCGGTGCGGTCAGGATCGACATCGATGCGATCGTGATCGCCGCCGGTATGTTGACATAGCCGAGCGAGCCCCATGGCAGGCCGGGTTCGCCCAGTCCGATGATCACGAAGCCGATCGCGCTGGGCACCGCGATCAGGGTGCCGACCCCCGAGGCGGTGCCGATCGCGCGGTGGATCGATCGGCCGCACAGCGTCATCACCATGATCACGATCGTGCCGCCGCCAATGCCGAGCAGCGACGAAAAGGTGCCGAGCCCGCCGGCGAGGCTGACCCGCGTCACGCCGATCGGCATTTCGTCGCTGATCACCTTGCTGCCGAGCCTGGGCACGAGAAAGTTGATCGACATCAGGAAGACGCCGGCGGCGAAGATCATCGTCAGGACATGGCCGTCGACGCGGCCCGCCAGCATCGCGCCGATCGCCGCGCCGATCGTCAGCCCCGGCGCCCATGTCTTCAGCACCTCGAACTCGACCGAACCGCGCCTGGCATGCGAGCGCAGCGAACGGAGCGACGTGACGATGATCGTCGCGGCCGAGGTGCCGATCGCGACATGGGCATATTGGCTATGGTCGCCACCAAGCAGCGGCAGCACGATGATCAGCGCGGGAACGACGACGAAGCCGCCACCGATGCCGAAAATCCCGGCGGCAAAGCCGGCGAGCAATCCGGCGGCGAGCAGGGCGACGAGCGGAACGAGCCAGGTCTGCGATGCCAGGATCATGCGTCACCGCATGGGGCGGGGAGGGCATCGCTGGTCGAAAGAAGCGTGGCGGTCGCCGGCATCGCCGGCCCGGCGTTTTTGCCCGCCGGCTGGGCTGTCGGAATTGTGTCGTACATGGTCACCGATGCATTCCTCCGAATGAACGACGCCAGTTCAGCCACCCTCTGTCACGTGTCGCCCATGTTGCCCGGGCGTCTTTGTTGCGTTGCGAAATCCTCACTCAAAAAACAGGGGCGCGCGACTCCCGACGCGACGCGTCGGCAGGTACGAAAACGATTGCGATCCCCTTCGTTGCTGATTGAAACTGCAATGACTGAGTCACGCAAGCGAAATATTCGCAATGCGGCAAGAATTGTGCTGCGTCGCAGCAAGCCCGCTACCCGGACAGGGTCAGGGGACGTTCCGGTCGAGCTCGCTCAGCCACGGTGCGGCGGTGCCGTCGGATGGCGCACGCCAGTCGCCGCGCGGCGACAGCGCGCCGCCCGAGGAAACCTTCGGCCCGTTGGGAATCGCCGAACGC
Organism: Sphingomonas sp.; assembly: GCA_041659925.1. GTDB lineage: Bacteria > Pseudomonadota > Alphaproteobacteria > Sphingomonadales > Sphingomonadaceae > Sphingomonas. The sequence goes on from JBAZXI010000002.1 coordinate 245,294, forward strand.
TTGAACTGGCTCGTCACGAAGAAGCGGAACAGGAATTTCTCCAGCCAGCCCTTGATCGTCGCGAGGTCGTAAGCTTCGCGCGCCGCCGGCGGGAAGTCGCGCGGCCAGCGGCCGGCGTCGATGTCGCGCCACGCATGCAGCGCGAGAAAGGCGATCTTCGACGGCGCCATGCCGTGGCGCACGACATAATGCAGGAAGAAGTCGTTGAGCGCATAGGGGCCGATCCGCGCCTCGGTGCTCTGCAACGCGCCGTCCGCGCCGGCCGGCACCAGTTCGGGCGAGATTTCGGTCGCGAGGATCGCCTCGAGCACGGCATCGGTCTCGGCGTCATATTGGTCGGTGCGAATGCACCAGCGGATCAGGAACTGGATCAGCGTCTTGGGCACGCCGGCATTGACGGCATAATGGCTCATCTGGTCGCCGACGCCATAGGTGCACCAGCCCAGCGCCAGCTCCGACAGGTCGCCGGTGCCGACCACCAGCCCGCCGCGCTGATTGGCGAGGCGGAACAGGTAATCGGTGCGCAACCCCGCCTGCACATTCTCGAAGGTCACGTCATAGACCGGCTCACCCTTGCTGAAGGGGTGACCCATGTCGGCGAGCATCTGCTTCGCCGCCGGGCGGATATCGATCTCGTCGCCATCGACGCCGAGCGCGCGCATCAGCTTCCAGGCATTGGCCTTGGTCGCGTCGCCGGTCGCGAAGCCCGGCATGGTGAAGGCGAGGATGCGCGTGCGCGGCAGCGCCAGCCGGTCCATCGCCTTCGCCGCGACGATCAGCGCGTGCGTCGAATCGAGCCCGCCCGACACGCCGATCACCAGCCGCTCGGCCCTGGCGGCGATGAAGCGCTGGATCAGCGCCTCGACCTGGATGTTGAACGCCTCGTAGCAATCGGCGTCGAGTTGCTCCGGGGTATTGGGCACGAACGGAAAACGACGGGTCTCGCGCAGCAGGCCGATATCGCCGAAGTCGGGCTTGTGGTCGAAGACGATGCGCCGGAAGCGCGTCTCGGGGTGACCGGCATGGATCGCGGCGTCGTTGAAGCTGCCGTTGCGCATCCGCTCCTGCCGCAGCAGGCCGGCATCGACATCGGCGAGCAGCACTTCCGGGTCGCGACCGAAGCGCGTCGATTCGGCGAGCAGCTCGCCCAGTTCGTGGATCGTGCCCTGGCCGTCCCACGCAAGGTCGGTGCTGCTCTCGCCCGGCCCGGCGGCGGAGAAGACATAGGCGCACAGCGCGCGTGCGCTCTGCGACGCACACAGCATCGCGCGTTCGCGTGCCTTGCCGATGACGATGTTGGAGGCAGAGAGGTTGCAGCAGATCAGCGCGCCGGCCAGCGCCCCTTGCGTCGAGGGCGGGGTCGGGCCCCAGAAATCCTCGCAGATTTCGACGTGGAAGGTGAAATCGGCCAGGTCGCTCGCCGCGAAGATCAGGTCGACGCCGAACGGCGCGCTCTGCCCGGCGACGTCGATCTCCAGCACGGTCAGCCCGGCGCCGCTCGCGAACCAGCGCTTCTCATAATATTCGCGGTAATTGGGGAGGTAGATCTTCGGCACCACGCCGAGCACGCGACCGCGCGCGACCACCACCGCGCAATTGTACAGCCGCCCGTTGCGCGGCAATGCCGCCCCGACCACCAGCACCGGCCGCAGCTTCGCGCTGGCAGCGATCACCTCGCCCAGCGCCGCCGCCGTCGCTTCCTGCAGCGCGTCCTGCAGATGCAGGTCGTCGATCGCATAGGAAGTGAGGTTGAGTTCGGGGAAGACCAGCAGGTCGGCGTGGCGCTTGTGGCCTTCCTTCGCCAGCGCGATCGTCGCGGCGGCATTGGCGGCCGGATCGCCGACGGTGGCGCGCGGCGTGCACGCCCCGACGCGAACCAGGCCGTGGGTGTGGATCGAGTGAAACGGGTGCGTCTTCGCCATGACCGGCGCTTAGCGCTTTCCACCGATTTTCGCCAACCCGGCTCATGCTCAGTTGTGCGTGAGCAGCACCTCGATCTGCCGCTCGGCGATCGCGCGCGCCTCGGCGGCGGAAAAGCTCTGCGGCGAGAGGCAAAGTTCGAGCCACAACCCGTCGACCAGCGCGGTGATCGCGATCGCCGCGAGCCGTCGCGCGCCGGGCGCGACGCCGCAGTCGCCGAGCAGCGTTTCGAGGTCGCGGCGATAGCCGGCATAGATGTCGTCATGCAGCGCGGCGATCTCGGGCCGCGCCTTGACCAGGCTCCAGAAGGCCAGCCAGGTCGCGAGCAGTGCGGGGTCGGCGATCGGCGGGTCGAAGCTTGCGGTGACATAGGCGCTGAGCCGTGCGCGCGGATCGCTGCCGGCGTCGGTGATCGCGCCGCTCAGCGCGACACTCACACGCTCCGCGACATGGGCATAGGTCGCCGCGATCAGCGCGTCGACGCCGTCGAAATAATGCCCGACCAGTCCCGGCGACACACCGGCTTCCGCCGCGATATGGCGGACCGAGGCGTTGGCGGCGCCGTCGCGCGCCAGCACGCGTGCCGTCGCCTCGATCAGGCTCAGTCGGCGCGCATCGGGTTCGGCGCGGGTGAAGGCGGGGGCGCTCATTGTCGCCACGATATCGCCGATTGCTCTCGTCCGCCAGTTGTTATACGATCGTTCAACAAGCTCCCGGAGGCAGGCATGGCGCACCGCGTCGCGGACATTGGCGACAATATCGATCCGGACGCCGACTGGAGTCTGCCCGGCTGGCTCTATACCGACCCCGAATATTTCGACGTCGAGCTCGCGCGGGTCATCCGTCCCTCGTGGCAGATCGTCTGTCACGTTTGCGATCTCGCCAAGCCGGGCGACTGGCACAGCATCGACTATCTCGGCGAGAGCATCATCGTCGTACGTGGCGACGACGGTGAGGTGCGCGCGTTCGCCAATGTCTGCCGGCACCGCGCGATGCGACTGGTCGAGGGTGCCAGCGGTTGCGCGAAGAAGCTCGTCTGCCCCTATCATGCCTGGACCTATGGGCTCGACGGTAGGCTCACCGGCGTGCCGATGCGCGGCGATTACCCGGCGCTCGACATGGCGAAGAACGGCCTCGCGCCGGTCGATGTCGAGATCTGGCAGGGCTTCGTTTTCGTCCGGCTGGAGGATGACGGTGGCCCCACGGTCGCGGCGATGATGGCGCCCTATGCCGACGAGATCGCGCCCTATCGCTTCGCCGACCTGCGCACGATCAGCCCGGCGCGCGAACGCCGCCGCGCGGTCAACTGGAAGAATGTCGGCGACAATTATTCCGACAACCTCCACATCCCCGTCGCGCATGACGGGCTGACCCGGCTCTTCGGCACCAGCTACGCGATCGAGGCGCAGCCGTGGGTCGACAAGATGTCCGGCCGGCTCGTCGAGCGGCCCTCGACCAACCCGTGGGAAAATTTCTACCGCCGCCACTTGCCGCCCGCGCCGCATCTGCCGGAGAGCCACCAGCGGCTGTGGCTCTATTACAAGCTGTGGCCGAACATGGCGTTCGACATCTACCCCGACCAGGTCGACTTCATGCAGTGGCTGCCGCTGTCGCCAACCGTCTCCGTGCTGCGTGAGATGGCCTTCGCGCTGCCCGACGACCGTCGCGAGATGAAGCTGGTGCGCTATGCCAACTGGCGCATCAACCGCACCGTCAACGCCGAGGACACCTGGCTGATCGAGCGCGTCCAGCAGGGCATGGCCTCGCAAAGCTATACGCTCGGCCCGATCGGCGCGAGCGAGGTCTGCCTGCGCAGCTTCGCCCGCAAGATCCGCGAGCGGATACCGGAGGCGAGGCTTCATCGCGCGCCGCCGGCGGGGTGGAGCGCGACGTCATCCCCCTCCCGCATGCGGGAGGGGGTAGGGGAGGGCACTCAAGTACAATTCGCGGAGCGTGCGAGGGGAGCTACAGCCCTCCCCCGACCCCTCCCGCAAGCGGGAGGGGAGCAGAAGTGACCAAACGATACGACGCGCTGATCATCGGCGGTGGCCACAACGGCCTTGTCTGTGCCTTCTATCTCGCGCGCGCCGGGCTCAAGGTGCGCGTGCTCGAACGTCGCGACGTGATCGGCGGGGCGTGCGTCACCGAGGAGTTCCACCCCGGTTTCCGCAACTCGACCGCTAGCTACACCGTCAGCCTGCTGCGCCCCAAGGTGATCAGGGACATGCGCCTGCACGAACGCGGCTGGCGGATCATCGAGCGCACCATCTCGAACTTCTTTCCGCACGACGGCGGCTATCTCAAGCTCGGCGGCGGCACCGCGCGCACCCAGGCCGAGTTCGCGCGCTATTCGCCCAGGGACGCCGAGACCTTCCCGAAGTACGAGGAAGCGCTGGAGCGCGTCGCCGAGGTGCTGCGCGACATGGCGCTCAAGACCCCGCCCAATGTCGGCGGCGGCATCCGCGCGCTGCTCGCCGCGGCGGCGCAGGGCAAGCGCCTCGCCGGCATGGATATCGAGGCGCAGCGCGACGTGATGGACCTGTTCGTCAAGTCGGCGCGCAGCTTCCTCGATAGCTGGTACGACAACGACTATATCAAGGCGGCGTTCGGCTTCGACGCGGTGGTAGGCAATTATGCCAGCGTCGACACGCCGGGTTCGGCCTATGTCCTGCTCCACCACGTCTTCGGCGAGGTCAACGGCAAGAAGGGCGCCTGGGGCCACAGCGTCGGCGGGATGGGCGCGATCACGCGCTACATGGCCGAGGCCTGCGAGGAACTCGGCGTCGAGATCAGCCTCGAGGCGCCGGTCGCCAGGGTGCTGGTCGACGGCAACCGCGTCACCGGCGTGAAGCTGGAAAGCGGCGAGGAGATCGCCGCCGATGTCGTCGCCGCCAATGTCGGCCCGGCGCTGCTCTATCGCCAGCTCGTCGATCGCGCCGACATGACGCCCGAATTCGCCCGGCGGATGGACAATTTCAAGGCTGGTTCGGGCACCTTCCGCATGAACGTCGCGCTCTCGGAACTGCCCGACTTCTCGGTCCTGCCGGGCAAGGTGGTGGCCGAGCACCACACCTGCGGCATCATCATCTCGCCGACGCTCGATTACATGGACAAGGCGTTCGTCGATGCGCGGGCCAAGGGCTGGTCGGACGAACCGATCGTCGAGATGAAGATCCCGACCTCGGTCGACGACAGCCTCGCCCCGCCGGGACAGCATATCGCCAGCCTGTTCTGCCAGCAGTTCGCGCCCGAGCTGCCCGATGGCCGCTCATGGGATGACGAGCGCGAGGCGGCGGCCGACCTGATCGTCGATACGGTCACGAAGCATGCGCCGAACTTCAAAGGCGCGATCATCGCGCGGCAGATCCATTCGCCGCTCGATCTCGAGCGCAAGTTCGGGTTGATCGGCGGCGACATCATGCACGGCCACATGTCGCTCGACCAGCTCTGGGCGGCGCGCCCGGTGCTTGGCCACGGCGACTACCGCGCGCCGATCAAGGGGCTCTACATGTGCGGGGCGGGCACGCATCCCGGCGGCGGCGTCACCGGTGCGCCGGGCCACAATGCGGCGCACGAGATCATCCGTGATCGCCCGCTGCTAGGCCGGCTGTTCAACGGGCGCTGAGCCCCGCAGCCAGTAGAGCGGCAGGGCGCAAAGGATGAGTACGAAGGTCCATTTGAGCGCGTCGAACCCCGCACCCCACAGGACCCAGCAGGCGAAGATCAGGCCGATGGCCGCGGCCGGCCGGGCGATGCCGAGCGCCAGCGCGGAAGCGCAGACGCCGATGTAGAGCGGGATCGTCGCCGCCGTCGTCAGGTTGAGCATGAAGGTGAGCAGGCCGGCGGTCGAGCCCGAGGCGTTGCTGAGCACCAGCACGCTGGCGAGCGTGCTGGAGGCGACAAGGATGCCGACCGGCACGTCGCGGGCATTGGTCCGGTCGAGCCAGCGCGGCAGCACGCCGGCCCGCGCCATGCCGAGCGGCAGCTCGCCCTGCACCAGCACCCAGCCATTGAGGCAGCCGATCGCGGCGATCGCGGCAAAGGCGGCGACGAGCAGGCTCGCGCCATGCCCCCAATAGGTTTCGACGAACAGCGCGATCGGCGCGCTGGCATGGGCTGCGGCGTCCTGCGGCAGGGCGAAGACGATGCCCGAGCAGATGACGACGAACAGCACGCCCGTCGCGACCAGCCCGCCCAGCGTGGCACGCACGACGTTGCGGGCCGGATCGCGCACGCGCTCGGCGACCAGGCTCGCGCCTTCGAAGCCGACGAGCGCGAAGAAGGCGAGGTTGGCGGCGGCGGTCAGCGAACCGCCGGCGAACGCTGCGTGCGGATGGGCGCGGAAGGCGCCGCCGCCAGCAAAGACGAGACCGGCGAGGATCGCGACGACGGCAATCAGCGGCAGGATCTTGAGGATGGTCGTCGCGACCTGGAAGCGGCCCGAGGCGCGCGCGCCGCCGAGGTTGAGCAGGGTGATCAGCCAGATCAGCACGACCGCGGCGACGGCGCCGCTCATCGGTGTCGCGTTGAGCGCCGGTACGAAGATCGCGAGATAGTTGATCGCGGTCACGGCGATGATCGCGTTGGCCGACCATACCGCGACCCAATAGCTCCACCCGATCAGCACGCCGGGCAGCGGCCCGAGCGCCGCGGCGCACATCGCGACCGCGCCGGTCGCGTGCGGCATGGCGATAGCGAGCTTCGACAGGACCACCGCGATCAGCACCGCGCCGGCGATGACGCAGAACCACGCCGCGACGCCGGTCCAGCCGAACGGTGCAAGCTGGGCGGGGAGGGCGAAGATGCCCGCCCCGATCATCCCGCCGACGACGAGTGCGGTCGCGGTCCAGAAGCCGAAGGGGCGGGTTGCGTCGGTCTCGTCGGCCATCGCCGGCGAGACTGTTGCGCTATCGTTGCAATTGCAAGCGGCGTCAGTGCGGGCGCGTGCCGCGACGGAGCAGGTGATCGAGCGACCAGGCGCCGCCGCCACGGAAGATCAGCGGCAGGAGCAGGCCCGCCCAGCTGAGATGCGTCGGCCACGCGTCGGGATAGACGAAGACCTCGATCACCGTCGTCATGCCGAGCAGCGCGAGCGCGGCGGGGCGGGTGAACAGGCCGAGCACGAGCAGGATCGGGAAGAGATGTTCCGAATAGGTCGCGGCGTGCGCGGCGATCTCGGGAGATATGAGCGGCAAGGCATAGTCGGTGCGGAACAGCTCGTAGGTGCCGTCGGTGATCGTCAGCAGCCCCTCGACCTTGGTGCGGCCGGACATGAAGAACACCCCCGCAATGCCCAGCCGGGCGACGAGCAGCAGCAGCGCGTCGGGGGCGAGCGCGGAGAAGCGCGCGATCAGGCGATCACAACTGGCCAACATAAGCGGGGTCTTTCCGGTCGGTTTTCGAAGATGGTTGGCCGGACGCGAGGGGGACCGCGCCCGGCCATCGGGTCAGGCCTTCGGCGTCAGTGAGCCGTTGCCCTTGGGGGTCTTGATGCTGGTGCAGGTGCCGGCCTTGACCAGCTTCCAGGCGTTACCCTGGTAGTTGACGTGCGAGGTGCCGGCGCAGCTGGTGCCGGCACCGGCCTTGCAGTCGTTCTTGCCGGCGAGCGACACGCCATAGCATTTTTCCATCGCCGGCGCGGCCTTGGCCGAGGCGATGGACGAGGATGCGGCGATGCCGAGGGCGATCGTCGCGGCGAGAGCAGCGGTGGTGGTACGCATGATGAGGCGTTTCCTGATCGATACCTCACGCCGGCCGGGAGCGGAGGGAGCACCCGGCCGGCGCCGACCGGGAAGGAGGCTTCGAAGGGGCCCGGTCGCAAAGGGGTTTCGTCGCCGCGCACGCATTGGTTACGGACGAAAGAGCACAATCTTTTTTTCGCCTCGCCGCCGCGCGCGGTGTAACCTCCACGCGTCCAGGGCCGAATGCCGGTCGAGGGAGCGCGAATGCGAGCGGACGAAAGCCAGTTGCGGGCATGGATGATCGGTGGGCTCGACGGTCGCGCCGCCGATCACGCCGCCCTGTTGCGCGCCCTCGTGCCGTTGCTTCGCGCCTTTTATCGCCGGCGAGTGCCCGGCGGTTCCGATGATATCGAGGACATGGTGCAGGAAACGCTGATCGCCGTTCACACTCGCCGTGCGACCTATGACCGCGACCGCGCCTTCACGGCGTGGCTGTTCGCGATCGCGCGTTACAAGATGATCGACCATTTCCGTCGCAACCGGCAGCATGTGCCGATCGACGATCTCCAGGACATTCTCGCGATCGAAGGCTTCGAGGACAGCAGCAATGCGCGTCTCGACGTCGAGGATCTGCTCGATGAACTGCCGGAAAAGCAGGCGCGGGTAATCCGCGCAACGCGCCTCGACGGCCTGAGCGTCGCCGAGACGGCAATGGCGGGTGGAATCGGCGAGTCCGATGTAAAGGTGTCGGTGCACCGCGGGCTCAAGGCATTGGCGGCGCGTATCCGGGGCAGCGAACGATGAACACCGACCAGTTGATCGACTCGCTGGCGACCGATGTCGCGCCGGTTTCGCGCCACAGCGTCGGCCGGCGGCTGGCGCTCGGCGTGACCGCCGGGGCGGTGATTTCGCTGTTGGCGACGGCGTTCGTGATCGGCATCCGGCCCGACATCCGTACCGCGGTGTTCCAGTTCTCCTTCTGGATGAAGTGGGGCTACACCGCCTCGATCTCGATCGCGGCGATCTTTGCGACCGCGCGGCTGGCCCGGCCCGATCCGGGCAATCTGCGGCGCCTGTGGCTGCTCGCGCTTCCGATCGGCCTGCTGGTGCTGCTCGGCATCGGTGAATTGGTGCGGACACCGCCGGGCGAATGGCTGGCGATGTGGCTCGGGCACAGCTGGAAACGCTGCCCGTGGCTGGTGCTGATCCTGTCGGCGCCGATCTTCATTGGCCTGCTATGGTCGTTTCGCCGGCTCGCCCCGACGCGGTTGCGCGCCGCCGGTGCGGCGGCCGGGCTGGCGGCGGGGGCCTTTGCCGCGACGGTCTATTGCCTGCACTGCGGTGAGGTCTCGGCGCTCTTCGTGCTGACCTGGTATTCGCTCGGTATCCTGCTCGCCGCGTCGATCGGCGCGCTGATCGGGCCGAAATTGCTGCGCTGGTAAGATCGGATTGTAACCGATCGAACGGGTGACGCGAACAAGGGGAGCCAATCCGGCAACAACCTTTTCGGGGAGACCCCTTCGATGATCACCATGAAGACCGGCGTCAGCATCGCCACCACCGCCGCGCTCGTCGCCTTCGCCGCCGCCGTGCCGGCCGCCCAGGCATCCGCCAAGGGTGCCGTCGTACACTGCTACGGCGTCAACAGCTGCAAGGGCACGTCCGACTGCAAGACCGCGCATAACGACTGCAAGGGCCAGAACAGCTGCAAGGGCCAGGGCTTCAAGGCGATGTCGGCCAAGAAGTGCACCGCCGCCGGCGGCAGCCTGACCGAGCCGAATTGATTCCCCCGGGCCGGCCGCGACGTTCGCGACCGGCCCACCTACCGGGTGACCTTGCGATGAGCCTTCCCCCCTTTGCCGGTTTCGGCCTCGGCCTGCGCAAGCCGCACTATGGCGATTTCCTCGCGGGCCGCGTCGCGGTCGATTTCGTCGAGGTGATCTCCGAGAATTTCATGGTCGATGGCGGCCGCCCGCGACAGATACTGCGCGAGGTGCGCGAGCATTATCCCGTCGCCCTGCACGGCGTATCGATGTCGATCGGCTCGGTCGATGGCCTGAACCGCGCCTATCTCGAGCGGCTGCGTGCGCTGGTCGACGAGATCGCACCGATTTTCGTTTCCGACCATCTGTGCTGGACGCAGATCGAGGGATTCAACTCGCACGACCTGTTGCCGCTGCCCTATACGCAGGAAGCGCTCGACCTGGTCTGCGCCAATATCGAGCTTGCCCAGGATGTGCTGGGCCGCGCCATGCTGATCGAAAATCCGTCGAGCTATATCGCCTTTGACGGCGAGATGACCGAATGGGCATTTCTCGATGCGCTGTGCCGCCGCACCGGCTGCCGGCTGCTGCTCGACGTCAACAACGTCTTCGTCAGCGCGACCAATCACGGCTTCGATCCGATCGCCTATCTCGATGGCCTGCCGGCGCGTCATGTCCGCCAGATCCATCTCGCGGGGCATAGCCAGGGTGCCGAGCTGCTGATCGATACGCACGATACGTCGGTCTGCGCCTCGGTATGGGATCTCTACGCCCATATCGTCCCGCGTCTCGGCCCGGTCGCGACGATGATCGAGCGCGACGACGCGATTCCGCCGCTGGAAGAGCTGCTCGTCGAACTCGACATCGCGCGGTCGATCGGAGGCGCTGACCGAAGGGCGGCGGCATGACGCTGCTGGAACTGCAACGCGACATGCGCCGCTGGCTGCGCAGCGGCTGCGAGGCCGCCGCCGGGCGGCTCGGTGCCGGCGTTGCACCGGGCCTGCGGGTCTATCAGAACAATTATCGCGCGCAGCTGGTCGCTTGCCTCGAGGAAAGTTTCGCGCAGACACTGGCGTGGATCGGCGGCGAGGCGTTTCACGCCGCGGTGGTGCGCCATGTCGAACGGGTCCCGCCGAGCAGCTGGACGCTCGATGCCTATCCGCGCGACTTTCCGGCGACCTTGCGGCTGCTCTACCCCGACGATCCCGAGGTCGCCGAGCTGGCGTGGCTTGAACTGACGCTGGGCGAAGTGTTCGTGCGCAGCGATGCACCGGCGCTGACATTGGCGGATATCGGCGAGGTCGACTGGGATGCGGCCGCGCTCCGATTTACGCCAACGCTCGACATTGGCGAAGCGACGACCAACGCGGCGGAGATCTGGTCGGCGCTGGCAAATGAGGCCGCGCCGCCGGTGGCGGAGACATATGCCAATCCGGGGGCCGTTATCGTGTGGCGACCAGCGATGGTCTCGCATTTCCGGCAAATCGACGCGGCCGAGCTTGGTGCGATCCTCAAGGCGCGTGCCGGAGCGTCGTTCGGCGCGCTGTGTGCCGCGATCGTTGCCGAGCGCGGCGAGGAGGACGGTGTCGCGCTCGCCGGCAACTATCTCGGTCGCTGGATCGCGGACGGGTTGATCGTCGCGGTCGACGAACCGTCGAGAAATGGCTGAGCCCGCTCGATCGCGTTGGTAGGCCGTGCCGCCAGCGGTATCGCGAGCGTTGCCATGAAGCCGCCGCCCACCCGGTTGGACAGGGTCAACGCGCCATCACAGTCGGCGGCGAAGCGCGCGGCGATGGCGAGGCCCAGGCCAACACCGCCGTCGCTCGCCCGTGCACTGTCGGCGCGAACGAAGGGACGATCGAGACCGGCCAGTAACGCCGGCGAGACGCCTGGCCCACGATCGCCTACGCTGATAAATGCCGTCGCGTTGGTGACCCGCACCGAAAGCTCGATCGGAGGATCGCCATGGAGCCTGGCGTTGCGCAGCAGATTGATCAGTACGCGTTCAAAGGCCAGTGGCCGGACGCTTATCGTCGGTGCGACTGCCGGAGGCTTTGCGATCTCCACCGTGAAGTCCAGTTCGCCGACGATCTGGCCGATGACGCGCGTTACGTTCACGATGGCGACGCTCTCCCCGTCGATCCCGCGCGCGAAGTCGAGGAACTGACCGAGCATGCGGTCCAGCCGGTTCAATTGACGTTCGATCATCGCCTGATCGTCATCATTGCCCAGCGGCGTGAGCGCGAGGGCGAGCCTGATCTTGGCCAGCGGCGTCTTGAGGTCGTGGCTGATGCCGGCGAGCATCAGCGCGCGGTCGGCATCCTGCGCCGCGAGGCGCTGGGTCATGCGATCGAATGCGCCGGCAAGCATCGCCACCTCGGACGGGCCTTCTCCGGCCAGTCCGACGAGGCCATCCGAACTCGGTATCGCGTCGACGGCCGCGGTCAGCGATCGTAACGGCCGGTTGATGCGGCGTTGCAGGACGACGCCGGCGGCAAGCGCCACCAGCAGGGCGAGCAGGAAGGAGAAGAACAGCGCGCCATTGGGTGCCCAACCGTTCGGCGCATCGACCGAAACCCAGTAATAATCGCCGCCAAGGCGCAAGCGTACCCAGAGCGGCATGGCGCCGCCGCCGCGCCAGTAGATTTCGCCGTGATTGTTGAGGTCGCGGGCAAGGCGCGACAGTACGGCGCGTTCGATCAGGCTCGCCCGCCCGCCCGTGCCGACCGGCGGCGTATTGCCGGGGTGGATGCTGAGCGTCCCACCCGCGTTGATCCGCTCGATCAGTTCGGTGCGCTTCGGCGGCGGGAGCGAGGTAACGACCGTGCTCACAACGCTGATATTGTGCGCGAGGATGGATGCGAAGCGATCGGCCTGGGGTCGAAGAATGAAGGCGGCAAACATCGCGATCGTGATGAGCTGGCTGACGATCACGATCACCGCCATCAGGGCGATGTTGCGGGCGAGCAGTGATTTCAGCATGGGCGCACATCGGCCAGCATATAGCCGACGCCCCACACGGTTCTGATCCAGGCGGGTTCGGTCGAATCGTCGCCGATCGCCTTGCGCAGCCGCATGACCTGCACATCGATCGCGCGGTCGGTCACCTCGGCGTCACGACCAAGCGCACGGTCGATCAATTGTGCCCGGCTCAAGGGCCGGCCGACCGCACTCGCCAGCGCGACGAGCAGCGCGAATTCGCGTGACGACAGCATGATCGGCATATCGTCACGGTGCAGCGTCATTGCCGCAGGGTTGAGCAGAAAGGGGCCGAAGCTGAAGCAGCGGTCTCGCTCGACGCCGCCGCGCGGCCCGGTGCGGCGCAGGATGGCGTTGATTCGGGCGACGAGCTCACGCGGGGTGAAGGGCTTGGCGAGATAGTCGTCGGCGCCCATTTCCAGCCCGATGATCCGGTCGACCGGATCGCCGCGTGCCGTCAGCATGAGAATCGGCACATCCTCGCCGCCGGCCCGCAATCGACGGCAGATCGCCAGACCATCCTCGCCCGGCATCATCAGGTCCAGGACGACAGCATCGGCAGGTTCGCGCGTCAGCGCCGTATCGAGTGCCGACCCATCGGAAACCGCCCGGACGCTGAAGCCGTGCTCGCCGAGAAAGCGCTGGATGAGCGCCCGCAGTTCGGGATCGTCGTCCACGACAATGATGCGAGGCGTGCGAACGTTCATGTGGCGACCATCGCCAATTGCCACGGCCGCGCAAGCTGCCGAGCGATGACAAAGTGTGACAGGCGCTCCGCTTCGTCACGAAGCGCAACATCTCCGGTCCGGCGCGACACACCCCTGTAGCAGGTTCGGCGGCAAACGGTCTTCAGCGACGCCGCGCCGATGCGGCGTCCAGCCCCTCGCGAAGGAGATGCGAAATGCTCAAGTCGAACCTGAAGATCTCGCTGGCGATGATCCTCGCCTTTACCGCGGTCGCCGCCGATGCGCAGCGCGCCCGCGTTCATGCTCGCGGCAATGGCGGCAGCGTCACGGCGGCTCGCGGCCCCAACGGCAGCGCGATCCGCGGCCATGGCGCGGTGCAGAACGCCGATGGATCGGTCACGACGGCGAGCGGTGGCGCTTTCCGGACCGCGACCGGCGCGGGCGCCCGCGCATCGACCACCACGGTCAATCCGGATGGGTCGGCGACGCATCGCGGCGGCTTTGCCGCGCAGGGTGCGCGCGGCAGCGCGTCGAGCAGCGGGTCGCTGACGCGCAACGCCGACGGCACCTATTCGGGTGGTCGCACGTCGAGCGGCACCAATGCCGCGACGGGCACGAGCTATAACGGGTCGACGCAGATCGATCCGACGACCGGCCAGCCGGTTCATTCGGGCACCTGCACCGACGCGAGTGGCGCCGTTATCGCCTGCCCGCGCCGTTAGGTGCCCGGCGACCGCGGTGGTCCCCCCTCCCAAGCATCACCGCGGTCGCACCCTCTTCCCTCATGATGGTGAAGGTCATCCAATGCGTATCCTGACTTTGTCCGGCCTGTGCCTGTTTCTTGCCACACCCGCTTTGGCCCAGGGTGTGAGCGGCGCGAGCAGCGCAATGATCGAGCGGCTGCGTGCCGCCGATACCAACCATGACGGGGTCGTCGAGCGCGCCGAGTTCATCGCTTACCGCGCCGGCAACTTTTCGCGCCTTGATCGCAACGGAAATGGCATCCTCGAAGAGAAGGACATACCGTCATTCCTGCGCGGACGTGGCGGCCCGCTCGATTTCGCGGCGCTGAAATTGCAATTCGACGCGAATCATGACGGCGTCATTTCACGCCAGGAATTCGTCAACGGCCCGACGTCGATCTTCGACCTTGCGGACGCCAACCATGATGGTCGCGTGACGCTCGCCGAGCTTGACGCGGCGGTCACGCGCGCGCGGGCGACGCGAAAGGGTTGAACGATGGGCGAGTTTCTCAGCCAACGGCCGGGAATGATTTTGGCGCTCGTCCTCCTGGCGCTGCTCGAATTCGGCTGGCGGACGCGTATCGCGCGCAAAGGGTATGACGTGCGCGCCAGCCTTGCCTCGCTCGGCGTCGCGGCGGGCGGCGCGCTGATCAAGCCGCTGACCGCCGGCTTCATGGCCAGCGTGTTTCTGTGGCTGCAGCCTTACGCGCTGTTTCCGATGTCGTCGGGCGATTGGCGGGTCTGGGTGGCTGGCTTCGTGGCAGTCGAATTCACCTATTATTGGTTCCACCGCTGGAGCCATGAGGTCAACTGGCTATGGGCCAGCCACGCGGTCCACCACAGCGCGACCGAACTCACGTTGCCGGCGGCGGTGCGACTGGGTTGGACCGGGGTGATTTCGGGCGGGTGGCTATTGTTCGTGCCGTTGATCGTCATCGGCTTCCCGCCGCTGATGGTCGCGGCGTTGCTCGCGGGCAATCTGCTGTTCCAATATGGACTGCATACCGAGGCGATCGGGCGCCTGGGTCCGCTCGAACATGTCTTCAACACGCCGTCGCACCATCGCGCCCACCACGCTTCCGACGCGGCATGGCTCGATTGCAATTTCGGTGGGGTGTTGATCGTGTTCGACCGGATGTTCGGAACGTTCGTGCGCGAGCCCGTGAGCGGGGGGCTGCATTATGGTCTGGTCAAACCGCTCACCTCGAACAACCCGTTGCGTATCGCGCTGCAGACCTGGATCGACCTGGCGACCGCGTTCGCGTGCGCAACGACGTGGCGGCAGCGTGGTCGGGTGTTGTTCGGGCGGCCCTCGGCGTGATGCGCGGCAAGGGAAGACAATGCCGGTGAGAGGAGAGGTGGCGCGGGTGCCGGATGATGATGAAACCTGTGTCCACGCTACCGCCCGCCACCATCCGCCCGCCCCGCCATTCAGGCCCGGTGTGGTGGTGCGCGTCGCCGGCGATTATAGCGCGAAATCGGATACTCGTTCAAAGCGCTGACGACCGCGTGCAGCGGAGTTGCAGACAATTTTGCATTTGAACGGGCGCTCCGCGGCGCCAAGCATCCGACATGTCCGAACGCAACGCCCATGGTCAGCGGGCGACGGCCTGTCGCTGTTCCCCGGTCGCCAGTCTGATCGATATCGCGCTGCGCCATAGGGTATGCGCGATGTCGGGGGGCGTTGCCGTCACGCGGTGGCCCACCCAGGCTTTCAACAGCGAAAGGCTGGCACCGGCAATTTGCTGAGCCAATAAGGGGTAACCGTGGTCCGTGGCCGAACGTTGGGAAGCAAACGCCTCGTTCAACCCATGCACTCAGCGCCGCGAAGCACTTTCCCTGGCGGGTATGAACGCGCGGAACATGAACCAGGCAAAGGCGAAGACGCCAAAGCCGAAGACAAGGTCACCGGGCACCCTTGCCCACACCAGCGCCTGCATGATCGGGCTATGGATGAACTCCGCCGAACGGGCATAGGCATAGCCGTGCTCGATGCTCGCATAGGTTTGCAGGATGCCCTGCGGGAGCAGCGAGAGGAAGGTCATCATCGCAAGGCCGATGTTGAGCGACCAGAAGGATCGCCTGATCCATTTCTGGTTCCACCGCGTGACGTCGGTCAGTCCGCGCATGCAATAGAGCGTCAGCCCAAGCCCGAGCATGCCATAGACCCCGAACAGGGCGGCATGGCCATGGTTGGCGGTCGTGTTCAGCCCCTGCATGTAATAGAGCGCGATCGGCGGGTTGATGAGGAAGCCGAACAGTCCGGCGCCAACCAGGTTCCAGAACAGGACGGCGGCGAAGAACATGAACGGCCAGTGATAAATCCGTTCCCACTCGGCCTCGTGCTCGACCTTGTGGCGCGTATAGGCCTCGAAGCCGACCACGAGCAGCGGGACCACTTCCAGGGCCGAGATCATCGCACCGACCGCGATCACCGACGTCGGCGTTCCGCTGAAATACAGGTGATGGAAGGTCCCGAGCACCCCGCCGAACAGGAAGATGATCGTCGCAAACAACACCATCACCGTGGCGGTGGAGGTTCGCAGGATACCCATCTGAACGAACAGCAACGAGATGATGGCCGTGGCGAAGACCTCGAAAATGCCCTCCACCCACAGATGCACCACCCACCAGCGCCAATATTCCATCACGGCGATGTTCGTGTGCTGGCCCCACATGAGCCCGGCGCCATATAGGAGCCCGATGGCGAGCGCCGACACCAGCACCAGATAGATAAGAGACTTGCTGCCTTCGCGTTGCAGGACGGGCCACAGCGCGCGCACCACCAGCGCCACCCACAGGAACAGGCCGATGAGGAGGTAGATCTGCCAGAAGCGGCCGAGATCGACATATTCATAGCCCTGATGACCGAACCAGAAATTGGCCGTCAGGCTGCTGAAGAAGCGGTGAACGGCCGCCCATTGACCCGCGAAGGAGCCGATGACGATGATGAGCAGGCTGACGAACAGGAAATTGACGCCGAACCGCTGGAACCTGGGGTCGCGTCCGCCAAGCATCGGCGCGACGTAAAGCCCCGTCGCCAGCCACGCCGTGGCGATCCACAACACCGCGAGCTGCGTGTGCCAGGTACGGGTGATCGTGTAAGGAAGATATTCGGCGAAGGGCAGGCCATAGAGCCCTTGTCCTTCGACCGCATAATGGGCGGTCACGATGCCGAGCAGTACCTGCCCGACAAACAGCGCGCAGACGACCCAGAAATATTTCGCCGTGGCCCGCATCGACGGCGTGATGACAGACTGGCCCAGAATGTCGGACGTCGCCATGCCGTCCTCGGGCAATATGTCGGTGCGCCAGACGTCGAACTGCTTGGCATAATAGGCAATGAGCGCGCCGGCCGCGGCAAGCAGCAGAATGAACGACGCAAGGCTCCACAATAATGTACCGGTGGTCGGGCTGTTGCCCACCAGGGGTTCATGCGGCCAATTGCTCGTATAGGTGATGGTCTGGCCCGGCCGGTCCGTGGTCGCCCCCCAAGCCGTCCAGAAATAAAAGGCGGCAAGCTGCCGGGCTTCCGCCGCCGACAACTCACCGTAGACCGGAAAGGCATAGTCGCGGCGAAGCTCGAGCGAAGCGGGGTCGTCGCCGTCGTACAGGCTGACGAAATGCTGCTGCACCTGCCGGATTGCCCGGGCGCGGGAGTCGCTGACCGTTATGACGCCGGATGCCGGATCGTAGGTGTTCCTGCGCATTTCCTCCTGCAGCGCGGCCTTGCGCATGGCATCGCCCTGCGCGGCAGACACGCCCGCGGGCAGCGGCGAAGCCGACAGGGCAAGCAATGCCTCCGCCTCGCGGTGCAGCCAGTCGGCGCTCCAGTCGGGCGCCAGATAGCTGCCATGACCCCAGATCGAGCCCTGCTCCATCCCGCCGATCGATTGCCAGACATTCTGCCCGGTCTCGATGTCGGCGCGGGTGAACAAGGTCTCGCCGCTTTGGGATTTCACCGCTTCGGGAATGGGCGGCGCCTGCTGGTAGATTTGCTGGCCGAGCAGCAGCAGGATACCGAACATGATCACCATGCCGACCGACAGGATGATCCACAGCCTTTTGATGCTGAATGTCGTTTGATAGCTCTTCATGCCCCAAACCCTCTCCGCTCAGAATAGGCCGCGGCTACCGCCTACAGCACCGAAAATTGTCATGATACCGACGGCAAGTAATAACTGATGTAGTTGTGTCATTCTAACGAAATCCGTCTCGGGATATTTTGAAGCGGAAAGACGGCGATGCAGATGAAGCGGCTCGATAACGAACAACATCAGTGCAAAAACTGTCCAGAGGGCGACCATTAGGTGCATCCACCAGAACCGGCCGTCTAGGAATCGGCTCCACAGGTCCGCGCGCGCCACCAGCCACAGGCCGCTCGCGCCGGCAAGCAAGACCCATAGGCGCGCCTGCCAGGCAAAGCGCGCTTCCATCTGTTGAAAACGGCGCAGCCGATCCGGTGGCAATTCCGTTGCCTTCAGTGCCGGCATCAAGACCGAGGTGACGAAACCGACACCACCGATCCAGAGCAGGACCGCGACGACATGCACCGCGCGCGCCAGCGCGAGATCATCCACGGTCCGCCCCGTCGCCAACTTCCGGGCGTTCGCGGTAGAACTCGACCTGCATCGTCATGGGGCCGAGCGGCAGGACATGATGGGTTGCCTGCGGCGCAATGATCGCCGGCTTGTCGGGCGTCACCAGATGCTCGCTGGGCGGATCGACGAAGATCAGCCGCACTTCCCCGTCCAGCACCCGCAGGAGCCCCCAGGTGCCCGGCTTGGTACGATGATCGTTGCGCAGCGCATCGGGCAAGCTCCGCTCGTCGAAGATCGGCGAAGCGCCATAGGGTGTCGAAGTCATGACGCGACTCCCGCGGAGATGGCGGCGAGACCGCCCCGGTCAATCCGGATCCCGGTCAGCAGGCTCTCGCCAATCCGCCGCGCCGCGTCGCGAAACCGGTCCAAAACGGCCGCGTTGGGCGCGATCCCGGCAAGCGTCCGGTCCCACAGCGACTGCCAGCGCGTGAAATGTGCCTCATCGAGCCCGCCGATGGCGATATGCTTGCGCATCGGGTTACCGCTGAAGCGACCGGATTCGAGCATGATCGAGGCCCAGAAATCCTTCATGCGCGCCAGATGGCGCGGCCAGTCTTCGATCCGTTCAGCAAAGATCGGGCCGAGCACGCAATCCTGGCGGACGGTATCGTAAAAGCTTTCCACGAGCCGCGAAATGAAGGCGTCGTCGATGCCGCATGCCAGTGCATCCGCCATCTTGCGCGACCGTGCCTGCTCGGCGTGGTTCGATGTCATAGCTGCCCCGACTCGATTAAGATGTATTTTATATACATGCTTTACCCGCCTTGGCGGCAAAATCCAATATATGATATGCATCTTTTATGAGATTGTCCGTCCAGACCGACTATGCCCTCCGCACATTGATGTTCCTGGCGGTGAAGGATGGCCATCATTCGATCGCGCAGATCGCGCGCGCTTATGGCATCTCGAAGAACCACCTGATGAAGGTCGCGCAGCGATTGACCGCGGAAGGACTCGTCGAGGGTGTCCGCGGCCGGAGTGGCGGTCTCAAGCTGGCGCGGCCCGCCAGTGACCTGAACGTCGGCTCGATCATGCGCATGATGGAAGACACCGGGGCCTTCGTCGAATGCTTCGACGCGACGACCAACAGCTGCGTCGTGACGCCGGCATGCGGATTGCGCCATGCCCTGGCCGGCGCACTGGAAGCTTTCGCGCGGCATCTCGATCAATTCACGATCGCTGATCTCGTGCCGAATTTCGAAAGCTATGCGCGGCTCCTGGACGCGCAGACGGCCGCCTCATCGACGTAGTGGCAAACCTTGCGGGTCATGCTGCGGGAGCGTCCGATTTGCGGAACGCGGATTTGGTCTTGGCATCCGGAACCGGGTGCGCCGTCGTCGCCGGACGCGCAGACCCGATCGGCCGTCGCGTCGGCCCCACTGGTGCAACCGGGGCGATCTTCGGGTGAGATTCGGCGGGAGGCGTGGGGAATTGGCGCGCCCGGCAGGATTCGAACCTGCGACCACAGGCTTAGAAGGCATGTGCTCTATCCAGCTGAGCTACGGGCGCCCGGTCACGCGCTTAGCGTGGATTGCGCGCGGTTGAAACGCTGATCATAACGGCTCCCGGCTTGGGCGTGGGGGTTGGGCGATGAGATTGCAGCGGGTGACGGCGCGCGAGATGAAGGGCGCGCATTTCCGCTATTTCGATATCGTCATGGCGGCGTTCGTCGTCATCCTGGTCCTGTCGAACGTTGTCGGCGCAGGAAAGCGCGCCGTGATCGACCTGCCGCTGTTCGGCTTGTGGCCGTTTGGCGCAGGCATATTGTTCTTCCCGATTTCCTATGTCCTCGATGACATCCTGACCGAGGTTTACGGCTATGCGCGTGCCCGGCGCGTCGTCTGGGTCGGTTTTGCCGCGCTGTGCTTTCTGGTGCTGATGGAGTGGACGGTGGTCGCGCTGCGGCCGGCGGCCGACTGGAACGGGCAGGCGCATTACGAATATGTCTTCGGCCTGCCGCCGCATCTGATCGATACCTTCCCCTATGTCAGCGTCGGCATCGGCGGGCGGATCGCCTTTGCCTCGCTGTGCGCCTTCTGGGTCGGCGACCTGCTCAATTCCTTCGTGCTCGCCAAGATGAAGATCTGGACCAGCGGCCGCATGCTGTGGACCCGGACGATCGGCAGCACGATCGTCGGGGAAGGGGCGGACAGCCTCGTTTTCTACCCGCTGGCTTTTTACGGTATGGCCGACTGGCCGGTCCACGCGATGCTCCTGGTGATGTTCAGCCAGTTCGTGCTGAAGGTGGGCTGGGAGGTGATCCTGACGCCGATGACCTATGCCGTGGTCGGCTTCCTCAAGAAGCGCGAAGGCGTTGACGTCTATGACGAGGGCACCGATTTCTCGCCATTCACGGCGCAGGTCTGACGCGACCTTTGCCATTCGGGGCATGACCGCCTAACAGCCTCGCGATGCTGGCCGGCCTGATTTTTGCGACTGAAGATGCCGACGACCGCCCCGGGGTGCTCGCGGCGACGCTGCCATTTGGCGGGCTGACGCTGGTCGAATTCCAGGCGCGGCTGCTGATCGCGGCGGGTGCCTCGCAGATCATCCTCGTCGTCGCGCGGATGACGCCCGAACTGCTCGGCGCGATCAATCGCATCGGCCGGCGCGGCGCGGCGGTCGACGCGGTGCGTACGGCGGCCGAGGTCGTCGAGAAGCTGCACCCGCTCGCCCGGTTGCTGGTCGTGGCCGATGGGCTGGTGACGACCGGTGACATCGTTACGCAAATGGCCGCCGAGGGCGAGGACGCCCTGCTGGTGATCGACGATCGCGACGCGCCGCCCGGCTTCGAGCGCGTCGGGGCGTTGACCGCCTGGGCCGGGCTTGCGCGGCTCGATCCGCGCCACATCGCCGAGGTTGCCGCGCTGCCACGCGACTATGATTTCCAGTCGACGCTGCTGCGCGTCGCGGCGCAGGATGGCGCGGCGCACCTTCGACTGCCCGCCAACGAGCCGGCGCACGGCATTTTTCGCGACTCGCGCGATCTGGCCGATCGCGGCAAGGCGATCCTCGCCGCGCTCGTCGCGCCGCCAATCCGCTGGGCCGACCGCTATATTCTCGCGCCGCTGATCCGGCTCGCTCTGCCGCGGCTGGTGGCGCGCGCGGTGCCGACCACGGCGCTGGGCGGAGTGGGGCTCGTCGTGGCCGCGCTCGGGTGCGGGGCGATTCGCTTCGGCTGGGTTGCCAGCGGGCTGGGCGCGGTGACGGTGGCGGTGATCTTCTTCTCGATCGGCGCCGTGCTGGCATGGCTGCGCGACGAGGACGGGCTGATGCGATTCGGCCGTGGCGGTGCGCTGCTCGCGGCGGCGCTGGCCGCGCTGCTGCTCGGCGACAGCGTAAGGCTGGCGAGCGGCACGGCCGCCGGGCTCGTCATCGCGCTGGCCGGCATCGTCGCGGCGGGGCTGGTCGAGCGCGCCGGCGGCGCGGCGATTCGGCGGCGCTGGTGGGCCAGCCCGCTGGCCTATCTCGTGGTGATGCTGCCATTGACGATCGGCGGCGAGGTGGTCGCGGCGCTGGCGGTGGCGAGCGGCTATGCAGCGTTGACGCTGGGTGCCGCCGTTGAGGCACTTCGTGAAAAGCCTTAGGGCGACTTTAACGACACTTCCCTAGATCGGTCCGCATGTCGATCGACGTTGGCGACACTGATGACGGCGTTCGCAAGAATGCCATGGGGCTGCTCGCACGTGCGGCGGCGGCGATTCCGCGTGCCGAGCAACGGCTGGCGGTCGCGATCGACGATTTCTTTCTTCCCGAGGAGACCCGGCTCGACGACCGGACGCGCGCGGCGCTGGCGACGGCGATCAGCGGCATGACCGCCGCGGTCGAATCGGCATTGCGTCAGCACGCCGCGCGGCTGCTCGCCGGGCGCGGCGAGCCCGAACTCGCCCAGGCGCTGGTGTCCGATCGCCGGCCGGTGCTCGACCGGCTGGTATCGGCCGGTCTGATGCGCGATACCGACCTCATGCGCGAACTGGTCGGCCGGGTAAGGGCGGATGTTCTGGGCGAGGCGCTGCCGGTGCGGGCGCCCGACGAACCCGATTGGCCAAGCCTGCTCGCGCGGCTCGCGCAGAGTCCCGACAGCGTGGTGTCGAGCAGTGCCATGGCGCTGCTCGGCGCGGAAAGCCGTCGCCGCGCCGCCCCGCCGGGCGAAGCGCAGGGGTGGAGCGATCTGCCGGCCGAACTGCATCATCGGCTGGTCTGGTGGGTCGCGGCCGCGTTGCGCGAGCGCAACAGCGAGGATGCCGGCGACAATGTCGTGTTGCTCGATCGCGCGCTTGCCGAGGCGGCGTTGCGCCAGGTCGGCGCGCATGACGAGGGCGACCGTGTCGAGGCGGCGGCGATGCGCGTTGCCGCCGCGGTCGACGCGCATGCCGACGAACTGGCGACCTTGCTGGTCGAGGCGTTGGCCGATCGCCGCCTGCCGCTGTTCGTCGCCTTCATCGCGCACGCGCTGGGCCTCGAATATGGCGAGACGCGCGATATCGCGCTCGATCCGGCCGGGGATCAGCTCTGGCCGGTGCTGCGCGCGCTCGAACTCGACCGCAGTGCGATCGCGCGAATCGGCCTGGCACTGACCGAGGCCGACCCGCGCCGCGATATCGAAGCCTTTGCCGATCGGCTCGACGCGATTGCCGAACTTCCCTCCTCAAGCGCACGCATCGCGCTCGCGCCGTTGCTGCTCCACCCCGATTACCGCGCCGCGATGCGCTCGCTGGCACGCGGCGGGGCGGCGTGAACATGGTCGAGCCAATGATGCCGCCGGTCCGCGGCCGGGTCGACTCGGGAGGGCGACTGGTCGAGGCGGAGCAGCGGCTGCACGATCTCAACGCGCGCGCCGGCGGCGCGCTTGGCGCACCGTTGGCCGTGCCGCAAATCGCCACCATCGCGCGCCTGGCGCAGCGCCTTGGCATCCTGGTGTCGCGCGCGGTGATTGCCGCCGATGGCGACGACGATGTCGAACTCTGGGTGCGCGCCGAGCCCGACGGCGGCGGCGTTCAGCTCGCGATCACCGGTTGGCGTACTCGCACGCCGTGGCAACCCGCGGCCCCGGCGCAGCAGCGTGAGGGCGATTTCCTGCGCAGCGGCGCCGAGTGGCTATGGGAAGCCGACGCCGCGCTGCGGCTGAGCTTCGTGTCGCTTTCGGCCGGCGCGCGCTACGGTTTCGATGCGGCGGGCCTGCTCGGCCAACCGCTGACCAAATTGTTCGTGCTCGGCGAGGATGGCGAGGGCGGCTTTCCGATTCTCGGCGGCCTGGCGCTGCACCAGCGTTTCGACGGCCAGCTCGCGACGATTCGCGCGACCGGGCGACGGGTCAAATTGTCGGCCAGCCCGCGCACCGACGAAAGCGGGGTCTTCGCCGGCTTTGTCGGCTCGGCCGAGCCGATTGCCGACGAGGCGCGGGTCGCCCCGCATATGCCGCAAGCCGATGCCGCGACGACCGCCTTCGCCGCGCGGCTCGACCAGGCGCTGCGCGGGCCGCTCGATCGCATCAT
The DNA here is from genome assembly GCA_041659925.1 of Sphingomonas sp. Lineage (GTDB taxonomy): Bacteria > Pseudomonadota > Alphaproteobacteria > Sphingomonadales > Sphingomonadaceae > Sphingomonas. The sequence continues at coordinate 269,162 of JBAZXI010000002.1, forward strand.
CGCCAATGCCGACAGCATCAGCGCCAAGTCCGAAGGGCCGTTGCGGCAGGACTATGCCGATTATGCCGCCGATATTGCCACGGCGGGGCGCCACCTGGCCGGGCTCGTCGACGACCTGGTCGATCTGCAATTCATCGAGCGGCCCGACTTCACGGTCGCCGCGGAAGCGATCGACCTCGCCGACGTGGCGCGGCGCGCCGCCGGATTGCTGGCGCTTCGCGCGAGCGAGGCGCGGGTGCGCATCGACAAGCCGCCGGCCGACGATTCGCTCATCGCGACCGGCGAGTTTCGCCGCGCGCTGCAGGTGCTCGTCAATCTGATCGGCAACGCGGTGCGCTATTCGCCGGTCGACGGTATGGTGTGGATCCGCATCGAGCGCGAAGGCGATACCTGCGCGGTGATCGTCGCCGATCAGGGCAAGGGCATCGCGATCGAGGACCAGCAGCGCATTTTCGAGAAGTTCGAGCGTGTCGACCCGCGCGAGCCGGGCGGCAGCGGGCTGGGGCTGTATATCGCCCGCCGGCTGGCGCGCGCGATGGGCGGGGACGTGACCGTCGACAGCGCGCCGGGGCAGGGTGCGCGGTTCGTGTTCACGCTGCCTTGCCGGGGCGACTGCTAGGCGCGCTTCGGCCGGTTGAGCACGATCAGGATGACGCCGACCGCCGCGACCAGCGCCCCCTTGATCGCCCATTCCCGCCGATCGAGCATGAAGCTCGACGCCGGCCAGTGGATATAGCCGAGGCCCTGGCCGATCCACAGCAGGCCCATCAGCACGGCCAGCGTGCCGAGTCCGAGCATCACCGGCCGCAGCGCGCGCATCAGCGCTTGTCGACCGGCAGGTAGTCGCGCACCGTCGGGCCGGTATAGAGCTGGCGCGGCCGGCCGATCTTCTGGTCCGGATCGGCGATCATCTCGTTCCACTGCGCGACCCAGCCGACCGTGCGGGCGAGCGCGAACAGCGCGGTGAACATCGTCGTCGGGAAGCCGATCGCCGAGAGGATGACGCCGGAATAGAAATCGACGTTCGGGAACAGCTTCTTCTCGACGAAGTAGGGATCGCTCAGCGCCATTTCCTCGAGCTGCAGCGCGACGTCGAACACCGGATCACTGACCTTCAAGGCGGCGAACACCTCGCGCACCGTCTTCTGCATCACCGTCGCGCGCGGGTCGTAATTCTTGTACACGCGGTGGCCGAAGCCCATCAGGCGGAACGGATCGTTCTTGTCCTTGGCGCGGGCGATGTAATGCGGGATGCGATCGGGTGTGCCGATCTCGCGCAGCATGTTGAGCGCCGCCTCGTTGGCGCCACCATGCGCCGGGCCCCACAGGCAGGCGATGCCGGCCGCGATGCAGGCAAAGGGATTGGCGCCCGATGAGCCGGCGAGACGCACGGTCGAGGTCGAGGCGTTCTGCTCGTGATCGGCGTGGAGGATGAAGATGCGGTCGAGCGCCTTTTCGACCACCGGGTTCACGACATAGGGCTCGGCCGGCACGCCGAACGTCATGCGCAGGAAGTTGCCGGTGTAGCTCAGCGAATTGTCCGGGTAGAGGAACGGCTGACCGACGGAATATTTATACGCCATGGCGGCGATTGTCGGCATCTTGGCGATCAACCGGTGGCTGGCGATCATGCGCTGATGCGGATCGGTGATGTCGGCCGAATCATGATAGAAGGCCGACAGCGCGCCGACCACGCCGCACATCACCGCCATCGGGTGCGCGTCGCGACGGAAGCCGCGATAGAAGGTCGCGAGCTGTTCGTGCAGCATGGTGTGGCGGGTGATGGTGTAGCTGAAATTGGCGAGCTCGGCGGCCGACGGCAACTCGCCGTTGAGCAGCAGGTACGAGACCTCCATGAAGTTCGACTGCTCGGCGAGCTGCCCGATCGGATAGCCGCGATGGAGCAGCACCCCCTCGTCGCCATCGATATAGGTGAGCGCAGATTCGCAGCTCGCGGTCGAGGTGAAGCCGGGATCGTAGGTGAACATGCCGCTGTCGGCGTAGAGCCGGCGGATATCGATCACGTCGGGGCCGACGCTGCCCGAAAGAACCTTATATTCGTGGTTGCCCAGATTGATCGTGGCTTGATCGGTCATCGCGCGTGCCCTTCCTTCAATTTCTTCATGTCGCCATCCGGTCGGCGATCCGTCCCAGGCTCTCGTCGCGCCCGAGCAGGTCGAGCACGTCGAAGATGCCGGGAGACGTCCGGCGGCCGGTCAGCGCGGCGCGCAGCGGTTGCGCAACCTGGCCGAGCTTGACCCCCGCATCTTCCGCAACGCGGCGAACCGCTTCTTCCAAAACTTCCGTATCCCAGCTTTCGACCGCGTCAAGGGCGGCGTGGAGGCGCGCGAGCAGCGCCGGTGCCTCTCCGGCGAGTAGCGGCGCGGCATCTTCGTCGATTTGCAGCGGCCGGGTGAGGAACAGGAACGCGGTGCCATTGGCGAGATCGACGAGGTTGGCGGCACGCGGTTTGAGCGAGGCCATGCTGCGACGCAGCAGATCACTTTGCGCCTCGGTCGGCACGAAATCGAGTCGCGCGGTCACCAGATCGGCGAGCCGCGCGTCGTCGGCTTCGCGGATGTAATGGCCGTTGAGGTTTTCCAGCTTCTTGAGGTCGAAACGCGAGGGCGACTTGCCGACGCCGCTTAGATCGAACCATTCGGTCGCCTGTGCACGGCTGATGATCTCGTCGTCGCCATGTCCCCAGCCCAGCCGGAGCAGATAATTGGCCACCGCCTCGGGCAGCATGCCGAATTCGTCGCGATAGGCGTCCACCGCCACGGCGTTTTTGCGTTTCGACATCTTGGTGCCGTCGGGATTGAAGATCAGCGGGATGTGCGCATAGACCGGTTCGTCCCACCCCATGGCGCGATAGATCGGCAACTGGCGGAACGCGTTGTTGAGATGGTCGTCGCCGCGGATGACGTGGGTCACGCCCATGTCGTGATCGTCGACCACCACCGCGAGCATATAGGTCGGGTTGCCGTCGGAGCGCAGCAACACGAGGTCATCGATCTCGGCGTTCTGGACGGTCACTTCGCCCTGAACACGATCGTTGATCGTCGTTGCGCCTTCGGTCGGCGCCTTCAGCCGCACGACAAAGGGCTTGCCGTCGTCATTCGGTGCCCGGTCGCGCCAGGGCGAGCGAATCCGCAGCGGCTTCTTCGCCGCTTCCGCTTCGGCGCGCATCGCGGCGAGTTCGTCCTGCGTGAGGTAGCAGCGATAGGCGGCGCCTGCCGCGACCATCGCGTGCGCGACTTCGGCATGGCGCGCGGCGCGCTCGAACTGGAATACGACATCGCCGTCCCAGTCGAGGTCCAGCCACCGCATGCCGTCGAGGATCGCGTCGATCGCCGGCTGGGTCGAGCGAACGCGATCGGTATCCTCGATTCGCAACAGGAATTTGCCGCCATGGTGCCGCGCGAACAGCCAGTTGAACAGGGCGGTGCGCGCACCGCCGATGTGCAGATAGCCGGTCGGCGACGGCGCGAATCGCGTCACCACTGCCGATGTGTCGGGCACGCCGGAACCGGCGGCCGCAATGTCAGACCTTGCGCCCAAACGCGCATGCTCCCAGAAATGAAATTCGATGGCCAGTTCAGCCGCCGATGCCGCTAGCACACGACCTTCGCGGCTTCAAATCGCGCGGATCACTGGCTTCGCCCGACGTTGGCGCGATCGACTGGAATTGTGGCTCGAAGCCGAGCGCGACCAGTTGCCGTTGTGGCTGCCCGTCGCGCTTGGTGCCGGCATCGCCGCCTGGCTCATCCTCCCGCTGGCGCATCAATGGCGTTCCTTGATCCTGGCCCTGGGCGCGCTGGCGTTGGCCGCGCTGGCAGTCGGACGCGGCGGGCGTGCGGGCAGGGTGGTCGCGATCGGCGCGGTGACGATGGCGATCGGCGTGGCGCTGATCTGGTGGCGCGCCGCCGGCGATGCGGGAAGGACGTTGAAAGGTCCGACGATCGCGACCTTCGAGGCGAAGGTGGAGCAGGTTCAGCCGCTGCCGCCACGTCAACTCGTCCGCTTGCGGTTGACGCCGCTGCGAGTCGTGGCGGTGCCGGACAAGCATCAGGATCGTCGCCATGGCCGGCGAAAGCCCGACGCGCTGCCGGTCCTGCCCGCGCATTTGCGCGTCAACATCGCCGACGCCGATGTGCCGGCAGGGCTGGTACCGGGCGCCACGATCAGACTCGGCGCGCGGCTGATGCCACCGGCGGAACCGGCGGTGCCCGGAGCCTATGACTTTGCTCGCGTCGCGTGGTTCAGCAAGATTGGCGGCACCGGGCGGGGCTTTCCGCCGATCGAAATCGTGGCACCGGGGCCGGTGGCGAGCGACGGGATGCGCCAGCGCCTCTCGCGGCATATCCAGGCCAGTGTGCCCGGTGGGGCCGGTGCGATCGCCACCGCGCTGGCGACGGGCGATCAGGGCGCGATGCCGGAGAGCGACGCGGACGCGATGCGGCGGTCGGGGCTGGCGCACCTGCTGTCGGTCAGCGGCCTGCACATCAGCGCGGTGGTCGCGGCGACGATGTTCGCCGTGCTGCGGCTGCTTGCGCTGAGCCCGTGGCTGGCGTTGCGCTTCCAGCTACGGCTGTTCGCCGCCGGCGCCGGCGCGGTGGCGGCGATCGGCTATACCGCGCTGACCGGATGGGAAGTGCCGACGGTGCGATCATGCGTCGCCGCGGTGCTGGTGATCACCGCGTTGATGCTCGGCCGCGAGGCGATTACGCTTCGGCTGGTCGCGGCGGGGGCGGTCCTGGTGCTGCTGCTGTTTCCCGATGCGCTGGCCGGACCGAGCTTTCAGCTGTCCTTCGCGGCCGTGGCGGCGATCGTCGCGCTGCACGAGCATCCGCGGGTCAAGGGCTGGTTCATGAAGCGCGACGAGGGTCGGCTGCGCAAGATCGGGCGAGAACTCGCATCGCTGTTGCTGACCGGATTCGTCGTCGAACTGGCGTTGCTGCCGATATCGCTGTTCCATTTTCACAAGGCCGGCGTGTACGGCGCGGTCGCCAATATCGTCGCCATCCCGCTGACGACCTTCGTCACCATGCCGATGGAAGCGCTCGCCCTGCTGGCCGACCTGGTCGGTGCCGGGGCGCCCTTCTGGTGGCTGACCGCGCGCTCGCTCGACCTGTTGCTGTGGATCGCGCATTTCACCGCAGGGTTGCCCGGCGCAGTTGCCGCGCTGCCGTCGATGAGCGGCGGCGCCTATGCGCTGATGGTGATCGGTGGCCTGTGGATCGCCTTGTGGCGGACACGCTGGCGGCGGCTGGGCACGATTCCGCTGGCAGCGGGCGCGCTATGGGCGCTGCTCACCCCGGCACCCGATCTGCTGGTGACCGGCGACGGGCGCCATGTCGCCTTGCGCACCGCCGATGGCGGGCTTGCGCTGCTGCGCGACCGCACCGGCGACTATGTCTCGGACATGATGAGTGAGAATAGCGGGGCGGACGGCGAGCCGATGCTGCTCTCCGACCAGCCCGACGCGCGTTGCAGTCGAGACCTGTGTCTTGCTGAACGCGAGGCCCGTGGGCGGCGCTGGCGCATTCTCGCGACGCGCAGCGCCTATCTCGTACCGATCGACGCGTTGATCGCCGCCTGCGCAACCGCGGACATCGTGATCAGCGAGCGGCAACTGCCGGCTCGCTGCAAGCCGCGCTGGCTGCGGCTCGATCGCGCCACACTCGCGCGAAGCGGGGGCGTTGCGGTCGCGCTATCGAATGGGTCGATCCGTACGGTGCGGTCCGGCCCGACCGATCACCCCTGGCAGCGACATTGAGGTCGGAGCGCGAGAGCGGCTTGCGGCATCGCACGGCATGGCGGACAAGGGCGCCATGACCGCTGCCGCATCTCCGCTCGATCGCGTCGCGCCGGCCGTCGTGCGCGATGGCTTCCTGTCGAGCGACGAGCAGCGCGTGTTGCTCGACTGGACATTGGCCCAGCAGTCGGCGTTTCGCCCTTCCCATCTTGCTGGCGGCGACGTCCACACCGGGATCCGGTCGTCGCGGCGATTGCCGACCGAACTCGCCCAGCCCTGGAAAGCATGGTTCGCACAGCGCATGCACCCGCTGTTGCCGGAATTGATCGCCACGCTGGCACTCACGCCATTTGACATGGAGCGATTCGAACTCGAACTGGCGTGCCACAATGATGGCGATTTCTATCGACGCCATATCGACACGGCAATCAACGCGACGTGGCATCCCGGCACGCGAACGATCAGCGCGGTCTATTACTTCCACCGCGAACCGTTGGGCTTTTCCGGCGGGAACCTGCGTCTTCACGCCTTCAAACGTGGCGGTGACGACCGGGCATTCCGCGATATCCCACCCCTGCAGAACCGGCTCGTCGCGTTTCCGTCCTGGGCGCCGCATGAGGTCATGCCGATCGCCTGCCCGTCCAGGCAGTTTGCGGACTCGCGCTTCTCGATCAATTGCTGGGTCCACCGGACCCAGCCAAAAGACGATCAGTAGCGGCGCAGCAGCCCGGCCAGCTTGCCCTGCACGCGCACCTGTTCGGGGCGATAGCGCTGCGGATCATAGGCGCGGTTGGCCGGGTCGAGCCGGATCATCGCGCCTTCCTTGCGGAAATATTTGAGCGTCGCCTCGCTGTCCTCGATCAGCGCGACGACGATCTCGCCATCGCGTGCCGTGTCGGCGCGCCGGATCAGCGCATAATCGCCGTCGAGAATGCCGGCTTCGACCATCGAGTCACCCGCGACCTCGAGCGCATAATGCTCGCCACCGCCGAGCAATGCGGCCGGCACCGCCAGCATCGCGCTGCTCTCGAACGCCTCGATCGGCACACCGGCCGCGATACGGCCGTGCAACGGAATCTCGATCACGTCGTTGGCGGGTTCGGGCAGGCTGCGGGCATTGGACGGAGCGGCGGTCTTGCGCGGCGCTTCGGCGCGTTCGGGCATGCGCAGCACTTCGAGCGCGCGGGCGCGATTGGGCAGGCGACGCAGGAACTTGCGTTCTTCCAACGCGCTGATCAGGCGGTGGACACCGGATTTCGACTTGAGATCGAGCGCTTCCTTCATCTCCTCGAACGAAGGCGAAACACCGCTCTCCTCCAAACGATCATGGATGAAGCAGATCAGCTCATGCTGCTTGCGGGTTAACATCCGGCAATCCTCCGTCGGAACAGACGAGGAACGTTTACGCAACGTTCCGGTCGCTTGTCAAGCGATCGACAGGATCTCGATCGCGTCGCCCGGATTGGCGGCGGGTGCGTGGGGCGGGCGAACGATCAGGCAGTCGGCGCGGGCGAGGGTGCGGAGCATCGAACTGTCCTGGATCGCGGCGGCGAAGACCTGCCCGTCGCGCGTTGCGGCGCGCAGATAATCGGTACGATGATCGTTCGCCTTGAGCGGCTCGCCGAGGATGGCCGTGCGCGTTCTGGGCATGGGGTCGTCGGCCCCGGACAGCGCCGCGATCAGCGGCTTGAGGAAAAGCAGCGCGGTCATGAACGCCGAGACCGGGTTGCCCGGCAACCCGAGTACGACCGCGTCGTTCAGCCGCCCCGCCATCATCGGCTTGCCCGGTCGCAGCGCGACGCGCCAGAAATCCAGGCTGCCGCCAGCCGCGAGCAGCGCCGGCCTGACGAGATCGTGATCGCCGACCGAGGCGCCACCGGTGGTCACCAGGATGTCGGCCTTCACCGCCGCGAACGCATCGCGCAGCGTGTCGAGCCGGTCGGGCAGGGTGCCGAGGTCGACCACGTCGACCGGCAGGTCGGCGAGCATCGCGGCAAGCATGATGCCGTTCGACTCGGGGAGTTGATCGTCGCGCAGCGGCGCGCCGGGACGGACCAGTTCGTCGCCGGTCCCGACAATCGCGACAACGACGCGGCGGCGCACCGGCAGCGTGGCATGGCCGCCCATTGCCGCGACCGCGAGTCTGGCGGGGGTGACGCGCTCGCCCGCCGCGATCAGCACGTCGCCATGAGCGAAATCCAGCCCGCGTGGCCGCACATTGCCGCCACGGCGCTTTGGCCCTTCGCCGATCATGCGGATGTCGGTGCCGTCGGCCGCTACCTCTTCCTGCACCAGCACGCTGTCAGCGCCGTCGGGCAGGGGCGCGCCAGTGAAGATGCGCGCCGTCTCGCCGGCGCCGATCGTTCCGGCAAAACCGTGGCCGGCGGCGCTTTCTCCAACCAGGCGGAATGGTCCGGGCCTGTCGGCGAAGCGGATCGCATAGCCATCCATCGCCGAAAGGTCGGCGGCCGGCTGGGTACGCAGCGCGACGATATCCTCCACCACCCAGCGACCGACAGCGCGCGCGAGCGGCACGGTTTCGATCGCAAGCGGCGCGCCGAGCGCGAACAGCCGTGCCTGCGCATCGGCGACGGGGAGCAACGGGGCGGGGTTGGCGATCACGGTGCGTTCCTATCGCGCGCCACGCCGCGCCGCTAGGCGCGCGCGTCGGAAAGGCGTAGCCTTTTCGTCGGGGAGGTCGATCATGTTCAGATCGTTGCTCGGTGTATTGGCCTTGTCGGTAGCGACGCCGCCGACCGACGAGGCGCATCCTGCCGCGCTGGTCGGCACATATGATGGCCACCAGATGGAGATGGCGGCGGGTCTGGAGCTGGCGGCCGATGGACGCTTCCGTTACGCCCTGTCCTATGGCGCGCTCGACGAAGAGGCTGCCGGCACCTGGCTGGCCGATCACGGCACGGTGGTGCTGACCAGCGATCCCGTAACCGCGCCGCGCATCACGATGACCGGGCAGGCGATGGGTCCACCGGGCGAATTGCGGATCACACTCGACATGCCCGAGGGTGGCATGACGCGGCAATTGTTCGAGGCGGAAATCACCTTCGCCGATGGCCATGCGGAGCGGCAGCAACTCGCCGAGGACGAGACGGTTGTCGCCTTCCCGGCCGGCGCACCGCCGACCGGGATCATGCTTGTCCTGCCGATGTTCGACGTCGCGGGTGAACGCGTGACGATCGACCCGGCCAGGGGCGAGCAACTCCATTTCCGCTTCGCGCCGAACGATCTCGGCAAGGTCGACTTTCGCGGCACGAGGTTGCGGCTGGTGGGTGGCGAACTGCTGCTCGATCGCTATGGCCGCACGATCCATTTTCGCCGGGCGCGGGAATAGCGGGAGATATCGCTGATCGGCAGGGGCGCGGGCCGCATCGCCGAACCAGCCGATAGTGACGCGCATTCTCCACGTGTGAATCGACCCTGCGCCGCGCACGGCAGGAATTATGCGTGCCAGTCGCCCGATTTGCCGCCGGTCTTGCTGACGAGCCGCACGCCCGAGACGACCATGGCCTTGTCGACCGCCTTGGCCATGTCGTAAATCGTCAACAGCGCGAGCGAGACGGCGGTCATCGCCTCCATCTCGACGCCGGTCTTGCTCTCGGTCGTGGCGGTGGCGGTGGCGACGATGCCAGTGTCGTCGAACGCGAAGTCGATAGCGACCTGGTTCAGCGGGAGCGGATGGCAGAGCGGGATCAACTCGGCGGTCTTCTTCGCCGCCATGATCCCGGCGACGCGCGCCACGGCGAGCACATCGCCCTTTGCGGCGGTACCGTCGCGGATCGCGGCGAGCGCTGCCCGGGACATGGCGATATGCCCCGTCGCAACCGCCACGCGCGCGGTGACCGGCTTGCCCGACACATCGACCATATGCGCCGCGCCGGTCGCGTCGAGATGGGTGAGGGCGCTCACCCGACCATCGCCCGTGTCGCCGCCTCGACATCGTCCTGGCGCATCAGCGCCTCGCCGATCAGGAAGCAGTGCACGTCGTGCGTGGCCATCTCGTCGAGGTCGGCGCGTGTCATCAGGCCGCTCTCGGCGACGAAGGTGCAACCCGCCGGGGCCTTGCCGATCAACTCGTAGGTCCGCGCGAAATCGACCGTGAAATCGCGCAGGTCGCGATTGTTGACGCCGATCAACCGCGACTGGAGCTTCATCGCGCGTTCCATCTCGCGTTCGTCATGGACCTCGACCAGCACGTCCATGCCGCATTCGATCGCGCTTGCCTCGATTTCGGCGAGCAGCCCGTCGTCGAGCGCCGCCATGATCAGCAGGATCGCGTCGGCACCAAGCGCGCGCGATTCGGGTACCTGCCATGGATCGACCATGAAGTCCTTGCGCAGCACCGGCAGGGTGCAGGCGTTGCGCGCGGCGGTGAGATACTGGTCGGCACCCTGGAACCAGCGTTCGTCGGTCAGCACCGACAGACAGGCGGCACCACCGGCTTGATAGGCCCGTGCATGGGCCGGGGGGTCGAAATCGGCGCGAATCAATCCCTTTGACGGGCTCGCCTTCTTGATCTCCGCGACCAGCGCGTGGCCGGTCGCCGCGCGTGCGTCGAGCGCGGCGCGAAAGCCGCGCGGCGGCGTCTGCTCGTCGATCCGCGCGTCGATCTCGGCGAGCGGGATCGTCGCCTTGCGCGCCGCCACGTCAGCGCGCTTGGTTTCGAGAATGCGGTCGAGAATGTTGGTCATGAATAAGCGATCCAGCGGTCGAGCAACGCGTTGGCGGCGCCGCTGTCGAGCGCCGTGGCGGCTCGCGCGGCGCCATCGACAAGGGTATCGGCATTGCCCGCGACGATCAACGCCGCGGCCGCATTGAGCAGCACGGCGTCGCGATAGGCGCCGTGCTCACCGAGCAGCAGCCGGCGCAGCGCCGCGGCGTTGTAATAGGGGTCGCCGCCGTGCAGCGCTGCGATCGGATGGCGCGGCAGGCCAGCATCCTCGGGCGCGATATGGTCGGGCAGGGCCAGCGCGCCGATGCTCACCGCGATGCTCGGGCCAGCGCCGGACAGTTCGTCCAGCCCTTCCTCGCCCGATACGATCAGGCCGGCCTCGGTGCCGAGCTGGCCGAGCGCGTCGGCATAGACCGGGGCATAATCGGGCCGCGCGATGCCGATCAGCTGACGCGCGACGTGTGCGGGATTGGCCAGCGGGCCCATCAGGTTGAAGATCGTGCGCCGGCCGATGCGGCGGCGGATTGGCGTGATGCGCGCCATCGCCGGATGATGGTTGGCGGCGAACAGGAAACAGATGCCGATATCGGCGAGGCTCGCCTCGGCCTTGGCACCGGCGCGATCCATGTCGAGGCCCAGCGCCTCGAGCGTATCGGCCGCGCCGGCCTTGGACGAGGCGGCGCGGTTGCCATGCTTGGCAACCGGCACGCCGCATGCCGCGACGACGATCGACACCGCGGTCGAGACGTTGAGCGTGTGGTGCCCGTCGCCGCCGGTGCCGCAGACGTCGATCGCGCCGGCGGGCGCGTCGATCGGGATCAGCCGTGCGCGCAGCGCGCGCGCCGCCTCGGCGATCTCGATCGCCGTCTCGCCGCGATCGGACAGGCCGATCAGGAATTCGGCAATGGCATCCTCCGACGTCCTCGCATCGAGAATGTCGGCGAACGCCCGCGCGGCATCGTCACGCGACAGGGGCTGCGAGGGGTCGGGCAGGCGCGTGGTGGTCGTCACGCCAATGCCCGGCCAGGCAGGCCCGCTACCGTCAGGAAATTGCCGAGCAGCTTGTGGCCATGCTCGGTGGCGATGCTTTCCGGGTGGAACTGCACACCGTGGATCGGCAACGAGACGTGACGGAAACCCATCACCGAGCCGTCGTCGGCGGTGGCGTTGACGATCAGCTCGGGCGGAATGTCGTCGACGATCAGCGAGTGATAGCGTGTCGCGGTGAAGGGCGAGGGCAGATCGGCGAACACGCCGGTGCCGTCATGCGTGATCGGCGAGGTCTTGCCGTGCATCAGGCCACCGCGAACGACGTGCCCGCCGAAATGCTGCCCGATCGACTGGTGACCCAGGCACACGCCGAGCAGCGGCTTGCGCGCCTCGGCGCAGGCGGCGACGAGGTCGAGGCTGATCCCGGCCTCGTTCGGCGTGCACGGGCCGGGAGAGATGAGGAAGGCATGGGCATTGCTGGCGATCGCCTCGGCCGCGCTGATCTCGTCATTGCGTACCACTTTGATCTCGGCGCCCAGCTCCATCAGATAATGGACCAGGTTCCAGGTGAAGCTGTCATAATTGTCGATAACGAGGATCATGCGCAGCGCCGCTAACGCTTTTGAGGGGACTCGACAATCGGTGCGCGCATCGCCACCTCCCGGATTAATACTTATGGCCAGTCGCGACGCGCTCTGTTCAGGATGGAGCAAGGCGGCCGGACGGACGTTGTATCGACAAGGAGTTCACCCAATGTCCCGTATTCTCGTCGCACTCGCGCTGCTCGGGCTTCCCGGTGCGGCCATGGCCCAGGCGGCACCCGCACCATCGGCAGAAGCAGCACAAGCGGCGCAAACCCAGGCCGAATCGGGGAAGCCGCCCAAACGGATTCGCGACATTACACTGACCGCGGGGGAGACGTGCCCGAAGGCGGAAGGCGACGAGGTCGTGGTGTGCCGCACGTTGGAGGACCCGTATCGCATTCCCAAGCCGTTGCGCGATTCGGGCCCGATCCCGCCGCAAAACCAGAGTTGGGTGAATCGCGCCGCGACGATGGACGAAGTCGGTCGCAAGGCCGGTGGCCTGCCCGACACCTGCTCGCCGGTCGGCTCGGGCGGCGCGACGGGCTGCACCGCCCAGATGCTGCGTCAGTGGACCGCCGAGGAGAAGGCCAAGCGCGCGGGCCGGGCGCCCGAGGATACGACCACCCCGTGAAGCGTTGCGCTTACTGACCGAAGCCTGATTCGCCCGCGCGCATGATCGCCTCGCGCGCGGCGGCGAGGAGGGCACCGGCCTTTGCCTCGCACTCGCGCTGTTCGTAGGCGGGGTCGCTGTCGGCGACGATCCCCGCGCCGGCCTGGACGTGCATGATGCCGTCCTTGACCACCGCCGTGCGCAGCACGATGCACGAGTCCATCGATCCGTCGGGCGAGAAATAACCGACGCCGCCGGCATAGGCGCCGCGCACCTCGCCCTCCAGTTCGGCGATGATCTCGCAGGCGCGCACCTTGGGCGCGCCCGACACGGTTCCCGCAGGGAAGCCGGCGAACAGCGCGTCGAGCGCGTCGTGCTTCGCATCGAGCCTGCCGATGACGTTCGACACGATGTGCATGACATGGCTGTAGAATTCGGTCGTATAGCTTGCCGTGACCTGCACGCTGCCGGCCGCCGCGACGCGCCCGACGTCGTTGCGGCCGAGATCGAGCAGCATGAGATGTTCGGCGCGCTCCTTGGGATCGGTGAGCAGGCTGGTGCGGTTCGCCTCATCCTCCGCCGCGGTCCGCCCGCGCGGGCGGGTGCCGGCGATCGGGCGGATCGTGACCTCGCCGTCGCGCACCCGCACGAGGATTTCCGGGCTCGATCCGGTCAGCGTGAACCCAGGCAGGTCGAGATGATAGAGAAAGGGTGAGGGATTGATCCGTCTGAGCGCGCGGTAAAGTTCGAACGGCGGGAGTGTAAACGGCACGGTGAAACGCTGCGCCAGCACCACCTGGAAGATGTCCCCGGCGACGATATATTCCTTCGCCCGCGTGACCATTTCGGTATAGCGACCGGCGGGCAGGGTGGGGGTCAGGGCGATTTCCGTCACGTCGGCGCGAACCGGTGGCGGCAAGCCGGCGCTCGCCAGCTTCGCCGCCACGGCGTCGATGCGTTCCGCCGCCTCGGCGACGATCGCCTCCGGCGTCCGCGACGGATCGGGCCAGGTCGGGGCGACGAGAAACAGGGCATCGGCCAGCCGGTCGAAAATCAGCACCACCGTCGGGCGCACGAACATCATGTCGGGCAGCCCCAGCGCATCGCGGGTCGGGCGCGGCAGGCGCTCGACGAGGCCGATCGTCTCATAGCCGAAATAGCCCACCAGGCAGGCCAGCGCGCGCGGCAGTTCGGCCGGTACGTCCATGCGGCACGACGCGACGAGCTCGCGCAGCGCGGCGAGCGTCGGCCTGGCGCACGGCGCGAAAGCGGCGCGATCGGTCAGCCAGTGCGGATTGATCGATGCCGTATTGCCCTGGGCGCGGAACACCAGGTCGGGGGCGAGCCCGATCAGGCTGTGGCGCCCACGCGTCTCGCCGCCCTCGACCGATTCGAGCAGGAAGTCGCCACGCCCCGGCTCGATCAGCTTGAGCGCGGCGGCGACCGGAGTCTCGGTGTCGGCAATCTGTCGCCGCCACACCAGCGCAGGCCGCCCGGCGGTCAGCGCGGTGACGGCCTTCGCGCGCCCGTCATCCATGTCAGGGTTGATCTGAGCTTGCCTGGCCCGACAGCGTCGCGCGCAGCTTTGCCATGGCGCCGTCATTCTTGCTCACGCCGACCGACGCACGCACGGCCTTGGCGAACTCGTCGACATATTCCCGCCCGATCGTACGGCCAAGGTCGACGCGGATGCCAGCGACGACGCGCGGCTGGCTCGAGGCGTCGCCCGGTGTGATCTTGTCGAGCCAGATCACCAGATAGGCGGCATGATCGGGTGTCTCCATCAGCTTGGCGCTGCGCTCGTTCATGTTGAACAGCATCACCAGTGGCGGCGGTGGCGGGGCGCCATTGGCCTGCTTCATCAACTGCGCGCGCGCCGCCGAGACCGGCTGGGCCGGCTTGAGTACCAGCCCGGTGGCGCTCAACGCCTTTGCCATCGGCACTCCCTTGTCGAGTTGCGCGGTCACCATGTTGGCGATCCGCCGCGCTTCCTTGAGCTTGCGATCGGCCGCGAAATCCTTTGCCACCGTGTCGCGCATCTGCGCGAGCGGGCGCGGCGCCGCCGCGACGATATGGTCGATGACGATGAGGGCAAAGCTGCCATCGGTGCCGATCGGCGCCATTTGCGGGCCCTGTGCGGGGTCGATGCCGAACGCCGCCTGGACGATCGGAGCCATTTTGGGGTCGGGCTGCGCCTTGGGGTCGTCCGGATTGGCGCCGGTCGAGGTCAGTGCCGGGGAGGTCACCGCGGTCAGCTTGTTGGTGGCAACGACATCGCCGAAGCTCGCCTTGTTGCTGATCGCATCGTCGATCGCATCGTGGAGCCGGCCGAGTGCGGCCTGGGTCTTGGTCAAGGTAAGCGCCTTGACGATTTCCTCGCGCGCCTGATCGAGCGTCTTGCCGGGGACCGCCGTTATCGCATCGATCCTTGCGACGGCGTAACCGAGCGGCGTACGGATCGGGCCGACAACGGCACCCTTGGCCGCGCCGAATGCGGCGGTCGTCAGCGCATCGGAGCCCTGGGCGGTATAGGCGGCCTTTTCGGTATCCTTGATCGTCGCCGCCGACAGCCCGATGGCCTGTGCTGCGGACTCGAGCGAGGTTCCGCCCTTGACCTTGGCGGCAAGCGCGGTGGCGGCGGCCTGGTCGGCGACGACGACCTGGACGATCGTGCGCTTTTCGGTCGGCAGATAGCGCGCTCGCTCGCTCTGGTAGGTGTCGGCGATTTCCTTTTCGGTCGGGGTCGCCTCCGCCTTCACCTGTTCCGGCGTGATGATGGCGTAACGCACGGCACGGCGCTCGGGCACGATGTAGCGCGCGGCGTTGCGCTTGTAGAAATCGCTCAGTTGGGCGTCGGTCGGTGCCGCGCCGTCGCGAATCGCGCTCGCCGGGATCAGCCCGATCTGGCCGTCGCGCCGCTCGAGCAGCAGCGAGGCGTAAGGGAATGCCAGCTTGTTTGGCACCTGCGACGCACCGGCGGTGGGGATGAGGACCTGGCGCTGGAGCAGCCCCTGGCGCACGTCGCGGGTGATCTGCGCGACCGACATGCGCTGCTGTTGCAGGAACTGATCGAACACGCGCTGGTCGAACTTGCCCGTCGCCGGGTTCTGGAACTGCGGAGTGATCTGGGCGAGCGCATATTTGTCGGTGATCGACATGTGCTGCTGTGTCGCGAACTGCTCGATCGCGAGCGAATTGACCAGGCGCTCATAAGTCGAGTCCATCCCGCCTTCGGCGATATATTGCGCGAGCGGCAGGGGGGGCTGCTGAGCCTGCTGCGCCTGCTGGAAATAACTCTGATAGTCGGATTCGACCCGCGTGCGCAGGTCGGCGCTCGAAACGCCGACCTTGCCGATCCTGACGACATCGTCCGCGCTGACCCCCGAGCCGCCGAATCCGCCGCCGGTGAACATGCCGCTGCCGCCGAGGCCGAGCAAGGCGAAGCCGAACAGCGCGAGGAAGCTGATGGTCAGGCCGACCTTGGAATTGATCATGCGACGGAGAAGGCTGATCATGATGGAGCAGGGCCGATCTATGCAGAAAACGAAATAGGAAGGGGCCGCTTTACGGACAGGTGGGGGCAGCTTCAAGCTTGTGCGCACGCCACGTCGCGCTAAGCGGTCGTAAAGCAGACAGGGGGGACGCATGCGACGCAAGCTGGTGGCCGGAAACTGGAAGATGAACGGCGACCTCGCCGCGCTGGCCGAACTTGACGGCATCGCCGCAGCGGCGGCGACCCATCCGGGCCTCGACGTGGCGATCGCCGTGCCCGCGACGCTGATCGCCCCGGCCGCGGCGCGCGCGCCGGGCCTGGCGATCGGCGCCGAGGATGTCCACGCGGCCGACAAGGGCGCGCATACCGGGTGTGTCTCGGCGAGCATGATCAGAGAGGCCGGCGCGAGCTTCTCGATCGTCGGCCACAGCGAGCGCCGCGCCGACAATGGCGAGACCGATGCCGATGTGAAGGCCAAGGCCGAGGCGCTGCGCCGCCACGGCCTGACGGCGATCCTGTGTGTCGGCGAGACGCTCGCCGAGCGCGACGCCGGGCAGGCGGTCGCGGTGGTCACGACCCAGCTGGCGGGTTCACTGCCCGAAGGCGCGGCGGCCGCGTGGCTGTCGATCGCCTATGAACCGGTCTGGGCGATCGGCACCGGGCGCACCCCGACGGTCGACGATGTCGCGGCGATGCATGGGGCGATTCGGGCGAAGCTGCGCGACCTGATCGGTGATGACGCCGATGCGCTGCGGTTGTTGTATGGCGGGTCGGTGACGGCTGACAATGCCGCCGCGTTGCTCGATGCGGGCGACGTCGATGGCGCGCTGGTCGGCGGCGCGAGCCTGACGGCAGCGAAATTCGTGCCGATTATCGAAGCGGGCGCCTGACCATTTTCAGATCCTCGGTGAAGGCCGGGGAAAAGGTGGCACGTCAGCCCGTGTACCGCGCCTTCAGCACGGCCCAGGCGGCGCGCAGCCCGAGCGCCTCGCCGCCCTTCGGCCGGCCCGGCTTGGCCGTGGGCCGCCACGCGAAGGTGTCGAAATGGACCCACGGCGTATTCGCTGGCACGAAACGGCGCAGGAACAGCGCCGCCGTCACCGCCCCGGCAAAACCGCCATCGGGGGCGTTGACGAGATCGGCGACGTCGGAAGCGAACATCTCGTCATAACCGTCCCATAGCGGCAGCCGCCACAAGGGGTCGCCGACGGCGGTGCCGGCCGCGAGCAATTCCTCGGCCAGCTCCTCGTCATTGGCGAAGGTGGCCGGCAGATCCGGTCCGAGCGCGACGCGTGCCGCGCCCGTCAACGTGGCAAAATCGATGATCAGCGCCGGCTTGTCTTCACCCGCCTTGGTGATCGCATCGCCGAGCACCAGCCGCCCCTCGGCATCGGTATTGGTGTTCTCGACCGTCAGGCCCTTGCGTGTCGCCAGCACGTCTCCGGGGCGGAAGGCATTGCCCGCGATGCTGTTCTCGACCGCCGGAATCAGCAGGTGCAGCCGCACCTTCAATCGCTCGGCCATTACCAGACCGGCCAGCGCGAGCGCATGTGCTGCGCCGCCCATGTCCTTCTTCATCAACCGCATGCCCGAGGACGGCTTGATGTCGAGCCCGCCCGAATCGAAGCACACGCCCTTGCCGATGATCGCGACGCGCGGATGCGCCGGGTTGCCCCATTCGAGTTCGATCAGCCGCGGTTCGCGACCCTTGGCCGCGGCCTGGCCGACCGCGAGGATCATCGGATAGCCCTTGGCCAGCGCCTCTCCCTTGGTAACGTGGAAAATCGCACCATGCGCCTTGGCGAGCGTGGCAGCCTCATGTTCCAGCTCGGCGGGGCCGAGGTCGGCGGCCGCGGTATTGACCAGGTCGCGAACCTTGGCGGTCGCTGTCGCGATGCGGGTGATTTCGTCGATCCGTGCCGGTTCGCCGGTCAGCAGTACGCGCGGGCCGGCCGGCTTGTCCTCCTTGCGGTAGCGCTCGAAGCGATATTGCGCGAGCAGCCAGCCGAGCATTGCGATGCCCGGTTCGCCCTCGGCGAGGCGATAGGTCCCCTCGGGCAGCTGGTCGCCGAGCGAGGCGATGCGCCACGGCGAGCTCTCCGCCTCGTTGCACACCAGCAACATCGACCAGTCGTCGGCCTTGTCGCCGGGCAGCACGGCGCGATTGCCGGCCTTGCCGGTCAGGCGGTGCGCGGCGACGGCGGTACGCACGCGTGGCGGTTGCGCGCCGAGCCATTTTTCCCATGCGTCGGGATGGACGACATGGATCAGGCGCGCCGGCTGGCCGCGATCGGGCTGCAGCAAAGCTGCGAAACGGTTGGCCATCAGTCAGCCGGCGAGATGAGGAATTGTTCGAACCGGCCATTATCGCCTGGTTCAAGGAAGGTGCTGAGAATCAATGTCTTCTTGCCCTTGTAGACGAGCCGATAGCTGCGCAGCACGAAGCCGCCGCGCAACCGCGTCGGCCCCGCCTGGGTGAAGCTCGTCGGTGTGCCGAGCGGCGCCAGACTGGTGTGGAAATCCGCGATCGCGGTCGGCGTGAAATAGAAATTGGCGTCGTCGGTCAGTTGCGCACGGTCGAGTTGGCCGGCGCGCAACTGGTCGAACAATGCGCGCGCCCGCACGCCCGCGGCAAGATCGGCGGCGCTCACCGGCCCCGGCGGCAGCAGCGCCTTGGAAAGCGCCTGCGCGATGCTCGAGGCCGCGCCGCTCGACCAGGTGTTGGTCAGCACGACGAACGCCGCCTTGTCGTCGGGGAAGACGAGATTGTCGGAGATGAAGCCGACCGCCTCACCGCTGTGCTCGATCATGCGCCGGCCGTCCTGCGTGCCGATGAACACGCCGAGCCCGTAACGCGAATTGCTGCCGTCGCTGAGCTTGATCGGCGTTTCCTGGATCTTCCAGTCTTCCGGCGTGAGGATCGTGCGGTCGATCCGCGCAATGTCCCATTTGGCGAGATCGGCCGCGCTCATCGACAGTTCGCCGGCGGCGAACAACCAGCCGCGTGCCGCCGGTGGCTCGGGGCGCAGCGGCCCGAGCGCATGGCGACCATAGCCCTGCGGGAAGGTTGGCCCCGTCGCGAGATCCTGATCATAGGCGGTCATGCCGAGCGGCTTGAAGATGCGCTGCTGGAGAAAGGTCAGCAGCGGCTCGCCGGCGACTTTCTCGACGATCATCCCGGCGACCACATAGCCCGTGTTGGAATATTGCCACTGCGTGCCCGGCGCGAAGTCGAGCGGCTTTTTCGCCCAGCGATCGACGATGCCTTGCGGCGTGACCGGGGTCGCCATCGCCTTGAAGCTGTAATCCTGCGGCCAATAATCCTGCAGCCCCGACGTATGGCTGAGCAACTGGCGGATGGTGATATGGTCGCCTTCGGTGATGCCCGGAATATATTTCGAGACCACGTCGTCGAGGCTCAGTTTTCCCTCATCGGCGAGCAGCAGCACGGCAGCGCCGGCGAACTGCTTGGAGATCGAGGCGATCTGGTAAGGCGCCGTGGCGGGCGCGACCGGCATCGTCTCCGACGCCTTGCCATAGGCCTTGGCCAGCACGATCCGCCCGCCGCGCACCACCGCGATCGATGCCGAGGGGGTGCCGGTGGCGGCCAGCTGTGACGTGACGATCCTGTCGACCTGCGCCTGTTCGACGGCGGTCAGTTCCTGCGCGACGGCAGGAGCGGCGATCAGCAAGGTGGCGGCCAGGGCAAGGGAACGGAACGGGCGCATCTGAATCCTCGGTTACGCGAAAGGCGATGGCGGCGATCCTTACAGAATGGCGCGCCATGCGCCAGATGCGGCGGCGCATGGCTTTTCGCGCGCGGCACGTTAGGTTGCGGCGCGAGAGGGGAAGCGGGACATGTCGCAGACAATATCGGCGCGGTCGCTGTCGATCGCGCTGGCGTTGACCGCGCTGTCCGCGCTGGCTGTTCTCGCCGTGCTGGCGGTGCTTGGCCCGAACTGGGCGGTCTATGCCCCCGCCACCTGCACCGCGACGCATTGTTTTTGCGAGCTGCCGCGCGTCGGTGCGCTCGTTTTGCAGCCGGCCGACAGCTGGTCTTCCTATGGCTATGTCCTGGTCGGTTTCGTGATGATCATCCTCGCCGGGGGGCGTGACTGGGCATCGGCGATGCCGCCGCTCGCCGCGCGCGCGCTCGGCCTGACTGCGATCGTGGTCGGGCTCGGCTCGGTGCTGATGCACGCGACGCTGACCTTGTGGGGCCAGTTCCTCGATGTCCTCGGCATGTATCTGATCGGTTCGTTCCTGCTGGTGCGTGCGCTGGCGCGGTGGCGGCGCATTCCCGATGGCCGCGCGATCATGCTTTACGTCACGTTGTGCGCCTGCCTGATCGCCGTGCTGATCATGCTGCCCGAAGTACGGCGCTGGCTGTTCGCGCTGCTGCTGAACCTCGCTATCCTGGTCGAGTTGATTTTCGCGCGACCATTGCGGCCGGGCGTGCGGGTCGGCCTTTACCTCGGCGGGATTCTCGCCACCGCGCTGGCCTTCGCGATCTGGATCCTCGACCAGCAAGGCGTGGTCTGCGCGCCGCGCAGCCTCTTGCAGGGCCATGCGCTGTGGCATTTGCTCGGCGCGCTCTCGTTATGGCTGTCGTTCAGCTATTATCGCAGCGAACGCGCCGCCTGATGTTTCGCCGCCGCGGTCGGCGATGAAGGTAGCAACAGCTCAAGGCGTTGGAGATTGGTGCAGAGCGCCATCGCGCGGTCGATCATCGCGACGAGACGGCCTTGCGCGTCGGCGAGGCCGGCCGGGTCGGAGCCACGCTCGCGCGTTTCGAAATTGATGTAGCTCAGCCCATGCGCCAGCGCATAGTTGGACAGTGATCCGTCGCTCATGGCGACCCGTTCGGTGATCAGGTTGAAATCGGCATCCATCAACGGTCGTACGCAAAATGCCGCCCGCCAATCGCTGCCGGCCGCAAAGGGCACGAGCGCCAGACTATCCTCGTCGTCGAACGGCCAGCCGCGCTTGAGCGACGGATGCGGGATGTAGCGCGCGGTGCACAGCCGGATCGAAATATCGCCGCTGCCGCCAAGGCCGACGATAGGACAGATCGAAAGGCTCTGGTCGAAACCGGGCGCATTGGTGTGCAGCGCGACGATCAGGCGGGGCGGCGTGCCGAGATCGGCGAGGATCCTGTCGGCGTAGAGCGGGATCGCGTCGTAGAAGTGACGGTTGGGGTCGACCGACCTGCCGGTCGCCATGTCGAGGTTCGTACGGGAGGCGCCATTGTCGATTGCGATCGCCACCCCGCCATAGCTGCGCAGCGCGATCAGCATCGCGCCGAAAGTGGCGTCCTCGTTGTCGTGCGGCAGAACCCATAACGGCCCGTCGCGATGTTGCTCGTTGACGATCCGCCAGACGCGCCAGTTCAGTTCGCCGTCGTTGAAGATCAGGCGACGCACCGACAGCCCGGCCCATTCGCGCGGATCGCGATGGCGCGCGAAATCCTCGTCGTCGACGGTCAGCGGGTCGATCGCCTCACTCCACACCGGCGACATCGTCGGTGGTACGGCCTGCGCGCCGGCGACCGGCGCCCAGCCCAGCGCAAGGACGATCAACCAGGTCGAGACGAATCTCATGCGCATCCACCGAGCCTAGGCGAATTGCGCACCGCGGCAATCGGCGAAAATCCCGATGCCGGGCGATTGTGTCAGGCCGCGACGGGCACCCCAAACAGGTCGTGCTCGTCGGCGTCCTCGATCTCGACCGCGACGATGTCGCCGACCGCGAGATGCCCGGCATCGCGCAGATGGACTTCGCCATCGATTTCCGGCGCGTCGGCCTGCGAGCGGCCGGTCGCGCCTTCCTCGTCGACCACGTCGATGATCACGTCGAGCGTGCGCCCGATCTTGGCCTGGAGCTTGGCTGCGGAAATCGCCGCGGTCCTCTCCATGATGCGGGCGTAGCGCTCTTCCTTGATCTCTTCCGGCACAGGGTCGGGGAGGGCGTTGGCGGTTGCGCCTTCGACGGGTTCGAAGCGGAACGCGCCGACCCGGTCGAGCTGCGCCTCGTCGAGCCAGTCGAGCAGATACTGGAAATCGGCCTCGGTCTCGCCAGGGAAGCCGACCACGAAGGTCGAGCGGATCGTGATATCGGGCGCGATCTCGCGCCACTTGCGGATCCGTTCGAGCACCTTGGCCTCGTTCGCCGGGCGCTTCATCGCGCGCAGCACGCTCGGCGCGGCGTGCTGGAACGGGATATCGAGATAGGGCAGCACCAGACCCTCGGCCATCAGCGGGATGACCTGGTCGACATGCGGATAGGGATAGACATAGTGCAGCCGCACCCAGGGCGCGATCTTGCCGAGCTCGCGCGACAGGTCGGTCATGTGCGCGCGCACCTCGCCGCTATGCCACGGGCGCGGCTGGTGGCGGATATCGACGCCGTAAGCCGAGGTGTCCTGGCTGATCACCAGCAGTTCCTTGGTCCCGGCCGCGACGAGCTTCTCGGCTTCGCGCAGAATCGCATCGGGGCGCCGGCTGACCAGGTCGCCGCGCAACGACGGGATGATGCAGAAGGCGCAGCGATGGTTGCAGCCCTCGGAAATCTTCAGATAGCTGTAGTGGCGCGGCGTCAGTTTGAGCCCGGCATCGGGCACCAGGTTGAGAAAGGCGGAAGGCGGCATCGGCGCCGCTTCGTGCACCGCGCCGACCACTTCCTCATATTGATGCGCACCGGTGACGGCGAGCACCTGCGGGAAACGCGCGCGGATCGCTTCGGCTTCCTTGCCCATGCAACCGGTGACGATCACCCGGCCATTTTCGGCGATCGCCTCGCCGATCGCCTCGAGGCTCTCTTCCTTGGCGGAATCGAGAAAGCCGCAGGTGTTGACCAGCACGACATCGGCACCGGCATAGTCGGGCGACATCTGATAGCCATCGGCGCGCAGCTTGGTCAGGATGCGCTCGCTGTCGACCAGATTCTTGGGACAGCCGAGCGAAACCATGCCGACGCGCGGCGGGGAGGGGAGGACAGTAGCCATGGGAGGCGCGGCACATAGGCCAAGTGCGTGGGTTTTTCCATAGCGCGCACCCCGTTCACCTTTTATCCTTCCCCGGCGAAGGCCGGGGTCCAGGTGGGAAGGCGGTGCGATGGACGAAACGGCCTATGGCTATATCATGGCGAGTCAGCGGAACGGCACGATCTATCTTGGCTCGACCAGCGATCTCGTCCGCCGCGCATGGGAGCACCGCAACGGCCTGATCGAAGGCTTCACCAGGCGTTACGACTGCAAATTGCTGGTTTGGTACGAGGCCTTCGGTGATTTGTCCTTGGCGCGCCGCCGTGAATTCCAGATGAAGGAGTGGCGGCGCGCCTGGAAGGTGCGTGAGATCGAGGGGCTCAATCCGACGTGGGAAGATTTGTTCGAGCGGATCGCTCTGCCATGAGCGCTTTCCTAACTGGACCCCGGCCTTCGCCGGGGAAGGAAGGAGAGTGGTGATCCTTTCGCTCATTCCGCACCCGGATTTCCCCAGCGTGGCGGTGGATGCGATCCGCGTCGCGGTGGTTCGAGACGGAGGCGCGCTCGATCTGACCTTCACGTTGGTCGGCGATCCGCAGGGCGTGTCATGGCCGCCGTTCGGCGAGCATGGTCGTGCTGATGAATTGTGGAAAACCACGTGCTTCGAGGCTTTTGTTCAGCCGGACGGTATGTCGGCCTATACCGAACTCAATTTTGCGCCCTCCGGTCGCTGGGCAGCCTATTCGTTCACTGGCTATCGCGAAGGCATGAGCGATTTCGAACCTGAGCTCGGCGAGGTCGCAGGCGGCATGCTCGCAAAGGGCGGCGCGCTGCCGCGTTCGAGCTGGCAGTTCTGGACCTTTGACGTTTTGGGTGAGCAACCGTGGCGTCTCGGTTTGAGTGCCGTCATCGAAGCGACGGACGGCACCAAATCCTACTGGGCGCTGGCCCATCCGCCGGGCAAACCCGATTTCCACAACGCGGATTGCTTTACCGCGCGGCTCGCGGCACCTGAGCGGGCATGAAATTCGGTATCGATCGCCTGCTCGCCGACCCCGCCTTGCGTGCGCCGCTCATCGGCAAGCGCGTCGCGCTGCTCGCGCACCCCGCCTCGGTCACCGAGAAGCTGACGCATTCGATCGATGCGCTGATGGCGTGCGACGGCATCAAGGTGACGGCGGCGTTCGGCCCGCAGCACGGCCTGCGCGGCGACCTGCAGGACAATATGATGGAGTCGCCCGACTTCACCGACCCGACCTATGGCATCCCGGTGTTCAGCCTGTACGGCGAAGTGCGCCGCCCGACCGGCCAGTCAATGGGTACCTTCGACACCATCCTGATCGACCTGCAGGATGTCGGTTGCCGCATCTATACCTTCGTGACGACCTTGCTCTACATACTCGAAGCCGCCGCCGAGCATGGCAAGGCGGTGTGGGTGCTCGATCGCCCCAATCCCGCCGGCCGCCCGATCGAAGGGCTGACCTTGCTGCCGGGCTGGGAGAGCTTTGTCGGCGCGGGCCCGATGCCGATGCGCCACGGCTTGACGCTGGGCGAGCTTGGCCACTGGTTCATCGATCACTTCAAGCTCGACGTCGATTACCGCGTCATCGCGATGGAAGGGTGGGTGCCCGACACCGGGCCCGGCTTCGGCTGGCCGCCCGAACGCGTATGGATCAACCCGAGCCCCAATGCCGCCAACGTCAACATGGCGCGCGCCTATGCCGGTACGGTGATGCTCGAAGGCACCAACCTGTCTGAAGGGCGCGGCACCACGCGCCCGCTGGAACTGTTCGGTGCGCCCGATATCGACGCCCGCGCGCTGATCGCCGAGATGCGTCGTATTGCGCCCCAGTGGCTCGCCGGCTGCACGCTGCGCGACATCTGGTTCGAGCCGACCTTCCACAAGCATGCCAAGACGCTGTGCAACGGCGTGTTCATCCACGCCGAGGGTCCGTCCTACGATCACGCCGCCTTCCGCCCGTGGCGGCTCCAGGCGCTCGGCTTCAAGGCGATCCGGTCGCTTTACCCTGACTATGATCTGTGGCGCGATTTTCCGTACGAATATGTCTTCGACAAGCTTGCCATTGATGTGATCAACGCCGGTCCTGGACTGCGCGAATGGGTCGACGATACCGGCGCGACGCCCGGTGATCTCGACGCGCTGACCACACCCGACGAGATGGCCTGGGGCGATGTACGCGGACGACATTTGCTGTATTGATCGCCTAACTCACACATGGAGCGTTCGATGCGCTTGAAGAACGTTTGCGGCACCGCGTTGCTTTCGGTCGCACTCGCGCTGGGCGCGTCCGAAGCAATCGCCCAGACCGTTGGCGGTTCCGACGTTGTGGTAACGGGTGAACGGGAACGGGTGAGTCGCGAAGCAAAGGAGGTGAAGCAGTTCGTCACCGCAATCGCGAAGCCGGCCCAGGGCCAGTTTGCCCGCTTCCGAAAGCCGATTTGCCCCGTTGCGATCGGCATGCGTGCCGATCTGGCTGACCAGATCGCCGCGCGCGTTCGCGCGGTCGCCGCGGACATCGGCGGCGATGTCGCCGCGCCGCGCTGCGCGCCCAATCTCTACATCATTATTTCGCCAGACGGACGAGGCTTTGTCCGTGACGTGGAGAGGAAGCGCGATTCTCTTCTGGCGGGCCTGAGCGACGGTGAGCGCGCCACGCTGCTCGCAACTCCCGGACCGGTCCACGCGTGGGCCGGCACCGAACTGCTCAACGAGGATGGACTTCCGTCGCAAGTGTCCGCGAACCAGGGCGCAGGGGGTGCGGATGCCTTCGTCGATCACCCGCTCATGCGCGTGATGAGCGCTTCGATCATTTTCAAACCCGTGCGTCAGGAAATAACCACCGCGGTCGTCGTTCTCGATAGTGCGGCGGTCACCGGCAAGAGTGTTACGCAAATCGCCGATTACGCAGCGATGCGCGCATTGGGTCGGACCAAACCACCGACAGGCACTCTGCCCTATGAAACGATCCTGACGCTTTTCGAGCCGGGTAACCTTGCCACCGTCGCCGCGATGACCCCGGCCGACCGGGCATTCCTCTCTGCGCTCTATCGCAGCAACGGGCGTTACGCGGCCGTGGTCGAAACCGGTCAGATTGCGCATACCATGCTAAAGCAGGGTCGGGCGATACGTGACGAGGAGCGATAGTCGTTACCGCTTGCGCGTCAACTCGCGCATTGCGTCATCGAGGCCGCTGAGCGAGAGCGGGTACATCCGGTCGTTCATCAGCTCGCGGATGATCTTGACCGACTGCGAATAGCCCCATTGCTGCTCGGGCACCGGGTTGAGCCACACCGCCGCGGGATAGGTCGTGGTCATGCGGTGCAGCCACACCGCGCCCGATTCCTCGTTGAAATGCTCGACCGAGCCGCCCGGATGGGTGATCTCGTACGTGCTCATCGAGGCGTCGCCAACGAACACCAGCTTATAGTCGTGGCCGAACTTGTGCAGCACGTCCCACATCGGGGTGCGCTCGGCGAAGCGACGGCGATTGTCCTTCCATACGCCTTCATAGGGGCAGTTGTGGAAGTAGAAGAATTCGAGATTCTTGAATTCGGTGGTCGCGGCTGAAAACAGCTCCTCGCACAGCTTGACGAACGGATCCATCGACCCGCCGACGTCGAGGAACAGCAGCAATTTCACCGCATTGTGCCGCTCGGGCCGCATCACGACGTCGAGCCAACCCTGGCGCGCGGTGCCGTCGATCGTCGCGTCGATGTCGAGCTCGTCCGCCGCCCCTTCGCGCGCGAAGCGCCGCAACCTGCGCAGCGCGATCTTGATGTTGCGGGTGCCGAGCTCCTTGGTGTTGTCGAGATTCCTGAACTCGCGCTGATCCCACACCTTCAATGCGCGCTTGTGCTTGCTCTCGCCGCCGATCCGCACGCCTTCGGGGTTGTAGCCCGAATTGCCGTACGGGCTGGTGCCGCCGGTGCCGATCCACTTGTTGCCGCCCTGGTGACGGCCTTGCTGCTCATCGAGCCGCTTCTTCAGCGTCTCCATGATCTCGTCCCACGAGCCGAGCGCCTTGATCGCCTCCATCTCCTCGGGCGTCAGGAACTTCTCGGCCACCGCGCGCAGCCAATCCGCCGGGATGTCGGCGGCCGGCGTGCCATAGGTCGTAGCGATGCCCTTGAAGACCTTGGCGAACACCTGGTCGAAACGGTCGAGCAGTCCCTCGTCCTTCACATAGGTGGCGCGGGCGAGATAGTAGAAATCCTCCGGCGTCCGCTCGATCACTTCGCGGTCGAGCGCCTCGAGCAGGATGAGATGCTCCTTGAGACTCGCCGGAATTCCGGCTGCGCGCAGCTCGTCGAGGAAGTTCAGGAACATGGCGCGCGGTCCGTTATCATTTGAGCGTGTCGGTGTTTATCTGGATGCTCGATTTCCCGCCCGGCGTGAAGACCGAATTCGATCTGGCGCCGCCGACCTTCCCGGCGCCGCCATCTGGCGGCCGCTTCGCGCGGAACCGAACAGCCGATCATATTGGTTCGAATATCGAAATTGGTGATCCAGGCGGTCCGGTTCGCACGAGATCGGAGTTCCGTTCCGCGCTCGCTCCGGCATTTTTGTGTTTTTTTGTCCAATCATCCCAAGCCGCTTAAGCGCATTTCACTGGCACGGGCGCGTGCCCGTCCAAGAATGGCAACGGGGGTTGTGATGAAAATGAAGATTGTTGTTGCGAGTGCAATCGCTTTCTCCGCGATGTTCCTCGCGAGTTCGGCTGAAGCACAGTGTCGCGACGGCAAGAATCGCAGGATCAAGATTATCAACGATACGACCTATTCGATGCGCGAGCTGTACGGCTCGAACGTCGGGGCGAGTTCCTGGCAGGAGGACGTACTGGGCAGGAAGGTGCTTAGCCCCGGCAATACCGTCGTGGTCAATTTCGACGACGGGTCGTGCTACTGCAACTTCGACCTCAAGGCGGTCTTCTCGGACGATACGTCGACCATCCGGCGCAGCTTCAACGTCTGCACCGAATCGAGCTGGCGCATCCACGAGTAGAGACGGGGTGCCTCGGCACCTCGTCAGCGGACATAGGCGTCGATCAGCGCGCCGACATAGTCTGGATCGCGCCCGGTCAACTCGGGCGCGGTTTTCGCACGTGCCTCGGTTCGCCCCACCGGCGTGCCGTAGATGAAGCCATATACCGGGTAGGTGGTGCTGCCGAGCCCGTCCGCGCCTTGGTACCACACCCGTACTTCGCTCCAGTCGCCATCGGGCGACACATCGGTCAGCGTCACGTCCTGTTCGGCATGGCCGCGCTCGCCAGCGATGCGCGACCAGTTGGCGTGGGTTACCATGACCACGCGTGACGTCACCACGCGGCTGATCACCGCGACATGGCCGAGCGGCAGCTGGGCGCTGCGGGCGAACACGATTACCGCGCCGATCTTCGGCTGATAGCCGCGGCGATAATGGCCCTCGGCCCGGTCCCACCACGTCCAGGCATCGCCATAAATCTGGATACCCGAGGCGGCACGGGCGAATGGCACGCATTCGCCGACATAATCGAGCAGCGAGGTGCCTTGCGCCGGTCCGGCCGCCAACGCGACGGCCGCGAGGCAGGTCTTGAGCGACGATGACCATAAACGCATCCCCGCCGCGTAGCGGTCGCGGCGTGACCAGCCGGTTGCCCACCGCGGTTAATTCGTTGGAAACCAACATACTGTAACGCAACCGATATGAAGATGAGTCCCGTTCCCGTGGTGGACGCACAGTATATCGACGCCGCGGCACGGCAGTCGGGTGAGCTTGCTATCGGTTGCACCGACGCGGCCGGCCAGATCAGCGAAGTCGCTGACAGCATCGCCGGCCAGACCGCGGTACTCGAAGATCTTCGTATCGTGCTCGCCGCGCTCGAAGCCGATCAGCGCCAGGTCGCGCAGGCCACCGCCGAGGCGCGCGCCTTGTCCGAGAGCGCGCGCCACCGTCTCGACGCCAGCGGCACGACGATCGCGGTATCGATCGGCGAGTTCGTCGAGCTTACCGCGCTGGTGGCGCGGCTCGGCGACAAGATTACCAGCTTCGCCGCAGCGATGACCCAGGTCCGGCGCACCACCCAGACGATCGACGATATTGCCCGCACCACCAAGATGCTCGCGCTCAATGCGGCGATCGAGGCGCAGCGTGCGGGCGACGCGGGTCGCTCGTTCGCGGTGGTCGCCGACGAGATCAAGAAGCTGTCGCGCGACACCCAGGCGGCGACCGACGAGATCAGCGTCACCATGTCGCAGCTGTCGAACGAGGCCGAGGCCTTTGCCGAGGAAGTCGGCATCGGGGTCGAGCGCAGTCGTGATGCGGAGCGCGGCTTTGCCGTCGCCACCGAGACCTTTTCCGAGGTCACCCGTCTGGTTCAGGATGTCGACCGGCAGGCCGATGAGATCGCCCGCTCGACCAGCCTCATCCACGACGGCGTGTGCCGGCTGGGCGGGGAACTGGACGGCTTTTCCGACGCGGCGCGCGCCAATAGCGGGCGCCTCGGCGAGGCGCATGACCGGATGGTGTCGCTCGAGGCGCAGGCGCATGGCGTGCTCGACACCCTGGTACGGTCGGGACTGGAAACCGCCGATCGCGCCTTTGTCGATGCGGCGATCGGCTGGCGCGACAAGATGGTAGCGCTGACCGAGGCGGCACTGGCCAGCGGCAAGCTTAGCGAGGCCGCATTGTTCGATACGCATTACCGGCCGATTCCGGGCTCCAACCCGCCGCGCTTCGACACCGCGCTCAATGCCTTTGCCGATATCGAGTGGCGCGCGCAGCTCGACCAGATCATCGCGTCGATGCCGGGCATCGTCTCGACCGCGGCGACCGACCTGAACGGCTACCTGCCGACGCATACCACCCAATATAGCCGGACCCCGACCGGCGACCCGGTGCATGACGCAGCCTATTGCCGCAATCGCCGCATTTTCTCCGACGCTACCGACGCGATCGCCAAGGCCAGCACCAAGCCCTTTCACATCGCCGTGTTCCGTCGCGAGCGCGAGGATGGCGGCTACAATGTCGTGCGCAACGTCTATGTGCCGATGGTTATCCGCGGCCGGCGCTGGGGTGACCTCGAGATCGCCTACCGCATCGATTAGCGCGTGATCACGCAAAGTTGATAGCGTTCAGGTTGCTTCCCGCTACCGGGCGAGCTTGGCTCGCGCCCGGCAGGGAGGTGAAGCGGCAAGGCTCGAAATTCTAGGGCCGCTGCGCGTTCTGGCGCTTGGCCATGAACGCCAGCCGCTCGAACAGCATCACGTCCTGCTCGTTCTTGAGCAGCGCGCCGTGCAGCGGTGGGATCGCCTTGGTCGGGTCGCGGTTCTGCAACACGTCGAGCGGCATGTCCTCGTGGAGCAGCAGCTTGAGCCAGTCGAGCAGTTCGCTCGTGCTCGGCTTCTTCTTCAGCCCCGGCACCTCGCGGACATCGTAAAAGATATCCATCGCCTTGTTGACGAGGATCTTCTGGATGCCCGGAAAATGGACGTCGATGATCGCCTGCATCGTCTCGCGGTCGGGAAATTTGATATAGTGGAAGAAACAGCGGCGCAGGAATGCGTCGGGCAGTTCCTTCTCGTTGTTCGAGGTGATCACCACGATCGGGCGCTCCACCGCGCGCACCGTCTCCCGGGTCTCGTAGACATGGAATTCCATGCGATCGAGTTCCTGGAGCAGATCGTTGGGGAACTCGATATCGGCCTTGTCGATCTCGTCGATCAGCAGCACCGGCACCTCGGGCGCGGTGAACGCCTCCCACAATTTGCCACGCCGGATATAGTTGGAAATGTCGTGGACGCGCTCGTCGCCCAGCTGGCCGTCGCGCAACCGTGCCACCGCGTCATATTCGTACAGGCCCTGCTGCGCCTTGGTCGTCGACTTGACGTTCCACTCGATCAGCGGGGCGTTGACCGCCTTGGCGATTTCATAAGCGAGCACGGTCTTGCCGGTACCGGGTTCGCCCTTGACCAGCAGTGGGCGGCGCAACGTGACGGCGGCGTTGACCGCAACTTTCAGATCGTCGGTCGCGACGTAGCTTTGCGTGCCCTCGAAGCGCTTCATGCGGCTCAATCCCGTTTCATTTGAAAATCGGGTACGCGATAGAGGGATTATGGCGAACAGCGCAAGCGGCGCGCTCGACTAGTGCCGGTCGCGGGCGCTCGCACGGGCTTCGAGCAGGTCCCACAGGCCGCGATGCTGCGCGAACACCTGTTGCGCGCCGAACGCCATGGCGCGTTGCAGCGCTGGCGAATCGGACAGGGTAGCGACGATCGTCGCTACCTCGATCGCGTCGGGCAATGCTATCTTGGGCGGGGTGACGCCGAAGCGCTCCGCCGCGACGTCCATCGCGTCGCGAAACGCATACCAGTCGATCACCAGCGCGATCGCGGCGCCCGTCGCGCACCCGGCACGGTCGGAATGGGCGAGCATGTCGAAGGCATGGCGCTGCGCGACCAGCGCGGCATCGGTCTCGGCCTGGCCCGGGGTCGAGGGCAACGGCCCGGCCGCCGCGGTCAGCGTGGCGAGAAAGGCGCGCTCGGCGGCAAAGCCCTCGGTCGCGACTTCGACCCAGGCCGGCGCAACCCACTGCGCGCCCGGCGCATTGCTGCGATGCCGGGTCACTTCGTCGAAGAGATCGGTGGTTCGCCCATGGACCGAGCAGATCGCATGGACGGCATCGGCCAGGTCGCGCTGCGCCGCGCCGGCGCGCGACAGGCGCAACAAATGTGGATGGCGTGCGCTGCCATCCGACACGGCAAGCGAGGCGATGACGTCCCACCCTGCGCCGATGCCGCGTAACTGAGTTGATTCGAAAGCCATGAACCCCCGCGACAGACCGAACGAGCGCGGCATGGATTGCGCGCGCACGACGGTTTCGCAGCAAAGGATATACCGAAGCACGTAAAGACGTGGTTTAATGGCGGTTAAGGCTGTCTCAATCTTGTTGGCCGGTAATTGTAGCGGCACGATTACTGCCAATTTGGCTCTTTGATTGGGATAATCCTAAGAACAACGCCGCTATCAACGTTTTGCACCCGGCGCCTTCCATCGGTGCCGGGTTCGACCGGATCCCCGGCGAACGGCTGGCCCTTTTCGCCGGGGTTCCAATTCTTGCCCGGTCGATCCCTTCCGCGTCTCTTGTCCGATCCCATGCCTTCCCATAGCATCCGCCCCACGGGGAGCGGATGCGATGATGAAATGGTGGGCACTTCTGACGGCGATCGCCGGCGCGATCGTCCTGGCGATCATCGCGACCACGCCGCCGGCACCGGCGCCGTCGACGATCCCCGCGACCGCCTTTTCAGCGGCGCGCGCGATGGCGGACGACCGTGTCGTCGCCCGCGCGCCGCATCCGACGGGTAGTCTCGCCGACGCCGAAGTCCGCGCCTGGCTGGTCGGGCGACTGCGGGCGATGGGGGTGACGGTAACCACATCCAGCGCGACGATGAGTCCCGCCGCGGCGCAGCGCCTCGCTTTGTGGCGAGGCACGCCAGCGCCGCCGCCGCCGCTCGTCAACATCGTCGGCCTCCTTCCGGGGCAGGACCCCAAATTGCCCGCTATCCTGTTGATGGCGCATCACGACAGCGTCTGGGGTTCGCCCGGTGCGGCGGACGATGGTGCCGGCGTCGTGTCGGCACTCGAGACGATCCGTGCGATCAAGGCGGCCGGCCCGCAACGCCGCGACCTGATGGTGCTGTTCAGCGATGGCGAGGAACTCGGTCTCGAAGGAGCCAAGGCGTTCTTTGCCGTCGATCCGCGGCGCGCGCATGTCGGCGTCATCGTCAATATGGAGACGCGGGGCGGCGGCGGTCGCGCCTCGATGTTCGAAACGGGCAGCGACAATGGCGCGATGATGCGGCTGTTCGGTCAGGCGGTGCGTCGTCCGGTAAGCACCTCGCTCAGCGTGTTCATCTATCAGCATCTGCCCAATTCGACCGACTATACCGTCGCCAAGAAACTCGGTTATCCGGGCTTCAACTTCGCCTTTATCGGTCGTCCGAGCCTGTACCATTCGCCGCTCGCGACGCCGGAGGCGCTCGATCAGGGCGCGCTACAGGATATGGGGCGACAGGTACTCGATCTTACCCGCGCACTGCTCGCCGCGCCGGTCTTGCCGGGCAAGGCGCCCGACCGGGTGTTCTTCGATGCCTTCGGCCTGGTGTTGATCGGCTATGCGGCATGGGTCGGCTGGGTGCTGCTCGCGCTGGGCGCGCTCGGCTATGGCGTGGCGGCGTTCGGGCGAGTTCGGATCGGCGAATTTGCGCGTGGTACAGGCATGACGCTTGCCATGGTCGTCGCGGCGGGAACGCTGCTTTACGCCGTCAACCTGGTCTCGGGCGCCGACGGCAAGGTCAATTATTATGATCGCCTCGCCGCCATCCCGCGGCTCGAGGTGCAGGCATTGTTGCTGTGTCTTGCCGCGGGCGCGGCGATCTGGGGTTTGGTCGCGGTCGGCCGATCCGGCCGCGCCGGATTGACGGCCGGGATGGCGGCGCCATTGCTCTTGCTTGGGCTGTTCGCCCAGGCGACGGCGCCGACAGCGGCCTTCCCGATCGTCGTGCCGCTCATGCTCGGTGGCATCGCGGCGGCGACGTGGCGTTTCGCCGGCGAACGCGCGGGTATCGTGGCGAGCGTCATCGTTGCGATGCTGGGTGTCGGTTACATGCTCGCGCTCGGCTTCCAGCTGATCGAGGCGGTCGGGCCGACCATGCCGATGGCGGCGGCCTTGCCCCTCGCATTGGCCGCCGCGCTGGTTGCGTCGCTCGTGCCGCCGGTCACGCGGCGCGGCGCGCTGCTGACCGCCGGGCTGCTCGTCATGCTGGCACTGGCGATCGCCCTGTGGGTGCGGCTCGACGCGGTCGCGCCCAGCGTCGCCGTCTATAGCAGCGACCATTGAACGCATGAAAAAAAGGGCCGCGACGGTCTCCCGGCGCGGCCCTTTTCGGCAATTTCCCGTCAGCTCACTGGTCGAGGAACGACCGCATCTTGCGGCTGCGGCTCGGATGCTTGAGCTTCCTCAGCGCCTTGGCCTCGATCTGGCGGATGCGCTCGCGCGTCACGCTGAACTGCTGGCCGACTTCCTCCAGCGTGTGGTCGGTGTTCATGCCGATGCCGAAGCGCATGCGCAGCACGCGCTCTTCGCGCGGGGTGAGCGAGGCGAGGACGCGGGTGACCGTTTCCTTCAAATTCGCCTGGATCGCGGCATCGACCGGGATCACCGCATTCTTGTCCTCGATGAAATCGCCGAGATGTGAATCCTCCTCGTCGCCGATCGGCGTTTCGAGGGAGATCGGCTCCTTGGCGATCTTCATCACCTTGCGGACCTTTTCGAGCGGCATCGACAGCCGCTCGGCCATTTCCTCCGGCGTCGGCTCACGGCCCTGTTCGTGGAGGAACTGGCGGCTGGTCCGCACCAGCTTGTTGATCGTCTCGATCATGTGCACCGGAATACGAATGGTGCGCGCCTGGTCGGCGATCGATCGCGTGATCGCCTGGCGAATCCACCACGTCGCATAGGTCGAGAATTTGTAGCCGCGGCGATATTCGAATTTGTCGACCGCCTTCATCAGGCCGATATTGCCCTCCTGGATGAGATCCAGGAACTGCAGGCCGCGGTTGGTATATTTCTTGGCGATCGAGATCACGAGCCGGAGATTGGCCTCGACCATCTCCTTCTTGGCGATGCGCGCCTCGCGCTCGCCCTTCTGCACCATGTTGACGATGCGGCGGAACTCGCCGAGCGACATGCCGGTCGCCTGGCTGATCTCGGCGATCTCGACGCGTACGCGGTCGACCGCATCGGCCTCGGCGGTGACGAACGCGGTCCATTTCTTGTCGAGGCTGCCGACCGTCACCAGCCAGTTTTCGTCGAGCTCATGCCCGATATAGCGGTCGAGGAAATCCTTGCGCGGCACCTTGTGGCGTTCGGCGAGGCGCAGCATCTGCCCGCCCAGCGCGGTCAGGCGCCGGTTGAAGGCATAAAGCTGGTCGACGAGATATTCGATCTTGGCGTTGTGGAACTGCACGCTCTCCACTTCGGCGGTCAGCTCTTCGCGCAGCTTCTGATATTTGCGCTCGTCCGCCGCCGTCAGCTCGCCGCCGGCGCCCATTTGATCCAGGCGGCTGGCCTGCATCTTGGAGAATTTCTTGTAGATCGAGGTGATGTTGGCGAAGCGCTCGAGCGCGAGCGGCTTGAGCTGCTCCTCCATCTGCGCGAGGCTGAGGGTGTTATCCTCTTCCTCGTCGTCCGACGGGCGCGGGGTGCGCCGCTCGGTCATCGATTCCTCGTCCTCGTCGACCGCGGCGACCTCTTCGGGCTCTTCCTCTTCCTTGAAGGACGGGCCGGCATTCTTCTCGCTGATCTCGCCATCGCCTTCCTCACCATCCTCGGTGAGGCTTTCGGGCGCCGGGTCCTTCGACAGCATCGCGTCGAGATCGAGGATCTCGCGCAGCTGCATCGTGCCCTCGTTGAGCGCGGTCGACCAGTCGATGATCGCGTTGAAGGTGATCGGGCTCTCGCACAGGCCGAGAATCATCGTGTCGCGGCCGGCCTCGATGCGCTTGGCGATGGCGATTTCGCCCTCGCGGCTGAGCAGCTCGACCGCGCCCATCTCGCGCAGATACATCCGCACCGGATCGTCGGTGCGGTCGATGACCTCTTTTTTCTTGGTTTCGAGCGCGGGGGCGTTTTCCTCGGCCGAATCGACCGCCTCGACATCGTCCTCCTGCGCCTCGGCCTCGTCGCCATCCTCGCCGGCTTCGTCATTCTCGACGATGTTGATGCCCATCTCGCTCAGCGCGGCGCTCATGTCCTCGATCTGGTCGGACGACATCTCACCCTGCGGCAAGGCCTCGTTGAGCTGATCGTAGGTGATGTAGCCGCGCTTCTTCGCGCGCGTGATCACCTTGCGGATCGACGCGTCATTGAGATCGATCAGCGGCGCGTCGCTCGTCTCGGTCGAGTCCGTCACGTCCGCCATATCCGTCTTCGCCATCAACTGCCCTCGGTACCTAATGCTCGCGCGTCTTCATCCGACTGAACCAGATTTGCAAGTCGTGCGTCCAGCGCCTCAATTTCCACCACGAGCGATTTTTGTCGCTCGAACGCTTCGACCGTGAAAAGCTCCTTGAACGCAGCGGTTGCTTTTGCAAGCGCCGCGTCCACTTCAGGCTTCTGAGCCAAGATATGTATCGCTTCGGTCAGATCGGCGCTGGCCCGCTCGGGGTCGGCATCCTTCTGGGTGAAACTATACGGCGTGGCATCAGCCCGTAGCAGATCTTTCGTTATCTGATCGAAACCCGATGCCGCCAATATGGTGCGCAAGCGTTCGCTATCAAGCGCATTGTCTCCCAAAGCAGCAACGAGCACCGCTTCGAACAGCCCGCCAAGTTCGCCGCTCATCATTTTTAGCGAAGTCAGCACGTCGATATGGCGCGCAATTTCGGAGGGGTGGCAGATCAATCCGGCCAGCACAGCCTTGGCCAGCGCGGGATCAATGCCAATGGTACTGATCTGCCGTGCGGCGGGGTGATCGCCGCCAGCTGGGGCAGGGGGCGACCAGCGGCCGTTCTTCTGGGTGTGACGCTGCGGCTTGCGCTCGACGAACGGTGTACGCTTCTTGGCATAGAGTTCGTCGAAGCGGCGTCGGAAGTCGGCGAGATATTCCTGGCGGACGTTGGCGTCCGCGATCGAGGCGGCCAGTTCGCCGAGTCGCTGCTTCAGTCCGGCTTTCTGTTCGGGCGTGTCGAGCGGCTCGGCGGCAACCTCATACGCCCATAGCCGCGCGACCAGCGACTCGGGCTCCTTGAGCAACGCTTCGAACGCACCGGGCCCCTTGGCGCGCACCAGGTCGTCGGGGTCCTGTCCCGCCGGCAGCGTGACGAAAGACAGGCTGCGTCCCGGCGCGAGCATCGGCATCGCGCGATGCGCGGCGCGGATCGCCGCCTTCTGCCCGGCGCTGTCGCCGTCGAAGCACAGGATCGGTACATCGACCAGCCGCCACAGCCGCTCGAGCTGCGCCTCGGTCAGCGCGGTGCCGAGCGGCGCGACCGCCTCGGCGAAGCCAGCCTGGGCCAATGCAATGACGTCCATATAGCCTTCGACGACCAGCAATCGGCCCGACTTGCGGCTCGCCGGGGCGGCACGATCGAGATTGTAGAGGTTGCGCCCCTTGTCGAACAACGGCGTTTCGGGCGAGTTGAGATATTTCGGCTCGCCGTCACCGATCACCCGCCCGCCGAACGCGATCACGCGCCCACGCGGATCGCGGATCGGGATCATCAACCGGCCGCGGAACCGGTCATAGGGCTCCTTGTCGTCGACCTTGATCAGCATGCCGGCCTCGACCAGCAGCGCGTCGCCATATTCCTTCAGCGCGGTCTTGAGCTTGCCGCGCGAATCCGGCGCGAAGCCGAGCGAGAAGGCCTTGGCCGTCTCCGCCTTGATCCCGCGCTTCTCCAGCACCGCGCGCGCCTCGGCACCGGCGATGCCGTTCAACTGCTCGGTGAACCACGTCGCGGCATCGGCGCACACCTCGTGCAGCCCCTTGGCGCGCTCCGCCTTCTCCGCCGCACGCGCATCGAGCGCCGGCATCTCCATGCCCGCCGCCTGGACCAGTTCCTTGACCGCATCGATGAACGGCAACCCGCGCTGCTCGGTCATCCAGCGGATCGCATCGCCATGCGCGCCACAGCCGAAGCAGTTTCCGGTCAGAATATTGTCGTCCAGCGCAAAGGCATGCTCGCCAGGGACCTCGGCGCAGAACACCGGTTCGACGCGCTCGGTTTGTTCGATCGATACCACGACCCAGCGAAACCGGTCGAAGGCCTTGCTGTGCTGACTGAAGCGCAACCGGGCCTCAGCGAGCAGGAAGAATGCCGGATCCAGCGTGGACGTCACGAAATGCACGCGGTGAAGGGCAGATGGGGTCGTGCCGAACCCCTTTCGCATGAGCGTGGTTCGCCCATAGGTCGCAATGCCGACCTTCAAGGCGATATCGCGTACCGCTTCTATCGCATCCGGATTGGCCGAGTTGAGCATCACGGTGCCATCTTTGGCGACATGACCGTCCGCGGCGAGATATCCGGCCAGAAAACCCAGCAGATAGGCATCCGGCATCGAGATGTCGGGAAGCTGCTTCATCGTCTCGAACGAGCGCCCGCCATAGATCCGCAGATAGTGCTTGCCCGGCTCGCGTTCGCGCCGGTGATGCTCCTGGTCGGGAAACCATGGCGCCAGTTGCGCGTCCTTGTCGCCGTGCAGGTTTATCGTGCCGTAGACACCCCGGTACATCGTGCCGTCACCGAAGATGATGCCGTGGCGAACGCCCTCCGGGTCCAGCTGCCAGTCAGTCCGGGGAGGGGGCAGGGCGCTTTCGAGCGCGTGATTCTTCCTCAGGCCCGTCGTCAGCACCTCGGATACCCGTCCGTTGACGAACCAGCGATGGCCTGCCGTCGCCCAGATCGACTTCTTCAGGCCGTTGCGCGACAGATCGATCTTCCACAGTCGCTGCGTGCCGAAGTGACGGAAGGGCGCTGTGATCCATTTCCCGTTCCGCGAGAGGATTTCCGCGCGCGTGCCATCCAGGCTGTCGATTCGCCGTCTGCCGTCGCGCGTGATCACCACGGTTTCGCCGGCCAGGCAGTGATAAAAGGCCTTGTCGTCGTTGACGTAGAAGCTCGGGCTCTTCTCGTTGTGGAACGGGCAGCACGCCCGCCACTCGCGCCCGGCCTTTTGCAGCTTGGTGGTGCGGCCGATCAGCGTCGACAGCAGCGTGCGCGACCGAAGTTCGTCGAGAAATTGCGGGGTGAGGGTCACGAGCGCCCCTTCCGCGACTTCTCGCTCCCCTCCCGCGTGCGGGAGGGGTCGGGGGAGGGCAGTGCGGCAATCACTCGTTCAATCTCGGCCACCACGCCTTCCAAATTCTCAAGCACGTCATTGTTCCAGAAACGGATCACACGAAACCCATAACTCTCGATCACCCGCGTGCGCTGTGCGTCAGCGTCGGTCTGCTCGGCATGTTGCCCGCCATCGACTTCGATCACCAGTTTCAACGATCGCGACGCGAAGTCCGCGACAAACGGCCCGATATCAACTTGCCGATTGAACCTTACGCCTGCGATTTTGCGCGCGCTCAATTGCCGCCACGGCGCGCGCTCCGCCAGCGTTGGGTTGTTGCGGAGTTCGCGGATACGGTTGCGCTTCTCCATTCCCTCCCCCGCCCCCTCCCGCAAGCGGGAGGGGAGAATCGGCTACGCCAGCGCCGCCTTCACCAGCCCGCTCGCCTTGCTCATATCGAGCGTCTGCGCGTGGCGTGCCTTCAGTTCGGCCATCACCCGGCCCATGTCCTTCATGCTTGATGCGCCGAGTTCGGCCTTGATCGCCTCGATCGCTGCCTTCGTCTCGTCCTCGCTCATCTGCGTCGGCAGGAAGCGCTCGATCACCGCGATTTCGCCCAGTTCGGTGTCGGCCAGTTCCTGCCGCCCGCCCTTCACATACATCTCGACCGATTCGCGGCGTTGCTTGATCATTTTCTGCAGCACCTCGATGACCAACGTATCGTCATCGGCCGGGCTGCTCCCGGTGCGCGCCTCGATGTCGCGGTTCTTGATCGTGCTCTGTACGAGGCGCAGCGCGGCGGTGGTAGCCTTGTCGCCGCCCTTCATGGCGCTGACGAGCGCGTTCTTGATATCGTCGCGAATCATTCCCGGTCCTTTGCGGTAATCTGTCTCTCTAGCCCGACGGCGGCATCTTTAACAGATTGACGCAACCGGGCCGCGTCTCTAGCGACGGCGCCTTAGCGACATCGTAAAACCACCCGACGGAGTGCCCGCCCGCAATGGCCGACGCCAAGCCTTATCCCGTGCCCGAAAATGCCACCGGCGTTCTCGTCCTTGCCAGCGGTGAGGTGGTGTGGGGCCGTGGATTCGGCGCCGAAGGCCATGCCGTCGGCGAAGTATGCTTCCACACCGCGATGACCGGTTATCAGGAGATCATGACCGATCCGAGCTTCGCCGGTCAGATCATCACCTTCACCTTCCCGCATATCGGCAATGTCGGCGCCAACCCCGACGATGTCGAGGCAGACAGCCCGCACGCGCTCGGCATGATCGTGCGCGAAGACGTCACCGCCCCGTCGAGCTTCCGCTCGACCGAACGGCTCGACGCCTGGATGAAGCGTCACACGCGCATCGGCCTCGCCGGCATCGACACCCGCGCGCTGACCCGCCGCATCCGCGCCGGCGGCGCGCCCAACGGCGTGATCGCGCATTCGGCGAGCGGCGATTTCGATATCCCCGCATTGCTCGCATTGGCGCGCGCCTGGCCCGGCCTCGAAGGCATGGACCTGGCGATCGCGGTGACCACCGAGACGCATTATGGCTGGGCCGGCGGCGTATGGCGGCTGGGCTTTGGGTATGACGAAAAATCTCCCCTCCCGCTTGCGGGAGGGGTCGGGGGAGGGGCTACCCATTCTTCCGACGCCACGATTGAGGCACAGCCCTCCCCCAACCCCTCCCGCCCGCGGGAGGGGAGTAAGGAAAGCCCCCACGTCGTCGCCATCGACTATGGCTCCAAACGCAACATCTTCCGCAACCTCGTCGCGGCCGGCGCGAAAGTCTCGGTCGTCCCGGCCAACGCCACCTTCGAGCAGGTCATGGCGCTGAAGCCCGATGGCATCTTCCTGTCGAACGGCCCGGGCGATCCCGCCGCGACTGGGGAATATGCCGTGCCGGTGATCCAGCAACTGCTCGCCACCGGCAAGCCGCTGTTCGGCATCTGCCTCGGCCACCAGCTGCTCGGCCTCGCGGTCGGCGCGACCACGACCAAGATGTTCCAGGGCCATCGCGGCGCCAACCACCCGGTCAAGCGGCTGAGCGACGGCGCGGTCGAGATCACCAGCATGAACCACGGCTTCGCGGTCGAACGCGGCAGCCTGCCGACAACGGCACGCGAAACGCATGTCTCGCTGTTCGACGGCAGCAATGCCGGGCTCGAACTGACCGACCGGCCGGTGTTCAGCGTGCAGTACCATCCCGAGGCCAGCCCGGGCCCGCAGGATAGTTTGTATCTGTTCGAGAAGTTCGTTGGGCAGTTGCGGTGAAGCGGCTGCTTCTCCTCGGCTTGTTCCTGGCCTCACCAGCTTTTGCTGTTCAAGATTATATGGCAGCGGATTCCGGTTGGACCATCTCTGATGTCGGCCACCGGCCCGGCGACGATAGCCAGCGAAAAGTCGTCATTGAGAAGACAACTCCAACCGTTCACCTGGTCTATGGTCCGAATGGAATAGGATATGGCGGCAGCTTTCGCGCCGATTTTCCGGCGACGAAGGGATGTCGCGGATTTCAATCCAACGTTCTCTTTCTCTTCGACACGGCCAAGGGTGATCCCGCGACCGAAGTGCGTGAGCAAATCCATGCAGCGTTTGTCGATTCTGCCAAACGATGCCGCAAACGAGCGGCGGGCGAAGTCGAGTTGCTAAGTGGCTTCGATGAGGCCTTCGCTGCGGTCCATAAGCGAGTGGCCGAGAAACCGTACATTTTTCCTTCCGAACCAGTCGCCACAGCGCGGCCGCTTCCTCAGCCCCAATCCCAAGGCCAATAATGCCCAAACGCACCGACATCACCTCGATCCTCGTCATCGGCGCCGGCCCGATCGTCATCGGCCAGGCGTGCGAGTTCGATTATTCGGGCACGCAGGCGATCAAGGCCCTCAAGGAAGAGGGCTATCGCATCGTGCTGGTCAATTCGAACCCGGCGACGATCATGACCGATCCCGACCTCGCCGACGCGACCTATATCGAGCCGATCACGCCCGAAGTCGTCGCGAAGATCATCGCGAAGGAGCGCCCCGACGCGGTGCTGCCGACGATGGGTGGGCAGACCGCGCTCAACACCGCGCTGGCGCTGTTCAACGACGGCACGCTGGCGAAATATGGCGTGCAGATGATCGGCGCCGATGCCGAGGCGATCGACAAGGCCGAGGATCGGCTCAAGTTCAAGGACGCGATGACGCGTATCGGGCTCGAATCCGCCCGCTCGGCGATCGCCCATAGCGTCGAGGAGGCGCTCGAGGGGCTGGAACGTACCGGCCTGCCGTCGATCATCCGCCCCAGCTTCACGCTCGGCGGCACCGGTGGTGGCGTCGCCTATAATCGCGAGGAGTTCGTCGAGATCGTCCGCAAGGGCCTCGACGCCTCGCCGACCAGCGAAGTGCTGATCGAGGAGTCGCTGCTCGGCTGGAAGGAATATGAGATGGAGGTGGTCCGCGACCGTGCGGACAATGCCATCATCATCTGCTCGATCGAGAATATCGACCCGATGGGCGTCCATACCGGCGACTCGATCACCGTCGCCCCGGCACTGACGCTGACCGACAAGGAATATCAGATCATGCGCAACGCATCGATCGCGGTACTCCGGGAAATCGGCGTTGAAACAGGTGGTTCCAACGTACAGTTCGCGGTCAATCCGAAGGATGGCCGGCTCGTCGTGATCGAGATGAACCCGCGCGTCTCGCGTTCCTCGGCGCTCGCCTCCAAGGCCACCGGCTTCCCGATCGCCAAGGTCGCGGCCAAGCTCGCGGTCGGCTACACGCTCGACGAGATCGTCAACGACATCACCGGGGCGACGCCGGCGAGTTTCGAGCCGACGATCGACTATGTCGTGACCAAGATCCCGCGCTTCGCCTTCGAGAAGTTCAAGGGCGCCGAGGCCGTGCTGTCGACCGCGATGAAATCGGTCGGCGAGGTCATGGCGATCGGCCGCAACATCCACGAATCGCTGCAAAAGGCGCTGCGCGGGCTGGAGACGGGTCTCTCGGGCTTCAACATGGTCGATCGCCTCGTCGGCGCGCCACGCGACGAGATCGAGGCCGCGCTGGCCATCGCCACGCCCGACCGGCTGCTCGTCGCGGCGCAGGCGCTGCGCGAGGGCTTCACCGTCGCCGAAGTCCACGCCATCGCCAAATACGACCCCTGGTTCCTCGAACGCATCGCCGAGATCATCGCGGCCGAGGAAGACGTTTGCGCGAACGGCCTGCCGCAGGACGCCGCCGGCATGCGCCGCCTGAAGGCGATGGGCTTCAGCGACAAGCGTCTCGCCTGGCTGGCGCTGCAATCGGCCAATCTGCGCGAGGGCATGTCGCGCAGCATCGCGCGCGGCTCCGGGCTGATCCACGAGGTCGTCGTCGCGATGACCGGCGGCGTCACCGAGGACGAGGTGCGCGCGCATCGCCACAAGCTCGGCGTGCGCCCGGTGTTCAAGCGCATCGACACCTGCGCGGCCGAGTTCGACGCCAAGACGCCCTATATGTACTCGACCTATGAGGCGCCGAGCTTCGGCGAGCCCGAGTGCGAGAGCATGCCGACCGAGCGGCGCAAGATCGTCATCCTCGGCGGCGGCCCCAACCGCATCGGCCAGGGCATCGAGTTCGACTATTGCTGCTGCCATGCCTGTTTCGCGCTCGCCGATGCCGGCTACGAGACGATCATGGTCAACTGCAACCCGGAGACGGTGTCGACCGACTATGATACCTCGGACCGGCTCTATTTCGAGCCGCTCACCGCCGAGGACGTGCTCGAAATCCTCCATGTCGAGCAGCGGAATGGCACGCTGGTCGGGGTGATCGTCCAGTTCGGCGGCCAGACGCCGCTCAACCTCGCC
Organism: Sphingomonas sp.; assembly: GCA_041659925.1. Classification (GTDB taxonomy): domain Bacteria; phylum Pseudomonadota; class Alphaproteobacteria; order Sphingomonadales; family Sphingomonadaceae; genus Sphingomonas. The sequence continues at coordinate 312,928 of JBAZXI010000002.1, forward strand.
CATGCGCTCGAACAGGCCGGCATCCCGATCCTCGGCACCTCGCCCGATGCGATCGACCTCGCCGAAGACCGCGAGCGCTTCGCCGCGCTGATCACCAAACTCGACCTGCGCCAGCCCGCCAACGGCATCGCGCGCAGCCGCGACGAGGCGATCGCGGTGGCGGAGCGGATCGGCTACCCGGTGCTGATGCGCCCGAGCTATGTGCTCGGCGGCCGCGCGATGGAGATCGTCGACGGCCCGACCCAGCTCGACAACTACATCCAGACCGCGGTGCAGGTCTCCGGCGACTCGCCGGTGCTGATCGATCAGTATCTGCGCGACGCGATCGAGGTCGATGTCGACGCCATCGCCGACGGCACCGATGTCGTCGTCGCCGGGGTGCTGCAGCATATCGAGGAAGCCGGCGTGCATTCGGGCGACAGCGCCTGCTCGATCCCGCCCTACAGCCTGTCGCCCGCGATCATCGCCGAGATCGAGCGCCAGACCGAGGTGCTGGCCCGCGCGCTCTCGGTCAACGGGCTGATGAACATCCAGTTCGCGGTCAAGGACGAGCTCGTCTACCTGATCGAGGTCAATCCGCGCGCCAGCCGCACCGTTCCCTTCGTCGCCAAGGCGATCGGCGCGCCGATCGCCAAGATCGCCGCGCGCGTCATGGCTGGCGAGATGCTTGCCGATTTGCCCAGGATCGACCGCGCGATCGACTATTTCGCGGTCAAGGAAGCCGTCTTCCCGTTCAACCGCTTCCCCGGCGTCGACCCTGTGCTCTCACCGGAAATGAAGAGCACCGGTGAAGTCATGGGAATCGACGAGAATTTCGCCATCGCGTTCGGCAAGGCGCAGATCGGGGCGGGGACCATCCTGCCGAAGAGCGGGGCGTTGTTCGTCAGCGTCAAGGATAGCGACAAGCCTGTCATCCTGCCCGGCGTGCGCGCGCTCGCCGCGCATGGCTTCACCATCGTCGCGACCGCCGGCACCGCCGATTATCTCACCGCCGAGGGTGTGCCGGTCGAGCGCGTCAACAAGGTCGCGCAAGGCCGCCCGCACATTGTCGATCGCATCAAGGACGGCGGCATCGACATGATCTTCAACACCACCGAAGGATGGCAGAGCCTCAAGGACTCGCAGCCGATCCGCGCTTCGGCGCTGTCGCAGAAGATTCCCTACTTCACCACCGCCGCCGCCAGTGTCGAGGCGGCACAGGCGATCATTGCGCTTTCGACGCGAGACCTTGAAGTTCGGCCGCTCCAATCCTATCATTCGCACTCGCACAATTAATCCCCGACAGAAGAGAAGCAGGTGCGGGCGGATCCTCGGGTCCGCTTGGGGATGGGGATTTTACGAAGGACAAGAGTGATGGCGACCGTCGACAAGATGCCGATGCTGGCTGAGGGGCACGACAAGCTCACGGCGGATCTGCGTCGGCTGAAAGCGGAGCGTCCGCTGATCGTCGATGCGATCGAGGAAGCGCGCGCGCATGGCGACCTGTCGGAAAATGCCGAATATCACGCCGCCAAGGAGCGCCAGGGCCAGATCGAGGCGTCGATCTCCGATATCGAGGACAAGCTCAGCCGCGCGCAGATCATCGACCCGAAGGAATTGTCGGGCGACAAGATCGTCTTCGGCGCGACCGTCACCCTGCTCGACGAGGACGACAAGCCGATCCGCTACCAGATCGTCGGCCAGACCGAGGCCGACGCCAAGAGCGGGCGCATCTCGTACAATTCGCCGCTCGGGCGCGCGCTGATCAGCCGCAAGGTCGATGACGAGATCGAGGTCTCGGTCCCGGCCGGCGATCGCTTCTACGTCGTCGCGAAGATCGAGTTCATCTGATCGCGCGACCGCCGGCAGTGCTGTTGGCTCGGGAAAAGTTTCTTGCGCTGTGGCGGCAGGCGCCGGCGACCTGGTCGCTCGTCGCCGTCACCACGGTCGTCTCGCTGGTCCTCATCCTGCTCGATCTTGGCGGCGTCGCGGCGATCGGCGGCGGGTTCATTCCCGCGACGGTCGGTGCCAGGGTCGCGCTGCCGCCCGATGCGCTGCCGATGCTGCCGTTCTGGCTCACCCCGCTCAGCGCGACATTGGTCCATGCCGGTATCGCGCACATCCTGCTCAACATGTTCGTGCTGGCGTATTGCGGCCACGCCGTCGAGCAGGCGCTCGGCTGGCGCGGCGTTGCTATCCTCTATCTCGTCGGCGCTTACGCCGCCGCCGCGGGGCAATGGGCGCAGGATCCGGGCTCGGTCATGCCGATGGTCGGCGCGAGCGGTGCCATATCGGCGCTGCTCGGCGCCTTTGCGCTGCTGTACGGCAAGAGCCGCGCCCGCGCGATCGGCCCGCTCTCGGCCCGCACCGTGACCGTGCTGTGGCTTGCCGCGGCGTGGATCGGCGTGCAACTGCTCACCAGCCTCGCCGGCCTGTCGGGCGGGCCGCTGATCGCGATCGGCGCGCATATCGGCGGATTTCTCGCCGGCCTGCTGCTCGCGCGTCCGCTGCTGCTGTGGCGCTATCGCAAGGCGTGACGAACGGGGCGGCCCGCCCGCATCTTTGAGCGAACGAGGTCTCGATGCTCAGCCCTTGGCGAGGTCGATATCCGGCTCGAGCAGGCGGTGCAGGTGCACCACGACATATTTCATCTCGGCATCGTCGACCGTGCGCTGCGCCGCGGCGCGCCACGCCTTTTCGGCCTGCGCATAATTCGGGAAAATCCCGACGACCTCGATCGTCTTCTCGTCGAAATCGAGCGTCTGCGGATCGGTGACCTTGCCGCCAAAGACGAGGTGAAGCTTGCTCATGATGGTGTTTTCCGCACTGAAAGGATTCGGAGCCGCCTTAACCAGCATCCTCCCTGTCGTGAACCTGTCACGAAAATTCTTCTGAAATATGTCGCGCGCCGCCCCGGCCTTCCCGTCGCGGCGCCTGACGCCGGTGGCGAGGGCAGGGCGGGAGGCCGCGGTAGCCCGTGATCCCGCGCTTACGCCTTGGGCTTGGTCGCGGCCGCGCCCGCGCTCGCCAGCGCCTGGAGCACGCCGCCGATCACCTTGCCGACCTGGTCGTGCGCGGCATCGCGATTGAGGCCGAGCGCGTCGAGTTCGGCCTTGCCGGCTTCCTTGGCCGCCTGCGCCGCGCCCGCCGCGGTGTCGGTCAGGCGCTTGCCGACCGGGCCGAGCAGCTTCTTCTCCTGCTCGCTGTGCGGCAGGAACGCGCCCGCCAGCATGCCGACGGCGATTCCGCCGGCAAGTATCGCGATCGGGTTGGCCTCGACGCTCTTGGCGGTGCGCTCGACGACGTCCCGCGTCGCGCCGCGCGTCGTCTCGATCGCCTTGCCGGCGGCGTCGCGCGCGCTGCGATAGGTCGCTTCCATCGTCTCGCGCACGGCGGTCTTGTCGGTGGGCTTGCTGGGGGCGGTGTCGTTCATCGTGGCTTTCCTCGTGTCCGTGGCTTGGGGGTCAAACGCGGGGGCTTCGGCGGGGTTTCACGGCTCGTCTGTCGATCGGGCAATTTGGCGAGCAGCGCACGCACTGGCCGTCGCGCGACGAACAGCCCGATCGCGGCCAGCGCGCCCGCCACCGTCAGCGGGTGGCGCTTGACCGACTCGAGGCCCTCGCGCGCCAGTTCCTGTCCGGTCTCGCGCAGGTCCTGCGCCGCCTCGCGCGCCAGTGCCTTGGGGTTGAGCCGCGCCTGGATCTCGACCAGCGTGCCGGCCAGCCGCTGTCGCGCGCTTGCCGAGCGCCGCTCGGCCAATGCCAGGCTGGAATCGTCGTCGCTCATTCCGGCCCGTCCTTGATGCGGGTCAGGTGCTTGATCTTCGCCACCGCCATCGCGACCATCGCACCGGCGACGAGCAGCGCGCCGCCGACCACCGCCAGCGTCGCGAGCGTCGGGCCAAGCAGGCGTTGCGCGATCAGCATCAGCCCGACCAGCAGCGCGATCAGCGCCGCCTGGGCGAGCAGGAACGCCGTCGCGCCGAGCAGCAACGCCACCTTGGCCTCGTTGATCCGCGCGAACGCCTCCGCGCGGTAGAGGTTGATCTCCGCCCGTACGAAGCGCTCGGCGTCGTCGATCAACCGCGAAAACAGCTGTCCGATGCTGTTCGGGTCGCGGCCCTTGTCGTCGTGCGGCGCCTCGAGCGGCGGTTCCCCATCCATGCCTGCCCCCAGCTTCGGGCGATCAGGCGCGGTCGTTGCTGTCGAGGCCCGACTTGATCAGCCGCACCAGCACGAAGCCGATCGCCGCCGCCGTGCCGATCGCGATCGCCGGGCTCTTCTTCACGAAATCGCGCGCATCGGCGACGATGTCGTCGATATCCTTCGACTTGAGCGATTCCGAAAAGCCCGACACCGCGTCGGCCGCGCTGCGCGCGTAATTGCCATATTGCGCGCCGACCTTCTCGTCGACCGTGCCGGCCGCGTCGCCCATCATCTTCGACAGTTCGTCGAGCACGCCGCCGACCCGCGCCTTGCCATCCTCGGCATAGGAACGCGCCTTGCCGGTGGCTTCCTTGGTCATCTTCGCGGCGCCCTCCTTGAGCGTCTGCGTCGCGCTGCTGGCGACGTCGGCGAACGCGCCCTTGGCCGGCTTCGCCGTCGCCTTGGGCCTGGTCGCCTTCGTGGCGGTCGCCGGCTTCGCCGCGGCGGTCTTGGCAGCCGCCGGCTTCGCCTTCGGCGCTGGCTTGGTCGCCGCCTTCTTGATCGGCGCGGCGGGCTTCGGAGTATCTTCGGCCATCATGTCCTCGTTTCACAAATGGAATGGTCTGATCGTTCAACCGGTCAGCGCCTCGCCGGTTCCACGGCCGTGACGAATTGCCGTCGCCGACGTTAGCCGATAGAGGCTCGCCGCGATACCACCCGTCATCGTTACCCGCATCGTTAGAAGGATCGTTCCGTGACCGCAATCATCGACATCCACGCCCGCCAGATCCTCGACAGTCGGGGCAATCCCACCGTCGAGGTCGACGTCCTGCTCGAGGATGGCAGCTTCGGCCGCGCCGCCGTGCCGTCGGGCGCATCGACCGGCGCGCATGAGGCGGTCGAGAAGCGCGATGGCGACAAGGGCCGCTGGGGCGGCAAGGGCGTCGATCAGGCGGTCAAGGCCGTCAACGGCGAGATCGCCGACGCGATCCGCGAGATGGATGCCGAGGACCAGAGCGACATCGATCATGCGATGATCGCGCTCGACGGCACCGACAACAAGGCCCGGCTCGGCGCCAACGCCATTCTCGGCGTCAGCCTCGCCACCGCCAAGGCCGCCGCCGATGCGCGCGGCCTGCCGCTCTACCGCTATGTCGGCGGCGTCTCGGCGCATGTCCTGCCGGTGCCGATGATGAACATCATCAATGGCGGCGAGCATGCCGACAACCCGATCGACTTCCAGGAATTCATGATCGTACCGGTCGGCGCCGCCAATATCGGCGAGGCGCTGCGCTGCGGGTCGGAGATATTCCACACGCTGAAGAAGATGCTCCACGACAAGGGCCTGGCGACCGGCGTCGGCGACGAGGGCGGCTTCGCTCCCAACATCGCTAGCACCACCGACGCGCTCGACTTCATCATGCGCGCGATCGACGGTGCGGGCTACAAGGCCGGCGACGACGTGATGCTCGCGCTCGACCCGGCCTCGACCGAATTCTTCCGCGACGGCCACTATCACATCTCGGGCGAGGGCAAGATCCTCACCCCGGCGGAAATGGCGGGCTATTATGCCGATCTCGTCGCGCGCTACCCGATCTTCTCGATCGAGGACGGCATGGCCGAGGACGATTTTGTCGGCTGGAAGACGCTCACCGACCTGATCGGCGACAAGGTCCAGCTGGTCGGCGACGACCTCTTCGTCACCAATCCGAGCCGCCTGAAGCAGGGCATCGCCGACGGACTCGCCAATTCGATCCTGATCAAGGTCAACCAGATCGGCACGCTGACCGAGACGCTGGCGGCGGTGTCGATGGCCAACCGCGCGGGTTATACCGCGGTGATGTCGCATCGCTCGGGCGAGACCGAGGACGCGACCATCGCCGACCTCGCCGTCGCCACCAACTGCGGCCAGATCAAGACCGGCAGCCTTGCCCGTTCGGACCGGCTCGCCAAGTACAACCAGTTGATCCGCATCGACGAGGAACTCGGCGACAGCGCGGTCTATGCCGGTCGTGGCGTGCTGCGGGCGTAGGCCGGGTAAGCCAGGCATTCAATGAACCTGTTCCCCGGCGAAGGCCGGGGCCCAGTTGGGAAGGCAGTGGTGGGGAAGCGCGACGACTTTGTCGCACAACCTTCGTAGCTCGGCCCCGGCCTTCGCCGGGGAACAGCTTCACAACGCGACGATGTCACCGGCGCACCGGTGGAAGGCCCGCACACGCATCATCGATGCGCGTGCGGGATTTCCGATCAGAACCCGGTCTTCAGCGTCACGAAGAACTGCTGCGGCGCACCGATCAGCAGCGTCTGGTTGTCGCCGCTGTTGCCGAAGCCGTTCGAGCCGATCGTCGCGATATATTTCTTGTCGAACAGGTTGGTGCCGTTGACCTGCAGCTCGACCTTGTGGTCGCCCGGCAGGTTGACCCGCACGCCCAGCGTCGCGTCGAAGATCACCCGCGCCGCGACCGACTGGTCGTTGCTGTAGGTGAAGAAGCGCTTGCTCATGTAATTGGCGCCGAACCGGCCGAAGAACATGTTGCTGTCATAGGTGATTTCGCCCGACGCGATGTGGCGCGGCGAGTCGACCACCGTCCGGTCCTTGATCGCCACGCCGCCGAACAGCGAGCCATCGCCATTGTAGATGTTATCGCGATATTTCGAGACGTTATAGGCATAGGACATGAATGCGCCGAAGCCCTCGGGCAGCCGCAGCTGCGCGGTCGCCTCGATGCCGGTCGAGCGCACGCCGCCGACGTTGCGCAGGATTGGGATGTTGCCGATGATCCCCGCGCCGTTGGCGAAGGCCAGCAGGCGGTTCTTGAAGTCGACATAATAGCCCGCCAGCGACGCCGTCAGGATGCCCGAGTGCAACCGGCCGCCAAGCTCGAACGTGTCCGACGTTTCCGGCTTGAGGTCGCCGAGCCCGGCAAACCCTGCCGGGGTGGTGGCGAACGGCCCGCTCGTCGCCGCCGCGGTGAAGGCGCGCGTCACCTCGGTGAAGCCGGCGAACAGTTCGGCCTGGTCGGTGACCTTGAAGGTCGCGCCGGCATGCGGCTGGAACCAGTCGGTGGTCTTGATCTTGCCCGCCGCCAGGCCGCCCGCGACGATCGGCGTGGCGGTGGCGCGCACGTCATAGCCCTTCCAGCCGAGGTTGAGCGTCAACGCGCCGAGGCTGATCTTGTCCTCGACATAATATTGGAAGGTGTCGGTCTGGTAGCGATATTCCCACTGCGTGAAGAACGGGTCGCTCTGGAACTGCAGCGTCGCGCGCGTCGGCGCGGTGCGACTGTCGAGCGCGTAGAAGCGCCGCGCCTGGTGGAAGTCGTTGCGTTCATACCAAGCGCCGACCGTCAGCTCGCCAAAGGCGCCGAGCGAACCGCCGACCGACCCGAACACGCCCTTGCGGCGAATGTCATATTCGGTCGTGCGGATCGAGATCGGCACGCCGCTGGGTGACGGCACATAGGGCGTGAACCACAACCCCTGGCCGTGATTGTCGTGATAATAGCCCTTGATCGAGGCCTTGATCGGGCCGCTCGTCGTCTCGACCCCAAGCGAGGCGAGATAGTCCTTGCGGAGGCCGGCGGCGTCGAAATAGGCGTCGTCCGGGCTGCTGAACGGCGTCGGATAGGTCGTGCCGGCGGCGGGGTTCAGCGCCGGCGCGCCGGTATAGCCGGTATTGGCGCCGACATCGGCGACCAGCACCGCCTGTACGAAATTGTTGCTGTTATTGTCCCAGCGATAGCCCAGTCGCCTGATCATATCGAGCGACATGTCCTGATAGTCCTGCTCGCGCCGGTCCGAATAATCGAACGTGCCGACCAGCCGCACCGCGCCGACCAGCGGGGCGGTGAACTTGGCATTGACCTGGTTCTGCCGCTGCTGGCCGAAGCCGCGCCATTTGTCGGTCTTGAGATAGCCATAGGAGACATAGGCGCTCGGCCCGCCGTCACCCAGCTCGCCGGTGTCGAGGCGGAAGAAGCCGCGCATCGTGTCGTTGCTGCCATAGGCGCCGTTGAGCGTCACGCCGAACACCCGCTTGGGGTCGGACGAGATGAACTCGATCGTCCCGCCGAGATTGTTGGTCGCCTGCGTGCCGATCGAGCCCGAACCCTGCGACACGCGTGTCTGGGCGATGTTCTCCGCGCTGATCGCGCGGCTGACATGCAGGCCGTTGGTGTTTCCGTAGCTGCCGTCGCCGAGCGGAATGCCGTCGAGCGTGAAGCCGAGCTGGTTCTGGTTGAAGCCGCGGATCGAGACGCGCTCCGACCATTCATAGGCGCCGAACGGATCGGCCGACTGGAAATTGACGCCCGGCAGCTTCGAGATCGCCTTCAACGGGCTGGTGCCCGGCGCGAGCTCGGCGATGTCGGCCTGGCTCAGCTGCTGCACCTGCCGCGTCTCGCCCTTGCCGATCACGACGATCTCGTCGGTCGTCGGTTCGTCGGCGGCGGCCGGCGCGGCGGGAGCGGGGGCCGGGGCTGCCGGCGCCGCCGCATCGATCGCGGCATGCGCGGCGAGTGGCGCGGCAAGCGCGGTGCCGGCCAGCAGGCAGGCGAATATGTTACGCATGAAAGGTCCCCTTCGGATGTCGTTGATCGGCGCATCGCTGCGCGTCGCGGTCCCCGTAGGCGCGTTGCGTTGCACAATTTCGTGATTTGCGTTGCCGTTCGGCGACAGGCCGGCGTCACTTTCATGACAGCGACGCGCGCCTGTCGCGGGGCCGCGGGAAGACGGGCAAATCTTCAAGCACCTCGCTTTTTGTGGTATCCGGCGGCACCGAACGAACCGGGGGCGATCCGGAAGATGGGGCAAGCAAAGGAAGCGCGACGTGATCCGTGGCCACCGGAAGCGCTTCCCGCTTTGCGGCGCGGCGTTCCCCGCAGCGTGCGCGTTGTCTGGCTTGCACTCATCGCGCTTGTCGCCGCCGTTCAACTGGCGGGATTGGCGTTCATATTGTTCGACACCTACCGGATCAATCCGGCGCTTCGCCTGGTCGGTATCGCTACCCAGTTCGATGATGCCGGCCACCCGATCGTGCAACCGCTGCGGTCCGATATCGTCGCCGCCGGCGTGGGCGCGGGTGACCGGATCGTGGCGGTCGGGGCGCGGCGCATCGGGCCGGATGAAAGCGCGCTGTCGCTTGCGCGCGCGATCATGGCGGCGCCCGGCGACACCGTTGCAATGGCCTTTCGCAAGCCCGATGGGCGCGAGCTGAACGTCCGGGTCAGCCGATCTTCGCATGCCGCGCCCGTCGCGGTGCCCGACCCGATACCGGTCAATGTGCGGCTGGGGGTCAGGTTGTTTTTCACGCTGCTTTCCTCCCTGGCGCTGATGGGATCGAGCCTGGTGCTGCTCCATCGCCGTCCCCGCGACCCGGAAGCGGTCCTGCTCGGTCTGGGCTTTCTTGGCATCGCGGCATGTGTCGACCCGCCCTTGCTCATGTGGATGTCGATCGGTGCCGGGTGGGTAATCGATGTCTTGACCGGCCTATGGTGGACCGTCCTGGTAATCGCCCTGGCGGCCTTTCCCGATGGCCGGTTTACGCCGTCCTGGTTGCGTTGGTCGCTGGTTGCCGCACCGATTCTCGGGCTGGTCCTGATGTTTGACCGTTTGGCAGAGGTTTACTCGCTGCTGCTGGGGGTGGGCGTGCCGCTCGTCCTGTTGGTGGCGCAGGCAGTCCGTTTTCGCCGGCTCGAGCCGGGCCTGAAGCGGCAACAGATCAAATGGGCCGCTCTGGGTTTTTCGGCGGGGTTTGTGTTGGTCGGTGCGGCCGTCGCGATGACGCTGGCGCACTATGAGGACTGGCCGCCGACGTCGCGCGCCGCCTGGCGGCTGGGGGTCGTCTGCCTGTTCGATCTGGGTTTTGCGATCATGCCGCTCGGCCTGCTCGTGTCGCTGATCCGCTATCGTCTGTGGGATGTCGACCGGATCATCTCGCGCTCGGTTGCCTATACCTTGCTTACCGGGGGTGTCGGGCTGCTCTGGGCGTTGTTGTCTGATGGCACGAAGCAGTTGGTATCGACGTTGCTGGGTCCCGATCACGCGGTGCTCGGGCTTGCGCTCGGCGCGATCGTCGCGGTGGGGGTGTTCGTGCCGACCCAGAAGCTGGTGTTGCAATGGTCCAAACGGCGCTTCAACCCGTCTGGCGTCGCCCTTGAACGGCTGCCTGAGCGGCTGCGGATATGGCGCGAGCAGTGCGACGCGCCGGAGGTCGCCACTCGCGCGCTCGACGTGGCGATGCGGGCACTGCACGCCTCGGCCGGGGCCGTATTCGCGCGCACTGCCACGGGCCATGCGCTGCTCGCCAGTCGCGGCGTCGATGTGGCCGATGTGCCGGCCATCTCGCTCGCGCCCGATCAAGCCGCGGCAATCGGCGGGCATCTGCTCGACCTCGAGGACCAGGACGGTTTGGCGGGTTGGCTGGTCCTTGCGCCGCGCGACGACGGTTCACGCTTTCCCCGGTCTCAACTCGCCACACTCGGCGACGCCGCCAGCGCGCTTGCCAAGGCGCTGCGCGTCGCCACGCCCGCCCATCAGCGCGAGGCGGCGGTCCTCTCCGTGCTCGATGAGGTGCAACAGCGACTGACGCAGCTCGAACAAGGCAGCGCGCGTCCGGCATGAGAGCCGATAGCTGCGATCGGCGCATCTGCACCATCGTTGGGCGGCGGACGAGATTAGCAGGATCGATTCCGTCGATTTGTTCCGCGCGCCGACGGGGCAAACGCGTCGGGCGAAAATGTGGGAACCGGTTTTTCGCAACAACGAACGCGACAGCAACGGGTTATGGAGCGGAGTCCGATTCAGATCGATCGTATCCGGCTCTAATCGTCTTCGAGATCGAGAAAGGCCACGACGTCGTTCTCGGTCGCGATCCACAGCGCGGCCTGCACCTCTTGCGGCTCGCGCCGTCCTGCCCGCATCGCGTCGGCCAGCGGGCCATAGAACAGGGTCACCGCCACCGGGTCGCCGTCATCGAGAAAATAAAGCCGGACATTCGCGCTGGCGGAGACGGTACGCATTCCTGCGCGATGCCGATACCGGGGCGCTGACGCAAGCCGTCACACAAGGTCCGGATCATCGCGCGCCGCGACAGGGCGCCGGGCTTGTCGTGACCATCACGATCGACGCGTCGCCCCTGCCGTCGCCGCGGAATCCATCGGCAGCGGAAGAGGCGACACAGCCGATATCACAGACTGCCGTCGCTCTTGCCCGGCGTGATCAACGGCTTCTCGCCGACCTGATCGGACCATGTCGGGCCATCGGGCACAGCGCCGGTCGTCGGCTCTTCCACGCCCTGTTTCTGCAACTCATCGGCGAGGTCGGCACCCGCACCGCTTTTGGATTTTGCATCTTCTGACATCGTCACCTCCTGAAAGACGCTCAATCCCCAAGGTCCATGATGTGTTCCATCGAACGCGATCGTGCCTGATCGGATCGGGGCGTTCGTTTTCGAAAGCCCTGGATCCGCATTGCGACAGGGAGGCGGCTCGGCACCGGTGCGGCACAAATCACTGCAACGTTACCGGAACTGGCGGGGAAAAGCAGTCGGGCGGCAAGCGCCCCACTTGCGGCCTTTCAAGTTGGCTGCCAACAACCTCGCATGGTAGAAGTTGGTGAGGCGAATGCCGGCGGAATGGCGGGCCTGAGTGGGTGCCTTCGGTTCTTCACGGCACTCGCTGTGTTGACAGCGGTCGGCATATATTGCGCGATCCCGCGCCCTACCCGTGATCGGACAACATTGCAGGCGGTCGCAGCCGAATCCCAACACCTGTTGGCCACTGGCCCGACTGGCGAACCTACCATCCTACCGAAAGATAAGTGGCCGCCTGTTATCGCCAGTTTGCGGCCTCGTTCTGTGATCGTGCGTCCCGGGATGGTGGATATTACGACAACAGAATATTTTGACGGCGGATGGGGATACGGCTTCGCCCCGGATAAGCGGAACCTGACAATGCTACCCGAGTGCTGGTCGGATCTCGGTAACGGGATTTTCTGGCATGACCCATGTTGATGAGCGATTTGAAAGTTAGCTGACCGCCAAATGTTCAGGCCCTGATGTTGGGCTCAGACCGGTTTCACCAGAAGCGGACGGTCGGCAACCCACCAATTTTCCCCGTTCCGGCGCCATTACGCGACACACCTCGCCTGAAAGCCGACCGCCAGGTGTCGAGACCGAAAGTTACTCGGCGGGAGTCGCCCCAACTCTGGTCATTCTTCAGCTATTTGACCGGCTGCTTCAAGCTGTTGAATCAATCTGAACCCGACGAACTCATCGCGTCGCTCCACGCGGCCG
>JBAZXI010000003.1:0-132280 GCA_041659925.1 Sphingomonas sp.
TGCGCAAGCAGCAGTTCGTTCTTCTCGGCTTCGGTCAGAACATGAAGCGGGGGTGGCGCCATCCGCAGGGTGAATCAGTCCAATCCGCTCAGCGCAAGCCTTTTTTGCCACCCTCGTGAGCAGTTACTCGATCGGACCGTCACAGCTTCCGCAACTCGGCGAGACCGCATCATATGAGATTCGACATCTGATTCACCCGGCACCGTGGATCGCGGATCGCGGATCGCCCGGCGAGCGCGGCGGGGTCATGGCAACCCTGCGATTGACACCGCGCTATCCCGCCGCACACCATGCGCTGGTTCCGAACAGGAGAGCTCATGCGTTATCTCAATCTTGGCTGCGCGCTCGCGGCATTGTGCGCCTTTGCCGCCCCGCTTTCCGCCAGCCGGCCGCAGGCCGCGCCCGCCGCGCCGGTCGCCGAGCAATCGCCCTACCTTTTCCAGGAGGTGATGGTGCCGATGCGCGATGGCGCGCGGATGCAGACCGTCATCATCCGCCCGCGAAACCAGACCGGCCCGCTGCCGATCCTGTTCCAGCGCACCCCCTATGGCGTCCCCGGCGCGCCCCCCAAATCGGTCCCGCGCAATTGGGCCGCGCTCGACAGGGACGGTTATATCTTCGTCTTCCAGTCGATGCGCGGGCGCTTCAAGTCCGATGGCGTCTTCACCCTCTCCACCGCCGTCCACCCGAACGACCCCAAGGCCACCGACGAGGCGACCGATGCCTGGGATTCGATCGACTGGCTGGTGAAGAACCTGCCCGACAACAACGGCAAGGTCGGCATGTGGGGCATCTCCTATCCCGGCTTCGCCGCCGCCGTCGCGCTCGCCCATCCGCACCCCGCGCTCAAGGCGGTCAGCCCGCAGGCTGCGTGGATCGACTACTGGATGTCGGACGACCTGCACCGCAACGGCGCGCTGCGCCTGACCTACGCGACTGACTGGCTCTCGATGCTGCAGCTCGACAAGATGCAGGACTCCGACTTCAAATACGATGATTTCGACACCTATGACTGGTTCCTCAAGGCGGGTTCGCCAGCGGACATCGAGGCGCGCTATTTCAAGGGCAAGGTGCCGATGTTCACCGCGCTGCTCGATCACCCCAATCACGACAGCTTCTTCACCAGCCAGCGCTGGAGCGACTCGCTCGGCAAGGTGACGGTGCCGACGCTCAATGTCGCGGGCTACTGGGATCAGGAGGATCCATGGGGCTCGTGGCAGATCTATTTCAAGCAACGGCAAAATGATCCGGACCATCTCGCCTCGATGGTTGCCGGTCCCTGGGCCCATGGCTGGTGGAGCCGCCCGGGCACCAGCGCGCTCGGCCGCGTGCCGTACGGCGTCGACAGTGCGACGAGCTTCCTCGAACAGGTCCAGGCGCCGTTCTTCGCCTATTGGCTCCACGGCAAGGGCAGCCGGCCCGATGCCGAAGTGCGTAGCTTCCAGAGCGGTTCGTGGGCGTGGAAGAGCTACAACGCGTGGCCACCCGCCGACGCCGCCAGCACCAGCCTCTATCTCCGGGCCGACGGCTCGCTGTCGTTCGACGCCCCCGCAACCGGCGAGGCATGCCGCGATTTCATCTCGGATCCGGCGAACCCGGTCCCGTTCCGCCCGCGCCCGATTTCGCCGACCTATCCCGGCCCGGAATGGACCTGGTGGGAAACCGAGGATCAGCGTTTCGTCGACCACCGCCCCGACGTGCTGAGCTACGAAACCGCCCCGCTGACGCGGGACCTGACGATCACCGGCCATGTCGCGGCACAGCTGATGGCAGCGACCACCGGCACCGACAGCGACTTCGTCGTCAAGCTGATCGACGTGTATCCCGACGATTATGAGAAGGTCCCCGACCAGCGCAAGCAGGGCGACTATTACCGCTCGTTGAATGGCTATCAGCTGCCGATCGCGATGGACGTCCGCCGCGGCCGCTTCCTTGCCAGCGACACCGCGCCGCAGCCGCTGGTGCCCGACAAGGTGGTCGCCTGGGACGTGCCGCTACGCGAGCACGACCATGTCTTCCTCAAGGGCCACCGCGTCATGGTCCAGGTCCAGTCGAGCTGGTTCCCGATGATCGACCGTAACCCGCAGACCTTCGTCCCCAACATCGCCCGGGCCAGGCCGGCGGATTATGTGAAGGCGACGCAAAAGGTGTGCGCGGGTTCGAAGGTGATGCTGCCGGTCGTCAAATAATTCTCCCTCTCCCCTTGACGGGGAGAGGGTCGGGGAGAGGGAGAAGAAAGCTCAGTTCTTCATCCGCCACCCGGTCCGGAAAATCCACCCGACCACGCCAAGGCACAGCAGCAGGAAGAACGCCGTCACCCCCAGGCTGATCGCGACGCTGACGTCGCCCTTGTCGAAAAATGCCCAGCGAAACCCGCTGATCAGATACACCACCGGGTTGAACAGGCTCACCGTGCGCCATGGCTGCGGCAGCATGTCGATCGAGTAGAATGCCCCGCCGAGGAAGGTCAGCGGCGTGATCAGCAGCGCCGGCACGAACGACAATTGCTCGAAGCCGTTGGCCCAGATGCCGATGATGAACCCGAACAGGCTGAACGCCAGGCTGGTCAGCACGAGAAACGCCAGCATCGCGAACGGATGGGCGATATGCAGCGGCACGAAGAAGGCCGAGGTGGCGAGGATGATCAGCCCGAGCACCACGGACTTGGTCGCCGCCGCGCCGACGAACCCGACCACCATCTCCATCGCGGTGACCGGCGCGGAAAGCAGTTCGAACATCGTGCCGGTAAATTTGGGGAAATAGATGCCGAGCGAGGCGTTGGAGATGCTCTGCGTCAGCAGCGAGAGCATCACCAGCCCCGGCACGATGAAGCTGCCATAGCCCACCCCGCCGACCTGCTGCATGCGCGACCCGATCGCCCCGCCGAACACCACGAAGTACAGCGCCGTGGTGATCACCGGCGTTACCAGGCTCTGCCAGATCGTGCGCAGCGCACGCGCCATCTCGAAACGATAGATCGCCCAGATACCGTTGAAATTGATCGCGTTCATGCCGCCTGCTCCGCCCGGTCGTTGGCGACGAGATCGACGAAGATGTCCTCGAGCGAACTTTTCGACGTCTCGAGGTCCTTGAAGCCGATATGGAGTTCGCCAAGCTTGCGCAGCAGTGAGGGGATGCCGGTGCGCTCGGCCTGCGCGTCGAACAGATACAATAGCTGCCTGCCTTCTTCCGCCAGTTCGAGGTGCCATTCGGCAAGCTCGGTCGGCACCGCCGTCATCGCCTCCTGCAGGCTGATCAGCATGCGCCGCTTGCCCAGCTTGCGCATCAGTGCCGCCTTTTCCTCAACCAGGATCAATCGCCCCTTGTCGATCACGCCGACGCGATCGGCCATTTCCTCGGCCTCCTCGATATAATGCGTCGTCAGGATGATCGTCGTGCCCTTGTCGCGCAGCCGGTGGACCAGCTTCCACATGTCACGGCGCAGCGCGACGTCGACCCCGGCGGTCGGCTCGTCGAGGAACAGGATGTCGGGCTCGTGGCTGAGCGCCTTGGCGATCAGCACCCGGCGCTTCATGCCGCCGGACAGTTCCGCGATCTTGGCGTGGCGCTTGTCCCACAGCGACAGGTCCTTGAGCACCTGCTCGAGATAGGCGTCGTCGGCCGACCTGCCGAACAGTCGCCGGCTGAACTTGACCGTCGCGATGACCGTCTCGAACATGTCGACCGACAGTTCCTGCGGCACCAGTCCGATCAGCCGCCGCGCGGCGCGATAGTCTGTGATCGCGTCATGCCCCATGACCATGATCGTCCCGGCGGAGGGGCGCACGATGCCGCAGATGATCGAGATGAGCGTCGTCTTGCCCGCACCGTTCGGTCCGAGCAGCGCGAATATCTCACCCTTGCGAATGTCGAGATCGACCGGCTCGAGCGCGCGATGGCCGGAGGCGTAGGTCTTGGAAACCCCGGTGACCGAAATGATATTGTCCATGAAATCCCCTTATCGGGACTAGATGGGTAGCGCCCGCGCTGCTCGCAAGCGCGGCAATCAACGTCCCGCGCGCGCCTCGGCAATCGCCGACTGCATCGTCTCGAGCGGCATCGCGGCGGAGATCACCTTGCTGCCGATCACCCAGGTCGGCGTGCCACTCGCTCCGATCTCGCGCGCCACGCGCATGTTGCGGTCGAGTTCGGCATCGGCCCGCACCGCGCCCGCCGAAAGCTTCGCGCTGTCGACTCCGGCCTTCCTCGCCGCCGCCGTCATGCTTGCCGCCGTCACCGGGCCACCGGCATAGAGTGCGGTGTGGAAGGCCATGAACTTGCCCTGCTCGGCCGCGGCGAGGCTCAACTTGGCCGCGTCGGCACTCTCGGGGCTCAGAATCGGCCATTCGCGATAGACGATGCGCAACTTCGGGTCGCTCGCCAGCAGCTTCGCGATGATCGGCAACGTCGCGCGGCAATAGCCGCAATTATAATCGAAATATTCGACGATCGTCAGGTCGCCCTTCGGGTTCCCCGCCCAGGCGCCGGCATAGGGCGCGAAGATCGCCTTGCGGTTCGCCGCCACCGCTTCGGCACTCATCCGCGCGCGTGCCGTGTCGATCAGGCCGGGCAGCATCTCGGGATGGTCGAGCACATAGCCGCGCGCCTGTGCATCGCTCACCGGCGTGCCGGTCCCTGCCAGCCGCTGCCCGCCCCACATCGCCCCCGCCCCGGCCAGCGCCCCGGCCAGCGCGACCAGCGCCAGCGTCTTCCGCGATACCGCCATCGTCACCGTCGGCGCTTGTATTTGTCGGGATTGTCGTCGATCTCGTTCTGCGCGGTCATCGCGATGTCCTGCGCGCGGATCCAGTCGCTCGAATTGGGCGGCAGCCCAAGCATCGCGTTGCGCGCGGTAAAGGCGGCGGTGCGCAGGTCGCCGTTCAGGCTCGCGGTTTCGGCGGTCGCCAGCATCGCGCGCGGTTCGTCGCCGGTCAGCTCATAGACCGTACCGAGTTGATACCAGGCGAACGGATTGTCGTCATCGCGCGCCACCGCGCTGCGCAGCACCTTCACCGCCTCGGGATAGTTGCTCTTGTCCTCGGTCGCGATCAGCGCATGGCCGAAGGTCGTCGCGATCAGCGGCGCATTGCGCGACTTCTCGGTTGCCGCGCGGAGCGGTGCCAGCGCCTCTTTCGGCTTGCCCGCCTCGAGCAGGATCTGCCCCTTGATCTCGAGGAAATAGGGGTCGTTCGGATCGGCCTTGACCAGCGCATCGGCCTCGGCATTCGCGCGGTCGGGGTACCCTGCCTTGTGCCAGGCATAAGCGCGGGCATAATGGCCGTAGATCGATTGGTCGGTCTCGGGATAGGCGTTGAGCGTCTGTTGATAGGGCGCGACATAGCCCATCAACTTGGCCTTCACGCGCAACAGCCGGACGTCGAGCGTCGGGTCGGGCGGCGCATTATATGCCGGCGAATTGACCACGTCGGCGGTCAGCGCGGCGACCCGGTCGCCCGACAGCGGATGGCTCTGCGCATAGGGGTCGATGTTCTGCAGGCCATAGGCATATTCCTCGTTCTGCAACTTCTTGAAGAAGGTCAGCATGCCCTTGCCGGTAATACCGGCTTCGCGCAGGAACTTGGCGCCCGTCGCATCGGCGGTGGCCTCCTGCACGCGGCTGAAAGCGAGATATTTATATTGGGCGGCGGTCTGGCCGGCGGCAAGGATGCCCGCTCCGGCATCGCCCGCGCCAGCGGCGATCGCCGCGATGCCCAGCACCAGCGAGAGGATCGAGATACCCAGCGCCGGTTTGGCGCCGGCGTCGCTCAGCACGACATGGCCATCGGCGATGTGGCCGAGTTCATGCGCGATCACGCCCTGCACCTGGTTGGCGTTGTCGGCCGCCTTGAGCAGGCCGGAATGGACATAGACGGTCTGCCCGCCGACGACGAAGGCATTGATCGAATCGTCGTTGATCAACACGACCTTGACGTTGTTGGGCGAAAGCCCCGCCGCCAGGATCAGCGGCCGCGACATGTCGGCGAACAGCGACTCGGTTTCGGCATCGCGCAGGATGGATTGCGCGGCGGCGGGCTGTACCCACACCATCATGGCGGCGGCGAAGGCTGTGATGAACCGATTCAGCTTGCGCATGTCCGCCGCTCTACCCTGTTGATCGCGCTCATCGCCAGCCTTCATCGCCCGAACGGGCTGAACCGGCGGTGAAGGGGCGCGACGATCGCGCCCCTTCGCTCATCCGTTACGCGCCGAAGGTACGCTGCCACCAGCCACGGCGCGGCGATCCCGCCTCGCCCGGATCGGCGTCCACTTCGGCATTGTCTGCCACGCTTTGCGCAGCCGCCGGGGCCGCCGCGCTTCGCGCCGGGGCCTCTTCGGCCGCGACATCGGCGACCGTTTCGACCGCTGCTTCGGCCGCCTTGCGACGCGGCGCGCGGCGCTTCGGCTTGGCCGCTTCCACCGGCGCTTCCGCGACAGCCGCTTCCTCGGCGACCGGCTCGGATGTCACCGGCGCCGGCTCGACAGCGACGGCCTCGGCCGGCGCGGCATCAGCCACGACCTTCTTGCGCGAACGCTTCGGCTTGGCCGCCGGCTCGGGTGCCGGCTCCGCTGCCTCGACCGGTGCCGGGGCGGGTGCCGCGACCTTTGCCACGGCATCGGCGGCCCGGGCGCGCGGACGGCGGCGCCCCTTCTTGGGTGCCTCCTCCTCGACGACGGGCTCCGGCTCGGCCTCGACCGAGCTGTCAGCTTCGACCGCGACCGCGACGGCTTCGTCGCCCTGCGACTCGCTCGCCTCGCCCTCGGCGCGCTCGCCTTCCGGACGGCGTCCACCGCGACGACCGCGACGACCGCGACGGCGACGACCGTCACCACGCTCTCCACCCTCGGACGCGGCTTCGCTCGGCGCTTCATCGCCGGCGACCTCGACGTCGCTCTCGATCCCGGCCTCGTCCCCTTCAGCGACTTCGGTCGTTTCGCCCTCGCCCTCGCCCGGACGAACGTCGCCCTCCTCGCGATTGCGACCGCGACGGCCGCGACGGCGGCGACGCTTGCGCCCTTCGGCGCGCTCCGCCTCGGTGCCCTCGCCACGCTCTTCGCGCGGCTGGCGCGCGGCACGCGGCGCCTCCGCTTCTTCCTCTTCGTCTTCCTCGATCTCGTCCTCGATGTCCTCGGGCAGATCCTCGTCGAGCTCCTCGATCGGCGCGTCGAAGCGCGGCGCATGCGCCGGCGGCGGCCCGGAGACCTCGACCGACATGCGTGCGCCCTCCTGCTCGCCATCGGGCACGATCTCGACGAACACGCCGTAGCGATCCTCGATCTCGGCCAGTTCGGCGCGCTTGCGGTTGAGCACATAGACCGCCGCTTCGGTGCTGGCGCGCAGCAAGACCTGCGAACCGCGCCCCTGCGCCGCCTCGTCCTCGATCATGCGCAGCGCCGACAGCCCCGCCGACGATGCGGTGCGGACCAGGCCGGTGCCCTCGCAATGCGGACACTGGCGCGTCGACGCCTCGAGCACGCCGGTGCGCAGGCGCTGGCGGCTCATTTCCATCAGGCCGAAGCTCGAAATGCGGCCGACCTGGATGCGGGCGCGATCGTTCTTCAGCGCTTCCTTCATCGCCTTCTCGACCTTGCGGACGTTGGAACCATTGTCCATGTCGATGAAGTCGATGACGACGAGGCCGGCCATGTCGCGCAGCCGCAGCTGGCGCGCGATCTCATGCGTCGCCTCGAGGTTGGTCGCGGTCGCGGTCTGCTCGATATTGTGCTCGCGCGTCGAGCGCCCCGAGTTGATGTCGATCGACACCAGCGCCTCGGTCGGGTTGATCACCAGGTAACCGCCCGACTTCAGCTGCACCACGGGGTGGTACATCGCCGACAGCTGGTCCTCGACATGCGCGCGCTGGAACAGCGGCACGGGATCGGAATAATGCTTCACCCGCCGTGCATGGCTCGGCATCAGCAGCTTCATGAAGTCCTTCGCCTGGCGATAGCCTTCCTCGCCCTCGACGATCACCTCGTCGATCTCGCGATTGTAGATATCGCGGATCGCGCGCTTGATCAGGTCGCTGTCGCCATAGACCAGCGCCGGGGCCGACGACGACAATGTCGTCTCGCGAATGCCGTCCCACAGCCTTGCGAGATAGTCGAAGTCGCGCTTGATCTCGACCTTGGTGCGCTGCAGCCCGGCGGTCCGCACGATGCAGCCCATCGACGGCGGCAGCTTCATGTCGGCCATGATCGTCTTCAGGCGCTTGCGGTCGCCGGCATTCGAAATCTTGCGGCTGATGCCGCCGCCATGCGACGTGTTGGGCATCAGCACGCAATAGCGGCCGGCGAGGCTCAGATAGGTGGTCAGCGCCGCACCCTTGTTGCCGCGCTCTTCCTTGACGACCTGGACGAGCAGCACCTGGCGGCGCCGGATGACGTCCTGGATCTTGTAGCGCCGGCGCAGGTTCATGCGACGCTCGCGCAGATCCTCCACCGCTTCGTCGGAACCGCCGCGACGACGGCCGCGCCCGCGGCCACGCCCCTTGCCTTCTTCCTGCGCGGCGACATCGGGGTCGAGCCCGCCATCGTCCTCGAACCGCTCGACCGTCTCCTCGTCGGGGTCGCGGTCGTCGTCATGACCCTCGTCGCCGTGGAAATCGTCGTCGGCGAATTCCTCGCCGTGCAGTTCGTCATGCGCGTCCTGCTCGGCGCGCAGCGCGGCCTCCTCGGCGGCGTGCTCGGCCTCCTCGCGCAGCAACGCCTCGCGATCCTCCTTGGGGATCTGGTAGTAATCGGGATGGATTTCGCTGAACGCCAGGAAGCCATGGCGATTGCCGCCGTAATCGATGAACGCCGCCTGCAGCGACGGTTCGACGCGGGTTACCTTGGCGAGATAGATATTGCCCTTGAGCTGCTTGCGCTCGGCGGATTCGAAATCAAACTCCTCGATCCGGTTCCCTTTGACGACGGCCACGCGGGTTTCCTCCCGGTGGCGTGCGTCGATCAGCATACGCATGGTCATGTAATAGTCTCCGGGCGCGCGGTCCGGACGCCGGCGGCGCTAGCCGCGCGCGATGTGGGTGCAGCCCCCAACCGGCGGATGCGCCGGCCCTGGGGTCGAAACCGGCGAACGCGCCGGTCACGGGGTTGTGGGTGAATGCCTCTGCTCGCGCCGCACGTCCGGGCCGGTGGCCCAGGACACCTCGCACGCCCGCGTCCCGATCGGCGATCGCCGAACGGTCTGCGGGTGGGAGGAAATACGGCATGCGAACGTCAACCTGGATAAACCGCGACGGAGAAAGCCGGGGCGGCCGTTGGTGTCGAACAGCGAAAAACAAGGCGCTTGTCCGAACATCTTGATGACTAGCACCCAATGAGCGGCGCAGCAACCGGCACGTTTTTGCCGCCTTGCCGGCAAGATTATGCCTACTTGCCGGTTAACCGCATCGCTTCACCGCGATGGAACCGGCGGCTACGTAGGTAGTTTCTCGAAATCGATAAATCGGAAGATCCGGCCCAGTGTCGGATCCAACGAACAGGAAAGTGTCGGGACACCCCCTATGCCTTTTCACTGGACCCGCGCCCCCTCGGCGCGGCATTGTACCCGTGTGTCATTCTTTCTCGCCCTGCTGGCCTGCTGGTTTGCCGGCACGCCCGGTTGGGCCGCCACCGTGCAGCATGTCGACATCAGGAACGATCGCATCGTCGTGCGCTTCGACCAGAGCGTGGCCGATGCGTCGGCATTCCTGCTTGCCGGGCCTCAGCGCATCGCGCTCGACGTCGATGGCGCGACGCCGGGGCGTAATGCCGAAGGGTCGGGCGTGGTCGCGGCGGTCCGCCAGGGCTGGCATGGCGGCGGCGCCCGCATCGTGTTCGCTCTCGCCCGCCCCGCCGTCGTCACCGAAGGCGTGTTCGGCCGCGACGGCCGCGAACTGACGCTCGAATTGCGCACCGTCGACGACGCCGGCTTCGCCCGCGCCGCCGCCGAGGGGCGCGTGCGCTTCCTGCCGCCGTTCAACTTCGGCGCCGAGGCCCCCGCGCGCCAATATGAGGTCACCCAGGCGGTCCCCGCGCCAAGCCGCACGCTGCCGCTGCCGCGCATCTATGGCGACGACGACAGCCGCCCGCTGGTCGTCATCGATGCCGGGCATGGCGGCGTCGACCCGGGCGCGATCTCGCCGGTCGACGGCCGCCGCGAAAAGGACGTCACGCTGCGCATCGCCAAGGCGATCCGCGACGAGCTCGTCGCCTCGGGCCGGGTGCGCGTCGCGCTGACCCGCGAGGACGACCGCTTCCTCGTGCTGCAGGAACGCTATGGCATCGCGCGCAAGCTGCATGCCGACCTGTTCATCTCGATCCACTGCGACAGCGTCGGCGCCGGCAGCGCCTCGGGCGCCTCGGTCTACACGCTGTCCGAGGTCGCCTCCGACAAGGAAGCCGCCAGGCTCGCCGCGCGCGAGAACAAGGCCGACATCATTTCCGGCGTCAACCTCGCCTCGACCACGCCCGACATCTCGTCGATCCTGATCGACCTGACGCAGCGCGAGACGATGAACAATTCGGCCAGCTTCGCCCGCCTGCTCGGCCGCGAGGCGCAGCCGCTGATCCCGGTCCGCTCCACCTTCCACCACATGGCCTCGCTGGTCGTGCTCAAGGCGCCCGACATGCCCTCGATCCTGTTCGAGACCGGCTATATCTCCAACCCGTCCGACGCCGCGTTCATCGACTCGCCCGACGGCCGCAAACGCATCGCCGAGAGCATCCTGCGCGCGGTCGAAGTGCATTTCGCGCGGCGGCTGGCGTCGAACGATGGCGGCAACGCGACGAACTGACCGGCGGACGGTTGGGCTATTGGCCCGGATAAGGGTCGAACGGATTCGGCGCGGCGCGTGACGGCGGGCGTGGCGTGGGCCGGACAGGCGGCACGAGCGGAGCATCGCGCTCGACCTCGGCCGCCGGCGCTCCGCTTGCGAGCGCTGACCACCCTAAATCCACGGACCCTCGAGCGACCTTCCACGCGATCTAAGTATATTCCGATATTGCGACCTGCCGCCGATCGGGGCAGCTTCTCCGTGTCCGGCCCGATGCGGCTTGATGAGAGTCCCTCTGGTAACACGGAGGTATCCCATTCCGGCCTGTCACCCGGTCGGTCGGCATGTTGAACGTCAAGGACAGAAACATGATCGCTTCGTCCCCACATGTCACTGCGCTCGCCGGCATCCGCCGGGGGCCGCGCCTGCTTGGCGGCAGCGCATCCCTGTTGGCGGCGGCAAGCCTCGGCCTGCTCGTGGCCGGCTGCAACAAATCCCCCGAAACGACCAGCGGCACGAATCAGGCGGCGACGGCTTCCGAGCCCGCGATGAAGGCCTCGACCGACCCGCTGACGCTGCGCGCACGCGAAGCCTTCAAGCCGATCCCGGTCAAGGCGCCCGAGCTCCCCGGCAACCCGGCGACCGCGGAAAAGGTCGCGCTTGGCGAGATGCTCTATTTCGATCCGCGCCTTTCGGTGACGCATTCGATCAGCTGCGCGTCATGTCACAATATCGGGCTGGGTGGCGCCGACAATTCGCCGGCCTCGGCCGGCTTCCACGGAACACGCGGCGGGCGCAATTCGCCAACGGTGTTCAATGCGGTCTTCAACTTCGCGCAATTCTGGGACGGGCGGGCGAAGGATCTTGAGGAACAGGCCGGTGGCCCGATGGTCAATCCGGTGGAGATGGCCTCGCCCAAGCAGCATGTCGCCGAACAGCTGGCGGCGCTGCCCGCCTATCGCGACGATTTCGCGCGGGCGTTTCCGGGCGATGCCAACCCTGTCTCGCTGGCCAACGCGCAAAAGGCCATCGCCGTCTTCGAGGCAACGCTCATCACGCCGAACGCACCGTTCGACCGCTTCCTGCGCGGCGACGCGACGGCGCTCGACGCGAGCCAGAAAGCCGGCCTCGCCTTGTTCATGGACAAGGGCTGCACCGCTTGCCATTCCGGCGTCAACGTCGGCGGCACGATGTACGCCAAATTCGGCGTGGTCGCGGCGCCCGATGTCAAATATCGCCCGGTTGGCGACAAGGGCCGCGGCGGCGTTACGGGCGTGGCGGCCGACGACTATTTCTTCAAGGTCCCCACGCTGCGCAACATCGCGCTCACCGCGCCCTATTTCCACACCGGATCGGAACAGGATCTGGCGAAGGCCGTCGACGTGATGGCGAAGGTGCAGCTCGGCCAGACGCTGAACAAGACGGAAACCACGCAGATCGTCGCCTTCCTCAACGCGCTGACGGGCGATCAGCCCAGGATCGTCCATCCGCAATTGCCTGCGAGCGATGCCAACTCGCCACCGCCCGACAAATAGTAACGACGGGTGGGTGGCACGGGTATCGATCCCGGCGCGCGACCGAAACCGCTTCACGCATCGAGAACCCGCGGCAGATCGCGGGCGCCGTGAAGGATGCGCATGATCCGTGAAGGGGTTACGGGGGAGTGCGGAGACACAAGCCCGCCCGCACGACAGATCGTCCCGTTCACGTCGCTCCAACGGCGGCATGCGTCGAGCGAACCACCGGCGCGCGAACCCCGCTCAGTTAAGCCCACAGCATTTCTTGTACTTCCTGCCCGACCCGCACGGACACGGCTCGTTGCGCCCGGTCTTGCCGCGCGTCGCCGGGCCGGCGCCCGGCGCGGCGAGCGGCCCCTGATCCAGCCGCAGCCGCGCATCGTACAGCGTCTCGACCAGCCCCGGAATCAGGTCCTGCGCCTTGACGGTCAATTCCTCGATCGTCTCCGCCGGCAAGTCGCTCTCCCCGCGCGCGATATCGATAAGGACGATCATGCACGAAAAGGCCGCCTCGGCGTCCTCGTCCAGATCCCGCGCCATCGCCATCCAGCTTTCCGGCCGCAGCTCGATCGCCGCCATGAAGCCCTCGACCCATATTTCCCACAAGGTCTCGTCATGCCGCGTATCGACGTCGTAGATCGCAGCGTAACCGCCCTGTCGGCCGTGCAACATACGCGCCACGTCGTTGTAATGATCGGTCAGCATCGCGATCATTTTGCGTGCATCGCCCAGGTCGTCGAACACCGGTTCGCCACCCTCCTCCTCGCCCCAGACGCGCGACAGCCACTCGCCCGGCATGACGAGGTCGGGGCTTACCAGCAAACCGGCGCAAAACCCGTCGAACTCGCTGAGCCCCATCGCCTCGTCGGACATGAGATTGAGCAAGGCCGCGTCGAGCTTGCGGAGCTTGGAAGACAATTTCGCCATGGCGGATCACGGTCCATGCAGGGGATTTTGGCGAAGGATACGACATCCGCGGCGAATTCGCACCCGCCGTGCTGGCGACGACCAGAAGCCGCGGCTACCCGTTACCACCTGACAAAAGCCGATTGTATCGCCGCCACTCGTGCCCCAAACAGGCGCGATGCAGGGGGCAACGGACATCGACGCGTTCATCGCGCAATGGCGTGACACCGGCGGCTCCGAACTGGCCAATACGCAGAGCTTCATCAACGGCCTGTGCGCGCTGATTGGCGTCGCCCCACCGCACGGCAGCCGCACCGACGACGCGCATAACGATTATGTCTTCGAGCGCCGCGTATTCCAGGGCAATGGCGACGGCACCACCAGCTTCGGCCGCATCGATGCCTATAAGCGCGATTGCTTCATCCTCGAGGCCAAGCAGGGCAGCGAGGCCGATCGCGCGGCGGCGGCACGCGGCGACGCCGACCTCGACCTGTTCGGCCAGACCGCTTCGACCCGCATCAAGCGCGGCACCGCACGGCGCGGTACGCCGGGCTGGGCCAAGGCGATGGTGCAGGCCAAGGGCCAGGCCGAGCGTTACGCCAAGGCGCTGCCGAGCGAGCATGGCTGGCCGCCCTTCCTGCTCGTCGCCGACATCGGCTATTGCATCGAGGTCTATGCCGATTTCACCGGCACCGGAAAGGCCTATGCCCAATTCCCGGATCGCTCGCGCTACCGCATCATGCTGGAGGATCTCCGCGACGATGCCGTCCGCGAGCGCCTCGCCGCGATCTGGACCGCACCCAGGGCGCTCGACCCGGCGATCCAGTCGGCGAAAGTCACCGGCGAGATTGCCGTCCTGCTCGCCACCGTCTCGCGCCGGCTGGAGGCGCGCGGCTATAATGCGGAGAGCGTCAGCGGCTTCCTGATGCGCGTGCTCTTCACGATGTTCGCCGAAGATACCGAGGTGCTGCTCCCCAAAGACAGCTTCAAGACCTTGCTGCGTGAGCATATCGACAGCCCGCAGCAGCTCCACCATTCGCTCGCCGCGCTGTGGCGCGCGATGGACAAGGGCGAGTTCGCCCCCGCGCTGCGCCAGCCGGTCAAACGTTTCAACGGCTATCTGTTCAAGAATGCCGACGCGCTCGAACTCGACGGCGAGGAACTCGCCGTGCTGATCGAGGCGGCGGGAAAGGACTGGCGCGATGTCGAGCCGGCGATCTTCGGCACGCTGCTCGAACGCGCGCTCAACCCGAAGGAACGCGCCAAGCTCGGCGCGCATTACACGCCGCGCGCCTATGTCGAGCGGCTGATCTCGCCGACCATCATCGAGCCGCTGCGCAACGACTGGGACGGCGTGCGCGGCGCCGCCGCCACGCTGATCGGTGATAACAAGGCGGCCGAGGCCAAGGCGCTGGTCGAGGCGTTCCACGGCAAGCTCGCGCAGACGAAGGTGCTCGATCCCGCCTGCGGCACCGGCAATTTCCTCTATGTCGCAATGGCGCGGATGAAGGAGCTGGAGGGCGAGGTGCTCGATCTGCTCGTCGAATTGGGCGACGATCAATATGTCGCACAGATCACCGGCCACACCATCACCCCTGAGAATTTCCTGGGGATCGAGATCAACCCGCGCGCCGCCGCCATCGCGCAACTGGTGCTGTGGATCGGCTATCTGCAATGGCATTTCCGCGTCAACGGCGCGACGCAATCCCCGCCCGAGCCGATCCTGAAAGACATCCGCACGATCGAGAACCGCGACGCGCTGATCGACTATGACGCGCGCGAACTGGAGCGTGACGAGCACGGCCAGCCCGTCACCCGCTGGGACGGCGAGGCGATGAAGGACCATCCCGTGACCGGGCGCAAGGTGCCCGACGAGACGGCGCGGGTCGAGGTCTATCGCTATGTGAACCCGCGCGCGGCGAAATGGCCGAAGGCTGATTTCATTGTGGGCAATCCGCCGTTTATCTCAAGTCGCGAAACTCGGGAACTATTGGGCGATGGATATGCTGACGCGCTTCGAACAGCGCATTCCGATGTGCCCGGCAACGTCGACTTAGTGATGTATTTCTGGAGCATGGCCGCGAATCAAATACGCGGTATCGCCCGCCAGTTTGGTCTCATCACCACTAGCCGCCTAAGGATGGAACAGAACAGGGAGGTCACCACCGCAGCGCTCGGCGGTGATCTCCAAATCGGTTTCGCGATTCCGGATCACCCGTGGACAGGGAAAGATGCAGACGCCGGCGTGCGTGTCGCATTCACTGTGGTCTCAAGGAAAAACGCACAAAAGAAATTGCTTCTTTTGGCCCCCGACCACGACGACTCAAAAAGGAGCGTTTTAGACGCCACTGTTCTTGAGCAGAGCGACCTGCAGCCGGTGTTCCGCAGCTCTATTTCTCCGGATCTTTCAGCCTCTGTGGAAATTGATAGCCTTCGCGAACTTGAAGCTTGGTCAAATCTGACTCATGCCGGGATGAAACCCTACGCGGCTTCGTTGGTTTTACCGAGCAACATTGCAGCCGGTCTTTTTTTTGATCCAGAAACTTTGGCCCATTTCGCTCCTTTCTATTTGAACGGGAAAGACGTAGCCCGGCGCCCGCGAAATGTCAGGGTGTTGGATTTCAACAGCTGTGCGACTGAAGCCGACGTTCGCAGCATCTCAGAGCCCGCCTATCAATACCTTTTAAACAACACCAAACCCGAGCGAAGCCAAGAGCGAAACCCGCGCCTGAGGAACGAATGGTGGCGCTTCGAAGCGTCACGAGAGGGTTTGCGCGACGGTATTCGGCATATCGATCGATACATTGTGACCGTTGAGAACTCGCCCATAAGGTACTTTGTTTTCCTTCCCTCGGCGGTGCTGCCGGACCAAAAGCTAAGATGTGTCGCAACCGATAACGCCTATATGCTTGGCGTCCTAAGCTCGCGTGCGCATGCAAGGTTTTCTGAACGCGTCGGAGGGCGCCATGGCGTAGGAAATACTCCAGTCTATAATACGAAATGTGCGACAACCTTCCCCTTCCCCGCCGACGTACCCGAGCCGCTCAAGGACCGCATCCGCGCCGAGGCGGAGGCGCTCGATGCGCTGCGCAAGCGCGTTCTCGCCGCGCATGACGATCTGACGTTGACCAAACTCTACAATGTGCTGGAGGCACTGCGCGCCGGCCGCGCGCTCACCGATGTCGAGCGCGACATTCACGATCGCGGCCTCGTCACCCTCATCCGCCAGCATCATGACGCGATCGATACGCTGGTTGCCGAGGCTTATGGCTGGCCCGCGATCCTGTCCGACGAGGAAATTCTCGTCCGCCTCGTCGCGCTCAACAAGGCGCGCGCGGCGGAAGAGGCCAAGGGGCTTATCCGCTGGCTGCGCCCCGATTATCAGGCCCCGGCCTATGCCGCCCCCGTCGCCGACACGCTCGACCTTGGCGAGGCGCCGGTCGTGCTGCCCGACAATGTCATCGCCTGGCCGACGACCCTGCCCGAACAGGTCAGCGCCGTGCAGTCCGTCCTCGTCACCGCGTCCGCGCCGATGGCGCCGCAGGACATCGCCCGCGCCTTCAAGGGCAAGCGCGCCGCCACCGTCCGCCCCGTGCTCGACGCGCTCGCCGGCATCGGCATGGCGCGGCGGCTGGAGGACGGGCGCTACGCGGCTTGAGACAGTTCAGTCGAACATTGCCGCGCGCCATTTGACGGCGGCACGACGATGCCTTGCCGATCGGCGGCGCATCGTCACGCTGTCGATCATAGGACCATTTGCTGGGGCATCCCCGCAACTCAGTCGTCGGGAAAAAGCAGCGCTTCATAGTCGCGCGCACCATGCAGGACGTGGATGACAATCACGCCCGCATCCGCAATCCGGTAGAAGATCAGGTAATTGCCATGCACGCGCCGCCGTACGCCGAGATGCGCGTAACGCGGTACGACGGGGAAGGCGTGCGGCATATCGCCCAACGCGCGCGCCTTGGCGAGCAACTCGGCGACGAAGCTGCGTGCCCGCGCCGGATCGTCGCGCGCAATATAGTCGCCGATCGCCTCCAGATCGGCCAGCGCCTCGGCGCTCAGCACAACCTTCATTGCTGCCCGGTCAGCCCGGCATATTTCGCGTCGAGCAGGGCAGCGGCGGCGTCGATGTCATGCACACGCCCGTTATCCGCGTCGGCAACGCCCCGCGCGATCGACGCATCGAGCGCCGCCAACCGCGTCTCGCGTTCGTGGATCAGGCGAACACCCTCGCGCAGAATCTCGCTGCGCGAATTGTAGCGCCCGGTTTGGACGAGTTGCCCGACAAAGCTTTCGAGCTGCGCCCCGAGATCGACACTGCTGGCCATGGTCCGCCTCCAGCGCGCATATATATGTCGCCGATAATAGTTATCAAGATTCAGTCATATTCCCATCGCAGCGCCTCACGCTGTCTCAAAAGCTCCGAGTAGCGGCGCCGGAATTCCACCTCTTCGTCACCGCGCAAGGGCATTCTGTCCAATGAAAAAGTTCGGCCCCTGATCACGTCGAGAATCCTGATCTCGTTGGGCGGAACGCCATGATGCGGGGCCTCCCTCATCAAAGCATCATCTATTGCAACCGAGCAGTCTACCTCAACAAGAGCCAAGACGACTGTATCGGTCAGCCACCGCCACCAGCGAACAAATCACCCCTCCCCACCCCGCACCACCATCTCCCGCGTCCGCTCGTCATAAATCAGGTCGTGTTCTCGAGCGGGTGCCACCTTGGGTTTCCCATATTCGCCCCGCTCGAACACGTTGAACAGCGCCTGCTGCGCCACCTTCTGCTGGCGCTCGGCCTCCTGCACGATCTGCGTGAAGCGCCACTGCGCGATGCGGTTGCCGTTCATCGCATTCACCATCATCGCGCGCAGCACCGCCTGCCCCGCCGGCATTTCGAACTCGACCTCGCCCTCGCTGAAGGTCACCGTGCGATACGCCTCGGCAAGGATCATCGCGCGCATCGGCTCGTCCGCGCCGGGCAGGCGGTCGCCCGGCCCGCCGCGCGCCTGGCGCAGGCGCGGCGTCGGGCCCTTGGGGTTGCCCGATTGGCCCGGCTGCCAGCGCGTGTGCAACGGCGGGTTGCGATAGCCGACCCGCGCCGGAACCGCCGCCGCATCCGCCGCCGGCTCCCGGCCCGATTCAACTGATGGGTCGCTCACGTCACATCTCCCGTGATGATTCTAGACGACGCCTTGATGATCGATCCCGCCGCGCGGTTGAATCACGCCGTGGCGAAATTCCCTGCCGGCCCGTTCAAAAAAAGTTCGGAATTCCCTGCCGCAGGGAATTTCCCGCCGCCCGTCGCATCCACGACGCCGCGGAATTTTCCGACGACTACCGGCGGCACGCGCGCGATTGTCCCCGACCGCGCGCAACACCGGCTGGCAACCGCCGCGAAACTTGCTAGAGCGTCAGCCCCGATGAATAGTCCCGAATCCTCCGTGAGCTTCCGCATCCGCCGCGAGGTCGGTGGCATTGCCGGTTTCGCGCGCAAGGCGTGGGGCCGCTGGTGGGTGAAAGTGCTCGCCGTGCTTGGCGTGCTCCTGGCGATCGCCTGGGCGGTGTTCTGGTACATCTTCGCCAGCGACCTGCCCTCGGTCGACAAGCTGCGCACCTACGAGCCGCCGCTGCCGACCAATGTGCGCGGCATCGATGGGCTGCCGATCCACAGCTATGCCCGCGAGCGCCGCGTCGAGCTGTCGTTCGAGGAATATCCGCCGCTGCTGATCCGCGCCTTTCTCGCCGCCGAGGACAAGTCGTTCTTCGAGCATCACGGCGTCGACTATCCCGGCATGGCCGGCGCGGTGATCGATTATATCACCAAGATGGGCTCGGGCCGCCGCGCCAAGGGTGGGTCGACCATCACCCAGCAGGTCGCCAAGAACCTGCTGATCGGCAACACCTATTCGCCGACGCGCAAGATCAAGGAGGCGCTGCTCGCCTATCGCATCGAGGATACGCTGACCAAGCAGCAGATCCTCGAGCTGTACCTCAACCAGATCGCGCTGGGCCGCAACGCGTTCGGCGTCGCGGCGGCGAGCGACGCCTATTTCGGCAAGGACCTCAACCAGCTCGATCTCGCGCAATTCGCCTATCTCGCCATCCTGCCCAAGGGGCCGTCCAACTATGATCCGGTGCGCCATCCGGATCGCGCGCTGGCGCGGCGCAAATATGTGCTCGACGAGATGCTCAAGAACAGCTTCATCGACCAGGCACAACATGACAGCGCGATGGCCGAGCCGCTCGGCACCGTGCCGCGCCAGACACCGCGCAACGAGGTCGTCGGTGGCGGTTATTTCGTCGAGGAAGTGCGCCGCCAGTTGATCGACAAGTTCGGCGAGGACGAGCGCGCCGGGCCATATAGCGTCTATTCCGGCGGGTTGTGGGTGCGCACCTCGCTCGACCCCAAGCTCCAGGAATATGCCCAGACCGCGCTGCGCGACGGGCTGATCCGCTACGATCGCGGCCATGGCTGGAGCGGCCCGATGCGCCATGTCGAGATCACCGGCGCCAACTGGCTGCCGCCGCTGCTCAACACCAACATCTCACTCGACTATCAGGACTGGCGCGCCGCGCTGGTCGTCGCGATCGACGGCGCCAACGCGACACTCGGCTTCGCCGACGGGCGGACGGGCAAGTTGCCGCGCTACGCCGCGCAGATGCCGGTGCGCGGCAAGGGCGGCAACGCGTTCGACGCGCTCAAGGTCGGCGACGTCATCGCCGTAGCGCCCGAGGGCGGCAATTTCGCGCTCCGCGCCATCCCCAAGATTTCCGGCGCGTTCGTCGTCGAGGAGCCGCAGACCGGGCGCGTGCTCGCCATGCAGGGCGGGTTCGACGCCTCGGTCCAGTCGTTCAATCGCGCGACCCAGGCGGAGCGCCAGCCCGGCTCGACGATCAAGCCGATCGTCTATGCCGCCGCGCTGGAGCAGGGGCTGACCCCGGCGACGATCATCATGGACGCGCCGTTCTGCTTCTACCAGGGCGCCAAGCTCGGCCAGAAATGCTTCCGCAACTTCGGCGGGGGCCAGGGTTCGGGCCCGCACACCATGCGCTGGGGCGTCGAGCAGTCGCGCAACCTGATGACGGTGCGCGCCGCGACCACCGTCGGCATGGACCATGTCGTCAGCCTGATGGACCGGATGGGCGTTGGCAAATATCCGCCCTACCCCGCCTTCGCGCTCGGCGCCGGCGAGACCACCGTGTCGCGCATGGTCAACGCCTATACGATCCTCGCCAACCAGGGGCGCGCGCACGCCCCGACGCTGATCGACTTCGTCCAGAATCGCCACGGCAGGGTGATCTGGCCGGAGAACTGGCGCCCGTGCGACCGCTGCAACATGGCGCAATGGGACGGCAAGCCGATGCCGCGCCCGGTGACGCGCGGCAAGCAGGTCGTCGACGCGATGAGTGCCTATCAGATGATCCACATCGCCGAGGGCGTCATCCAGCGTGGCACCGCCACCGTATTGCGCGATCTCAACCGACCGATGTTCGGCAAGACCGGGACCAATAGCGGCCCGACCGACGTGTGGTTCATCGGCGGCACGCCGCAGCTGATCGGCGGCGTCTATATGGGCTATGACATCCCCTCCCCGCTCGGCGGCTATGCGCAGGGCGGCACGCTGGCGGCTCCGATCTTCAAGGAATTCGCGATCAAGGCCTATGAAGGGATGGAGAAGATTCCGTTCCGCGCGCCCGAGGGCATCCGCATGGTGCGCATCGATCGCGCATCGGGCAAGCCGGTGTTCGGCGCATGGCCGAGCGACGACCCGCTTTCCCCGGTGATCTGGGAAGCGTTCAAGCCCGAGAGCGAGCCACGCCGCGCCGCCCAGCGCACCGACCTGCCGGCCAATGCCGCGCCCAAGTCGGCCGCGCCGACCGCGAAGAAGGACGGCCCGCGCGACAGCGATTTCCTGCAACGCCAGGGCGGCATTTACTGACCGGCGTCCCCATATACCTTGCCACCCCCGCCGTTGCGACCTGCCCGGGCCTTGCCTAGAAGCAATCGCGACACCCCGGCGCCCCGCCCGTGCGGGGACGAAGAACTGATAGTTGGAGTTTCCCGATGCGCGCCGAAGCGCAGGCACATGTCGACACGATCAACGCCGCGCTGGCCCTGCTGCGCCGCTTCCTCGATTGGGACCGCGCGCTGCGCCGGCTCGACGAACTCAACGCACGCGTCGAGGATCAGGCGTTGTGGAACGACCCCAAGGCGGCGCAGGACGTCATGCGCGAGCGCCGTCGCCTCGACGAGGCGATCACCGCGACGCGTGCGATCGAGGCCGAGCTGTCCGACACGGTCGAGCTGATCGAAATGGCCGAGGCCGAGGGCGACAGCGAGATGGAAGCCGAGGCCGTGGCGAGCCTGGGCGAACTCGCGGTCCGTGCCGAAGCCGACAAGATCAAGGCGCTGCTCGCCGGCGAGGCCGACGCGAACGATAGCTATATCGAGATCAACGCCGGCGCCGGCGGCACCGAGAGCCAGGACTGGGCCGAGATGCTCCAGCGCATGTACACGCGCTGGGCCGAGCGCCACGGCATGAAGGTCGAGCTGGTCGACTATCATGCCGGCGAACAGGCCGGCATCAAGTCGGCGACCTTGCTCATCAAGGGCGAGAACGCCTTCGGCTATGCCAAGACCGAAAGCGGCGTCCACCGCCTCGTCCGCATCAGCCCGTATGACAGCGCCGCGCGACGCCACACCAGCTTCTCCTCGGTGTGGGTCTATCCCGTGGTTGACGACAATATCGACGTCGAGGTCAACGACGCCGATCTGCGCATCGACACCTATCGTGCCTCCGGCGCCGGCGGGCAGCACATCAACACGACCGATTCCGCGGTGCGCATCACGCATCTGCCGACGGGGATCGTCGTGCAGTGCCAGAACCAGCGCAGCCAGCACAAGAACAAGGCCGAGGCGTTCAACCAGCTTCGCGCCCGCCTCTACGAGCGCGAACTGGCCGAGCGCGAGGCTGTCGCCAATGCCGAGAACGCGACCAAGACCGATATCGGCTGGGGTCACCAGATCCGGTCCTATGTGCTCCAGCCCTATCAGCTGGTGAAGGACCTGCGCACTGGCGCGACGTCGACCAGCCCGTCCGACGTGCTCGATGGCGATCTCGATAAGTTCATGGCCGCCGCCCTGTCGCAGCGCGTCACCGGCGAGACGGTCGAGGTGGAGGACGTCGATTGATCGACGCCGGGTATCCTCACCTGCGCTCGAAACTGACGGTGCTGGGCCTGGCCCTGCTCCTCGCCGCGTGCGACGGCTCGACTCCGCTGTTCGGGAACAGCAGCGACGAGCCCGGCCCCTTCCCCACCGCGGACCGGCCCGTCGCGAAGATCGTGTCGCCGCGCTGGTCGAACGAGGAAGCGCGCGACCGGCTGAATGAGGCGAGCACGGTGATGGACCGCTCGGGGATCAAGCCGGGCATGACGGTGGCCGATATCGGTGCCGGCGAGGGCTATTACACGATCCGCCTCGCCGCGCGCGTCGGCAAGGACGGGCGCGTGCTGGCCGAGGACATCGTCCCCGAAGTGCGCGACGCGCTGGCGCAACGCGTCGCACGCGAGCGGCTCGACAATGTCAGCGTGCGGCTCGGCGAGCCGGACAATCCCAAGCTGCCGGACAACAGCTTCGACCGCGTGCTGATGGTGCACATGTACCATGAGATCCAGCAGCCCTATGCGTTCCTCTGGCACGTGCGCCCGTCGCTGCGATCCGGCGGGCTGATCGTGGTGGTCGATGCCAACCGCCCGACGCAGAACCATGGCACGCCCCCCGCCCTGCTGAAGTGCGAATTCGCCGCGGTCGGCTATACCCAGGTGGCGATGCAGGATATGCCTTCGGCGGGCGGCTACCTCGCCATGTTCCGCGCCGCGGGGCCGCGTCCGGAACCCGCGGCGATCAAGCCGTGCATATTGGGATCGCACTGACATGCGCCAATATCTCGACCTGATGCAGCGCGTGCTCGACAGCGGTGTTCCGCAGATGGACCGCACCGGCACCGGCACGCTGTCGGTGTTCGGCCACCAGATGCGCTTCGACCTCACCCAGGGCTTCCCGATGCTGACCACCAAGAAGCTCCATCTGCGCTCGATCATCGTCGAGCTGCTGTGGTTCCTGCGCGGCGACACCAACGTACAGTGGCTGCGCGACCGCAAGGTCAGCATCTGGGACGAATGGGCCGATGCGGCGGGCGATCTCGGCCCGGTCTATGGCAAGCAGTGGCGCGACTGGGAGACGGCGGACGGCCGCCATATCGACCAGATCGCCGAGCTGATCGAGCAGATCCGGACAAACCCCGCGTCGCGCCGCCAGATCGTCTCGGCGTGGAACCCGGGCGATCTTCACGCCATGGCGCTGGCGCCGTGCCACTGCCTGTTCCAGACGCACGTCGCCAATGGCCGGCTGTCGCTGCAGCTCTACCAGCGCTCGGCCGACATCTTTCTCGGCGTGCCGTTCAACATCGCCAGCTACGCGCTGCTCACCCATATCCTCGCCCAGCAATGCGGTCTCGAGGTGGGCGAGTTCATCTGGACCGGCGGCGACTGCCATCTCTATTCGAACCACCTCGACCAGACACGCGAGCAGCTGGCGCGGGCGCCGGGGCCGCTCCCGACGCTGACCATCCTGCGCAAACCGCCGGCGATCGATGCTTACGAATATGAGGACTTCGCGCTGAGCGACTACGTCGCCCAGCCGCACATCAAGGCGGCGGTGGCGGTGTGATCACGCTGGTCTTCGCCCATGCCGAGAACGGCGTGATCGGCCGTAGCGGCACGCTGCCCTGGCGCCTCCCCGCCGACCTCAAGCGCTTCAAGGCGCTGACGATGGGCAAGCCGATGATCATGGGGCGCAAGACCTTCGAGAGCTTCCCCGCCCCGCTGCCCGGGCGGCGCCACATCGTGCTGACGCGCGACACCGCCTGGTCCGCGCCGGGCGCGGAGGTCGCCGCGACGGTGGACGAGGCGCTGGCGCTGGCCGGCCCCGGCGAGGTGACGGTGATCGGCGGCGCGGAGATCTTCGCGCTGTTCGAGCCAATCGCCGACCGCGCCGAGGTCACGGTGATCCGGGAGCGCTACGACGGCGACACGACCTTCCAGCTCGATCAGGGGGATTGGGAGGAAACCGGCCGCGAGGATCATCCGGCGGCCAACGACCTGCCGGCCTACACCTTCTTCACCATGGCCCGCCGCCGCGCCTAGGCGAAGGTCACCGGCAGCTTCAGGAACACCTTGCCCGACGGCGATGCCGGCGGCAACGCGCCGCCGCGGATGTTGACCTGGAGCGCGGGCAGGATGAGCGTCGGCGGCGCCAGCGTCCGGTCTCGCGCTTCGCGCATCGCGACGAAGGCATCCTCCGACGTATCGCCACCGACATGGATGTTGTCGGCCGCTTCGTCGGCAACCGACGTCTCCCAGCGATAATCGGTGCGACCTGCGGGCAGATAGTCATGGCCGACAAAGACCCGCGTCGCGGGCGGCAGCGCCAGGATCTTGTGGATCGAGCGGTAGAGCGTGCGGGCATCGCCGCCCGGGAAGTCGCTGCGGGCGGTGCCATAGTCGGGCATGAACAGGGTGTCCCCGACAAAGGCCGCGTCGCCGATGAGGTAGGTGTTGCAGGCCGGGGTGTGACCCGGCGTGTGCAGCACGTGGACCGTGAGGTCGCCGAGCGGCAGGCTGTCGCCCTCGCCGAGCAGGATATCGAACTGGCTGCCGTCGGTCGGCACGTCGTCGGCATCGAACATCGGCACGAAGACATGCTGCACATCGGCGATGTGCTTGCCGATGACGAGCTTCGCCCCGGTCAGGCGACGGATATGGTCCCCGGCCGACAGGTGATCGGCATGCGCATGGGTTTCGAGGACATAGGCGAGCGTCAGATGCTGATCGGCCACCGCCTTCAACACCGCATCGGCGGAAACCGTCGAAAGCTTGCCGCCCTTCGGCTCGAAATCGAGCACCGGATCGATGATCGCCGCGACACCGGTCGCGGGATCGCTGACGAGGTGCGTCGCGGTGAAGGTCGCGGGGTCGAAGAATGTCTGGACGCGGGGGTTCATGGGCGGCTCCTCTTCGTCATCATATAAGAAGTTGCTAATTTAGTTTCAATTCATATATCTGGCGCATGACCGATATCACGACCCTCGATGTGGCCCGCTTCAAGGAGAGTGCCGCCGCCGCCGCGCGCCTGCTGCGCGCGCTCGCCAGCGAGCGACGGCTGATGATCCTGTGCCAGTTGACGGGCGGCGAACGCTCGGTGGGCGAGTTGCTGCCGCTGATCGGCGTGTCGCAGTCGGCGCTTTCGCAACATCTCGCCGTCCTGCGCAGCGACGGCCTCGTGTCGACACGGCGCGAGGGACTTTCGATCCGCTATCGCATCACGGATCCCGCCGCGGCGCGGGTGATGGACACGCTGGCCGCGATCTTTTGCTCGGACGATGCGGAAACACCCAATGGCGAGCCGCCGATGACCCCGCCGGTCGCGGCCTGAGCGATGGACATCGGGACGATTTCCTATCCGGCCGCGGTGGCCGGTGGCGCGGTCATCGGGTTGCTGCTGTCGGTGTTCGGTGGTGGCGGATCGGTGCTGGCGACGCCCCTGTTGCTTTATGTCGTCGGGGTACGCGATCCGCACGTCGCGATCGGTACATCGGCCGCGGCGGTGGCGGTCAATGCCGCCGTCGGCTTGCTCGTCCAGGCGCGCGCGGGGCGCGTGAAATGGCCTTGCGCGCTGGTCTTCGGCGGCGCCGGACTCAGCGGATCATTGATCGGCGCACATATCGCCAAGCAGGTTGACGGCAGCCAGTTGATCGTCTGGTTCGCGCTGGCGATGGCGCTGGTCGGCGGCTCGATGCTGCTGCCGCGCAAGGTCGATGGCGATTCGACCGTTCGCCTGACCGGCGCGCTGACGCTCAAGCTGGCGCCGGCAGGCGCGATTACCGGGTTGGCGGCCGGCTTTTTCGGCATCGGCGGCGGCTTCCTGATCGTGCCGGGGCTGATGGCCGCGACGGGGATGACATTGGCCAATGCCGCCGCCTCGTCGCTCGTTTCGGTCGCGCTGTTCGGTGCCGCGACGAGCGCGAGCTACGCCGTGTCGGGGCTGGTCAACTGGCCGGTGTTCGCGGCGGTGGTCGGGGGTGGGGCGATCGGCTCCGTCATCGCGATTCCGGTCGGGCGCCTGCTGGCGGATCGAGCACGAATCGCGCGCACCATCTTTGCGCTGATGGTGCTGGCGACGGCGGGCTATGTCGCGTGGCGGGCGCTTTCGTGACGGTAGGGTGAGGATTGCGGGGGGCTGGTGGGTGTCCGGCACTGGCGGTGTTTGGTGGGGGAAGTTGTCGTTCGGGAAATGGGCTGTCTGCAGACGCGCAGCTTTCAGTCCGAGCAATGCTGAACCGGCCGTTCGTCCGCTCCCAGCGCGTGCTTGAGCGCGAATAACCGGATCCCACCTATTCGCAGCACGCTCTGAGGAAATATCCCGATCTCGCGGCGATGGAGCGCCCGCCAGCCCTCCTCCGATGGCCGCGTCGATTCCCGTCGTGGTGACAGGACGCGCCAGGCGCGCTAAGGGTGGCGCGTGAGCAGCTTGCGCCGCCTCGTTCATGCCCATGTCGCCGTTGTCGCGATTCTCATCGCGCTGACGCTGGCGATGCGCATCATCGTACCGGCGGGCTTCATGCCCAGCCTGTCGTCGGGAACGCTGACGATCACCGTCTGCACCGGCACGTCGCACGAGACGATGGAACTCGCCATCGCCGGCATGAAGAAGGGCGACGCGGGCCAGCATGAAAAACAATCGCGTTGTGCGTTCGCCGATCTGGCCCTGCCGTGGCTGAGCGCGGTCGATCCTATCCAGCTTGCCGCCGCGATCACCTTCATCATGGCGATGGCGTTCTTCGTCACCCCTGCGCTCCGACTGGTGCGCGCGCGTCGCGCTTGGCCACCCCTGAGGGGTCCCCCGCTCACCGCCTGATCGTCCATCGTTTCAACCGGTGCGCCGCCGCCTGACGGTGCGTGCCCGATGATCAGGAATACATCATGTTCAATCTTGCGCGCCGGCTCGTGCCGGTCGTCGCGGTATCGGTTGCCATTGCGGCGCCGCTGCTCGCGCATCAATTCACCGTCGGCAAGTTGCTGATCGGTCATCCATGGTCGCGTGCGACCTCACCCCGTGCGACCACTGCAGGGGGCTATCTGTCGATCACCAATAGCGGCGATCAACCCGACAAGCTGATCGGGGCGACGTCGCCCTATGCCAAAACCGTCATTCTCCACAGCATGACGATGGACGGCGGAATCATGCGGATGCGGCCGGTCAAGGGTGGCCTTGTCATTCCGGCGAAGGGCAAGGTCGCGCTCGACCCCGACGGCTATCATCTGATGTTCACCGGACTGAAGGGACAGTTCGTCGAGGGCGCCATGGTCCCGGCGACGTTGCGTTTCGAGCGGGCCGGGTCCGTTACCGTTCAGTTCAAGGTCGAGGCGCCCGGCGCGACGATGAAGATGGAAGGTATGTGATGCGCGGTATCTTCACCGCGCTAGCGCTCGGCGGGTCGGTGCTCGTCGCCGGTTGCTCCGGTCCTTCCGGCAGCGCCAGTACCGGCGCTGCTTCGGGTAAGACGGCGACCGGCGGCGCGTTCAGTCTGACCGACGTCGATGGCCGCACCGTGACTGACCAGACGCTCAAGGGGAAGCCCTTCGCGATCTTCTTCGGCTTCACGCGCTGCCCGGACGTCTGTCCGACGACGATGAGCCGCATGGCGCAGCTCCACAAGCTGCTGGGCGCGGACGCTGACAAGTTGAATATCGTGTTCGTGTCGGTCGATCCCGAGCATGACAAGAGCGAGGACATCAAGAGCTTCCTCTCGATGTTCCCCGCACCGGTCATCGGGCTGACCGGCACGCCCGACCAGCTCAAGCGGATCGAGACCGCGTACCGGGTCTATGTGAAGCGCGAACCGCTGGAAGGTAGCGACTACACGATCGACCACACCGCCGCGATCTACCTGATAGATCGCACCGGCGCCTTCTTCGAACCCATGAGTTCCAGCGAACCGGTCGAGGCCAATCTCGAACAGTTGCGCAAGCTCATCGCAAT
This sequence comes from Sphingomonas sp., assembly GCA_041659925.1. Lineage (GTDB taxonomy): Bacteria > Pseudomonadota > Alphaproteobacteria > Sphingomonadales > Sphingomonadaceae > Sphingomonas. Next base: position 28,289 of record JBAZXI010000003.1, read on the forward strand.
CTAACGAAGGGCGTCGTCCATCGGCGTAAGCGCCGATCGTTCTTGGGGGATTACATAAATGTTTCGAACATCATTGGTTGCTGTCGCGGTTACACTTGTTGCCTCGCCGGCGCTGGCGCAAGACGCCGATCGCGACGATGACATCGTCATCGTCGCCACGCGGACGCCGGAAAAGCTGACCGACACCGCCGCGCCTGTGTCGATCGTCACGGCGCACGATTTCGACGATCGTCAATCAGGCGATATCTACGACGTGCTGCGGCTTCAGCCCGGGCTGAACGTCGGTGGCGGTCCGCGAGCGCAAGGCGAGATTCCGGCAATTCGCGGGTTTACCGGGCGGCAGATCATCGTCACCGTCGACGGTGCGCGGCGCAACACGACCGAGACGCTGCGCGCGCCGCTGCTCATCGATCCCAGCTTCCTTCGCCAGATCGAAACGCTGCGCGGGGCGAATTCTGCCGTCTACGGCGCCGGAGGGCTGGGCGGCGTGCTCGCGCTCGAGACCGTGTCCGTCGAAAGCCAGCTCGAACCGGGGAAGAAAGTCGGCGCGCGCGCGTTCGCGGGATACGAAAGCGGTGCCGAGGTCCAGCGTTATGGCGGCCAAGTCTATGGCCGCGCGGGCGCGGTGGACGCCTTGTTCGCGGCGGCCTTTCGCGACAGCGGCCCCATTCGGCAGGGTGGCGGAACGACCCTGCGGCCCGAAGACAGCAACACCAAGAGTTGGCTCGCCAAGGTTGGGGTCGATCTCGGCGGCGGATTCCGAGTGCAAGGATCGCAGCAATATTTCGCCGTCGACGATTACGGGCCGAACAACCCGCAGGCAAACGCGGCCTTCCCTTTCATGCAGGCGCATCGCACAACGCAGAACGAGAGCGTCGTCAACCTGACCCGGTCGGATCCGACCGGCGCGTGGCTGCTATTGGCAACGCTCTACCGGACCCAGTTGCGCATCGTGGCCGACGATAACCCCGCGACGACGCCCCCCCTTACGGGATCGGACGGGGTCACCCGGACCACCGGCGGATCGCTGCAGTCTACCTTTGGATTCGAGCTCGGTGCGTTGCGCAACAAGCTGACGATCGGTGGGGATGTCTATGAGGAGCGCGACCGATCGACGAGCGCGGGCGTGGGCAGCACGATCACGCCCGATGGGCGCCAGGTTGTCGTCAGCGCGTTCGCGCAGGACGAACTGACGATCGCTCGCTGGCTGTCGATCACGCCGGTGGTTCGCTGGGACAAGTTCACGACCTCGCTCGACAGCGGTGCCTCGCCCGACAAATCGAGCGACCGGGTCAGCGCAAAGGGAACGCTTGCCGTGCGGCCGGTCGCAGGCCTGCTCGCTTTCGCCAGCTACGGCGAAGCGTTCCGCGCGCCGACGGTCAGCGAATTGTACCAGGATTATTCGGTCGCAACGAGTTTCGCGAATTTCCGGCCCAACCGGGGTTTGCGTCCCGAGATTGCCACCGATCTAAACCTCGGCGCCGCTTACGCCAAGCGCGGCCTGTTCACCGCCGATGACCGGCTGAGTGCCCGCTTCACCTGGTACCGCAGTTTCGTCGGTGATCTCATCACGTCGGTAACGGTGGGCACCTACAAGAACCCATTCCTCGGCACACGCCCCATCCTGCAATATCAGAACGTCAGTCGTGCCCGACGCAACGGGATCGAAGCCGAACTGGACTACGCCATTGGCCCGGTCGACTTTTCCGCCGCGTACAGCCGCGTTCGGAGCGTCGATCGCGACAGCGGTACCAACCTGTTCTCACCACCCGACAAGGTGAATCTCAGTGCCGCGCTCAAGCTGTTCGGCATCGCGCGCCTGCGCTGGAATTCGCTGTTCGTCAGCGCGCAGGACTACGACACGACCGTCCTACGCCAGCGCCCCTCCTACGACGTGCATGACGTCTTCCTGTCACTTGCGCCGAAGCGCTGGCCCGTCCGGGCCGACGTCGGCGTCACGAACATCTTCGATGAGCGCTACGCACTCTACAAAGGCTCCACCGCCTATCCCGACACATTCGAAGAAGGACGCAGCGTTCGCCTTATGCTCAGTGGGAGGTTTTGACATGTCCATTTTTCTGATCGCGGCGATGGCCGCTGCCGCGCCCGCCGCAGCCACTCAACCGGTCACGATTCACTTCGCCGCCACGGTCGGCGCGCGGCCGTTCAAGTGCGGCGAGAGCTACGCGGGCGTCGGCACCCCGGCAGCGACGATCACGCCGACCGATTTCCGCTTTTACGTCACCAACGTCGAACTGATCGATGCCAGGGGTCGCAAGATCCCGGTCAAACTCGATCAGGACGGCCTCTGGCAATATCGCGACGTCGCGTTGCTCGATTTCGAGGATGGCAGCGGGCCGTGCAGCGGCGGCAATAGCGGGCTCAACCTCGCGGTGAAGGGTAAGGTACCGGCGGGACGCTATGTTGGGATGAGCTTCGACGTCGGATTGCCCGACGACCTCGACCATGCCGATGCCAGCGTCGCGCCGGCACCGCTCAACTTCACCTCGATGTTCTGGGTGTGGCAGGCCGGCTACCGCTTCTTCAAGGTCGATATGGAGGGCAAATTCGCGACGATGCGGCCCGGCGTGCAGACGGGCTTTTCGGTCCATATCGGCAGCACCGATTGCGGCCACGGCCCGATGACCGCGCCGCCGGTCAAGCAGTGCGAGCGCCCGAACCGGATCGCCGTGACCTTCGCCAAGTTCGCTCCGGCAAAGGACCATGTTACGGTGGATCTCGCCGCGATCCTCGCGGGGACCGACGTGACGCGGAACACGCCCGACACCGCGCCAGGCTGCATGTCGGGTCAGGACGATCCCGAATGTCGCGGCGTGTTCGCTGCCTTCGGCTTGCCTTTCGGCAATGTTCCGGTGCAACCACAGACCGCGTTCCGGAAGCGCTAGACGTGATGCGGCGGCTTTGCTTCGCGATCATGCTCGCATCGAGTGCCGTCATCGCGACGGCGGCAACACGGGACGCGGGTTATCGCCTGCCACTGCCCGACTGGGTGCCCCAGCCGCCCCGCACGACGATGGCAGGCATGAGCCCAGCGAGAATCGCGCTCGGTCGGGCGCTGTTTTACGACACGCGACTGTCGACCGACGGATCGATGTCTTGCGCGGCTTGCCATCAACAGACGCGCGCTTTCACCGACGGCGAACCGACCCATCGCGGCGTACTTGGCGATCCCGGCGTGCGCAACGTGCCGAGCCTCGCCAACCTCGCATGGCTGCCCACGCTCAACTGGGCCAATCCCAACCTCAAGCGGCTGGAGGCGCAGGTCCTGATCCCGATTTTTGGCGACCGGCCGGTCGAGATGGGCATGCAGGGCCGCGAACGGGAACTGTTCGCGGCGCTCGATCGCGATGCGGAGATGATGGCACTGCTCAGGTCGGCATACCCGGCCAAACGCGGCTTCGACCTCGAGGCGCTGACCGGTTCGCTGGCGGCGTTTCTCAAGTCGATCACCTCGTTCGACAGTCCCTATGACCGCTACAAGCGGCTGGGCGACACCACCGCGATCTCGGACGCCGCCAAACGCGGCGAGGCACTGTTCTTCGGGGAGCGGCTCGAATGCTCTCACTGTCATGGTGGGGTCAACTTCACCGACAATTTCCAGAGCGCGGGCAATCCGTTCGCCGAGACGGGCTTCCACAATACCGGCCTCTACAACGAGGACGGCAAGGGCGCGTATCCCAAGACCAATGCCGGCGCGCGCGATGTGACCGGACGGCCGGAGGATGACGGGCGCTTCCGCTCACCCTCGTTGCGCAATGTTGCACTGACAGCGCCCTACATGCACGACGGGTCGATCGCGACGCTCTACGACGTGATCCGCAGACATTATGCGATCGCCGGGCGATCCAGCGCCGGACCGAACGGTGCCAACCCCAACCGCGACCCGTTGATCACCGGGTTCTCGATCAGCGATCCCGAGATCGCCGACCTGATCGCCTTTCTCGATAGCCTCACCGACCAGAACTTCGTCAGCAACCCAGTCTATGGCCCGCCGCAGCGACATTTGCCGGCCGGGGCGAAATAGCGAGGACATTCCCATGCCGGTCCACGATATTCCCGACACCGACCGTCGTCCCGCAGGGCCGTGGGATTTCGCTGTCCTCACGCGCGAGACTAGTGAGATCAGGATGCGCGCGCCGCGCTCAATGATGCCGGCGACCAGCAGATACGTGCTGATCGGCTTTGCCGTCGCGGCTGCACTCCTGTCGCTCCGGTTTCTGCTGATCGGCGCCTGGCCGGTGATCCTGTTCTCCGCCCTCGACGTTGGCGCGCTCGGGGTCGCCTTCCATCTGTTCGCGCGCGGCGGTGTGCCGGAAGAGCGGCTGAGCGTGCATGGCGGCACGATCCGACTGGTGCGCAGCGGCGGCCGGGGCAAGGAAGAGCGGATCGAACTACCAGCCTATTGGACACGGCTCGAAGTGGCGAGCTGGGCGCCCGCCGACTTCCGCCTGTTCCTCGTGTTCCGTCAGCAGCGCTACCCGCTCGGCCAATGCGTTTCGTCCGCCGAACGCCGCCGGATCGCACCGAGGGTAGAACGGGCACTATCCTCCGCCCGTCGGGTGCGAGATTGAGGTTCGCCAATAAACGACGTCCGCTTTCGGGGGGCGGGGATTACCGGCCGAACGACCGACATTGAGGGGCGAAGCGTACGCAATTTCGCACTCCGCCAATTCCCGATATATCCCCCCCCCTCGCCTAGCCACCGCGAACGCCAGCACCGATCTTCCCGCCACTATTCGGCGCGCACATCTTCCCGTTCAGCGCCGACGACCCGGGCCGGCGCCGGAACCGCGTCCGGGCGCTCCAGCAACATCACGGCGGCGGCGGTGTTCGAGATCGGGATGTGATAGGTGCGGCTGATCTCGTGCGCGCCATCGCCGAGCGCGCCCCGCGCGGCGATCCAGTTGAGGATCTCGACTCCCTGGCTGCCGGCGAGTTCGACGATGTCGAGGCTGCTATGCGCGACCAGCGCCGCGGGGTCGTCGGTCAGCTTGTCCATGCAGAACCGGTCATAGGCGACGTTGATATGCCCGGCACGCGCGCCTTCGAGCTGGTGCGACAGACCGCCGGTGCCCATCACGACGATCCGGTCGTCACCCTCCCATGATGCCAGCGCGCGATTGACCGCCCGGCCGAGCGCGAGCACGCGCTTCGGGCTGGGCAGCGGGTGCTGCACCGTATTGATCGCGATCGGCACGATGCGCACCGGCCACGGCGCGGCACCCGGCCATGACAGCGCGCACGGAATCGTGACCGCGTGGTCGACCAGCATCTTCTGGCAGGTGGTGACGTCGAACTCCGCGTCGATCAGCGCCTCGATGATGTGCCAGCTGAGTGCCGGCGCGCCCGCGAACGGCGCGGATTGCGACAGCCCCCAACCCTCGTCGGCGTTGCTGTATTCGGCGGCGGCGCCAACCGCGAAGGTCGGCATCTTGTCGAGGAAGAAGTTGAGGCCGTGATCATTGTAGAACACCACCACCGTGGTCGGCTTGACCGCATCGAGCCAGGCATGAACCGGCTCGAACCCGTCGAAGAACGGTTTCCAATAAGGGTCCTGCTGCAGCCCGCGCGCGATCGCCACGCCGATACCGGGGACGTGGGAGGAGAAGATACCACCGAGAATCGTCGCCATGGTCAGGCCTCCTGCGCATAAGCGAGTAGTTTTTCCTTGAACTGCTCTACCGTCACCCCCGTTTGCAGGGCGCCGATATCCTGCACGCCGAGGCCGAGAATGCCGGCCAGCTTGGCGAGATAATAGATGTTGCCGCCCGCCGCGATCATCGCAGGCACGTCGCGTTGCTGGACCGCCGCCAGTTGTGGCGGAGTCAGCCCGAATTTGCGACAATATGCCGCTTCGTCCGCGACGAACGCCGCGCGGTTGGCGGCGTCGTTGAACGAAAAGCACATCTCGTTGAGCGCGAAGCCGCGCATCGCCGCCTCGGCGTCGAAAACGGGCGTCCCTTCGATCGTTCGCGCGCTTGCCACACAACTCTCCCACAGCCGTTATGAGCTATGGGATATAGCATTACGCGCGTCCGGCATTGACCATCGTCAAAGCCCGCGAAGCGACCGGAAAGGCCTTTCAGAACCCGGTCGGCGCGGGCGACACGACCACCGTCGTCCCGCCGCGAATCTCCTGCACCTCGAGCGCGCGCTCGGCGGTGCCGTCACGACCGAAGCGGAAGGCGCCGTCGAGACCGGAGAAACCGTCGCTGTCACGCAACCGCGCTTCGGGAAAGGGGCGACCGATCGGCCAGTCGCGCGCGATGCGGATCGTCAGCAGCACCGCGTCATAACCCATGCTCGAAAGCCGGTACGGCGAGGTACCGAAGCGCGCGCGGTATTTGACGGCATATTGACGGTAGAGATGGTCGGGCACGCTGGCGAACCACGCACCGTTGAGCGGCGCCCTCGCGGGAAGCGTCGCATCGAGATTCCACTGGTCGGTGCCGAGGATGTGCGCCCCGCCGCCGCCGGCACGACGGACGACCGCGACGACGCCGGAGGCCGCCACGCTGTTGTCGGCGACCAGCAGCGCCTGGTACGGGCCGGCCTCGCCGAGCTTGCTCACCGCGCCCGACAGCGTACCCTGGGAATAGATTTGCAGCGAGACGACCTTGCCACCATCGGCCTCGACCGCGCGCAGGAACGCCGTCGAGGCGCGTTCGCCGTACAGGCCGTTGGGGACAAGTCCGGCAAAGGTCGTCACGCCCTGGGTAAAGGCATAATCGACCACCCGGTCGATCGACTGGGTCGGCAGGTTGCCCATCAGATAGGCGCCGTTCCCGGCCACGCTGGCATCGTTGGAAAAGCTGATCACGGGCACGCCGGCGCCACGCGCAATGGGCATCACCGCGCGCACGTCGGCCGCAAGCAACGGGCCGAGAATCAGCTTGTTACCATCGGCGATGGCGCGCTGCGCCGCAGCGGCGGCACCGAGATTGGTGTCGTAGGTGGTGACACGCAGCCGCTCGTTGCGGGTGTCGAGCAGCGCGAGCTGGGTGGCGTTGGCGAGGCTCTGCCCGACGCCGGCATTGGAGCCGGTGAGCGGCACGAGCAGCGCGACGCGCTGACGCGCGGTGTCGGTCGGGATCCCCGGCTCGACCACTTGCGGCTGGACGGGCACGGGACGCGAGACCGGCGGGCGCTTGACCGGCGCGGGCCGGCCGCGCGGCACGACCGACTGGCAACCGCCCAGAATCAGTGCCGCCGCGACGATGGCGGCGCGGAATAATCTGGTGCCCCGTTGCGGGATCGCCGATGCCTCTGCCATGAACCCTGCTCCCATGAACGCTTCACTCGCGCCCGGCCTCTATATCGTCGCGACACCGATCGGCAATCTCGGTGATCTCTCGCCGCGCGCCGCCGAGGTGCTGGCGAACGCCGCCGTCATCGCCGTCGAGGATTCGCGCGTCACCGCCAAGCTGCTTCGCCATATCGGGGTAAAGCGGCCAATGACACCCTATCATGACCATAATGCCGAAGGCGTCCGCCCCGGACTGATCGCGCGGATGGGGCATGAGGCGGTGGCGCTGGTGTCCGACGCGGGCACGCCGCTGATTTCCGACCCCGGTTACAAGCTGGTGCGCGACGCGCGCGCGGCCGGGCACAATGTCGTGACGATTCCCGGGCCGTGCGCGGCGGTGGCGGCGCTGACGCTGGCGGGCCTGCCGACCGACCGCTTCCTGTTCGTCGGTTTCCTGCCATCCAAGGCCAAGGCGCGCGACGACGCGATCGCCGAGATCGGCGCGATTCGCGCGACGCTGGTGCTGTACGAATCGGGGCCGCGACTCGCCGCGTCGCTTGGCGCACTTGCCGCGGGGCTCGGCGACCGCGAGGCGGCGGTGACGCGCGAGATCAGCAAGCGCTTCGAGGAAGCGGTGACGGGCACGCTGTCGTCGCTCGCCACGCGCTATGCCGATGCCCCGCCCAAGGGCGAGATCGTCATCGTCATCGCCCCGCCCGGCGAACCCGACGCGCCGAGCGCGGCGGACGCCGATGCCGCGCTGGCCGAGGCGTTGACGCGCCTGCCGGTTTCCAAGGCGGCGGGCGAGGTGGCGAGGCGTTTCGGGCTCGACCGCAAGGCGCTTTATGCGCGGGCGATGGAGATGAAGGGGTGAGCGGCTGCGGCTACGCTTGTCTTCTCCCTTCCCTGGAAGAGCGCCGGGTGAGCAGCGCCCCGCGCTGTTCAGGTCATGCCGGGGGTATGACCGACCCGGCGCTCTTCCAGGGAGGGGAGCTATGAGAGACCGCCGCCAAGCCGAGGCCGCAGGCCGACGCGGCGAGCGACTCGCCGGATGGTGGCTGCGGCTGAAGGGCTGGCGGATTCTCGATCGTCGCGTGCGGACGCCGGCCGGCGAGGTCGATCTGGTCGCGCGACGTGGCAATCTCGTCGCCTTCGTCGAGGTCAAGGCGCGCGCGACCGCCGCCGAACTCGACTTCGCGATCGACGAGCGGCGGCTGGCGCGCGTCGCGCGGGCGGCGGAAATCCTCATGCCGCGCTATGCCGGGCCGGGCGACGATATCCGCGTCGATGTCATCCTAATCGCGCCGGGGACACGGCCGCGCCATATCGAGAATGCGTGGATCGGGTGAGCGGTGAGATGACAGGAGGGTGGCGGCTCCCTACATGCGCGCCGACAGGGAGAATGATGTGAGCCTAACCGTCGCCGTCCAGATGGACCCGCTCGACCAGATCAATATCACCGGCGATTCGAGCTTTGCGCTGATGCTGTCGGCACAGGCGCGCGGCTATGCGCTGTTTCACTATGCCGCCGAGGACCTCAACTGGTCCGACGGCAGGCTGTGGGCGAAGGCGCACCCGGTGACGGTGCAGCGTATCGAGGGCGATCATTTCAAATTCGGCGCGCCCGTGGCGCTCGACCTGGGCAACGAGGCCGATGTCGTGCTGATGCGGCAGGACCCGCCGTTCGACCTCGGTTACATCACCGCGACGCACCTGCTCGAGCGAATCGCCGACCGGACTTTGGTGGTCAACGATCCCGCCAGCGTGCGCAACGCGCCGGAGAAGGTCTTCGTGCTCGACTATGCGCGCTTCATGCCGCCGACGCTGGTGACACGCAGCCTCGACGAGGCCCGCGCCTTTCTCGCCACGCATGGCGAGATCGTCATCAAGCCGCTGCACGGCAATGGCGGCAAGGCGATCTTCAAGGTCGGCAGCGATGGCGCCAACCTGTCGGCGCTGATCGAGGTGTTCAACCTGACATGGCGCGAACCGCACATGATCCAGGCCTTTCTCCCCGACGTGGCGAAGGGCGACAAGCGTATCGTGCTGGTCGATGGCGAGGTTGCCGGCGCGATCAACCGCCTGCCGGGCGAGGGCGAGATCCGCTCCAACCTCGCGGTCGGCGGCTCGGCCGAGAAGACCGAACTGACCGCCGAGGAACGCGAGATCTGCGCCGCGCTCGGGCCGGAACTCAAGCGCCGCGGGCTGTTGTTCGTCGGCATCGACGTGATCGGCGGCAAATGGCTGACCGAGATCAACGTCACCTCGCCGACCGGCATCGTCGCGATCGAACGGTTCGACGGCACCGACGTCGCCGGGATGATCTGGGATGCGATCGAGCGCCGGGTGGACGAGCGCGGACTTGCCGCGCTTGCTTGATCCGCTCCCCGCACGAGTGAAGCGCGCCGTTTAAGCCCGCGGATGGGCGTTGCGGTACACGTCGAGCAGATGCGCGGCATCGACCTGGGTATAGATCTGCGTCGAACTCAAGCTGGCATGGCCGAGCAGTTCCTGCAGCGCGCGCAGATCGGCACCGCGGCCGAGCAGATGCGTCGCGAAGGAGTGGCGCAGCGCGTGCGGCGTCGTGCGCTCGCCAAGACCGAGGCGCCCGCGCGCGCCCTGCACGGCGCGGCGGATCAGCGCCGGCGACAGCGGGCCGCCCTTGGCGCCGCGAAACAGCGGCTCGTCGCGTTTCACCGGCCAGGGGTTGAGCGCGACATAATGTTCGATCGCCTCGCGCACCTGCGGCAGCAGCGGCACTATACGCGTCTTGTCGCGCTTGCCCGTCACGCTGAGCGTCGCGCCGAGCGGCATGATCTTCGCCGTCAGCCCGACCGCCTCGCCGATCCGCAGGCCCGCGCCGTAGAGCAGCATCAGCACCGCCCAGTCGCGCGCGCCGATCCACGGCTCGCGCGCGTCCTCGGCGACGTCCTCGGCCAGCGCGACCGCCTCGTCGGGCGAGACCGGGCGCGGCACGCCTTTCTTGACGCGCGGCCCCTTGAGGCGCGGGGCACCACCCTCCCCGGCGAAGAAGCGCAGGAAACCGCGCACGGCGGACAATTCGCGTGCCGCCGAGGCATTGCCCAGCCCCTCGCCACGGCGCTGCGCGAGATAGGCGCGCAGGTCGGCGGCGGTAACCCGGCCGAGCGCCGCCGCGTCGACCGCACCGCCCCAATGCCCGGAGAGAAAGCGCATCAACCGCTCCGCCGTCGCCTGATAGGCCCGCACGGTGTGCGGCGAACGCCGCCGATCGCGCGCGAGGTGCCGGGCCCATGCTGCGGAGAGTTGATCCATCACATCATATAACCTTCCAAAATGGCGCTAGATACAACCAGATTTTAAGCCGTGTGCGTGCAGGACGGCGGGATGGATTCGTTGCGCTCCCCCAAAACCGCGAATTTGGCCGGCGAGGCCGCGCGGCTGGCGGTGCTTACGAAGCTCGATCTCGACAATGCCACGCCCGAAGCCGAACTCGACGCGATCGTCGCGCTTGCCGCGCGCCTGACCGATTGCCCGATCGCGGCGCTGTTCATCGTCGGCGAGGACAGCGCCTGGGCCAAGGCGCGCTTTGGCATCGAGCCGCTGGTCAGCCCGCGCCAGCACACTTTCTGCGACGTCGTGATCGCCGATGGCGAAATGCTGCTGGTGCGCGATGCACGGGCCGACCCGCGCTTTGCCGCCAATGTGAGCGTCGTCGGCCCCGCCGCGACACGCGGCTATGCCGGCGTCCCGATCACCGTTGCCGGTCAGCGGATCGGCGTGCTGTGCGTACTCGATCCCGCGCCGCGACTGCTCGACGAACAGCGACAGACGGCACTGCGCCAGCTCGGCCTGGTCACCAACGCACTGATCGAAAAGCGATTGTCGGTGCGCGTCGCCGAACAGGCCGCGCGCGAAAGCGCCGCCGCGACGCGTCGCTATCGCCGCCAGGATCGCACCTTCCGCCAGGCCGAGCGTCTCGCGAAAGTCGGCTCGTGGCGCTACCGGCTCGACGATGCGCAGCTCGAATGGTCCGACGAAGTGTATCGCATCCACGGGCTGGAGCCCGGCGAAATGCCGCCAATGGGTCGGGCGCTCGATTTCTACGCGCCGCATGAGCGCGCCCGGGCCAATGCGGTCATCCTGCGGACGATCGAGCATGGCGACGCGTTCGACGTCGAGGCCGATTTCATCACCGCCAAGGGCAAGCATCGCCGCATCCGCACGGTCGGCGAGCTGGAAACGGAGCATGGCAGGCCGATCGCGATCATCGGCGTGATGCAGGACGTGACCGAGCGCTACAAGCGCGAGCAGAGCCTGCGGGTTTCCGCCAATATCGACGAGGTTACGTCGATCGCCAATCGCGCCAGCTTCAACCGCGCGCTCGAAATGGCGATGATGCGCGCCGGGGAACGCCGCACGCCGTTGATGCTCGCGGTGATCGATCTCGACCATTTCAAGGCGATCAACGACACCCATGGCCATCTGGTCGGTGACGATGTGTTGCGCGCGGTCGGCGCGCGGCTGCGCCAGCCCTGGTTGTGCAACAGCTTTGCCGCCCGGCTCGGCGGCGACGAATTCGCGCTGATCGTCGAGGATCCCGCGCTGACCGCCGCCCCCGCCGCTTTCGCCCGCCGCCTGTCGCGCGCGCTGGCCAGCCCGGCGATCACCATGGCGGGCGAGATTCCGGTGTCGGGCACGGTCGGCACCGCGATGCTGAGCGATGATATCGAGGCGATGCGCGACCTGCTGCACGCCGCCGACAGCGCCTTGTACGAGGGCAAGCGGCGACGCCGCGCAATCGCCGCACAGATGGTTCTGCCCCGCGCCGCCAACGAATAGTTCACGCAGACGCGATCGATCGCCATATGAGCGACAATGTCCCGCGCGCGCGTCCTTGTCATGAACTCGGCCCTTGGCCCGCTCGATTACCGCGTTCCGCACGGCATGGAGGTCGAGCCGGGCTCGATCGTCGTCGCCCCGCTCGGGCCGCGCCAGTTGCTCGGCGTGGTGTGGGAGCCGGAGCGCATGCCGTCCGACGCCGAGGTCGGCGACAATCGCCTGCGCAACCTGCTGGGCGTCACACCGGTACCGCCGCTCGCCGCGCCGCTGCGCCGGCTGATCGAGTGGACCGCCGATTATTATCTCGCCCCGCCCGCCGCCGTCGCGCGCATGGCGATGCCGTCGAGTTCGGCGCTGGCGGGCGCCCGCACCGTCACCGAATATCGCCCGACCGGGCTCGTCCCCGAACGGCTGACGCCGCAACGCACGCAGGCGCTGGAGCGGATCGCCGATCGCCAGGGCCTGATCCGCGAACTGGCGCTCGCCGCCGACGTGTCCGACGCGGTGATCCGCGGCCTCGTCAAGACCGGGCGATCGAGGCGGTCGAGGTCGATATCGACAGCCCCTTCCCGCGGCCCGATCCCGACTTCCAGCAGCCGGCATTGTCGCCCGACCAGCGCGCCGCCGCCGCCACGCTGATGGGCGATGTCGTCGCACACCATTTCCAGCCGACGCTGCTCGACGGCGTGACCGGCTCGGGCAAGACCGAGGTCTATTTCGAGGCGGTGGCGGCGGCGATCCGCGCCGGGCGACAGACGCTCGTCATGCTGCCCGAAATCGCGCTGACCGAACCGTTTCTCACGCGTTTCGCCGCGCGCTTCGGTTGCGCGCCGGTGGCATGGCATTCGGGCCTGCGCCAGTCGCAGCGCCGCCGCGCGTGGCGCGCGATCGCCAGCGGCGAGGCGCTGGTGACGGTCGGCGCGCGCTCGTCACTGTTCCTGCCCTATGCCAATCTCGGGCTGATCGTCATCGACGAGGCGCACGAGACGAGCTTCAAGCAGGAAGAAGGCGTGCACTATCACGCCCGCGACGTGGCGGTGATGCGCGGCAAGTTCGAGGCATGCCCGGTGGTGCTCGCCTCCGCCACCCCGGCGATCGAGACGCGCCAGCAGGTCGAGATCGGGCGCTATGCAGAACTGAAGCTGCCGGGCCGCTGGGGCGCCGCCGAGTTGCCGTCGATCCAGGCGATCGACCTGCTGCAGGAGCCGCCCGAGCGCGGCCGCTGGATCGCGCCGCGCCTGCTGAAGGCGATCGAGGAAACGCTCGAACGTGGCGAACAGTCGCTGCTGTTCCTCAACCGGCGCGGCTACGCCCCGCTGACGCTGTGCCGCACCTGCGGCCACCGTTTCCAGTGCCCCAATTGCACCGCCTGGATGGTCGAGCATCGCCTCGTCCACCGCCTCGCCTGCCATCATTGCGGCCATGTCGAGCCGGTGCCGCGCGCCTGCCCCGAATGCGGCAACGAGGACACGCTGGTGGCGGTCGGCCCGGGCGTCGAGCGCATCGCCGACGAGGTGCGCGCGCTGTTCCCCGAGGCGAAAACCGCGGTGATCACATCGGACACGATCTGGTCGCCGGCCAAGGCGGCGGAGTTCGTCGCGCGGATGGAAGCGCACGAAATCGACATCATCGTCGGCACCCAGCTCGTCACCAAGGGCTACCATTTCCCCAACCTCACGCTGGTCGGGGTGATCGACGCCGATCTCGGGCTTGGCGGCGGCGACCTGCGCGCGTCGGAGCGCACCTTCCAGCAAATCATGCAGGTCTCGGGGCGTGCCGGACGCGGCGCCAAGCCAGGGCATGTCTATATCCAGACGCACAGCCCCGACGCGCAGGTGATGCGTGCGCTGGTGACCGGCGACGCCGAGGCCTTCTACGCCGCCGAGACCGAGTCGCGCCGCGAGGCGGGCGCGCCGCCCTTCGGCCGCTTCGCCGGGATCGTCGTGTCGAGCGAAGACCAGGGGGCGGCGCACGACATCGCCAAACTGATCGGCCGCACGGCCCCCGAGGTCGACGGCATGCAGGTCTACGGCCCCGCCCCCGCCCCGCTCGCCATGCTGCGCGGGCGCCACCGCTACCGCCTGCTGGTCCATGCGCGCCGCGCGCTCGACGTGCAGGACGTGATCCGCGCCTGGCTCGGCGCGCTCGACTGGCCGGCCAAGGTGCGCGTGGTGGTGGATGTCGATCCGTACAGCTTCGTGTGAAGCACAACGCGCTCTTGCGACACGTCCACCGGAGGCATAAGCTTAACGCCTGCTTGGGGAAATATCGATGTTTCGCAAAATATTACTGGTTGCGGCCTGTCTGATGCCGGGCGTCGCGCAGGCTGAATGGCAGGAGGCGCGCACCAAGCATTTCTCGGTCTATTCCGACGACACGCCGGAGCACATTCGCGATTACGCGGTCCGGCTGGAGAAATTCGACAAGGCGATCCGCATCCTTCACGGTGCGCCGGAGGATCCCCGCGCGGTCCCCAACCGCGTTACGGTGTTCGTGCTGCCAGACGTCGATGCGGTACAAAAACTGCACCCCGGCGCGGCTGGCTTCTGGGAGCCGTTTTCCAACGCACCAGCCTTCATGCCGCGTAGCGGGGGCAACAACAGCAACGGCCTGACCCCACAGGTCATCATGTTCCATGAATATACCCATCACTGGATGCTGACGAGCTGGAGCGACGCCGCCTTTCCCGCATGGTTTGCCGAAGGCATGGCGGAGATGCACGCGACGGCGTTGTTTCGCAGCGACGGCAGCGTGGTCTTCGGTGCCAACCCGCGGTACCGCCGCTATGGCGTGTCATGGTCCGACGTGATGCCGGCGAACCGTCTTCTCACCGCCATACCCGGAAAACTGCAGCCTGAAGAAAGCGCGGCCCTTTATGGTCGAGGCTGGTTGTTGACCCATTATCTGATGTTCGACCCCGAGCGCCGCAAGTTGCTGGCGTCCTACATCGCCGCGATCAATGCCGGGCAGCCGCCGCTCGACGCCGCGAAGATCTTCGGCAATCTCTCCGTGCTCGACGTCAAGCTCGACAATTACGGGTCGCGACCGTCCTTTCCCTCAATCAGCATTCCGGCCAGCGCGCTGAAGGTCGGAGAGATCAAGATCCGCGTGCTACCAGCGGGTGAAGCCGCCGTGATGCCGGCGCGGATTCGTTCCGCGGCGGGCGTCGACAAGACCTCCGCGCCGGGTGCCCTGACGCTCGCGCGCAAGCTCGCCGAGCCATTCCCCAACGATGCCGGCGCACAGAACGAACTCGCCGAAGCTGAATTCGATGCCGCCGGCCTCGGCCCGGCAGCCGATGCCGAGGCGGGCTATCGCCGCGCCGAGGCTGCCGCCGACCGCGCGCTAGCAGGCGACCCCCGCTCGGTGCACGCGCTGCTCTATAAGGGGCGCGCGCAGGCCGCGCTGGCGGAAAAAGCCGGGATCACCGATGCCGCCACGTGGCAGGGTATCCGCCACTGGTTCGTGGCCGCGAACAAGATCGAGACCGAGAACGCTGAGCCATTATACGCATATTATGCCAGCTTCGCCGCCGCCAAACAGGCCGCAACGAAGAATGCCGAGCTCGGCCTGCTATATGCCTATGCGCTGGCGCCGCAGGACCTCAACCTGCGCATGGCGGCGGGCAAGATCTATTTGCATCAGGGAAAAGCCGAACAGGCCCGCATCGCGTTGACGCCGATCGCCTTCAACCTCGAGATTGGCGCGGCGGGAGACGGCCTGCGCAAGATTCTTGCGGCACTTGATACGGGCGGCACGACGGCGGCGCTGGCGGAAATCGACGCGCAGGAAAACAAAACCAAGGCCGATGCCGCCAAGGCGAAGGACGGCGACAAGTCACACTGAGCGCGATCGAGTTGCAGGACTCTCCGACCCGGCATAGAGGCAGCAACAGGCATCGCGGAGGATCGAAACCGTGTCGAAATGGATGATGCGGTGGTTGCTCCTTTTCGCGGCGTTGGTCGGCTTTGCCGGCGCGGCCCGCGCCGACGACATCTCCGCCGCCGGGCGCGGGGTAGTGCGGGTCGTCACGGTGGCGATGGTCGACGACAAGGTCGTCGGCTTCGGCCATGGCAGCGGTTTCGCCATCGCGCCCAACCGCATCGTCACCAACGCGCATGTCGTCGAACTGGCCAAGCGCTATCCCGACAATGTCGTGATCGGCATCGTCCCGTCGGAGGGGGCCAGGAGCTATGAGGGCAAGGTCGTCGCGATCGATTCGGCGCGCGATCTCGCGATCATCGAGTTCACCGGCACGCATCTGCCGACGCTGGCGCTCTATTCGGGCCCGGTCGAGGAGGGCGATCCCGTCACCGCGCTCGGCTATCCCGGCAATGTCGATGTCGCGACGGCGCAGTCGGCAGCGGATTATATCCACCCGCTCACCCCGATCCGTTCCGAAGGCGTGTTCTCCGGGCGGCGCTCGCTGTCGGGCACGCAGGTGCTGCTGCATACCGCAGGCATCGCGCGCGGCAATTCGGGCGGGCCGCTGCTCGATCCATGCGGGCGCGTGATCGGGGTCAATTCGGCGATCACCCAGGCCGAGGATGGCGACAGCAGTTTCGGCTTCGCGATCGCCGATTCCGAGCTCGCCGCCTTCCTCGCCCAGGCCAAGCAGAAATATGTCGCGGTCGGCAGCGCCTGCACGAGCATGGCCGAACTGATGAAGCAGGACAGCGACGTCGAGGCGCGCGCGAGGACCGATGCCGACATCGCGCGGCGCGAAGCGGTGGCGAGGAACGCGCTGGCGCAGGAGGTTGCGCTGGCCAAGGCGCGCGACGACGCCGAACGCGGCCGCGAGAATGTCATCGCGATCGCTGCAGTGCTGCTCGTCGCGGGCGCGCTGGCGATCGGCGGGGCCGGGTTGCTCGAGGTGCGCGACCGGCGCCGAGAGGCGATCTGGGCGCTGGCCGGTGGCGGATTGCTGCTGGTCGCATCGGGCGTGACCTTCTTTTTGCGCCCGACCGGCGTTCCGGCGCTGGCACCGGCGCCCGAGAAGGCGGCGACCGCCCCGGCCTATTCGACCGCAGCGATCGGCAAGCTGGTGTGCAGCTACGTCCCCGAGCGCAGTCGTGTCGTGTCAACCGCCGTCGCCGATCTCAACCTCGACTGGGGCGCATCGGGCTGCGTCAACGGTCGCACCCAATATGCCGAAAATGGCAGCAAATGGGACCGCGTGCTCGTGCCGTCGGACGAGCAGACCGTATCCGTGCTGCAGTTCGACCCGGCGACGCGCAGCTATGTCTCGATGCGCTACTTCCTCACCGCCGCGCAGATGGACGCCCTGCGCAAGATCCGCGCCCAGGTCACGCTCAAGGCCTGCTCGACCGACGAGGCGGCGCGCGTCAACCTGTCGCAGCAACAGGCGGCGATGCGCACCCAGTTGCCGACCTTTCCCAATGAAAAGATCGTCTATGCGTGTCGGCCGCGTCCATAGAAACGGCGCATTCCGGCCGATTTGCGAACAGATTGCATGCGAAGCGGTCCAGCCTGTCGAAATTTGCAATGAGTTTTGGAATCGCCGCGGATTCATGTAATTGGCGATGAGAATCACAGTGGTTGATCGTCAAGGCACTGTGACACCTCACGTTTTATCTGCCGGAGCAAGCGATAATGATCGATCGGACCGTTCAGGAAGCGGAACCGAAGGACAACGGGCTGGAGCGCCTGATGTTTGCGCGCATTTCCGTCTGGAAGGTGCTGCTCGGGCTGGTTTTCGGGATGATCGTCACCGTCATCCTGCTCGCCGCAGTGCGGAGTACGGCATTTGGCGGCAAGCGTTTCGGCCTGGTCGGCGAAGCGGCGATGACCGTGGCGTCGATACCCGCTACGATGCACGAGGCGCTCGCCGCGCCGGACGATTTCGACTTGCTGCGCGTCAATTTGCCGTATGAAGCGCTACCGGATGGCTTCAGTGCGCGC
The DNA here is from genome assembly GCA_041659925.1 of Sphingomonas sp. GTDB lineage: Bacteria > Pseudomonadota > Alphaproteobacteria > Sphingomonadales > Sphingomonadaceae > Sphingomonas. The sequence goes on from JBAZXI010000003.1 coordinate 46,299, forward strand.
GCGCCCGGCTTCACGGATCCGGGTTTCCTGTTGGTCGCACGATCCGATCCCAAGCGGCAGCGCTCGATCGTGCAGATCGTCCGCGTGCGCGACGGAAAGGTGCTGAAGGAATATGCGCCCGATATTCTGGCAATCAATGCGCGGTCGACGATGCGATCTCGCCTGCTCTCGCTCGCCCGGGATCGAAAGCCGCGGCGCTATCGCATGTTTCATCCGTTCCTGCTGCCGGACGGCGGCATCATCTTCCAGGGCGAATCACCGCTCGTGCGCATCGACGCGTGCGGCAAGATCGTCTGGACTCTGGACGGCATTTTCAGTCACGCGATCGAGCAGGATGGTGACGGCAATTTCTGGGTCGCTTATACCAATCCCAATACGAAAATGACGCACGTCTCGCCGACGTTCCGCGAAAACGAGATCGCGCATATATCGCCAGCGGGGAAGATACTGAGCATCGTGTCGCTCGTAAAAATATTCCACGATAATGGTCTGGAGTATTTGTGGAGAGCACGCGACTATACTGATGAGCCTTTTCACTTGAACGACATTCAGCCAGTTCTGAAGGATGGGAAATATTGGAAAGCCGGAGACCTGCTGATCAGTTTACGAAATCTCTCGATGATCATGCTATACAGGCCCTCGACCGGAAAGATCATCTGGTCGCGGGACCATCCCTGGCGGCTGCAGCACGACGTCAACATCATCGATGACCACCGCATCTCGGTTTTCGACAATAATGTGCTGTCCGCCTATCAACTGGCGAGCAAACCGACCGACGCCGTAGACGGCCATAGTCGCTTGCTGGTGTATGACTTCGCGACCGATTCCGTCAGTTCGCCCTTTGAAAGCGGGTTCGCCAACGCCAATATCCGCGCCAGCCAGGAAGGTCGCGGCACCCTGTTGCCGAACGGCGATCTCTTCGTCGAGGAAACCCAGTTCGGTCGCATGCTGCGCCTGAGTCCGGACAACAAGGTGCGCTGGCAATATATTGACGCCGATGACAAGAAACGACGGTACATGCTCAACTGGAGCCGATATCTTGATCCGACCACCTATGCGGACTCAATAAAAGCGGGAGTTTCGGCGAAATGCACGTGAATTCTAAAATTACATTTCTGGCTGTAGCGACGATGTTGCTGGCTTTTGTGCCGGCACAGGCGCAGGCTTATCTTGGCCCCGGCCTTGGCATGGGTGCGATTAGCGTCGCCTTTGGGGTTATAGGGTCAATTTTTCTCGCGATTGTTGGTATCGTCTGGTATCCGTTCAAAAGGCTCCTGCGAAAAATGCGCCGTGCCAAGCAGGACAAAAAGCCCGAGCAAGACAGTTTGTCAAAGTAGCCATTGCGTTGATTGCTCTTTTTCTCGCAATATTCCTAGCGCTTGAACTGGCGCGTCGCCTGCCGCTGCTGGCGAGCTTCCGGGCACTTGGGGCCTTGTCGACGCGGTCGGCCACCACGCTGAAGCGGCGCCGCGTTTCGGAATGGTGCAAGGAGCGCGCGATCCAGATTCTGGCGCGGCGCATGTTCATCGCATCGGTGCGCGCGGGGCTGTTGCTGGCGCTCGTCGCGGCGCCGATCGGCCTGGCGCTCTACCTCGACACCGTCGCCCCGCTCGGCGTCCGCCATGCCTTTCTCGACTGGCGTGAGCGCCTCCTGTTACTCCTGGTGTGTGTCAGCTATGCAATCCTCCGAAGACAAATCAGACGGCGGCTACGGCCGGTTTGACCGCCTGCTTCACCAACTCGCATTAGGATTTTCGCCGCTCCTCGAGATATCCTTCGACGGCGAGCGGATGTTCCACGGGTCGGCGGCGGCGACGCTCACCAGCGAAAAACCGGTTTTCGTCACCGGTCTCGCGCGGGCGGGAACCACGGTCCTGATGCGGATGCTGCATCACGGCGGGAAGTTCGCTTCCCTGACCTACCGCGACATGCCTTTCCCACTGGCGCCGAATAGCTGGGCGCGCCTGGGAAAGCGCTGGAACCGCTCGATCGCGACGACGGAACGCGGTCATGGCGACGGGCTTACCCATGATCTGGACACACCCGAGGCGATCGAGGAAGTTTTCTGGCGCGCCTTCGAGGGTGATCGCTATATCGAAAAGGCCGGGCTTGTGCCCGGCACGCCGGAACGGGAAACGCTCGAAAATTTCCAGCTGTTCGTTCGGCTCGTGCAACTGCGCTACGACCGTGCGCGCTACCTCTCGAAGAACAACAACAATGTTCTGCGGCTGCCGGGCCTGGTGAGTGCCTTCCCGGACGCGGTACTCATCCACCCGTTTCGCGAACCGCTGCAACAGGCGGCATCGCTGCTCAACCAGCATCGTCGCGCCTGTGTCACGCAGGCGGACGACCCGTTCCGGCGGAAGTTCATGACCTGGCTGGGGCACCGCGAATTCGGACTCGACCAGCTTCCGTTCCTGTTCGCCGATGCCCCGCCAGGCGACGGCGATCGTCAATCGATCAACTATTGGCTCCAGGCCTGGATCAGCGTCTATCGATCGCTGCTGCGCCAGCAAGATCCGGTTTCCTCGCGGCAATTGTTCGTCGATTTCGATCTGCTGTGCACCGGGGACAGCCGGTTGCAGGCCAAATTGGCGAAGACGGTCGACGCCGACGTCCTGCCGATGGAGACCCTGGCACCGCCGCCACCCCACCAGATCGAAGGGGTCGATCGCGAGCTGATAGCGGCCGCGCAGGCGCTGCACGCCGACCTGCGCGCGCGCTAGGCTCTTGGATCCTCATTCAAATGCCTTCCCCGGGCGCGCTCGCGGCAGGCTGTTTGTCATTTCGCAGCCAGAACGGCGCGACGAAACGACCGCGACGATGGGCGATGATGACCACGACGATGCCGAATGCCGTGGCGACGATGATCGCCGGCAGCGACGCCTCGGCGCCGAAGGCGCCACCGGTCAGCAAATCGGAGCCACTGATACGCGGCCGCAACAGGCCGTCCACCGCGCCGCCCGACACCGGAATGCCGAAGATACCGCCTTGCACGAAATTCCACGCAGCGTGGACGCCAATCGCGGCCCATAGCCGCCGCGTGATCAGATAGATCCCGCCAAGCATGATCCCCGCCTCAAGCGCGATAGCGGTGGCGGCAAGCCACGATGAATGGGGATTGGCAATGTGGCCCAGCCCGAAAAAGGCGGCTGAGGCGGCAAGCGCGACCCACGTCCCCAGCCAGCGTTCGATCAGTCGAAAAAACAGGCCGCGAAACACGATTTCCTCGGTCACGCCGGATACGATGGCCAGCGCCAGCACCGGCACCAGCACCGCGACCGACCGGGTCCCGACGACATGATAACCTCCACCAAGCGCGATCACCGCGACCACGGTCGAGAAGAGCACGGCGCCCGTGAGCAACCCGCCCCCCAATTCTCCCGCCCAGCCCGACCACGCGAATTCATCGATTCGCGGTCGCCGCTCGATCAGACGGACAAAGGCCGCATACATGGCCACGAACACCAGTGCGACGAGCACTGAAACCAGCAAGGCCAGCCAGTCATTGCCGGCATGCGGGATGGCGTGACTGATGCCGGACGACAACAACACTGCGGCTATGATCGCGACGATGGCAATGACGATCAGCGTCAACGGAAAATGGACGATGCGCCACACGGTGCTGTTGGCGGGCGTGACGGGCATTATCGGCGACAAGCGGATTCCCCCTGATGTGTCGTGCATGACTAACACACAAAGGGCCAGAAGCAAGCGTTCAGCCGCGATCGATGCGCGCCGCAAAGCAGCCGGGCTTGGCGAAATGCGCATGGAGATAGGCCACACCCGGATCGGCGAACATTCGCGCGATGGTCGCCTCCGCCTCGCGCCCATCAGCGAGGTCGGCGTCGATCATCATGCCCGCCTGATCGAACGCACGCAGCGACAGCGTACGGCTGCGGAATTGCTCGGGCAGCGTGTCACGATAGCTGGGCGGGTCGCCGGCGGCGTCGCGGACATAGATCGCGTGACATGAACGGAACGGCGAATCGACCGGCAGATGCTCGAAATTGGCCAGGATCAGCGTCTCACCCGGCTCGGCGTCGACCAGCGACACCCGACACGGGAAGCCCGGCTTGCTCGTCGCGACCACACGCCGCGCATTGCGCGCGGCAAGCGCGGCGTCATCAAGCGCGAACAGCGGCAAAAAGGGAGCGGGATCGAGTCCGCGCAGCACGAAACCACTCATTCCACGCCCTCACGCTTGAGCAACGCCAGCTTGCGATCCACGCCATAGGCATAACCTCCGATGCTGCCGTCGCTGCGCTGCACGCGGTGGCAAGGAATGACGATCGGCACGTGATTGGCCCCGCATGCGGAGCCGGCCGCGCGTACCGCCCCGGGGCTGCCGGCAATCGCGGCGAGTTCGGCATAGCTGCGCGTCTCGCCGAGCGGGATTTGCCGCAAAGCTTGCCAGATCGCTTCCTGGAACGCGGTGCCCTGAACGTCGAGCGGCAGATCCTGGTCACGTTCGGGCGATTCGACCGAAGCGACGACCTTTGCTGCGAGATCGGCCAGCGCGGCACCGCCCGGCATGATCTCGGCATTGGGAAAGTGCGCCCGTAGCGTCGCCTCGCCCTCGTCGAACGCGACGCGGCACAGCCCCTTGTCGGTCGCCGCGACGAGCATCGGGCCAAGGCTGGTGTCGGCGATGGTCCAGCGGATCGTCACCCCCGCCCCGCCCTTGCGCCACGCGCTCGGCGTCATGCCGAGACGTCTGGCGCCACCTTCGTAGAAGCGGCTCGGCGCGGAATAGCCCGCCTCATAGATCGCCTGTGTCACACTGGCCTCCTCGATCAATGCCTGCCCGACCCGCCGTGCCTTGAGGCCCCGTGCATAGGCCGCCGGCGTGACTCCCGTCGCGCGCTTGAACAGGCGGTGGAAATGATGCGGCGCATAGCCGACCGAGGCGGCGAGATCGTCGAGCGCGATGACATCCTCGGCCGCCTCGATCATCGCCACCGCGCGCGCCACGGCAACGCGGTCGCGGCCAACCTCGTCGGGTTTGCAGCGCAGGCAGGCGCGGTATCCGGCCGCGCGCGCCTCTGCTCCGTCGCGGTAGAAGGTGACATGTTCGCGCCTGGGATGGCGCGCCGGGCAACTCGGCTTGCAATAGATGCCGGTGGTCTTCACCGCGCCGACGAAGCGCCCGTCCTGCGCGCGGTCGCGCGCCGCGAAGGCGGCCCAGGCGAGATCGGGATCGATGGCGATATCGTGCGTCATGCCCTTGGATATAGTCGATGCCGCCGGGCGCCACATCCCGAGGATTGCGCTCAAAGCTGCGCGGCACGCGGCGGGCTGTTGCGGCGGACGAATCCGGCCTCTAGGCTCGGATTTTCGGAGAGGGGCGATCATGAAGGCACTGCTCTGCGCGACGGCCGCGCTGTTGACGACGCTCGCCATACCGGCGACCGCGAAGGACGTCGCGATCCATGCCGGCACCTTGATCGACGGCACCACCGCCGCGCCCCGCCATCAGGTAACGATCGTGATCCACGACGACCGCATCGTCGCGGTCACGCCGGGCTATAGCGACCCCGTCGGTGCCGAGGTGATCGATCTGTCCAATGCCACCGTCCTGCCCGGATTGATCGACAGTCACGTCCACATCACCAGCCAGTTCGACGGCGGCGACCCGATCCGCGAGATGGTCACGCAGACCGATCTCGACGCCGCCTACAAGAACCCGGCCTATGCCCGCGCCACGCTCGAGGCGGGTTTCACCACGGTCCGCGATGTCGGCGGTTCGACCGACCTCGTCGTGGCGATGAAGCGCGCGATCGCGCGCGGCGAGATTGCCGGGCCGCGCATGTGGGTTTCGGGGGCGCCGCTTGGCCCGACCGGCGGGCATGGCGATGCGCATTCCGGGCTCGACCCGGCGCTCTCGCAACCACAATGGGACGAGGCGCTGGTCGACGGGGTCGACAGCGCGATCCGCGTCGTGCGCGATCATCGCCGGCGCGGCGCCGACCTGATCAAGATCATGCCATCGGGCGGCGTCTTGTCCGTCAACGACGATCCTGCGCTGCAACTGATGAGCGACGCCGAGATCACCGCGGTGGTCGACACCGCGCACGCGCTGGGCATGAAGGTCGCCGCGCATATCCATGGCCGCGAGGCGATCGCGCATGCCGTTGCGCTGGGCGTCGATTCGGTCGAGCATGGCAGCTATGCCGGGCCGGAAAGCTATCCGCTGTTCAAGGCGCACGGCACCTATCTCGTCCCCACGCTCCTGATCGGCCAGCGCGTCTACGAGATCGCCAAGACCCATCCCGAGCAGCTCCCGCCCTCATCCGCCGCCAAGGCGCTTGCGGTCGCGCCGCACCTCAAGGCCAACCTTGCCGCCGCCTACAAGGCCGGGGTCAAGATCGCCTTCGGTACCGATGAGGGGCTGGTTCCGCACGGCCGCAATGCCGGCGAGTTCGCACTGATGGTCGAGGCCGGGATGACGCCGACCGACGCGATCCTCGCGGCGACGCGCAACGCCGCCGACCTGATCGGCGACAGCGCCGACATCGGATCGGTCCAGCCCGGGCGCTACGCCGACATCATCGCCGTGCCCGGCGATCCGCTGGCCGATATTACGCGGCTCGAACATGTCGCCTTCGTGATGAAGGGCGGCGTGGTCTACCGCCTTGGCGACCGCGACACCGGCGCCGGCGGCGTGGCCAGCGCTGGTGGCCACTGACGCCCGCGCGCGCTTCGAGAGATGGGGTCAGAACTCGATTTGTTGAAGGTGAATCCGTTGCGCCCCACCGGCGCGCCGAAGGGCGGCCTGAACCTCTGGCCGTGCCAGTACCTTGGCCATATTCACCTTGAGCGGGTTCACTGGCAAGGCGACGACCGGCGGGTCGAACGTCGAAGCCTGAATCAACATGACGGGCCGGTTCTCGGGATCGGCAAGGCGCCGCACGACCGACGCCGCGGCCCCGTCGAGATCGCCGGTGCATAACAACATGTCGGTCAACGCGCCCGGCGCGTCCTTTTCGTGTTCCTGCAAATATTTCAACGCGCTCGCGGCTTCGACCGGCCGGCCCAGCCGCGCCTGCGCACAGCCGCGCGCGAAATAGACCTGCATCATGCCAAACGGGCTGGCCGCACGGTCATTGCCGTCGAACACCGCGATCGTGGTCAGCGCATCCGCCGGATGGGCGAAATCGAGCTGGAAATCGGCGAGATTGATCACCTGGCTGACATTCAAATTGCCGTCTTCCGGCTTCTCGCCACCCTTGCGGAAAGCCGCGACAGCCGCGTCATACTGGCCGAGCTGAACATGGCTACGAGCGATGCCGTCCCACCACCAGACCAGCTGCTCGTCGGTATCCTTGAAGGCGCCGCCGCCGTTCTCGTCGCCACGCAGCGCAGTCAGAGCATCCAGCGACTGCTGTGGCCGGCCGAGCAGGCGAAGATCGATGGCCGCCTGAACAACCGGATAGAGCAGATCGGGATGAAGCGCCGCAAAGTTCTGCATTTCGACCAGATGACGCTCGACCGCGTGTCGCACGTCGAAACCGGCTGGCAGGAGTGGCCCCAGGCGAGAATCGAGCGCGATGTCGATCAGGGTGCGTGGATCGCCGATGTCAGCTATAAGAGCCGCGGCGCCGGGGCGGTCGCCGGCGTCGACCAGAATCGCGGCGAGATCGGACCGAAACCCATCGGTCATGTGGGGGGCCTCGCCGGTCGGTGAATAGGCGTTGGCCGAAAGTATCGTCAGCAGCCGGCGACGTGGCCCGGTGAAACCAGCGTCCTTGAGCTGACGGTCGAGTTGATAGAGCCAACGGACCGGGAGCGCGTTGAGCGCGGCGCCCCTGCCCTGCGACATGGCTTCGACCGAAACCACCGCCGCTTCGACGCGCTTGTCCTGGAGCTCCAGGGCAATGCGCCATCGCCACACGTCATCGTCGCTATCTTCCAGCACCGATCCCGCCAGCGCGTGGCGATAGGCGTCAACGCTCCGGCCAAGGCTCAGTTCGCATGCGGTCGCGATCCGATAGGTGGGCGACAGCAACTCTTTCGGGATCGAAACGTCGTGCGCGTCGAGCAGCGGGCCGAGGATGCGCGCCGCCACCTTGCAATCACCCGCCTCGGCGGCCGCGGCAGCCTTTTGCAGCTTTCCAACCGTGGCGCGGACCCTGGCGGCGTCAGGCGGTCGATCCTCGGCGCCGACCAGCGTCGGCACCATCAGGGCGACCAGTGCGCTGGCCAATATCATCATCCGCATCGTTCCACCCCCGGCCATAACGTCTTCTGATATTGCGCGATCCGTACGCAATGCCAATCGCCAAGATCACCAGGGCAAGGCTTTGAGCCACGCGTCGACCCGCCGCATCGTGGCGGCGCGGTAGATGATGCCGTGCCCGATGCCGGCAACCAGTTCGAGCGTCGCATCGGGCCGCACCCTGGCCAGCGCCACGCTGTTGTCGAATGGAATGGTTTCGTCGTCGCGACCGTGGAGCAGCAGGACCGGGCAGGCGATGCGCGGCAGCTTGTCGATCGTGCGGAAGCGCTCGGTGACGAGCAGATCGGCCGGAATCCACGGATAATGCTGGTGGGTCACATGGGCGATCCCGGTGTAGCCGGCGATCAGCACCAGCGCGCGCGGTCGATGTTCCAGCGCGAGCTGCGCGGCGACACCCGATCCGAGCGAATAGCCAACCAGCACGATCCGGCCGGGCGACACGCCCTTCGCGTGCAACCAGCCCCATGCCGCGCGCGCATCACGGTACAGGCCCTGCTCGTCCGGTTGTCCGGGATTGCCGCCAAAGCCGCGATATTCCGACAGCAGCATGCCATAGCCGTCCGCGATCAGCGGCCGCATCGCCGCGGCGCTCCCGGCGACGGACTCGCCATTGCCATGAAACATCAGCAAGGTCGGCATGCCGGCCTTGGGCGTGCGGTACAGCGCGCGCAGATGAAGGCCATCATCGGTGGCGAGCATCACCTGGTCGAAGCCGACCTCGGACGCGACCAGCCCGCGATGCCCGCCGGCACCGGGATAGATGAGGTTGCGCTGCTTCATATAAAGGCCGGCCAGCACCGCGACATACAAAGCCGCCGCGAACAACGCCGTCCCGAGCAGGAGGCGGCGCAGCGCCCTCATCCACCGTTGGCGCGGAACAGTGCCAGCGTGCGCTCGCGCGCGAGGTCGGCGCTCGGCTCGTGATAGTCCTTGCGCCGATCCGAGTTGAAGCCGTGGCCGGCCTCATAGACATACACCTCTGCTTTGGGCCACGCCCTGGCGATGACTTTCTCGACCCCCTCCATCGGAATGCCGTGATCATGGCGGCCGAAATGCGCGATCACCGGCACCTTCGGCTCCTCGTCGGCAACGCCGGGAATCAGACTCCCATAATAGCCCGAGGCCGCGGCGACCCCCGACAGCCGCGTCGCCGCCATCCAGGCGATCGATCCGCCATAGCAATAGCCCACGACGAACACCGGCCCCTTTTCCTTCAGCGCGTCGATGCAGGTCTGCACATCCCTCAGCGACAGGTCGAACGGGTGCAACTGCCGCGCCAGTTCCACCGCGCGTTCGAATTCCGGCCCGGTATAGCCAGCCTCGAATCCGGGATGCTCGCGGTCGAACAGCGCGGGCGAAAGCACTTCATAGCCGTCCGCGGCATATTCGTCGCACAGTTCGCGGATATGGTCGGTGACGCCGAATATCTCCTGCACCAGCACCAGCCCACCGCGCCGCTCGCCCTCGGGGTGGACATGATAGACGGCGATCACCGCGCCGTCGGACATCGTCATCTGCTCCATCGTGCCGGCGATCATGCGCGTTCCTTTTCCTCATCCATTCGGCCAACCCTGCTGCCCGCGCCGCGATTGCGCAACCCACCAGCAAACGACCACGCGATCGCGCTGGGAGCAAAACGCGGCACCGTCGGCGCTTGGGCGACCGCTCTCGCGGGTTGCATCGCGGCGAACCCGATGCTAACCGCGCGGCGACCCATCCGGGGGGCCGATTCCGGCCTCCCTTTTCATATGGGCCAACCCGTTGTTAACGAGGAAGCGAATCGCGTGGAGACATCCAGCGGTCATTTGGGCGGCAGCATTCAGGCAAGCCTTGGCGGACGATACGCCACGGCCCTGTTCGAACTGGCCCGTGACGAGAAGGCATTGCCGACCGTGGAGGCGAGTCTCGTCGGCATGCGCGCCGCGATCGACCAGTCGCCCGAGTTCCAGCGGCTGATCGCCAGCCCGCTGCTCGGCCGCGACGTCGCCGCCAAGGCGATCGCCGCCGTCGCGGCATCGATGAAGCTCGACGGGACGACGGCGAAATTCCTCGGCGTGCTGGCGCAGAATCGCCGGCTGTCGCAGCTTCCCGCGATCATTCGCGCCTTTCGCCAGCTTGCCGCCGCCCATCGCGGCGAGACGACGGCGGAAGTGACCTCGGCGCATCCGCTCGACGCCGGCCAGGTCGAAGCGCTGAAGGCGCAGCTCAAGACGCGGCTTCGCCGCGACGTTACCGTCGACCTCACGGTCGATCCCGCTTTGCTTGGTGGGCTGGTCGTCAAGATCGGCTCGCAGATGATCGACTCGTCGATCCGTACCCGTCTGAACACTCTCGCGCACGCGATGAAAGGCTGAAGGCTTAGACAATGGATATCCGCGCCGCTGAAATCTCGAAGGTCATCAAGGACCAGATCGCCAGCTTCGGCACCGAGGCGGAAGTCTCGGAAACCGGCCAGGTGCTGTCGGTCGGCGACGGCATCGCGCGCATCCACGGGCTGGATAACGTCCAGGCCGGCGAGATGGTCGAATTCTCCAACGGCGTGCAGGGCATGGCGCTCAACCTCGAGGCCGACAATGTCGGCGTCGTGATCTTCGGGTCGGACTCGGAGATCAAGGAAGGCGATGTCGTCAAGCGCACCGGCACGATCGTCGACGTCCCCGTCGGCAAGGCGCTGCTCGGTCGCGTCGTCGATGGCCTCGGCAACCCGATCGACGGCAAGGGCCCGATCGCCACGACCGAGCGCAGCCGCGTCGAGGTCAAGGCGCCCGGCATCATCCCGCGTACCTCGGTGCATGAGCCCGTCCAGACCGGCCTCAAGGCAATCGACGCGCTCGTCCCCGTCGGCCGCGGCCAGCGCGAGCTGATCATCGGTGATCGCCAGACCGGCAAGTCGGCGGTCGCGATCGACACCTTCATCAACCAGAAGGACGCGCACAAGGGCACCAATGAGAGCGAGAAGCTCTATTGCGTCTATGTCGCGATCGGCCAGAAGCGCTCGACCGTCGCCCAGCTGGTCCGCACGCTGACCGAGAATGGCGCGATGGATTACTCCATCGTCGTCGCCGCGACCGCGTCGGACCCGGCGCCGCTGCAGTTCCTCGCGCCCTATACCGGCTGCGCGATGGGCGAATATTTCCGCGACAACGGCATGCATGCGCTGATCGTCTATGACGATCTGTCGAAGCAGGCCGTCGCCTACCGCCAGATGTCGCTGCTGCTGCGCCGCCCGCCGGGCCGCGAAGCCTATCCCGGCGACGTGTTCTATCTCCACTCGCGCCTGCTCGAGCGCGCCGCGAAGATGAACAAGGACAATGGCTCGGGCTCGCTCACCGCGCTGCCGATCATCGAGACGCAGGCCGGCGACGTGTCGGCCTACATCCCGACCAACGTGATCTCGATCACCGACGGCCAGATCTTCCTCGAGACCGACCTGTTTTTCGCCGGCATCCGCCCGGCGATCAACGTCGGCCTGTCGGTCAGCCGCGTCGGCTCGGCCGCACAGACCAAGGCGATGAAGAAGGTCTCGGGCTCGATCAAGCTCGAGCTCGCCCAGTATCGCGAGATGGCGGCGTTCGCGCAGTTCGGCTCGGACCTCGATGCCTCGACCCAGCGCCTGCTCAACCGCGGCGCGCGCCTGACCGAACTGCTCAAGCAGCCGCAGTTCTCGCCGCTGCCGTTCGAAGAGCAGACCGCGTCGATCTTCGCCGGTACCAACGGCTATCTCGACAACGTCCCCGTCGATGCGGTGGTGCGCTACGAGCAGGCGATGCTCGCCGATCTGCGCGCCAACCATCAGGACGTGCTCAAGACGATCCGCGACACCAAGGATCTCGGCGACGACGCGAAGGCGAAGCTGAAGGACGCGCTCGACGCGTTCGCCAAGACCTTCGCCTGAACGGATAAGCAATGGCGAGCCTCAAGGCCCTCAAGATCCGCATCGGCTCGGTGAAGTCGACGCAGAAGATCACCAAGGCGATGAAGATGGTCGCCGCCGCGAAGCTGCGCCGTGCGCAGGAAGCGGCGATCGCCGCGCGTCCCTATGCGTTGCGGCTCGAAAAGGTCATGGCCAGCCTCGCCGCCAAGGTGACAGTGTCCGAATCCTCGCCCAGGCTGCTGGCCGGCACCGGCCGCGACCAGACGCATCTGCTGATCATCGCGACCAGCGAGCGCGGTCTGGCCGGCGCGTTCAACTCGAACATCGTCCGCGCCGCGCGCCGCAAGGCCGAGGAGCTCGAGGCCGCCGGCAAGACGGTCAAGATCTACATCGCCGGCAAGAAGGGTCGGGTGATCCGCCGCTTCTACCCGAACCAGATCGTCGCCGATCATGAGATGGGCCACATCAAGAACGTTGCCTATGCCGACGCCAAGACGATCACCGACGACGTGATCGCGCGGTTCGAGGCCGGCGAGTTCGACGTCGCGCACCTGTTCTATGCCCGCTTCCAGTCTGCGCTGGTGCAGGAACCGGTCGGCCGCCAGATCATCCCGGTCGCGATCGACACCACGGCAGCCGCGATCGACGACGGCGGCGCGGCGGTCGAATATGAACCCGACGAGGAAGGCATCCTTGCCGAGCTGCTACCGCGCAACATCGCGATCCAGATCTTCGGCGCGCTGCTCGAAAACGCCGCGTCGGAACAGGGCAGCCGGATGACCGCGATGGACAATGCCACGCGCAATGCCGGCGACATGATCAACCGGCTGACCATTCAGTACAACCGCACCCGCCAGGCCGCGATCACGACCGAACTGGTGGAAATCATCTCGGGCGCCGAGGCGCTCTAAGTCCGCTCGACACAAGGAAAGACCGATGGCTACCGCAGCACCCAAGACCAAGGCTCCGGCGAAGAAGGCAGCCCCCAAGGCTCCGGCCGCGCCCCGCGCTGCCAAGGCGGCGGGCACCACCGCGCCGACCGCGACCAGCAACAATGTCGGCCGCATCAGCCAGGTGATCGGCGCCGTCGTCGACGTGACCTTCGAGCAGGGCCACCTGCCGGCGATTCTCTCGGCGCTCGAGACCAGCAACAACGGCAACCGCCTCGTCCTCGAGGTCGCGCAGCATCTCGGCGAGAACACCGTGCGCACCATCGCCATGGACGCGACCGAGGGCCTGACGCGCGGCCAGACCGTCACCGACACCGGCTCGCAGATCCGCGTGCCGGTCGGCCCCAAGACGCTCGGCCGCATCCTCAACGTCATCGGCGAGCCGATCGACGAGCGTGGCCCGGTCGGCCATACCGACACCGCACCGATCCATGCGCTTGCGCCGCTGTTCGTCGACCAGTCGACCGACAGCTCGATCCTCGTCACCGGCATCAAGGTCATCGACCTGCTCGCGCCTTACGCCAAGGGCGGCAAGATCGGCCTGTTCGGCGGCGCCGGCGTGGGCAAGACCGTGCTCATCCAGGAGCTGATCAACAACATCGCCAAGGGCCATGGCGGCACCTCGGTGTTCGCCGGCGTCGGCGAGCGGACCCGTGAGGGCAACGATCTCTATCACGAGTTCCTCGACGCGGGCGTCATCGCCAAGGACGCCGACGGCAACCCGCAGTCGGAAGGTTCGAAGGTCGCCCTGGTTTACGGCCAGATGAACGAGCCGCCGGGCGCCCGCGCCCGCGTCGCGCTGTCGGGCCTGACGATCGCCGAATATTTCCGCGACGTCGAAGGCCAGGACGTGCTGTTCTTCGTCGACAACATCTTCCGCTTCACCCAGGCGGGTTCGGAAGTGTCGGCGCTGCTCGGCCGCATCCCGTCGGCGGTGGGCTATCAGCCGACGCTGTCGACCGACATGGGGGCGCTGCAGGAGCGCATCACCTCGACCAACAAGGGCTCGATCACCTCGGTGCAGGCGATCTACGTGCCGGCCGACGATCTTACCGATCCGGCGCCTGCCACCTCCTTCGCCCACCTCGACGCGACGACCGTGCTCAACCGCGCGATTTCGGAACTCGGCATCTACCCGGCGGTCGATCCGCTCGACTCCACCAGCCGCGTGCTCGAGCCGCGCGTCGTCGGCCAGGAGCATTATGAGACCGCCCGCGCCGTCCAGTCGACGCTGCAGAAGTACAAGTCGCTGCAGGACATCATCGCCATTCTCGGCATGGACGAGCTGAGCGAAGAAGATAAGCTCACCGTCAGCCGCGCACGGAAGATCCAGAAGTTCCTCAGCCAGCCGTTCCACGTCGCCGAGGTCTTCACCGGCATCCCCGGCAAGTTCGTCGCGATCGAGGACACGGTGAAGAGCTTCAAGGCGGTGGTCGAAGGCGAATATGACCATCTGCCCGAGGCGGCCTTCTACATGGTCGGCGGCATCGCCGAAGCCATCGCCAAGGCCGAGAAGCTCGCACAGGAAGCGTAACTTCCAACTCCCCTCCCGCGTGCGGGAGGGGTTGGGGGAGGGCGTGAGGGCCACGCGCTTCCCGACAAACAATCGGCCCCTCCCCCGACCCCTCCCGCAAGCGGGAGGGGGGAAGGTTTTAAAAGATGCTGCACTTCGAACTCGTCACGCCTGAAAAGCTGGTCCGCTCGGAGGACGTCTATATGGTCGTCGTGCCGGGCACCGAGGGTGACTTCGGCGTGCTCGAACACCATGCGCCCTTCATGTCGACGATCCGCGACGGGTCGCTGTCGATCTATCACAGCGAAAAGGGCGAGCCCGAGATCCTGGCGATCCAGGGCGGCTTCGCCGAGGTCAGCAAGAGCGGCCTGACGATCCTGGCGGAACAGGTCGCCTAAGCCAACCCGCGCGCCGTTGCCGATGTTCACGGGCGACAGCATCGCCCGGCTCGCCGCGCGCTTTTAACCTGCACGCCATAATCCCCTGCCCCGAGCCGAGCGGCGATCAAATCGGCGCCGCAAAATTGGTTAGGCAATTATCAAGCCTTGGCCGCTACGCCTCGTCCTCGACTATGAGGGACCAACGGGCATGAGTGCATTCGGACGCCGCAGTGGCATGGGGCAAGGCCCCGGCGCCCGACCGGCTTTCGGGGTTGCGCGCCCAATGCAGGGCGGCGGCCCCGCGCGACCCGCGGACACCGACGGCGGGGAGCAGTTCCCGTCGATCGGCAATTTGCCGATGCCCTCCGCGCTCGACCCCGATCCGATCGGCAACATGCCCGGCACCCAGCAGGACGCGATGACGCGCCTGCAGGAGCGCCAGAATGCCTCGGGCGAGGCCGGCGCGAGCAAGATGGAGGGCTTCGAAAGCTCGATCCACAAGATCAAGGAACAGGTGCTGCCGCGCCTGCTCGAGCGCGTCGATCCCGAAGCCGCCGCCACGCTCAACAAGGACGAGCTGGCCGAGGAATTCCGTCCGATCATCGGCGAGGTGCTCGCCGAGCTCAAGCTGACGCTCAACCGCCGCGAACAGTTCGCGCTGGAAAAGGTGCTGGTCGACGAACTGCTCGGTCTCGGCCCGCTCGAGGAGTTGCTGGCCGATCCGAGCATCACCGACATCATGGTCAACGGTCCCGAGCAGACCTTTGTCGAACGCAAGGGCAAGCTCGAACTCGCCAATATCCAGTTCCGCGACGAGGAGCATCTGTTCCAGATCGCGCAGCGCATCTGCAACTCGGTCGGCCGCCGCGTCGACCAGACCACGCCACTCGCCGACGCCCGCCTCAAGGACGGCAGCCGCGTCAACGTCATCGTGCCGCCGCTGTCGTTGCGCGGCACCGCGATCTCGATTCGTAAATTCTCCGCCAAGCCGATCACGCTCGACATGATGGCCGGCTTCGGCTCGATGAGCCCGAAAATGGCCACCGCGCTGAAGATCGCCGGCGCATGCCGTTTCAACTGCGTAATCTCGGGCGGTACCGGTTCGGGCAAGACGACGATGCTCAACGCGCTGTCGAAGATGATCGACCCGGGCGAGCGCGTGCTGACGATCGAGGACGCCGCCGAACTCCGCCTGCAGCAGCCGCACTGGCTGCCGCTCGAAACGCGCCCGGCGAACCTCGAAGGCCAGGGTGAGATCAGCATCCGCGACCTCGTCAAGAACGCGCTGCGTATGCGCCCGGATCGCATCATCCTCGGCGAAATTCGTGGCTCCGAGTGTTTCGACATGCTCGCGGCGATGAACACCGGCCACGATGGCTCGATGTGTACGCTCCACGCCAACTCCCCGCGCGAGGCGCTGGCCCGCATGGAGAACATGGTGATGATGTCCGACATCAAGGTGCCGAAGGAAGCGATCAGCCGGCAGATCGCCGACTCGGTCGAGCTGATCATCCAGGTCAAGCGTCTGCGCGATGGTTCGCGCAGGGTCACCAACGTCACCGAAGTGATCGGCATGGAAGGCCCCGTCATCGTGACGCAGGAGCTGTTCAAGTTCGAATATCTCGACGAGAGCGCCGACGGCAAGATCATCGGCGAGTACCGCTCGATGGGCCTGCGTCCCTATACGCTGGAAAAGGCGCGCCAGTTCGGCTTCGACCAGGCGTATCTCGAAGCCTGCCTGTAACCTCGGCGGCGCACATTGCCTGTTCCGCCGGCCCGGTCATGTCCACACCGTCATGCCGGACTCGTTCCGGCATCCACCCTACCGCGGGCGTGGCGCCCGTTGCACGGTGGACCCCGGAACAAGTCCGGGGTGACGAAAAGGGTTAGCGCGGGACGCGAATGTCGATGAAGCTGCTCTACCCCATCCTCTTCCTCGCCGCCGCCATCCCGATCGCCGAGCACGCGATCGAAACCTGGCTTGTCAGCGACAGCGAGGCGCGCTGGGTGCCCTTCACGCTGACCGGCGGCAATCAGATCCGCTTCATCGCGACCGTCGATGGCCGCCCGGTCGGCGCGATCCTCGATACCGGCGTCAGCGACTCCGCCATGTCGCGCCGGCTCGCACCGAAGCCGGGCGGACGCGGCACGGCGCCTGGCACCGCCAGCGCGATCGGCGGCGCGGTGCCGATCGCCTGGGTGACGTCGCCGCGCGTCGGCTTTGGCGGGCTCGACCATAAGGGCGGGCGTATCGCCGTCATCGATGCGCCCGACAGTGCGACCGGCGGCGAGAGTGTCGACCTGTTCGTCGGCCGCGACCTGCTCGCCGGCTTCGCGCTCGAAATCGATTACGACGCCGGGCGCTTTCGCCTGCTGCCCTCGGGTCGGATGCCGTTTCGCGGCGTCAGCGTGCCGCTGACGGTCGGCGGCGTGGCACCGACCTATGTCAGCCAGTTGACGATCGGCGGCCGACGCACGCCGATGATCATCGACACCGGTGACGGTAACGCGGTGACGCTGTCGGCCGCGACATGGCGTGCGCTGGCGTCGCCGGCGCGGGTCACCACCACGCTGTCCTACGGCATTGGCGGCATGTCGGTGACCGAACTGGCGATCGATCCGGCGCTACCGCTGGGTCCGCTGCCGGCGCAGCCGACCGAGGTGGCGATCGAGCCCGATGGCGGCTTTTCGCAAGGCGCCGGCGTCGGCGGGCGAATCGGCAATGGGCTGCTGCAACGCTACCATGTGCTGCTCGATCCCGGTGCGGGCCAGATGGTGCTCGCCCCCGGCCGGCTGGCGGGTGTGCAACCGCCGCGTTCGACCAGTGGCCTGCTGCTGCGCCGCGATGGCGACCGGCTGGACGTCGTCCATGTGATGCGCGGCGGCCCGGCGGCGGCGGCCGGATGGCGCGCCGGCGAGGCGATCTGCAGCGTCGACGGCGCGATCATCGGGCGCGTGCCCGGCGACGCCGCGCTGTCCTGGCCGATCGGCCCGCCGGGGCGCACCGTCAGGCTCGGCCTGTGCGACGGCCAGGACCGCACGCTGACGCTGCGCAATTTCTATTGAGTGAAGTGAGCGCGCCACAGGCCGCCTGAACGACCGGGATAGCGAAGTCCGTCGGCGCGAAAAGGCGGCAAGCCTCAGGCCGGACAGGCTATTCCCCGAGCTTTTCGATCTTCTCGTTGAGCCGGCCAAGCTCGGCCTTGAGCGCGGCGATCTCGTCATCCTTGCTCGAAGCCGTCGCCTGGGTCGGCTTGGCGCCGGGCTTGAACGCCTCGGTCGCCGCCTCGAACATCGCCATGTTGCGCTTGGCCAGTTCGGCGAACGGCGTGTTGGCGAAGGGGGAATTGGCGAACGCGCCCTCGACCGCCGACTTGAACTGCTCCTGATTGCGCCGAAAGCTGTCCATCGAGGCGTCGAGATAGCCCGGCACCATCGCCTGCATCGAATCGCCATACATCGAGATCAGCTGGCGCAGGAAATTGACCGGCAGCATCGTCTGGCCGCGCGATTCCTCTTCCATGATGATCTGGGTCAGGATGTTATGGGTGATATCTTCCTCGGTCTTGGCGTCGATGACCTTGAAATCACGGCCTTCGCGCGTCATCGCGGCGAGATGATCGAGTGTGATGTAAGACGAGGTTTCGGTGTTGTAGAGCCGGCGATTGGCGTACTTCTTGATCGTCACCGGGCCTTCGCCCGCATTATGCTTCTTCATCGAGAAGGCCTCCGCCCAAGCCGTGTTTGATCCGCCTCTAACACCAAGCGATACCGCACCGCAACACGGGCCTCGGCCGTTGCCGTTGTTTCTCGACATGTTGCGCAGCGAAACCGCCGCTTCGCCCGAGCGCCGCGCCGCCGCGCTCGCCGGACTCGCGGCGTTCCAGCAGGCGCGGCGCGCGCGGCGCGGTCGGCTTGCCCCGGCACGCTATCGCAAAGGCCGCGCAAGGCTGCGTGACTATGGCACGCCGGGCGCCGGCGGCCGACCCGTCATCCTCGTGCCGTCGCTGATCAATCCACCCTTCATCCTCGATCTCGCTCCCGACGTCTCGCTGGTGAAGTGGCTCGCGACGCAGGGTTTGCGACCCTATCTGCTCGATTGGGGCAACCCGCTGCCGGCGGACCGCGACCTCGACATCACCATGCATGTGGCGCAGCGATTGCTCCCGCTGATCGCCAGGCTCGAGCAGCCACCGATCCTGATCGGCTATTGCCTGGGCGGAACCATGACGCTCGCGGCGGCGTGCGCGACGCGCGTCGCCGGGGTCGCGCTGATCGCCGCACCCTGGCGCTTCGACGGTTTTGGTGACGCGGCGCGCGGCGCGATCGCGGAACTATGGCGCACCGCACAACCGACCTGCGAGAAGCTGGGGCTGGTACCGATGGAAGTCTTGCAGGCCGGCTTCTGGCGACTCGACCCGGCCAAGACGATCGCCAAATATGAAGCGTTCGGTCGCATGGAGCCTGGCAGCCGCGCCGCCGCCTCCTTCGTCGCGCTGGAAGACTGGGCGAATGCCGGCGCGCCCCTGCCCTATGCCGCCGGGCGCCAGTTGTTCGAGGATTTCATCGGCGCGGACCTGACCGGCACGGGCGGCTGGCACGTTGCCGGTGCAAGCGTCACGCCGCGGGCGCTCGATTGCCCGGCGATCGAATTCGTCTCGCTCAACGATCGCATCGTCCCCGCCGCGAGCGCCGCCAATCTGCCCGATCGCCACGATCTCGGGGCCGGCCATGTCGGCATGATCGTCGGGCGCGGGGCGCGAACCCAGCTATGGGATCCCCTATTGGACTGGCTAAGTTCGATCCCGATCCCTAGATAGTGCGCTGCAATATATTTCCGGAGCAGAGCCATGCAGGACATCGTCATCACCGCCGCCAAGCGCACGCCGGTCGGCAGCTTTCTCGGCGCGTTCGCGGGGACCCCGGCGCACGAGCTCGGTCGGATCGCGATCGAGGCGGCGCTCGCCCAGGCGGGGGTGACGGGTGACGAGGTCTCCGAGGTCATTCTCGGCCAGGTGCTGACGGCCGGCCACGGCCAGAACCCCGCGCGCCAGGCGTCGATGGCGGCGGGCGTGCCCAAGGAAATCCCGGCATGGGGCGTCAATCAGGTGTGCGGCTCGGGCCTGCGCGCGGTCGCGCTGGCGGCGCAGGCGGTGGCAACGGGCGATGCCCGCATCGTCGTCGCCGGCGGGCAGGAATCGATGTCGATGAGCATGCATGCGCAGAATCTGCGCGGCGGCACCAAGATGGGCAATCTCAGCCTGGTCGACACGATGATCAGCGATGGCCTGACCGACGTGTTCAACAATTATCATATGGGCATCACCGCCGAGAACCTCGCCGAGCAGTACCAGATCACCCGCGAGATGCAGGACGTGTTCGCGGTGCGCTCGCAGAACCTCGCCGAGGCGGCACGCTGCGCGGGCCGTTTCAAGGACGAGATCGCCGCGGTCACGATCAAGGGCCGCAAGGGCGACGTGACCGTCGCCGATGACGAATATATCCGCGCCGGCGCGACGCTCGACAGCGTTTCGGGCCTACGCCCGGCGTTCAGGAAGGACGGCACGGTGACCGCCGCCAATGCCTCGGGCCTCAATGACGGTGCCGCCGCGCTGGTCGTGATGAGCCGCGCCGAGGCGGAGAAGCGCGGCAGCCCGATCCTCGCGCGCATCGCCAGCTGGGCCTCGGCCGGCGTCGATCCGTCGATCATGGGCATCGGCCCGGTCCCGGCAACGCGCCGCGCCCTCGAAAAGGCCGGCTGGAAGATCGCCGATCTCGACCTGATCGAGGCGAACGAGGCGTTCGCGGCACAGGCCCTGTCGGTCGGCAAGGAACTCGGCTGGGACGCCGACCGCGTCAACGTCAATGGCGGCGCGATCGCCATCGGCCACCCGATCGGCGCGAGCGGCGCGCGCGTGCTGACGACCCTGCTCTACGAGATGGGCAAGCGCGACGCGAAGAAAGGCCTGGCGACCTTGTGCATCGGCGGCGGCATGGGCATCGCGCTGTGCGTTGAGCGGTGAGGTAAAAAAAGGGGGCGCCGAGCACCAGGCGCCCCTCGAAGCGTCCGGCGCGTGCCGCCTTGCGCCGCGCGCGATCATCACATTTGATCGTGACATTGAATGTGGTCGATCTGGCCTGAGCCGCGCCGCCAAGCGAATTGGCGCACAAGGCGCAAAGCTGTTTGAATAAGCTTGGGCTGATCGCTTGCCTCTCAGCGCGAACCCCTTATCCTCTGTTCGGATTTAGGGGGGTGGCGCGTGGCAGTTATCGATTCCGGCAGGCAAGCCGCACCCGAGCCGGCGCCGCAGGACATCCGCCTGATCATCACCGCCTCGTCGCTTGGCACGATCTTCGAGTGGTACGACTTTTTCATCTACGGCACGCTGGTCGCCTCGGGCATCATCGGGCGGGTGTTCTTTCCCGCCGGCAACGAACTGGCGCGGACGCTGGCGGCCTGGGCGGTGTTCGCGGTCGGCTTCGGTTTCCGGCCGCTCGGCGCGGTGCTGTTCGGCTATCTCGGCGACCGGCTGGGTCGTAAATACACCTTCCTCGTCACCATCACGCTGATGGGCATCGCCACCGCCGGCGTCGGTGTGATCCCCTCGGCGACCTCGATCGGCCTCGCCGCGCCCTTCCTCGTCATCGCGCTGCGCATCCTGCAGGGGCTGGCGCTGGGCGGCGAATATGGCGGGGCGGCGATCTACGTCGCGGAGCATTCGCCACCGGGCAAGAGCGGCTTCTACACCAGCTTCATCCAGGCGAGCGTCGCGGGCGGGTTCATCCTCAGCCTCGCGGTCGTGCTGCTGACCAAGCTCGTGCTGCCCCAGGCGGTGTGGGACGAATGGGGCTGGCGCTTCCCGTTCCTGTTCTCGCTGCTGCTGCTCGCCGTATCGCTGTGGATGCGGCTCAAGCTCTCGGAAAGCCCGGTATTCAACGCGATGAAGGTGGCCGGCGAGACGGCGAAGAATCCGTTCGCCGAGTGCTTCACCTATCAGGGCAACCTCAAGCGGTTGTTCGTCGCCCTGTTCGGCATCGCCGCCGGCCTGACGGTGATCTGGTACACCGCGATGTTCACCGTGCTGTCGTTCCTTCAGAACACGATGCGGGTCGAGGAAACGACGGCGCAGTTGATCGTGGGCGCGGGTGCGTTGATGGGGCTCGGCTTCTTCATATTGTTCGGCAAGCTCTCCGACAGCGTCGGCCGCAAGACGCCGATCATGCTCGGCTATGCCATGACGCTCGCCTTGCTGTTCCCGATCTTCTGGGTGATGGGCGGCGCGGCCAATCCGGCGCTGGTGCACGCGGCGCAACGCGCGCCGGTCGTCGTGTCGGGCGCGCATTGCCAGTACGACCTGTTTCCGGGCCAGCAGGCCAATGACTGCCGGCGGCTGATCGACTATTTCGCCAAGGCGGGCATCCCCTACACCAAGGCGGTGACGCCGGTGACCGTCGTCACGATCGACCAGATACCGGTCGCCGACATGAGCGACGCCGGGCTCGACGCGGCGCTGGCCCGTGGTGGTTACAAGCTCGGCAAGGTGGTGCCGTCGCCCGCCAACATCCTCCTGATCCTGGTCGCGATCCTCGGCCTGAGCGCGCTTTCGGGGATGACCTACGGCCCGGTCGCCGCGCTGCTCGCCGAGATGTTCCCGCCGCGCATCCGCTACAGCTCGATGTCGATTCCCTATCACATCGGCACCGGCTATTTCGGCGGGTTCCTGCCGGTGATCGGCCAGTTCATCGTCGCGAAGACCGGAAACCCCTATGCCGGGCTGTGGTATACCTTCGCGGTGGTGGCGATGGCGCTGGTGGTAACCGGTTTCGGCCTGCACGAAAGCAAGCCCGGCACGGCGAGCGCGGACTAGCGCGCGCCGCCCGACGCGGCTAACCGCCGCCCATGCCCGCTCCGCTCCGCCTGCGCCTCGACAGCGCCGCCCTGACCGACAACTGGCGCAATCTCGCGGCGATGAGCGGGGGCGCGGCCTGCGGCGCGGCGATCAAGGCCGATGGCTATGGCCTCGGCGCAACCGAGGTGGTGCGGCGATTGGCGGCGGCGGGATGCCGCGACTTCTTCGTCGCCGCATGGAGCGAGGCGGCAGCATTGGCGTCGACCGGGGTGGCGCTGTCGGTGCTGCACGGCATCCGCGAGACCGATCTGCCCGTCGCGCTGTCGCGCGTCGCGCGGCCGGTGCTCAACACGGCGGCGCAGGTCGCGCTGTGGAAGAGCGCGGGCGGCGGGGCGTGCGACGTGATGGTCGACACCGGCATGAACCGGCTCGGCGTGTCGGCCGCCGAGATCGCCGCGGGGCTGCTCGACGGGCTGGCGATCGACACGCTGATCAGTCACCTCGCCTGCGCCGACGAGGACGTCGCGATGAACGAAGCGCAGCGCGGCGCCTTCGCCGCGCTCGCCGGCAAGACCGGCGCCAGTCGCATGAGCCTCGCCAACTCGGCCGGCGTCGCGCTCGGCGCCGGCTATGCCTTCGACCTGACGCGCCCCGGCCTCGCGCTCTACGGCGGCATCCCCCGGCCCGAACTGGAGGGCCGCATCCGCCAGGTCGTCACGCCCGAGGCGCAGATCATCCAGCGGCGGCGCGTCACGGCGGGCGGGGTGGTCGGCTACAACGCGCTGTGGACGGCACCCGCGCCGACCGAGGTGGCGATCCTCAACATCGGCTATGCCGACGGCTATTGGCGCGGCTTCTCCAACACGGGAGTTGCCCGCGCCGGCGGACGCGCGCTACCCGTGATCGGCCGGGTGTCGATGGACCTGACGGCGATCGACGTCTCCGCCCTGCCCGCGCTGGCCGAGGGCAACTGGGTCGCGCTCGATTACGCCCTGCCCGAAGCGGCGGCGGCCAGCGGCATGTCGCAATATGAGCTGTTGACCGGCATGGGCGACCGCTACGACCGCGTCTGGTCCTGAGCGAAGGTGCGGATGATGGCGGAAAAATCGAGCCCGCCATTGCCCGCCGCCGCGAACGCCTCGTAAAGTTCGGCGGCGCGCGCGCCCATCGGCGTATCGGCGCCGACATCGTGCGCCGCGCCCATCGCCAGGCGCAGATCCTTGAGCATCAGCGCGGTGGCGAAGCCGCCCTGATAATCGCGATCGGCCGGGGTTTCGGGACCGACGCCGGGGACCGGGCAATAGCTCGTCATCGACCAGCTCTGGCCTGACGAAACGCTGGCGATGTCGTAGAATTTCTGCAGGTCGAGGCCGAGCTTTTCGGCCAGCGCGAAGGCCTCGCAGGTCGCGATCATCTCGGCGCCGAGCAGCATGTTGTTGCAGATCTTGGCCGACTGCCCCGCCCCGCTGCCGCCGGCATGGATCACCGCCTTGCCCATGTCGGAAAGGAACGGCTCGGCGCGCTCGAAGGCCTCGGCGCTGCCGCCGACCATGAAGGTCAGCGTGCCGGCATTGGCGGCGGCGATGCCGCCCGAGACCGGCGCATCGACCATCGTCAGGCCCTTGTTGCGCGCTGCCTCGCCGACGCGTTTGGCGGTCGCGACATCGATCGTCGAGCAGTCCATCAGGATCGCCGTGGGCGGCGCGACGCCGAACACGCTGTCGTTATAGACCGCCTCGACATGCGTGCCGGCGGGCAGCATCGTCACCACCGCCTCGGCACCGTCGCACGCTTCCGCGGCGCTTTCGACCGGCAGGCAACCGGCGGCCTTCGCCTTGTCGAGAGCTGCGGCGGAAAGGTCGAAGGCGCGGACGTCATGGCCGTTCTTCGCCAGATTCGCGGCCATCCCGCCGCCCATATTGCCCAGACCGATAAATGCGACGCGTGCCATGTTGTTGATCCTTCTCCCCTCCCGCCTGCGGGAGGGGTCGGGGGAGGGCAATCTGCCACTCCCGAAAAACGAGGGGCTAGCCCCTCCCCTAACCCCTCCCGCAAGCGGGAGGGGGATTTTACTTCCCCGTCCAGTTGCCCGGGCGCTTCTCCACAAAGGCGGCCATGCCTTCCTTCTGGTCGGCGGTACCGAACAGGCCGTGGAACAGCCGGCGTTCGAACAGCACACCCTGCGCGAGACCATTTTCGAAGGCGGCGTTGACCATCTCCTTGTTGGCCTTGACCGCGAGCGGCGCCATGCCGGCGATCACCGCCGCGACCTTCAACGCCTCATCGATCAGATCGGTTGCCAGAACGACTCGACTGACCAGCCCGGCGCGCTCGGCCTCGACCGCGTCCATCATGCGGCCGGTGAGACACATCTCCATCGCCTTGGCCTTGCCGACCGCGCGCGTCAGGCGCTGCGAGCCACCCATGCCGGGAGCGACGCCGAGCTTGATCTCGGGCTGGCCAAATTTCGCGGTGTCGGCGGCAAGGATGAAGTCGCACATCATCGCCAGCTCGCAGCCACCGCCAAGCGCGAAGCCAGCAACGGCGGCGATGACGGGCTTGCGCGTCGCGGTGAAGCGTTCCCAGCCGGCGAAGAAATTGGCGGCGTACATGTCGGCGAACGACTGATCGGCCATCTCCTTGATGTCGGCACCGGCGGCGAAGGCCTTTTCGCTGCCGGTCAGCACCGCGCAGCCCTGGCCGGGATCGGCATCATAGGCGGCCATCACCGCGTTGATTTCGGCGAGCACCTGGCTGTTGAGCGCGTTGAGCGCGTGGGGCCGATTGAGCGTAATCAGCGTCACCGCGCCGCGCTGCTCGACGAGCAGGGTTTCGTAAGAGGTCATCGGGTGGTTCTCCGTCATTGTGGCGTCCATGCCTCGTCATCGGGCAAGGGCGCAAAAATCTGTTCGATCACATGGTCGGTCACGCCCTCGGGCGTCGCCGGGTCCCAGCGTGGAGCGTTGTCCTTGTCGACGATCACCGCGCGCACGCCTTCGAGAAAGTCGTGGCGCTGCACGACGCGGCTGCCGACGGCATATTCCTGGCGCATCTCGTCGGCGAAGTTCGCCATGGCGGCGCCGTCATGCAGCAGGCGGAGCGAAACCTTCATCGTTTGCGGCGACTTGGTGTGGAGCGTCGCCAGCGTCGTCGCGGCCCATTCGCCCGGATCGGCAGCGAGCGCGGCATAGATGTCTTCGAGCGTGTCCGACGCGAACAGGCGATCGATCTCGGGCTGGTGGGCGAGGATCTTGGGCTCGGGCGCCGGGACGGAAAGATCGTCGAGGATCGCGGCGATCGTCTGCGGGTCGGCGGCGATGCGCGCCTTGGCCTCGTCGAGGTGCTCGCCCGGCAGATAGTGCGTGGCGAGACCGAGCGCGAGGCATTCGGCGCCGTCGAGCCGGTGCCCGGTCAGCGCGAGATACTGCCCGATCCGCCCCGGCAGGCGCGACAGATACCAGCCGCCGCCGACGTCGGGGAACAGGCCGATGCCGGTCTCGGGCATGGCGAGGCGCGTCGCCTCGGTCGCGACGCGGAAACGCGCCGGCTGCGAGATCCCGACGCCGCCGCCCATGGTGATGCCGTGCATGAAGGCGACGATGGGCTTGGCATAGGTGAACAGCCGGTGGTTCATCCGATATTCGGTGTGGAAGAAGGCGCGTGCCTCGACACCATCCTTCGCGCCGCTGTCGGCGAGCATGCGGATATCGCCGCCGGCGCAGAAACCGCGACCCTCGGCATGGTCGATGATCACGGCCTCGACCGCGAGGTCGCCGCGCCATGCCTCGAGCGCGTCGAGCACGGCGTCGCACATCGCGGTGTTGAGCGCGTGGATCGCCGCCGGGCGGTTGAGGCGGAGGCGGCCGACCTTGCCGTCGATCCGGGTGATGAGGTCCGTCATGTGGTTCCTACTTTCTCTCTCCCTGCGGGAGAGGGAGAATGAGCACCCACCCTCATTGCCGGGTCAGCTCGCGGCCGATGATCATGCGCATGACCTGGTTGGTGCCTTCGAGAATCGAGTGGACGCGCAGGTCGCGCCAGAAGCGCTCGATCGGATAGTCCATGAGATAGCCGTAACCGCCATGGAGCTGGAGCGCACGGTCGACCACCGACGATCCGGTGTCGGTCGCGAGGCGCTTGGCCATCGCGGCGAACTTGGTCTTGTCCGGGGCGTTGGCGGTCACCTTGGCGGCGGCGGCATAGAGCAGGATGCGCGCGGCCTCGAGTTCGGTCGCCATGTCGGCAAGGGTGAACTGGGTGTTCTGGAAATCGGCGATGGCGGTGCCGAACTGCTTGCGGTCGCGCGTATAAGCCAGCGCCTCGTCGATGCAGCGCTGCGCGCCGCCGAGCGAACAGGCGCCGATGTTGAGACGGCCGCCATCGAGGCCCATCATCGCGATGCGAAAACCCTCGCCCTCGCCGCCGACGAGGTTCTCGGCCGGAACGCGCACGCCGTCGAAGATCACCTGCCGCGTCGGCTGGGCGTGCCAGCCGAGCTTGCGCTCATTGGCGCCGAAGCTGACGCCGGGCATGTCCTTCTCGATCACAAGGCACGAAATGCCCTTGGGCCCCTCGACCCCGGTGCGGACCATGGTGACATAGACCTCATTCTCGCCGGCGCCGGAGATGAACTGCTTGGAGCCGGTAACGATGAAATCGTCACCGTCGCGAACCGCCTTGGTCTTGAGCGCGGCGGCGTCGGAGCCCGAACTCGGCTCGGTCAGGCAGTAGCTCGCCATCCGGTCCATGGTAACGAGGCTGGGCAGGTACTTGTCCTTGACCGTCGGCGACCCGAAATGGTCGATCATCCACGACGCCATATTGTGGATCGAGATGAAGGCCGAGGTGGCGGGACAGCCATAGGCCATCGCTTCCATGATCAGCGCCGCCTCGAGCCGGCCGAGATTGATGCCGCCGCTTTCCTCCGAGACGTAGATCGCGGCAAAGCCGAGTTCGGCGGCGGCCTTGATCGTGTCGCGCGGGAAGATGTGCTTCTCGTCCCATTCGGCGGCGAACGGCGTGATGCGGTCGGCGGTGAACCTGCGCGCGAGATCCTGGATCTCGCGCTGGTCGGCGGTGAGGTCGAACTGGGTGGTCATGCTGAGGTTCCTGAGCGGCAGATATCGTCGCGCTGTAGCGGCGCGGACGTTGTTGCGTGACGAACGGTGCGATACCGCACGGCACAGGCGTCTCGCCGGGCGGCAAGCGGCGTTGGCGGGGCGGCCGGTGGCGACGTGACGCCAGCGTGGAGAACGCGATCGGCGAAAAGCCTGTCGGCGACGGGCATGTCGTTGCGATCGTAATAGAGCGGGCCGGAGACGTGCTTAGCCCAGCCCAGCGCCTCGGGTAGCGTCGCGTTGGCGGCGACCAGTTCGGGATAGGACTGATAGACCGGATCGGCATAGGCCTGGTCGGCGGTGATGATCTCCCACCCGTCGTTGCGCAACGCGGTGACGAGATCGCCGATGTAGCGCGCGGCGAGGTCGGTCTCGTGGAGCAGCATGACATGCGCCGGCGAGCGACCGATCGTGCGGCGCATCACCTGGTCGGAGAGATCGGCGGCCTGGACCATCGTCTCGACATAGAGGTCGCGCAGCGCCGCCTCGTCGATCGGCTTGCCCGCCTTCTTCGCGTCGGTCGTCAGTCGCTCCATGTTCCAGTCCGAGCCGTCGGCGGTGACCCAGGCGACCTTCAGCCCGCGCTGCGCGAGCCCGTCGAGCACGGCATGGCGCTTCGCGATATCGCGGCCGCCCTGGTTGAGGCCGGGAAAGCGCAGCCACGGACGATAGCCCGGCCGACCCTTGAGCCAGCTTTCCGCCTTGTCGACATCGGCGAGGAAATCGGCCGCTGACAGCGACGCGACCGTGCGGTGCGAGAAGGTGTGATCGCCGACGACATGGCCGGCGGCGACATAGGCATCGATCCGCGCGGCGCCATCGTTGCTCGGCCCGATGCGCCCGGGATTGGCGAAGAACGCCGCCTGCTTCACGTCGGCGGCACGCAACGCCTCGATCAGCAGCCGGGCGCGCTGCGGCGGGGTGTAGAAGGCGCCGGGGCCGCGCGGCACGTCATCGAAGGACAGCGCGATCTTCTTCTCGCGGTGCGCAGGGCCGCGCATGTCGCGGCCGAACGGATCGACCGCGATCCAGATCAGACCCGCCGCCAGCGCGACGATGAGAAAGGCGCGCAGCGGCCTCATGCCGGGGAACTCGCAGCGGTACCGGGCAAAGGCATCGGTCTGATCCATCCAATCGGCCGGAACGGCGAAGCGCTAAGCCCTAGCCGTTCGGTGAACCTTTTGGGAGCGTCGCGATGCAAAAAGCCTTTTCGGTCCTCGTGCTCGCGCTGCTCGGCGGCTGCACGGCGGACAATCTCAACATGGCGGCGGTCAGTGCGTGCCAGGACAGCCCGAACTGCACCGTGACCGACACGCGCACCGCTGGCGGCCCACCCCAGCAGCGCGCGATCGCGCCGGAGAACCAGCAACGGCCGCATTGAAGGCCAGCGGAGTTTCGAACTGCTCTTAAGCCCCTCCCCTTCAGGGAAGGGGCTTTTTGCGTCCCGATGGACGCTGCGCACGCGTAACGGCATAAGTACGGCATGGACCGGCTGACGCTCTTCGACACGATCCTGCGGATGCTGGCGATCGGCCAGTTGCTGTTGATCGCGATGGTGATCGGCCGGGGCCGTGCGCCGCGCGCGATCCGGCTGGCGACGGCGGTGCTGCTGCTCGGCGTCGCCTCCTATCTGATGATCGCGACGCCACTGTTTCGCCCCCTCCACGGCCCGCTCTGGGCAATCGTGCAGTTGAGCGCGCAAGCCGTGCCGCTGATGCTGTGGGTGTTCGCGCATCTGCTGTTCGAGCGCCCGATCTCGCGGCGCGTGGCGATCGGCGGCATGGCGGTGCTGCTGGGCTGCTGGGCGGGAAATTACGCCGCGATGCTCGCCGGCGGCGACGGCCGCATCGCCATCGCGGTCATCCAGCCCGTGACGTCGCTGTTGCTGATCGGCCATGCCATCGTCATCGCGATCCGCGAGCGCGGCGACGACCTGATCGAGAAGCGCCGCCGCCTGCGCGTCGGCTTCGTCGTGGTGGTCGGCACGCTGGCTTTCGTCGTCATCGTGCTGGAAATGATCTTCGGCTTCCGCCGCACCGTGCCTGAAATCGCGCTGGGCCAGGCGCTCGCCATTCTCGCGGCGACCAGCGCGATGGGCGTCGCACTGCTGCAGAGCGACCCCGATTTGCTGTTCGACCCCGCCCGGCCCGCCCCGGCGCCGAGCCTCAGCCCGGGCGAGCATGTGCTGAACGCCCGGGTCACCGAGGCGATGGCCGGCGCCGTGCATCACGAATCGGGACTCACGATCGGCGTGCTGGCCGAGCGTCTCGGCGTGCCCGAGCACCGGCTGCGCAGCCTGATCAACCAGCGGCTCGGCTATCGCAATTTCTCGGCGTTCCTGAACCATCACCGCATCGCCGATGCCAAGGCGTGGCTGGCCGACCCGGCGAAGGTCGACCTGCCGGTGCTGACGATCGCGATGGACCTGGGATATGGCTCGCTCGCCCCGTTCAATCGCGCGTTCCGCGAGATTACCGGGCAAAGCCCGAGCGAGTTCCGGCGCGCGGCCTTCGACGAAAAACGAAAAATGCCGATCGATTCCGAAATCGATCGCAGTTTTCCGGGCGCGCGCAGCAAGGCGGCAGGAAGCGGGATAGCGGATGGCGGGACTGCAATCCCCGATGGAGCCGCCTGATGTTCGACCTGCTTTCCCGTCTTGCCCTGCATTGGGCGCACAGCTTCCAGATCGAGATGGTGCGCTACCTGATCGGCGCGGCCGGCGTGGCGCTGACATATTGGCTGCTGCGGCGCTGGACCGCGCCACGCCGTATTCAGCGACGCAGCGCCAGTTTCGCCGACCGGCGGCGCGAATTCCTGCTGTCGGTGCAGACCATCGCGGTGTTCGGCGTGGTCGACCTGATCGCCTTTGCCGGCATCGCATGGGGGTACATCGCGATCCATCATGGGCCGGTCGACTGGGCGGTGTTCACCGCGCAGCTGATCGTGATGGTCGTCGCGCACGACACCTGGTTCTACTGGATGCACCGCGGGCTGCACCTCAAGGCGCTGTTCCTCAAGGCGCATGCGGCGCACCACAAATCGCGCACGCCGACCAGCTGGGCGTCCTATGCCTTCGCGCCGATCGAGTCGGTGTTCGAATCGCTCTACGTGCCGATCCTGCTGTTCGGCATCTCGGCGGTCACCCCCGTTTATCCGCTGGCGATATTCCTGTTCCTCGGCCACCAGATCGCGCGCAATGCGATCGGCCATTCGGGGCATGAGCTGGCCTGGCCGGGCTTCACTCGCTCGCGCTGGACCGGCTGGCTGACCACCACGACGCACCACGACCTGCACCACAGCGAGGGGCGGTACAATTTCGGACTCTATTTCAGCTGGTGGGACCGGATGATGGGCACCGAGCATCCGCGTTACCATGAGCGCTTCGAGGCGGTCGCCCGACCGTGGATCGGCGGCGCGGCACAGGCCCAGGTCGCGGCCGAGGGCGCCTGACCGCGACGCGCGCCAAATTCCCTGCCAGCCGGGTGCCGGCAGGGAATTTGGCACGGAATTTTGATTATTTTCTGTCGCACCGGCAGGGAATTTTCGCGAGGTGCGGGGCGAGGTTGGAAGGGTGATCGGGCACATAGGGTTAGCCAAGCGCAGATTGGCCGGGAATTGAATCAGGCTCGCGCGCGTCCGCCGTTTCTTCTTCGTTGAAGCAGAGGGAAGGCAGGCGAGGATCAACGGCGAACTCTCCCAGAACCGCTCCTGCCCGGCACGGGGAGGGGGACCGCGACGCGAAGCGGCGTGGTGGAGGGAGCGGGCCGCAGGCGCGGCGTTCGTGGCACTCCCCCTCCACCAGCTTCGCTGGTCCCCCTCCCCGTGCCGGGGAGGTATTAGGTTGCATCACCCCATGGTCGGGATGACGAAGGCGTTGGCGGCGTCGCCGACGCCGCCGTCGGGCCAGCGCTGGGTGACGGTCTTGACCTTGGTCCAGAACTTCACGCCTTCCATGCCGTGCTGGTTGGTGTCGCCGAACGCCGAGCGCTTCCAGCCGCCGAAGGTGTGATAGGCGACCGGCACCGGGATCGGCACGTTGATACCCACCATGCCGACATTGACGCGCGCGGCGAATTCGCGCGCGGCGTGGCCGTTACGCGTGAAGATCGCGACGCCGTTGCCGTACTGATGCTCGCTCGGTAGGCGGACCGCCTCCTCGAAATCCCTGGCGCGAACGATCTGCAGGACGGGGCCGAAAATCTCTTCCTTGTAGGATTGCATGCCAGTGGTGACATGATCGAACAGGCTCGGGCCGATGAAGAAGCCCTGTTCATGACCCTGGAGCGTGAAGTTGCGGCCATCGACGACCAGCTCGGCGCCCTCGTCGACGCCGGTCTGGATCCAGTTCTCGACGCGTTGCTTGTGCGCGGCGTTCACCACCGGGCCGTAATGCGCGTCATTGTCGGTCGAGATGCCGACGCGCAGCGCGGCGATGGCGGGGATGAGTTTTTCGCGCAAGCGCTCTGCGGTCTTCTCGCCGACCGGGACGACGACGGGGAGCGCCATGCAGCGCTCGCCGGCCGAACCGAAGGCGGCGCCCGACAGATCGGCGACGACCTGGTCGAGATCGGCGTCGGGCATGACGATGCCGTGATTCTTGGCGCCGCCCATCGCCTGGACGCGCTTGCCGGCGGCGACGCCGCGCTTGTAGACATAATGTGCGATGTCGGACGAGCCGACGAAGCTGACCGCGCTGATCGCCGGGTGATCGAGGATCGCGTCGACCATTTCCTTGTCGCCGTGCACGACCTGAAGGATGCCCTCCGGCAGGCCGGCTTCAAGGAACAATTCGGCGAGGCGCACCGGCACTGACGGGTCGCGCTCGGACGGCTTGAGGATGAAGGCGTTGCCGGTGGCGATGGCGACGCCCGACATCCACAAGGGGATCATCGCCGGGAAGTTGAACGGGGTGATGCCGGCGCCGATGCCGAGCGGCTGGCGCATCGAATAGACGTCGATGCCGGGGCCGGCGCCCTGGGTGAATTCGCCCTTCAGCACGTGCGGGATGCCGCAGCAGAATTCGATCACCTCGAGCCCGCGCTGCACGTCGCCCCGCGAATCGGCGATGACCTTGCCATGCTCGGACGAGAGCAGGGTTGCCAGCTCGTCCATGTGCGCTTCGACCAGCGCCTTGAAGTTGAACATCACGCGGGCGCGGCGTTGCGGGTTGGTCGCCGCCCAGCCGGGCTGGGCCTTTTGCGCGGCGGCGACGGCGGCATCGAGCTCGGCCTGGCTGCCGAGATTGACGGTGGCCTGGACCTGGCCGGTATTGGGATCGAACACGTCACCCGTCCGTGCGCCGCCACCACCCGAATGGCCGACAATCAGATGATCGATGACGCGCATGACGTTCTCCTGAGATTCTGTGCCTCGGGGGCATTGGTTGCGGGCTCTATCCCACCCAGCATTTATGCATGCAAGGCCACATCTTTGCGGGTAGCATGTGCATTTTTGCGGGGGATGGATGCGGAACTGGGACGATCTGCGGATTTTCCTCGCGGTCGCGCGGGCGCAACGCCTGGCGGCGGCGGCGCGGCTGCTCGGCATCGACGTGACGACGGTCGGGCGGCGGCTGGCGCGGCTCGACGCGGCGATGGGCGCGCCGCTGTTCGAGACGATCGGCGGCGAGCGCCGATTGAGCGAGACGGGCCAGGCGCTGCTGCTGCACGCCGAGACGATCGAGGCGGCGGTGCTGGCGGCGACCGAGGGCGACCGGCAGGGATCGGCCTTGTCGGGGCATGTCAGGCTGAGCCTTGCCGAGGGGCTGGCGACGCATGTCGTCGCACCGGGGCTGGCGCGGTTCCGCGCGGTGCATCCGCAATTGCGGCTCGACCTGATCACCGCCTCGGGCTTTCTCAACCCGTCGAAGCGCGAGGCCGATATCGCGGTGATGCTGGCGCGCCCGCGCAACCGCCAGCTACAGGCGAGCCGACTGGCCGATTACCGGCTACAGCTCTACGCGACGCGCGACTATCTCGACATACATGGCACGCCGGCCGATGCGGCGGCACTGCGCGACCATGCGCTGATCGGTTATGTGCCCGAACATATCCATGCGGTGGAACTGGATTATCTGAGCGAAATCCATGCCGGGCTGGTGGCGCGGGCGCGCAGCACGAGCATCAATGTGCAGCATGCGATGATCCGCACCGGCGCGGGGATCGGCATCCTGCCCGACTTCATCGCGCGCGACGATACGCGGCTGGTCGGCGTGCTGTCGGACCGGGTCTCGCTCGGGCGGACCTTCTGGCTGGTGACGCACGAAGACACCCATGCGACGCCGCGGATCGAGGCGGTGACGACGTGGCTGCGCGAGGTGGTGGTGGGGATTGGGTGAGGGCTGGTTGCGGTTGAAATAGCTCGGGGAGCGTCGCGAGCGGCGGTGGTTGGTCAACGCGAGCCGGGCAGGCCCGGTCTCATGGCCGCATCATAGCGGGAGCGCGGATGGCCGCTAGTGCGGAGAGGAGCGAGAGCCACCACGGTGCGCGTTGGCGAGTAGCGCTTCGTATGCGGCCACAGCCTTGCTCAACTCCAGCGCCTTCCGTTCAAGCGCCTTTCGACGAGCGTAGGCGATTAGAGAGAACAAGACCGCGCCGGCAAGCATCGACATCGCGCCATCAAGTTCGCCCCATTGCTCGTAGTAGAAAGCTGCTCCAGCAATTGAGATAGCTGCCATCGCCCAGCCGGTCCAAGTGACGAAGCGTTCTGCCAGCCAAGAGACATGCGGCTCAGGGCGTCCGCTGCGCCGGTTGATCACGTGGTCATGAAAGCAGATCATGACGTTCACTGTCTCACGAGAAGCCGACCGTCGCAACAGGTCGACGGAGCCGCCGTTCGCGCTGCTTGGGGATGGGGATGGGGTCACGGAGACATGGCGTCATTGAGGTAGTCATCCTCATCTGCGCGCCGCGAGGCGAATTAGCGTTACCCCGAATACCCCGATACCTGCCGGTCGGCTTTAATACCAATTCCGGAAACACAATATTAAATAGCATAGATCGCACCGCACGGGAATTTTGTGATTTAATTAATATTGTTTTATCGAAATACCGAAATATCAATTGATATTGCGTCACCGAAACATTTAGATTTAACGACTCGACGGCCCAGAATGCGGCGCTTGCCTCCGGGCATCCCGCGCCAAATTTGCAGCTTGTCTATCCGGGAAGCCACATCGATCGACGGTACGGACACGGGAAAAATGGTCAATGACCGAGCGGCTGCTGCGCGGTGGAAACAGTGGCAAGCGGCCCGCTGACGAGTTAGCACCGACGCCGTGATCACCTGCCTCGCCGTTTCGGGATACCGCTCGCTGCGCGACGTGACGCTCGCGCTGGGACGGCTCAATGTCATTACCGGGCCGAATGGCAGCGGGAAATCGAGCCTTTATCGCGCGCTCAGGTTGCTGTCCGATGTGGCGCAGGGCCGCGCGATCGCCTCGCTGGCCGCCGAAGGAGGCCTCCCCTCGACGCTCTGGGCGGGGCCGGAGAAGTTCAGCCGCGAGATGCGCAGCGGTGCGCAGCGCGTCGAGGGGACGGTGAGAAGCGGGCCGGTCAGCCTCAGGCTGGGCTTCGCGTCCGAGGATTTCGGCTATGCCATCGATCTCGGCCTGCCGATTCCGTCGCGCACGCGGTTCGGCCACGACCCCGAAATCAAGGTCGAGGCGGTGTGGACCGGCCCCGTTCTCGAACGGGCGAATGTGGTGGCGGAGCGGCATGGCCAGCGCGTCCGCGTCCGCAGCAGCGCGACGGGCGAATGGCGCGAGCGCTTCAGCGATCTGCCCGCCTTCGACAGCATGATGACGCATTGCGCCGATGTGACCGACGGACTGGAACTGCTGCTGCTGCGCGAACGTATGCGCGCGTGGCGCTTCTACGACGATCTGCGCACCGACCGGGACGCCCCAGCGCGGCGGCCCCAGGTGGGAACCTTCACGCCGGTGCTGGCCGGCGACGGATCCGATATCGGGGCGGCGATCCAGACCATCATCGAGATCGGCGATGCCGATACGCTGGAAGATGCCATCGCCGACGCCTTTGATGGCGCGACCTTGTCGGTCGGTGAACGATTCGAGGTGGAGATGCAGCAGCGTGGCCTGCTGCGTCCGCTGACCGCCGCCGAGCTTTCGGACGGAACGCTGCACTATCTGCTGTTAACCGCAGCCCTGCTCTCGCCCCGCCCGCCCGAACTGATGATCCTCAACGAGCCCGAAGCGAGCCTTCACCCCGACCTGCTCGATCCGCTCGCGCGCCTGCTGACCAAGGCGTCGAAGCGATGCCAGATCATCGTCGTGTCGCATGCCTCCAGATTGGTGGCCGCGCTGGCGCGGCACGCCGACAGTATCTCGATCGAACTGGAGAAACAGCTTGGCGAGACGATCGCGTCGCAAGGCGCACGTCCAGCCTGGAAATGGCCTTCGCGATGACCGGCGGCGGGGATGGATCGGGATCGACAGAGCGCGTCGGGCGGCCGTGCGAGCGCTTCGGAGGCGGATATCCAGTATTACGCTCCCGAAATCTCCTGACGATATGCCGCCGAATCCGGTCGACCGGCCACCTGCTGAAGCTTCTGCTGGCGCTTACCGGGCTCCTTGCCGGCACCGCCATGGCATCCGCACAGACGACGACGCCGTCCCCCGCTGGTCACGTAGTGGCGATCACCTTCGATGATCTGCCTTATGTCGGCGCGGAGGCAATGCCGTCGCGCGAAGCCGCCCGTGCCGCCCAGCGCCGCATCGTCGGCGCGCTGCGCCGGGCGCGCATCCCGGCGACCGGTTTCGTCAACGAGGAGAAGGTGAAAGCGCTGGGGCCGAGCGGCGCCCGGCTGCTGAAGACGTGGAACATGGGGCTGCTCGCGCTCGGCAATCACGGCTACAGCCATTTCGACAGCAACGCCCTCGACGTCGCAGCGATCGAGCGCGAGATCGTGACGGGCGAGGCGACGATCCGGCCGATGGCCGCTGCCGCCGGGCGCACGATCCGCTTCTTTCGGTTTCCGTACAATCATGTCGGCGACAGCGAGGCAAAGCGCGTCGCGATCGAGGAAATGCTCGCACGGCACGGCTACACGCTGGCGGCATCGACGATCGATACGTCGGACTATCTGTTCAACAGCGCCTATGAGCGCGCCTTCGGCGAACATGACAAGGCGATGATGCGGCGGATCGAACGCGCCTATCTCGACCATAGTCGCGTCCAGATCGGCTATTATGGCGCGCTGGACCGGCAGGTGCTCGGGCGCGAGGTGCCCGCGATCATGCTGCTGCATGCCAACCGGATCAATGCGGCGACGATCAAGCAACTGATCGGCCTGTTTCGCGCGGCGGGCTATCGCTTCGTTTCGCTCGCCGAGGCGCAGGCCGACCCGGTCTATGCGACTTCGCCCGCCGTCGCGACGAAATACGGCCCGATGTGGGGATATCGCTGGGCGCGGGCGCGTCAGGTGAAGGTGGATGGCCGGCTGGAGCAGGAGCCGCCCGCCTGGATCGGCGCTTATGCCCGCGACGGATCGAAGTGACGGGCCGGCCGAGGATGGCGCGAAACATCGCCCGGGCGGCATGAAAGGGTCGAAGGTCGATTTGCCGCCACACATCCCGATGCTGGCCGTTCACCCCGTCCCCGGCTAACGCTCGCCCGATGAAGTCCATTCTCACCGCCATCGCGCTTGCCGTGACGCTTTCGGCTTGCACGACGATCGAGCGCGCGCCGTTCACACAACGCGAGCAGGCGGAGGCGGTGATCCCGGGCATTCCCGATGCGCGTTTCTGGGCCGATGCGCCCGATGTCGGGCAGCGGATGACGCCGGCCTTTGCCGCGGCGCAGGGCGAGACCAGCATGCTCGCGCTGTCGGGCGGCTCGGACAATGGCGCCTGGGGCGCGGGGCTGCTCAACGGCTGGACCCAATCGGGCAAGCGGCCGGAATTCGCGATCGTCACGGGGGTCAGCACCGGCGCGTTGATCGCGCCGTTCGCGTTTCTCGGGCCCGACGAGGATGCGACGCTCAAGCGGCTCTATACGACGATATCGGCGCGCGACATCTACAAGCTGCGCTTTCCGCTGGCGATCCCGGCCTCGCCGAGCGCGGCGAGCACCGCGCCGCTGGCGCGGCTGATCGCCTCGGCGGTGACCGATGCGCTGATCGACCGGGTCGCGCGCGAACAGGCGCGCGGGCGGCGGCTGTTCGTCGGCACCGCCAATCTCGACGCGCAGCGCATGGTGATCTGGAACATGGGCGCGATCGCGGCGAGCCACGCGCCGCGACGCTATGCGCTGTTCCGCCAGATATTGCTGGCGTCGTCGGCGATCCCCGCGCTGTTTCCGCCGGTGATGATCGAGGCCGAGGCGGGCGGGCGCACGATCAGCGAGATGCATGTCGATGGCGGCACCACCGCGCAGATCCTGACGCTGCCCAATGCCGCGATCGTCAGCGGGCGGACGCCCGAAATCGCGCGCCAGCTCCACCTCTATCTGATCGTCAACAACAAGCTGAACGGCGAATTCCACCTCGTCAGCCCGAAGACCATCCCGATCGCGTCGCAATCGTTCAGCCTCAACCTGCGCAGTTCGCTGTCGGGATCGATCGATGTGAGTTACCTCTATGCCATCGCGCATGGGGTCGATTTCAACCTCAGCTATATCGCGCGCGACTATCCCGGCGACGACCACAAGATTTTCGACACCGCCTATATGCGGCGGCTGTTCGAGGATGGGCGGCGGGTGGGCGCGAGCGGCAGCTTCTGGGAAAAGCGGCCGCCGGCACCGGGGGAATGATGCGCGCCTAGCGAGGCGAACCGGCCCCCGTGATCCGTTCCGCCGCCTCCGCGATGCCGTCATAGAGGCGATCGAGATCGGCATCGTCGATGCAATAGGGCGGCATGACGTAGACGGTATTGCCGAGCGGGCGCAGCAGCAGGTCGCGGTCGCGGAAATGGGCGAGAAGGCGCGGGGCGAGCGTCGAGAGATAGCCGCTGCCGGCATCATCGGCGAGATCGAGCGCGGCGATCGTGCCGAGCGCGCGAGTATTCGCGACCCCCGGGAGCGTCGCGATCGCCGCAAGGCGCCGGCGCTGGCGCGCGGCGAGATCGGCGATCCGCGCCAGCACCGGCTCGTCGCGCCAGATGGCGAGATTGGCGTTGGCGGCGGCACAGGCGATCGGATTGGCGGTGTAGCTCGACGAGTGGAAGAACATGCGGGCGCGATCGTCGGAGAGATGCGCGGCGTAGATCGGCTCGCTCGCCATCGTCACCGCGAGTGGCACCGCGCCGCCGGTCAGGCCCTTGGACAGGCACAAGATGTCGGGGACGATGCCGGCCTGCTCGCACGCGAGCAAGGTGCCGGTGCGGCCCCAGCCGGTCATCACCTCGTCGGCGATGAACAGCACGTCGTGGCGGGCACAAATCGCGCGCATCTCGGCGAGGATGTGGGCCGGGTAGAGCAACATGCCACCCGCCCCGAGAATCAGCGGCTCGACGATCAGCGCCGCCGGAGCGTCGTCGCGGCACGCCCGTTCCAGCGCATCGAGCGTCGCCTGTTCCGCGCCGGCTGCGGGAAAGGGCAAGGTGCCAACGTCGAACAGCAGCGGGGCATAAGCATCATTGAACACGCCGCGCGCGCCGACCGACATCGCGCCGATCGTGTCGCCATGATAGCTGTGCTGCATCACCAGGATGCGGTGGCGCGCCGCGCCGCGATTGGCCCAGAAGCCGAGCGCCATCTTGAGCGCGACCTCGACGGCGGTCGACCCGGAGTCCGAGAAGAAGACGCGCGACAGTGCGGGCGGCATGATCGCGGTGAGCCCGCGCGCCAATTCCTCGGCCGGTTCGTGCGTCCAGCCGGCGAAGATGATCTGGTCGAGCCTCGCGCTCTGCTCCGCGATCGCCGCCATGATGCGCGGGTGGCAATGGCCGTGCGTCGTCACCCACCAGGACGAGATGCCGTCGACGATACGCCGCCCATCGGCGGTGTGGAGCGCGGCGCCCGACGCATGGGTGACGAGCGGGATCGGTTCGCCGAGACCATGCTGGGTGAAGGGATGCCAGATCGGCGAGCCGCTCATCGGAAATCGGCCAGGTAGAAATGCGCGGCGAAGGCGGCGGCAAGGTTGGCGGGATCGAGGCGATCGAGACGCGGCAGGCGGCCGAGATGCTTGACGCGACCGAGCCGGGCGATCGTCGCCTCGCTGTCGGGCTGCTCGTCGCCGACAAAGGCGATGCCGAGGATCGGGACGCCGCGATGGCGCAGCGCCTCGATCGACAACAGGCTGTGGTTGATCGTGCCGAGCATGGTGCGCGCGACGAGCACGACCGGAGCGGCCCAGCGCGCAAACAGATCGGCGAAGAGCAGGTCGTCGGTCACCGGGACCAGCGCCCCGCCCGCCCCTTCCACTACCAGCGGGCCGTCGATCTGTGGCAGTACGAGGCGGGCGGGATCGATCGTCACGCCGTCGAGCGCGGCGGCGCGGTGCGGCGAGCAGGGCGTCGCGAGGCGATAGGCCTCGGGCAGGATGCAGGTCGCGGGCAGGCCGGACAACGCGGCGACTCGTTCGGCATCGCTGCCCGGATCGAGCCCGGCCTGTACCGGCTTCCAGTAATGCGCGCCGAGCGCCCCGGCGAGCGCGGCGGCGAAGACCGTCTTGCCGACATCGGTGTCGGTGCCGGTGACGATGATCGTCGGGCCGTTCATCGCGGCAAATCGATGATGGCGCCCGCCAGCGCGGTGATGTCGGCCTCGTCGACATTGAGGGTGAGCGAGATGCGCAGCCGCGCCGTTCCGCTCGGCACCGTCGGCGGACGGATGCCGCGCACATCGAAGCCGGCGGCCTGCAGCGCAGCGGCCATGGCCATGGTCGGCGCATCCTCGCCGACGATCAGCGGGAGTATCTGCGAGCCGGTGGCGGCGATGCCACATGGCGCCAGCGTGCGTTCGGCGAAGGCGATCAGCGCCGCGAGCTTTTCGCGGCGTTCGGGCTCGTCGGCGAGGATGCGCAGGCTCTCGCGCACGACGCTGGCGACCAGCGGCGACGGCGCGGTCGAGAAGATGAAGCCGCGTGCGCGATTGACGAGAAAATCGCGCGCCACGCGCGGGCCGCACAGCAAGGCACCCTCGCAGCCCAGCGCCTTGCCGCAGGTGCGCAGCGTGATGACATTGTCGCGGCCTTCGAGATCGGCGGCGAGGCCGCGTCCGCTGTCCCCGAACACACCGGTGGCATGCGCCTCGTCGATCAGC
The DNA here is from genome assembly GCA_041659925.1 of Sphingomonas sp. Classification (GTDB taxonomy): domain Bacteria; phylum Pseudomonadota; class Alphaproteobacteria; order Sphingomonadales; family Sphingomonadaceae; genus Sphingomonas. The sequence continues at coordinate 87,445 of JBAZXI010000003.1, forward strand.
AGCATCGCCTCGTGCCGGGCCGCCACCGTCACGAGATCGGCAAGCGGCGCGCGGTCGCCGTCCATGCTGTAGAGGCTCTCGACCGCGATCCATGGCCGGCCCGCCGCGCCGCCGCGCCGCCAGGCCGCGATCGCGTCGTCGACCGCACCGGCGTCATTGTGCGGCGTCACGACATGATCGGCGCGACCGAGTCGCAGCCCCTCATGCGCGCTGGCATGGACCAGCGCATCATGGACGACGAGATCGCCGCGCTGCGGCAGGGTTGCGAACAAGGCAGTGTTGGCGGCGTAGCCGCTCGAAAAGAACAGGGCGGTCTCGCTGCCGAAAAAGGCCGCTGCCTCGGCCTCGAGCGCTTCATGCTCGGGGTCGTTGCCGCGCAGCAGCCGCGAGCCGCCCGAGCCGACCGCGACGCCGCGCGCCAACGCCGCCGCAACGGCATCGCGCAGGCGCGGCGCGTTGGCCAGGCCGAGATAGTCGTTGGAGGAGAAATCGCGGCCGGCGCGCGGCTGGAGACGGCGCAAGCGCGCCGACGCATCGAGCTGACGCAGATCGTTGAGCTGGGCCGCCCAGATATACGGCATGCGCGCCGAGCGACCTGACCGGTCCGCACCTTCGTCACGCACGCTTCAAACTTCCAACCAAGTCATATGATGGTGCGGGCGGTGGGAATCGAACCCACACTCCTTTCGGAACCGGATTTTGAGTCCGGCGCGTCTACCAATTCCACCACGCCCGCGTGCCGACCGGGCGCTAGACCAAGCGACCGGCGGCTGCAAGATGTTGGATCAAATGCTCAGCTGAAGACCTCGGACAGATCCTCGCCGCCACTGGGATCGAGCGGATCGGGGCCATAGTCGTTGGTGCCCGAGGTGCCCGGCATGCAATACCAGACCAGCAGCATGATCGCGCAGCCAAAGCCGACCAGCAGCAGCAGGCCACCAACCCCCATCAGCGCGAACTGCCCGGTCGGGATCGCCATCAGCATGAGGAAGAAGCCAAGGATATAGGGAACCAGCGGCGCCAGGATCCACCAGCCGGAGCGGTTGGTATCATGCAGCCGACGGACGGCCACCGCGAGGCTGGGGATCAAGGTCGCCAGCATAAAAAGGTTGGTCAGGATGCCGCTCCTGGTCATGAAGCCGTAGCTGGCCGTCATGCCACCCGCCGTCGGCGTGACACCCGGGCCGAGCGCCGTGCGACCGCCCAGGCCCAACACGCTGTCGAGGATCGACAACACGACCGAGACGATGACGAGAAACAGGATATACATCCAATATTCCTTGCGCCGCGCTCGCCCGCTGAACTGGGCGTAGCGCTTCAATGGCATCAGCATCCATTCCATCAGAACCCCCTCTTCGTTTCGCCTTGTCGGCGACCCGAAAACTGCGCCTGAAATGCTCGCGGTGCAATGCCCTGATCAGCGGCGGGATGTGCGCGATGCCCCGGTCGTGGGAAGGCAGCGCGATTTGCCTCGCCGGTTCAGCTCCTGGGCGCCTGTCGGCGATAGCTCAGCGCCTCGGCAATATGGATACGCCCGACCTCTTCGCTGCCCGCCAGATCGGCGATGGTGCGCGCGACGCGAAGGACGCGGGTGTAGCCGCGCGCCGACAGGCGCATCGCTTCCGACGCCTGGGCGAGCAGCGCGCGGCCCGGCTGGTCTGGCGTGGCGACGGCTTCGAGCAGCGCCCCGTCGACCTCGGCATTGGTACGGATCGGGTGCCCGGCGTAGCGCGCCGCCTGGATCGCACGCGCGGCCGCGACGCGCGCGGCGACCTGCGCCGACCCTTCGGCCGGCGGCGGCAGGACGAGATCGGCGGCGCTGACCGCGGCGACCTCGACATGCAAATCGATGCGGTCGAGCAGCGGGCCGGAAACCTTGGCCTGATAGTCGGCGGCGCAGCGCGGCGCGCGCGAACAGGCCAAGGCCGCGTCGCCGAGATGGCCGCATTTGCACGGGTTCATCGCCGCGACGAGCTGGATGCGGCTGGGGAAGGTGACATGCGCATTGGCGCGGGCGACGCTGACCGTGCCGGTCTCGAGCGGCTGGCGCAGCGAATCGAGCACGGCGCGCTGGAATTCGGGCAGCTCGTCGAGGAACAGCACGCCGAGATGCGCGAGGCTGACCTCGCCCGGCCGCACGCGCAGGCCGCCGCCGACCAGTGCCGCCATCGACGCCGAATGATGCGGCGCGCGAAATGGCCGGGTGCGCGTCAGCCGCCCGCCAGTGAGCGTCCCGGCGACGCTCGCCACCATCGACACCTCCAGCGCCTCGCTCGCGTCAAGCGGCGGCAATATTCCCGGAAGGCAGGCCGCCATCAGCGACTTGCCCGAGCCCGGCGGTCCGACCATCACCATGTTGTGCCCGCCGGCAGCGGCGATTTCCAGCGCGCGCTTGGCGGTTTCCTGACCCTTGACCTGGGCGAGGTCGGGACCGACCACCACGTCGTCGGCCTCGCCGGGTTGTGGCGCCGCAAGCAGGCCATGCCCCTTGAAATGATTGAGCAGCGACAGGATGTCGGGTGCCGCGACGATCTGGATCGACCCGGCCCAGGCGGCTTCAGCGCCCTGCGCCGCCGGGCAGACCAGCCCCTTGCCGAGCTCCGACGCGTGCAGCGCGGCGAGCAGCACGCCGGGCGACGGTGCGATCCGCGCATCGAGGCCGAGCTCGCCGACCACGACGAAATCGGCCAGCGCCTCGGCATCGACCACCCCCATCGCCGCGAGCAGGCCCATCGCGATCGGCAGGTCGAAATGCGTGCCTTCCTTGGGGAGGTCGGCCGGCGACAGGTTGACCACGATGCGCTTGGGCGGCAGCGCGAGGCCCAGCGCGGCGATCGCGCCGCGCACGCGCTCGCGGCTTTCCGCCACCGCCTTGTCCGCCAGCCCGACGACGTTGAACGCCGGGAGGCCGGCGATCAGCTGGACCTGCACCTCGACGGCACGGGCCTCGAGCCCGAGATATGCCACCGTCGATACGCTCGCGACCATTCACCTGCCCCCCGGAAGTCGCGCGAACATAGCGGGAATTCGCGCGCGGGGAAGTTCTCGCGAAACCCGTCTTGCCATTCCAACACACCGCTCCCACATCGAGATGATGGAGATCGAACGCCGCCACCCTGCCCTGCGCGTCGCGCAGCTCGTGCTTGGCGTGCTGCTCATCATCGGCGCGGGGCTGGTCGGTCCACTTCCCGGGCCGGGCGGAATTTTCTTCTTCGCCGGCGGCATGATCCTGATCCTGCGCAACTCGCGCTGGGCGCGGCGCCAGTTCGCGCGGTGGAAGCGGCGCTGGCCCAAGACCGGGCACGTCGTCGATCTGTCGATGCGCCGCGGCAGCGCGATCCGGCGCCGCGCGCGGACGAAGGACGGGGCGGGAAGCGAGACGGCACCCGAGTCCGCGAATTGACTTTCCCCGAGGCCGCGCCTATGCGCCAGCCCAACGAGGCCGTCCCATGGGCGGCCCTTTTCCATTCCGACGACCAGGTGATGAGCGATGAAGCGGACCTTTCAACCGAGCAACCTCGTGCGTGCACGCCGCCACGGCTTCCGCTCGCGCATGGCGACGCCGGGCGGCCGCAACGTGATTCGCGCCCGCCGCAACCGCGGTCGCAAGAAGCTGTCGGCCTGAACACGCTGACGCGCCGCGCGGATTTCCTCGCGGCGAATGGCGGCAAGCGCGCGCCGATGCCGGGCTTCGTCCTGCTGGTGCGCGAACGTGACGATGGCGATCCGTCGATGCGGATCGGCTATACCGTGACCAAGAAGATCGGCGGCGCGGTGGTACGCAACCGCATGAAGCGCCGGCTCCGTGCGCTCGCACGCGACCTTCTGCCCGAATCGGGCGTGCGCGGCGCCGACCATGTACTGATCGGCCGCGCCGGCGGCGTCGAACGCGATTTCGCCACGCTGCGCGCCGAACTGGCCAAGGCACTCGGCAAGATCGCCAGAAGCCCGCAAGATCGCGCGCCGCGCGAGCGGCCGAAGCGCTGACGGCATGTTCACCCGGCTGCTCATCGCACTGGTGCGCTTCTGGCAGATCGGCCCGTCGGCCGTGTTGCCGCCCTCCTGTCGTTACGATCCGACCTGTTCGAGCTATGCAATCGAGGCGCTTCGCCGCTATGGCGCGCTCAAGGGTGGGTGGCTGGCGGCCAGACGAATCGCGCGGTGCCATCCCTGGGGCGGGTTTGGTCATGACCCCGTCCCCTGACATCGAGCGCCCAAGGCAAACAGGAATTTCCAGGTGAAAGAAGAACACAGGAACTGGGTGCTGTTCGCGGTGCTCGCCGCGCTGGTGCTGTTTGGCGGCCAATTTCTCACGGCGAAATTCTTCCCCGTCGCCAACCCGCCGGCGACGCAGATTGCCGGTGGCAAGACGACGCCCGTGTCGAACGCGCCCGTGACGACGCCGACCAAGACGCGCGACCGCAACCAGGTCCTCGCCGAGACGCAGCGCGTCAAGATCGTCACGCCGTCGCTCAACGGCTCGATCAACCTCAAGGGCGCGCGGATCGACGACCTCGTGCTGCCGACCTACAAGGAAACCATCGCCAAGGATTCGGCACCGATCCGGCTGTTCTCGCCATCGGGGACGGAGAACGCCTATTTCGCCAATTTCGGCTGGACCGGTGACGGCGTCCAGACGCCCGGCCCCGACACCGTGTTCGCGGCGAGCGCGACCGAACTTACCCCGGCCAGGCCGGTGACGCTGAGCTGGACCAACGCCAGCAACCAGCGCTTCGACATCACCATCGCGGTCGACGACAAGTTCATGTTCACCGTGACGCAGCAGGTCAGCAATATGGGCGCGGCGCCGATCTCGGTGAAGCCCTACGCGCTCGTCTCGCGCCACGGCCCGGGCAGCGATGTCAACACCTGGACCAATCATGTCGGTCCGATCGGCGCGTTCGGCAACGGCGCGCTATACGACATTACCTACAAGAATCTCGACGGTGAGGAGCCGAGCTTCTTCTGGAAGTTGTTCGGCGACAAGGGCCGCCCCGGTGACAACCATTTCACCACGACCGGCGGCTGGTCCGGCTTTGGTGACAAATATTGGCTCGCGGCGCTGATCCCCGATCAGAACGCAGCGGTCAGCAGTGGCTTTCCGGCTGCTGATAAGGGGCAATATCAGGCCGACGTCTCGCGCGCCGCGACCGTCGTTGCACCGGGCAAGGCCGTCGCGGTGACGACGCGACTGTTCAGCGGCGCCAAGGAAGTCGCAACGCTAAATGCCTATACCGACGACCCGAAGAACGGCATCGCCTATTTCGACCGCGCGATCGACTGGGGCTGGTTCCGGATCGTCGAAAAGCCGATCTTCACCTATCTCGACTGGCTGTTCCGCCTCGTCGGCAATTTCGGCGTCGCGATCATCCTGCTGACGATCACGATCCGCGCGCTGATCTTCCCGATCGCGCAGCGCCAGTTCGCCTCGATGGCGGCGATGAAGGCGATCCAGCCCAAGATGAAGGCGCTGCAGGAGCGCTACAAGGACGACAAGGCGCGCCAGCAACAGGAAGTGATGGCGCTGTACAAGGCGGAGGGCGTCAACCCGCTTGCCGGCTGCCTGCCGACCTTCTTGCAGATCCCGATCATGTATTCGCTCTACAAGGTGCTGCTGCTGACGATCGAAATGCGTCACCAGCCGTTCGTGCTGTGGATCAAGGATCTGTCCTCGCCCGACCCGCTGACCCCGCTCAACCTGTTCGGCTACCTCGCCTTCACGCCGCCGCATATTATCGCGATCGGCGTGATCCCGATCCTGCTCGGCATCTCGATGTACTTCCAGTTCAAGCTCAACCCGGCGCCGATGGACGAGGCGCAGAAGCAGGTCTTCGCGATCATGCCCTGGGTGCTGATGTTCGTGATGGCACCCTTCGCGGTCGGCCTGCAGGTTTACTGGATCACGTCGAACTGCATCACCATCCTCCAGCAGCGGCTGCTCTATTCGCGGCATCCGGGGCTGAAGACGGCGGTGGTGAAGTGAATCCTCCCCGGCACGGGGAGGGGGACCGCCGGCAAAGCCGGTGGTGGAGGGGGCTCGCCTCAGGCGGAGCACCCGTGGCAGCCCCCCCTCCACCATGCTGCGCATGGTCCCCCTCCCCGTTCCGGGGAGGATTTTGATGTTCACCGACGAACAACTCGAAGCGGCGCGCAAGATCTTTGCCGGGCCGATTTCGTTCCTGAAATCGGCACCGACGCTCGAATTTCTGCCTGACCCCGATGTGCCCGAGGTGGCCTTTGCCGGGCGGTCCAACGTCGGCAAGTCGTCGCTGCTCAACGCGCTGACCGGGCGCAACACGCTGGCGCGCACCTCGAACACGCCGGGCCGCACGCAGGAGCTGAATTTCTTCGACGTGGGCGAGCCGCTGCTGATGCGGCTGGTCGACATGCCGGGCTATGGCTTCGCCAAGGCGCCGCCGGCAGTGGTCAAGAAGTGGCGTTTCCTGATCAACGACTTCCTGCGCGGGCGGCAGGTGCTCAAGCGCGCCTTGGTGCTGATCGATGCGCGCCACGGCATCAAGGATGTCGACCGCGACATTCTCGAAATGCTCGACAAGGCGGCGGTGAGCTATCGCGTGGTGCTGACCAAGGCCGACAAGATCAAGGCCACCGACCTCGAAGAGGTGACGCAACGCACGATCGACGAGGCACGCAAGCGCACCGCGGCGCACCCGCAAATCCTCGTCACGTCGAGCGAGACCGGGCTCGGCATCGCCGAATTGCGCGCGGCGGTGGTCGAGACGCTGGGCTGACATGGGCGGGGCGTCGGTCCGTGCGGTCGCACCGGACGATTACGCCCGGTGGCTGCCCTTGTGGGACGGCTACAACGCGTTCTACGGGCGCCATGGTACGACGGCGCTCGACCCGGCAATCACGGCCACGACCTGGCGGCGGTTCTTCGACGCGGATGAGCCCGTCCACGCGCTGGTCGCCGAGCAGGACGGCGAGCTGATCGGGCTGACGCATTATCTGTTCCACCGCAGCACCACCGCCATTGCGCCGACCTGTTACCTGCAGGACCTGTTCACCAGCACCGCGGCGCGTGGCCGTGGCGTCGGGCGTGCATTGATCGAGGCGGTCTATGCCCGCGCGCAGGCCGCCGGATCACCCCGCGTCTATTGGCAAACGCACGAAACGAACGCGACGGCGATGCGGTTGTACGATCAGATCGCCGATCGCTCGGGCTTCCTCGTCTACGGCAAGCGCCTCTGAGCGCCGGGAACGGGCGCGATCGCCCGTGCGTTGAGCGGCGAACAGGAGAACAGGACATGGCAAGCCTTGGCCGGCCGGTAATCATCATTGCCGGAATCGCGGGGTTGTGCGTCAGCGCGGTGGCCGGCGTCGGGCTTGGCAGCTACACCGCCAGCGGGATGAACCCTTTCTATGGCAAATCAAGCATCGCCGTGGCCGATCCCGATGCGCCGCGCGTGATCGATGGCAGGGCCAACGATACCACAGCGAACGACAAGTTCAGCGAAACCGTCGCGCGCAGCCTGACCGGCCGCGGCTTCGGCGACCGGGCAAACGACGCGTCCTGACCAGCCGTTGCCGGGGCGTCGCGCGACGGCTATCCCCGGCGCATGGCTTCCGCTCCGCCGACACGCCTGACCGGACTCGACCTGTTCCGCGGTGCGGCGGTGGCGGGCATGATCATCGTCAACACGCCGGGATCGGGGGCCTATGTCTGGTGGCCGCTCGACCATGCCGCGTGGAACGGCTTCACCCCGACCGATCTCGTCTTCCCCGCCTTCCTGTTCGCCATCGGCGCGGCGCTGGCGCTGTCCTTTCCGCGCCGGGTCGATGGCGCGATGTGGCGCCGGGTCGCGCGGCGCACGGCGAGTCTGATCGCGCTGGGCTGGGCCTGGCAGATGCTGGCCCGGCCCGGACTCGCGACCTTCCGGCTGATGGGCGTGCTGCCGCGCATCGCGCTGTGTTACGGCCTGGTCGCCGCGTACGTGATGCTGACGGCGCGACGGGGCGCTGACGGGCGGGCGCGGCTCGACCCCCGGGTGATCGGCGGGACGGCGGTCGCGGTTCTTGCCGGCTATGCCGCGCTGATGCTGTTCGTACCGGTGCCCGGCCACGGTGCCGGGCAGTTGACGCCCGACGGCAACCTCGCCGGCTATGTCGACCGCATGTTGCTCACCCCGGCGCATATGTGGCGCTTCGGGACCGGTGCCAGCGGCGCTGTCGTCTATGATCCGGAAGGGCTGCTCTCGACGCTGCCCGCGCTCGCCAATGTGCTGTTCGGGATGCTCGCCGCGATCGCGTGGCAACGTGCTCCCGGTCGCGCGGTGGCGTGGATCGCGCTCGGCGGTATCGTGCTGGCCGTGGCGGGACTGCTGCTCGATCCCCTTTTCCCGATCAACAAGCGCCTGTGGAGCAGCAGCTATGCACTGTTCTCCTCGGGTCTGTCCGCGCTGCTGTTCGCGCTGGCGATGCTGGCCAGCGGCCGCGCGGCACTCAACCGGTTGTTCGCGCCGCTCTATCTGCTGGGGATGAACGCGATCCTCGGCTATATGGTCTCGCTGCTGCTCGGGCTGGCCGGCATGCGGCTCCATCTCGGCGGCGCGACGCTCGGCGCCCATGTCTTCGCCGCGATGCGGGTGGTGGCGCCCGACCCGTATCTCGCATCATTCCTGTGCTCGCTCGCCGTGCTGATGCTGGTCATCGGGCTGCTCGTGCCGCTGCATCGACGCGGAATCCATTTGCGGCTGTGACCGACACCTCGCTAAGCGGGGCGCATGCTCAAACTCATCATCGGCAACAAGGCCTATAGCAGCTGGTCGCTGCGCGGCTGGCTCGCGGCGAAGCAATCAGGGCTGCCGTTCGAGGAAATGGTCGTCCCGCTCTACGATGCCGAGTGGGACAAACGCCGCGCGGGCGACGAGTTCGCGCCCTCTTCCGGCAAGGTGCCGATCTTGTGGGACGGCGATGTCGTGGTGTGGGACAGCCTGGCGATCGTCGAATATCTCAACGAGAAATCGGGCGGGACGCGCTTCTGGCCGGGCGACGACGCGGCGCGCGCCATGGCGCGGTCGATGGCCGCCGAAATGCATTCGGGCTTCGCCGCGCTGCGCCGCAAGCACAGCATGAACGTCCGCCAGGTCTTCCCGCCGAGCCGCCCCGACGACGATGTCGTCGCCGACCTGACGCGGATCATGGAATTATGGGCGCAGGCGCGCGCGCGTTTTGGCGGCGAGGGGCAATTCCTGTTCGGCGAGTTCGGCGCGGCCGACATCATGTACGCGCCGGTGGTGACCCGTATCGTCACCTATGGCCTGCCGGTCGCGCGCTTTGCCACCGGCTATATGGACGCGGTGCTCCACCACCCCTTCATGCAGGACTGGATCGCCGCCGCGCAGGAAGAGGAATGGGTGATCGAACAGTTCGAGAAGCCCGTTACGGGCTGACGGCGTCATGTCGGCCGAAATCGATCCGTTTCACGCCATCGCCATCAGCCGCACGGCGCACCGCCTGGCGGCGGAAGGGCGATCGGTGATCCATATGGAGTTCGGCCAGCCCTCGACCGGCGCGCCGGCCGCCGCCATCGCCACCGCGCACCGGGTGCTCGACACCGATGGCATGGGCTATTGGGAGAGTGGGCCGCTCAAGGCACGGATCGCGCGGCATTATGCGGAGCGCCATGGCGTCGCGGTCGACCCGGAACAGGTGATCCTGACCTGCGGCGCCTCCCCCGCTTTCGTACTGGCCCTGTCCTGCCTGTTCGCGCCGGGCGACCGGGTGGCGTTCGCGCGGCCGGGCTATGTCGCCTATCGCAACACGGTGAAGGCGCTGCACCTCGATCCGGTCGAGATCGCCTGCGGCGAAACGGAGCGCTTCCAGATCACCGCCGCCGCGATCGAGCGGCTCGACCCGGCGCCACAGGGATTGATTATCGCCAGCCCCGGCAACCCGACCGGCACGATCATCCCGGCCGACGAGCTCGCCGCCATTGCCGCGATATGCCGCCGACGTGGCATCCGCATCATCTCGGACGAGATCTATCACGGCCTGAGCTATGTCGGCGCCGCGCGATCGGCCTTGCAGGAGGAGCCGGAGGCGCTGGTCGTCAACAGCTTCTCGAAATATTTCAGTATGGCCGGCTGGCGGCTCGGCTGGCTGATCGTGCCGCCCGCGCTGATCGATGCGGCGCGTGCGCGGATGGGCAACCTCTTCCTGACGCCGCCATCGCTGGCCCAGCATGCCGGCCTCGTCGCGTTCGATTGTCACGACGAGCTGGAGGGCCATGTCCACAGCTATGCACGAAATCGCGCATTGCTGCTCGCGGCACTGCCCACGCTCGGCCTGCGCCGTATCGCGCCGCCCGATGGCGCCTTCTACATCTATGCCGATATCGGGCATCTGACCGATAACAGCATGGATTTCTGCATGCGGTTGCTGACCGATACCGGCGTGGCGACCGCACCGGGGATCGATTTCGACCCGGTCGATGGCCACCGCTTCATGCGCATCAGTTTCGCGGTTTCGACCGACCTGGTCGAGGAGGCGCTGCGGCGGATCGCGCCGTGGTTCGCGACGCAGGGTGAGGTGGCCAGCGCCTAGCGCGCACCGGCCGGCCGCGCTGAGCCGGGTGGAGGAACTCCATCGGCAGGACATGCGCGACGCCCCGCCATCGTCGATCGGTTGCGCGCGACAGCTTCCTAAAAGCCGCTCCCGTCCTTGCGCACAAAGCTCCCGCCGCCCGGCAGGTGCATATCGATGTCGGGATAATGGCAATCGCTTTCCGCCTGCCCCGCCGTCGCCGCGTTCGCGCCGACAGCGATGAACACGCAGTCCACCGTCCCCCGATTTTGCAACACATGGCCGTTGCCATCGCCCTTGGGGAAGCTCGCGCAGTCGCCGGCGCGCATGACATGCTCGCCGCCATTGTCGACCAGCACCGCCTCGCCCGACAGCATCACGACGAATTCGTCCTCGCCCTCGTGCCAATGGCGTTGCGACGACCATGCGCCGGGTTGCAGCGTGACGTGACTGACGCCGAAATCGCTCAGCCCTGAAGCCGGCGCCAGGCGGCGATACCAGCGGCCCTGCACCTGCGCCGAATATGGCGCGGGATACCCGGTCCGGTTGGTCTGCGGGATTGTATCGAGATCGAGCTTGGGCAATGTCGCCTCCCATGAACCACGCCACCATCCTGCCCGATGTCGTCGATCTGACCAAGGCGCTGATCGCCTGCGAAAGCGTCACCCCTGCCCGCGGCGGGGTGTTCGATGCGCTCGAGGCGGCACTGCTGCCGCTCGGCTTCGCGGTCGAGCGCTTCGTCGCCGGCGAAGCGCCCGACGGCCCGGTCGAGAATTTGCTTGCGACACGCGGCGGCGCGGGCACGCATCTCGCCTTTGCCGGGCATCTCGACGTGGTGCCACCGGGCGACGGCTGGGCCAGCGGCGCGTTCGAACCCGAACTGCGCGGCGGGCTGCTGCACGGCCGCGGCGCGGTCGACATGAAGGGCGCGATCGCCGCCTTCGTCGCCGCTGTGGCGCGTGTGCCGGCAGGTGCGCCGCTCAGCCTGATCATCACCGGCGACGAGGAAGGCCCCGCGACCTTCGGCACCGTCGCGCTGATCGAACGCATGGCGGCACGGCGCGTGAAGCCCGACCTCTGCCTCGTCGGCGAACCGACCTCGGCGCAGCGGCTCGGCGACACGATCAAGATCGGTCGGCGTGGCTCGGTCAATCTGTGGATCGAGGTACCGGGGCGGCAGGGCCATGTCGCCTACCCTCACCTCGCCGACAATCCGATCCCCAAGCTGGTCGCGGCGCTGGCCGAGATCGACGCGATCACACTCGATACCGGAAGCGCGTGGTTCCAGCCCTCCAACATCGAGGCAACCGACATCACCGTCGGCAACCCGGCGACCAACGTCATCCCGGCGCATGCCTCGGCGCGGCTGTCGATCCGCTTCAACGACCTGCAACGCGGTGAAGACCTCGTTGCCCGGATCGAGGAGATTGTCGCCCGCCATGCGCCGGCCGCCCAGGTCATCGCGCGCATTTCGGGCGAGGCATTCCTGACGGCGCCGGGCGCTTTCTCGACGCTGATCGGCGATGCGATCGAAGCGCGTCAGGGCCTGCGACCGGAACTCTCGACCACCGGCGGCACATCCGATGCGCGGTTCCTCTCGAAGCTGTGCCCGGTGGTCGAGTTCGGGCTGGTCAATGCGACGATGCACAAGCTCGACGAGGCGGTCGCGGTGGACGATCTGCACGCGTTGACGGCAATCTATGCGGATATCATCGCGCGCGTGGCGGCGTTGTAGCGACCGACCGTCTTGCCTTGCGCGCGCGGCGCCAGGCTGAGGCGCTTCAGGAATGCGGGTCGCTCTTCCCGCCGGAAATCAACCCGGCCACGCGTCCCGCCACACCCGCCAACGGACCGATCCAGCGCACCACCACGCGATGATCCGGCGTCACGATCTCCATCGTGCGATAGGTCGCGCTGTTGTCGGGTTCGTCGGGCAAATTCGATGCGGTAAGGTACAATGCGTCGTCGCGGAGCAGCGCGTCGAGCGCGGCACCGTCGGCCTTCGACAGGATGCGGAGCTTTTCCGGGATCACGCGAAGCTTGACCTTCCTGGCCGCGGACTCCGTTTCGCCCATCGTTCCCACCGTCCACCGACCATCGTCGCCGCGCGTGGCGATCGTGCTGTATTCCTCGCGAATTTGGCGAAACGAGATGCTGTGCAGGTAGATCGCCGTCGCGGCCATGCGCCCGGGAATCTGGTTGCGCGACCGCAGAATGAACGACTCCTTGGTTTCGGCCGCCATGACCGTCGCGGCCGGCTGTGCCGCGGCGGGTGCGAGCGGCATAACGCCGAGCACCATCAGGAATGCGATCAGGATCTGTTTCATGACGGTACTGTGCTGGGGCTTGCCGCCTCACGCAAGGCCCGTGGCAGACGGGTAGCGCGACAACCCGGCCTCGTGACGGCGGGAAAAGCGGCAGGCAGATCCGCGCCATACGCACCCAAGTGATTCCAATGACTCAGAATTACCGGACGACTCGCAGGAATCGTTGGATATTCTTGGGGATTTTCTGGACGCGAGTCGCGGATTCACGTATCCCTTTAACCATGATGGGGGCTCCAGCATCGATCGAACCATGGTTCGTCGTCGCCGTGACGTGCAGCGTCGCGGCCTATGCGCTGTATCTCGTCGGGCTCAGGCGCCAGCTGGTGCGGCCCAACCGCATCTCATGGCTGATCTGGAGCTGTGCGACCGCAGCCGAGGCCGCGACCTATGCCGCCGTCAACCAGGGCGTGTTGCAGGCCTGGGTCTTCGGCATCTCGGCGATCGCCTGTATCGCCATCACGCTCGGTATCTGGCGTGGCGCTATGTGGGAGCGGCCATCGACCGGCGAGACGGTATCGCTCGCCGCCTGTTTCGCCGCGCTCATCCTGTGGGTCGCCTTCCGCCAGACCTATTGGGCCCATATGCTGCTCGTCGCCGCGGTACCGATCAGCTTCTGGCCGACCTGGCAAAGCGTGTGGCAGGATCGCACCCGTGAACGATCGCCGGCATGGGGATTGTGGACGGTCGGCGACCTCGCGACGCTCATCGTCACGACGCGCACCGGCGACCAGCATATCGCCGAATATGCCTATGTGCTGGTCGAACTGCTGTGCCATGCGAGCGTGTGGTTCCTGGTCGGGCTGGCGACGATCAACCCGCTGCGCTCGCTCGGTTTCCGCGACGGGCGTTTCTATGTGCTCGATGCTTATGCACCGGCCGCCAACCTGTTCTCGGTCGGCGAGACGCATCTCGGCAAGGCGGTCTATGCCGCGCAGGGCTTTGCCGAGGGGCAGGAGATCATCCGCTTCACCGGCCGCCGTTTCCGCAGCGATCGCGTGCCGAGCGTGATGCGCGGATCGAGCGACCGCTTCGTGCAGGTCACGCCCGAACATTATATGGGCCCATCGGGGCGGATCGACGACCTGATCAACCACAGCTGCTCTCCCAATGCCGGGCTGCGCTTCACCGACGCCGGCCCGGTGCTCGTCGCGGTGCGCGAGATCGCCGCCGGCGAGGAGATCGCGTGGGATTATTCGACCACGCTCAAGGAATCGAACTGGCACATGATCTGCCAATGCCGGAGCCCCGAGTGCCGCCGCGTGATCGGCAATTTCGAGACGCTGAGCCCCGAGCGCCAGGAATGGTTTCGTGCACGCAACCTCGTAGCACCCTATCTGCGGCGGCGCGACACCCCGGCGCAGCGCGACCGGGCGGCCTAGCCGGCCCCTCGTTGACGCTTCAGGCGAGGGGTCCCGCCGCGCCCGCCTGACGCACCCCGATCAACCGCGTGATCCGTGCCGCCAGCGCGTCGATCGTGAACGGCTTGGCGAGCAGTTCCATCCCCGCCTCGAGCGGCCCATCCCCGACCACGGCATTCTCGGCAAAGCCGGTGATGAACAGCACCGGCAACCCGGGACGGGCGGCGCGCGCGGCATCGGCGACCTGTCGGCCGTTCATTCCGCCGGGCAGGCCGACATCGGTGATCAACAGGTCGATCCGCCTGTCGGACCGCAGCACCGCGACGCCTTCCGCGCCATCGCCCGCCTCGATCGCGGCGCAGCCGAGTTCGTCGAGCAAATCGGTCACCAGCATCCGCACAGCGGGTTCGTCCTCAACCACCAATACGACCTCGTCGCCCGCCACGCGCCGGATCGTCGCGCGCCGCCCGCCTTCGCGCCGATCGAGCGCCGTGCCGAGATGGCGCGGCAAGTAGAGGCTCATCGTCGTGCCGGCGCCGGGAGCGGAACGGATGTGAATCCGCCCGCCCGACTGGCGCGCGAAACCGTAGATCATCGACAGGCCCAGCCCCGTGCCCTGTTCCTTGGGTTTGGTGGTGAAGAACGGCTCGAACGCACGCGCCGCGACCTCGGGCGGCATGCCGACGCCGGTATCGGACACGCACAGCGTCAGATAGGCGCCCGGGGTCAAATCGCGTTCCGCGGCGCTCGCCTCGTCGAGCCAGACATTGGCGGTTTCGACCGTCAACACGCCACCGTCGGGCATCGCGTCACGCGCATTGATGCACAGGTTGAGCAACGCGTTCTCGAGCTGGTTGGCATCGACCTGCACCGGCCAGCTGTCCGCCGCGTGAAGGATGCGCAGATCGACCGTCGGCCCGACCGTGCCGCGCAACAGGTCCTCGATACCGGCGATCAGCCGTGCGACATCCAGCGGCTGCGGATCGAGCGGCTGGCGGCGGGCAAAGGCGAGCAACCGGTGGGTCAGCGCGGCGGCCCGTCCGGCCGCCGTCTGCGCCGCGCCGATATAACGCGGCAGCGCGTCGACGCGGCCCTGTTTGAGGCGCAACTGCATCATCTCAAGAGCCCCGGAAATACCGGTCAGCAGATTGTTGAAGTCATGCGCCAGTCCGCCGGTCAGCTGGCCGACCGCCTCCATTTTCTGCGCCTGGCGCAGGCTCTCCTCCAACTCGCGCAGCCGCGTCACGTCGATACCGACGCCGACGACCGATTCGAGCTCGCCCTTGTCGTTCAACAGGCTGTGGTTACGCACCATCACCCAGCGCAGCGTACCGTCCGGGCGCACGACGCGATATTCGACCTCGCCGCCGCCGGTCTGGTCGCGCATCTCGGCGAACACGCCCAACAGTCGTTCGAGATCTTCGGGGTGAACGCGCGCCAGCAGCTCGGCCATCGACGTGCCCGTTTCCGCCTGCTCGGGCGTGAAACCATATAGCGCGGCGAAACCGGCATCACTGTGGAAGCGGTCGCCGGCAATGTCGTACGACCAGATGCCGACGCCATCCATCGCACCGAGCACCAGTCGCGTGCGCTCTTCCGCCGCGCGCAACGCCGCCTGCTGGCGGTGTTCCTCGGTGACGTCGCGCGCGATGGCATAGATCCGCCCATCGGCGAGCGTCGCCGTCCACGACATATGGCGATAGTCACCCGCCCGCGTACGCATACGAAGTTCGTAGCGGCTGATCCCGCTCCCGCTGCTCAGCGCTTCGAGCCGTTCGCGTCGGGTCGCGAGGTCGTCCGGATGAAGCAGCCACGCGGAGTTTTTGCCGATCAGCTCGTGCGGTTCCCAGCCAAGGGTCCGTGTCCAGGCCGGGTTGACGCTTCGCCATGTGGCGTCGGGGTCGGCGATCCCGAGCAGATCCTGGCTTACCTCCCACACGCGGTCGCGTTCGGCGGTGCGTTGCGCCACCTCGCCGGCGAGATGCCGGTTGCGCTTGCGCAGTTGCAGCGCGGCGCGGGCGCGCTCGACGGCATCCCAGGCGAGTTGCGTGGCCTCCTCGACGAGCGCGATCTCGCGCGCGGTCCAGCTCCGGCATTCCGCCTGGCCGAGATAGAAGGCGGCTTCCCAGCGACCATGCCGGATGAGCGGCACACTGATTCCGGCGCGCGAGCCGGTCGCTTCTAGTGCGGCCTCGGTCGGACTGACCGCGTCCGCCGGATCGCCGAAAACCAGCGTCTCGCCCTGGCGGACCACCCCGCCCACCGCCTCGCCGAAGATCGCGGAAGGCATCTCCCCGGTCAGCGGTGCGAGGCCGCCGCTGGTCCAGCACGGGCCGAAGCGGATGACGGTATCATTGACTCCTTCGAAAAAGCCGGCGCGGTCGACGCCGAGCCGCGCGCCGATCGCCTCCGCGGTCAAGCGCATCAGGTCGTCAGGATCCTGCGACAGCCGCTGGCGCTCGACCAGCGAGAGGATGAACTCACGCTCCTCCTTCTCGAGACGCAGATCGGCTTCGGCGCGCTTGGTCGGCGTGATGTCGACGGTGACGCCGGCAAACAGCGCGGGCCGGCCATCGGCGTCGGCGCGGCAGCGCCCCTGAAGCGAGATCCAGCGCTCCTCGCCATCCGGCAGACGCAATCGACATTCGGTTTCCAGCGGCGCCCCGCTGGCAATGGCGGCAGCGAATTTATCGCTGACCGGGCCATAGTCGTCCGGGTGGATATGAACGAGGAACGTGGCGGCCGGAGCACCCTCCGCTGCCAGCCGGACGTCAAGGCCCAACAGCCGCGCGGTGCGCTCGTCGCCGGTGAGGGCATCGGTGACGAAGTCCCATTCCCACGTGCCGATGCGTCCCGAAGCATCGAGCGCCATACGCAGCCGTTCGATGCTGCCGCGTTCGGTCATGAGACCGCAGAAGATGAAATAGGCATCGGTGCTCGTGACCACGACAGGATTACACACGAACCGCAGACGTTGCGGCGCGCGCAAAGAGCCTCGCGCACCAGCGGCAGCACTGTCAACAACATCGCGCCGGCTAGCGCCACGCGATCTCGCACGCTAAGGGATAGTTTCACAAGAAACCATTTTCGCAGTACAGGAACAGCATGACCCTCCACGACCTGAGCCATTACGGGCTCTCGGGCGAACGCGGCTATCTCTCGCACGCCGAGATCGACGATGTGGAATTGCCCGACGATTTCGCCGAGGTCGAAGGCGCGGCGGCGATGCTGTCGTCGCTGGTGACCACGGGCCGGGTGCGACACTGGCTCGACAGCCTCGCGATGCCCGATATCGACGCCTTCCTGGCCAGCGCGAGCGAGGATGAGATTGGCGTCGCGATGGTGCGCTATTCGTTCCTCGTCCAGGCCTATGTGTGGGGCGAGCCGACGGCGCCGGCGTTCCTCCCGGCCAATCTCGCGCTGCCGCTTGTCGCGCTGAGCGATCATATCGGCATTCCGCCGGTGATGAACTATGCCGGTTATGTGCTCGACAACTGGTACCGGCTCGACAAGGACGGCCCGGTCGCGCTGGACAATATCGTGATCGATCAGCATTTCGCCGGCGGACAGGACGAGAACTGGTTCGTCGTCGTCCATGTCGCGATCGAAGCGGCTGCCGGCCGCGCACTCGAACTCGGCGTGGATCTGGTGCGGGCAAGCGACGCCGGCGACGCGCCACGGGTCGAGGCACTGCTGATCGAGATGAACGCCGTGTGGGACGAGATCATCGCCATTTTCGACCGCATGGCCGAGAAGTGCGATCCGTACATCTATTACAACCGCGTTCGTCCCTACATCCATGGCTGGAAGAACAACCCGGCGATGCCCGAAGGGCTGATCTATGAAGGCGTCGCGAAGTTCGGGGGGAAGCCGCAGCCGTTCCGCGGGCAGACCGGCTCGCAGAGCTCGATCGTTCCGGCGATGGACGGGCTGTTCCAGGTCGTCCACTCGCACGACGAGCTGCGCGACTTCCTCGCCGAGCTGCACCAGTACCGCCCGCGCCGGCACCGCGCCTTCATCGAGGACATGCAGGCCGCAAGCCACCTGCGCGACTTCGCCCGTGGCCAGCACCAGAGCCTGAAGGACGCGTTCAACGCCTGTGTCGAACAGGTCGCGCGCTTCCGCAGCCGCCACCTCGAATATGCCGCCGCCTATATCAACAAACAGGCCTCGACGGGCGTCGGCAACGACCCCGATGTCGGCACGGGCGGCACGCCGTTCATGAAATATCTCAAGAAGCACCGCGACGAGAACAGGGCGCAGACGATCTGATCCTACTCCCTCTCCCCTCAACGGGGAGCATCGGGTCGGCCATGCTGGTCGGGGAGAGGAGTGGCCCCGAACGCGAACGTTCGCGTTACTGCCCCTCTCCCGGCCTCGCGATGCCCGGCCACCCTTTCCCCGCTTGCGGGGAGAGGGAAAAGAATCACAGATCGTCGAAATCGATCGGGCCGTCCTTGTCGATCGCGACGTTCGCCGGCGGCATCGGATATTTCAGCCCGGTCGCGCAATTGAACAGCACGACCTCGTCATCCTCGTCGACCAGCCCGGTGTTGAGCGCCTCGTGATAGGCGGCGAGGGTCGCGCCTCCCTCGGGGCAGAGCAGCAACCCATCCTTTTTCGCGCAATCGTCGACCGCCTTGAGGATTGCCGGATCACCGACCGCGATCGCCCGGCCACCGCTCTCGCGCACCGCGCGCAGGATCAGGAAATCACCGACCGCGCGCGGCACGCGGATGCCGGCGGCAACCGTGCTGGCATCCTCCCAACGCTCGGCGTGTTCGACGCCCTGTTCGAAGGCACGAACGATCGGCGCGCAGCCCGACGCCTGGATGGCAAACATCTTCGGCCGCTCCGACCCGATCCAGCCAAGCTTTTCGAGTTCGTCGAACGCCTTCCACATGCCGATCAGGCCGGTGCCGCCACCGGTCGGATAGAAGATCGCCTTGGGGAGCCGCCAGCCGAACTGCGCGGCGAGCTCGAGCCCCATCGTCTTCTTGCCCTCGATCCGATATGGTTCCTTGAGCGTCGAGAAATCGAACCAGCGCCCTTCGGCGGCGCCCTTGCCGACGATCGCGCCGCAATCGTCGATCAACCCGTTGACGCGATAGACCCGCGCGCCCTGCATCGCGATCTCGCGGACGTTGATCTCCGGCGTATCGTCGGGACAGAAGACGATCGTCTCGATCCCGCAGCGCGTGGCGTAGGCGGCGAGCGCGGCGCCGGCATTGCCGTTGGTCGGCATCGCGATCTTCGTGACGCCGAGTTCGCGCGCCATCGCCACCGCCATGACCAGCCCGCGCGCCTTGAACGAGCCCGTCGGCAACCGGCCCTCATCCTTGACCAGCACCTTCGCGCCGCCCGAGCGTGGAATCGGCACCAGCGGCGTCTCGATCTCGCCGAGGCTGACGATGTTCGCGGTATGGCGGAC
The DNA here is from genome assembly GCA_041659925.1 of Sphingomonas sp. GTDB lineage: Bacteria > Pseudomonadota > Alphaproteobacteria > Sphingomonadales > Sphingomonadaceae > Sphingomonas. The sequence continues at coordinate 107,106 of JBAZXI010000003.1, forward strand.
CGGCAGCAATTCGCGCCAGCGCCACAGATCGGTCGGCCGCGCCGCGATCATTGCGCGCGGGGCGACCGCGCGAACCATGTCGAGATCGTAACGCACCAGCAGCGGTCGGCCGGCGCGCGACAGACCGTGGAGCTGGTCAGCCTCATAGCGCTCGCCGGTCAGCGAGCATTCTAGATGCGTTACGAAGGTCGGGCGATCGGTGGTGAGGTTGGTGTTCATGACACCGCTATAACAAGCCCCTCCCGTCGAGGGGAGAGGCTTGAAAAGAAAGGTTACTCCGGTTTCTTCGCCACCCCGACCAGTGCCGGGCGCAGCAGCCGGTCCTTGATCATGTAGCCTGACTGCATCTCCTGCACGACGGTCCCGGGCGCCTCGTCGCTCGGCAGCTCAAACATCGCCTGGTGGCGATTGGGGTCGAGCGCTTCACCGATCGTGGTGATCTTGACGATCCCGTGACGCGTGAAGACGGCGGCGAGTTCGCGGCCGGTCGCTTCGAGGCCCGTAACCAGCCCCTTCATCTTCTCGCTGTCGCGCAGTTCGGCCGGGATCGCCTCGAGCGCGCGGCCGAGATTGTCGGCAACGGTCAGGATATCGCGCGCGAAGCCGGTCGCGGCATAGGTGCGCGCATCGGCAATCTCCTTTTCGGAGCGGCGCCGGACATTCTGCGCCTCGGCATGGGCATAAAGCACCGCGGCCTTCGAATCGGCCAGCTCCTTTTCGAGCGCGGCGACGCGGTCATGCTCGGCCACTTCCGGCGCGGCCTGGGCGGTTTCGGCGCGCGGCTCCTCGGCTTCGGAGACGTCGGCGGCAATTTCGTTCTTGTCGTTGGTCATTCTGCTCTCTTAACTCATGAGCCGCGCGAGGGTCGCGGCAGTGAAATCCACCATGGGCACGACGCGCGCATAGTTCAACCGGGTCGGCCCGATGACGCCGACGACACCGACGACGCGACCACCCGTGCCGTGGAACGGCCGGGCGATGACCGACGAGCCCGACAGCGAGAAAAGCTTGTTCTCCGCGCCGATGAAGATGCGCGTCGCATCGCCCGCTGCGGCACTGTCGAGCAGGCGCGAAATCTCCTGCTTGCCCTCGAGATCATCGAGCAGTTCGGTGATTCGTTCGAGCTGCGCCGCGTCGGCGGCATCGATCAGCCGCCCCTGCCCGCGCACGATCAGCACCGGGCGGCGATCGCCATCCTCGCTCCACACCGCAAGGCCGCGCTCAACCAAAGTCCGCGCCGCGCCGTCGAGTTCCGCGCGCTCCGCCGCGACCTGACGCGCGATGCGCTCGCGCGCCTCGACCAGCGTGAGACCACCGAGCGTCGCGGTCATGTAATTGCCGGCCTCGATCAGCGCGATCGGCGAGATGCCACGCGGCAGGTCGATGACGCGATTCTCGACCGCGCCGGTGTCGCTGACCAGCACGGCCAGCGCCTTGTCCGCCGAGAGCGGCACGAAGCTGACCTGACGCAACACCAGTTCACGCTTGGGCACGAAGACGAGGCCGGCACAGGCGGACAGCCCGGAAAGCGCGGCTGTCGTCGCGGCAAGTGCCTCCTCGACCGGACCGGACTGCCCGGCGCGCGCTTCGATCGCCGCGCGCTCCTCGGCGCTCGGTTCGAGCGCCTGCATCATGCCGTCGACAAACAGCCGCAGGCCGGAATCGGTCGGCATCCGCCCGGCGCTGGTGTGCGGCGCGGCGAGCAGACCGAATTCCTCGAGATCCTGCATCACGTTGCGGATCGACGCCGGCGAGAGGTTGAGGCCGGACAATTGCGCGATGGTCCGCGACCCGATCGGCGCGCCGGTGTGGAGATAGCTCTCGACGACGACGCGAAAGACGTCGCGCGCGCGGTCGTTCAGTTCGGTGATGGGGGGCGCGGGCATGGGGTTTATGTAGGCAGCAAAGCGGATGCGCTCAATGTTTGCTTGTTCCTAGCGAATACGCGTCGTTGCAACCGAACCACTAGCGGGGTCGGGAAGGCCCTTGAGACCAAGTAATTGAGGGGCGTGGTCGAGCGCGTTCCACATCGCATTGCCGTCGCCGACCTCGCAGCCGAGATTGAAGACCAGGCGATCCGACCTACCCTGACCGTCCCATTGAATGTGTATCTGCCCCTGGTCGCTCATTAGGCCCTTGCACGGTGGTGCGTCGTACCAAATTTTTTCGCCAACCGGACGGTAAGGTGCGAGCGACATTTCAAAAGCTTCATATTGTCCGCGCGAAACGTGAATGGGCCGCATCCCGAGAAGCTCGCCTCGGCCGTCAAAATGGCGCAACCGACCCTTGCCGTCCGAATTTACCGTCAAATGGAACGTCGGACACGCACCCATGCAGAAGCCAGGTTCGGTCCAATAGGTGATCAACCCGCCATTTGGCGGCGCCTTCACCGGCGTCAGGCATCCTCCCAACGGCAAAGCGAGCAACAAGATGAGCCATCGCGCCATTGCGGGAGACTGGCGTGTTCGGTCTGGCGCGTCTAGGTGCGAGGCCAATATTCAAGGAGACTCCCCATGCGCCCCTCCGGCCGCGCCCCCGATCAGATGCGTGCGATCACCATCGAGCCCCATTTCACCCGCCACGCCGAGGGATCGGTGCTGATCGGGTTCGGCGACACGAGGGTGCTGGTCACCGCCTCGGTCGAAGAGCGCCTGCCGCCGTGGTTGCGCGGCAAGGGCGAGGGCTGGGTCACGGCCGAATATGGCATGTTGCCGCGCGCCACCCATACGCGGGGCAGCCGCGAGGCGGCAAAGGGCAAGCAGTCCGGACGCACGCAGGAAATCCAGCGCCTTATCGGGCGCTCCTTGCGCGCGGTGACCGACCTCAAGCTGCTCGGCGAGCGCCAGATCACGCTCGATTGCGACGTGATCCAGGCCGATGGCGGGACGCGTACCGCCGCCATCTCGGGCGCGTGGGTCGCGTTGCGGCTGGCAATCAACGGGCTGATGGCCGACGGCAAGCTCACCGCGGACCCGCTGACGCAGAAGGTCGCGGCCGTTTCGTGTGGCATCTTCAAGGGCACGCCAGTGCTCGACCTCGATTATGACGAGGATTCCAACGCCGACGCCGATGCCAATTTCGTGCTGCTCGAAAACGGCAACATCGCCGAGGCCCAGGCCACCGCCGAGGGCGCTACCTATGACGAGGAAGCGTTGCTGCGCCTGCTGCGGCTCGCGCGAATCGGCTGCGCCGACATCTTCGCCGCCCAGGCAAAGGCGGTCGCAAAATGAGCGGCGAAGGCGAGACCCCGCAGGCGATCCGCAAACTCGCCCCCGGCAAGCTCGTCATTGCCAGCCATAATGCCGGCAAGGTGCGCGAGATCCGGGCGCTGCTCGGCCCCTATGGCATCGAGCCGGTCTCGGCCGCCGATCTCGACCTGCCCGAGCCGGAGGAAACGGGTACGACCTTCGTCGCCAATGCCGAGTTGAAGGCGATGCAGGCCGCCGACCTGTCGGGCCTGCCGGCGTTGGCCGACGATTCAGGCCTGTGCGTCGAGGCGCTGGGTGGCGACCCCGGCATCTTCTCGGCGCGCTGGGCGGGGCCGGACAAGGATTTCGGGCTGGCGATGCGGCTGGTCGAAGACAATCTTGCCGCGATCGACGACGCGCCGCGCGACGCGCATTTCGTCTGCGCGCTGGCGCTGGCCTGGCCCGACGGCCATGTCGAATGGTTCGAGGGGCGCGTCGACGGCACGCTGGTATGGCCGCCGCGCGGCGACCATGGCTTCGGCTATGATCCGATGTTCCTGCCCGATGGCGAGACGCTGACCTTCGGCGAGATGACAGCCGAGGCAAAGACTCCCCTCACCCACCGCGCCGCCGCGTTCCGGCAACTGGTCGCCGCCATCCTCTGATCGCGGGACGACGGAAGACGACCGTGGTGTCGCTCGGGAAGATCCGGAGGTCAGGCCTGTGGCGAAACGGTGAAGTCGACCATGATCTCGCCCGAAATCGCCTCCAGCGCCGCGCCGACCGCATCCGTGGCAGTGCCCGCGGGCACGAGCAGGCGGGCGGTAGCGCGAAAGAGCTTTTCGCCCGACCAGGCGCCGTTTTCGACGCTGGTCGCGAAATCCTCGATATTGACGCCGAGCCGGGCGAGCACGCTCGTCACCTCGCGCACGATGCCCGGCCGGTCCTGGCCGACCAGTTCCAGTTGCAGCGCCTGCCCGTCGATCGGCGGCTGCTCGACCGCGGCAAGCACCGTAACCGACAGCCCGGCGGCATCGATGCGATGCGCGGCGGCTTCGAGCGCGGGCTCAGCGCCTTCGGGCAGATCGACCAGCACCGACCCGACGTAGCGACCGCCGAGCCGTGCCAGCCGGCTCTCCAGCCAGTTGCCGCCCGCCGCCTGCACCGCCTCGGCCAGCGCCGAGGTCAGCCCGGGGCGATCACTGCCCGCCACCGTCAAGATCACCGCCGTCATGCTCACCTCTTCTTCTTGTCGCGGGGTACCGTCGCACAAGGTCAGGCCGGGCGCTAGAATGCGCGCTGTCCGACGACATTGCCGGGCGGCGCATAGCGGCAGACGAGATAGTCGTTGTCGCGATTGCTCGCCAAGGCACAGCCGACACTCGTCGAGCCGCGCCAGACCATCTGTGTGTAATGCGCAACATCGCCCCAGCGGCCGGTGGTGCTGAAATCCGGTGTCGCTACCGGCCGGTAATAGCGGCGCTCGTCGACCCAGTGGCCAAGCATCTCGTCGAATCCATAGGCATCCCGTGTGCCCATCCACAGATTCTCGCCCTCGCGCCCAGGGCCCTGTGGCTGGGCGGCATGTTCGAAGCGATTCTCGCGTGCGAGCGCCCCGGCATAACCGGCGGCGTCGGCGGCAAGGCGATCATCCCATATCAGCGGGGCGACCCCGACCGCGGTGCGCGCGGCATTGTGGCCGCGCAGCATCACGGCGCGCAACAGCGCATCACCGCGCCGCGCCGGCGCCATGGTGGAACGCGGCTCGACGACCTGGGTCGGCGCCTCGGCGGCGCATCCTGCCAGCAGCAATATTCCGAACAGGATCGCACGCATCTTTCCACTCTCCTCCGCGCAGGTCATAGCGCCGTCCCATGAATGCCGCCGAAACGTCGCCGCTCGCGCTTTATGTCCATTGGCCGTTCTGCGTCTCGAAATGTCCCTATTGCGACTTCAACAGCCACGTCCGCGAAGCGGTCGACCAGGCAGCGTGGCGCACGGCCCTGCTCGCCGACCTGGCGCATGAGGCGGCGTCGCTGCCTGGGCGGCGGCTCGGGTCGATCTTCTTCGGCGGCGGCACACCCTCGCTGATGCCCCCCGAAACCGTCGCGGCAATCATCGACGCGGCGGCTGCGGCGTGGCCATTCGACGACGATATCGAGATCACGCTGGAAGCCAACCCGTCCTCGGTGGAGGCGGCGCGCTTCGCGGATATCGCGCGCGCCGGGGTCAATCGCGTGTCGCTCGGCTTGCAGGCGCTCGACGATGACGCGCTGCGCTTTCTCGGGCGCGCGCACGGCGTCGATGAAGGGCTCGCCGCGCTTGCGACGGCGCAACGGGCGTTCGCGCGCGTCAGTTTCGACCTGATCTATGCCCGACCCAACCAGAGCCCGGCCGATTGGGAGGCCGAGCTGGCGCGGGCCTTGGGCTTCGGCACCGAGCATCTGTCGCTCTATCAGTTGACGATCGAACCCGGCACGCGTTTCGCCACCGACGCGGCGGCAGGACGATTGGCCATCCCCGACGGCGACGATGCCGCCGACCTGTTCGAGACGACCCGCGCGATGACCAGGGCGGCGGGCTTGCCAGCCTATGAAATTTCCAACCATGCCCGCCACGGTGCCGAGAGCCGCCACAACCTGACCTATTGGCGCTACCGCGACTATGCCGGGATCGGCCCCGGCGCACATGGCCGGCGCGGCGGCATGGCGACCGTACGCCATCGCAAGCCGGAGAACTGGCTGTCGGCAGTGGCGCGCAACGGCCACGGCGCGCAGACCGAGGACCCGTTAATGCCCGCCGACCGCGCCAAGGAAGGTCTGCTGATGGGGTTGCGGCTGCGCGAGGGGATCGACCTCGGCCGGATCGCGATGCTGGGAGAGGCGCCTATCGCCGCGCTGGTCGACGAAGCGGCGATCACGCGATTGTCCGATCAGGGGTTCGTCGCGCGGCGCGGAGATCATCTGCGCGTATGCGAGGCCGGCATGCTGCTGCTCGACGCGATTCTGCCCGAGATCGTGACCGGATAGACGCCGCGATGATCCGGATGGTTTACGTCGGTGTTGACGCGGTGACCATCGACGAAACACACCGAAGGGCACGCCGCCAATCTGCTTTTCCGACGCTCGACACGAAGATCGCATTGTCGAAAGCCGATCCCCTAGCTGCCGGGTTCCCTCAGATTTACCTTGACCGGCGCTTCGCCAAACGTCGCGCTATGGCGTCGTACCGAAGCGAAGCATGATTCCAGCGAGCCGTGCACGCTGCCGTGCACCACGATCGAGCCGCCTCTTTCCATTCGGCGCCAGCTCCAGTTCGTCGATATTGCGCTGCCAGCGCCACGCCCGGCAACAGAATCAACGAACACCTCGTATTGATGGGAATTACTCGACATGATGTACACAACACTCTGGCGCGACGATAGTTGCAATTATTTTTCATGATTGTCGAATTTCGTCAGACAGTGTTCACCAAGTTGCTGAACATCTGTTAATTTGGCGCAGCTGGAATGATGTCTTGGCACGGCAACTGCCATAATCATGTTCGAGCGACTGGCGGCGGCATTCGATTCCGACCGGGTCGAGCCCAAAGCCGACTTGGCAGCGGCGCGCACGCCAATCATAGGAGGGCATGGCCCCTTTCATCTTCACAAGCGCAAAGCCGCGGCGATATCTCCCGGACGCGTTCAACGACGCTGGCAACCTTCGCGCCGGGCCCGGACAGGCATCATGATCAAGAAACTTCTGTTCGGTCTGCTCGGCCTCCTAACCGTTGGCGCAATCGCCTTTTTCGCCCTGGCTCCCGGTATCGTCGAGCGGGGAATGAACGAGGTGGAGCCGGTGCCCCTCAAGGTCACCGACCGCGCGAGGGCGCTGCACGCGACGCTGCAGATCGCCGATATGCATGCTGACACATTGTTGTGGCGGCGCAGCCTGCTCGATCGCGCGGAGCGCGGGCAGGTCGATTTGCCACGCCTGCTCACAGGCAATTATGCGCTACAGATATTCTCCTCGGTGACCAAAACGCCCAAGGGCCAGAACTACGACGCCAATCCGTCGGACACCGACAACATCACCGCGCTGGCAATCGCCGACCTGCAGCCGCCGCGTACCTGGGGTTCATTGCTCGAGCGCTCGCTGTGGCATGCACAGAAGCTGCACCGCTACGCCGCCAGCTCGAACGGCCAGCTACGCGTGATCGAGACACCAGCCGAGCTCGACCGGCTCCTTGCCGATCGCGCGCACGGCCAGAAGGTCGTCGGGGCGATGCTGTCGATCGAGGGGTTGCAGGACATCGAGGGCAAACTCGACAATCTCGACAGGCTCCACGCGGCCGGTTTTCGCATGGCCGGTCTTGCTCACTTCTTCGACAATGAGGTCGCCGGATCGATGCATGGCATGGCCAAGGCCGGGTTGACCCCGCTCGGGCGCCAGGTCGTGCGCCGGATGGAAGCGCTCGGCATGGTGGTCGACATCGCCCATGCCAGCCACGCGACCGTCGCCGAGGTGATCGCGATGGCGCGCCGTCCGATCGTCTCGAGCCATGGCGGCGTACAGGCGACCTGCAACGTCAACCGCAACCTGTCCGACGACGAGATCCGCGGCATCGCCCGGACCGGCGGTGTGATCGGGATCGGTTATTGGGACGCCGCGATATGCTCGACCAGGCCCGCGGCTGCGGCGGCCGCGATCGCGCATGTGCGCGACGTCGTCGGCATCGATCATGTCGGCCTCGGCTCGGACTTCGATGGCGCGGTGACGACCGGCTTCGATTCGAGCCAGATAGCGGCCGTGACGCAGGCGTTGATCGATCGCGGATTCTCCGATGCTGACATTGCCAAGGTGATGGGCGGCAACGTGTTGCGGGTGCTGCGCGCCGGGATCGTAGCGGCGCGGTAACCATTTCGCCCAAAAAAGGCTGCACCGTCTAACCAAGTGCTAACCAAATCCGCGCTACACGCCGCGCAGTGAGCAATCGGCCCCCTTCCCAATTCGCACAGCCGCGCATCGATGCGCGTGCCCTTCTGGGTCTGTACGATCCGGCGGATTCGACCGATTGGGCGCCGATTCGCGCGGCGCAGCTCAACGCCGGCAGCCAGCTCGCACTGTTCATGCTCGCCGCCAATGTCATCGGCGCCGCGCTCGTCGCGATCCTCGTCGACCGTCTCGTGCCGCATTGGGCAGTCGCTTCCTGGGGGGCGACGGTGGCGGCGATTGCCGCGACGGTCACGCTCCGCCGGCTTGCGTCGCGCGAACGCACCGCACAGACCGCGACGCTCAAGGACGTACGCGATACCTTGCTCGAAGGTCTCGCGCTCGGCGCGGTATGGTCGGTTCCACCGATCGCGATCGGGCTGCGCGCCGATGCCGGAACGGCACTCGGCCTGTGGATCGTGTTGTCGCTGCTGATGACCGCGTCCGCGGTAGCAATGGCGGCACTGCCGCTCGCCACGCTCGCCTTCCTGTTCGTACTCGGCGCATCGGTGTCGACGATGCTCTATGTCGTCGGCGGACCGGTGCTCGCCGCGGCCTCGGCACTGTTCGCCACGCTGTTGATGATCGCCTGCTTCGGGCGCGGCAAATCGCTGGTAGTGATTCGCGCCAACGAAATCGCGCTCGCCGAACGCGACGAGACCGTCAGCCTGTTGCTGCGCGAGTTCCAGGACCAGAATGGCGACTGGCTATGGGAGACCGACGCCAATCGCCGCGTCATCCGCGCGTCGCCGCGTTTCGCGCTGTCGTTCGACCTCGACCCCGCCTCGATCAACGGCCTGCCGTTCCTGCAGGTGCTCGCCGGCCCGACCTGGGAGGCGGGCAACTTCACCTCCGGCCTGCGCGAGCTTGCCGAAAAGATGAAGCGCCGCGAGGGGTTTCGCGACCTGCTGCTCGCAGTCCACATCAAGGGCGAGGAGCGCTGGTTCGAGATCGCCGCGACCCCGCGCTTCGATGACGACGGCGCCTATACCGGCTTTCGCGGCGTCGGCTCCGACGTCACCGAACAGCGCGCCTCGGCCGACAAGATCAACCGCATGGCGCGGTTCGACACACTGACGGGACTTCCCAACCGACTGCTGGTCAACGAAGCGCTGGCCTATGCGATGGCCGAGGCCGAGAAATGGGGCTCGCGCTGCGCCTTCATGATGATCGATCTTGATCGCTTCAAGGCGGTCAACGACACGCTCGGCCACCCGATCGGCGACCGGCTGCTCGGCCGCGTGTCGGAACGGCTCGGCCAGCTCGTCACCGAGAATGAGGTGATCGGACGGCTCGGCGGCGACGAGTTCGCCGTCGTCGTGCGCGACGCCAGCGACTCGCACCGCTGCGAGCGGCTTGCCCAGGCGATCGTCGACAATCTGTCCAAACCCTATGAGCTCGATCAACACACGCTCTACATCGGCGCCAGCGTCGGGGTGGCATTCGGCCCGCGCGACGGGCGCACCGCCGAGATGCTGATCCGTTCCGCCGACCTCGCGCTGTACCGATCGAAGGATGGCGGCGGCGGATCATTCCATGTCTATGAACCGCAGCTGCACGTCGACGCAGAGGAACGCCGCGTCCTCGAAATGGCGCTGCGCAAGGCGGTGCAGAACAATGAGATGCACCTGAACTACCAGCCCGTCGTCGACGCCGCGACCGGCCGGCTCAAGGGCTTCGAGGCGCTGCTGCGCTGGAACCATCCCGAACACGGCAACGTCTCGCCGGTGAAGTTCGTGCCGCTGGCCGAGGACGCCCGACTGATCGTACCGATCGGTGAGTGGGTGTTGCGCACCGCGTGCGACGAGGCGGCACGATGGCCGTCGGAGACGCGCGTCGCGGTCAACGTCTCGCCCGAGCAGCTCCACAACCCGAGCTTCGTCACCGTGGTCGCGCAGGCGCTGGCCAATAGCGGCCTGCCCGCCGAGCGGCTCGAACTCGAAGTGACCGAGAGCGTGTTCATGCGCGAAGGCACCGGCGCGATCCAGGTGCTCGAGCGGATCCTCGATCTCGGCGTGCGTCTGAGCCTCGACGATTTCGGCACCGGCTATTCCTCGCTTGGCTATCTCAGCCGCACGCGCTTTTCGTCGATCAAGATCGACCGCAGCTTCGTGCAGGGGGCGTCGAAGGGCGAGAAGGAAGCGATCGCGATCATTCGCGCCGTCGTCGCACTGGCGCAAAGCCTGGGCATGGCGACGACCGCGGAAGGGGTCGAGACCGAGGCCGAACATCACATGGTCCAGGACCTCGGCTGCACCAAGGTGCAGGGCTATTATTTCGGCCGGCCGCTGCCGGTGGAGGAAGCCCGCGCGATCGCGCGGCGCGACTGTGGCGAAGGTTCCGCCGCCGCCGCCGCGTGAAGCGCTTGCTCGCAGCGATACGTCACGCTAAGGCCCCCGACGGCCTAGGGGTGTAGCTCAGTTGGTTAGAGCGTCGGTCTCCAAAACCGAAGGCCCTCGGTTCGAGTCCGAGCTCCCCTGCCAATTCGCCTTTTCTGTTTTTTGCCCTTTGGCGCCGCGCACGAATCGCGCGGTCGCGCCATGGGCTGAGATGCGACAAAATATCGGCGCGGAATTGCGTCGTTGCCGCATCTCGATGCGCGGATGGGCGCGTATGTCACCAGCCGCAAGAGATCAACAACCTGCGGCGTTGGCGATCCGGTCGAGCGCGTTGCGACGACCAGGAAAAGCACCGACGATTTCGACGTCCCCCGCCTGCCCCAGCAGGAAGAGATGACCTGGTCACGAAACCGCGCAAGCAAGCGCTCCACAACATTGGCGAGTCTGACGCCGGTGCCGTTGCACGGGCGGTCGGACGCGCTGTTGGTAGTTGTCAGGCAGGGGACACGACCCGCTCGCCACCCGGCCGGTAGAGCCCCGCTCGGATCTTATCGGTCAGACTTGCTAGCGGCGACGCGGCCTGCGGAGCCTTGAGCGTCGCCAGACAAAGCGCGATCGGTGGCAAGGGGGGCGCCGTCTCCAGCGCGACAAGCGTTCCCGCCGACAACTCCTCGGCCACGGTGTAGTGAGGCAGAACGCCGATGGCTTCGCTGTTCAGGATGCCTCGCTTTACCCCATCGATACTCCCCGCCGATTCAAGGCGCGGCGCGCGGACCGCATTGGCGACCCAGGAACTCACCAGATCGTTGAAGGCTCCCTCGGGGTCGGCGAGCAGGCACGTGCGGGTTTCGAGGTCGTTACGCTGCACGATGCTCCCGGCCAGCCTATTATGCGGCGCGGCGACCAGCCTGAGCATTGCCGGCCAGAATTCTTCGGCGAGATCGCGGTCGGGTGTCCGATCGGCGCTCTCGACGGTCAACACCAGGTCCAGTTCCGACCGGGCAACCCGTTTCCTGAGGTCGGCACAAAGGCCAATGGTGACGCGCACCTCGACGTTCGGGCACAGCAGTCGGAAGTCGCTCAACGGGCCCGGCAAAAGAAACGAACTGATCGACTCCACGGTGCCCACCCGGATCACCGCGCGACTTTGCGTCGCGTTGGCAGCCAGAGCACCTTCCGACAAAGCTACCAGCGCCCGGGCGTCCGCGAGCAATGCCATTGCAGTGGCGGTAAGAACGGCCTCGCGACCGGCGCGACGCAGGGTGACCGGGGTGCCGAGCAAGCGCTCCAACGACAGGAGCGTCTCGGACACGGTCGATTGCGCAACGCCCAACGCCCGCGCCGCAGCGCCGATGCCGCCACCGTCGTGCACCGCGACGAGCGCGCGGCAGTGACGGACTTCCAGATCCTTCGCCATTGTCACCCCATCGGATTTTCCGATGCCTTCATCGTCGTTTTGGCTGGCCGTGTCGCAGCGGTCAAGCAGTCGCGGACCAAGTGGATTGCGACAATTGAAGAACCTGTTTCCCCATACCGCCTTGCTGGTGATTGACATGCAGATGGGGTTCGACGACCCGGCATGGGGGCCACGAAACAACCCCGGTGCGGAAGCCAATGTCGCGACCCTGATCGCGGCGTGGCGTGCGGTCGACGCGCCAATCGTCCATGCCCATCACAGCTCCCCGGATCTGGCGGGACGTTTGCGTCGTGGCACTCCAGGCCACGCGGCTAAGCCCGAAGCGACGCCGCGCGATGACGAGCAGGTCTATCTCAAGACGGTCAACAGCGCATTTATCGGGACCAGCCTCGAGACTGATTTGCGTGCGCTGGGCATCGCCACGCTGGTGATCGTCGGCCTGACCACCAACCACTGCATTTCAACCACTGCCCGGATGGCCGGCAATCTCGGGTTCGAGACGATTGTGGTGGCGGATGCGACGGCAACGTTCGATCGCGCCCACCTGAACGGAACGCTGCGCCCGGCCGAAGACGTGCACCAGGCAGCACTCAGCGACCTGCAGGACGAGTTCGCCCAGATCGTGGAAACCAGATGGCTGAACGCCGCCCTCACCGGCTTTGCCGTCAGCCAACACAGCCGCCAACCCCGCGCTCGATAAGGAGACCCGTCATGTTCGAGATATCGGCGAAAGTCCGAAACGGTGCGGCGACGGCGATCTGCGCGATGCTGGTGGTAAGCATGGCGCTGGCCGGCGTTTCCGCCGATATCGGGATCGATCCGTCCGTCAGGCCCGGCGATGATTTCTACCGCTATGCGAATGGCGCCTGGCTAAGCTCGACCCGCCTGCCCGACGGCACGGCCAGCATCGACAGCTCCGCCATGCTCCGCGCGCTCAACGCGCAGCGGGTGCGTGCGCTGATCGACGACGCGGTGACGCATCCGCGGACCCCGACCGACGGCAAGATCGCCGACTATTACACGACTCGATTGGACGGCACTCGCATCGAGACGAAGGGCCTGACGCCCCTTTCCGGCGACCTTGCCGCCATCGCCGCGATCACCGACCGACGCGCGCTCGCCAGCTATCTCGGCCACACGCTGCGTCTCGACGACGGCAGCAACCAGCAGACCGAAAGCCTGTTGGGCATATGGGTCCATCAGGGCTTTCATGACCCTTATCATTATGCCGCACATCTCGTGCAGGGTGGGCTGGGGCTGAGCGACAAGAGTGACTATCTCGTCGCGGGCCAGGAACAGGCGGCGCGCCTGACGCTCTATCGGGCACATATCGCCAATATGCTGCGGCTCGGTGGCTTCGACCAGCCGGAGACACGTGCCGCGCGGGTGCTGACGCTGGAAACCGCCATTGCGGCGACGCACGCTTCGCGCGCGGATACCGATGACGTCTTCAAGACCGACAACGACTGGCGCCGCGCCGACTTCATCAACCGGGCACCTGGCATGGACTGGCCCGCCTATTTCTCGTCGGCAGGGCTCGGGCCTGCGACGCGGTTCGTCGTCTGGCAACCTCGCGCCGTAATCGGCGGCGCCCAACTGGTCGCGACTCAGCCGCTCGATGCGTGGAAGGACTATTTCGTCTTCCACCTCATCGAGCATTATGCTGCTGTCTTGCCACATGCGATCGATGACGAGCGCCGTGCCTTCGAGGCGCGTATCGAGGGCGCAACGCCATCTTCGGCGCCGGCGCGGGCTCCGCGGGCACTGGCGGCGACCCAGGCCGCGTTCGGCGACGCGATCGGTCGACGCTATGTCGAGCGTTACTTCCCGGCGCACGCCAAAGCGACCATGACCGCGATGGTCGAGAATATCCGTATTGCCTGGCGCGCTCATCTGATCGGCCTGACCTGGATGTCACCCGTGACGAAGACGAAGGCGCTGTCCAAGCTGGCGGCGCTCAGGATCGGGCTCGGCTACCCGAAAAGCTGGGTCGATTATGCGCCGCTCGTCGTGGTGCGCGACGACGCCTTCGGCAATCTCCGGCGGGTGGAAGCCTTCACCTACCGGCGTGAAATCGCCAAGCTGCGCCGTACGGTCGACCCCGACGAATGGGCCGGCGGACTCCATCCCCAGATGGTTGGCGCGGTGCTCGATATCAGCCCCAACCGCATGGAATTCGCCGCCGGACTGTTGCAACCGCCCTATTTCGACCCGACGGGCGACGCTGCCGCCAACTATGGCTCCGCTGGTGCCGGCATCGCGCATGAAATCGGCCACAGCTTCGACGAGCTCGGCAATCTCTATGACGCACAAGGTCGCCTCGGCCGCTGGTGGACCAGCGACGATGTGACGCGTTATCGGGCGGTCGCGGACCAGCTTGCGACGCAACTCGACGCATGTGGCCATGGCAAGCGCGTGCTGGGTGAAAGCGCCGTCGACATCGCCGGCCTGACCGTCGCGCACGACGCCTATCTGTTGTCGCTGCACGACAAGCCCGACACGATCAAGCAGGGCCTGACCGGTGAGCAGCGCTTCTTCATCGCGTTCGCGCAACGGTGGCGCAAGCTGCAGACCGACGCTGCGGCGCGCCAACAGTTCGAGACCGATACGCATGCTCCGCCACCATGCCGCGGCAACCTGGTCAGGAATGTCGCGGCATGGACCCGCGCCTTCCATGTCGTCCCCGGCGACAAGCTCTATCTCAAACCCAAGGAGCGGGTGCTTATCTGGTAAGGGACTTCGGACTCACGACGGTGCCAGCCACAGCGGCGCGCCGCCCAGCGAATCGTACATCACCACATTCTTGTCGAATTCCTGCGGGGTGCCGATGTTGGTCGTGTGCTGGAACATCTGGTAGCCGCGATGCGAAACCTCGACGATCTTGCCGTCCGCGCGCCAGTAATGCTGGGTGTGCAGGTCGAAGAACAACTGGTCGGGGGTCAGCCAGACGTTGAAGCCGACATAAACGCCGGGGACGTAGCCCGCCGCCGCGACCGGCGCGATCCACGAATTGGCATAGGCAATGATGTCGGCGGCGGGCGTAGCCTGCGGGATATCCTCGAGATCGAGCCAGACATTGACGCCTCTGGGCACGCCGGCGGCGCGCGTGAATTGAACCGCCTTGGTCCCGTAATCGGTGCCGAGTTGGGCGGTGGGAACCCAGCCATGCGCCGCGACATGCTGGACGACCATCAGCGCGAGACCGGACGACAGGATCGCCTTGCCCTCGGCTTCGGAGAGGTCGGCGAGTCCGCGCGTCGCGTTGGCGGCGCGCGACTTGTCGCTGCGGCTGACATAGCGAACGCAGAACTGGAAACCCCGTGCGGCATAGCCGCCGGCCGCAGCCGCGGTGAGCGGCACCGCGGTGTCGAAACCGATCGCCCCGATCGGCGCGAAATCAACCTTGCCCGTCAACGTCATGATGCCCTCCCGCCCCTGCCCGTTTCCCTAACATGGCCGGCCCGGCGGCGGGAAGCGCGGCCCTTGCCTTTGGCGGCGCCCGGGGTTATTGCCCGCGCCATTCCACATCGGGAATGAATCGTCGTCGGTGCCTCTTGGCGGGACCGGGCGGCGGTCCCATGTCCCGGTTTCGGTATTGAAAGTGAGTGCAGGCAAGGTGGCGAAGACGACCCCGATCGAATTCATCCGGCAGGTACAGGCCGAAACGCGCAAGGTCATCTGGCCGACCCGGCGCGAAACGGTGATGACCGCCGTGATGGTGATGATCATGACGACGATCCTCGCCGTTTTCTTCTTCGTCATCGACACGGGCTTCGAAGCGCTCGTCAAGGTGCTGCTCAAGCTCGCGAATTAAGGTTCAAGGTTCCATGGCACGCTGGTACATCATCCACGCCTATTCCGGTTTCGAGGGCAAGGTGCGCGACTCGATCATGGCGGAGGCGACCCGCATGGGCCTCGACGCGCTGGTCGAGCAGATCGAGGTGCCGACCGAAACCATCACCGAGGCGCGCCGCGGCAAGAAGGTTTCAGTCGAGCGCAAGTTCATGCCCGGCTATGTCCTCGCCAAGCTCAACATGAACGACGACGTCTATCACCTCGTGAAGAACACGCCGAAGGTGACGGGCTTCCTCGGCTCGATGGGCAAGCCGCAGCCGATCAGCGAGGCGGAAGCCGCGCGGATGCTCAATTCCAAGGAAGAGGCCGCCGCGGCGCCCAAGACCAAGATCAAGATCGATTACGAGATCGGCGATTCGGTCAAGGTGCTGGAAGGCCCGTTCGCCAGCTTCAACGGCATCGTCGAGGAGCTCGATTTCGATCGCAGCCGCGTCAAGGTGTCGGTGTCGATCTTCGGCCGCGCCACGCCGGTCGAGCTCGAGTTCGAGCAGGTCGAGCGCTCGAAGTAAGAAATTCGGTCGCCCCATCGGGGCGGCGAATAGCTGCGGGAGGTCGTTTTCGGACGACTGCTTGAACCGCTAAACTTGAACCGGGGCAAGGCGTTCGCGCCGCGCCCCACTACAGAGTGAGATACATGGCTAAAAAGATTACCGGCTATATCAAGCTGCAGGTGCCAGCCGGCGCCGCCAATCCGTCGCCGCCAATCGGCCCGGCGCTTGGTCAGCGCGGCGTCAACATCATGGAATTCTGCAAGGCGTTCAACGCGCAGACCGGCGACGTCGAGAAGGGCACGCCGCTGCCCACCGTCATCACCGTCTATGCCGACCGGTCGTTCTCGTTCGAGACCAAGACCGCGCCGGCGACCTTCCTGATCAAGAAGGCCGCGAACCTCAAGTCGGGCTCGAAGGAGCCGGGCAAGATTTCCGCGGGCAAGATCAAGCGCTCGGCGCTGACGGCGATTGCCGAGCAGAAGATGAAGGACCTGAACGCCAACGATATTGACGCGGCAACCCGCATCATCGAAGGCTCCGCCCGCGCGATGGGCCTCGAAGTGGTGGAGGGCTGAGATCATGGCGAAGATCACCAAGAAGCATAAGGCGATCACGATCGATCGCGAGAAGCTGCACGGCGTCGACGAGGCGATCGCGCTGGCCAAGGCCGGTGCGACCTCGAAGTTCGACGAGACGATCGAGGTTGCGCTCAACCTCGGTGTCGATCCGCGTCACGCCGATCAGATGGTCCGCGGCGTCGTCACGCTGCCCAAGGGTACCGGCAAGACGGTACGCGTCGGCGTGTTCGCCAAGGGTGCCAAGGCCGATGAGGCGCGCGAAGCGGGCGCCGACGTGGTCGGTGCCGAGGACCTGATGGAAATCATCCAGGGTGGCACGATCGATTTCGATCGCTGCATCGCGACCCCGGACATGATGGGCATCGTCGGTCGTCTCGGCAAGGTGCTCGGCCCGAAGGGCCTGATGCCGAACCCGAAGCTCGGCACCGTGACGATGAACGTCGCCGAAGCGGTCAAGGCTGCCAAGGGCGGCCAGATCGAATATCGCGTCGAAAAGGCCGGCATCATTCACAGCGGCATCGGCAAGGCGAGCTTCCCGGCCGAAGATCTGCGCGCCAACTTCGACGCGCTGGTCGATGCCGTCGTCAAGGCCAAGCCGACCGGCGCCAAGGGCAAATATGTCCGCAAGGTCGCCGTCAGCTCGACCATGGGCGCGGGTATCAAGGTCGATACGGCCGAGGTTGCGGGCGCGTAAGCTTCCCCAATCTGTGACAAGCAATAGAGCGGGCCGGGAGCAATCCCGGCCCGCTTTTTTTGCGCGAGAATGCGGCTTGCGATCGGGGTGAGAAGTGCGGAAAACTCCCACCAACGGGGGATCCATGTCAAACAAGCCCGACACCACGCTGTGGAACCCCGACCTCGCACCGACGGGACGCGAGCAGCGAACGTGGTTGTGGTATCATTACGCCGCCCTGTGGGTCGGGATGATCGTCGCGGTACCGGCATGGATGCTCGCCGCCGGGCTGGTCGAACAGGGCATGTCGGCGGGTCAGGCGGCGCTGACGGTGTTGCTCGGCAATCTCGTCGTGCTCGTGCCGATGCTGCTCGTCGGCCATGCCGGCGCCAAGCACGGTATCCCCTATGCGGTGCTGGCGCGCGCCTCGTTCGGCACGGTGGGCGCCAGGCTTGCGGCGATGGCGCGCGCGCTGGTGGCGTGCGGCTGGTTCGGTATCCAGACCTGGATCGGCGGCGAGGCGCTGCTGACCTTGCTCGGCATCTTCCTGCGTAGCGACCTCAAGGGCACGCCCCTGCCCCTGCTCGATATCGGTATCGGCCAGTTGCTCGCCTTCGCTACTTTCTGGCTGCTGCAGTTGTTCTTCGTGCGCAAGGGCCTGACGACGATCCGCCGGCTCGAGACGTGGACCGCGCCGGTCAAGATCCTGGTCTGCGCGGCTTTGGTGTGGTGGGCGGTCGATGCGGCTGGCGGGCTCGGCCCGATCCTTGCCGCCCCTTCCGCCTTCGTCGCGGGCGGTGCGAAGGCGGGGCAGTTCTGGATCGTGTTCTGGCCGGCGCTGACCGGCATGATCGGTTACTGGGCGACGCTGGCGCTCAACATCCCCGACTTCACGCGCTTTGCCAAAAGCCAGCGCGACCAGGTGATCGGCCAGTCGCTCGGCCTGCCGCCGGGCATGGGGTTGATCGCGCTGGCCAGCGTCATCACCACCTCTGCCACCGTCGTCATTTATGGCAGCGCGATCTGGGATCCGGTGGCGCTGTCCGGCCGCCTTGCCGGACCGTTCGTGCTGCTCGGCCTGGTGGTGATCAGTATCGACACGATCTCGTGCAACATCGCGGCGAACCTGGTGTGCGCCGCCTATGATTTCTCGTCCTTCGCACCGAAGCGGATTTCCTACCGCACCGGCGGGTTGATCACCGCGATCATCGGCGTGCTGATCATGCCATGGAAGCTGCTCGCGACGAGCGGCGGCTACATCTTCGTCTGGCTGACCGGCTACAGCGCGCTGCTCGGCCCGATCGCCGGAATCCTGATCGCCGATTACTGGATCGTCCGGCGCACCGACCTCGACGTCGCCGCGCTCTATCGCGGCGACGGGGTCTATGCCTATAGCGGCGGCTGGAATCCGGCGGCGCTGATCGCGCTCGCGCTCGGCGTCGCGCCCAACGTGCCCGGATTTCTCGCGGCCGCCGCGCCAGCGCTGTTTAGCGGGATTGGCGCGCCATGGACGACGATCTACACCTATGCCTGGTTCATCGGCCTGGCGATCGCGTTGCTCAGCTATGCCATGTTGATGCGGTCGCATCGCCGTCGGTGGCTCCCGGCCGCGGCCTGACACGAACTTGACTTTCCCGCCGATCCGGCTAGAGGCGCCCGCTCATCCGTCGGCGGCAGCGCCAGCGGATACCGTCCGAGACAGCAAGTGCCGGCTTCCGGCTTAATTTCTTGCCGAGACGGGGACAGGATAATCTCCGGGTCGCTCTGGCGCCCGGTCTGCCGCTCTCGTTGAGGGCGTCGGTTCCCATTCCCCATCGCTGGACACCCCATGTGGCGCATCTCGCGTCGCATGGCTTGTAACCGGGTTCGCTTCGGCGAGCCCAGAATGTGGAGAATGGCATGGATCGTGCTCAAAAGGCCGAGTTCGTCGCCGAGCTGAAGCAGACTTTTTCCGAAGTGGGCGTGGTCGTCGTGACCCGCAACCACGGGCTGACCGTCGCGCAATCGACCCAGCTGCGGAACAAGATGCGCGACGCCGGCGCCGCCTATAAGGTCTCGAAGAACAAGCTTGCCAAGATCGCACTCGATGGCACCGACTATCTCTCGCTGGGCGACATGCTCACCGGGCCGGTCGGCCTCGCCACCTCGATCGATCCCGTTGCGGCTGCCAAGGTGGCGGTCGAATTCGCGAAGACGAACGACAAGTTCGAAATCGTCGGCGGGGCGATGGGTGCGACCGCGCTCGACGTCGACGGCGTGAAGGCGCTCGCGACGTTGCCGTCACTGGATGAACTGCGTGCCAAGATCGTCGGGCTGCTCGTTGCACCCGCGACCAAGCTCGCAACCATCACCCAGGCACCGGCAGCGCAGATTGCCCGCGTCCTCAGCGCCTATGCGGAAAAGGAAGCGGCCTGATCTTCAGGCGAACCGATACTTTAACTGAAAACGACGGGGCGATGCCCCGAAATGGAGAATGAACATGGCAGACCTGAACGCGCTGGTTGACCAGCTGAGCGCCCTGACCGTCCTCGAGGCGGCTGAGCTCTCGAAGATGCTCGAAGAGAAGTGGGGCGTTTCCGCCGCCGCTGCCGTCGCCGCTGCCCCGGCAGCCGGTGGTGGTGCCGCTGCGCCGGCCGCCGAAGAGCAGACCGAGTTCGACGTGATCCTCACCGGCGACGGTGGCAAGAAGATCAACGTCATCAAGGAAGTCCGTGCGATCACGCAGCTCGGCCTGACCGAAGCCAAGACGCTGGTCGAGTCGGCTCCCAAGGCCGTCAAGGAAGGCGTGTCGAAGGACGAGGCCGCCAAGATCAAGGCGCAGCTCGAAGCCGCTGGCGCGACCGTCGAGGTCAAGTAATTCAAACGCCTCCGGGCGTGAGATTATCGCGACAAGGAAAGGGGCGGCTCCGCAAGGAGTCGCCCTTTTTCTTTGGCGTCACGACTGCCCGACACCGGTCGCCAATGGCAAAATGAAAGGCAAAGACAACCTGGATCAATACTTTGGGAGCGGCGTGCCAGTCGCCCGCTTTTCGATAGGCCATATCAATAAACTCGGCTAAAATGGCGGTTACGGGCGCGCTAACCAACACTATCGTCATCATTTGCCCGCCAGTTCGACTGGCCGGCGATTTGAAATCTGTCGCAAAGGGGAGGAATTAAGTATATGACTCGATTGATCAAAATGCTTGGACTCACGGCAGCGGCGATATTGCTTGGGCTCGGCTTCGCTACGCCGGCCAGCGCGCAGGCGACCCGCACGTGGATTTCGGGCGTCGGTGACGATGCCAACCCGTGCAGCCGCACCGCACCCTGCAAGACCTGGGCGGGCGCGATATCCAAGACCGCGGCGGGCGGCGAAATCGATTGCCTCGATCCGGGCGGCTTCGGCTCGGTCACCGTCACCAAGTCGATCACCCTCGACTGCGCGGAGGGCGGCCTGGCCGGCGGCATCCTGAATTCGGGTGTCTCGGGCGTCATCATCAACGATCCGAACGGCAACACCACGCCGACCATCAAGGTCGTTCTGCGTAACATGAACATCAATGGCGCCGGGACCACCGTCGGCACCTATGCCGTCCGCTTCCTCAGCGGCAAATCGCTGATGCTGCAAAATATGAACATCAGCAATCAGGGCACAGGCGGAGTTCCGGCCGTCAGCTTCGAACCGAGCGCGGCCAGCGTCGGCGCAAAGCTGGTCATGAGCAATGTCAATATCTCCAACACCGCTCCTCAGGACCCGACCACAGGAAACGCGGTGCAGTTGCAGTCGGTCGGCGGCGTGGCCGTGACCGGCGTGCTGGACCATGTGACCGTCACCGACAGCGCCTTCGCGCTCGACGCCGAAGACGGCGCGACCGTGACGGTGACCAACAGCAACCTGTCCAACAGTTTCCGGGGCGTGCATGCGAACTCCGCATCGGTCACCGGCGCGGTGGTCAATCTCGATGGCGTCACCATCGCCAACAACAGCAATTTCGGGATCGCGGCCGTCGGCACCGCGAAGGTCCGGATGGCAAACACGGCCATGTATAACAATGTCGGCGGCCTGAAAATCGCGCCCACTGCCGCCATATTGTCGTTCGGCAACAACCGGATCGGCGCGAATGGCGGCAACGGTGGCACCAACCCGGCACCGACCCTGATCTCGCTTCAATAGGATCCGAACGGACAGCAACGCGGCTTCGGCCGGGGTGCTGCTTCAAGAATCAGGGCGGTGCCGCAAGGCGCCGCCCTTTTTCGTGCCCGATTTTGGCGTCCGAAAATCAGCGATCGATCGCGATGGTATATTCCAGCGCGCCGACCTGGTCGAACATCCGCGCGGCATCGAGCCGGAAGGCGCCCATCCTGGCATCGCCGCCGCGTTCGATGCCGATGACGAACGAGCGCGCAATCTGCCCGCTGCCGCCGGCCCAGTCATAGGTCAGGTTCACCGTCATCACCGGCACGAACAGTTCGCGTCCCTCGATCGTCATTGCGACGACCATGTCGCGTGGCAGGATGCCCATGCCGCCAAGCTGGACCTCCGCCCCCGGCAACAGGTCGAACACCGAGGTGATCGAGCGCGCGATCGGTTCGGCGAACAGCGCGTTGATCAGCGCGTCCTGCTGCGCCCCGGCGCTGAGCAGGCGAACGTCGAGCCGCACCCTCGTCGCGGCAACGGCACCGCTATTGCGCACCGCCAGGTCATATTCGACCGCGGCAGCGGTCAGGTTGGTTCCGGCGCGGCGCGGCGAAAATGCGATGTCGAGCCTGGCGCGCGCCTTTGCCGTACGGTCCTCGACGACTGGTGCTACGGGTGGGACCGGCGCGATCGATGCCTCCACCGGCTCGACCCGCACATCTTGCACTTCCGGCGACGTCGGCGATGGCGATGGCGATGGCGATGGCTTGTCGGGATCTTCCGGCGGCGTGGCCGGCGGCGGAAGAGGTGGTTCGGGCACGGGCGCGTCTGCGGGCGGTGGTGGCGGTATCCGCTGGCCCAGCCCGAGATCGAAGCGCTCGTGGCGAGCGACGTCGCGAGAATCTTCCTCCAGCGCCGCCTGGTGCTCGCCGCGACGACGTCGCACGAACCACAACACCAGGCCTAGCAAGACGACGACACCCCCACCGATCGCCAGCGTCGGTACGAGATCTCTCATGCCGGCGAGCGTGTTGCGGAGCGTCAGGCGACCATCGTCGCTCGGCACATCCACGGGCGGCAAATCGGTCGCGGTGGCGATCGGGGTGATTTCAGGCAGCGGCATCGCCGTGGCCGGTGTCGCGGTCGGTGTCACGACCGGCGCGGGCGCGGCGACCGGCGGCAATGTTGGCACGACCACCGGGGGCGGCGTCGGGGTTGGCACGGCGCGCCCGATCGGCACGGCGGGAGGCGGCTGGCGCTCCGGAGTCGGGCGCGGCGCAGGGGCGGGACGGGCGATCGAAGCGGGAGGGCGCGTCGGAGCGACGCGTGGTGTCGAGGTGCCGCGCGGCGTAACGCTTGGTGCTGGCGGCGCGATGCGCACGACCGCTGGCGGGGCGACGCGCTCCTGGGTGGCGCGCGGCGACGGACTGGGGGTCGGGCTGGGCGTCGGCGTCGGTGCGCGCGTCCCCGGCAGGTTGAAATGCTCCAGCCCGGGGATGGTCTGTGGCGTGCTTTGCGCGAGCGCCGCACCCGACGCGCCAAGCAGCACCGTCAACGCCAGCGCGCGCCATATGATTGAAGGAACAAGAAACCCCACGAACGCGACCCTAACGCGAGAAAGCTGAACCGCATACGACCGTAGCGCGCCGCGCGGCAAGCCGCATGCGTCGCACGACGAAACGTGGCAAGGCCGCACGGACCGTAACCTGTGCTCTGATTGACAGTTTCCAACACGCCGCCTATATGGCAGCCATCGCCACAGCTCCGGGAAATGACACGCCGTCGCGCAGTGTGTCGCATGCATGGGGGCTTTGGTTCATACGACGCCGGAGAGCTGCCATCTTCCGAAAACGGAGATGCGCGGCTTTTTTGCGTCGTTTCGCGTGCCCGCCCGGTGGTAACCGGGCACGACATTCTGGCTGACGAGGCTCTATTACATGGCAACCAAAGCGTTCGACGGTGGCACGATGAAGCGCCGTATCCGCAAGGTGTTCGGCAACATCCACGAAGTGGTGCAGATGCCGAACCTGATCGAGGTTCAGCGCGAATCCTACGAGCAGTTCCTGCGGTCTGATCCGTCGACGGGTTACATTTCGGGCCTCGAGAAGACGCTGCGCAGCGTCTTCCCGATCCGCGATTTCGCCGGCACCGCCGAGCTCGACTTCGTCAACTATGAGCTCGAGCCGCCCAAGTTCGACACCGACGAGTGCCGTCAGCGCGGCATCACCTATGCCGCGCCGATGCGCGTCACGCTGCGCCTGATCGTGTTCGAGGTGGACGCCGACACCGAGGCCCGCTCGGTCCTCGATATCAAGGAGCAGGACGTTTACATGGGCGACATGCCGCTCATGACGCATAACGGCACCTTCATCATCAACGGCACCGAGCGCGTCATCGTGTCGCAGATGCACCGCTCGCCGGGCGTGCTGTTCGACCATGATCGCGGCAAGACCCACGCCTCGGGCAAGTACCTCTTCGCCGCACGCGTCATCCCGTATCGCGGTTCGTGGCTCGACTTCGAGTTCGACGCCAAGGACATCGTCAACGTCCGCATCGATCGCAAGCGCAAGCTGCCGGTCACGGCGCTGCTCTATGCGCTCGGCATGACCTCCGAGGATATCCTCAACTATTTCTACAACCGCGTCACTTTCGTGCGCGGTGAGGGTGGCTGGCAGATCCCGTTCGCCGCCGAGAACTGGCGCGGCCAGAAGCCGATGTTCGACATCGTCGACGGCAAGTCGGGCGAAGTCATCTTCCCGTCGGGCCAGAAGATCTCGCCGCGCGCCGCCAACAAGGCGGCCAAGGACGGTCTCGAAACGCTGCTCATCCCGACCGAGGAAATCTACGGTCGCTATTCGGCCTATGACCTGATCAACGAGTCGACCGGCGAGATCTACATCGAAGCCGGCGACGAAGTGACCGCCGAAAATCTCGAACTGCTCGACAAGGCGGGCATCGACCGCATCGACCTGCTCGACATCGACCATGTCACGACCGGTCCGTGGATCCGCAACACGCTCAAGGTCGACAAGGCCGAGGAGCGCGAACAGGCGCTGTCCGACATCTACCGCGTCATGCGCCCCGGCGAACCGCCGACGCTCGAAACGGCGGAAGCGCTGTTCGGCGGCCTGTTCTTCGATCCCGACCGCTACGACCTTTCGGCCGTCGGCCGCGTCAAGCTCAACATGCGCCTCGAACTCGACGTCGAGGACACCGTTACGACACTGCGTGCCGAGGACATCCTCGCCGTGGTCAAGACCCTGGTCGACCTCAAGGACGGCAAGGGCGAGATCGACGACATCGACAATCTCGGCAACCGCCGCGTGCGTTCGGTCGGCGAGCTGCTCGAGAACCAGTATCGCGTCGGCCTGCTCCGCATGGAGCGCGCCGTGAAGGAGCGGATGAGCTCGGTCGACGTGTCGACCGTGATGCCCAACGACCTGATCAACGCCAAGCCTGCGGTCGCCGCGGTGCGCGAGTTCTTCGGCTCGTCGCAGCTGTCGCAGTTCATGGACCAGACCAACCCGCTCTCCGAAGTGAC
>JBAZXI010000003.1:132290-135118 GCA_041659925.1 Sphingomonas sp.
CGACGTTCACCCGACCCATTATGGCCGCATCTGCCCGATCGAGACGCCGGAAGGCCCGAACATCGGCCTGATCAACTCGCTCGCCAGCTTCAGCCGCGTCAACAAATACGGCTTCATCGAGACGCCGTACCGCAAGGTCGTTGACCACAAGGTCACCGACGACGTCGTCTATCTGTCGGCGATGGAAGAGGCCAAGCACACGATCGCGCAGGCCAACGCCGAGCTCGATTCGAGCAAGGGCTTCGTCGAGGAACTCGTCTCGTCGCGTCAGGCGGGCGAATTCCTGATGGCGATCCCCGACAACATCACGCTGATGGACGTCAGCCCCAAGCAGCTCGTCTCGGTCGCGGCATCGCTCATTCCGTTCCTGGAAAACGATGACGCCAACCGCGCGCTGATGGGCTCGAACATGCAGCGTCAGGCCGTGCCGCTGGTGCGCGCCGAGGCGCCGTTCGTCGGCACCGGCATGGAAGAGACCGTGGCGCGCGATTCGGGCGCCGCGATCGCTGCCAAGCGCTCGGGCATCGTCGACCAGGTCGATGCTACCCGCATCGTCATCCGCGCGACGGGTGAGGTCGAGGCCGGCCAGTCGGGCGTCGACATCTACACGCTGATGAAGTTCCAGCGCTCGAACCAGAACACCTGCATCAACCAGCGCCCGCTGGTGAAGGTCGGTGAAGTGGTCAATATCGGCGACGTGATCGCCGATGGCCCGTCGACCGAGTTCGGCGAGCTGGCACTCGGCCGCAACGCGCTCGTCGCGTTCATGCCGTGGAACGGCTACAACTACGAGGATTCGATCCTCATCTCCGAGCGTATCGTCAAGGACGACGTCTTCACCTCGATCCACATCGAGGAGTTCGAGGTCATGGCGCGCGACACCAAGCTCGGGCCGGAAGACATCACCCGCGACATCCCCAATGTCGGCGAGGAAGCACTCCGCAACCTCGACGAGGCGGGCATCGTCTATATCGGCGCCGAAGTGGAGCCGGGCGACATCCTGGCCGGCAAGATCACCCCCAAGGGTGAATCGCCGATGACGCCGGAGGAAAAGCTCCTCCGCGCCATCTTCGGCGAGAAGGCGTCCGACGTGCGCGACACCTCACTGCGTCTGCCGCCGGGTGTTGCCGGCACCGTCGTCGAGGTCCGGGTGTTCAACCGCCACGGCATCGACAAGGACGAGCGCGCGATGGCGATCGAGCGCGAAGAGATCGAGCGCCTCAAGAAGGACTCGGACGACGAGCGCAGCATCCTCAACCGCGCGACCTGGTCGCGGCTGCGCGAGATGCTGATCGGCCAGACCGCCACCGGCGCGCCGAAGGGCGTGAAGAAGGGTGGCGTGATCGACCAGGACCTGCTCGACAGCGTCGACCGCCACGAATGGTGGAAGTTCGCCGTCGCCGACGACAAGGCGCAGAGCGATCTGGAAGCGGTCAAGGTCCAGTATGACGATGCCGTCAAGGTGATCACCGACAAGTTCCACGATCGCCGCGAGAAGCTCGAGCGTGGCGACGAGCTGCCCCCGGGCGTGCTCAAGATGGTCAAGGTGTTCGTCGCGGTGAAGCGCAAGCTGCAGCCGGGCGACAAGATGGCCGGCCGTCACGGCAACAAGGGCGTCATCTCGCGCATCCTGCCGGCGGAGGACATGCCGTTCCTCGCCGACGGGACGGCGGTCGACATCGTGCTCAACCCGCTGGGCGTGCCGTCGCGCATGAACGTCGGGCAGATCTTCGAGACGCATCTCGGCTGGGCCGCGCGCGGTCTCGGCGGTCAGATCGCCCAGGCGCTCGAGGATTGGCGCGAAGCCAACCCGGATGCCAGGGCGGGCGAGATGCCCGAAGTGGTCCGTGATCGCCTCAAGACGGTTTACGGCGAGCAATATCATGCCGAGATCGACGCCCGCAGCGCCGAACAGATCATCGATCTGGCGCAGAACCTGCGCGGCGGCGTGCCGATGGCGACGCCGGTGTTCGACGGTGCCCGTGAAGCCGACGTCTCGGCGATGCTGGCGCTGGCCGGGCTCGACACCTCGGGCCAGTCGGACCTGTTCGACGGGCGCACCGGCGACAAGTTCGATCGCAAGGTGACGGTGGGCTACATCTACATGCTCAAGCTGCACCATCTGGTCGACGACAAGATCCACGCCCGGTCGATCGGCCCGTACAGCCTCGTCACCCAGCAGCCGCTGGGCGGCAAGGCGCAGTTCGGCGGTCAGCGCTTCGGCGAGATGGAGGTCTGGGCGCTCCAGGCTTACGGCGCGGCCTATACCTTGCAGGAAATGCTCACGGTGAAGTCGGACGACGTAGTCGGCCGCACCAAGGTCTATGAGGCGATCGTCAAGGGCGACGACACCTTCGAGGCCGGCATTCCGGAGAGCTTCAACGTGCTCGTCAAGGAGATGCGTTCGCTGGGTCTGAACGTCGAGCTCAAGTCGATCGAAGAGTTCGACACCGACGGCGTCGCGATCGCGGCGCAGTAGTTGCCTTCTCCCCTCCCGCTCGCGGGAGGGGTCGGGGGAGGGCCTGACGGACGGCCACCCTCGACGAGCAGAACAGTCCCTCCCCTAACCCCTCCCGCCAGCGGGAGGGGAACTGGAGAATCAGAATGAACGAACTGACCAACTTCGCCAATCCGGTCGCCAAGCCGGAGACCTTCGACCAGATCCAGATCGGCATCGCCTCGCCGGATCGCATCCGCTCGTGGAGCTTCGGCGAGATCAAGAAGCCGGAAACCATCAACTATCGCACGTTCAAGCCCGAGCGTGACGGCCTGTTCTGCGCGCGCATCTTCGGTCCGATCAAGGATTACGAGTGCCTGTGCGGCAAGTA
>JBAZXI010000003.1:135128-282786 GCA_041659925.1 Sphingomonas sp.
GTCGAGGTCACCGTCTCGAAGGTCCGTCGCGAGCGCATGGGCCATATCGAGCTCGCCGCCCCGGTCGCGCACATCTGGTTCCTCAAGTCGCTGCCGTCGCGCATCGGCCTGCTGCTCGACATGCAATTGAAGCAGCTCGAGCGCGTGCTGTACTTCGAGGCCTATATCGTAATCGAGCCGGGCCTGACCCCGCTCGACAAGTATCAGCTGCTCACCGAGGACGAGCTGCTCGACGCGCAGGACGAATATGGCGAAGACGCCTTTTCGGCCGGCATCGGCGCCGAGGCCGTGCGCATCATGCTCGAGAGCCTCGATCTCGAGGGCGAGCGCAAGGACCTGCTCGAAGAGCTGGCGGTCACCAAGTCCGAGCTCAAGCCCAAGAAGATCATCAAGCGCCTCAAGGTCGTCGAGAGCTTCATCGATTCGGGCAACCGCCCGGAATGGATGATCCTCGAGGTCGTGCCGGTCATTCCGCCCGAACTGCGCCCGCTGGTGCCGCTCGATGGCGGCCGCTTCGCGACGTCGGATCTCAACGATCTCTATCGCCGCGTGATCAACCGCAACAACCGCCTCAAGCGGCTGATGGAACTGCGCGCGCCGGACATCATCGTCCGCAACGAAAAGCGCATGTTGCAGGAAGCCGTCGACGCGCTGTTCGACAATGGTCGCCGCGGCCGCACGATCACCGGCGCCAACAAGCGCCCGCTCAAGTCGCTGTCCGACATGCTCAAGGGCAAGCAGGGCCGCTTCCGCCAGAACCTGCTCGGCAAGCGCGTCGACTATTCGGGTCGCTCGGTCATCGTGACGGGGCCGGAGCTCAAGCTGCACCAGTGCGGCCTGCCCAAGAAGATGGCGCTCGAGCTGTTCAAGCCGTTCATCTACGCCCGCCTCGACGCCAAGGGTCTCTCGATGACCCTGAAACAGGCCAAGAAGTGGGTCGAGAAGGAGCGCAAGGAAGTCTGGGACATCCTCGACGAAGTCATTCGCGAGCACCCGGTCATGCTCAACCGCGCGCCGACGCTCCACCGTCTCGGCATCCAGGCGTTCGAGCCGGTGCTGATCGAGGGCAAGGCGATCCAGCTTCACCCGCTGGTCTGCTCGGCGTTCAATGCCGACTTCGACGGCGACCAGATGGCCGTGCACGTCCCGCTGTCGCTTGAAGCGCAGCTGGAAGCGCGCGTCCTGATGATGTCGACCAACAACATCCTGTCGCCCGCCAACGGCAAGCCGATCATCGTGCCGTCGCAGGACATGGTGCTCGGTCTCTATTATCTGTCGATGATGAAGGAGAACGAGCCGGGCCAGGGGATGATGATCTCCGACATGGCCGAGGTTCATCAGGCGATCGAGGCCGGCGCGGTCACGCTCCACTCCAAGATCATCAGCCGCGTTCCGCAGACCGACGAGGCCGGCAACCAGTATCTCAAGCGCTACGAGACCACGCCGGGCCGCATGCTGCTCGGCGAGTGCCTGCCGAAGAGCTCGAAGGTGCCGTTCGACACCGTCAACCGCCTCCTCACCAAGAAGGACGTCGGCGACGTGATCGACGAGGTCTATCGTCACACCGGCCAGAAGGAGACCGTGCTGTTCGCCGACGCGATCATGTCGCTGGGCTTCCGGCACGCCTTCAAGGCCGGCATCTCGTTCGGCAAGGACGACATGATCATTCCGGACGCCAAGGTGGCGCTGGTCGACGACACGCGCGACCAGGTGAAGGATTATGAGCAGCAATATCAGGACGGCCTGATCACGCAGCAGGAGAAGTACAACAAGGTGATCGACGCCTGGAGCCGTTGCGGCGACCAGGTCGCGAACGCCATGATGGACGAGATCAAGTCGGTGAAGACCGATCCGGAGACGGGTCGCGAAATGCCGATCAACTCGATCTACATGATGGCCCACTCCGGTGCCCGCGGTTCGCAGGCGCAGATCAAGCAGCTCGCCGGCATGCGCGGGCTGATGGCCAAGCCGTCGGGCGAGATCATCGAGACGCCGATCATCTCGAACTTCAAGGAAGGCCTGACCGTCCTCGAATATTTCAACTCCACCCACGGCGCCCGCAAGGGCCTCGCGGATACGGCGTTGAAGACGGCAAACTCGGGTTACCTCACCCGCCGCCTGGTCGATGTGTCGCAGGATTGCGTCATCATCGAGCAGGATTGCGGCACCGAGCGGGCGCTGGAAATGCGCGCGATCGTGCAGGGCGGCTCGACCATCGCGTCGCTCGGCGAGCGCATCCTGGGCCGCACCACGGCCGAGGATATCGTCGACAGCAAGACCGGCGAGGTCGTCATCCCGTCGGGCACGCTGCTCGACGAGCCGATGATCACCAAGATCGAGGCGATCGGCACGCAGGCCGTCAAGATCCGCAGCCCGCTGGTCTGCGAAACCAAGATCGGCGTGTGCGGCAAGTGCTACGGGCGCGATCTCGCCCGCGGTACGCCGGTCAACATCGGCGAGGCGGTCGGCGTCATCGCGGCGCAGTCGATCGGTGAGCCGGGCACCCAGCTGACGATGCGGACCTTCCACATCGGCGGCGCGGCGCAGCTCAACGAGCAGTCGAATCTCGAGGCGGTCAGCGACGGCACGATGGTCTATCGCGACCTGCGCGTCATCCTCGACCAGCGCGGCCGTCGCGTGGTGCTCAGCCGCTCGGGCGAGCTGGTCATCATGGACATGGAAGGCCGCGAGCGCGCGGTGCACCGTATCCCGTACGGCGCCTATGTCATGTTCGACGATGGTCACATCGTCTCGCAGGGCGATCGCATGGCCGAGTGGGATCCGTTCACCATGCCGGTGATCACGGAAAACCCCGGCATCGTGAAATATGTCGACCTGATCGAGGGCAAGACGCTCACCGAGCAGGCCGACGAGGCGACCGGCATCACCCAGCGCGTCGTGATCGAATATCGCGCCGCGACCAAGTCGAAGGAGGATCTGCGTCCGCGCCTGACCCTGCTCGACAGCGGTTCGGGCGAAGCGGCCCGCTACATGCTGGCGCCGGGTGCGGTGCTCTCGGTCGACGATGGTGCGACGGTCAGCGCCGGCGACGTGCTGGCACGTGTCAGCCGCGAAGCCGCCAAGACCCGCGACATCACCGGCGGTCTGCCGCGCGTTGCCGAGCTGTTCGAGGCGCGCAAGCCGAAGGAAAATGCGATCATCGCCAAGGTCTCGGGCCGTGTCGTGTTCGGCAAGGACTACAAGGCCAAGCGCAAGATCGGCATCCAGCCGGACGATGGCGGCGAGGTCGTGGAGTATCTGATCCCGAAGTCGAAGGTCATCGACGTCCAGGAAGGCGACTACGTCAAGCGCGGCGACAATCTGATCGGCGGCAGCCCCGATCCGCACGACATTCTCGAGGTGCTCGGCATCGAGCCGCTCGCGGAATATCTCGTGTCGGAAATCCAGGAGGTCTATCGTCTGCAGGGCGTGAAGATCAACGACAAGCACATCGAGGTGATCGTTCGCCAGATGCTCCAGAAGGTCGAGATCACCGACGGTGGCGACACCACCCTGCTCGCCGCCGAGCAGGTCGATCGTGACGAGATGGACGACATCAACTCGAAGATCACCAAGGGCCAGCGGCCGGCGGTGGGCAAGCCGGTACTGCTCGGCATCACCAAGGCGTCGCTGCAGACCCGCAGCTTCATCTCGGCGGCGTCGTTCCAGGAAACCACCCGCGTCCTCACCGAGGCGGCGGTCCAGGGCAAGCAGGACACGCTGATCGGCCTCAAGGAGAACGTCATCGTCGGCCGTCTCATCCCGGCCGGCACCGGCGCGGGCATGAACCGCCTGCGCGTGGCGGCCTCCAGCCGCGACGCCGCGCTGCGGGTGCAGCAGCGGGCCCTCCAGGCCTCGCTGATCGCCCCGAACTCGGCGGCCGAAGAGCGGGCAGCGGAAAAGCTGCGCGACGTCGCCGACGACACCGGCAGCGACGCGCTGGCGGTGGTGACGCCCTCGGGCCACGGCACCGACGAGGACGCCGGCGAGTATCTCAACTCGTAAGCGCCTCGCCTCGGCGAAGAGATGAAGAGCCGCCGTCCGGGGACACCCGGGCGGCGGTTTTTCTTTGGTCGCGCGGCGGAGGGGATTGCAGCGCAGCTTGCTGCCCTTCTTAAGCCCCTCCCCTTCAGGGGAGGGGTTGGGGGTGGGGCGTCTCAATCTCATCGAGACCAACGTCTATGGGGCGAGGCCCCACCCCAACCCCTCCCCTGAAGGGGAGGGGCTAAAAGACGCCCCCATCCGTCATGCCGGACTTGTTCCGGCATCCAACGTCCCGCAAAGACTGCGATCGTTGCTCCTGCGGCACGGTGGCCCCCGGAACGAGTCCGGGGTGACGGTAAGTAGAGCTGGTACCATTCGACCCTAAGGCCTCTCCAATGCCCCGCACCTTCCCCCGCAAGCTCATCATCACAGCGCTACTCCTCCTCGCGGTCGGGCTCGCCCTATGGCTCGCCGCAACCCTCGGCTGGTTCTCCCCCAGCCCGACCCGCTTCGGCTGGCCCGCCGACCTCACCACCGCCGCCGGTGACGGCATCCGCGGCCACAGCGACGGCCCCGCCGCCACCGCCCGCTTCAGCGACCCCTTCGCCATCGCGCTCGCCCGCGACGGCACGCGCTATGTGGCGGACGCCGGCGACACCAACCGCCTCCGCAGGATCGCCGCCGACGGCACCGTCACCACCCTGCCCGGCACCTTCGACACGCCGTCGGGCATCGCGCTCGACAAGGCCGGCAACATCATCGTCGCGGATACCGGCGCCAACATGATCCGCAAGATCGACCCGACCGGTGCCGTGACCGTCCTCGCCGGGGACGGCACAGCCGCCTTGCGCGACGGCCCGGCGGCGCGGGCGCGCTTCGACGGGCCGATCGGCGTCGCGGTCGACGGCAAGGGCAATGTCTATGTCGCGGACAGCTACAACGACCGCATCCGCCGCATCTCCCCCGACGGCCAGGTGAACACGCTGGCGGGCGGCGACGCGCCGGGCTTCGCCGACGGAACGGGTGCCACCGCCGCCTTCGACACCCCCACCGGCCTCGCGCTCGACCGCCACGGCGCGTTGCTCGTCGCCGACACCGGCAACGACGCGATCCGCAGGGTAACGCCGGACGGCCACGTCTCGACCATCGCCCGCGCCGATCCGAACGACGACACCGGCCTGCTCAAGGCACCGGTCGGGCTGGCATCGACCTGGGACGGCTACCTCTATGTCGCCGCCGCGCGCGGCAGCATCGTGCAGATCTCCCCCACCGGCGCGGTCCGCGCGCTGATCGGCCCCGACGCGGACGCCGACGGCAATGCCGCGCTGCGCCTGACCGGCCCGACCGGCCTCGCGGTCGATCGCGCGGGCGCGCTCTACGTCGCCGATGCCGCGTCTTATGCCATCCGCAAGCTCACCCCGCGCCGCGCCGGCGCCCCGGCGGTGAACGCCGCGCTGCGCGCCGCCCCGCCCGCGCTCGTCACCGCGCCGGTCTTTCCCTGGCCGGTCAGGCCGCAGACCGGCTGGCACGAGGTGGTCGGCGACATGGGCGAGGTGCGCGGCAATTATCAGGGCGAGCGCCGCGACCACCTCCACGCCGGCCTCGATATCCGCGCGCCGGTCGGCGAACTGGTGGTCGCCGCCGCGAACGAGAAGGTGCAGGACCCGCTACCGACATGGGATGCCGAGGGCCTCAACGAAGGCCTGCGCATCGACCAGCTGACCTATATCCATATGCGCGTCGGCCGCATGCCCGATGGCACGCCGCTCGACCCCAGGCGCTTCCAGCTGATCCGCGACGCCGCCGGCAAGGTTACGCGCGTGCGGGTCAAGCGCGGCACGCGCTTCCGCGTCGGCGATCCGCTCGGCACGATCAACCGCATGGCGCATGTCCATCTCGAACTCGGTCCGCCGCGCGCCAAGGTCAACGCGCTGCTGCTGCTTTTCCCCGGCTTCGCCGACCATGTCGCGCCGCACATCGACGGCGTACGCCTGCTCGACGCCACGGGCACATATCTGACCGAGCTGCAGAACGGCCGCCTCATCGTCCCCGCCACCGCCGGCCCGCTCGATATCGTCGCCAACGCCTGGGACCAGGTCGACGACAACGAACCCCGCCGCCGCCTCGGCCTGTACAAGGCCGGCTTCCAGATCCTCAAAGCCGACGGCACCCCGCTGCCCGACTACGCCCAGCCGCGCCTCACGATCGAGCTCGACCGCATGCCGACCACGCCCGACGCGGTGAAGATCCTCTACGCCCCGGACAGCGGCGACACGGTCCATAGCGACCAGCCGACGCGCATGCTCTACGTCGTCAGCAATGTCGTGCGGCACGGGCGGGCCGAGCGCGGCGGGTGGAACCCGGCGGGGCTGGCGCCGGGGGATTATGTGGTGCGGGTTTACGCGGCTGATTGGGCGGGGAATGTTGCGGTGAGTGGGCGGGATTTGGCGATCATGATACGGTAACGCGAAATTAACTAGTAAATTATATCGTTGAAATCCCGCGTTAAGTCGGCCCTGCCGGCAAGTTCGACGCGGCCGGCGCCACGTCGGCATTGCGCTGCAAAATCGTTCGGAGTCCGTTACTAGCGGGTACAAACGCTGCTTCAAAAGACAGCGAGTGCCAGTCGATATCCTCGCGCAACCCGAGCCGATCCTGGTGAAGCTTATCGCGAACTGCGAGGGTGCGAACGATGGCTTCAGCTAGGTTTTGTTCGCCATTCTCGTCGTAAACTTGGCACAGCGCATCTGACCATTGGGGGCGCGCTATGCGATTCGCAGCACTTCCGTCTAAACCTTCTCGAGCGAGCCAGTGAGCCGACCCCAAGCCTTCCATGACTGAAAAAGACGCAACGCAGAATTCGAGAATGAGATTTTGAAAATATGGCTCAAAGAGCACCGGGCGATCGCCCGGGCCTCGAATTGCATGTGGCATAATTAGCGCCGCTTTCAACTCAAGACCGGTAAGCAGATGCTTCAGGTTTGAAATTAAACGAAGCCGAATCTCGCGATCTATCTCGGGCGGTATATTTCGGCTCAACCATCGCGTCCATTGGTTTGATTCAGAAATTACAACATAACCGTCCTCACGCTCATCTGATTGAATAATAAAATACATCTACTGCTCTTCCAAATTTATTATTGAATATCGCTAGCTTTTTATCAGTCGCCCCTAACATCATCCCTGCTTCTGCCGATGATAGCATTTCATGTTACAATCAAGGCGCAACCTATTATAAATTGTGAAGATCACTCAAGGTGTGTTAAAAACACTAACCCCGCTTACTAATTTAGCAAGGTCCGAAAACGGGACCGCATGTATCATGCCGGAATTCGGCTTCACGAACATTTTATCAATTTTCTCCTCTGCACCATCTCCAATATCACGAAAGACGCCGCTTTTAGACTTAAGTTCGACTCGATATCCGGAAATAACGCCGAGCAGGGTCGGCGCATCTAGCCTCGGGCCTGGCGCCCATACGGGGCCGCCGGAATATCCCGGGTTATTCAAACCATCCAGCACAAGTAGCGTATTGTCAGTTGCTGAATCAAGGATCGCCCCACTTAGAAACGCTGTCCTAACCAGCGGCGTACTAAAGCCTAACGGGTTGGTCACCGTGTTCTCTAGACCATGCGGGAACCCGGTAAATTTTAATTCTTGCCCCGCAAAAATCTTCGGATCATTCTTGTGACTGAATTTATGTCTAACATCGACGTCGATTCCAGCAACAGAAAATACCGATACATCTTGACCTTCACTGTGGTGCTTTACCATCGTGAGCGGATGGGGCTGCCATTCGTTGTCCTTTCTTAGGAGAATATTTCCTCCGGCGACAGCTCCCGCGAGGACGTGTCGGGCCGTGACAAAAAAGCACTTTCGCCGCTTACCAAAGAGGAAAGCAGTCCCCTGCCCACCCTCCGAACGGATGCAGAAGCAACTATAAATGTGATCTGCGGATGCCAGTTGCATGGGCCGTTATGCCTTAAACGATAGAGACATGTCGCAATGGCGATTGCTTTGGACAAAGCAAGAGAAACGCCTAACGATACCGTAGCCTCGCGTCACGGATTGCGAAGGGGGATCATATGCACCGTTACGGCCTCAAACTGAGATTCAAGGGCGACAGGGTCGAGGACGATGGTATCGGTTTTTACGATGCAGCCACGTCTCTACAAGGATTTGCACAGGCGCTACAAATCATAGCGCGCGCCTACTATTGTGATGAAGCAATCGACCGTGCAATGCCGCTGAAGCGCGCCGCACTAACGTTGTCTTCGCCTCGTCGTGGCAGCGTCCTGTTCGACGTGGAAGCCTCTTTCGACGATAGCCCTGCGACTGCGCCGACCTCTTCAGACGTATTTTACGATTATGTACGATTTGCGCTCGGAAAGGCGACGGGCGACCTCGATGTTGTCGCACAGACCTCGTATGTCAGTCGAATCGCCGATGACGAAGATCTAATCTTCGATCAAATCGCGGAGAAGGTCGAAGGAAGCCTTCAACGAGCACATCGAAGTATAGATCACGATGTTTCCGCCGTAACGCTTGAACGACCTCGATCAGTGCTTATCGAATTTAACAAAAATACGAGCCTTTGGGTAAATACTCGTGAAGAAAACCCAGAGGTTATGAGATTTACCGGAAATGTTACTCGCTACAACTCGAAAACAGGTAACGCTAGAGCGTATATAAAAGAACTTAAGCGAATTATTCCGGTCCGTAGATCCGATGATTTTTCTCCAGCCAAAAAGGGGTTGCTTACATGGTCCCTTCATGGCGACAATGTCTCGGCGAATAAAGATTTGGAGTTTTTCGCGAAGCAGATTGAGTCGGCTAGAGGAGATCCGAAACGGCTTATCCTTACTGATTGCAATCAACTACGGCCGTAAATGGGGGCGAGGCTCGACCATCGACTAGAAGATACAAAATCGAGCCCACTCCACTCAACCTCGGCCCGGGCCATCGAGCCCATCGCCCCAATCCCGACTCCCACAATCTCAAGCAATCTCGCGCAAAGCCCGCGCCAACCGATCCATCTCCCCCGGCATATTAAAAACCGCCGGCGTCACGCGAACGCACGCCCCCTTCGCCACGCCCGTCCGGTGCACGGTGAAGATGCCATGCTGATCGAGCAGCCGCTTCGCCACCGCCTTGTTGTCGGCCTCGCTCGTCAGCCCGGCGATGCGGAACGAGGTGATCCCGCCGTGCAGCGCGGGGTCGTCCGGCGTCAGCACCTCGATCCGGGGATGGTCGCGCACCTTGCTCACCCACAGGTCGCGCAGCGCGACCAGCCGGGCGGCGCGGCGCGCGGCGCCGATCCCGCGCTGAAACGCCAGCGCAGCGGGCAGCGTCAGCTGTGCCGCATAATCGACCGTGCCGGTGTGGATGCGCGCCTCCAGCGTGTCGGGCATGTCGGCCGGGTTCGCCGGGTGGCGATCGATCCGGTCGAGCGCCGCCGCGCGAACATGCACGGCGCCGACGCCAAGCGGATTGCCCAGCCATTTGTGGCAATTCACCCCGACGAAATCGGCATCGAGATCGGATAGACGGAAATCGAGTTGCTGCCAGCTATGCGCGGCATCGACGATCGCATCCACACCGCGCGCCCGCGCCAGCGCGACGATCTCGCGGATCGGCAGCACCAGCCCGGTGCGGTGGCTGAGATGCGTCAGCAACACCAGCCTGATGCGCGGATTGGCGTCGAAGGCGCTGCGATAGGCGGCGATCAGCGACGCGCGCGTCGCCGGTTCGGGCAGCGCGATCCTGGTGACGGTCACGCCGCGCCGTTCGCGCAAACTCTCCATGCACGCCTGCATCGAGTCATAATCGAGATCGGCATAGAGCACGCCGTCGCCCGGCTTCAGCCGGTTATAGCCGAGGATCAGGCTCGTCAGCGCCTCGGTCGCGTTGCGCGTCAACGCAACCTCCTGCTCGCCCACCCCCATTTCGCGCGCGAGCTCGTGGCGCACCGCGTCGAGATCCGCGTTCATCCCGCGCCGCGCATAGAAGCTCGATTGCCGGTTCACCCGCGCGACCTGCGCGGCATAGGCCGCCAGCACGGGCCGCGCCATCATCCCCCAATTGCCATTCTCCAGCTGGATGACATCGGGCGTCACGTCATACTGCGCCGCGATGCCGCGCCACCAGGCCTCGTCATCGCCCGCCGCCGCAGCGAGCGGCGACGCGATCGGCAACGCCGCCGCCGCGCCGATCAAACCACGGCGGCTGAACATCTGGTCCTGCTGCAACGACATCTCCTGAATTCCTGGGATACAATATCAACGAGCCCGGCGCGCGCTCGGTCCCGGTTCGACGGCAATGCCTCCCTCGCGCCCGCATTGCCCACGAACCTGTCCTTCGCGACCTTCAAAACCGCTTCCGCGCGATCGGGCGAAGGCCCTGCAAACTCTCCTCGTCCGCCCGGAACCCACCATGGGCATGCGACGTCGTCGCATCGTCTTCCGGCGCCCGCGTCCTTCTCCATGAGGCCCCATGCCGTCGCGCCGACCTGTCGGGCCACGGCGCGCTCCGGGCGCCGTCACCCGCCCTGCTAAAGCGCCCCGGCGCGCGCATAGGTAACCGCGTCGCCGATCGCGCGATAGCCATCGGTCATCACGCCTTGCAGCATCGCGCGCACCTTGCCGGCATGTTCGATGCGGACGACCGACAGGATGAACGAATAGCCGAACCGCGCCGCATGGCCCGCCCGGGCCGGGGGCATGATCGGCAGATAGTCCGGCTCGAGCGCGAAGCACGGGTCGGCAAGCGCGCGGTCCACCGCCTGCGCCAGGTCCGCCGCAAGCCGGCCGTTGCTGTGGATGCGCTCATCGCCAAGGCGCCGGTCGACGCGGTCGAACCACCAGCGCCCCTCATGGTCGCGCCAGATCGCCGACGAGGTCGATGTCGGGGTCTGCTGCGTTTCACCGGGGCCGATCACGGTGGTGATCATCACATCGGCATCGCCCGCATGCGGCATCGCATAACGGCCGCGGATCGCCGCGTGCTGCGCGTCCAGTGGGGCGTACAGCCTGCCCGCCTCCTTCGCCGCGACGGTCGCGAGCGCCCGGTAATCGATCCAGTCGAGCGCCGGGCATCGCGCGAGCTCGCGCGCGCCCGGCTGGCGAAAACCCTGCGGCAAGAAGGGGTCGGGCACGATCCTTGCGGCGGCGAGCGAAGGCGCGGCGGCGCAGGTCAGCGCGAGGACGCGCGCGAGCCGGCGGACCTGCCGCGCCACGATCCGCCGAACCAACATGTCCTCATCCACGCACCGTCCCCCACGCCCCCAGGCGAAGATGCCCGAGATATCGCCAATGACAAGCCCGGATCTAACCGGCACGCCGCCATGTCGGGGGTCTCGCCGGCGGCTCATTGCCGCGTCCCCACGGAGGCTCCGGCCCCGCCCCTTCGGCCCGATTCAACCGCGCCACGCCTTGCGCCATGCTCGCCGCTCACCCGCGCACATCGCCCGCGCCACGGTTGTTGGAAAGCCGCCGCGCGGGCCGCAAGCAGAAAGGCGTCGTCGTGCCAAATATCCGCATAATGCGCGTAGAAAAGGCGCAGTCGCCCGCGTGCCCGGTCGCCCGTCGTTGGATGATCCAGGATAATGAAACGCGTTGGAACGGCGCGTCATTTTCCGGCCTCGTCATTCGCCGCCGGTGCGCTCCATTATCGGCCAAATCGTTACAGCTCGTACCGCAAAACCCCGGCTTTACTTGCCGCCCCCTGCCGCTGTTACGTTCGCAATACTTGCCCACGCCGTCCAACACCCCCGCGACATCTTGCCTGCCGCGCCGTCCGCGCCGGCGCCCGCCATCGGCCCGACCGGCGACATGCCCCGATCGACAAGGCTGGTGCCGCGCCGCGCGATCGGGCAATCGGCGCGGCATGACGATCGAGACCCTCGTGGTGAAATACGGCCTGCTCGCCATCCTGCTCGGTGCCGGGGTCGAGGGCGAGGCGGTGGTCGTCACCGGCGGGGTGCTGGCGCATCGCGGGCTGGTGCCGCTGGTGCCGGCGTGCATCTGCGCCGCGGTCGGCTCGTTCGTCGTCGACCAGATCTGGTTCGCGGTCGGGCGGCGGTACCAGGGCCATCGCTGGGTCGTGCGGATCCACGCCGGGCCGGCCTTCGCCCGCGCGATGCGGCTGCTCGAACGCCGGCCGACCGCCTTCATCCTCGCCTTCCGCTTCATCTACGGCATGCGCACCGTCAGCCCGATCGCGATCGGCACGTCGAAGATCCCGCTGCGCACCTTCCTGCCGCTCAACGCGCTGGCGGCGGCGGTGTGGGGGCCGGTGTTCACGCTGTTCGGCTATTATGTCGGCCACGCGCTCGATCCGCTGATCGACCGGATCGCCGGCAAGGTCCACATCGTCGTGCTGGTGGCGGTCGCGCTGGTGGTGTTCGTCGCGCTGCTCCAGCTGGCGCGGCACCTGCTCGGCAGGCGCGGCTTACAGGTCGACGATACGGGTTCCTAGCCGCTCGGCCTCGGTCGCGTCATGCGTGACCATCAGGATCGGCAGGCCGACCGCGTCGCGCAGCCGCTCGATCAGCGCCATGATCTCCTCGCGCCGCGCGCGGTCGAGCGAGGAGAGCGGCTCGTCGAGCAGCAGGAAGCGCGGTTCGCTGAGCAGCGCGCGGCCGATCGCGACGCGGCGCGCCTCGCCGCCCGACAGGCTGCGCGGCCAGCGGTCGAGCAACGCGTCGATGCCGAGCAGCGCGGTCGTCTCGGCGAGGCGCTCGTCGCCCGGCGCGCCGTAGAGCAGGTTGGCGCGGACGCGCAGATGCGGGAACAGCCGCGGCTCCTGAAAGACATAGCCCGCGCCGCGCCGCTCGGGCGGCAGGTCGATGCCCGTCGCGGCGTCGAACAGCGTCTCCCCGCCGACGCGCACATACCCGGCATCGGGGCGCAGCAGCCCGGCGATCATGTTGAGCACGCTCGTCTTGCCCGCGCCCGATGGCGCGAACAGCACGGTCAGGCCGTCGGCCGCCGCGAAGCGGCAGGCGATCCCGGTCTCGCCGAGCCGCCGCGTGACGTCGACGTCAAAGGACATGCAGCCCCCTGCCCGCGCGCCGCGCCAGCAGCTCCGAGCCGACCAGCGCGGCGAGCGACAGCGCGACCGAGATCGCCGACAGCCGCCACACCATCGCATCGCCGCCCGGCGTCTGCAGCGCGCTGTAGATCGCCAGCGGCAGCGTCCGCGTCTCGCCCGGCACGTTGGAGACGAAGGTGATCGTCGCGCCGAACTCGCCCAGCCCGCGCGCGAAGCCGAGCACCGCGCCCGCCAGCACGCCGGGCAGGCTGAGCGGCAGGCTGATCGTCGCGAACACGCGCCAGCGCCCGGCGCCGAGCGTGCGCGCGGCGCCTTCGAGCCGGCGGTCGACCGCCTCGATCGACAGCCGCATCGCGCGGACCATCAGCGGCAGTGCCATCACCCCCGCCGCGATCGCCGCGCCGCTCCAGCGGAACAGCACCGAGACGCCGAACCAGCCCTGCAACCACGCCCCGATCGGCCCGGCCGGCGCGAAGGCGAGCAGCAGCACCCAGCCCGTCACCACCGGCGGCACGACCAGCGGCAGGTGCACCAGCGCATCGACCAGCAGTTTGCCGGGAAAGCGCGCGCGGGCGAGCAGCCAGGCCAGCGCGAAGGCGATCGGCAGCGTCGCCAGCGTCGCGACCAGCCCGACCTTGAGCGACAGGCCGACAATGCCCCATTCGGTGGCGCTCAGCATTGCGTCGTCACCGCACGGTGAAGCCGAAGCGAACGAAGATCGCGCGGCCCTCGCGCGACAGCAGGAAGCGGCGGAAGCCCTCGCCATCCGGGTTGGTCGCGGCCCTGAGGCGGGCGAGCGGATAGACGATCGGCGGATGGCTGACGGCCGGGAACACGCCGACGACCCGCGCCGCGCGCGCCGCGCGCGCATCGGTCGCATAGACGATCCCGAACGGCGCCGCGCCGCGCTCGACCAGTGCGAGCGCCGCACGGACGCTCTCCGCCCGCACGACATGCGCCGCGACCGCGTCCCACGCGCCGAGGCTGACCAGCGCCGCCTTGCCATATTTGCCGGCCGGCACGCTGTCGGGGTCGGCCATCGCCAGCGGCCCGGCGCCGAGCACGCGTGCCAGCGCCGCGCCGCGCGCCGGGATATGTGCCGGGCCGCCGGGGGCTGCGACCACGACGAGGCGATTGCCGAGGAAGTCGGTGCGCGTCCCCGCCGCAATCAGCCCCTTGCGCGCGAGTTCGTCCATCCAGTCCTCGTCGGCCGAGGCGAACAGGTCGGCCGGTGCACCCGCCTCGATCTGCCGTGCCAGCGCCGACGAGCCCGCGAACGAGATCACCGGCCGAACATGGCCGTGGCGCGCCCAGGCGTCGGCGGCGGCGTTCATCGATTCCTGCAGGCTCGCGGCGGCGAGCACCACCGGCGGCGCCGGCGCGGCGCCGATCAGCAGCAGCGCGAGCGTCGCCAGCAATGCCCGTAGCATCACACCGTCACCCGGCCGGTGCGCTTGAGCTTGCCCCAGCCGACGCGCGGGCCGCGCAGCGCCTGGGCGATCGCCTTGAGCACGACGTAATACATCACCTGGCGATAACCGATGCGCTGCGGGATGAGCAGCCACAACAGGCGCCACTTCTCGCGCCGCTCGAGCGCGAAGGCGATCGTCGCGGCGAGCATGTCGATCGCGGTGAACACCAGCCAGTAGAGCAGCATCTTCTCGACATCGTGCTGGGTCTGCGCCCAGCCATGCGCCTCGACCGCGATATAGGTCATCGCGAAGCTGACGAGCAGCGCGAGATCGATGATCGGCGAGATCGCGGCGAGCACGATCTGGAACAGGATCGCCTGCGGCAGGCCGATGAACGCCAGGCCGCGCGGCTTGCCGCGCGCCATCACGCCGCCATGCTTCCACAGGCATTGCAGCGTGCCGAACGCCCAGCGGAAGCGCTGCTTGGCAAGCCCGCCCATCGTCTCGGGGCTCTCGGTCCAGGCGACGGCATATTGGTCGTAGGTGACCTTCCAGCCGGCGCGCTGGATCGCGATCGTCAGGTCCTGATCCTCGGCGAGGGTATCGTCCGGGTAGCCGCCGACCTGAAGGATCGCCGACAGCCGCCACGCCCCGACCGCACCGGGCACGACGGTCATCGCGTTGAGGCTGGCGAGCGCGCGGCGTTCGAGATTCTGCGCGGTGATATATTCGAGCGCCTGCCATTTTGTGACGAGGTTGACGCGGTTGCCGACCTTGGCGTTGCCGGCGACCGCGCCGAGCGCGGGGTCGACGAACCAGCGCGCCAGCCGGGCGATGGTGGTTGGCTCGAACTGCGTGTCGGCATCGAGCGCGATGACGATCTCGCCGGTGGCCAGCGCCAGCCCCTGGTTGAGCGCGCGCGCCTTGCCGCCATTCTCCAGCGTCAGCAGCCGGACGCGCGGATCGTCGGCGAAGGCGGCGGTAACGACGTCGCTGGTGCCGTCGGTCGAGCCGTCGTCGATGACGATGACCTCGATCCGGACATTGGTGCTGGCGAGCACGCCGCGCACCGCGCGTTCGATCACCGTCGCCTCGTTGAAGGCGGGGATCATCACGGTGACGAAGCGGTCGGGGTCGATCGCCGGGAAGACGAGGCGGCTTTCGCGCCGCGCCTGGATCAGCGCCAGCGCCGAGAGCGCGATGGCGCGGAAGATGCCGATCGAGATGGCGAACAGGAAGATCCAGCCCAGCGCGACGACGACCATGCCGAGCGTGCCGAAGATGAACAGGTCGGTTTCCGCAGCGGCCTGGTCGCTCGCCGAGAGCGGCGGCATCGCCTGATCCCGGGTCAGTCCGGCCAGTTGCGACACGGGTACGAAGCTGTAGCCCAGGGCGCGCAGCCGATCGATGATCACCGGCAACGCCTCGACGGTCTGCTGGCGATTGCCGCCCGCATCGTGGAGCAGGATGATGTTGCGGCTGCACTGTTCGTCGCCGGAGCCGCTGCCCGCGCAGGGCTTGGCACCGGTCACCTGGGCGATGGTCTGGTCGATGATCTCCTGCGTGCCGGGGCGCTTCCAGTCGCCCGGGTCGACGTGCAGGCCGACCGAGACATAGCCGAGCTTCTGCGCCTGGAGCGCCGGCTCGATTTCGTCCGCGGTGGTCGGTTCGGCGTCGCCGAAATAAGGCGCGCGGAACAGCCTGAGCGAGCGCCCGGTAAAGGCCTGGAACAGGCGCTGCGTGGTGTTGAGCTGGAACGCCGTCTCGGTATCGGTCGCGCCGGCGAGGTTGGGATGGGTATAGGTGTGGCTGCCGACCTCATGGCCCTCGCGCACCAGCCGGGCGAGCAAGGCTCGCTGCGTCAGCGCATTCTCACCGATGATGAAGAAGGTGCCGGGCGCTTTCTTCTCCTTGAGGATGTCGAGGATGCGCGGCGTCCAGGTCGGATCGGGGCCATCGTCGAAGGTCAGCGCCAGCTCCTTGGGATGATAGCCGGTGCGCTGCACGACATAGGGCGATGGCAGCTGGGTAAAGTCGACCCCGGTGATCAAGCCGTTGCGGCCGGTGGTGACCCGGCGTTGACCGGCGACGGGCACCGACGTGATCTTGAGGATCTCGCCTTTGCCTTCGATGTCGGTCTCGGTGCCGGCGGGGATGTTCTCGATCGTCCTTGCCGGCGGCAGGGTGCGGTGGGCGCGGCCGAAAATCGACCACAGGCCGGAATCCTCCGAGCCGAGCCGCCACAGCGCCACGCCGCCGATGCCGGCACGCTGCAGGAAATCGAGCTGGTTATAGGCGGACGCCGCGTCGAGCATCCAGACGACGTGGCGCGTG
This sequence comes from Sphingomonas sp., assembly GCA_041659925.1. Lineage (GTDB taxonomy): Bacteria > Pseudomonadota > Alphaproteobacteria > Sphingomonadales > Sphingomonadaceae > Sphingomonas. The sequence goes on from JBAZXI010000003.1 coordinate 151,910, forward strand.
CTCCCGTCCTCATAGGCGAAGCCGCTATTGCCGCTGACCGGGTCGAAGGACGGCACGGTCTCGGAATCGCGCGCCGCGGCCCATGCCTCTTCGATCGACATCGGGTCGCCGCCCTTGTCGTGCCAGTCATAGGCATAGTTGCCGATCGCCACGACGAGCTTGCCGCGCGGCACGCCGCGCGAAGCGCGCGCGATCGACTGTTCGAACCAGCCGAGCGAGGCGATCGGGCCGGCGTCGCCGCTGATTTCATGCTCGTCATAGGCCATCAGGAAGACGCGATCGACGATCGCCGCGAAGCTCTTCACGTTCCAGCCATCATCGCCGACCGGCACGGCGATGGCGATGATCCAGCCATGCTTCGCAAAGCGCGCCTTCGCCTCGCGCAGGAAGACGCGGTAATCGGCGCGGCCCGCCGGACTCAGCTCCTCGAAGTCGAAAAAGGCGCCGCCGGCATGGTTGGCGAGCAGGTAGCTTTCGAGATGGTCGATCAGCTTCTTGCGCAGCACCGGGCTGTGGAGCAGCGACTCCATGCCGGCGGCATCCCAATTACCCTGCATCGCGTTCTGCACCATCGGCAGGATCAGCGGTGGGTGTCGCGTGCTGTTGATGATCTGCCGGCCGGCGGAATCGTTGAAGGTGGTGATCTGGTGGTTGGCACCGGTGACCGAGATCCAGCCTGGCACCAGCCAGTCGAGATCGCCGATGTGGCGACGCAGCGAGGCGGCGCTCGACGGATCCCATGGCACGTGAAAGCCGACCGCGATCTGCGTATCCTCATGCACGCCGCGCGCCGGGGCGCCGGTCAGGAAGCGCGCATAGCTGCGCACGTCGCGCTGCGCGCGCACCAGCAACGAACCGCGCGGCGGCGGCAGCCTGGTGATCGCTGGATGCTCGGCCTGGAACGGCAGCAACGCCGGACGCGGCACCGCGCCGATCGAGATGGCCAGCGCGATGACCGAGATCAGCAACAAGGCGACGAACGCGGCGACGCCGAGCGCGAAGCGCCGGCGGCGGCGACCGGAGGCGTCGTAGAAGATCGGAGACGGTGTCATGTCGCTGCGAAATACCCTCGGCCTATTGGCCGATGCGGTATCTTGTTGCCGGAGACGCGGCAACCGGGGCGATGCGTGAAAAAGCTGTCACGAACGAACCGGAGCCGGCGGGGTCCTTCCATGGGCGGGTACGCGGTGAGCGCCGGCACGCGAACAGCGCGCGGCCGCGTGGACCAGCGGGAGAAATATTCGCCAGATCCTCGGCACGGACGCGGCCGAGCAATCGGGCAATTTTTCAGACCTCCCGGAGCTGCGGTGCCCCGCACGTCGTTGGTGGCGGACACATGACGGGGCGACGATGCAAAGCCGATCGAGCATCATTCGGGCAGGATCGCCGGCTCCTCCGGATCGTCATGATCCGACGCGGGCACCGTCGCCGGCTCTCGATGATGCCCCACCGTCATGCTCCGCAACACGCCATCCCGGCGGATCAGTCCGTGCATCAACGCCGCCGCGAGATGCGCCAGGATCAAGGCGTAGAACAGCAGCGCGACGACCGTGTGTGCCTCGCGCAGGAAAGCATAGAGGCCAAGATCGTGCGGCAGGATCGGCGGCAGCGAGAAGCCTTTTGTCACGCGCACCGGATAGCCGCCGGCCGACAACATGCCCCAGCCGATCAAAGGCATGGCGAACAGGGCAAGATAAAGCAGCACATGCGAGACCCATGCGATGCGCTTCTGGGCATCGGGAAGATCGTCAGGCAACGGTGGCGCGCCGGTCGCGAGCCGCAGCGGCAGCCGCACCAACACCAGCGCGAGAATGGCGATGCCGACCGGTCGGTGGAGGCCGAGGAGGGTCAGATAAGCCGGCCCGGTAGTCGAGACCATGCCGACGCCGATGAACAGCATCGTGAAGACCAGGGCGACCATCAACCAGTGGAGCGCGCGAAACGCGGGGTGGAAATCGGGGGACCAGCGGCTCACCGCGCATGCTCCGTTGCGAGATCCTCGCCCATGGCGCTGGGGCGAGCCCCCTCCAGCGCGCGGCGGGTAAAGGACGAGGAATAGGTCTTCGACCGTACGGCGAGCAACGGATCGTCGGAGATGTCGATACCCGGCGGCAAGACGGTGGGGTCGAAATTCAGGTCACGACAGGCGCCCGTCTCTTCGGGCTGGACGGCGGTGATGGTCAAGGTGCCCGCGTCGATCGCGCGATGCGGGCCTTTCCACGCGACGGTCGCCTTGTCGGTCACATCGCCCAGGTTCGCGACCACCAGCTCGAGGTGCCAACGCGACGGGCCCCTGGCCGTGCGGGCGATCATCTCCTCGAACAGGGCATCGCGCGGCAACCGATCGAGATGCTCCTTGTCGAGCCCGACGAGCGGCGCGTCGGGCTCGAACTGCCAGCGGACGAAGCGCGTCATGTTGCTCGCGTCGATGAAGCGGAAGGCGTTGATGCTATAATAGGTCGCGCTCGCGAAGCTGGCGGGCAACACCGCCGCAGCCATATAATCCTGGAACGCCTTCACCTCGGGGTGCGCTGCCAGGAACGGCTTCATGACGGTGGGATCGGGCTTGCCGGTTTTCGGATCGGGTCTGGTCGCGCGCTGAAGGGCGATGAAGGAGGCGACGTCCGCGACCGGAAAGATCGGCGTATGATCCATCGCGAGGCGCCATTCCTGCCCGTTCGGGGTCTTCAGGGACAGCGCCATCGCGTGGAACACGTTGCGCCCGTCGGTCGCAAGCGGGTTGCCGCCGCCGAGCGAGAAGCGGCCGATCACCGGATAGCTGCCGGGCTCGAAGGCGCTTGCCGTGGAAAGCCCGCTGCCCGCGCCGTTACCCGCAAAGCTGCCACTGAAGCAGAGCCCTTTGGCATGCGCCCGCCGGTAGCCCGGCTTCTTCCCGCCGATGTTATACTCAAGCGCGGCGGTCACGTCGCCGCCGCTGATCCGGCGCGAGCCGATCCAGCCCGCCGCCCAGGCGAATGCGCCGACGAGCAACAGGACGATGGCGCCGATCAGCGCGAAAGCGCCGGCTGTGGCGCGGTTGAAGGAAGGCATAAGCGTGTCCGTCCAAGAGGGGCTGTCTCAGGGGTGGACGACGCGCCCGGCGAATTATTCCCCGACCCGTGAAAGAATCTCCGAGGGGAATAATATCCGTTCGCCAGCGTCCTACCTGTTATGAGCCTAACCATGTCGGCGAGCGAAGAGATGATCGGGCAGATCCAGCCGCTGATCCCGGCATTGCGCCGCTATGCCCGCGCGATGCTGCGCGACCGCGACGATGCCGACGATCTGGTTCAGGACGTGCTCGAGCGCGCGATTTCCCGCTGGCATGGTCGGCGACAGATGGAGAGCCTGCGCTCCTGGCTGTTCGCGATCCTGCACAACCTCGCACTCGACCGGCTGCGCCGGCGGGCGCGCCAAGGGACGACCGAACCGCTCGACGCGGCACCGGAGGACCGGCTGGGGAGGCCCGCCACGCAGGAGATGGCGGTGGAGCGGGAGGACGTGCTCGCTCTGGTCGCGACACTTCCCGAGGAGCAGCGCAGCGTACTCCTGCTCATCGGGGTTGAGCAGTTGAGCTATGCCGAGGCGGCCGCGGTGCTGGACGTGCCGCAGGGCACGGTGATGTCGCGGCTATCGCGTGCCCGCGAGCGATTGCGGCGGTTGATGGATGGGCAGCCGGCGGAGCGACCGGCGTTGAGGATCGTGCCATGAGCGACAGACCGGTGACCGAAGCCGACTTTCAGGCCTATGTCGACGGGCGCCTCACTCCTGAGTCTGCCGCCGAAATCTCGCAGCGGCTCCTGTCCCACCCGGAGGAGGCGCGGCGAGTCGCCGCCTATCGCGCCCAGAACGACGCCTTGCGCGCGGCACTCGCATCGATCGTCGATGAACCGCTCCCAGCGGCGCTGGACCTCCGCTTGCGCCACCGATCGTTGCGGCGCTGGACCGGACTTCGATCGGCGGCGGTTGCGGCGAGCGCGGCCGGGCTGCTGTTCCTGGGCGGCGCCGGCGGCTGGACGTTGCGAGGATGGAACGTTTCTCCATCGGTGGGAACCGCCGCGCTCGCACGCGAGGCGGCGTCGAGCTACGCCGTCTATGCAAGCGACACCGCCCGGCCGGTCGAACTCGCCGCGACGCAGCGCGACGCGCTCGATGGCTGGTTCTCGGAGCGGCTGGCACGACCGATCAGGGCGCCCGATCTGCGGTCCGCCGGTCTCACGCTCATCGGCGGCCGGCTGGTGGCGACGGAACATGGACCGGCCGGGCTTTATCTGTATCGCGACAGCGCAGGGCGCCGCATGGCGCTCTACGTACGACCGATGGACGTGGACGGCACCGACCGCATGACGGCGCGCCGGGAAGGCGGCATTGCCGGCTGGACCTGGGCCGATGAGGGGCTGGGCTTCGGCATCTTCGGAACGGCACCAAGCGTCGACCTGCACGCTGCCGCGGACATGGTCCGATCGCAGTTTCAGCGAACGTGACGAACGACAGGGCACGCCGAAAGGCGCGCGCCGCGTCGTGATTGCCCTCGCGTCATCGCGCTTCAGTTATAATTCTTGATCTCGGGCCAGAGCGTGGCGAGCGACGGCGTCACGCCCCGGCACAGCGCGATGACCTTGCCGTTCTCATACGCCATCGCATAGCGCGACCAGGTCGTGCCGAGCTGGGTGACCTGCCGGCAATAGGGCCGCAGCGCGTCGAGATCGTCCTGGATCACCAGCAGGTCGCGTGGGTTCTGCCCGCGCAGGCCCCAGAGGAAATACTGGTTATGCCCGCTGAGCGCCGGGGGCAGGCCCGTGCCATAGAGGTCGAGCGCGGCGGCCTCGCCATAATTGTCGACCTTGATGCCCGTCACGGCGCGTTCGGACGGGGGAATGCGGTTCCACGCCGCCTCGACCTGACCGGCGAAATCGTGCCAGCCCAGCTGGTCGGCAAAGAGCTGCGGCAGTACGGTGCCCTTGAAGCTGCGCTCCTGTTGCTGTGGGGCGATGCCGATCCGCGTCATATAGGCGATGAGCGCCGACGGGGCGAGGATCGGCAGCGCCAGCGGCGCCGCGAGCGCGGAGAACGCCACCGCCAGCGCCACGCCGACGCCCGCGACTACCTTGCCGGTTACCCCGCGCGCCAGCGGCGCGAGCGCCACAGCGCCGATCACGAAGAGCGTCGGATAGAGCGGTGCGAGGTAATAGTCCTTGCCGTGGCCGAGCCGGACGATGACGACGACGACCAGCGCCGCGATCACCAGGAAGCGCAGGTCCCGGAGGCGCCTGACGACGAACGGCGCGACAAGTCCTGCGATCCACAAGGGTGCGAAGGCCGGGTTCATCACCCGGATCTGGTTGCCGAGGAACGGCAGGAACGCGACGTCGGCATTCTTGGTCTGCGCCGCCGCGCCGAGTTCGAGGAACGGGAAGCCGTGGACGAGCTGCCAGATGAAGGACGGGACGGCGATCAGCGCGGCGAGCGCGGCGCCGATCCAGAAGGCCGGGCGCAGCAACAGCCGGCGTTCCGGCGTCAGCAGCAGGCCGATCGTCAGCCCGACCATCCAGAACAGCACCGCATATTTGACCTGCAGCGCCAGCCCCGCGACCAGCCCGGCGAAGAGTAGCGCACGGTCGTCTCCGTCGCGGATCGCCCTGACCATCAGCCACGCGATCGCGGTCCAGGCGAGCGGATCGAAGGCCGAGGTGTTGAGCGTGGCGACCAGCCCCATCAACATCGGCGCAACCGCGCAGGCGAGCGCGGCGAGACCGATGGCGAGCCGGCCGCCGCCGAGTAGGCGGGCGAAGCGCACCGCCAGCCACACCAGCGCGCCCGCCACGACCGCCACCGGTAACCGCACGCCCCAGGCGCCGAGTCCGAGCTTGTAAAGCGTCGCGGCGATCAGCGGTACCGCCGGCGGCTGGTCGACATAGCCGAAGGCGAGATGCTGCCCGCAGACGATGAAATAGAGCTCGTCGCGAAACAGGTCGTAGCGCGCACCAAGCGCGACGTGGACGGCGAAGACGATCAGCGCGGGGATGAGCGCGGCGGGATCGAGCTTGCGCCAGGCCGGGATCGTTCCTTGCGCCACGTGGTTCACCACCGCCTCCCGCCGTTTGCCCGGCAGCTGTATTGTATAAACAATACGCCTGCCGCGTGTCCAGATGGTGTGCGAAAGCGCTTAGGGAGCGCAGCCGGCGGGTGAGCCGATACAGGGGGGATGGCGGGAACCGCCGTATGAGCCATCACATCGCCGCTGTGGCGCGGGTGCCGCCCGCCGACAGGATCGGAATCAGCCGTTACGCGTCTTCATGGCGGCCTTGCCGACCGGGCGCCAGCCGGGGAGCGATTTATCGTGTCCGCCGCCCCCGCGGCCCGCCCCTAATTCTCGTCCCCCATGCGCAGCGCGGCGATGAACGCCTCTTGCGGGATGCTGACCGAGCCATATTCGCGCATGCGCTTCTTGCCCTCTTTCTGCTTGTCGAGCAGCTTGCGCTTGCGGCTGGCGTCGCCGCCATAGCATTTCGCGGTCACGTCCTTGCGCATCGCCGCGATCGTCTCGCGGGCGATGACCTTGCCGCCGATCGCGGCCTGGATCGGGATTTTGAACAGGTGGCGCGGAATGAGGTCCTTGAGGCGCTCGCACATCCCCCTGCCCCGGCTCTCGGCGGTACCGCGATGGACGATCATGCTCAGCGCGTCGACCGGCTCGGCATTGACCATGATGCTCATCTTGACGAGGTCGCCCTCGCGATAGCCGATCTGGTGATAGTCGAAGCTGGCATAGCCGCGGCTGATGCTCTTCAGCCGGTCGTAGAAATCGAACACCACCTCGTTGAGCGGCAGCTCATAGGTCACCTGGGCACGCCCGCCGACATAGGTCAGGTTCTTCTGGATGCCACGCCGGTCCTGGCACAGTTTCAAAATGCTGCCGAGATATTCGTCGGGGCAATAGATCACCGCCTCGATCCACGGCTCGGCAATCGACGCGATCTTGTTGGGATCCGGCATGTCGGACGGATTGTGCAGCTCGATATGCCCGCCGCCATGCGTCAGCTCGATCTGATAGACCACCGACGGCGCGGTGGTGATCAGGTCGAGATCATATTCGCGGGTCAGCCGCTCCTGGATGATCTCGAGGTGGAGCAGACCGAGAAAACCGCAGCGGAAGCCGAAGCCGAGCGCGGCCGAGCTTTCCATCTCGAACGAGAAGCTGGCATCGTTGAGCCGCAGCCGCGAAATGCTCTCGCGCAGCTTGTCGAAATCAGCCGCGTCGACCGGGAACAGGCCGCAGAACACCACCGGCTGGACGAGCTTGAAGCCCGGCAGCGCCTCGGCGGCGGGGCGCTTGGCGTCGGTGATGGTGTCGCCGACGGCGGTCTGCGCGACTTCCTTGATCTGCGCGGTGATGAAGCCGATCTCGCCGGGGCCGAGATCAGCGAGCTGCTCGATCTTGGGGCGGAAGCAGCCGACGCGGTCGACGAGGTGCTGCGTGCCCGTCGCCATGAACTTGATCTGCTGGCCCTTTTTCAGCACGCCGGCCATCACCCTGACGAGGATGACGACGCCGAGATAAGGATCGTACCAGCTGTCGACGAGCATCGCCTTCAGCGGCGCATCGGCATCGCCCTTGGGCGGCGGGATGCGCGTGACGATCGCCTCGAGCACTTCATCGATGCCGATACCGGCCTTGGCCGAGGTAAGTACGGCGTTCGACGCGTCGAGGCCGATAACCTCCTCGATCTCGGCCTTGACCTTTTCCGGGTCGGCGGCGGGCAGGTCGATCTTGTTGATGACGGGGATGATCTCGTGATCATGCTCGATCGACTGATAGACATTGGCGAGCGTCTGCGCCTCGACGCCCTGGGCGGCATCGACGACGAGCAGCGCGCCCTCGCACGCGGCGAGGCTGCGGCTCACCTCATAGGCGAAGTCGACATGGCCGGGCGTGTCCATCAGGTTGAGGACATAGTCGAGCCCGTCCTTCGCCTTGTAGGCGAGGCGCACGGTCTGCGCCTTGATGGTGATGCCGCGCTCGCGCTCGATATCCATATTGTCGAGCACCTGCTCGCTCATCTCGCGCGCGGTGAGCCCACCGGTCTGCTGGATGAGACGATCGGCGAGCGTCGACTTGCCATGGTCGATATGGGCGATGATCGAGAAATTGCGGATGCGGTCGAGCGGGGTCGTCATGACTGAAGCGCTTAGGGTCCAGACGTGATCGCCGCAATGGTCGTGATCGCCCGCCGCGGATGTCCTTTCCATCCTAGCGCGGCACGGTATGCGGTGCTAAAAGGTCCCGACACGGTCGCATGTCATAAGACGCACGCACCCGATGACGGGGCGCGCGTCCGCTTTCGGGGGTTTCCATGCGTAATATCCTTTCCGCTACCGCTCTTGCCGCGCTGCTCGTGGCAACACCCGCCCTTGCCAAACAGGATCGCGGCTCGTCGGCCTATCAGCGCCAGACCAAGGGCGAGGCGCAAATTCCGGTGTGCACCAAGATGCTCGGCACGATCGCGATCGTCGAACCCGACAAGCAATGGTGGCGCGAGCTCAACCTCGGCAGCCCCGAGGCGATCATCAAGATCTTCGTCCAGAAGTCGGGCTGCTTCAAGCTGGTCAATCGCGGCGCGGCGATGGCGAGCCGCAACATGGAACGCGCGATGGCCGACAATGGCGAGTTGCAGGCCGGGTCGAACCTCGGCCGCGGCCAGGTCAAGGCGGCGGATTATTTCCTTCAGCCCGACATCGTCACCGCCAATGCCCATTCGGGCGGCGGCGGCGGCGGCGCGGTGCTGGGCGGGCTGCTCGGCCATGCCGGCGGCTTCCTCGGCGCGGCGGGCGCGATCGCCGGCGGCATCAACGTCAACAAGAAGGAAGCAAACGTCACGCTGTCGGTGGTCAATGCGCGCACCACCGAGGAAGAGGCGCTGGTCGAGGGCCATGCCCGCAAGTCCGACGTCAGCTTCGGCGCGGGTGGCGGCCTGTTCGGCGGCGGGGCGTTCGCCGGGGCGGCCGGTGGTGGCTATCAGGATACCGCGATCGGCCAGATCATCGTGCTGGCCTATCTCGATGCCTATACCAAGCTGGTGACGCAGCTGGGCGGCCTGCCCGACAATGCCGCCGCGGCCGCACCGCAGGCACAGCCCTGACGGCCGGCACGCGACGTTTCGTCGAAAAGTTTTCGTCGGGATTGGGCGGCGGGCAACCGTCGCCCTTTCTCGTTCTGGCGGGTTGCGCTAGGCTGGTGGCAACCACCCGAGGAGATGATGATGCGCGCCCGTCTTGCCCTGTCGATGCTTGCGGCGCTCGTCGCCACCGCCGCCACGCCGGTGCTGGCCGCGCTGCCGGTCGGCGCGACGGCCCCCAACTTCACCACCGAGGTAGCGCGAGGCGGCAAGGAATTCCCGTTCACGCTGAAAGAAGCACTGAAGAAGGGACCGGTGGTGCTGTATTTCTTCCCCGCAGCCTTCACCACGGGATGCACGATCGAAGCACATGCCTTTGCCGAGGCGGCGAGCAAATTCAGGAAGAACGGCGCGACGCTGATCGGGCTGACCGCGGGCAATGCCGAACGGATCAAGGAATTCACCAAGGTGGAATGCCACGACAAGTTCCCCGTCGGCCTGGCAACGCCGGAGACGATCACCGGATATGACGTGGCGCTGCCGCAAAAGGCCGGCTGGACCAACCGCACCTCCTACGTCATCGCGCCCGACGGCAAGATCATCTACACGCTGACGGCGATGGAGCCGCTCGGCCATGTCAGCGGCACGCTCGACGCGGTGAAAGCCTATAAGGCCGCGCACCGGCGGCGTTGATCAGGCGGCAATCGCAACACCGGCGTCGGCAATCGCCTTGAGCGCATTGTCGAGCCGGGCATCACCCGCCCCGCCGACCAGCGCCCAACGTACGCCGCGCCGTTCGAGCTCGGCGCGCGACAGGTCGAAGAAGCGCTGGCGCGCCGCCGGCGTGCCGAACATGCGCGTGCCGTCCTCGATCCAGGGCAGATCGATATCGAGCAGCAGATAGAGATCGGCGGTGCCCTGCCAGGCATCGAACCACGGATCGCGCCGGCCGAACAGCATGTCGGCCCACACCGCCGTCATCAGCGGATCGGTATCGAGCAGCAGCGGATCGAGCCCGCCGGCTTTCGCGGCCTGAGTCATCCGGTCATGCGTCTGCGCGATGCTGACGAGATCGGCCATCGAGAAATCGACGCCGTGCTTTTCGGCAAAGGTGCGGCCATATTCGTCGATCACCGCGCCGCCGAGCCGGCGCGCGAGCTGCGGGGCAAGCGTGGTCTTGCCGGTGCTTTCCGGTCCGTGGAGGCAAATGGTGCACGTCATGCCGGCGCCCCTTGCCGTGCGCGCGTCCAGCTGACCAGCCCCCAGAGCGAAAGTCCGAGCAGAATTACATATAAGGCCGCGGTCGGCCACAAATGGCGCGTTGCGCACAGGCCGATCGTCAGGATGTTGGCGAGGATCCACAACCACCAGTTTTCGATCCGTCGCACCGACATCAGGATCTGGGCGGCGATGCTGACCATCGCCACGCCGGCGTCCCACCAGGGCAGCACGGCGTCGGTGTAGCGATGCACCAGTGCGCCCCAGCACAACGTCGCGACGGCGATGGCGAGAACGACCGTGCCGCGCGCCGGCCAGCCGAGGCGCTCGACGACAACCTCGCCGGCTTGCCGTTCGGACCGCGTCCATTGCCACCAGCCATAAAGCTGCGCGATGGTGAAGAACCCCTGGAGCAGCGTATCGCTGTAAAGCTTCGCGTGAAAATAGACGAAAATGTAGAGGAAGGTGCCGGCGATGCCGAAAGCATAGTTCCACATGCTCCGCCGCGCGACGAGCCAGACATTGACCAGGACGAGGAGTGAGGCGGCAACCTCGAGCAGGAACATCGGCCTCTCGTAGCCGCGCTTGCCCTCCCCTGCCAAGCCGCTAGCATCGCGAAAAGTCTGGAGAGCGCTTGTGCGGCATATCGCGATCATCGGTTCGGGACCGGCGGGCTATTACACCGCCGAGGCGTGCCAGAAGCAGTTCGGCGAAACGGTGCGAATCGACATCATCGATCGCCTGCCTGTCCCCTATGGCCTGATCCGCACCGGCGTCGCGCCCGACCACCAGTCGATCAAGGGCGTCGCGCGACGTTACGAGGCGGTCGCGCTGAGCGGCAATGTGCGCTTCGTCGGCAACGTGCTGGTCGGCGAGGACATCGCGATCGATGAGTTGCTCGGCCTGTACGATGCCGTGGTGCTGGCGACCGGCGCGCCGGACGACCGCCGGCTGGGCATCCCGGGTGACGATCTGCCGGGGGTGATCGGCTCGGCCGCGTTCGTCGGCTGGTATAACGGGCACCCGGATTTCGCGGCACTGAGCCCACCGCTGTTCGGGCCGGGCGCGGTCGTGGTCGGCGCCGGCAACGTTGCGCTCGACGTGGCGCGGATCCTGGCAAAGGCGCCCGAGGAGTTCGCCGGATCGGATATCGTCGGCCACGCCCTCGAAGAATTGCACGGCGCGGCGCACGAGACGATCACGATTTTGTCGCGGCGCGGGCCGCACCAGATTGCGATGACGCCGAAGGAACTGGGCGAACTGGGCCAGCTGTCGCGCGCGGTGCCGCGGGTCGACCCGGCCGACCTGCCCTCGCGCGACGCCGACGCCGCACTCGAGCCGGGCCTGCGCAAATCGGTCGGGCATCTGCGCGACTTCGCGATCGCGCGGCCCGACGCGGCGATCACGATCGACTTCGACTTCTTCGCCCGGCCGGTGGCGATCGAGGGCGAGGGGCGGGTCGAGCGGGTGATCGTCGAGCGCACGCGGGTCGACGAATTCGGTCGCGCCGCCGATACCGGCGAGACCTATGTCATCCCGGCGAGCCTGGTGGTGAGCTGCATCGGCTATCGCACACCGCCGATCGCCGGCGTGCCCTATGACGAGACGCTCGGGCGATTCGCCAATGAAGCGGGACGAATCGCGCCGGGACTCTACGCCGTCGGCTGGGCGCGGCGCGGGCCGAGCGGGACGATCGGCACCAACCGGCCCGATGGTTTTCTCGCCGCCGAGACGATCGCCGACGATATCGGCGAGGGTGGCGGCAAGGTCGGGCGCGCCGGGCTCGATGCGCTGCTTGAGGCGCGCAAGATCGATATCGTCACCTTCCGTGACTGGCAGAAGATCGACGCGGCCGAGACGGCGCGTGCACGGCCGGGTGCCCCGCGCGAGAAATTCGCCAGCATCGCCGAAATGATGTCGGCGCTCGGGGCTTGAAGCGCGCGCGCGCTTGAGCTAGGGGCACCGCCTGCCGCGCGAACCAGCGCGCGGCTTTGCGATCTGTCGGGGAATAGCTCAGCCTGGTAGAGCACTGCCTTCGGGAGGCAGGGGCCGGAGGTTCGAATCCTCTTTCCCCGACCAGATCGCCAAACAACTGTCGCCGCCCTTGTGATAGATGCGCCACAGTTGATGATCTTCTTGTAATTTGCTGATCGCGCCGCGCTTTCTTGACTTGACGATGCTTGAGCTTGTCCGCGCACCACGTTAACCTGCCGTTCATTGAGGGCGGTTCGAGCCTGAGCTGCCCCGCCATTGCCGGGGGATTGAAATCGTGAAAAACAGCGCTGGTCGCACAGGGTTCACCCGTAATCGTGCATTGTTGCTTGGCTCGGTGGCGACGCTGTCGCTGCTTGCGGCGCCCGCATTGGCACAATCGACCGGCGAGCAGCCGACCAATTCCTATCTCGAGGCCCAGAGCGGCGGTGGCAATATCGTCAAGGCCGATTCGGTGCTCAGCCCCGAACTGGTGATCGCGGACCCGGGCACGCCGACCACCGCGCGCGACCCGAACAACGTCACCGGCGTCGGCCAGATGATCATCGACGAACAGAATGGCTTTATCGGGTTGTGCACGGGAACGTTGATCAATCCGCGCACCGTCATCTTCGCGGCGCATTGCGTCAACGAGCGCGCGGCCAATGCCTATGGTGCGAACTCTGGCGGCCAGCCGATCGCCTTCGGCTTTGGCAGCAACAACAATGTCGCCGGCAGCAGCGCCTTCGGTGGGTGGCTGGGCAACTACAAGACCAACACGACGCGTTATCTCTACAACGTCAACCAGGTGAATTATAATTCGCACTCGCTCGACCTCGGGCCGAACAATAACTTCCTGCAGGCCGACATCGCCATCGCGTCGCTCGACACGCCGGCCAAGGACATCCCGACATGGGCGCTGCTGTTCTCCGCCCTGCCCGCGACCAACATCACCGCGGACGGCACCGGTTATCACGTCGTGATCGATGGCTATGGCAATAACGGTACCGGCACCACCGGCTCGACCGGCGGGATCGATTATCGTCGCCGCATCGCCGAGAACACGCTCGGCGCGCTGGCCTCGCTCAACGATTTCGAGGGCTTCCTTTTTGGCCAGCCAAACGGGCTCGACCAGAATCTCTACTGGATCGACTTCGACGACCCCCGCCGTGGCACGGCCTCGGCCAGCCCGTACGACTTCAACGCGTGGCGCGACAATGCGCTCCCCAACGAGGGCATCACCGCCAGCGGCGACTCGGGCGGCCCGCTGATCCTCGATGCGGCCTATGCCAAGCAACTGGTGATCGGCGTGCTGTCGGGCGGTTATACCCGCTTCTTCAACGGCCAGCCGGCCAACGGCTATGGCACCGCCAGCTTCTATCAGCCGCTCTATCTCTATTGGGACTGGATCGCGGCGAACAACCCCTATCACTATGTCTCGGCGGTGGCGGGCAACGGCAACTGGAACGACCCGACGCACTGGGTCACCAATGTCGACCCCAATTACCAGATCATCGGCCCGGACGGCCAGATCGTCACCGGTGTGCCGACGACGCCGGGGGCCGGTAACGCCGCGCAGCCGGGTTTCGGCCAAGCCTGCTTCCAGTCGGGCGGTTCGAGCGACTGCTACGATATCGCGACACAAACCGAGACCTATGATCCCACCGGCCACCCGATCGGCACCGGGGCGGTCACCGGTGGCAGCAATGACGCGGCGGTGGTTTCGACCGCCACGCTCGACGGTTCGGGCAGCGGCACGGGTCCGACCGCGGCGGCGACCGGTGGCGTCGGCGTCGAGTTGTACAGCCGCGAGGCGCAGGGCGGGCAAGGTGCGAACGGCCAGGCCGTCGCTGCCCTGCCCGCGGCAACGCTGCTCAACGGGCTGCCCGGAGCGACAAATTTCGTGCCCGGCAATGACGATGGCGACCGCCTGACCAACACCGCGGCGCGCTATTTCGACGTCACGCTGTCGGCCAGCGGCACGACGACGCTGGATACGGCGGCGACGATCGACCGTTTCGGCATCGCCGGGGTTGGCGCGAAGCTCGACGTCACCTCGACCGGATCGCTGACCAGCCTCCTCGGCTTCAACCAGATCACCGGCACGGTACAGGTCAATGGCTCGCTGATCACCGGCGCCGACTACTTCATGATGACCGGCGGGCTGAACGGATCGGGCACGATCCGCGCGGCCTATTTCACCAGCGTCGCAGGCACCATCGCCCCCGGCACGGCGACAAGCATCGGCACGCTGACATTCCAGGGCAATGTCATCCTGTCGTCGGGCAACATGCTGCTGCTCAACATTGGCGGCGGGACCTCGGACAAGATCGCGGTCCAGTCGAACGGCGCCGGCACCGGCATCGCCAATCTCGGTGGTCTGGTGAACGTTTCGCCAATCACCGGCTACACGATCAAGGCCGGTGACAGCTATACCATCCTGACCGCGCAGGGCGGCGTGACCGGCACCTTCTCGGGCGCCAACGCCTTCAGTGCGATCCTGTCGCCAAAGTTCCTCTATTCGGCCAACGCGGTGCAACTGGTGGTGACGCCGGGCAAATATGCCGACGTCGTCTCGTCGACTTCGCCGGTGCAGAAGGCCTATGCCCAGTTGCTCGACCAGGATCGCGGCGGCCCGGCACCCAATTTGCCGGCGATCTACCTCGGGCTCGACCTGCAGAATGCGGCAACGATCCAGGCACAGCTGGAAGGCTGGGCGCCGCGCAACCAGACGCTGAGCGACGCGCTCGGCACGACGATCGTCGACAATATGTCGCGCTTCTATCGTGACCGTCTCGCCGGCCTGCATGCCGGCAGCCTTGGCGGCAAGCTGACGATGATCGGCAAGCCGTTCCAGATGGCCTCGCTGGCGATCAACGGCCTGCAGGGCCAGGCCGAGGTGCGGACCGACGCCGGTGGCGAAGTGCACAGCCAGGCGCGCCTGCCCGAAACGATGAGCGGCTATCTCGCCGGCGGTTACATCAACGGCCATAGCCGGCCGATGTCGACCGCGATCCCGGCCGGCGGCCGCGACTCATTCGACGGCTTCTTCATCGCCGGCGGCCTCGAAAAGGAGGTCAGCCCCTATGCCGTGGTCGGCGTCTCGCTGTCCTATTCGAAGCTCGACGGTGTGACGGTCAATGCGCCGCACACCGCGCGCACCGAGCTGATCCAGGGCAGCGTTTATGCCAAGGTCGAAACGCCGAGCGGCGTCACGCTCGATGCGATCATGAGCGGCGGATCGCTCAAGGCCAATACCGTGCGCGTCGTCAGCGTATTGGGCACGCCTTACACGCTGACCGGCGACAACACCGTGCCGGCGATCAGCGGGGAAATCGGCCTCGGCAAGAACTTCGACGCGGGCAAGCTGACCGTCACGCCGCGCATCTCCGCCCGGGGATCGCATATCGACCTGAGCAGCTTCACCGAGACCGGTGGCGGGCCCGCGCTGCGCTATGCGCGCACGTCGCTCGACAGCCTCCAGGGCCGGGCCGGCATCACATTGTCGGGTGGCACCTCGATCAGGCCGCAGCTCTCGGGCTATTTCGTCCATGAGTTCACCAAGCAGGCATTGTCGGTCGGCGCGAACTTCGTCGGGGGCAATGGTCCGAACGCGATCTTCGCGCTGGGTGGCCGCGATCGCGACTGGGCGGAAGTCTCGGGCGGGCTGACGATCACCACCGGCAACGTCGATCTGTCGGTGTCGGCCGACACGACGATCTCGCGCGCCGACGTCTCCAACCAGAGCTATCGCGGGTCGATCGCCTTCCACTTCTGATCGATCACGACAGCATGACGAAAGAGGCCGCCTCCCATATCGGGGGCGGCCTCTTCTTTGCCTGCCGGACGAGCCGCGCTGTTGTCAGGACGGCGAGACGCGCCGCATTTTGCGACATTGCAGCACCTGGGCAACGGCGTCGAAGCGAACCCGGAAGATATTGAGACATCGATCAATTCGACCATCGACGGCGGATCACCCCACCGCGCGGACGACCATGCCTTCGACAATCTCACTCTCGCCGCGCGACCAGGCGATGAACGCCGCCTCGTCCATCGGTGGCGCGACGGCATAGCCCTGGATCACGTCGCAGCCGATCACGCGCAGCACGTCGGCCTGGGCGGGGCTTTCGATACCCTCGGCGACAGCTTCGCAACCGAGGCCGTGGATCAGGCCGATCACGGCATGGGCAATGGTGCGCGCATCGGCATTGTCGACGATATGCTCGATCAGGCTGCGGTCGAGCTTGACGCGGTCGACCGGCAGGTCGCGCAACCGCGACAGGTTGGAATAACCTGTGCCGAAGTCATCGATCGCGATGGTCGCGCCATCGGCACGCAGCGCGGTGATCGCCTCGACAACCTCGCTGCTGCAATGCATCGCCAGCGTCTCGGTGATCTCGAGTTCGAGCAAATGCGCCGGCGCGCTGGCATCGTGCATCGCGCCCCGCAGGCGACGGAAGAAGCTGGCATGGTCGAGCTGGCGCGGCGACACGTTGATCGCGAGGCGCTGTTCGATGCCGATACGGCCCCAGCGGGCGATCGTGTCGGCCACGGTGGCGATGACCCATTCGCCGATCTCGACGATCAGGCCGGTTTCCTCGGCCCGCTGGATGAACGTGCCGGGCAGACGCAAGCCATCGCGCGGGTGGCGCCAGCGCAACAACGCCTCTGCCGCGACGATGCGGCCGTCAGGCAGGCTGATCTGCGGCTGATAGACCAGTGCGAACTGATCCTCGTCGATCGCCTCGCGCAGGTCGCATTCGAGCTGGGCGCGATCGGCGATCTCGGCGGCAAGCGCTTCGGTAAAATGCTCGGCGCGGCCGCGACCGCTCGCCTTGGCGTGGTACATGGCAGCGTCAGCGGCGCGCATCAACTCCGTCAGCGTCTCACCGTGTTGGGGGCGCATGGCGATTCCGATCGACGCGCCGATCGCGATGTCGGTGCCGAGCAGATCGAAGGTCTCGCCGAGCGCGAACAGCACACCGCGGCCGATCCGTGCCGCCTCGGCCGAATCGCGTATGCCGGCAAAGAACATGGTGAATTCGTCACCGGCGAGGCGACCAATCAACGGCACGACACCCGGATGGTCGGCAAGCACGCGATCGGCGACCGCGCGCAACCGGTTGGCGACCATGCCGAGCAGCATGTCGCCCATGGCATGGCCCATCGTGTCGTTGACCGTCTTGAAGCGATCGAGATCGATAAACAGCAGGGCGGCACTGGCGCCAGGGCCGAAATCGCTCAGCATCCGCTCGCAGCTGCGCCGGAAATGCGTGCGATTGGGAAGCGCGGTGACCGGATCGAACAGGGCGAGACGCTGGACGCTCTCGAGATTGCTGCTCAACTGGCTGAACAGGCCGTGCATCGCTGTGGCAAGCTGCGGCACGTTTTCGCCAATTTCTCCAGGGATTTCGCTTTCCAGATCACCCTGCGCCGCGCGCGCGAGACGCGCGATGGCGGCGTCGATGGCGGAGGCGGTAGAGGCGATGGCCCGCTCGGCCGAGGCCCAGCACATCACCGCGCAGACCAGTGCCGGGATCAGCGCACGCGCCATGTTGGCGACGTCGATCCGGCCGCTCGACGTCGCGACCAGGGCGAGGATGAAGGCCAGTGCCCCCGCCCCCATGGCAAACCCGATCGCACGACTCTTGAGCGTTACGCCATCCATCGACCTGAAGGTGGCCCCCTTCGCCACGCCGCGCGGACATCTCCGGGCGTGCGGAAATCTGCCAGCAATAGGTTAAGACTTTGACCGTCAGGCGTCGCGCGCACGGCGCAATATGATATAGAGCGCGCCGGCGCCGCCATGGCGAGGATGTGCCCCGCGAACGGCGGCGATCGCACCGGCATGGCGCGACCCGGCCAACCAGTCGCCAACCGCCGCACGGATCGCACCACGCGCATGTGGGCGCTCGCTGCCCGTGCGGGGTGGCCGGCCGGTGACGAGCAGGACAACGCGTTCACCGGCGGCGATGGCCTGGGCAAGCGCGCCGTCAAGCAGGCGATAGGCGGTATCGAGCGTGTGCCCATGAAGATCGATGGTGCAATCGGGCGCGACGACGCCGCGCGACAATTTGCGGTCCCAGCCCCCGTCGAGCGTCTCGCCAAGTTTTGGCGCGCGCTTGGCGGCCGGCGCGGGCGAAGGCACGGGCCGCGCGACGGGCGGCGCCTTTGCCGCCTTTAGCGGCCTCGGCAGCAGTGCGGGCGCGACGACGGGATCAGCGGCGACGGGCTTTCGTCCGCGCTCGATCGGTCGCACATTGGCCATCACACGCGCCCAGAGCGCTGATTCGTCGGGGCTGAGCTTTCGCACCGACATCAAGATCCAGACCCGGCGGCCATGAGGAGCGAAACCGCCCTATCCGCGATGCCGTGGGAGGGAAGACGCGGGAAACGGGGATTCTCCCTCGCTCGAACGGCCCGATCCACGACAGGCTCCGGAAAGAGCCGTCGCGAGATGGTGGGACGAAACAGCACCCTCGAGCCTTCAGGCACCGGCCAGACAGAGACCGGCGCCGTTCCTCCCGGCGCCCCTTTTCGGCTCCACCTCAACCTCATCAGTGCTGGGTCTGAACCGCAGGCCCCTCCGCTGCCAGTCGCGCCAAGGTGCCCATCGGCAACAGCAGGAACGCCGTACCGTGCGCCGACATACCACCCGCGATGGCCCGCGCCTCGTCGCCGGAACCCCAGAAGGTGTCGACGCGATTGGCACCCTTGATCGCGCCACCAGTGTCCTGCGCGACCCACAATCCGCTGGCATCGGCGCGGTCCATCGACAGGAAGACCGGGGCGCCAAGCGGCACGAACCTGGTATCGGCCGCGACGGTAGCACGCGCGGCGACCGGCAGATTAAGGGCGCCGAGCGGCGGGCCACTCAATTCGCGGAAGAACACATAGCTCTTGTTCTCGCGCATGATGTCACGCCCCTGATCGGGGTGGTCGCGCAACCACTGGGTAATGCCCTGCATCGAGGCCTGACCCGGCCCGAGCAGACCGCGCTGACGCATCAGCGCCCCGATACCGGTATAGTCCCGCCCATTCTGGCTCGCATAGCCGATGCGCATCGTGTCGCCGTCAGGCAGGCGCAATATGCCTGAGCCCTGCACCTCGAGAAAGAACATCTCGATCGGGTCGGCGGCCCATGCGATGATCGGCGCATGGCGGCCGAGTACGCCCTGCTCGATCGCCGCGCGATCGAAATAGGGGACGAAGCTGTTACCCTCGACCCGGCCGCGGATTTTCTTGCCCTTGAGATCGCTGCTGAACTGCCCGAGATCGACATCAACCAGATCGTCAGGGCGGCCATAGACCGGCGTGTCGAATCCCTTGCGATGATCGCGCGAGCCGGCGATTTCGGGCACATAATAGCCGGTCGCGAAAGCGCGCCCGTCACCGATCTGGACACTTTCGAACCACTGGGTGAAGAAGGCGCGCGCCGACCCCGCATCGGCGACGCGTGCGGCATCGCAAGCCGGCTGCCAGTCGGCCGGCCGCGTCAAGCCGGAGGTGTCGGCGCGGCGCAGCAGCGCCGGGCAGGAAAGGCGAAAAGCGGCAAGCGAGCGCGCGGCGCCGGCGGCATCAATCGGCAGCGAATATATCGGCGGCCCGGCGACAACCCCCGCCGTAACGGCGTTCACGGCACCCGGTACGGTGGTTCCGCTCACCGGCGGCAGCGGCGTTGCCGGAACCGGCGAACGCGCCGGCCCGGCCGGCGGACGATAGGATGGTGTTGCCGGCGGCGGAACGATCCGGGCGCCACAAGCACTCAGCAACATCGCAAAGGCGACGATTCCCCAGCGTCGCATGGCGCCCTCAACCCTCGTCGGTATCGACGAGCTTCCAGTTCGGGTCGCCGCTCTTGAGCGGGCGCGCGAAAGTCCAGGTTTCGTGCGTCTCGACCGCATCGCTCAGCGAGCCGGCAATAACGACGCCCTCGGCATCACGCGTGATCGCAGCGATGTCGGAGTCGAAGCGCACGACGATGCGGCCGACCCGCGATTCCACCGATGCATCGACGATAACCGCGCGTTCGATCGTGACGAGGCGATTGTCGAGCACATGGCCGGCGCTGCCGCGTTCGGCAATGGCGGTGGCAAAGGCGTGCAGTACGTCGTCGTCGACAAGATCGGCGAGCGCCGCTTCGTCGCCCTTCCAATAGGCTTCGAGGATCATGCGATAGGCGGCTTGCGCGCCCAATAGGAACTGCGCCACGTCGAAGCCCGGCTCGGCGGCGATGATCGCGCGAAGCCCGGCCTGGGCGCGGGTATCGATGTTGCGATTACCGGCGTCGCGTGGCTCCGGCGCCATCTCGATCGGACGCGGCAACGTCACCGGCGGCGCACGATCCTCGATCGCGCGCGTCAGCGGCTGCTCATGGCCCGTGCGCTTCCCGAGCACGCTGTAGAGACGCATACCCAGAAAGGCAGCAATCGCGGCAAAGACGACAATATAAAACACTTGGCCTCCCTAGGGACACGGCGCCTCTCTACATAGGCACAAGATGAGCAGGTTTCAAAGGGCGCAACGTCCGAGCACCACGATTGTTGCCCTGACCCGCGCCCCCTGCTAGGCGCGCCCATCCGGTCGGCGGTTGCACGACCATCTGGATTCCCACCTTTCAACACTCATTACAGACGAAGGATTGACGGTCGATGGACGAGCAGGACGACGGCATCATCACCCGTACCGAGCCGATGGCCAACGGTGAGGATACCAGCCCGGCCGCGGGGCTGATCTCACAATATGTCAAGGATCTGTCGTTCGAGAACCCGAACGCGCCGGCGGTGTATCAAAACACGCAGGGCCCGGCGATCGACGTGCAGTTCAACATTGCTTCGGGCCAGGTCGCCGACGAAGTGTTTGAAATCATTCTGCGCATCGAAGTGAAGGCGGAGACCGGGGGCAAGGTCGCCTTCCTCGTCGACCTTTCCTATGCCGGGCTGTTCGGCCTGCGCAATATCCCCGAAGAGCATATCCAGCCCTTCCTGCTCGGCGAGGCGCCGCGGCTGCTGTTCCCGTTCGCTCGCCGCGTGCTGGCCGATGCGGTGCGCGATGGCGGCTTCCCGCCACTGTTGCTCGAACCGATCGATTTCACCGCGCTCTACATGCAACAGGCCGAGGCCCAGCAGGCCGGCGCGACCGGGGTAGCCGGCTCGGCCTGACGGCCGGCGGACGGGGCGAAGCAGATGAATCTCACACGTGCACTCGGCTCGGTGGGCGGCCTGACGCTCGCCAGCCGGGTGCTCGGTCTGGTACGCGATTCGCTGTTCGCGCGCTATGTCGGCGCGAGTTTCGCGTCGGACGCCTTTCTCGTCGCCTTCCGCCTGCCCAACATGTTCCGCGCGCTGTTCGCCGAAGGAGCGTTTTCGGCGGCGTTCATCCCGATGTTCAATCGCAAGGTCGCCGACAAGGATGGCGCCGGCCTGCCGTCCGGCGTCGCCTTTGCGCAGGACGTGCTGTCGGTTTTGCTGCCGATCCTGATCGTCATGACGATCATCCTCGAACTGTTCGCCTGGCCCGTGACGCTCGCGCTGTCAGGCAAGTTTCACGGTGTGACGCGCGACCAGTTCGCCTTCGCGGTGCAGCTCTCGCGCTTCACCATCCCCTATCTGATGCTGATCAGCCTGGTGTCGCTGCTGGGCGGCATCCTCAATTCGCTGCACAAATTCTGGGTCAATGCGGCGGCGCCGATCCTGCTCAATCTGACGCTGATCGCGGCACTGCTGTTCTTCCACAGCCATGATCCGATGGCGACGGCGCGCAATCAGGCGATTGCGGTGAGCGTCGCGGGGTTGTTCCAGCTGGTCTGGCTCGCCTGGTCATGCCGCGCCAATGGCGTAAGGCTGCGGCCGCGCCGACCGCGCATCACCCCCGATGTGAAGCAGCTGCTCGCAC
Organism: Sphingomonas sp.; assembly: GCA_041659925.1. Lineage (GTDB taxonomy): Bacteria > Pseudomonadota > Alphaproteobacteria > Sphingomonadales > Sphingomonadaceae > Sphingomonas. Next base: position 174,109 of record JBAZXI010000003.1, read on the forward strand.
TCATCTGGCCCGCCGCCTTCGGTGCCGGCGCGGTGCAGATCAACCTCGTCATCTCGACCGCGCTGGCCGCGTCGCTGCTGTCGGCCGGCTCTGTGACCTATATCTACATGGCCGACCGGGTGAACCAGCTGCCACTCGGGCTGATCGGAATTGGCCTCGGCACCGTCCTGCTGCCGATGATCTCGCGACAGCTCGGTGCCGGCGAGGAAGCGCAGGCGATGGAGACGCAGAATCGCGGCATGGAACTGGCGCTGCTGCTGACGCTGCCGGCGACGGTAGCGCTGGTGCTGTGCGGCGCGCCGATCGTCGCGGCGCTGTTCGAGCATGGCAGGTTCAGCGCGCAGGACACGCACCACACCGCGCAGGCGCTCGCCGCCTTCTCGGTCGGATTGCCGAGCTATATCCTGATCAAGGTCCTGACGCCCGGATATTATGCGCGAAGCGATACGAAGACGCCGGTGCGCTATGCGATGATCTCGATGGCCGTAAACCTCGTCCTGAACCTCGCGCTGATCCTGCCGCTCAAGCATATGGGCCCGCCGCTCGCCACCGCGCTGGCATCAAGCGTCAATACCTTCCTGCTGTATCGCACGCTGCGCAAGCGTGGGCATTTCCAGCCCGATGCGCGGCTGCGGCGCCGGGCGTGGCGTCTCGCCGTCGCGGCGCTGGTGATGGGCGCGGTGCTGTGGCTGCTCGAGGATCTGCTGTCACCCTATACGCATGGCGGCTGGACGGTTCGCACGGCGGCGATGCTCGCGCTGGTCGCGACCGGCGGCGTGGTCTATGCGATCGCCACATTCGCCCTCGGCGCGTTCACGCGCGACGATCTGACCTTCCTGCGGCGCCGTCGCGCCGCCTGACAAGAGAACAACATGCGCGTCGTCTCCGGCATACAGCCCACCGGCAATCTCCACCTCGGCAACTATCTCGGCACGATCAAGCAATGGGTCGCGATGCAGGACGCGATGACGGCCGACGACCTGTGCCTGTTCTTTCTCGCCGATCTGCACGCGCTGTCGCAGCCGGTCGTCGCCAGGGAACTGGCAAGCAACACGGTCGAAATGGCGGCGGCGTTGCTGGCGTGCGGGATCGATCCGGATCGTTCGGTACTGTTCAATCAGGCGCGCGTACCGGCGCATTGCGAACTGACATGGATTCTCGGCGGCACGGCGCGGATGGGCTGGCTCAACCGCATGACGCAGTGGAAGGACAAGGCCGGCAAGGCGGGCGAGTCGCAAAGCGTCGACCTGTTCACCTATCCCGTGCTGCAGGCTGCCGACGTGCTGCTGTACCAGGCGACGCATGTGCCGGTCGGCGAAGACCAGAAGCAGCATCTCGAACTGGCGCGCGACATTGCGACCAAGTTCAACAACGACTTCGCGGTCGAGCTGTTCACCCTGCCGGCGCCGTTCATTTCCAAGGCGGCGCCCCGCATCATGTCGTTGCGCGATGGCGCGACGAAGATGTCGAAATCCGATCCGTCGGACGCCTCGCGCATCAATCTGATCGATGGCGATGATCTGATCGCGCAGAAGATCAAGAAAGCGAAATCCGATGCGGAAGTGCTGCCCGACACGATGGAGCAGCTCACCGGGCGGGCCGAGGCGAAGAATCTGGTGACGATCTACAGCGCGCTGGCCGACATGACGCCGGCAGCGGTGCTGGGCGAATATGCCGGTAAGGGCTTCGGCACCTTCAAGCCGGCGCTGGCCGATCTCGCGATCGCGCAACTGGGCCCGATCCGCGAGCGGCTGTCGGCCTTGCTGGCCGATCGCACCGCGGTGGCCGCAACGCTGGCAAGGGGCGCAGCGCGCGCCATCGAACTCGGTGCACCGACATTGCGGGCGGCGCAGGAAGCGGTCGGGCTACAGGCCTGACCGTGCCGGCCCGCCGATGGCGGGCCGTTCCACCGTCAGCCTTCAAGCTCGCGCAGCAGCGTCCGCACCGCGCCGTCGAGTTCGCGATCGGTGTCACGCAACTGCTCGATGCGACGTACGGCGTGGATCACGGTCGAATGATCCCGGCCACCGAACTTGCGGCCAATCTCGGGAAGCGAGCGGGTCGTCAGGCGCTTGGCGAGATACATGGCGATCTGGCGCGGACGGGCGACGACGACGGCACGGCGTGCCGACACGAGGTCGACCGGCTTGAGTGCGAAATGCGCCGATACCGCCTTCTGGATCTCGTCGATCGTCACGCGACGCTCGGCCCCGCGCAGCGTGTCGCCCAGCGTCGCGATGGCGAAATCGAGCGTGATGGTCTCGCCGGTCAGTTGCGCATAGGCGATGACGCGGTTGAGCGCGCCTTCGAGATCGCGGATGCTCGCGGTGATGCGCGACGCGAGAATCTCGAGTACCTCTTCGGGAACGCTGACATCGGGCAGGTCGACGAGCTTGCGCTTCAGCACCGCGCGACGCAGCGCGAGGTCGGATGCCTTGATATCGGCAACGAGACCGACCGACAGGCGCGACAGGATTCGCGCCTCGACCCCGTCGAGCCCCTGCGGGCAACGGTCGGCGCTGATCACCAGCCGCTTGCCCGAGGCCATCACCTCGCTGACGGTGTGAAAGAATTCCTCCTGCGTCGAATCCTTGCCGGCGATGAACTGCAGATCGTCGATCATCAGCAGGTCGGCGGCGCGCAACCGTGTCTTGAAGGCATGCGTATCCTGATCGGCCTGACGCTGGGCGCGCGCGCGCACCGCCTGGACGAACTCGAACATGAAGCGTTCGGCCGACATCATGATGACATTGGCGTCGGGGCATGCATCGAGGAACGCCGCGCCGATCGCGTGCATAAGGTGGGTCTTGCCCTGCCCGGTACCGCTATGGAGAAACAATGGGCTGAAGCGCGGAACGCCCGGTTCGGCCAGTGCCTTGGCGGCGTTGAACGCGACGCGGTTCGATTGGTCGACAACGAAGCGATCGAAGGTGAAGCGCGGATCGAGCGTCGGGCGCACGGCGGGCTTGCCCATGACCGGCGCCGCAGCGACAGCGGCGGGAATGGGTTCGACGCTCAGCACCCTGGGGGCCGGCGTCGCGCTGCGCGTCTCGATCGAAACGTTGCGCACGTCGGGCAGGATCGCGCGGAATTCCTGCAACAGGCGGTCGGCGTAGTGATTGCGGACCCAGTTGGTCATGAAGGCGGACGGCAGGGCGAGGCGTACCGATTCGCCGTCACAGCCGGCGACGAGTTCCATCGGCTTGAGCCATTGATCGAACAGACGCGCGCCAGCCGACTCGCGCAGGTGCGCGCGCACGGTGGTCCACGCCCTGGCCACGGCGCCTTCCGACATTATCTCTTCGGCCACAAAACCCGCCACGCCCCATCCTTCTCCCGCGCGGCACGTCCGTCCGCGCCACCGCCACTAGTTTCCAGCGGACAAAAAGCCCCCACGAGCGGAATCACCGCCCGGTTACGCCAACGATCATTTGCTAGTCGCGAGACGGAATCGTCTGCGCGGCGAAGGCTGTTTATGGAGAGATCGGACCGAGTCGAGCAAGACCACAATCAGTCATAAAACCGAAATAAACCGGTTGACTCGGATTCAGCCTCGGATTTCCGTCGAAAAAATGACATACCGCTGTTTTTGCTTAAAAATTACAGAGGCAACCAAAGTTTGCCGGAGCGCGGCCGGCGCGAATCGCGGTGAATCCTGCCTTTTCCCGAATCGCGATCCGGCTTTTCAAAAACTCGGTATGCGAACGATCTAGGAACATCGGAAGCGGCCATGGGGCGGACAGCAAAAGCCCGCCGGGACATTGTCCCGACGGGCGATTGTTTCTGGTCCGAAACGGACGAATCAGGCCAGGGCGGTGAGCCGCTTGGTCAGGCGCGAGAACTTCCGCGAAGCGGTGTTCTTGTGCAGCACGCCCTTGGCGACGCCGCGCATCAGCTCCGGCTGAACCTGCGCCATCGCCTCGGACGCGGCGCTCTTGTCGCCGGCGGCGAGAGCGGCCTCGGCCTTCTTCACGAAGGTCCGAATCCGACCGACGCGGTTGCCGTTGATTTCGGCCCGGCGCGTGTTGCGGCGGATGCGCTTCTTCGCTTGCGGCGTGTTCGCCATCGAAAAACCTCGAATATGTCGTCAATGAAAAAGGGCTGCGGAATCGAATCCGCTGCCCCGGAAGGCGTCGCCCTTAGCGAGTCGCCCCCCGATGGTCAACTCAACGCTGGCATTTCGGGCACCAAAAGGTCGATCTGCCGCCTTCGGCATAGCGCTGGACGGTGCCGCCACACCCACAGGGTTCGCCCTCCCGGGCATAGACGGCGAACTGCTTGGAGAAATATCCGAGCTCGCCATCCGGGCGGGCATAATCGCGCAAGGAGGAGCCGCCGGCCTCGATCGCGGCGCGCAGCACGTCGCGAATCGAATCGACAAGTCGTTCCAGTCGCGGCAACGAAATCCGTCCCGCCGCGCGTTTCGGCGAGATCCGCGACAGGAAAAGCGCTTCACAGACATAGATGTTGCCGAGCCCGGCGACGACGCGCTGGTCGAGCAGCATCAGCTTGATCGAGGCCTTGCGGCCGGCGAGCGCGGCAAGCAGGTGTTCGGCGGTCAATTCGGCACCGAGCGGCTCCGGGCCGAGCGCGCGAAATGCCGGCCAGTCGGGCAGGTCGGCGGTGGGAAGCAGGTCGACCGAACCGAACCGTCGTGGATCGTTCAGCGCGAGGCGGCGACCATTGTCGGTTTCGAGCAGGAGGTGATCGTGCGGGAGCAGCTCGGCGGGGTCGACGCGCCAGCGCCCCGACATGCCGAGATGGAAGATCATGGTGTCGCCGCGATCGGTGTCGATCAGGCCATATTTGGCCCGCCTGCGAAGGCCGGTGACGGTCGCGCCGGTAAGCCGCTGGCGCAGATCGACCGGGAACGGCCGGCGCAGGTCGGCACGCCGTGGCTCGACCAGCGCCAGCCGCTGGCCGGCGAGAACCGGCTCGAGGCCCCTGATGGTTGTTTCGACTTCGGGAAGCTCGGGCATGAGCCCGGAGCTAGGTTGCGTTTGCTCACATCACAAGCGTTGGCTAGAGCGCCATCATGACCGACACCGTTTCCTTCGGCTATGAAGACATCGCCCCCGACGAAAAGACGCGTCGTGTCGGCGGCGTGTTCACCAGCGTCGCCGCCAGTTACGACCTGATGAACGACGCCATGTCGGGGGGCATGCATCGGTTGTGGAAGGACCGCTTCGTGCGCCGCGTCCAGCCGCGCGCTGGCGAGACGATCCTCGACATGGCCGGCGGCACCGGCGACATCGCCTTCCGGCTTGCCAAATCCGGCGCGAGCGTCACGGTGGCCGACATCAACCCGGCGATGCTCGATGTCGGGATAGAGCGCGCCGCCAAGCGCGGTATCGACGGGCTGGTATGGTCCGAGGCCAATGCCGAGACGCTGCAATTCCCCGATCGCTTTTTCGATGTCTACACCATCGCCTTCGGCATCAGGAACGTGACCGACATCCCCAGGGCGCTGCGCGAAGCGCACCGCGTGCTCAAGCGCGGCGGGCGGTTCTTCTGCCTCGAATTCTCGACAACGCTGTGGCCGGGCTTCGCCGAAATCTACGATACCTATTCGCACAAGATCGTCCCCAAGGTCGGCAAGCTGCTCGCGCATGACGAGGACAGCTATCGCTACCTGATCGAATCGATCCGTCGTTTTCCCGATATGCCGACCTTCGAGCTGATGATCGGCGAGGCCGGCTTCATTCGCACCCGCGTCGAGCCGATGCTCGGCGGGCTGGTCGCGATCCATAGCGGCTGGAAGATTTGACCCCCTCGTGACCGCACCCATCGTCCATCTTGGCCGACTCCTCAAATGGGGCCGGATACTCGCGCGCCACGGCGCACTTCGCGGTATCGAGCGCGACCCCAACACGCCGCGGCCGATCCGCCGCCTGGCGCGCATCGCCCGCTTCGGCGCGCGTGTTCCGGCGGTGCCACGCTATGCCGACGCGTTCCAGGCAATCGGACCGGCGGCGATCAAGCTCGGCCAGACGCTCGCGACGCGACCCGATCTGGTCGGCGACGAGGCGGCGCATGACCTGCTGCGTTTGCAGGACGCCCTGCCCCCCGTGCCGTGGGAACAGATTCACGCGGCGATGACGCGCGCCTTCGGGCGCCCGACCGAGGAGCTGTTCGCGTCGATCGACCAAGTGCCAATCGGCGCGGCGTCGATCGCGCAGGTCCACCGTGCCGTTACGACCGACGGCCGGACGGTCGCGGTCAAGGTGTTGCGCCCCGGCGTCGAGGAAGAGTTCGCGCGCGCGATCGACACCTATCAATGGGCTGCGGCGCAGGTCGAGGCGATGGGCGGCGAGCTGTCGCGGTTGCGGCCGCGCCTCGTCATCGAAACCTTCAAGCGCTGGACCGCGCGCGAGCTCGACCTGCGGCGCGAGGCGGCCTCGGCCTCCGAACTCGCCGATTCGATGACCGCCGAGCCCGATTATGTCGTGCCGGCGATCGACTGGCAGCGCACCACCGGCCGCGTGCTGACCATCGCCTGGGTCGACGGCATCAAGCTGTCGGACCGACCGGCGCTGGTCGCGGCCGGCTATGACCTCAAAAAGCTGTCGGACACGTTGGTGCACGCCTTTCTGCGTCAGGCGATCTCGGACGGATTCTTCCATGCCGACATGCACCAGGGCAACCTGTTCGCGCTGCCGGGCAACCGCATCGCGGCGATCGATTTCGGCATCATGGGGCGGATCGACCGGCGCGCGCGGGTGTGGCTGGCGGAGATTCTCTACGGCTTGATCACCGGCAACTACAAGCGCGTCGCGGAAATCCATTTCGAGGCCGGCTATGTGCCGCCGCATCACAGTGTCGCCGAGTTCGCCACCGCGCTGCGCGCGGTGGGCGAGCCGATGCGCGGCCTGCCGGTCAAGGACATGTCGATCGGCATGATGCTCGACGGGCTGTTCTCGATCACGCGTGATTTCGACATGCAGACCCAGCCGCATCTGCTGCTGCTGCAAAAGACGATGGTGATGGTCGAAGGCGTGGCGACGAGCCTCGACCCCGACATCAATTTATGGGAGTCGGCCGCGCCTTTCGTCCGCGAATGGATCCGCACCGAACTCGGGCCCGAAGCCGCACTGGCCGACCGGCTGATGGCCGATATCAAGACCTTGGCGCGACTGCCTGAACTGATCCGCAATGTCGAAGCGCGCTTTCCCGCCCCGGGCGGTGCGCCGCCGGCACCACCACTCAAGCAGATCGAGGTGGTACGGATCGGCGGTGGCTGGCGCTACGTCGCGATCGCGATCCTGTCGGCCGCGGTGAGCGTCGCCGCGACCTGGTTGACCCTGCGTTAGCGGCGGATGGCGAGCCGGGCCCCCTCCCCCCTCTGGCTGGCCGCCCCGTCGCGCTTCTCGGGCATGAAGCGCGTGCCGGCACGGATCGTCCTTGCCTGTTGCGCGCTGCTGCTGGCGGCGAGCTTGCTCGCGCTCACCGCGCCCAGTCCGCCGCCCGTCAGCCACGACCCGGCAGCACGTGCCAACGACCATGCCGATGTCGTCCTCTACGAATCGATCGTCGCCGGGGTGCGCGGCGGCGGCGACTATTATGCCGTGGCGGCGCAGGCGCTGCGGGCGGGCGACTATCCGATGCGCCCCTTCGTCACTTTCCGCCTGCCGACGCTGGCGCTGTTCGAAGCGAGCCTGCCGGGGTGGGCACCGCCCATCCTGCTCTACCTGCTCGCCGCGAGCGTGATGCTGGCCTGGTTCGTCCGCTTGCGGCCGGCCTTCACGCGCACACCGCCGTTCGCGATCGCCTTGGCGCTGCTAACCGGGGGCATGACCGCCTTCGTTCAGAGTGAGCTGGTTGCATTCCACGAAATCTGGGCCGGCCTGCTGATCGCGCTGTCGCTGGCGCTGCGCCGCAAGGATCGCTGGGTCGAGGCGGTGGCGTTCGGGATGATCGCGATGCTCGTACGCGAGACTGCCGCACTGTATGTCGGCATCATGGCGGTACTCGCCTGGTATGAAGGATCGCGACGCGAGAGCCTCGGCTGGATCGCGACGCTCGGCGTGTTCGCGGTCGTCGTCGCCTTCCATGCCCACGCCGTGTCGCAGGTCGTTACCGCGACCGACCCTGTGTCACCGGGTTGGGCTGGCACGCTCGGATTCGGCTTCTTCGTGAAGACGATGAGCATATCGACAGCGCTCGCCCTGGCACCGACGTGGCTCGCCGCCCTCCTCGTCGGATTGGCGTTGATCGGCTGGTCGGCATGGCGCGAGCCGCTGGCGCTCCGCGCGACCGCGATCTTCACCGGCTATGCCGTACTGCTATCGCTGTTCGGACGCACCGACACCTTCTATTGGGGATTGATGATCGCCCCTGCTCTCCTCGTCGGCATTGCCTTCGCACCCGACGCGCTGCGCGACCTTTACGCCGCGGCGACCGACCGGCGACGGATCATCGTCACGCGGGTGGTGCGATGAAGCGCATCCTGCTGATCGTCGGCGGCGGCATCGCGGCCTATAAGGCGTGCGAGCTCATCCGGCTGGCGCGCAAGGCCGGGATCGTGGTGCGCTGCGTGCTGACCGAGAGCGGCGCTCACTTCATAACGCCGATGACATTGGCCGCACTGAGCGAGCAGCAGGTATTCACCTCGTTGTGGGACCTCAAGGACGAGGCCGAGATGGGCCACATCCAGCTCAGCCGCGAAGCCGACCTGGTTGTCGTGGCGCCCGCCACCGCCGATCTGATGGCCAGGATGGCGGCGGGAATCGCCGACGATCTCGCCACCACGCTGCTGCTGGCGACCGACAAGCGCGTGCTCGCCGCGCCAGCAATGAATGTGCGCATGTGGCAGCACCCCGCAACGCGTCGCAATGTCGCGACGCTGCGCGCCGATGGCATCACGGTGATGGAGCCCGACGAGGGCGAAATGGCGTGCGGAGAATTCGGGCCCGGCCGCTTGCCGTCGCCAGAGGCGATTCTCGCCTTGATCCAGGGTCTGCTCGCGGCCTGATGCTCACCGGCAAACATGTCATCGTCACGGCCGGCCCCACGCATGAGCCGATCGACCCGGTACGCTATATCGCCAACCGTTCGTCCGGCCGACAAGGCTTTGCGATTGCCCGCGCGCTTGCCGAATTGGGCGCGCGGGTGACGTTGATTGCCGGCCCGGTGACGCTGCCGACACCGGCGGACGTAACCCGGATCGACGTCGAGACGGCGATCCAGATGCGCGACGCCGTGTTTGCCGCTTTGCCCGCCGACGCGGCGGTGATGGTCGCCGCCGTCGCCGACTGGCGCGTCGATGCCGCGGGGCAGAAGATCAAGAAAGGCGGCGGCACCCCCGTGCTGCGATTGGTCGAGAATCCGGACATTCTCGCCACGCTGGCCGGCGACGCGCGACGCCCGGCGCTGCTGATCGGATTCGCCGCCGAGACCGAGAAGGTCGTCGCGCACGCCATCGCCAAGCGCGTGCGCAAGAATGCCGACTGGATCGTCGCCAATGACGTGTCGGGCGACGTGATGGGCGGCGCGAACAACAGCATCCACATCGTCACCGCGGACGGTGTCGATAGCTGGGAACGCCTGCCCAAGGACGAGGTCGCCGCCCGCCTGGCGCAGCGCATTGCGGAGACACTGACATGAGCCCGATTATCGTCAAGCTGATGCGGCTGCCACATGGCGAGGGGTTGCCGCTCCCGGCTTATGCCACCGCTGGCGCCGCCGGCATGGACATCGTCGCCGCCGAGGATCTCATACTCGCCTCCGGAGCGCGCGCGGCAGTCGCGACCGGCTTCGCGATCGCGATTCCGGAGGGCTATGAAGTGCAGGTGCGGCCGCGCTCGGGCCTCGCCCTCAAGCATGGCGTGACCTGCCTCAATACACCCGGCACGATCGACAGCGACTATCGCGGCGAGGTGAAGGTGATTCTCGCCAATCTCGGCGCCGAGCCCTTCGGCATCGCGCGCGGCGACCGGATCGCACAACTCGTACCCGCTCCGGTCCAACGTGCTATGCTGCAAGAGGTCGAGTCGCTGGAAGACACTGTGCGCGGGACCGGAGGATTCGGATCCACGGGACGTTGATGTTGCTGTCGCTCATCATTCAGGCCACCGCGCAACTGGTGATGCCTCCGCCGTTGCCAGCGGACTGGGCGACGCTCGCCCCGCTGCCCTATCTTGCGCCGCCGCAGGTGACGCCGGCCATGGAGCAGTTCGTCGCCGGCGAGGTCGCCGCAAAGCGCTGCGCCGAGCCCAAGCCCGTCAACGGCCGTTACGTCCTGCACATCGATATCGCGACGTTGATCGGCAGCGACGGGACGATCCGCAAGGCGATGCCGCGCGCCATCGGTTGTCCGACCGTCGAGCAATATAGCGCCGGTCTGGTGATCGGATTTGCGCGCGGCAACCTTCCGGCGCGCGGCGCGGGTGCGGGCGACCAATGGTATCGCACCACGCTCGTCTACGACTGGGGCAAATGACACTCAGCGACGCCGAACTGGAGCGTTACGCCCGCCACATCGTGCTGAAGGAAATCGGCGGCACGGGGCAACGAAGACTGCGCGCGGCGACGGTCGCGATCATCGGTGCGGGCGGCATCGGGTCGCCGGCGATCCAATATCTCGCCGCCGCCGGAATAGGGACACTGGTCGTGATCGACGACGATCGCGTCGACCTCTCCAATCTCCAGCGACAGACCCTTTTCGGGGAGCGCGATATCGGCCGTGGCAAGGTCGCCGCCGCAGCCGAGGCGGTAGCGAGGCTGAACCCCGACGTGAAGCTACGCACGGTCGACGCGCGGATTGCCGCCGACAATGCCGCTACTTTCCTGCATGGCGCCGAGGTCGTGCTCGATGGCTGCGACAATTTCCCGACCCGCCTCGCGGTCGCCGCGGCGGCGCACGCGTTACGCATTCCGCTCGTTTCCGCGGCGGTCGCGCAGTTCGAAGGGCAGCTCGCCGTCTATCGCGGGTGGGAATCCGACAGGCCCTGCTACCACTGCCTGGTCGGTACCGACCCCGATCGCGCCGAGACAAATTGCGCCGAGGCAGGCGTACTCGGCGCGATGACCGGGGTGATGGGAAGCCTCGCCGCGCTTGAGGTGATCCGCGCGATCGTGCCGTTCGGCGACGACCCCGTCGGGAAGCTGCTGCTCGCGGATGCGCTCGCCTTTCGCTTCCGCACCATCGCCCTGCCCAAGGATCCCGGTTGCCCGGTCTGCGGTTAGCGCGGTTTTAAGGCTCGTCGTCCTAGTGGTGGCGCATGCCAGCGCTGCGCAAGATTCTCGTCATATTCGGCACCCGCCCCGAGGCGATCAAGCTGTTCCCCGTCGTCGCCGCGTTGCGCGACGAGCCGACGCTCGACGTGCGCACCTGCGTGACGGCGCAGCACCGCGGCCTGCTCGACCAGGTGCTGGCGATCGCCAGCCTGACGCCCGACATCGACCTCGACCTGATGGAACCGGGCCAGTCGCTCGACCGGCTGACCGCGCGGCTGCTCACCGGACTTGGCGAGGTGATGGACACCGAGCGACCCGATCGCGTGATCGTCCAGGGCGATACCGCGACGGCAATGGTCGGTGCGCTCGCCGGCTATTATCGCAAGATCCCGGTCAGCCATGTCGAGGCGGGGCTGCGCTCGGGCGACATCTGGCAACCCTGGCCCGAGGAAGTGAACCGCCGCATCGTCGCGCCGATCGCCGACCAGCATTTCGCCCCGACCGAAACCGCCGCCGATGCGCTGCGCCGCGAGAACATCGCGCCAGCCATGATCCACGTCACCGGCAACACCGTGATCGACGCGTTGCTCGCGACGCGTGCCCGCCTCGACGCCGATCCGGCGATGGGTGCCGGCCTCGACGAGATCGCCGCGCGCTTCACCGGCAAGCGCGTGATCCTCGTGACCACCCACCGGCGCGAAAATTTCGGTGGCGGCATGGAAAATATCGCGCGCGCCATCGGCCGGATTGCCGACCGCGACGATGTCGCGATCCTGTTCCCGGTCCATCCCAACCCCAATGTCCTGTCGGTCATGGACCGCATGCTCGGCGACCGTGCCAACGTCGCGCGAATCGACCCGCTCGACTATCCGCACTTCGTCCGCGCGCTCGGCATGTGCGACATCGCGCTGACCGACTCGGGCGGCGTGCAGGAGGAGGCGCCAGCGCTCGGCAAGCCCGTTCTGGTGATGCGCGAGACGACGGAACGCCCCGAGGGCGTCGTCGCCGGCACCGCAAAACTGATCGGCACCGACAGCGATCGCATCGTTTCCGAAATCTTCACGCTCCTCGACGATAGCATCGCCTATTCGACCATGGCCCGCGCCCACAATCCGTTCGGCGATGGCCATGCGTCGACAAGGATTGCGAGGATCGTCGCCGATGGTTTCTGAGCTGAAGGTCGCAGTACTCGGCCTCGGATATATCGGCCTGCCGACTGCCGCGGTCATCGCGCGTACCGGCGCTTCGGTGCTTGGCGTCGACGTCACGCAATCCGTCGTCGACACCGTCAATTCGGGCAAGGTCCATATCGAGGAGGTCGATCTCGATGGCCTCGTCTCGGGCGTGGTCGCGCGCGGCAACCTGCGCGCCTCGATGCAGATCGAGCCATCGGACGTGTTCGTCATCGCCGTGCCGACACCTTTCGGCGAGGATCACGCGCCCAATATCGGCTATGTGCTGCGCGCCGCGACGACCGTCGCCACCGTCCTCAAGGCCGGCGATGTGGTGATCCTCGAATCGACCTCGCCGGTCGGCACGACCGAGAAGGTGCGCGACCTGCTCGCCGAACTTCGTCCCGATCTCAAGGTCCCGGGCCGTTGCATCGACAGCCCCGATATCGCCATCGCCTATTGTCCCGAACGTGTACTGCCGGGTCGCATCCTGGTCGAACTGATCGACAATGACCGCGTCATCGGCGGCATCACACCACGTTGCGCGCGCAAGGCGCTGGCCTTCTACCGTCGCTTCGTGCGCGGCGCCTGCGTCACCACGACGAGCCGCGCGGCGGAAATGACCAAGCTGACCGAAAATGCGTTCCGCGACGTCAACATCGCCTTCGCCAACGAGCTTTCGCGCATTGCCGACACGATGGAAGTCGATGTGTGGGAGGTGATCCGCCTCGCCAACCGACATCCGCGCGTCAACATCCTCTCGCCCGGTCCCGGCGTCGGCGGGCATTGCATCGCGGTGGACCCGTGGTTCCTGGTCAATGCCGATCGCGCCAACACGCCGCTGATCCGCACCGCGCGCGAAGTGAACGATGCCAAGGTCGACTATGTCATCGAGCGCGCCGCGACGATGATCGCCGCCAACCCCGGCCTGCAGGTCGCCTGCCTCGGCCTCGCCTTCAAGGCGAACATCGACGATTTCCGCGAAAGCCCGGCGCTCAAGGTCGCCGCCGCCCTGGCGGCACGCTTCGGCGAGCGCATTCATGTCGTCGAGCCCTATGCCGACACGCTGCCGCGCGATTTTGACGGCACGGGCGCGCGCATCACCGATATCGACACCGCGATCGAACGCTGCGGCGCGATGATCGTGCTGGTCGACCACGACGTGTTCAAATCGGTGCCGCTCGACGAACGCGCGGACAAGCTGGTCTATGATACGCGCGGGATCTGGCCCGATCAGCCGCGCGCGCGACCCGTCGCCGCGCCATTGCGCATCGCGGTCTAGAAGCGGACAACGCATGGCGCTAAGGCGCGGGCTCAGGTGGCGTGAGGATGGATATGGGCGAAGCTGTTCTCGTCACCGGCGCCGCGGGCTTTATCGGCATGCACGTCGCCAGGGCGCTGCTGGCACGCGGCGAACGCGTGATCGGCGTCGACAATCTCAACGATTATTATGATGTTCGTTTGAAGGAAGATCGGCTCGCCGAGATCGCGCGCGAGGCAGGCGATCGCTTCACGATGCTGCGGCTCGACTTCGCCGACAATGCCGCGCTGGTCGCCGCGCTGGCCCCTCACCGCTTCGACCGCATCGTTCATCTCGGGGCGCAGGCGGGGGTGCGCTACTCGCTCGAAAATCCACATGCCTATGTCCAGTCCAACCTGGTCGGGCACGTCAACATCCTCGAGCTCGCGCGGGCACGTGGCGTTGGCCATCTCGTCTACGCATCGTCGTCTTCGGTATATGGGGGTGGCGCGAGCCTGCCGTTCGAGGTCTCCGCCCGGGCCGACCGACCCTTGTCGCTCTATGCCGCGACCAAGCGGGCCGACGAATTGATGAGCGAGACCTATGCGCATCTCTATCGTATCCCGCAGACCGGCCTGCGCTTCTTCACCGTCTATGGCCCCTGGGGTCGGCCCGACATGGCGATGTGGCTGTTCACCGACGCGATCCTGGCCGGCCGACCGATCCAGGTGTTCAACGGCGGTGATATGCGGCGCGACTTCACCTTCATCGACGATATCGTCGCCGGCGTGATCGGTTGCCTCGACGGGCCGCCGCCGGACGATGGCACCGCCAAGCCGGGCGGCAGCATCAGCCCACATCGATTGTATAATATCGGGAACCATCGCTCCGAACGGCTCGACCGGTTGATAGACCTGATCGAACTGGCCTGCGGGCAGGCGGCGATTCGCGTCGATCAACCGATCCAGCCCGGCGATGTGAAGGACACGTTCGCCGATATCAGCGACATCGCCCGCGACATCGGATTCGTTCCCACGACCACCATCGAGCAGGGTGTGCCACGCTTCGTCGACTGGTTCCGCAGCTATCGCATTTAGCCTGGTATAACGTCATTCCTTACAACGGAAGCGTCACGGGTTTTCCTTCGCGGACATGATGTGTTACCGCACCGCAGCAAGACGGCGGCGGACACGTGCCGCCCGGAGCGGACACGTGGTGCGGTTCGCTCTTTGACGCAAAGGGGCTTTGACGAGACGATGAATGTCCATCGCATCTCAGCCATTCAAAAGGCGTCGGTCAATCATCGGGCCATGGCCAATAATGGCTTTGCCCAGCTTCTCGGCGGGCTGGTAGTGGCGGTCGGCCTGCCCTTCCTTGCCTTTGGTGGTACCAATTTCGCCGCGGCGGGAATCGTCCAGCGAAACGTACTCTACGCCACCTTCGCCGCCGTTCTGGTGGGCCATTATTTCTTCCGCCGCTTCGTGTTCTTCCCCGGTGCCCGCAGCTCGTCATATGTCGTGCCGATCTTCACCGCCACTTATGCGATCGCGCTGACCGTCTTCTTCTTTTTCCGCATCGACTATAGCCGCCTCGCTTTCGCGACGAGCTTCGTAATGTGCGAATCCTGGTATTTCGCCTGTCACGTGATGGGCTCGCGCGCGCGGCCACGGCGGCTGGCGGTGGTCCCGGTGGGCAAGGCGCGCAAGGTCAATCGCATCCCCAATATCGACTGGATCTGGCTGCGCGAAAGTGGCGCGCCGCTGCCCGAATGCGACGGAATCGTCGTCGATCTGCGCGCCGACCTGTCGGATGATTGGGAGCGTTTCATCGCCGAGCGCGCGATTGGCGGCGTACCGGTCTATCACGTCAAGCAGATCGAGGAGTCGGTCACCGGCCGCGTCGATATCGAGCATCTGTCGGAGAACAGCTTCGGTTCGCTGGTCCCGGGTCTTGGTTACATCAAGATCAAGCAGTTGATCGACTTCGCTTCCGCGGTGCTGATCGGGCTGTTGCTGTTGCCGGCGCTGCTGCTCGTGGCGCTGGTCATTAAGCTGGACTCCCCCGGACCCGCGCTCTTCAGGCAGAAGCGTGTCGGCTATCGTGGCGTACCGATCACCGTCTACAAGTTCCGCACGATGCGCCACGAGACCGTCGTCCCGGTCGAACGCGACAGCGCGATCACTCAGGACGGCGACGCACGGATTACGCGGCTGGGCCGCTATCTGCGCCACAGCCGGATCGACGAGTTGCCACAGATCATCAACATCCTGCGTGGCGAGATGAGCTGGATCGGACCTCGGCCAGAGGCCTGTGCGCTCTCGGAATGGTATGAGAGCGAGATTCCGTTCTATCGCTACCGCCACATCGTCCACCCCGGAATCACCGGCTGGGCGCAGGTCAATCAAGGCCATGTCGCTGGCGTCGCTGACGTACTCGATAAGCTGCAGTTCGATTTCTACTACATCAAATATTTCTCGCCATGGCTCGACATGCTGATCGTTCTGCGCACGATCCGCACGATGCTGACGGGCTTCGGCTCGAAATAGCATCTCAATCTTGATTATGGCCGCAACGCGCACCTGTCCATGCTTGCAATAGCAGGCCAACGACCTATCCGTGCCTCGGCTGAAGGACGGGTTCCTCCTGCTCGCATGCGATAATGAGGTATTAAATGCAGGTTGTTATCTTGTGTGGTGGCAAAGGATCGCGACTCGGCGAAGTCACGGAAAATCGGATTCCCAAGCCGATGGTGACCATCGGCGAACAGCCGATCCTTTGGCACATCATGCGATCCTATGCACGCGCCGGCCACAACCGCTTCATTCTCTGCGCCGGACACCTTAGCTGGGCGATCAAGGAATATTTCCTGAACTTCCACGCTCGCAACGCAGACCTGCGATTAAGCACCGCGTGCCCCGGCGTCGAATATCTCAATGAACCGGTCGGCACGGACTGGAACGTGACGATCGTCGAAACCGGTGCCGAAACACAGACCGCAGGTCGCCTTGCGCGCGCGATGCGCTATATTGAGGGCGACGACTTCATGTTGACCTATGGGGACGGCGTTTCCGACATCGATATCGCCAAGCTTACCACTTTTCACCGGTCTCACGGTCGCGCCATCACCATCACCGGCGTCGTGCCACCTGGGCGCTTTGGCGAGCTGGCGCTTGATGGCGACCTCGTCACGCGGATGGTCGAGAAGCCGTTGGTCAGCGATCGCTATATCAATGGCGGTTTCATGGTGCTGCGCCGCAGCTTTGTCGAGCGTTTCATTCCCGAACAATCCGACGAGGTGATGCTTGAAACCACCCCGATGGCGGACGCTGCAGCTGCAGGCGAGATGCGCGTCTTTCGGCATCAAGGCTTCTGGCAGCCGATGGATACGCAACGCGACTGGGCATTGCTCAACGACCTGTGGCGGCAGGGCAAGGCGACATGGTGAGCAGCACGACCTTGGCGCAAGGCTATACCGGCAAGCGCGTTCTGCTGACCGGCCATACCGGCTTCAAGGGAAGCTGGATGGCACTGTGGCTGACCAAATTGGGGGCTGAGGTGTTCGGCATGGCATTGGACCCGCCGACGACGCCATCACTGTTCGACCTTGCCGGACTGGCAGAAACCGTCGATCACTACATCGCGGACGTTCGCGACGCTCAGGCGGTACAGGACCGTATCGCGGCGGTGCGCCCCGATGTCATCTTTCACATGGCAGCGCAGTCACTGGTTCGCGAATCCTATCGCAGCCCTGTCGATACGCTTGCCGTCAACGTGATGGGCACCGCGCACATCCTCGAAGCGGCGCGGCAACTGGCGACGCCTTGTGCGATCGTCATCGTCACGTCGGACAAATGCTACGACAACCGCGAATGGGTGTGGGGCTATCGCGAGAACGATCGGCTTGGCGGCCACGATCCCTACAGCATGAGTAAGGGCGCCGCCGAACTGGTCACCGAAAGCTGGCGCGCGAGCTTCTTCCACGCACCCGACAGTGCAATACGCGTTGCCAGCGCGCGCGCCGGCAATGTGATCGGCGGTGGCGACTGGGCAGTCGACCGTATCGTCACCGACAGTATTGCGGCACTGGCTCGCGGTGGGTCGATACGCCTGCGAAATCCCCATGCGACGCGGCCGTGGCAACATGTGCTTGAGCCGCTGAGCGGCTATCTACTGCTCGGTCAGCATCTCATGGGCGCAAGGGGAACGGCTTTTGCCGAGGCATGGAATTTCGGTCCGCTGACCGACAGCATTCGTCCTGTGAGCGACCTGGCCCGGCTGCTGGTCGAGGCATGGGGCTCAGGCCGGTGGGAGGCAGCCGCCATGCCGAACCAGCCTAAGGAAGCGTACAGTCTGGCACTCAATTGCGACAAGGCGCATCATCAACTTGGATGGAAGCCGAGTTGGACGATCGAGCAGGCCGTCAATGCGACAGTGATGTGGTTCAAGGCCTGGCAGGCTGGAGACAACTTACGCGCCGTCACTTACGATCAAATCGCTCGCTACGAAGCTGACGCCGCCGCGCTGGGATTCGGCACGGTACCCATGCCAGACCAAGGCTAGCGGATGCGCATCCTGCAGCTCGTCCGTGACCTGCATCCGCGTTCCGGCGGCCCGCCACGAGTCGTGGTCGGCTCGTCGATGGCCTTGGCGGAGCTGGGCCATGACGTGTCAATCGCAGCCATCGGCACATCGGATGACGAGCGAGCCGTACACGCCGCTTGGCCCGGGCTTGCTCGTGCGGGTGTAACCCTGCGCATGTTCGAACCAAGCCGCCCGCATTTTCTCGGTGCGAGCAACGCCCTGGCAAAGGCGGTGGAAGCTGACGTCACCAATCATGACCTGATGCACATGCACGGGGTGTGGGACGGCTGTTTGATCAAGGCCGGGCGCGTCGCGCGGCTTGCCGGACGCCCCTATTTCATTTCGCCGCATGGCATGCTCGATCGGTGGTCAATGGCACGTTCGGCAGCCAAGAAGAAAGCGTTGCTGGCACTTGGCGGGGGCAACCGCTTTCTCGCTGGCGCGGCGGCACTGGTTTTCGGAACTGCGGACGAGGCTAGCGAAGCCGACCAGATTGCGCCCGATGTCGCGCGAGTCATCATGCCGAACGGTGTCGATATGAGCATGATCGCAGTCCGCGATGCTTCAGCTGTCGGTCGACTGCACCTGGCATTTCCCGCGACGCGCGGCTGGTCTCGAACGATATTGTTCTACAGCCGGCTTCACCCGAAGAAGAATGTCGACGGCCTGGTTGCAGCCTTTGCCAGTATTGCTGACGCTTTTCGGGGTACGGGACTGCTGATCGCGGGCATTCCCGACGATATTGATTATGAAGCGCAAATCCGCGCGGCAGCGGAACAGCCAGCACTGCACGGGCGCATCATCGTGACGACTGCACTGACAGGACCCGACAGTCGCTTCGTCCTCGACGCCGTCGATCTGTTCGCGCTCCCCTCCCACCAGGAAGGCTTTTCCATGGCGATCATCGAGGCGATGGCGCGCAGTATCCCTGTCTTGATCAGCGACCGCTGCCATATGCCCGAGGTATCGGAAATCGGCGCAGGCGAAGTCGTGCCCGCAACACATGCGGGACTGGTAGTGGGCCTGCGCGCGATGCTGTCGCGTGACAATGATGAACTACGCGCGGCCGGCGAGCGCGGTGCGCGTCTGGTCGCCGGACATTATACGTGGCCGTCGATCGCAACCCGGCTGACAGCGGCCTATACTGCGGCGACGCAATGATGCGCCGGGGCCCGGTCGTCGTCACCGGAGCCGGCGGATTCATCGGACGGCGCCTGATCACCGCACTTCAGACAGCTGGGTACATGGTCCATGGCTGGCGGCGCAGCGACGTCGAACTGGGCGACG
This sequence comes from Sphingomonas sp., assembly GCA_041659925.1. Classification (GTDB taxonomy): domain Bacteria; phylum Pseudomonadota; class Alphaproteobacteria; order Sphingomonadales; family Sphingomonadaceae; genus Sphingomonas. The sequence goes on from JBAZXI010000003.1 coordinate 193,564, forward strand.
CAGCTGCCGTCTCCCGGGCGATGGCAGCCATTGCGCCCACAACAGTGTTTCATCTCGCCTCGTCGGGGGTTCTACCGCATCGCCAGACCGAAGATTGCATTGCGCTCGACGAAGCGATGACTGCCAACGTCGTCGCGGCGATGCCGGCCGGCTCGGTGCTGGTGCAGGCTGGCAGCATGGCGGAATATGGTCATGCGGGGCGGCTCGTCGAAACGGCGTCCACGGTGCCTACCAGCCTCTACGGGCGCGCCAAATTGGCCAGCACGCAACGCGCAATCCGTCAGGGCGCGGCGCGCGGATTGGCGGTGCGGGTCGCACGGATATTCGGCGCTTATGGCCCGGGGGAGCCGGCGGGCCGGCTAATCCCTGCGTTGACCGACAAGCTCAGTCGCGGCGAGGCAGTAGCGCTTAGCGACGGCGCGCAACGGCGCGATTTCATCCATGTCGACGATGCCTGTCGCCTTTTGATCCGACTCGCCGCGATCGACGCAGGGGAGCCTATAATCGTGAATATCGGTACGGGCGTCGCCGTGTCGATCAGGTTCGCGTGCGAACGGATCGCGCAAGCGCTTGGCGCCGACCCGGGCCTCCTGCATTTCAACGTCATCCAGCGCAGAGCCACCGACGAGGCATTGCTCGAAGCCGATACCTCGCGCCTGATTGCACTGCTCGGCGCTGCACCTCCGCAGCGCCTGCTCGACGACGACGACGACCATTTGCGTGCACTGTTGATGCACGGTATCATGGACTAGAGGTGACGGCGCAAATGCCGTGAGGCGATTTTGTCACGCGCGGATTACGCGGTTTCGACCTCAAGGTGCCTCAATGCACCATATCCTGAAACAGGCAGTCCCACCGTTCGAACGCATCGACGCGTCCAAAGTCTCGCTCGAGCGCAACGCGTGCCGCGCGACCCATCGCCGCCACCCGCGCCGAATCCGACGCCAAGGCCTCAATCGCAGCGGCGAGCCCGGCGCAATCGCCGGGCGCGACCGTAACACCGCAGCCTTCACGCCGCACTATTCGTGCGATCTCGCCGTCGAGATCGGTCACGGCGATCACGGGACGGCCAGCGGCGGCGATGCCGTAGAACTTGCTCGGGACGATCAGTCCCTCCATTTCCGGCCGCAGCGAAAGCCAGTGCACATCCGCCGCGCCGAGCGATTCGCTCAGGCGCTCGCGCGGTTGATAGGGCCGAAACTGGAATCGTGTCGCAAGCCCCTCGTCGGCCACGCGCGCCGCCAACCGCGCGCTTTCATGTCCCCCGCCGATCATCAGGAAGACGATATCTTCGCGCTGCACCAGCAGCGTGGCGGCGCCCAACAGCGTCTCGAACTCGTGCGCACGCCCCAGATTGCCCGAATAGCCAACAACGAAGGCTTCGCCGAAACCCCATTCGTCCCGTAGCGCGACCGCCGCGCGGGCGAGCGGGCGGATCGCCGCTTCGTCGCTCCAGTTGGGCATCACCGCGATCCGATTGAGCGGCACGCCCTCTGCGACGATCCGCTCTGCCATGCGCTCACCGATCGCGATATTGAGCCGCGCTCGACGGAGTGACGCGTTGCGCCAGCGCCGCAGCAGGCGGCCGAGCCACCCGTGCATCGCCCCGACACCAAGTTCGGCGGCGACCTCAGGATAGAGGTCCTGCAGCCAATTGATCAGCGTCGCACCACGCAGCCGCGTGGCAACACTCGCCACCACCGAAAGCAGTGGCGGGTCGGTCTTGGCGACGACCAGATCACCGCGCCGCGCCGCGCGCAATATCGCGAAAAAGGCGGTGATGTAGAAAGACAGATAGTCGATCGCGCGCCCGGCAAGACCGGCACGTCCGAAGCGCGAACTCCACACGCGGTGAATCGTCACGCCGGCATGGGCGTCGCGCGCGGGCAGCCGCGCGGTCGCGTCGTCGTAGCGCAAGCGGCTGGCGATGACGCTGACCTCCCAGCCTCGCGCCGCCAATGCCTCGGCCAGATCGGTGAGAATCTGGGCAGTGGCGCTATGGTCGGGATAATAGAAGCGGTTGACGAACAACAGGCGCCCGCGCGACATCAATCTTTCCGTCGCTGGCGCTTGCGGATCGGCTTCGCCGGATTGCCACCGACGACCGTCCAGGCCGGAACGTCGCGGATCGCCACGGCACGCGCAGCGACGACGGCACCCTCGTTCAGTGTAACGCCAGGGCCAACATAGGCCTCCCCGGCGACCCAGCCGAGCCGACCGATGACGATCGGCGCCGTCGTCAAGCAATGGTTCGGATCGTCGATGTCGCGACTCGCCGTACAGAGATAGGCACGTTGGCTGACGGTCGCATCGTCCGACAATGTGATCATCGCGACCGAATAGCAGTCGACCCCATCGCCGATCACGCTTCGATCACCCATGGTCAGGTTCCACGGTGCCCAGACGCTCATCCCTGGATAGGGCAGCGCCCCACGTCCAATCTTGGCGCCGAAGCAACGCAACAAAAAACGGCGCCATCCTGGCAGGATGCGCGGCGACGTCCGAAACAGTAGCAACCAGACCATATGCCACAGGCCACGCCCGATCTTGCTGCCGAAACCAGGCGGTGGCTGTCGCGTCAACGGCGCCCGCGCCGCTGACGCCGCATCGTCATGGAGCAAGGCGACCGGCGTTGTTGTCGTACGCTTCACTACCAAAAATTCCCCGCTCGCTGACCTGCCAACGCCCTTACCCTAGCGGGTCGCGTGCCAAATGACGAATACTGCCGATCAATCGCCTCGGCGTCGCTACGACGGGCCCGGACGCGTCATCTTCCAGGCCGGGGGTCGCTTTCGCGCCCGTGCAAGCAAGCGACCGAAAAGGTAGAAGGCAGCGGTCGGCACGATCGCGATCGTTACGAACTGGATGCTGCGCATGCCCAGTGCGGCGGCAAAGAAGCCACTGGCATAATAAACAAGATCGAGATTGCTCCGCGCGGCGAAGCCGACACGATTCCACCACGATGTCATCGCCCCGATCAGCAGCGAGATGATGATCAAGCTGGGATAGCCCGCGATCAGATATGCCTCACCGACATAGGTAATGGCGAGCGTGTAGCCGCCGCCCGTCCCCAGGGCGCTCTCGGTGGTGACTGACCAGCCGATCGGCTTGCCCGGCCACAAGGCCCTCGGGACCCATTTGGTGAATATCTGGACGACAACGTCGCTGCCAGGAAAGGGATAGGGATCGGGAAACACGCCAATGACGCGCGCGAGCGACACCATGTTGTTGTCGATCATGAAACCGTCACTCTGCTGCTGCTGCGCCCCATTGGAGAGATAGCTGCCCAACCCCTGGTTGCGGAAATCGAGCATGTATCCCGATACGACCCACAGCAACGCCACGCCGGAAACCGTTATGGCAATCAACCGGAGCGTGTGAGTGTGCCGGCTAGCCATGAAGAAGGTGGCAAGGAACAGTCCGGCCTTGATAAGCAGAACGTTGCGCGCACCCTCGCAGAAGTCGAAAAAGGTCATGAATAGCAAAATAGCAGCGACCGCCACACGCGCGCCGGGGCGATAAGACTTGACATTGGCAAAGATGAAGCCACCAAACGCCGCAACGATATAGAGCAGCAAGTTCAATTCGGACAGGAACGACCTCCAGTCACCTTCCTGACCGCGCTGCCATGGTCGGTCAAAGCGTTGCTGCATCAGCCAGTGAAAGATCGAGAAGATATTGAACGAGGTGGTCAGCAGGACGTAAAGATAGCCGACGAACGAGAACAGGAAGAACACGCGCAACAAAGCGCGTGGCGAAATCTCCGGCAACCGCACCCGTTCCGGTCGAGCACGGAACGGCACCGCAATGTGTCGGCCTATCGCAATACCAGCGAAAGCGATCAAAACCAGCCCGCATGCCATGTCAGCTTTGCCGGTCGCCGCATCGTAAAGCAGCCGCACATGCGGGTGAAGGAACTCGGCAAAGGTCAGGAAGTAGAGTGTCCAAAGCGCGATGACATCGACACGCGCCAACGAACGCGCACCCGCGAGACCCTCGATACCGAGCGCGATCACCAGCACGACCAACAAAGTGTAGGCACAGTAGCGATAGGTCTCGAGTTCGGTGCCCGACGTCGGCATGGTGAACCAGACGAGCAGCGCACCGACGCAGATCGTGATCGTCGAGAACAGTTTGAGGCGTGCGTCCGCCGGCTTCACCCAGGCCTGATCGTCCATCGGCACCGCCATCAACACATCTCCGCCCGGGTCATAAGCAAAACGATCGCCCGGTAATCCTGGCGCAACGATGTAGAGCGAAACCGGCAGCGTCGCGACCTCAAATTCATCCGCCATCCCGCGTGTTGCGCGCGGCCAGGCGCGACAGCAGCCAGCGCGAGACAAATCCGGCGCGAGACGACGTGCCGCGCCGGGCACGATCGACCGCCGCAGCCAGTCCGTCGCCGAAACGATCCGGCCCATAATCGGCGACGATCCTCGCACCTGCCCTTCCCATCGCCGCGCGATCGGTCGTCGGCGCGGCGAGGTCCGCCAGTCTCGCGGCGATCTCGGCGGTGTCGCATGGGTCGATCACCCAGCCATTGACCCCCTGCTCGATCAGATCATCGGCGCAGCCACAAGTCCGCGAAATGAGTACCGGCAAGCCAGCGGCCATCGCCTCGTTGACCACCAGCCCCCATTGCTCGACCGTACTGACGTGTACGAACCCGCCCGCCAGGCCGTAAAACGCCGGCAGGTCGTCATATTGGCGAAAACCCATGAAGCGAACGGCGTCACCGATGCCAAGGCCCCGCGCCTGTGATTCGAGTTCGCCGCGAAGTTCGCCGTCCCCGATCAGTACCAGGTCCCACGCGTCGTTGCCGGCCGCGGCCCGATAGGCGCCGAATGCCTGGATCAGGCGCGACAGGTTCTTCTTGGCGATGAAGCGGCACGAGGCGAGGAAATAGCGCTCCGGCACCCCGAGCTTTGCCCGCACCGCCTCAGCGTCGGCGCGCGCCGCCGCCGCGCCGCGGGCGAAGAAATCATTGTCGACCGCGTCATAGCCGACAAATACCTGATCGGCTGGCATGCCCAGCGCCTCGACATAGGCGCGCTGCGCCTTGCCGCCGACCAGAGCCGCGTCGCACAGCCCGACGATATGTCGTTTGATCGCTTCGCGCACGAAACTCCGCGCCGCATCATGCGCGGTCGATTCGGACATCAACACTACCGACCGGTCATGCTCGCGCGCCCAGAGCAGCATGGTCAACGCCTCGCTATGCGACCAGCCAGTGATGCACACCACCGCCGGATCGGTCGCATCGAGCGCGGCGCACACCGCACCGATCATCTCGGCGGCCGGCTTGTCGTCGATCGCCGCGTCGTTGAACAACGTCCGCCGCACGAACCGTTCCTCGCCGACGCGCGGTTCCCAGGCATAGACCGTACTGCGTCGCGACCCCTCGATCCCGACCACCGACATGCGTGCCGCCGCGCCGTTGATACGCGCGAGAATATACGGGCTGAACATACGGAAATAGATCGCAACATCGGGGCGCATGACGGTCATTTGCTCGCCTCAGGTCAGGTGCGGACGCGCCAGCGCCCAGGCCGCGACATGGTGGATCACGCTGAATTGCCCCTCGGCCAATGCGCGATCGATCGCGTCAGGACGCATCAGGCGAATCTCGGCGACTTCCAGAGCATCGACGATCGGATCGGCGATATGCTGGCAATCGCGCGCGAGAAAATAATGGCCCAGGGATCCGCGTTGATTGCCATTGTCGACATAACGACCCAGCGCCTCGAGCTTGCCCGGACGGAAACCCGTTTCCTCGATCAATTCGCGCGCGCACGCGGCATCGGCGGTTTCACCGGCCTCGACGAATCCCGCCGGAAATCCCAATCCGAAGCGCCGCGCGCCGTGCTTGTATTCCCACAAGGTCACGATCTCGCCGCTCGGCAATAGCGGCACGCTCAGCGCGAAGGTCGCAAGCTCGACCTGGTAGAAGTCCTCGATCACCGCGCCGGACACGGTGCGCACCCGCTCGCGCGCAACCGATACATAGGGCTCGGCGGAAAAGAGTTCGGTCCGGTCGAGAACCTCCCAGGCGCCGCTCATGCCGGTAGCGCGGACGCTACCGGACGCGTGTTGAAAGGCGCATGATCGATCAGGGCTTTCCGGTACACGTCGCTGGTCTCTCCAGATGGTCCTGGCCATGCCATTCCCCGGTCACGCGCTCTATCCGCGAACTCTCGCTGCGATGCAACAACGTCGGCAGATCAGGCCAGCCAGGGGCGATAGGTGAGTCGATAGTCGAGTTGATCGGTACGCCGACCGAGCTCGCGCGCCGGGTTGCCGCCGACAATGGTGTAGGGTGGCACGTCCCTGGTCACCACGGCACCAGCCGCGACGACCGCGCCGGTGCCGATCGTGACACCGGGCAGGATCAGCGCCCGGTAGCCGATCCATACGCGATCCCCGATCGTCACCGGTCCACCGCGATCGGCGAAGTCGGGTGATTGTGGATCATGCCCGAGCGTCAGGATCGACGCCTCCGGACCGATCGAGACGTCGTCGCCGATCGCGATCGGGTGCACCCGACCATCGAGAACGCAGCCGAAGTTGATGACGTTGCGCTGTCCCAACAACACCTTGCGCCCGTTCAGGAAGCGGCAACCCAGCTGTACGCCGGACCCTTTGCCAAAGCGCCCCAGCCAGAAGCGCAAAAAGGCATGGCGCAGCGACCGGGAGGGCACGTGCGCCATCACCGCATTGTACTTCCAGGCAAGGATCGTGCCCGCGAGCGATCGAATCGACATAAAATCGACCTACGTGTGGTTGCTCGCGGCGGCAATGGCGGCGGTCGCGACAGCGCGACATGTCCCGCGTTCACGCCTCCCCACTTTTCGCATCGTCGCGGTCGCAACTGCGCCTATAGCGGGACGGGGTTGTTCGGAGGATTCGCGGCTTGAAGAAGCGTGCACTGATTTGTGGCATATCGGGTCAGGACGGCGCCTATCTGGCGCGCTTTCTGCTCGACAAGGGTTATGAGGTATTTGGCACCTCTCGCAACGTACAGTCGACCAATCTCGACAAGCTCGACCGGCTTGGCATCCGCGATCGAGTCTCGCTTACCTCGGCGACGCTGACCGATTTTCGTTCGATTTTGCGCGCATTGGCGGACGTGCGACCAGGAGAGGTCTATAATCTTTCGGGTCAGAGTTCGGTCGGCCTCTCATTCGATCAGCCGGTGGAGACGATCGAAAGCATAACCGTTTCGACGATCAACCTGATCGAGGCGATCCGCTTCCTCGACGACAGGATCCGTTTCTACAATGCCGGCTCCAGCGAATGTTTCGGCGACACCGGCTCGGTCGCGGCGAACGAGCATACCTTGTTCCAGCCGCGCAGCCCCTATGGCGTCGCCAAGTCCGCGGCCCATTGGATCGTCCGCAACTATCGCGAGGCTTACGGCGTGTTCGCCTGCAACGGCATCCTGTTCAATCACGAATCGCCGCTGCGCCCTCGCCAGTTCGTAACCCAGAAGATCATCGACGGTGCATGCGCCATCAAGGCCGGCACGCTCGACCGGTTATGCCTCGGCAACCTCGACATTACGCGCGACTGGGGTTGGGCACCCGAATATGTCGACGCGATGTGGCGCATGTTGCAGACCGATGTGGCGGATGATTATGTGATCGCCACTGGCGAGGCATACAGCCTCTCCGATTTCGTGGCACACGCCTTCGAAACCGTCGGTCTCGACTGGCAGGACCATGTCAGCGTCGATCCCGGTACCTTCCGTCCGCTCGACATAAGCTATAATCGCGGTGACGCCTCCAAAGCGGCATCGGCGCTCGGCTGGCGCGCGACGCTCACCATGCCGGCGATCGTCGAGCGAATGATTGCCGCCCGACTGCAGCTCGTCCAGAGCGGAGCATCTCAAAACGAGGCAAGCTTCGTATCATAGCCACGGCAATCGCTGCCCGCAAAATGCTTTCGCGTTACAGCGCTGTCGTGCTCAAACCAGATGCCGAGCTGACGATTATTGACCACCTCTTCCATCCAGCTGGATTCGCTCGATGTCGCCCGCGACCTGGGACACCTGAACATGCCCCCGCGACATCGTCGGCAGGATCGCCGCCGAATAACGTGCACAAACCCAAGCCGGCTCCAGATTCCTTATGGTCGCGTGCTTGATCGCGAATAGCCGGATTCCACCTATTCGCAGCACGCTTTAACGAACTGGCATCGTCCCGCCGGCATGATCGAGTATCGCCTGCTCGGTAACGCGGGCGTTTCGGGCCCAGCCATAATCCTCGAGATAGCGGTCCCAATCGGGCTCGATGCCGTTTTCGAGCCAGTCGCGCAGTCCGGCGCGGATCGCCGCGACATCGTCGGGCTCGACCCATATGCCGAGGCGATATTGCCGCACCACGGCCTCCGTCGTCGCCGATCCGCTCGAGATCAGGCAGGGTTTGCGATAATTGGCCGTCACACCCAGTCCCGCGCTCGATGAGACGAAGCGTCGCGCATAGACCAGCAGCGACAGATCGCTCGCCGCCATCAGATTGGCGGTATCCTCGACGCTGACGAAGCGATTGATCCAACGGCAACGATCGGCGCACCCCAGTTCCGCCGCAAGTTCCTGATAATAGGACAAGGGTCGATTGCCCCCCGCCTGCTCCGACCCGGCGACGATGAGGTATATCTCGGGCAAATCGGCGATTGCCCGGATCACCAGATCAATATTCTTGTTGTCGCGGACATAGCCGAACGAGGTGAGCATCACCGCACCCTCGGGTATATCGAGCGCGCCGCGCACCTCGGCGGCGGATTGCGTCGGATCGGGGAAATGGTGAATGCCATAGGGGAGCCAGACGACATCGACCGCCGTGGGTACCGACACGGGATCGTGCGTGTGCACGAAAACCGCATCCAGCATGTCGAATGCGAGCCTCACCGACCAGCGATGCCACCAGGCCGGACCGACGACATAGTTGCGCACCGGATCGTGCAGCACACTGAAGAAATGCACGCCCCGGCGACGCAAGCGGCGCATACGCCACACCCAGAGCGGCGCGAGATATTCGCTGAAATGAGTCAGCACCGCGTCAGGGCGCCGGTTGGCGATGTGCCGCGCCACAATTCGGGCATTGGCCAGCAGCCCGACCGAAAGCTGGACGGCGCGCACCAGCTTCCAGCGCGAAAAGCGGCGCGGTCGCGGGTCATAGAGCACGGGCTTCACCCCATATTCCGGTGCTCGGTCATGGAGAAAGGAAGGCGGGCAAAGCATTTCGACATCGACGCCGAGCGCGGCCAGCGCGGTTGCCTGGTCATGGGCATAATCGGCAATGCCGCCGCCGCCCAGCTCGCACCATATCGTCAGCTTCATGCCATGGCCTCGATCAACTGCCCAACGACCGTGTCGGGAGCAAAGCGCCGGCCCGCCCCCTCGGTCGCTCGGGCATGCTCCCCGAGCATCTCGGGCGACTCGAGATATCGCCCGATCGCAACCGTGATCGCCGCCGCACTGATCTCGGGCAGCAGCAGCCCATCGACGCCGTCCCGCACGACATCCCCGCAATGTCGCGATGCGATCACCGGCAGGCGATGCGACGAGGCCTCGATCTGCGTCAGCCCGAACCCGTCCGACAGGCTGGGCAGGATGAACAGATCGGCCGCGGCATAATGGGCGGCCGCCGCGCCGCGCGAGACGGCGCCATGACGGACGATCTTGGGATTGGCCAGGACCTCGGGTGGAAAGACGATCCCAGCTCCGCCGACAAGGTGGAACTCGACCGGCGCCGCGGCGAGCGATGCGGCGGCTTCGAGCAGCTCCGCTATGCCTTTGCGGATTACCAGCGAGCCGAGGAACAAGACGCGCAGCGGCCGTACGTCGTCGAATCGTGCGGGATATTGGCGCGGCGCGCGGGCGCCCGGCGCATCATAGGCCAGCGGCACGACCGCGAGCTTGCCCGCGTCGATACCGGCGACCTCCAGCCCGTCGCGCGCCCAGGGCGAGTTCACCACAATATGATCGGCCAACGCGCACTCGGCGCGCCAGCGCGTCCAGTATGCGGCCGGCGCGCGTTCCCAATCGGGGTGGAGGCGCGCGTGCCGCGACACCGCATCGGCAACGATATTTTCTTCGGTGATCGCCGGGTCGATCTGGCCGAGCACGGTGCGGCAACCCGCTTCACGCGCGGCACGCAGGATTTCGAGCGCGGCATAGCTATAGGCAAACACGGTCGGCCGATCCGCCAGCAAATGCTTGTCGCGCATCCGTGCCACGACCCGCTTTTCGAACCAGGCGTTGCGCAACATGATCGCTGGCCAACCCGCCGGGGCACGGCGCCTGACCCGACCCGCGAGTTCAAAGGCGATCGTCGCGGCGGTGAAATCTTCGACCGCCGCATCGGCGAGATCGGCCGAAAAACGGTCGGCGAACTTGCGTCCCAGTGCCCCCGGCGCACGCGCCGCGATCCCGCCCGGCGGCGCCCATGCCTCGGTAATCAATGCCCGAAGCCGGCCACGACGATGAAAGCCGCGCGGCAGGATATAATGTTCGCGCGCACCCAATTGGCAAAACAGCCAGGGTGCATCGTTCGCGGGTGTCACGTCGTGCCCCAGAGCTTGTCGAGAAACGCGTCCCCCGAATGACTTGCGCGCGCTATCTCGGCGCGCGCACGCGCATCGGCGCGATAGCGGGGATAGTCCGCGGTCACCGCCGCGATCGCCGCGCTCAGCCCCGCAACGTCGCCGTCATCGACACCCATGCCCGCCCCAACCTCACGAACGAGGTCCTCGCACCACGTGTCGCGGGTATAGATTACGGGCACGCCCGCCGTCACCGCCTCGACCGCGACGCCCGAGATGCGCGCGAAGTAGGAGGCGCGCCGATAGGGCAGCAGCATCACGTCGGCCGACGCCACCGCCGCATCATAGGCCTCGGACGACATCGATTGCTCGATCAGCGTGACATGCGGATCGGCGCGCAATGCCGCATCGGGCTCGTACAATGCACCGGCAGCATCATGAATCGGTGCGTTCCACTGCACGACGAAGCGTGCCTTGCCGTCGGGATGCGCCGCGCGATACGCCTTGATCGCGTCCTGCATCACGTCGATGCCTTTCTCGAACCGTGCCGGCCCGAGGCAACTGAAGGTCACCGGGGCATCGGCCGGCCGATCATCGGCGGCGAGATCGTCATAGGCGGCGACGCGCGGGCTCGGCCACACATCCGGCGTGATCCCGCACAACAGGCGATATTCGGTCGCGAGGCGCGCACTATCCGTGACGAAACGCGCGCGGCCACGGGCGATCAGCCCGGTATAGCTGCGCAGCGCATATTTGAGGATGGCGGTCGATCGCTTGAACACCGGCGTCGTGCTGCCCTCGGCATAGGATCCGGCATTGTTGCGAAACAACAAGGCGATGCGCTTCACGCCGCGTCCGCCGTGGCGCAGCATCAGCAACCGCCAGCCGATGACGTGATGGATCACCACCGTCGGCGCGAACAGCAGGTCGAACGGCCCATGCTCCTTCACGAAGCGGCTCATCACGCGGTAGACGTACCAGTTATGCTGCACGATCCCGAGATAGCGCCGCCAGGCCCGCGGGTGGTTGTAGACCCCGTCCCAGTTGCTTCGCGCGAACAGCGGCCAGGCACCGAGTTCGGCGACAATCGCCGGATCGGTATCGGCATGGCTGACGACCAGCGTCTCGCCGCCCGCGCGCGCGTTGAGTTCGGCGACCGACTTCACATATTCGTAAAAATGCGCCGCCTGATTCTTCAGCGCCTCCTCAACGACGAGCAGGCGGCGGCCGGGGCGCACGGTCATTGCGTCAGCCCAGGTCGGCGACGCAGGACCCGTCCAGGCCCCCGCGCATGCTTTCGCGATAGAGGTAATAGTACAGCGGCGCCGCCTGCTTGGCATAAAGGTCGCGCATCCGCCGTCGCGCGGCGGTGCCGAACGGCAGTGCGATCAGGCGCAACAGCCCCGCCAGCAGCGTCGCGAGCCAGGCGCGCAACAAAAAGGCGCGCGGATGGGCAACGGACGCGGCGATCGAGGCATCGCACTCCGCCTTCAGCGCGGGCGGGCAATGCCCGGCCACAACCGCCTCGGCAACGACCTGGGTGGCGAAGTCGTGATAGCCGTGGACCAGCAACAGCGCGACGATCTTGACCAGCGCGCCCTCACCGCCGGCCGCGATCCGCGCCTGCAGCGCCGCAGCGTCACGGAAATAGATCACGTCGGCCCAGATGAGTTGCGGGCGTGAACGCGGACCGAGCACCTTGTTGGTGCGCACCCAATGTTCGCGGATCAACTGGAACAGCGTGAAACCATGTCCACGCAGGAAGATGTCGATATCAGCAAACAGCGGCGCACCGATATTGCGCTCGACGAACGCCGCCTCGACCTGCAGCCCGATCGCGCTATCCAGCGCGCGCTCGGCGCCCTTCAGCACGTCGAGATCGGCACCCTCGACATCGGTCTTGATGAAATCCGGTGTCCATTCCGGACGCCCTTCGAGGCACGTGTCGAGCCGGTCGACTGACACCTCGTCGGTCCCTGCGCTCTCATGCCATGGCCAGGGGCCGAATTCACCGAGTACCGCCTTGTTGGGCGGATAGAGCGAGGAGGCGAACGGGCCGACGGTCAGATGGAGCGTCTTGCGGCCCCGATCATTGGCAAGCGCGGTCGATAGCGCGAGCATCTCGAACGGACCGTCATCGCTATGCGTTTCGATCGATCGCTCGTCCGGCTCGAAGGTCAGGAAACGGCAAGTCCGCTCACCTAGTTGCAGCCAGCGCGGATCGGGGCCGAACACCGCGCCGACATCGACGATCGTCAGCGGATCGGCAACCAGTCGGCGCCGCAGCCCATCGCTCAGCCGCACCTGTCCCGAAGGCAACAGGGCCTCGAAGAACCCGTAAAAAGCCGATTTGAGCGCCGCCTTCACGCTGCGCCCGCACGATCCAGGTCGGCATTATACCAGTCGACGGTCTTCTTGAGTCCGTCGCGGATCGAGGTCTCGGCGGTCCAACCGAGCACGTCACGCACCTTGGTCACATCGAGCATGCGCTTGCGCACGCCGACGAACTTGTTGTTGTTGTAGACGATCTTGCCCTTGAAGCCGGCAGCTTCCTTGATCCACTGCGCAATGTCCGAAATCGCATAGGCGTCACCCATGCCGAGGTTGAGCGCCGGCTCGGTCGAATGCAGCGCCGCCTTGATGATACCGTCGGCGGCATCCTCGACCAGCAGGAATTCACGCTGCTGCTCGCCAGTGCCCCAGACCTCGACCGTCGACGTCCCGGCGCGCGCCGCGCGCACGAACTTGCCGACCAGCGCACCCACGACATGGCTGTTCTCGGCGAAGCTGTCGCCACCGCCATAGACGGTCGGCAGCACGACGCTGGTCGCGTTGAGGCCATGCTCCTGCCGGTAGGCGCGCTGGCCGATCAGCAGCGCCTTCTTGGTGAAGGCATAGGCGAACAGGTAATCCTCGGGCTCATGCCCCCAAAGTTCGCTCTCGGGATGCGGATGCTCGGTCGAGGGATAGAGACAATAGCTGACGATCGATGTCATCTTCGCCTTGGGAAAGAAGCGCCGCCAGCCTTCGAGGATATTGATGTTGATCGCCATGTTGACGTGGAACTGCGTCGCCGGGTGATGCACCGGCCAGTCCCCCGCCTTGTAGAGCGCGGCGAGGTGAATGATGTGGTCGCACTCGAAGGTCCATTGCAGATTTTCGAGGTAGGACCACAGGGCATCCTTGTCGGCCAGATTGACCGCCTTGCTGCCCAGCGCGACGATGCTCGCCTCCGGAAAACGCCGGGCGATCTCGCGCACCAGCGTCTGCCCGACAAACCCTGTCGCCCCGGTCACGATGACGTTCTTCATGCCCGCGCTCACGCCTCGCGGACGCCGCCCGGCCCAAGGATCTGCACCTCGGGTACCGGCGTGATGAAGCGCCCGCCCGCCTGCAGATAGGCTTCGTTCTTCTTCAACAGGAAATCGAGGAAGTTCCACGCTAGGACGAGGTAGTAATCCGGCTGCTTGTCGACGGCGTTTTCGTCGATGACCGGGATATGCGTGCCCGGCGTGACCCGGCCGATCTTGAACTCGTTGACCTCGGTTACCGCCTGGACGAGGTCGGGGCCGATATCGGCATAGTTGAGCACCGTCGAACCCTTGACCGGTGCGCCCAGCCCGTAAACGGTCTTGCCTTCCGCCTTGAGCTTTTCGAGCAACGTGCGCAGTTCGGCCATGTTGTGGCGCACACGCGCGGCGAAATCCTCATAGGTCTGCAGCTTGAACAGGCCGGCAGCCTCCTCGGCGGCGACGGCCGCAGCCACCGCCGGGCTCTCGGCGATCGGATTCTCTTCGCGGTAGACGTAGAGGATGAAGCTGCCGCCATGGATCGGCGAGAACTCGACGTCGCGAATCGCCAGGCCATGTGCCGCGAACAGTCGCCGCAGCGGGCCGACGGCATGGATGCAGCTATGCTCATGGTAGAAATGATCGAACTCATTGTGTTCGATCAGGTCGAGGCAGTTGACGCCCTGCACCACGAACACCGTATCCGGCCCCATCACCTCGGCGAGACCGGCGACGAAATCGTGCAGGTCGGGCACGTGGTAGAACACCGCCGTCGCGGTGATCGCGTTGGGCTTCACACCGAGTTGCTTGAGCGACTTGCCGGTCTCGTGGCACCAGAATTGGCGGAACACCGTAACGCCCTGCTCGCGCGCGAGCAGACCGGTGCGTTCCGACGGGTCGACGCCGAGGACCCGCATGCCCTGGCTGGCAAATGCCTTGAGGAAGGTGCCGTCATTGCAGCCGACATCGATGACGAGATCATTCTCCTTGAGACCGATCTTGTCGATGATGTGCGGCGCAAGCTTCTTGAAATGCGCCACCACCGGCGCGTTGCGCCCGGTGATATAGGCGTGGTCGTTGAACAGCACCTCCTGGGAGGGAAATTCGCTGATCTGCACCTGCCAGCAATTGTCGCAGACCATCATCGCCAGCGAGAAGCTGACCTCCTGGTCGAGTTCATTGGCATGGAGAAAGCTGTTGCCGTTGGGCTGGTCGCCCAGGTCGATGAACTCGTGAAGCCGCGCTTCGCCACAATTCATGCACTTCACACGCTTCATGCTCATCCTCGCAAAAGCAACTCGTTTCCGAATCTCCGGTCGCGAGGGGCGATAGCTGATCGCAACCCCCACGTCTCGCCTCGTCTAATGCCTTACCGGCTCATAGCCGATCAATCTCACACCTTCTGATTGCTTCGCGCTCATAGGAGCCGGCCCGAAGCTCATCGGCAGACGAGAACCGGTGAGCCTAAGGCGAAAGCCGGCCCGCGCTTCGCGAGCACGTATTTGTAACCGTCGCATTAGGCTGTCGGGAACGAGTCCCGCCTCATGACGAAACGCCCAAGCCGACAGCCTCCACGCCCGCCGTGCAGCGCTTGACGGCACATAGCGACCTTCGACCAAAAGTTCATCGATCGTATCGAAAAGGCACGCGCGATCACGGCGCCGCGCTTCGGCACCCGCGCGCGAGGCGCTGATCTGATTTTCGGGATGCTGGCGCACCAGCACCATGCCTTGTGGCGCATGCACCAAGCGGGCGCCAGCGAGCATCGCCCGCACGATCAGTTCCAGATCTTCCGCGGTACGGGTCGCGGTCGGGTAGCCTCCGACGCGATCAAGCAGCGTTCGCCGGATCACACAGCATGGCACGAACAAGAGCCAGCCGCGCAAAAACGCGTCGAGCGGTGCGCTCGTCACGGGCCGCTGCTGATAGACCAGCCCGTCGTAGCACGCGCGTCCGTCGGCGAGCCACGCCTTTATCCACGGGCCATAGGCGATATCGGCGCCGCTTTGTTCCAGCGCTCTTGACTGACATTCGATTTTGTCAGGGGTGCATAGGTCGTCGCTGTCGAAGAACTGGATATAGTCGCCCGTGGCGATCGCCAGCCCGGCATTGCGCGCCGCGCCAGGCCCGGCATTGTCCTGCACGACAAGCCGGATCCGATCGCCAAGCGAGCGCAGAAAGTCGACCGAGCCATCGCTCGATCCATCGTCGACGACGATGATCTCATGCGGCGTCAGCGTCTGTCGCTCCATGTTGGCAATGGTCTCGCCGATCATCCCCGCGCGATTGTAATTGGGAATGATCACCGACACGCGGGGCGCTGCCATCGTTCAGGCTACGCCCTGCTCGACCAACGCACGGAAATAGGCGATCGTTTTGGTCAGGCCCTCGCGCAATTGGATCTTCGGTTCCCAACCGAGTTTTTCCCGCGCGATGTCGATATTGGGCTGACGTTGCTTGGGATCGTCCGCCGGCAGCGGCAACGTGGTCAGGGGGGAGGTCGTGTCGACCTGGGCCAGTACGGCTTCGGCCAGCTCGCGCATCGAGAATTCGTTCGGGTTGCCGATATTGACCGGCCCTGTGACGTCGGCCGGACTCTCCATCAGGCGAATGAGTCCGTCGACCAGATCATCGACGTAACAAAAGCTGCGCGTCTGCTGGCCATCGCCGAAAATCGTGATCGCCTCACCCTTCAGCGCCTGAACGACGAAGTTCGATACGACGCGCCCGTCCGCCGGGTGCATTCGCGGGCCATAGGTATTGAAGATCCGCGCAACCTTTATCTCGATGCCATGCTGACGGTGATAGTCGAAGAACAGGGTCTCGGCGCAGCGCTTGCCCTCGTCATAGCAGGAGCGAATGCCGATCGGGTTGACGTGCCCCCAATAATCCTCGGTCTGCGGGTGAACGCTGGGGTCACCATAGACCTCGCTGGTCGAGGCCTGGAGGATGCGGCAGCGCAGTCGTTTGGCCAGGCCGAGCATGTTGATCGCGCCGTGCACGCAGGTCTTGGTCGTCTGAACGGGATCATGCTGATAGTGCACGGGCGAGGCCGGGCAGGCGAGATTATAGATCTCATCGACCTCGACATAGACCGGGAAGCACACGTCGTGGCGCATGAACTCGAAGCGCGGATTCGCGTGGAGATGGTCGATATTGCGCTTGGTGCCGGTGTACATGTTGTCGAGGCAGATCACCTCGTGCCCGGCATCGAGCAAGCGGTCACAAAGATGCGAGCCGACAAAGCCCGCCCCACCGGTCACCAGAATTCGCTTCCGGCTGCTATACGTCCGCGCCATGATTTTCCCTTTCAGCTGCCGAGACCGCGCGCATCGTCATGATGGTCGAGGAACCAGCGATAGGTTCCCGCCAACCCCTCTTCGAGGCCATAACGATGGCGCCAACCCAGCGCATTGATCTTGCTTACATCGACCAGCTTGCGCATCACCCCATCGGGCTTGCTCGCGTCGAACACCAGGTCGCCTTCGAAACCGACGACACGATTGACCGCCTCGGCAAGCTGGCGAATCGTCACTTCCTCGCCGCTGCCGACGTTGACGATTTCCGGGGCCGAATAATGCTTCATCAGAAACACCAGCGCATCCGCGAGGTCGTCGACATGGAGGAATTCTCGTTGCGGCGTGCCTGAGCCCCAGATCGGCATCGTCGCGTCTCCGGCCAGCTTGGCGGCATGCGCCTTGCGGATCAGGGCCGGAATGACGTGGCTCTGCTGAAGGTCGAAATTGTCGCCGGTGCCATAGAGGTTGGTCGGCTGCGCCGAGATGAAGTCGCAGCCATATTGCTGTCGATAGCCCTGCGCGAGCTTGATCCCGGCGATCTTCGCGACGGCGTACCATTCATTGGTCGGTTCGAGCGGACCCGATAGCAGCGCGCTTTCCGGGATCGGCTGTGGCGCATCTTTGGGATAGATGCAGGCCGAGCCGAGAAACAGCAGTTTGCGAACGTCGTTACGCCGTGCCGCCTCGATGACGTTGGCCTCGATCATCAAATTTTCGTAGATGAATTCGCCGGGGAAATGACTGTTCGCCCAAATTCCCCCGACCCGCGCCGCGGCGAGGAAAACCACGTCAGGCTTGTTGGCGGCGAACCACGCCTCGACCTGGTCCTGGCGGCGCAGGTCCATTTCCGATCGGCTGGCGCTGACCATGGTGCAGTCTTCGCTCGCCAGCCGGCGCACCAGTGCACTGCCCACCATCCCGCGATGGCCGGCGACGAACACGCGCTTTCCGCCCAGATCGAACATCGCGTCGCTCAAGAGCCCGTCTTTCCTTCGCGCTTCATCGTCTCGACGTCGGAACGGACCATTTCGGCAACCAGTTCCGGCAGCTTGACGGTCGCCGCCCAGCCGAGCTTCTCCTTCGCCTTTGCCGGGTTGCCGATCAGGATGTCGACCTCGGTCGGACGGAAGTAACGCGGGTCGACCTTGACGAGTTCGCGCCCGGTCTTCGCGCAACGGCCCACCTCGTCGACGCCTTCGCCCGACCAGGTAATCTCGATGTCGACCTCGCGGAACGCCAGTTCGACGAATTCGCGCACGGTGCGGGTCTCGCCCGTCGCCAGCACATAATCGTCGGGCGTATCCTGTTGCAGGATCCGCCACATGCCCTCGACATAGTCGCGCGCATGGCCCCAGTCGCGTTTGGCATCCATGTTGCCGAGATAGAGCGTGTCCTGCAGCCCGAGCGTGATCGCCGCCACCGCGCGGGTGATCTTGCGGGTAACGAAGGTTTCGCCGCGCAACGGGCTCTCGTGGTTGAACAGGATGCCGTTCGAGGCGTGCATGCCGTAGCCCTCACGATAGTTCACCGTGATCCAGTATGCGTAGAGCTTGGCGGCGGCGTACGGCGAGCGCGGGTAGAAGGGCGTCGTCTCGCTCTGCGGAATCTCGCGCACCCAGCCGTAAAGCTCCGAGGTCGACGCCTGATAGAAGCGGACCTTGTCGGTCATGTTGAGCAGGCGGATCGCCTCGAGCAGGCGCAGCGTGCCGATACCGTCGGCGTTGGCGGTATATTCCGGCGTCTCGAAACTCACCTGGACATGGCTCATCGCGGCGAGATTGTAGATCTCGTCAGGCTGCGTTTCCTGGACGATGCGGATCAGGTTGGTCGAATCCGTCATATCGCCATGGTGCAGCTTGAGCTTCACGCCCTTCTCGTGCGGATCCTCATAGAGATGGTCGATCCGGCCGGTATTGAACGACGACGAGCGGCGCTTGATGCCATGAACCATATAGCCCTTGGCGAGCAACAGCTCGGCAAGATAAGCCCCATCCTGACCCGTGATACCGGTAATGAGCGCCGTCTTGGTCACAGAAACCCCTCGAAAAAATTTCCAGTGCCGCTGGAAGCGGCTGCTGCATAGCGGCGCATGTTGCGCTGCGATACAGCATTCAGGCGATATGCGTCACGCCGCAAGATGGCGAGCAGGCGCCGCATCCTCGTCGGCCGATGGCGGCGGCGGTGGAATCCGCCCCGGACGCGCCATGATCGCGCAACATGCGACCATCACGGCAAGGATCGCCGCGGTGCGCGCCGGATAGTCCACCAGACTGTGCGTCAGGATCACCGCCGAACTGATCGTCGCCGCCCGCGGTAACAACCCACTGTCAGCATCGCGCCAGGTCGCCACCGCGCGCCAGAGCCACCATGCGAGGAAGGTCACGATCAGGATCGCGCCGGGCAGGCCAAGTTCGAGTATGAATTCGAGATAATCGTTATGGGCGTGGTTGACGAAGATCGCGTCGACCGCGTGCGGGTCCTCGAATGCCGGAAATACCGAAATGAAACTGCCAAGCCCGGTGCCGAACGGGAAAAAACTGCCGATCGCGGCAATGGTATGCCGGTAAAATCCCAGCCGTGACGTCGGACCGGCATTGAGCGAGGTCTGGGCGTAGCCGGCAAGGATCGGACTGTTGAACGACAGCGCCACGAACACGCCGACCAGCACCAGTGCGACCAGCGCGCCGATCAACAGCATCCGGCTATCACGTCCGCGCCGCACCAGGAAATAGGAGGCGAGCAGCGTCGGCAGCAGCAATCCGAGGCCGGCGACCGAGCCATCGACGATCACGCCAAGGAGCAGCAGGACCCCCAGCGCACCTAGCACGACCGTATCCGCCGCCCATCCCTCGACCCGGCCGTCGCGCGCACGCACCGTCGCGACCAGCGCGGCGAGAAACGGCAGCGCAGTCAGGACCAGCGTCGCAAGATGGTTGCTGTTGGCGAAAAAGCCGACCGGCTGACCGCGATTGGTATTGGAATAGAGATAAAGTGGCGACGCGTTGCCGTTGACCAACTGGACGAGGCCGATCACGACCGAGAGCGCCGCCATCACGGCCAGCGCCAGCGCGAAGGCGGCCAGGCTGCGATCATCCGCCCGTTCCACCAGGACGAACATGCCCGCCGCCACGGTGATGCTCAGCAGGCTGGCGATGGTCGCGGCCGGATCGAGCGACAGCGGCAACGAAGGTACGGCCGTGCCCACCAGGGTGAAGCCACGCGCCAGCGGCGCATGACCCGGCAACGTTGCCCACAGGCCCGGAGGCAGCGGAATCAACTGGACCAGCACCACGGCCACGAACGCGACGCCAAGCCAGATGAGCATCCGCTCGGCACGCGTCGATGCGCGCTGCATCGGCCATAACGCCCCGAGGAACAGCAACCCCGCCCCGCCCAGCTGGAGCAGCAGATTGGGTATGACGCCCGCGGCGGTCGCGCCACCAAGGACGATCGCCGCGACGAGAAAGGCCGGCAGCGCCAACGTGCGGACCCCGAACGACGATGTGGCGGTACCGCGCCGTCTGCGGCCCGAACGGTGCGAACGCGAAGGTCGGGCCATCACGATACCTTCCTGATCTCGACCCGCGCGATCGTTACCGACCGCGACTGCGGGAAGGTTCCGAGCGTCGCCTCGATCGACAGCAACTGGGCATTGCAGTCATTCGGTACGACAAAGCGCGCGGAATGACCGGTGACACTGTCGCCCAGGCCGGCGATCGGCAGATCGAGGACCGGCTTGCTGCTTGGCAGACACAGCAGATGCCACCCCAGCGTACCGCCATCGGCCACCTCACCCGATCCCTTCGCGAAATAGTCGAGCGTGTAGCTGCCGGGCTTCAGCAGTATCGTCTGGGACGCGAGGCGGGCGCTCTGTCCACCGGAATATTCGATGCGCAGGCCGCTGCCGCGATCGATCCCGACCGAGGCGGCGTCGCCGTCGTTGAACGACCAGTTGAAAGGTTTTGGCCCGGGCAGCCCGACGAAGGAGCCGTCATAGACCGAAGCCACCTTGGCCAGCGCATCGGGCGGAAGGAAGTTGACCCAGGCGAGATAGGCACCATCATAGTCGCCGCGCGCGATCAATTGCAGGATCAGGCCGCCCTGCGCGCTGTCCCCTGCGCTGGCGGCCTTGCCCGCGGTTCCCGCGCTTAGGCGAAAGATTCGTGCCGGATCGACGCCGCGCGTCGTCAGATAGCCGAGAAATTCGGTCCGCCACGAAACCCCGCTCGCCAGCGCCGCCATCAACGGCCGCTCGGCGCGGGGCTGCCGCGCGATTTCCGCGAGGATCGGGAAATAGGCGCTGCGCTGGCCGACATCGACCGACATCAGCCGCTCGATCTGGCTGACCGCGGTCGCCAGATCATTGCGGCCGAGCGCATCCGTCATCAACCAGACGCGGGCCGACGTCGCACGCGGATCACGCCGGACGACTTCCTGCATGATCGGCCGCGCCGCATCGCGGCGTCCGGCCAGCGCGTCTTCCAACGCCACCTGCGACAGCGCGTTGCGATCGAGCGGCCGCCGCGCCAGCCGTACGGCGGGCGGGTCAAGCGCCGCGGGCGCGGCCGGTCGAGCCTGTTGCGGGTCGAGCATCGCCGCGACCATCGCGGCGAGGTAGCGCTTCTCCGTCTCGATCCGGGCGGCCTTGTGGAAGGCATGGGCGCCCGACCATAATGCGATCGCCGCCACGCCGATCGACACCGCCCCGGTTGCGATCAATCGTATCGTGTGACCAAGCTTTGCCATGCTCCGGTGTCCTGGCGATATCGTCAGGACAGCTGAATGCGACGTGCACTGCCATCGTCGCCCGCAGCGAGGCCGTATTTATAGGCATCGCGACCATAGCCATAACCGTAGCCATAACCGTAGCCATAACCATAGGCACTGGTCTTGGGATCGAACTTGGTCAGCACGGCGCCGATGATGTGCCCACCGGTCGAGCGCAGGCGGTTGATCGTGTTGCTCACGGCCGGGCGGCGAATCGCGCCCGATTGCACCACCAACAGCGTGCCCTGGCACATCGACGCGAGCAGCGGCGCGTCGGCGAGGCCGAGCACCGGCGGGGCATCGATGATCACCATGTCGAACCGCGACATCGCTTCCTCGAGGATCGCCCGCATGCGGTGGCTGGCGAGCAACTCCGCCGGGTTGGGCGGTACGCGCCCGGACGAAAGCAGGAACAGGTTCGCGCTCCGCGTCGCGCTGACGTGCGAAACGAGGCTCGAATCGCTGGTCAGCAACGCGGACAGGCCGACGGTCTTGGCCTTTTCGCTATCCTCGATGAAGAAGCTGGGCTTGCGCATGTCGGCGTCGATCAGCAGCACCGTGCGGTCAAGCCGCGCGAAATTCTGCGCGATGGCATAGCAGGTGCTCGACTTGCCTTCGGCCGGCTGCGACGAACTTACCAGCAGCGATTTGGGCGCGCCGCCGCTGGTCGAGAACTGGATCGCCGCGCTGATCGAAAAATAGGCTTCCGAGACAGGCGACTGCGGATCGGCGAGCTGCTCCGCGATCGTCTCGCCCTTGGCAACCACCGGAACCACGCCAAGCACCGGCACCTTCAGCTTCTGCTTGACGTCTTCCGGCGCCTTCACCGTGTCGTCGATGAACTCGATCAGATAGGCGAGCGCGACACCGAGGCAGAGGCCGAGAACCGCCGCCAGGAACACGTTCTTGAACATGTTCGGCTGGAACGGGAACCCCGGGACCTGGGCACGGTCGACCACCGCGACCGTCGTCGCGCCGATGCCCCCGGCGACGCCGATTTCCTTGAAGCGCTGCAGCAGCGCATCGTACAAGGCGCGGTTGGTATCCACCTCGCGCTGCAGGATGTTGAGCTTGATGCTGCGTTCCTGCGTGTTCAGCACGTCACCCTTGAGCTGGCCGACGCGCGCCTTCAGCGCGCTCTCACGCGCGAGCGCCGCCGTATAGTCGGAGCACGCGCCGCTGGCGATTCCGCCCCCTTGCTGGCGCAACTGGGTGTCGAGCGCGGCGATCTGCGCCCGCAGCTGGACCATCGCCGGAAACTCCGGCTTATAGAGCGTGAGCTTCTGGTCGTAATCGGCCTGCAGGTCGGCCCGCTTCGCGCGCATCGTCTGCATCGCCGAATCGCGCTGGACCTCACTGCCCGACTGACCCTGATGGCAGCGCGCCGCCGCGGCGATGCGATCACTCGTCGCGGTGGCAAGCGCCGAGTTGATCGAAACCATCGAACTGCTCTCGAGCGACGTGCCGCCACCGCCGCCGCCACCGCCGCCGCTTTCACCCGACCCGCCCGTGCTGGTCGCCCCGACCATCACGATGCCCTGGCTCTGGGCGTAATTCACCACCGCGGCTTCGGAAGCCTCCAGTGTCTTCTTGGTGGAATCGAGACGGCTCTGGAGGAACTGCCGCGCATAGGCGGTCTGGCCGAACTTGCGCTCGAGCTGCGACGCGATGAACGCGTCGCCAAAGGCATTCACGATCCGCGCCGCGCGCGCCGGGTCCCGGTCGACATAGGACAGGTTGATCAGGCGGCTGCCGATCACCGGGCTGACGGTATAATGGCCCGAGACGACGCCGGTCGCGACGCGCTCCCGCTGCTCGAGGCTCATGCGCGCCGGCGCGATACCCGGATCGTTGGCGAGGTTGAGCTGCCGGACGACCCGTTCGGTCAGCGAGCGGCTCTTCAGCAGGCCATATTGCGTCGCGAGAAACGCCGGATCGCGCTGCACGATCGGCTGGGTATCGGCTTTCTGGATCAGCTCGGCCTGTGGCTGGGTGATTTCGAGCGACGAATAGGCGCGATAAAGCGGTGTCGTCATCAGGCTCACGCCGAAGGCGATGAGTACCGCGACCAGCGTGACCGCAAGAATCAACCACCGCCAGCGAAACAGGACGCGCCACACGTCGCGCAGATTGAATCCGCTCGAATCGCCCTCGAGCGAATCGACGTCGAACATCGCGGGCCCGAGCGAGGGCTGGAGATTCTGGCCGATCGGCGCGATGGCGCCACTGCGGCCACGCTCGGCAATATCGGGTACCGACCCGCTATAATCGTTCATCGAAGTTGAGACCTGATTTTCTAGAAGGGTCGGAACAGCGCGGCGATCGGCAGCGCCTGGATCACGGTCTTGAACGTCTTGCCGACACCATTACCGTCAACGACGATGATGTCGTTGCTATAGACTTGCGGGTCCGGCATCTTGCCACGCCGGATATCGGTCAGGTCGAATGCCGCCGCCTGGCGCACACCGCCGATCTTGCGGAAAATGACCACGCGGCGCGGGTTACCGTCATCGGTCACGCCCTTGGCTGTCGCGATCGCCTGGATGAGGGTGGTATCTGCGCCGATGGCGTAGAGACCGGGCTGCGCCACCGACCCGTCGACCGTGATCCGCTGGCTCTGCGCGGTCTTGAGGACCACCTGGACCTTCGGATCGCGCAGATATGTTGCCTGAAGCTTCTGCGTCAGTTCCGCCGCGACCTGGTCGCTCGTCTGCCCCTGCACCGGCACGTCACCGACCAGCGGCAACTTGATTCGGCCAAGGCTGTCGACCGTATAGTCGCCGCTGAACTCGGACACGCCATAGACCGAGACGTTGAGTACGTCCGCCGGCCCGAGGTGATAGTCGTTGCTCGGCGCGATATCCGTCGGAATATCGGGCTTGGCGAGTGGATCGCTGGCATAGGCGACTGGCCCGCCACGCGTCGCGCACCCCGCCAGCGCCAATGCCATCCCGGCAACCACGCCCAATGTCGACAGCCGCCGCCACACCTGATTGATCCCGCTGGTACGCATATCACCCTAGCTCCAACACTTCGCCCATGTCCTAGCGACCGTGTCGCATGAATCAAGCAATGATCCCCGCATCGGGCATCCTTGGCCCTCGTCGCGCTCGCGACATCACCGGCTCTTCTCGCGCTCGCGACATCGCCGGGCTCTTCCTATCGTCCGACAAACCCGGCATAGCACGAGTCCGGTGGTATCGGGGGATGCCATCGGACCACAGCCGGCAGCGCCAATACGGGGAAGTTATGCGGATCGCCATTTGCACGACGCCGTTCGTGCCGAATATTGGCGGCATCGAAAATCTGTCGGAGATGACCGCGGATGCGCTTGGCCGCGGTGGCGATGACGTGACGGTGCTGACCCTGCAACCGGGCGGCCCGATGCCCGATCGCGCCTATCGCCTGATCCGCCGCCCGAGCTTCGCGAAGGCCTATGCCGTGTGTCGCGGCGCCGATGCCGCGATCATGCCCAATATCGGGCTGAAGCTCATGCCGGCGATCCTCGCCGCCGGAACACCCCTGTTCGTCTGGCATCAGCACGAGTTTCGCGACCCGAAGATGCCGCTGCACAAACTCACCATGTCGCAGCATGCGAAGCGCCTGCTGATCGAACACCGCGTTCGCGCCAATCTCGGGTGCAGCGATTTCATCACCGCGCGCCTGCCCGATCGCCGGCCGAAGCTGACCCTGACCAACCCCTATGACGCGAAGCTGTTTTTCGCCGATCCGGGCATCGTGCGCGACCGCGACCTTGTCGTGGTCGGCCGGCTGGTGCCCGCAAAGGGCTGCGACGTGGTGCTGCGCGCCATGGCACTGCCCGGCGGCCCGCTCGGCACGGCGCGACTTTCCGTCGTCGGCGACGGCCCCGCGCGCGCCGATTCGGAGGCGCTCGCCGTGTCGCTCGGCATCGCCGACCGGGTCGACTTTCTCGGCGCGCAGACCGGCGACACGCTGCGCCGAACGCTCAACGCGCACCGAGTGATGATCGTGCCCTCGGTCTGGGCCGAACCGTTCGGCATCGTCGCGCTGGAGGGCCTGGCAAGCGGCTGTTCGATGGTCGTGTCGGATATTGGCGGCCTGCCCCAGGCGATCGGCGCGTCGGGACGCACCTTCGTGGCCGGCGATCCGGTCAGCGCCGCCACCGCCATCGCAGCCGCGCTCGCCGACCCGGCCGACCCTGCGGACCCCGCACGCGTCGCACATCTTGCCCGCCATACGGCCGAGGCCATCGCAGCACAGTTGCGGTCGGCCATCGTGCGGTTCGGCAAGCGCTGACATCTCTATTCCGGCGACGCGACTTTCAGGGTTGGCGGCGTTCCTCGCAACGGATACGAGCGACACATTCGCCAGCCTCCCCGATTCCACCCCGGATAGCGAGCCGCCAAAGCTGAGCGATGATTTCCGGCCCCAGTGATCAAGTAGAAAGGCGGCCATGACTTCTGTCGGGCAAACGCGACGTAATTTCGCAACGACCGTGATCGGCTTCGTCCTGTCGATCGGGATCGGGATCTGGTTCACTCCGTTCCTCGTTCACCAACTCGGGCCCGCCGCTTA
Source organism: Sphingomonas sp. (assembly GCA_041659925.1). GTDB lineage: Bacteria > Pseudomonadota > Alphaproteobacteria > Sphingomonadales > Sphingomonadaceae > Sphingomonas. Next base: position 220,019 of record JBAZXI010000003.1, read on the forward strand.
TGGGCTGATCCCGCTGGCGACGACGATCGTGTCCTATTTCAGCATCATCACCCAGACGCTGAGCGCTTCGCTCAACCGCAACCTGACATTCGCGCTCGAACACAACGACCCCGACCGCGCCAGCGTCGCCTTCGGTTCGGCGCTCGCGGGCGCCGGTGCGCTGGCATTCCTGCTTGCTGTCCCGCTCGCCCTGGTCGCCTGGTTTTCCACCAGCCTGTTCGACGTGCCCGTCGGCGCGGAAACGGCGACGCGCCTGTTGTTCGCGTTCATCGCCGCGGCATTCGTGCTGTCGGTTCTCTCGACGCCGTTTCAGGGCATCATCTTCAGCCGCAACCGGCTCGACCTCGGCAATATCTCTTCCGTCATTCAGACGGTTACCCGCGTCACGCTGACCATAATCCTGTTCGTCGCCTTCGCTGCAACGGTCGTCAACGCCGCGACCGCGATCCTGGCGAGCGCCGTCGTCGGCGTCGCGCTCAGCATGACCTTTGCAAAGCGCGCGGCGCCGCATCTGGCCTTTTTCAGCTTCAAATATGAGGCGGGCGAGTTCCGCTCCATCTCGGGCATCGCCTCCAAGGTGCTGATCATGCAGATCGGCACCATCCTCGTCGGCAGTTCCGAACTGGTCCTCGCCAACAAGCTCTTCGGCGTCCACCTCGCCGGCCACTATGCCGCCGTCAGCCAATGGTCGCTGTTCCTGCGCAACGGCGCTACCTCGGTCGCGGTGCTGTGCGTGCCCACCATCCTGACGCTCTATGCCCGCGCACAACCCCGCGAGCTCGTCAGCTACACCCGCACCGCGATGAAGTTCATGGCGATCTGCGTCGCCTTGCCGGCGGGTTATCTGTGCGGCCTGTCGGATCAGATCCTGCACGTGTGGCTCGGGCCCGACTTCGTCAATTACTGGCCATTGATGGTCGTGCAGATCGCTCCGATCGCAATCACCTCGACGGTGGTGCCGCTCTATACCATCTCACTCGCGGCGGACCGGGTGATGCTCTCGGGTCTGGTCCAGCTGGTGACCGGCGCGATCGGTGTGGCCATCGCCCTGCTGATCGGGGGTCACAGCGCGCTCGGCATTCTCGGCGTGGCGGGCGCGGTCGGCCTCAGCCTGGCGATCAAGGAACTGGTGTTTCTGATTCCCTATGCCGCCAGCAACATAGAACAACCACGATCGACCTTCTATCCGCCGATACTCGTCGCCATAGGGCTGTTCGGCATTTCCTGCGCCGGCGCGATCGCGATCGGGAAGCTGTTCGTCTTCCATGACATGCTGGGCCTCGCGATCGCCGGATTCAGCCTGGCGATCGGCTATTGCGTCGCGGCGTATCTCTTTCTCGACCGCGACGAGCGCAACATGGTGCGCGCCTTCATCTCGACGCGCGCGATCAAACCGATCGGCGCCTGAACCTCAGAGCGGCGCGGGCGGAACGAGATTCGCCCAGCGCGCCCATTGCGCGGTCAGGGCCATGCCGGCCGCAAGGTCGTACACCGGTGCGTAGCCGAGCTCGGCACGTGCGCGGTCGATACTATACTCGGTCGTGCTGGCGTAATAATCGATCATCATCGGCGGAATCAGCTCGATCGGCAGTTCCGGCGCGGCCGCCGGAGCATGCTCTGCCGACAGCGCTACGCCGGCGGCGCCGGTGCGGCGCTTGCCGATCAGCGCGTAGGCCGGCCGCACCAGCGGCAGCGCGCCTGCCGCGCGCTTGAAGTTCGGGCTGGCCTTCAGCGCCGCCAGCCCCTCGCCCACCACCGCGCGCATCGCGGCGCGCATGATCTTGCCCCTGGCACCGCGCATTTCCGCACGGCTCATCTCGACGAGCCGCTCGACGCCGAGCATTTCCTCGTAGGATTCGTAGAATTGCCGCCAGGTAACCCGGTCCGGCCCCTTGATGATGAAAGTTTCCGGTGGCCCGGCCGGCCGCTGCGCGGCGAGCAGGATGGCCTGGATCACGTCGTCGACATAAGCTGCCGCGCAAACCCCGCGTCCACCATCGATAAGCGCCAGACGCGACCTCTTGAGCAACGCCAGCGGGTAGAGTGTGAACGCCGGGCCATAGGGCCCGTAGATCACCCCGAGCCGCAACGTCGTCGCGGTCAGCCCGGAGCGCCGGTGTTCCTCGGCGATCGCCAGCTCGGCGTCGCGCTTGTCGATCGCATAGGGCCATTTCCACATGCGCCGGACGGTATAGCTCTCGTCGACCTCGGCTGGCGTATCCGCACCGAACGAAACGATGGTGCCGAGATTGACGAAATGCGCCACGCCCGCCGCACCGGCCGCAGCCGCGAGAGTACGCGTACCCTCGACCGTGACGCGGCGCTGCTCGGCAAGATCGCCATGCGACCCGAACGCACAGTGGAATACATAATCCACCCCCTCCAGCGCTTCGCGCATCGCGGCCGCGTCGGTCAGCGAGCCGGTAACGAACGTGGCGCCGGCCGCCGCCGCCCGGTAGGCGCCGCTGCCGGTCGAGGTCCCGCGCACCAGCGTCCTTACCTTCATGCCGAACTGGCCGACGAGAATCTCGATCAGCCGCCCGCCGATGAATCCAGTGCCGCCGGTGACGAGAGCGGTCCGCCCCTTCAGTGCGTCGCTCATGCCGCCACCGGCATCGCGACCGGGCGCGCCCAAGGTAATGACATCGGTTTGGCCCAAGCATAGCAGCGCTCGATCAGCGCGACGATGTCGCGACCCGCGGCGCCATCGGCCAGCGGCGCGCGGCCATCCTGGATCGCGCTGGCGAAATCGTCCAGCTGGTCCGCCATCAACTGCGGGAAGTCGAACGTCGCGTCGTCGACGGCGCCGGTCAGCGACAGCGGGCCGCCATGCGGGATGAGCGTGAGCCCCGCGCCGATCAACGGCGCCACAACCGTGCCGTTGGTGCCTTCGATGCGAATCATGTTGTTCAGCGTGACCGTCCGACTCAGCTCGACGACACCCGTCGCGCCCGACGCCATGGTGCAATCGATCCGGCAATTGCCTTCCAGCCCGAAAGCCGAATCGATCTGGCATTCCAGCGACGCGACGGGTCCGAGCAGCCAGGTGAGCGCGTCGAGATCGTGGCAACCATTGCACATCAGCACGCCGCCACCGCTCTCGCGCGCGCTCAGCATGTAAAGCGACTGGCCAGCCCAGGCATCCCCGACACCGCTGACGATGTGGATATGCTCGATTCGTCCGAGCATGCCTGAATCGACCAGTTGCTTGAGGTAGCGCGAGGATGGGGCGTAGCGTCGCACCATCGCGACGCCGACCGTGCGCTGCGCCCTGGCGGCTGTCTCCAGCATGGCGTCGCAGTCAGCCAGCGTCGTCGCCAGCGGCTTCTCGATCAGGATGTGCAGGCCGCGATCGAGCAAAAGCTCGGTCGCCTGACGATGGATATGATGCGGCAATGCAACACAAGCGGCATCGGCATAATCCGCTGCCGCGGCGATATCGGTCGCGACATGTGGGATGCCGAACCGCGTGGCGAGTGCCTGGGCACGCGCCTCATCGCGGTCGATCAACACGGTGAACGCGACCTTGTCGGCCAGGCGCGCGCCGGGCAAATGGCCCTGTTCGGCAATCGCGCCGCATCCGATCATCGCCATGCGCACGGGGTTCACGCACTTGCTCCGTTCGGTTTCGACAAGGGATGGACGCGCGGCCAGCACGCGGAAGCAGGCTTTTCCACGCGAAGCCCCTTAACGGGCCGTCGATAATTTGCCAGAGGGTTTGCCATCCTTTGAACATCGCGCGAATTTGTCGGCTCGATAAATAGTCGGTTCGACAACAGATTGAGATCGAAGTGTTTGGAAAATTTCGCCGCAAGGCGCCCGCACCCGCCATGATCACCACGCCGAGCGGGCCAGCGGGGGCACGCGCCTACGCGATCGGCGATGTCCACGGGCGGCTCGACCTGCTTCGCGCGTTGCTCGAACAGATCGAGGCCGACAGCCGGGCAAATCCCTGCGAACGCGAATATATCGTGTTCGTGGGCGACCTGATCGATCGCGGCCCCGATTCGCGCGGCGTGATCGAATTGCTGCTCCGCAGCAAAAAATATCTGCCCCATCCGGTCTTCCTGATGGGCAATCACGAAGAGATGATGCTTCGCGTACTCGACGCGCCGAGCGAGAAGTTTCGCGATTGGCTTACCTATGGCGGCTATGAGTGCGCGCAAAGCTACGGCGTCGAAGTCGGACGGCTGGCGGCGATGGATGTCGAGCACGCGGCGGCGCTGGTCAGCGGTGCGATTCCTCCCGAACATCGCGAATTCATTTCCGGCTTCGCCGACAGCTTCCGCTTCGGTGACTATCTTTTCGTCCATGCCGGCATCCGGCCCGGTGTGCCGCTCGACGAGCAATCGATTCGCGATTTGCGCTGGATTCGCGAGGATTTTCTCGGCAGCACCGTCGCGCACCCGTTCGTCGTCGTGCACGGCCACACCATCACGCCGGAACCCGACGAACAGCCGAACCGAATCGGGATCGATACGGGCGCCTATGCCTCGGGCGTCTTGACCGCGATCCGTATCGAGGGCACGAGCAGAAAATATCTTCAGGCGCAGGTTTGAAGGAAACTTTTTAAGCATTGTGGTGTTTAGGCCACTCACGCGAAATCGTTGTGCAAGCGCGAGCGTTTTCGGGTGGACAAGGCTGAGGGGGCGAGCTATTTCCCTTCGTGTGAGCCTACTTCGACGCGGTTCAGGAGGAGACTGATAATGAAATTTTCGCGGGTAACCGCCGCCCTTATTGTGGCGAGCCTTTCTGCACCGGCGTTTGCGGGTGCCGAGCAGGCGATTGGCAAGCTGACCTCGGCCGATCAGGGCACGTTCGTTGCACGTGACGGCAAGCTCGTGCCGGCTTTCGCCGGTCAGCAGCTGTTCGTTGGCGATCGTATCGTGACGCGCGGCAAGGCGAGCGCCAAGGTTCAGTCGCAGGGCTGCAGCTACACCGTCGCTCCGACCTCGATGCTGTCGGTTGCCGGTTGTGGCTCGTCCTCCAGGTCGTTCGCGGCCGGCGGTCAGGATGACACGGGCGCCGGTGCTGGCGGCGGCGGCTCCAGCGGTTACGTGATCGGCGGCCTTGCGCTGCTGGCCGTTGCCGGTGGTGTGATCGCTGCGACCAGCAACAGCAGCTCGAAGCCGACCAGCCCGTAAGGCGCTACGGCAAAGCTGATAGAGGGGCCGGGCGCAAGCTCGGCCCTTTTTTTGTGTCCAGTCCCGAAGCGGGACACTCAACGTCAGAGCGTCGCGGATGCAGCTATCCCGGCGCTTTCATTCTGGGCGAAATACCACTCGACCGTCGCCGCCAGCCCGGCGTCAAACGACCAGGTCGCGCGCCAGCCCAGTTCGCCTTCGATGCGCGACGGGTCGATTGCATAGCGCCGATCATGGCCGGATCGATCGGTCACGAAACGAATCAGCTCGCGCCGCTTCAGTCCAGCGATCGGCGCCCGCGAATCGAGCAGGTCGCAAATCATCGTCACCACCGCGATGTTGCGCCGTTCCTCGCGCCCGCCAATCGCATAGCTCCGCCCGGGCGTGCCACGCCGAAGAACGAGGTCGAGCGCACGGGCATGATCCTCGACGTGCAACCAGTCGCGGACATTCTCCCCATCGCCATAGACCGGCAGCGATTCGCCGCGCAGTGCGCGCGTGATCGTCAGGGGGATCAGTTTTTCGGCGTGTTGAAAGGGCCCGTAATTGTTCGAGCAGTTGGTCAGCACCACCGGCAGGCCGTAGCTGTGCCCCCAGGCGCGCACGAGATGGTCCGCCGCCGCCTTGGACGCGGCATAGGGCGATGACGGACGGTAGCGCGATTCCTCGTCGAACACGCCCGATTCATAGGGCAGGTCGCCGAACACCTCGTCGGTCGAGACGTGCAGGAAACGAAAACGCGCCTGTCCTTCCCCACTCAGCCGACGCCAATGGTCGAGCGCCGCTTCGAGGAGATGGTAGGTCCCGGTGATGTTGGTCGTGATGAACTGTTCGGCATCGGCGAGCGATCGATCGACGTGGCTCTCCGCGGCAAGGTGCATCACGGCATCGATTCGTTCCTCGGCCATCAGCCGGGCAACCAGCGCACGATCGCCGATGTCGCCACGGACGAAGCGATAGTGCGGCGCGGCAGCGACGCTGGCGAGCGCCGCCGGCGATGCGGCGTAGGTCAACTTGTCGAGGTTGACGACGCGCGTCCGACCGTCGGCGAGCAGCAGCCGGCAAACGGCCGAGCCGATGAAGCCGGCACCGCCGGTCACCAGAACCGTCCGCTCGACCGGCACGCCGTTCACGCCGCGGCCGCGCACCGGTTGAGATAGGCGGCATAGTCGGTGCTGCCCATCGCAGCGGCGCGGGCAAGCACGGCGTTTCGGTCGAGATAACCCTGGTCCAACGCGATCTCCTCCGGGCAGGCGATCTTGATGCCCTGGCGCCGTTCGATCGCACGCACGAACGACGACGCGTCGTGCAGGCTGTCGTGCGTGCCGGTGTCGAGCCACGCATAACCGCGTCCGAGCTTGTCGATGTCAAGCGAATCGGTCGCCATATAGGCCTTTAGCAAATCGACGATCTCGAGTTCGCCGCGCGGCGACGGCGCGAGACCGCGCGCGAATTCGACGGCGCGCGAATCGCAGAAATAGAGTCCGGTCAGTGCCCAGGGCGATTCGGGAGCCGCCGGCTTCTCCTCGATCGACCGGACGCGCCCATTGGCGTCGAACGCCACCACGCCGTAGCGTTCGGGGTCATCGACCTGATAGGCGAATACGGTGGCGCGGCCCGCCGCGGCGTTCGCCAGCGCCGCGCGACATTTGCGCGCCAGCCCGTCGCCATGGAAAATGTTGTCGCCGAGAATCATTGCGCACGGCGCACCGTCAAGGAAGCGCTCGCCGACCAGGAAGGCCTGCGGCAATCCGCCCGGCTCGGGTTGCTCCGCGTAGGACAGGCTGACCCCGAACGCGGCGCCGTCACCAAGCAGCAGGCGAAACATCGGCAGGTCACGCGGGGTCGAGATGATCAGGATGTCGCGAATGCCGGCGAGCATCAGCACCGACAGCGGATAGTAGATCATCGGCTTGTCGAATACCGGCAGAAGCTGCTTCGAGATCGCCAGCGTTGCCGGATAGAGTCGCGTGCCGCTACCTCCGGCGAGAATGATACCCTTCATATGTCCCGGCCCGTCGCTATCCCGACCTTCGGGCTAGCGCGGAATGGTTAACGAAGCAGATCGACCGCGAAGGCGCGCACTGCGGGGCCGATGTCATCGCGGGCCACCGCCACCGCGAGATTGGCCTGCACATAGCCGGCCTTGTCGCCACAGTCGTAGCGCTGCCCATCGAATGTCAGCCCATGGAACGGCTGGTCGCCGATCATCCTTGCCATCGCGTCGGTCAGCTGGATCTCGTTGCCGGCACCCAGTTCCTGCGTCTCGAGCACCCGCATGACCTCGGGCTGGAGGATGTAGCGGCCGATCACCGCGAGGTTCGACGGCGCCGTTCCCGCCTTCGGTTTCTCGACCAGGCCCCTGACCTCGGTCAGCGGGCCGTTGCGCGAGCCCGGCGTGATGACGCCGTACTTGTCGGTCTGGTCATCGGCGACGACCTGCGCGCAGATCATGTTGCCGCCGACCTGTTCATAGGCCTTGACCATCTGCTTGAGGCAGCCGGGCGAGCCAAGCATGAAATCGTCGGCAAGCAGCACCGCAAAGGGTTCGTCGCCGACGATGTCGCGCGCACACCACACCGCATGGCCCAGACCCATCGGCTCCTGCTGGCGCACATAGGCGACCGCGCCGGGCTTGAGGCGGGTCTGGTGAAGCAGCTCCATCGACTTGCCGCGATGCGCCATCGTCGTCTCGAGCTCATAGGCGATGTCGAAATGATCCTCGATCGCCGACTTGCCGCGCCCGGTAACGAAGATCATCTGCTCGATCCCCGCCTCCAGCGCTTCATCGACCGCATATTGGATCAACGGACGATCGACGACCGGCAGCATCTCCTTGGGCAGCGCCTTGGTGGCGGGCAGGAAACGGGTGCCGAGGCCACCCACCGGGAACACGGCCTTGCGCAGTGGCTTGATCGTCATGCGATAAGAATCCTCCGGAAAGTCCGCCGCGATTAGCGGCTCATGCGTGCCGTCACAAGCACAAGCCCCGGTAAACCGCGCCCGCACCTTACGGCCGCGCCTGCGGCAGGCGCTATTTCGCGGGCGGCGGTACCGTGGGGGTGACCGGCGCCTGCGCCCGTTGCCGCATCTCCATGAGTTCGGCGCGGGTCTTCCAGTCGATCATCTCGATATCGAAGACCAGTACCGAATTGGCTGGGATCGGCCCGGTCGCCTGGTCGCCATAGCCAAGGCTCGGCTTGATCCACACGCGATACTTCGCGCCGCGCGCCATCAGTGTCAGCGCCTCGGAAAAGCCGGGCACGACCTCGGAAATCGCCATCGGGGTCGGCCGTTCGCTCTGGTCGAATACCGTGCCGTCCGTCAGGCTGCCCTTGTACATCACCAGCGCGACATCGTCGGCTGTGGGGTGCAGCGCTTCGCTGCCCGGGGTCAGCACCTTGTATTGCAGGCCGGAGGCGGTTTCGATCACCGCGTGATCGGCGCTGCGATTATGCTGCAGGAACAGCGCGACCGGATCGCCGACGACCGGCGCGGTCTGTGCCTCCACCGCCACAGGCGATAGCATCGCCAGGGCGACAACGAACAGCGATCGCACGCGCATCACGGCTTCGACGGTGCTCCGCCGGGCCGCGCGGCGCCAGCGGCGCCCCCACCCTGCGCCTGCATCTGCTGCATCATCTGTATCTGGCGGATCTCGGCCTCGGATTTCCAGTCGAGCAATTCGAGATCGAACACCAGGACGGCGTTCGCCGGGATCGGCCCCTCCGCCTTGTCGCCATAGCCGAGCGTCGGCGGGATCCAGACACGGTATTTGGCGCCCTTGGGCATCAGCTTGATCGCTTCGGAGAAGCCGGGAATGGCGCCCTTGACCGGCATCGGCGTCGGCTGCTGCGAGGCACCGAAGGTCGTGCCGTTCTCCAGCTTGCCCTCATAGTTCACCAGCACCACATCATCGTCGGTCGGCTTGGCCGCCCCGGCACCGGGCTTGAGCACCTTGTACTGCAAGCCGGAAGCCGTCTCGACGATGCTGCTGTCGGCGCTGCGATTGTGGCGCAGGAACACGGCGGCGGGGTCGTTATAGGCCTTCCACGCCCTGGCGCCGTAGGTCGCTCCGAACGTGCCGATCACACCCAGCACGATGCCAAGCAGGATATAGAGCAGGGGCTTGTAACGCTCGGTCGTCGTTTCGGCCCGACGCGGTGCGACGGGCGGCGAGGCCGACGCCATCAATGTCCCCCTGGCGGTGGGCCACCGGCGCCACCCCCACCCTGCTGCTGCATCATCTGCTGCATCGCCTGCATCTGGCGAATCTCCGCTTCCGACTTCCAGTCGAGCAGTTCCAGATCGAACACCAGCACCGAATGCGCGGGGATTGGGCCCGCCGCCTTGTCGCCATAGGCAAGACTCGGCTTGATCCAGAAGCGGTACTTGGCGCCCTTGGTCATCATCTTGAGCGCCTCGGAGAACCCGGGGATGACGCCTTTGACCGGCATCGGGGTCGGCTGCTGCGAGGCATCGAAGGTCGTGCCGTTGAGCAGCTTGCCCTCATAGTTGACCAGAGTGACATCGGCGTCGGTCGGATGCGCGTCGCCGGTGCCGGGCTTTACCACCTTGTAGAGCAGGCCGCTGCTGGTCGACTGGATCGACGCATCGTCATGCCGTACCTTGGCCAGCGCGACGACCGCCTCGTCTTGCGGCGCCTGCCACGCGAGGCCAACAGCCACAACCACTGCTAGCGCGATACCCAGCCAAATATACACCAGCACGCGCCGCCGGACGGGTTGCAGCGGGACGGCGGTGACGGTCGACATGGGAGCACTCCACACGGGAGAAACGGCGATAACGCCTGAAGAACAATTGAAAGCGTTCGGACCCGGATTTACCGGGCGCCGTCGCGCTCCATCCGCTTGCGCTCGAGCTTGCGGGCGCGGCGCACGGCGGCGGCGCGCTCGCGAGCGCGCTTCTCGCTGGGCTTCTCATAGTGGCGGCGAAGCTTCATCTCGCGATAGACACCCTCGCGCTGGAGCTTCTTCTTGAGAGCTCGGAGCGCCTGATCGACATTGTTATCGCGCACGATGATTTGCATAAAACCCGTCAACTCCGAATCAATAGAATATGGTCGTCGCAAGCCGATGCTCGCGCCGAATGGCCGTGCCCCTAACAGCGAGTCCCGCAAAAGACAAGCAGGTGACCGGCGCTGTTGCACCGATGCAACACTGTCGCGCCAAGCATGATTCGTTGCAGTGCTGCAATGTGGCGGATACGCTGGGCGGCCATTCCCGCCGGATGCTTCAGCGCGCACCATCGATGGACCTCGAGACCCGCCTTCTGATCGTCGACGACGATCCCGGCATCCGTGAACTGACCGCGGCCTTCCTCGGCCAGCACGGCTATGTCGTCGACACCGCCGCCAGCGGCGCCGAGATGCGCGCCGCGATGGCGCGGCAGACCTACGCGCTCATCGTGCTCGACGTGATGATGCCGGGAGAGGACGGGCTCGCCATCCTGCGCTCGCTCGATCGCGCGACCAGCCCGGCGGTGATCATCCTGTCGGTGATCGGCCAGGAGGTCGACCGCATCGTCGGGCTCGAAATGGGCGCCGACGACTATCTCGCCAAGCCGGCCAATCCGCGCGAGTTGCTGGCGCGGATCCGTTCGGTCCTGCGCCGCAACAGCACGACGAGCCCGGCCGCAGCCGCCCCGACGCGGACCTGGCGCCGCTTCGCCGGCTGGCGACTCGATCCGGTCGGTCGCGAGCTGATCGACCCCGACGACGTGCTGATCAACCTGTCGGACGGCGAGTTTCGCCTGCTGCTGGCGATGGTCGACCATCCGCGCCGCGTGCTGACGCGCGACCAGTTGCTCGACCTGTCGCGCGGTCCCAACAGCGAGCATTTCGACCGCGCGATCGACGTACAGATCAGCCGGCTGCGCAAGAAGCTGGAGCGCGATCATGGCGACGAGCTGATCCGCACGGTGCGCAACGAAGGATATATGTTCAGCGCCGACGTCGTCACGAAATGATGGCGCCGCGCGCCCGCATCGGGTCGATCGCCATGTCGATCTTCGCGCTGGTGCTCGGCTCGGTGCTGACCGCGACCGCCGTCTTCGTCGCGATCTCGTTTCGCGGGCCGCCGCCGCGCGACCCACCGCATTCGATCGAGATGGTCGCGGCGGCGATGCATGGGGAAACCCCGCCACACCCCTTTGGCCTGCCGCTGCGCGTCGCCGAGGCGCAAACCCGCCCCGCCCCGCCCGCGGGGATGATGCCGCAACCGCGCGCCGCCCTGCACGTCGCGCAATTGCTCGGCGTCCCGCCCGGCGAGGTCTTCGCCTGGGCCGACCAGCGCCCGATCGGCATGGACAGTGCCTTTATCGGCGACTTCATCGTGGCGTGGCGACACGGCGCGACGTGGCGCGTCGTCACCAACCCGCCGAGCCCGATCGTCAAGCGCTGGCATTACGTCACGCTGCTGGCGATGCTCGCGACGATCCTCGCGCTGACCTGGCCGGCATGGGCGCTGGCGCGCGCGATCTCGCGGCCGATCCGGCGTATTGCCGAAACCGCGGGCGAGGCACGCGCCGGCGTCCCGCTCGGTCCGATGCCGCAGGACGGCGTCGGCGAGGTACGGGTCCTGTCGCGCGCGATCTCGCACATGCACGACCGGCTGTCGCGCCATGCCGAAGGACGTACGACGATGCTCGCCGCGATCGCGCACGACCTCGGTACACCGCTGTCGCGCCTCGCCTTCTGGATCGAGCAGTTGCCCGAGGAGGCGCGCGTCCGCGCCGATGCCGATCTCGAAGAGATGCGCGCGATGCTCGGCGCGGTGCTGCGCTTCGCCCGCGACGAGTCCAAGCCCGATGCCAACGCGCGGATCGAATTGGGCAGCCTGCTCGACAGCCTGACCGAGGACATGAACGTCACGGGCGCGCCGGTCACCATCACGCCCGGCGCCCGCGCGATCGTGCGCGGCGACCCGCAGGCGCTGCGCCGGCTGTTCGCCAATCTGGTCGAGAATGCGATCCGCTATGGCCAGTCGGCATCGGTCGCCTGGGCGATCGACGACAACGCCGTCACGGTGACGATCGACGACGAGGGGCCCGGCTTCGATCCGACCGCCGACGACCGGTTGTTCGATCCGTTCGTGCGCGGCGACCCGTCGCGCAATCGCGAGACCGGCGGCACCGGCCTCGGCCTCGCCATCGTCCGCTCGATCGCCGAGGCGCACCGCGGCAGCGTGTCGCTCGACAACCACCCCGGCGGCGGTCGGGTTCGCGTGACATTGCCGCTCGATCGCGGCTGAAACATTCGGCAACGCCGTCGAAACATCGCGGCGTCCGAGGGGCGCGGAAAGGGGTGGATCGCGTTCGGGGCGTTTGTTTCCGTGGCGCGGCCCGCTATGGCACCGGACATGACCGGTGCCACCCTCACACTCTATAACAGCCTGACGCGCGCGCTGGAGCCGTTCGTCCCGCTCGATCCCGCCAATGTCCGGGTCTATTCGTGCGGGCCGACGGTCTACAACTACGCCCATATCGGCAATTTGCGGGCCTATGTCTTCACCGACACGCTGAGCCGCGTGCTGACGTGGAAGGGCTATAAACTCACCCACATCATCAACATCACCGATGTCGGGCATCTGACCTCCGACGCCGATGCCGGCGACGACAAGATGGAAGCGGCGGCGCGCGCCGCATCGACGAGCATCTGGGATATCGCGGCGCACTATACCGCGACCTTCAAGCAGAATCTGAAGGATCTCAACATCCGCGAACCGAGCCGCTTTCCGCTCGCCACCGACCATATCGCCGAAATGATCGCCTTCGCCGAGGCGATCGCGCCGGAGCATTGCTACGAACTCGATTCGGGGCTGTATTTCGACGTGTCGACGGTGCCCGACTACGGCCGGCTCGCGCGCGTCAGCGACGACGAGCGCGAGGGGCGGATCGATCCGGTCGCGGGCAAACGCCATCCGCAGGACTTCGCGATCTGGCGCAAATCCGCCCCCGGCGAGAACCGCCAGATGGAATGGGATTCGCCCTGGGGTCGCGGCGCGCCGGGCTGGCATCTCGAATGCTCGGTGATGAGCCAGAAATATCTCGGGGCCAGCTTCGACATCCATACCGGCGGGATCGACCATCGCGAGATCCACCACCCCAACGAGATCGCGCAGAACCAGGCGCATTGCGGCTGCGCCGACACCGGCGCGACCTTCTGGATGCACAACAACTTCCTGGTCGAGCGCGACGGCAAGATGAGCAAGTCGAGCGGCAGCTTCACCCGGCTGCAGACGCTGGTCGATGCCGGCTATCACCCGCTCGCCTATCGGCTGATGTGCCTGCAGGCGCAGTATCGCGGCGAGCTGGAATTTTCGTGGGAGAGCCTTGGCGCAGCGTTCACGCGCTTGAAACGGCTGGTGATGACGGTCGATGCGCTGCGCGCCCGCGCCGACGGGACGGAGAGCGGCGACCCGACGCGCTACCTGACCGCGCTCGACGAAGCGGTCTCGGACGACCTCAACACGCCCAGGGCGCTGCCGGTGCTCGACGAGATGCTCGCCGACAAGAAACTGTCGCCGGCGATGCGATTGAAGGCGCTGACCGACTTCGACGATGTGCTGGGGCTGGGCCTCGCGACGCTGAGCCGCGCCACGCTGCGCGTCCGGCCGGCCGCCGCGACCGCGACGGCCGAGGAGATCGAGGCGCAACTCGCCGAGCGGCGCGCGGCACGGGCGGCGAAGGACTTCGCGCGTTCCGACGCGCTGCGCGATGCGCTGGTCGCCGCCGGGGTCGAGGTGATGGACGGCGATTCGCTCGGCTGGGACTGGAAACCGACCGTTTAAGCGGATGACGGGCGCTGATGGGAATTCCCTGCCGCAGGCAATGTGGCAGGGAATTTTTGTATTTTTCGCGGGCGCCGGCAGGGAATTCCGGTGGCGGGCGCGGTGGGATTTTCGGGCGGGGGTCGTGGGGATCATGAATTCCCCAAGCGCCGTTTGCCGGGAAAGTTGAATCGGCGCGAGCGGCGCTGACCCAATACCTCCCCGGCACGGGGAGGCATTGGTTCCGCCCCCTTCCCTTGCCCGACGACAAGGCTAAGTTGCGATCAAGCGGGGCGAATGGGGGTCACAGCGTGCGCGGCAAACTTCTGGGGTTCGATACGCGGATCGGCGAGGGGCAGATCTCGGGCGACGATGGCCGGCGCTATGCGTTCGGGGCGAGCGACTGGCGGCAACGGACGCCGCCACGGCCGGGCCAGGCGGTCGACTTTGCCGTGGCCGACGACCGGGCGATCGACATTTACAGCATGGGCGGCGGCGGGCTGGCGGTGGGCGACAAGAACAAGCTCGTCGCGGCGCTGCTGGCGTTCTTTCTCGGCGGGTTCGGCGCGCACAAATTCTATCTCGGCCAGATCACCCCGGGCATCGTCATGCTGCTGTGCGGCACCGTCGGGTGGCTGCTGGTTCTGCCGGCAGCCATCGTCTGGGTTATCGCCTTCATCGAATTCATCATCTACCTCGCGACCCCCGAGGACGAATTCGAGCGACGCTATGTCGAAGAGAAGCGCGCGTGGTTCTGATGGTCGAAACGCGGTCGATTTCGCGATAACCCTGATACCAGGCTCGCCGCGCGGTCGGCGCGGGTGTGGCTGGGCCCCTCCACCAGCGTCCCCGGTCCCCCTCCCTGTCCCGGGGAGGATTTGCTAGGAACCGCAGTATGAAAGCCGTCCTTCCCGCGCTCGCCCGCCCGCTGCTCGAGCCGCATCTGCCCGCCGGGCTCGACGTCGCCTGGTTCGCCAGCCCCGCCGATGCCGAAGCGATGATCGCCGATGCCGATATCGCCTGGGTCGACATGCAGCCGACCCACCTGACCGCGACGGCGATCCGCGCGGCGGGGCCGAAGTTGAAATGGGTCTCGACCATCTATGCCGGGCTGGATGCGATGCCGCTCGACCTGATCAAGGCGCGCGGCGCGATGCTGACCAATGGCGTCGGCATCAACGCGATCGCCGTCGCGGAATATGCCGTGATGGGCATGCTGGTCGCGGCCAAGCGCTATGACGAGGTCGTCCGGCTCGCCGACCGGCACGAATGGACGATGGCGGCACCCGGGCAGGTAGAGCTGCTCGACACGACGGCGCTGATCATCGGCATGGGCGCGATCGGCACGCTGATCGCCGAGCGGCTGCGCGCGTTCGGCGTGAGCGTGACCGGCGTGACGCGCTCGGGCCGCGACGGCACGCTGACGCCGGACCAGTGGCGCGACAGGCTGGGCGACTATGACTGGGTGATCCTTGCCGCGCCCTCGACCGGCGAGACCAAGGCGATGTTCGGCGCGGCCGAGCTTGGCGCGATGAAGCCGAGCGCATGGCTGATCAACATCGCGCGCGGCGACATGATCGACCAGGACGCGCTGATCGAGACGCTGAAGGCGCGGCGCATTGCTGGCGCGTTTCTCGACCCGACCGACCCCGAACCATTGCCGGCGGACCACCCCTTGTGGTCGGCACCCAATGCGCTGATCACCATGCATCTGTCGGGGCGCAGCCAGACCAAGATGTTCCAGCGCGCAGGGGCGCTGTTCCTGAAGAATCTGGCGGCGTTCATGGCGGGCGCGCCGCTCACCAATGTGGTCGATCTCGACGCGGGCTATTAGGGCGGACTGCCGCGAATCTGAACCGCTGAACACCTAAGGCCGGGGCCCAGTTGGGAGACGCCGCGACTGGCGCTGCCGCTCATAACATCCGTCATCCCGACTGGGCCCCGGCCTTCGCCGGGGAAGTGAAGAGGAACGGGATTAGGGGAAGCGACCTGACCGAACCAACCCGGACCGTGGCCCATCCCCGTTGTCGATAGCGCTCTCCCCTACCCCGCCACAGCGAGGACCGCGAGGGTGAGCGTCCGGATGCCGGTCGGGATCGCCTTGTCGTGGTCGGGCGCGAAATAGGGCGAGTGGTTGGTCGGGACCGGCTCGCCCTTGGCCTTGTACGCTGCGATCACCGCGGGATCGTAGCCGCCGATCGAGAAATAGACCCCGGGAACGCCGGCTTCGACAAAGGCCGAGAAATCCTCGCTCGCCGACCAGCCCGGCGTCGACGCGGGCACCATCTCGATGCTGTCCGCGCCATCCTGCGCGCGCAGCAGCGCACCGACCTTTTCGACCAGCGCATGGTCGTTGTTGACCGCGCTGGTGCCGCTCAGCCATTTGACCTCGGGTGCCGGTGCCGCCGCCATGGCGGCGGCGGCGTTCGCCGTCCGTGTGACGCCGTCGCGCAACAGCGCGCGTATCTCCGGCGTGAAGGACCGCAGCGAGAGTTTGAGAATGGCGGTGTCGGGGATGATGTTGCCGACGGTTCCCGACTGGAAGCTGCCGACCGTTACCACGCCAAAGGACCCGGCGTCTTTCTGACGGCTGATCACGCTTTGCACGTCGGTCACGAAATGCGCGCCCATCACGATGGGATCAATCGACGCCGAGGGCATCGAGCCGTGCGCACCGCGCCCGTGGAAGATCACCTCGGCGGCGTCCGAGTTGGAACTGACCACGCCGTCCTTGACCGAGACGGTGCCGACCGGCGCACTGCCGACATGCGCGGCGAAGGCGTAATCGGGCTTGGGAAAGCGCGTGAACAGGCCGTCGGCGATCATCGCCTTGGCGCCCTGGACGGTCTCTTCCGAGGGCTGGCCGATGAACATCAGCGTGCCGTGCCAGCGATCCTTCATCGCCAGCAGCGCCTCGGCGGTGCCGAGCCACCACGCCATATGGTTGTCATGGCCGCAGCTGTGCGCGACGAAGCTCTTCGTGCCATCGGCGCCGATCGCCTGCGCCTGGCTGGCATAGGGAAGCCCGGTTTTTTCCTGCATCGGCAAGGCATCGAGCTCGGTCCGGACCATGACCACGGGGCCGGCGCCATTGTGGTAGAGCGCGACGATACCGGTCCGCCCGACACCCTCGGTAACGGTGAAGCCGAGCGCGCGCATTTTTGCCGCGAGCAGCGCGGCGGTGCGCCGCTCCTGGAAGCCAAGCTCGGGATTGGCGTGAAGATCCTTGTACAGCGCGTCGAGTTCGGGCCAGTCGTGGCGGATCGCGGCATCAATCGCGGCGCCAGCGGACGCGGCCGGGGTCTGGGCGACGGTCGAAGATGCGCAGCACAGCAACGCCGTCGCGACCGACAGGGACAATGTCCTCATTCGACGCCCACCACCAGGGCATCGGGCCGACGCGTGTCGGCGGCGCCCAGGAAAAGATTTCCCTCGATCATGATCGACTGCGTGCTCCCCATCGTCTTCGAAGGCGCAATGCGATGCCCCTTCTGTTCAAGCAGCCGCGCGACATCGGGCGAAAACCCGCCCTCCATTTCGAGCGGCGCATTGCCACCCGCCTGGTTGATTCGCGGCCTTTCGGCAGCCTCGGCGATATTGAGATGGAAATCCACGACATTGGACAGCAACTGCACCATCGTCGCGATGATCGTGCCGCCACCCGGCGTGCCGGTGACCAGCCACGGCCTGTCACCCTTGAACACGACCAGCGGCGTGATCGTCGATCCGACACGCGTGCCCGGCAACGGCTGGTTCGACGCGTAGCGCTGCCCGTGCCGCCCCCAGGCGAGATTGCCGAGCGAATTGTTGAGCAGGAAGCCCGTGCCCGGCGCGACGACATGCGCGCCATAGGAGGCGCTGAGCGTATAGGTGTTGCTGACGACATCGCCGGCCGCGTCGGCGACCGAGAAGTGCGTCGTGTCCCTGCTTTCATGGGCGAAGGGATTGCCATCGGGCAGCGTGCGCGGATCGAGCGACGTGTCCGGCTTGATCAGCGCGGCACGTTCGGCGGCATAAGCCTTGCTGGCCAAGCCGTGCGCCGGCGTGTTCCAGCGCGGTGCGCCGCCGACGAACCTGCGGTCGGCGGCGGTGATGGTGAGCGCTTCGGACAGCAGGTGGAGATCGGCGACGCTGCCCCAGCCCATCTTGCCGACGGGGAATTGCTCGAGAATGTTCATCGTCTCGGCAACGGTCACGCCCGACGAGGTCGGCGGCATATAAGCGATGCGATAGCCGCGATAGCTCGACCAGATCGGCGCGCTGACGGCGGCCTGGTAGTTCGCCAGATCGTCGGCATCGATCACGCCGTCATTGGCCTTCATTGCCGCGACGAGCTTGGCTGCGACCGGCCCCTTGTAAAAGCCGTCGCGTCCATGATCGCGGATCGCGGTAAGCGTCGTCGCGAGATCGGGCTGGCGGAATGTTTCGCCCGCCCGGTAGGGCGAGCCGTCGGGCTTGAGATAGGCCGCGCGGGCGCCCGGATCGCGGGCCAGCGTCGCCGCCTCCTGCGCGGTCGCATCGGCCTCCGCGTCGCTGAGCCTGACGCCGTTGGTCGCCAGATCGATCGCCGGCTGGACCACATCCGCCCAGGGCAATTTGCCGAGCCGGCGATGCGCCTCCCACAGCCCGGCGACGGTGCCCGGGATGGCCACGCCCTTGTACGACCAGCCCTTGGCACGATCGAACTTGCCATCGCGACCGAGCAACAGATCGGGCGTCGTCGCGCGCGGCGCGACGCCATAATAGTTGATCGCGAGATCGACGGCTGGCTTGCCGTCGGCCGCCGCCATATGGATCAACATATAGCCGCCGCCGCCGAGATTGCCGGCGCGTGCCAGTGTGACGGCCTCGGCAAAGGCCACCGCGACGGCCGCGTCGACCGCCTTGCCGCCGCGCCGCAGGATCGTCGCCCCGACCTGTGCGCCATAACCGTTCTGGCTAACCACCATCCCGCCGCGCCCGACGACCGGATGGTGGATCGTGTCGTAATTGACGATGTCGCCGCCGGTCCCGGCCTTTTCCTGCGCGGCGAGCGGCAACGGTGCGGTGAGCAGCGCGGCGATGGCCAGCCACGCGGCAGGCTTCAGCTTCGAGACCATCATCGCCATGTCCTCAGAACGACGTCCGCACGTTGACGTAGAGATAGCGCCGATAGGGGCTGTACAGCGCCGCCTCATAGCCGCTGGAGCTGAGCGGCGGCGTCACGTCGAACAGGTTGCGCGCGCCAAGCCGCAGGCGGAACTGACGCGACCGCTTCGACCCCACCGTCACCTGGCCGTAGAGATTGAAGGTCATCGAGTCCTTGACGAGCCACGGATTGCCGACGCTGTCGATCAGGCCGGTATCCTCGATCGAGCCGGTATATTGCGAGTAGGCGCCGATCTGATACGGCCCCTTGCTCCAGGTCAGCGTGCCCGACGCCTTCCAGCGCGGCTTGCCATTCTGGCGGACGAGATCGCCACCGCCGGTAATCGTGGTGCCAGCGTTGATGTCGCCGGCGGTACGAGCGTCGAGCAGCGCCTGGATGTCGGGCGAGGGGCTGAGATAGAATGTCCGCAGATAGGCCGCGTTCAGGCTGAGCGAGAAATTGCCGAGCGAGGTACCGCGCAGCCGCCACTGCACGCCGAAATCGATCCCCGATGCGGTTTGCGGCAACAGGTTGCGATAGACGTCGCTGACATAGAGCACCTGCCCGACCGGATCGATTCCGGTCCCGGCGAACTGCGCGATATCGTCGGTCGTCGGCGCGGCGCGGACGACATTCGGATTGCTGCTACCCTTGAGCCGGAGCAGATAATCGAGCGTCAGGGCATTGCCCTCGCCGAACAGGCCGACGATGCCATTCTGCTTCACATTCCAGTAATCGACCGTCAGCGTCAGGCGACCGAAACGCCGCGGGATGAATTTCGGCTCGATCACCACGCCGGCGCTGAACGTCCTCGATTCCTCGGGCTTCAGGCCGGGATTGCCCGCCCGCTGGGCGGTCACCGACTGCGAATTGCTGCAATTGGCGAAGCTGCTGATCCGGCCCGCGCGCAGATCCGCCTCGCAGCGCACCCAATCGGTGCGTGTGTTCGAGCGTGTCACCAGCGTGGCGTTGACCTGCTCGAGATTCGGCGCCTTGAAACCTTCCGAATAGCTGCCGCGAAACCGTAGCCCGTCAAACACGTCCCACGCGCCGGCGACCTTCGGTTTCGCGACCGAGCCGATGTCGCTGTAATGCTCGAAGCGACCGGCCAGCTGGAGCTCCAGATTGTGGACCAGCGGCACGCCCATGCCGGGCGAGACCACCGGCACGGCCAGCTCGGCATAGGCTGACGCCACGGTCCTGACGCCATGCGTGTCGGGCGAGGCGCTGGTGCCGACCAGGTCGCTGTCATAGGTGACCCCTGTGACCATGTCGGTAAAGGTCGTGGTGCCATCGACGCGCGGGTCGCGATCGTCATCCTGCGTCTCGCGCCGCACTTCGCCACCGAAGGCGATACCGAGATCGCCGCCGGGCAGGTGGAACAGATCGGGCCGGCTGGCCTTGATATCCCACAGCGCAAGCGACGAGGTCGAAATGCGGTTGGTCTTGATGCGGACCGCATCGATCGCCGCCTGGCTGCTCTTCACATTGTCGGCGAGGCTGTTGTCCTGCAGGTTCGCGCCGTTGAACGGATTATAGGCATCGGGCGTCGACAGCGCGAGCTGACGCTGGAGCAACGTGGCGCTGATCCCGTCGGACTGATCGTGCACCCGCGCGGCCGAATAGAGCATGGCGGATTCGAACTGGAAGCCGGCGAGCCGCCAGCGCAGCCCGCCGAGCAGGCGATACTGGCTGTTCCACACATCGACCTCGGTCGGACCGGTATCCGAAAAATCATAGGTCCGCAGGATGACCGGCAAGCCGGCGGCGGGAACGTTGGTCAGCCCCGACAGCCGGTTGGGATTGGCCGCGCCATTGGCGAAGGTTACCGGGCCGAACGGATTATAATAGTTGCTCGCCGGAATCGTGATCGGCGTCGCGCTGAGCGTATAGGGTGCGGTCTGGACGCTGCGGGTCCGCGCGAGATAGAGGCCGGCCTCGCCGAACAGCTCGACATCGGGCGCGATCTCGTAATGGCCGGTCATGAAGATGTTGCCGCGATCGGTGGCGGGCAGGATCGAGCGGTTCGACGCGGCGGTGCGATCATAACGCAGGTTGCGGTCGACGGTGGAGGTCGAGATCGACCCGTCGTCGATGCAGATGCCGTTGGCGAGGTTGGCCAGACAACCCGGGTTGGTCTGCGGCTGGATGTGGAAATAGCCGCTCGAACTGGTCAGCGACTTGCCGTTCAGCTTGACCGCGCCGCTCACGCCCGTGGCCTGGAAATAGCCCCAGGGGGTGGTCGTCGAACGACCGTCGAGCGAGGTCGAGCCATCGAACGACGTGCCGGCGAACAAGGGGCGTATGTCGCTGGATTGGGTGAAATCCTGATCGGCCGCGCGCAACATCGAGCGGTGCGTGTAATCGGCGAAGATCGTCACATTGCCGCGGTCGCCGAGCCGCTTGCCCGCCAGCAAGGTCGCGCTGAATTCGTGCATCCCGGTATTCTCGGCGAGGCCATATTGCGCGCCCAGGCTGAGCCCGCGATAATCCTTTTCGAGCACGGTATTGACCACGCCGGCCACCGCGTCCGAGCCGTAGATCGCCGCCGCGCCGTCACGCAGCACCTCGAGCCGCTCGACCCCCGCGACAGGAATGGCGTTGGTGTTGTAGGTCAGCACGGGCACCAGATTGTCGTCGGCGCGGCTGGTCGGGTGGTTGACCACGCGGCGTCCGTTGAGCAGCACCAGGGTGTTGCCGACGCCGAGATTGCGCAGATTGACCGACCCGACATCGCCGCGCGCCGCGTTCGAGCTGTTGGGCAGGTAACTGGAGTTGAACGACACGTCGCCGAGCTGGGGAATCGAGCGGAAAAGCTCATCGCCGGAAACCGCGCCGGTCGCGGCGATCTCGTCGCGCGTCACCACCGTGACGGGCAGTGCGGCGGTCACCTTCGTGCCCTCGATCTGCGACCCGACGACGACGATGTCCTGCGGCACCTCCGCCGCTTCGGGCGCCGCGGGCGGCGGCGGGACCGGGTCGACCTGCGCCGCGCCTTCCGTCGTCGCGGCGGCGGGCCGGGCGCCATAGCCGATCGGCGTCAACGCGACATCGCCGGTGCGCGTGCGTGCGCCGCTCGCGACGATGCGCACGCTGTGGCTGCCGGTGAAGCGATAGGTGTAGCCCGTGCCGGCGAGCAGGGCGTCGAGCAGTTGCGGCGCGGTATAATGTCCCGCGACATGCGGTGCGCGCAGCGTCGTGATGCCGCGGTCGGTGAAGATCAGCTGCAGCCCGGTGGTGCGCGACACCGCGAACAACGCCACATCGAGCGGCTGGGCCGGCATGTCGACCGAGAATTCCTGCGAAACCGCCGCCTTTGCGACGGGTGCGGCAAGCACCGGCGTGGCCAGAACACTCGCGGCGCCGGCGAGCAACATCATCTTGATCCGCATCTTTACCCCCTGTTCACCGGCGCATTTTTGCATCCGATATGGTTTAAGACGCCCAGCCCCCGAAGAAACGAACCCCATGAGCGGCGCGACGGAAAATTTTTTTTCATTGCAGCGTACCGGTTCGCAATTCGGGCGCGGATACGTCTATCGCGGTGAAGTGAGCCGATGGTCATGATCAGGAAGCCCGCCGCGGAGGCGATGGAGACGAGCGCGACGCCCGACCGCGAGCAGGTCGCCGTCTATCTCTCGGCGCTGCGCATCTTCGTCGCGCGCCGCCTGTCCGATCGCGAGATGGTCGAGGATCTCGTCCAGGAAGCCTATGTACGGCTGCTCGCGCGGACCCACGAGAATTCGGTCGACGAGCCGCAGGCCTATCTTTTCCGCATTGCGCGCAACCTGCTCGCCGATCTTCATCGCGGACGGGCGCGGACATCCGGCGGCGTGGAGCCGATCGACGAGGACACGGTCAGCGTTCCGGCAGCGCAGGAGGACAATCGCCGCCATGCAGACCTACAGGCGATGCTCGACGAGGCGCTGGCCGAACTGTCGAGCCGTTGTCGCGAGGTCTTCATCATGCGTCGGTTCGAGGGGCTCGACACCGGCGCGGTGGCGCAGCGGCTCGGTATCACGCCGCGCATGGTGCAAAAGCATCTCGTCACGGCTGTAGCACATCTCTACCAGCGCCTCGGCAGCTACAGGGAGCCGTTGTAATGGCTGGCAACGATCGTCAGCATCACAATCTCGGCCCCCGCGCCGCGGAAGTGTTCGAACGCGTGCTGGAAGGCCGCGGATCGGTCCTCGCGCCGAACGACCGCGCCGAGGGCGAGGCGTTCTGGGATTGGCTGGGCGGATTCGATCCGCCGGTCGTCGAGGAGCGCGCCCATGTCGCGCGCTGGCCGATACGCCTCGCGATCGGCGGCGCGCTGGCGGCGGCACTGGTCGCGCTGACGCTCTTTTCCCCGCCGGTCAGGCAGCTGCTCCATGAAGGCGGCGCCACGGCGCCGTCGACGCAGCAATTCGCCTCGGGCCGCGCCGAACGCCGCGTGATCCGCACGTCGGACGGCTCGACGCTGACACTGGCGGCGGAAAGTGCCGTCGAGGTCGCCTTCACCGCCCGGGAACGTCGTATCCGCCTGTTGCGCGGCGAGGCGTTGTTCGACGTGGCGCATGACAAGAACTGGCCGTTCATCGTCCAGGCCGCGGGCGGCGAGGTGAAGGCGGTCGGGACGCGGTTCGACGTGCGCCTCAAGAACGCCTCGGACGCGCAGGTGACGGTGGTCGAGGGCGTGGTGCGCGTGGCAGTGGGCGCCTATCACACCGGCACCGCGGTCGAACCCGACATTTCGCGGCTGGCGCGCAAGGGCGACCGGCTGAGCTTCGGCACGCACCCCGACCGTTCGGCGGCGGTCGGCTATATCGACGAGGAAGCGAAGGCCGATGTCGGCCTGGCGACCGCGTGGACGCGCGGCATGCTGTATTTCCACGGCGAGCCGCTGTCGCAGGTCATCGAAACAGTCAACCGCTACGCGACCGACAAGGTGGTGCTGACCGACCCGAAGCTCGCCAACACCCCGGTTTTCGGCCTGATCGCGCAGGGCGACACCTCGACGCTCAAGGAACTGATCGACAACCCGCGCGGCATCCGGATCGAGACGGAGCGTTAGGCGGGCACCCGCCGGCACGCATTTCAGCGCTTTTCGGCGAGGTGCGCGGCGATAACCGCGTCGATCATCGCGTCGTCGATCGTCACCTGCCGGTCGAGGATCAGCATCGCCAGGCCGTGGGCGATCGACCAGGATTGCAGGACGAAGACGCGCGGATCGGTCCCCGGCGGGGCGAGTGCCGCCGCACTGGCCTGGAGCATCCCCATCGCATCGTCCGGCGCGGGATCCGCCGGTTCGGACGGTTTGCGATCGATCGGCATCGGGTTGGCGAAGATCAGCCGGAACAACGCCGGATTGGCGAGCGCGAAGCGGACATAGGCCGAGCCCGTCGCGTTGAACCCGGGCGCCCCGCCGCCGGCCGCATCGCTTGCCGCGCGTTGCGCGACGCCGAGCAGCCGGATCCCCTCGCGCGCCAGCGCGACGAGCAGCGCGCCCTTGTCGGGGAAATGGCGATAGAGCGCGGTCGCGCTGACGCCGACCGCGCGCGCGACCTCGCGCAGGCCGAGATCGTCGGCGGTGCGGCTCTTCAGCAACTCCAGCCCGGCGGCGATCGCGGCGGCGCGCAGGTCGCCATGATGATAAGCCGATTTTTTTGATGTTGACACTGTTACCATCGAGTTTATGTTGATGCTGTAAACATCTGGCATTGGAGAGTCGGCATGGCAAGCGCCGTTGAAACCATCATCCGCAAGACCGTTGGGCTGGGCGTGAGCGCACTGGCCGATTTCAACCGCAAGCGGCTGCCCGAGCCCGAGACGCCGCACCCGTTCCTGACCGGCATCCACCGCCCGATGACCGAAGAGAAGACGATCGAGACGCTGGCCGTCACCGGCGCGATCCCGGCCGGGCTCGACGGCCGCTATCTGCGCATCGGCCCCAACCCGGTCGCGGCGGACCCGGCGAGCTATCACTGGTTCACCGGCGACGGCATGGTGCACGGCGTCGCGCTGAAGGATGGCAAGGCGCTGTGGTACCGCAATCGCTGGATCAACTCGCGATCGGTCGCCGCCGCGCTGGGGCGCGAGCCGGCGCCGGGGCCGCGCCATGGCGGGTTCGACACGGTCAACACCAATGTGCTGGGCATTGCCGGGCGTACCTTCGCGCTGGTCGAGGCGGGGTGCTATCCGGTCGAGTTGAGCGACACGCTCGACGAGCAGACCTACAACCCGTTCGACGACACGCTGGCCGGCAGCTTTTCCGCGCACCCGCACCGCGATCCCGTCACCGGCGAACATCACGCGATCGCCTATGAGGCGACCGACCCCGAGACGATCCGCCACGTCGTGCTGTCGCCCGACGGGCATGTCGTGCGCGAGGTGCCGATCGCGGTGAAGCATGGCCCCTCGATCCATGACTGCGCGATTACCGCGCGCTATGCGGTGATCCTCGACCTGCCGGTGACCTTCTCGATGAAGGCGATGATCGCCGGGCATCGCTTCCCCTATGCATGGAACCCACAGCACAAGGCGCGGGTCGGGCTGTTGCCGCGCGCCGGCGGCAATGACGATGTGATCTGGTGCGACGTCGAGCCGGCTTACGTCTTCCACGTCGCCAACGCCTATGACGCGGCCGACGGGACGGTGGTGATGGACGTGGTCGCCTATGCCACGATGTTCGCGGAGAGCCGGCAGGGCCCGGACGCGTCGGGCCAGTTCGAACGCTGGACGATCGACCCGGCGGCGAAGAGCGTGGCGCGGCGCGTGATCGACGCCGACAAGCAGGAATTCCCCCGCCCCGACGAGCGTCGCTTCGGCATGCCCTATCGCTATGCCTATACGATGGCGCTGCCGGCGGACGCTTTCGCCATTGCCGACACGCGGCTGTACAAGCACGACCTCGAAACGGGCATGCGCGAGACGCATGATTTCGGCCCCGGTCGCCACCCCGGCGAATTCGTCTTCGTGCCGGCGCATGACGGCGCGGGCGAGGACGAGGGCTGGCTGATCGGGCTGGTGGTGGATTTGCCGCACGAAACGACCGATCTCGTCATCCTCAACGCGCGCGACTTTGCGGGAGAGCCACAGGCGAGCATCCGCATCCCGCACCGCGTGCCGCCGGGGTTTCATGGGAATTGGGTGGGGAACTAGCGGGGCGGAAAAGACCGCCTTGCCTGCGAGGTCATTTATCGCCGAGACTGACCCGACGCCGGCACCGGCGCATGCCGCCGCGCGCAAAGGGACCCTCGGATGCTGAAGACTCTCGCCGCTCTGCCAAGCTTTGCCGCCCTCCTGCTGGCCGGTTGCAACCCGCCGCCGCCACAGCCGAAACCCACCCCCACCCCGAAGACCGACTATCTGGCGGCGATCAACAGGCTCACCGAGCAGCAGCGCAACGCGACCTTCTACCGTGCCATCGCGGATGCGGGTTTCACGTGCGAGAGCGTATCCGCCTCCGTGCCGCAGGACGCGATGCAGGGTCACCCGGCGTGGGAAGCGCGCTGCGAGGACGGCCGACACTGGATCCTTGTGCTGTTCGACGACGGCGTCATCCAGGTGTTCAGGGCGGCACCGGCGGGCAAGGGTTCGGCCGGGGCGAACGGCAACGGAATGTAACATGGTCGCCGCCGCGCCAGTGGGGCCGATCGTACGAGGCGGTGCCCGCCTGCCCGCTTGGCGCCCTTTGCCTTGCGCCCGCGAAATCGATGCGGTTGGCGTGGCCCGACGGGCGGAGAAGCACGGATGCGCACGAAGCTGAGCGTTTGCATCAGGAAAATTCGCTTCGCGTCCGAAGACGCGGCGCAGCGCGCAGCGCGGCATTCCGGCCTGACGCTGCGGCCCTATCGCTGCGATCGTTGCCGGCAATTTCACCTGACCAGCAGGACCAAGGGCAAGCGGATGCCGCGCGCGGCAAATTGAGCGCGCCGCCGGCGTCACGCGACGCGCCGCACCGCAACCACCCCGCCCCCAATTTTTCCTTCGTTGCGACTCCGGCCGATTCGGCGCATTGGGGCGCGCGCAATTACCCATAACGACTGGAAGACATGATGGCCGCCAATTGGGCCCCCGATAGCTGGACGAAGGCCGAGGCCCGCCAGTTGCCGACCTATCCCGACCCCGCCGCGCTGAAGGCGGCGACCGACCAGCTCGGCAATTATCCGCCGCTGGTGTTCGCCGGCGAAGCACGCCACCTGACCGACGATCTCGCCAAGGTCGCGGCCGGCGAGGGTTTCCTGTTGCAGGGCGGCGATTGCGCCGAGAGCTTCGCCGAGTTCCACCCCAACAACATCCGCGATACCTTCCGCGTCATCCTGCAGATGGCGGTGGTGCTGACCTATGCCTCGAAGCTGCCGGTGGTGAAGGTCGGGCGCATGGCCGGCCAGTTCGCCAAGCCGCGCTCGGCCGATACCGAGGTGATCGATGGCGTCGAACTGCCAAGCTATCGCGGCGACAACGTCAATGACATCGCCTTCTCCGCCGAAGGCCGCACGCCCGACCCGCAGCGCATGCTGCAGGGCTATCTGCAATCGGCGGCGACGCTCAACCTGCTGCGCGCCTTCGCGAACGGCGGCTATGCCAACCTGACCCAGGTGCATCGCTGGACGCACGATTATATGGGCCGCAGCCCATGGGCGAAGAAATATGCCGAGACCGCCGACCGTATCGGCGAGGCGCTGGAGTTCATGGCGGCGTGCGGCATCAGCCCCGACACCGTCCCGCAGCTGAGCCAGACGCAGTTTTACACCAGCCATGAGGCGCTGCTGCTGCCGTACGAGCAGGCGCTGACGCGGCAGGACAGCCTGACCGGCGACTGGTACGACACCAGCGCGCACTTCCTGTGGATCGGCGACCGCACGCGCTTCATCGGCAGCGCGCATGTCGAATATCTGCGCGGCATCGGCAACCCGATCGGCGTGAAGTGCGGGCCGAGCCTCGAGCCCGACGACCTGCTGCGCCTGCTCGACACGCTCAACCCGGGCCGCGTGGCCGGTCGCATGACGCTGATCACGCGCTACGGCCACGACAAGATCGAGGCCGGGCTGCCCAAGCTGGTCCGCGCGGTGCAGCGCGAGGGCCATAATGTGGTGTGGAGTTGCGACCCGATGCACGGCAACGTCATCAAGGCGGCCAATGGCTACAAGACGCGGCCATTCGACCGCATTCTCGCCGAAGTGCGCGGCTTCTTCGCGGTGCACCGCGCCGAGGGCACGCATGCCGGCGGCATCCATGCCGAGATGACCGGGCAGAATGTAACCGAGTGCACCGGCGGCGCGGTCGACGTGACCGAACAGTCGCTGGCCGATCGCTACCACACGCATTGCGACCCGCGGCTCAACGCCGGGCAGAGCCTCGAACTGGCGTTCCTGCTGGCCGAGATGCTCAATGTCGAGATGGCGGAGCGCAAGAAGGTCGCGGCGTAATCAAAGGGCAATCGTGGGAGCGTTCGTTCTTGACGCTCCCACCCCCGCCACCTAAAGGCCCCCCTCGCGCCACCGCATGGCCCCTTCGTCTAGCGGTCTAGGACGTCGCCCTCTCACGGCGAAAACACGGGTTCGATTCCCGTAGGGGTCACCAGCGATTTCAATGACTTGGCGGTTGTTGCCATTGTCCAAACCAAGAGCATCTTATATAAATGCGGGCGATCACTGGCGGACGCCCGTGAACGATTCTTTCAATTTGTGGCGATTGGCGCGCCTGCGATGGGCGCGGTCCGCTTCGCCACATCCTTTCGGACGCTCTTGTCATAACCGTCTCTGCCAGGGTCAGGACTCCTTGATCAGAGCCAGAAGATGACGGCGGCCGCGAAGGCGATGGCGGAGAAGCAGGCGGTTGGGCATCGGTCTTAGCAGGTGGCAACCCGGCGCCGATCCTTGAGACGACCGAACATGATCTCGATGCGGTTGCGCCGCTTGTCGTATTTGATGGGCTTCACGCGAGATTTTCGGCCGGGAATGCAGGGCTTGATGTCCTTTTCCTGCAGCGCATCGCGGAAGCGGTCGGCGTCGTAACCACGGTCGGCGAGCGGCCATTGAGCCTTGGGCAGTTCATCGAATAAGGTCGTCGCGCCGATATAGTCGCTGACCTGGCCGGCGGTCATGACGGTCTTGCGCTCGGCGCCGGCCGCCACCAGCCCTTCCATCGTCCGGGCGAAGACGCCGATCTCACCCCCAGCGCTTCCAGCGGTTGTACAGCGTCTTGCGCGGGCCATAGTCCTTCGGCGCATCCCGCCACCGCAACCCGTTACGATTGACGAAGATGATCCCGCTCAACATCCGCCGATCGTCCAACCGAGGCCTGCCGCGGCTCTTCGGAAATACCGCTCCAGCCGCGCCATCTGTTCGTCCGTCAGGCAGTACAGGTCGCTCACATCCAGCCTCCTCGTGGAGTCTGAATCAGATCGCACCTCTCATATCAACGGGTCCTGACCCTGGGACGAAGCAATCAATCGCGGCATCGAAGAAATTGGAGTGGCGATGCCCCAAACCAACGCCACCGCCGCACGCCAATGCCGAGATACCTCGATTCTGGAGTGTCTTCGTAGTCGATGCGACTGGCCATGCGCGGCTCCGGTCGGTGGAAATCGGCAGGAACAACGACGAGATGGCGGAAATACGCGGCGGATGATCGCGTGATCCTGCACCCCGGCGATGCGGTATCCGACGGCGTAAAAGTGCGAGGATAGGTTCTTGGAGACGCTACCGCGATCCAGCCGTCGATGCCGCGTTGCGCCGACGCGCGCTCGCTGCGGTCGCGAGCAGCGACACCACCTCACCGTCGATGGTTTGCGTGAAGTCCGCATAATGGAGGCCGACTGCTCCGAATGGCTCGGGTGTCGCCAGGCAGACGATATCGTCACATTCAGCGCGAAGCTCGGCAAGTGCGTCCCGCGGCGCGACCGGTACAGCGAGCACGAGGCGCGCTACCTGGTTCTTGCGCGCACCCTTCAACGCCGCCTTCATCGTGCCGCCGGTGGCGATGCCATCATCGACGACGATGACAGTCCTGCCGTGCATCGAAACCGGCGCCCGACCGCCGACATAGGCCTGGCGCCGACGTTCTATCTCAAGCAGCTGGCGTGCGAGTTCAGCCCGGATATAGTCTTCCCCAGGCGCGAGCTGGCGAACGGCCTCGGCGTTGAGAACAAGCTGTGGCTCCGCACCGTCCACGACGGCGCCGATGCCGAACTCCTCATGGCCCGGCGCACCGATCTTCCGAACGAAGAGCAGATCCAGCTCAGCGTCAAGCGTCAGGGCGACTTCGAAGGCGACGGGCACCCCGCCCCGCGGCAAGGCAAGCACCAGCGGATCGCTGTCGCGGAACGCGCCGAGCGAAGCGGCGAGCTTCCGACCGGCATCCCGGCGATCATGGAAGAGCGGGTGCGCGAACATAATCATGCTTTCAAGAAATGAGGTGATTCCGGAACCAGCGGGTGGCGTGTCCGATGACCGAATCGAGCGCCCCAGGGTCCTCGAACAAGTGGTGCGCATTGGGCACGATCACCAGCTCATGCTCGCAGCGCAAATGCGTCATCGCTTCGCGGTTGAGCTCGATCACTACGGAGTCGAGCGCGCCGACAATGAGCTGGGTCGGCGCCCGCACCCGCGACAAAGCGGGCGAGCCGGCAAGATCGGGCCGGCCACCTCGGGATACGACGGCACCGATCCGCCGCGGTGCGACCGAGGCGGCGAGGAGCGCCGCGCCAGCGCCGGTGCTCGCCCCGAAATAGCCGACCGGCAGATCGGCGACCGAAGGCATGTCGAACAGCCACTCGGTCGCTGCCGCAAGGCGCGTGGCGAGGAGCGGAATGTCGAAGACCTTCGCCCGATCGTCCTCCTCGTGCGGCGTCAGAAGATCGATCAGCAGCGTCGCAAAGCCCGCCGATCGCAATCCTTCCGCAACGTAATTGTTGCGCGGACTGAAACGACCGCTCCCGCTACCATGGGCGAAGACGATCGTGCCCACCGCCGGCTGGGGCACGCCAAGCAGGCCTTTCACGCCCACCGACTCGATGAAGACCGATTGCTGGTCGTGGATATGGGTCGCCATGGTCACAATCCAAACGGATAGATTTCAGGGGCACCGCGCGGATGTTCGGCGCCCAGCGGTGTCACGGCAGTGGTTTCTTCGAACCACACCCAAGCATCGAATTGTTCGGAAAGCACGGCCTGGAAATAGTGGCTGAGGCGCTCGGTCTCGGGACGATAGATCACCCCGATCGCGCGCTCGAGAAGTGGTATGCGGAGCTGCTCGGCGAGCGCGCGGCGTGCCGACGGCCGCCAGTCGGTCAGACTCCGCGGCACGCCAGCGCGGCGGAAGGCCGCCTCATGGCAGTCGGCGCGCGCCGGGCGGACCGTCTTGACCTCCATGTCGCCATTCCAGTCGGACGCCGCGGCGACCGTGCCGCGATCGGTGCCGAAGCCGATCAGTACCGCCTCGTCGCCATAGGCCATGCGGCACAACTCGCCGATATTGAACTCGCCCCGCCAGCCCATTGCGGTCGCCGCGGCATTGCCGACATGCGAATTGTGCGCCCAGACGACCGCCTTTGAATCCGGGCCGCGATCGGCGAGCAACGCCTGCAGGGTGGTAAACATGTGCCGGTCGCGCAAATTCCAGCTTTCGGTCGCACCGCGATACATCGCGCGATAATATTCCTCGGCCGCGCGCACGATCCGGGCATTCTGGACCGCGTCGAACCAGCGCTCGCCGTCACCCTTCATGTACGCGACGCGCCGATGGAGCAGGTCGCGCAGCTGGGCGACGACGGCATCCTCACAGGTCGGCTCGCCAGCGTACAGGGCCGCGCGTCCATAGTCGGCGGGGTTGTCCTGCCATGGAGTCAGGCACCCGTAGCGCTTCCGCGCGATTGCTGCCTCGGCAGGGTCGACCGAATCGAGATAGCGCAGAACGGCGTTCAGCGATTCCGACAGGCTGTACACGTCCAGCCCCTGAAAGGCGGTGCGTGCATCCTCCGAGCAGAAGCTGTTGTGCGCCCGCAGCCAGTCAGCAAACTCCAGAACCTCGAGGTTGCGCCACATCCAGGTCGGGAACCGGGTGAAGACGTCGCCGAGGCGCGGCCGGTCAGCCTTATGGCGCACATAGTCATCGATCCGTGCCGCGTCGGGCCAATCGGCCTCGACCGCCACGATCGTGAAGCCGTGCTGTTCGACCAGACGCCGCGTGATCGCCGCCCGTGCGCGATAGAATTCGGCGCTGCCATGGGTCGCCTCGCCAAGCAGCACGATCCGGGCATCGCTGAAACGATCGAAGTAGGCGCCGAAGGCAGGCGCGTCTGTCGGGTCGGGCAGCGGTTCCGCCGCCTCCCGCAACGCCGCGACAAGCGTGTCGGAGGGTTCGAGCCTCGATTGCCCGGGCGCATTGTAGATCATTGGCCAGTCTCGTTTCCGGCCGCATCCGCCGACTTCGACGGTGACGCCTGTACCGCGCGGAGCTGCGCGGGCGTGGCAACCTGGACAATGCCGCTCTTTTCGAGAACGACGACCCAGTCGCGGCCATCGCTACAATGCGCAACCCAGGCCGGATATCCCTGCACGGCCTCGCGCGCCTCCGAGCCCTTTACGCTCTGGCAATCAAAGCCGGCGTCATCGATCGCCCGGTAGAAGACCGCGTCGCGCTGCTTCTGGGGCAGCCGGTTGATCCTCTGGAGATAATCGTCCTCCGTAGTCGCGGCAGATGCCGCGCTGTTCTGCTGCGACACGGGCTGATGGCAGCCACTCAAGAGCGCGAGGATCAAGCCCGAGGTTAGGACAGTCGTCTTCATCGAAGCAACTCCCTTTCGAGGAGGCCCGGTTTGGGAGAAGTCGCGGGCGATATGAATACGAAGTTTCCCGTAGGACGGCCGCCGCCGCTTTGCTCGAGCGCTGCGGGCCGGGGCGTCACCAATTACCCGCAGCCGCACACAGCGAGGATCGGCCGCACGGTGCCATCGGGAATATCCCCCCATCATGCTGGCAAACCCGACCGGCGACACCCGCCCACCGGTCCGGAATCAGGCGGAAAACTCTAGACCTGAGCGGTCCAAGGTTGGGTAGCACCGCACCGCGCGCGATGGAGAAGCGACGTCAATACTGACAAAGCAGCTGAAGC
This sequence comes from Sphingomonas sp., assembly GCA_041659925.1. Classification (GTDB taxonomy): domain Bacteria; phylum Pseudomonadota; class Alphaproteobacteria; order Sphingomonadales; family Sphingomonadaceae; genus Sphingomonas. The sequence continues at coordinate 253,180 of JBAZXI010000003.1, forward strand.
AAATCATCCGGTTCGAACGGCTTTTCGAGACAAGCATCCGCGCCGAACCCGCTGGCGACCGAAAGAATATTGCTGTTGCCCAAGCGCCCCCCGCCCGACATCGCAACGATCTTTACGTCAGGATTGAGGCGCCGGATCGCCCGGATGGCATCGAGGCCCTGGCCTCCCGGCATGATCATATCCGAAATTACGACATCCGGCCTGGAAACCTGGAGCATGTCGAGAGCAGTCGCCGTATCCGGTGCCGTGACGACATTATAGCCCTTAACCGTGAGGAGCAGCGCGAGCGAGACGCGGATCATCTCCTCGTCATCGACTACCAGGACCGACAATCCCATGACGTTCTCTCCCTCAAGCCCTCATGATCGGGAAACAGAGCGTAAATCGCGCACCGGCGCCCGGTTGGCTTGTGACCGAAATCGTTCCACCCAAATCGGTAACGATGCCGGTCACGACGGCGAGACCAAGTCCCGTCCCTTCGTCGGGTCCCCTGGTGGTGAAGAAAGGCTCGAAGATCCTTGCGCTCACGGCTTCATCCATGCCGGCACCGTCGTCCTCGACGCTAAGCCGAACCGATTCGCCTTCGATATCGCTCCGGACATCGATGGTAACCTCCCCCGCGCGATCACCGATCGCCTGGGCCGCGTTCATCACCAGATTGATAAGTATCTGATGAATCTGACTCTCACTGGCAAGGATGGGAGGCACCGGTTCGGCATCGACCCGGCAATGGATGAACGCCGGCAGCGCCGCGCGGATGATCGTGAGCGCATTCGCAACCATGAGATCCAGCCTCACCGGCGTGCGCTCGCCCTGCTCCTTCCGGCTGAACTGGAGGATTTCCTTCACGAGGGACTTGGCGCGCTGAGCCGATTTGCGCACGATCTCAAGGCCCATGCGCGTGGTGTCGTCCACAGCCCTTTCCAGCAGCAATGGCGTCATCGTCGTGATCGGCAGAAGGGTATTGTTGAGATCGTGCGCAATGCCCGCCGAAAAGGTGCCGAGCGCTTCCAGCTTCTGGGCGTGGCGCAACTGCTCCTTCAGCGTATCAGCCTGGCGGTGGGCCGACGCCTCGCGGACCCGTGCGATCGAATAGCCGATGGCGCGCCTCAGGCTTTCGGCGCGAATGTCATGCTTGCGGATATAGTCCTGGGCACCCGCGACGATACATTCCAGGGCCAGCGCTTCGTGATCGAGGCCGGTCAGCACGACGATGGCGACTTCCCGCGCCACCTCGCGAATCGCATGGACACATTCGATGCCGGAGCCATCGGGGAGACGCAGGTCGAGCAGCACCGCGTCCGCGCCTTGCTTGCGAAGCGCGTCTTTTGCCGCGGCGAGCGTCTCGACATGTTCAATCCCATTTCCCGACTGGTCAGGGACATCGAGCATGTCCTCAATGAGGCCGGCGTCGCCCGGATTGTCCTCGACAAGAAGGATTCGTCGATTTTCGCGCTGACCGAACATCACGGCAACTTGACAACAGTGAACCAGAAATCCTCGACCGCGCGAACGATCGACTGAAAGGCATCAAGACCGACCGGTTTCGTGACGTAGCAGTTCGCGCCCAGCTCATAGCTCTGCGCGATGTCGCGCTCGGCATCCGACGAAGTGAGGATGACCACGGGAATCGTCCCCAGTTTCTCGTGCCGCCGCAATTCCTCCAGCACCTGGCGACCGTCCAGCCTGGGCAGGTTGAGATCGAGCAGGATGAGATCGGGCAGCGCGATGTCGCCATATGGTGGCCGCCGCAAAAGGTAGTCGCACGCCTCCACCCCGTCCGAGGCGATCGCGATCTCGACGTGCAGCTTACCGGATTCGAGCGTTTCGCGCGTCAGATAGGCGTCCGCTTCATTGTCCTCGACGAGCAGCACGCGAATAGGTGTGGTCATCGTCCCCCCCGTGCCGCGCGCAGCGTGAAATGAAAGGTGGTCCCCTCACCCAGGCGGGACTCCACCCAGATCCGACCGCCATGGCGCTCGACGATCCGCTTCGCGATGGCGAGACCGATGCCGCTGCCCTCGAACTGACTGCGCTGGTGCAGCCGCTGGAACATCTGGAAGATGCGCTCGGCATATTGCATGTCCATGCCGATGCCATTGTCGGCAACGGTGAACAGCCACTCGTCGCCCTGCGCCGCCGCCGAGACGGTGATCCTGGGCGGCGCTTCCGAGCGGAACTTGATGGCGTTGCTGATCAGATTCTGGAACAATTGACCGAGCTGGGATTCATCGGCACCGACCGCCGGCAGTTGCCCGGCGACGATCGTCGCCCCCGCCTCGCCGATCACCTCCTTCAGCGATCGCTGGACCTGTTCGAGTACCGCGCCCGACGCGACCGGCAGCAGCGCCTTGCCTTCCGAGCCGACGCGCGAAAAAGTGAGCAAATCGGCCACCAGCCGCTGCATGCGACGCGCACCATCCGAGGCATAGCCGATATATTTGTCGGCACGTTCATCGAGCTGGCCATGATAGCGCTCCGCGAGCAGCTCGACATAGTTCGCCACCATCCGGAGCGGCTCCTGCAGATCGTGCGAGGCGACGTAGGCAAATTGCTCGAGTTCGGCATTACTGCGACGAAGCTCGGCGTCGCGACGCCGCTGCTCGGTAATGTCACGCATGATCGATGACGCGCCGATCACGGCGCCGCGATGATCCCGAAGCGGCGACAGGCTTACCGACAATTCCACGAGGCTGCCGTCCGCGTGTCGGCGTATCGTCTCGAAATGCTCGATATGTTCATTCAGACGGAGCCGGGCGAGCAGCTTCGTCTCCTCCTCGAAACGATCATCGGGCACGAGCATGAAGATCGGCTTGCCAAGCGCCTCGGCCTCACCATAGCCAAACAGGCGCTCGGCGCCCCGATTCCAGCTGGTGATGGTGCCGTCGAGCGTCTTGCTGATGATCGCATCGTCGGACGATTCAACGATCGCCGCAAGGCGGTCATGGACGACCTCGAAACGCTTGCGCTCGCTGATGTCGATGATCGAGGCAAGCGTATGGCGTTCGCCCGACATGGTGAAGGGATTGAGCCCGATCTCGACCGGAAACTCGCTGCCGTCTCGCCGCCGGGCGTGCAAATCACGGCCAGCGCCCATCGCGCGCGTCGCCGGCTCCTGGAAAAATCGCTCGACCAGATCCGGATGCTGTGGCTGAAAGCGATCCGGCACGAGCAGTTCAATCGGCGAACCGATCAAGGCCTCGCGCCGATAGTCGAAGAGTTCCTCGGTCTTGCGGTTCACCTCGGAAATATGGCGGTGTCGATCGACCACCAGGATCGCGTTGGGCATAGCCTCGACAAGAACGCGAAAATACTCATCTTCGCGTTCGTCACCAATGTTTGTGTGCTCAGTCTCTTCCGACACCTGAGGCCACCATTCCCTACGGCTCGATAGCGACATCCAATCCCGCAGCTATCAAGCCACCGTATTTTCAACTCATATCACTATTTAGTGCCAGGCACCCCATGAATAATAAGAAACTTACGGTAAAAAAATCGAGTGCACGATCGCAAAACCTCTCTTCCAAGGGCACGGTGATATTCGTCATGTTAACCTGAAACGCCCTTCATCCATTTTCGACTCGTACTTCCTAATCTTGACTCCCGATCGAATCAGCACAGACTTCCGTCTGTCGAACTCAGCGGTGACGGAGGTGGTCAGAGGCCGTTTGAAAACTCGCGACAGGCGATTTTGGACCGCATCAGCCTGCCCCTACCCGGCCTCCCAGACAGTCTGCCCCATGGGGGCACGGGCCGTTGCCGCGAGATGCGCCGAAAAGCGCATTTCCAAACGGACTATCAGCGTTCGCGCGTGTTGAAGCCGATTACCGGCGAAGCCGGGTCGACGCGCCCTTGAGGTACCAACGGACGCAGGCAGCGTGCCAGCGCTAAAATGCGGGCTGCTGAACACCCAGCGCGATGGTCCGAAGCGCGCCGTTGAGTTGCTCGCGCACCTCTTGCGGCACGTCGCTCATGATTCTCTGGAAATAGCTTCGCCGCTGACCGCGGATCCTGGTGAAGGAATCCTGCCCGGCGGCGGTTGGCTCGAGGATGAGACGCTTGCGATGACGGGGGTCGACCGTCCGCGCGATCAGCGCGTCACGCTCGAGTTTTGCGACCGCGCGGCTGACTTCGGCGCGGTCGATCGCGCTGGCGGCCCCGACGTCGGCGGCACTCGCCGGGCCCGCCGCGCAGATATAGGCCAGGACGCGCCACTCGGCGAGCGACATGCCGAACTCGCGCTGCAACTGCTTTGACGTCTCGCGGTCAATCATCTTCGCCAGCAACTGCAGCCGATGCGGAATGTGATCGTCGCCGAACAGGTCCCAGGTTGGTGGCAATGACATGCGCACCGCGCTGCCAAATGCCAATGGCGAATGCAATGGGACATGTGTTGGCAAATCAACTTATCAGCAGGCCGGCGATTGCCGGAGCGCGGACCCTGTCAAACGGCATCATTCCAAATCGGGCGACCGAGCCCAGCGCGAGCGACAAATGCTATCCCAGCGATGAAGTCGCCTGCGCTCCCGTCAACTGCGACACGAAATCATATCGATCCCCGCGATAGGTCGACCGGGTGAATTCGATCGCGCTGCCGTCAGGCGCGAAGGTTGTCCGCTCGATCCGCAACACCGCGGCGTTATCATCGGTCGACAGCATTCCCGCTTCGATAGGCGTCGCGATCGAGGCCCGGATCCGCTGGGTTCCGGTGACCGGCCTCACCCCGTTTCGCTCAAGCGCCCGGTAAAGCGAATCCCCGATCTCATCGAGGTTGGGCAGAAACCTCGCCGGCACGATCGCGTGCTCGATGGCGAGCGGCTCACCCCCCGACAGCCGCACGCGACCGAGCCGGGCGACCTGCGAAGAGTGGGGAATTCCCAGCTTCGCCGCCTCCTCTTCCGTCGGCTGGGCATAGGCCTTGATCATCCAGATCACCGCGGGGTTTTCGCCGCGCGACCGCGCATCGTCGCTGAAGCTGCCGAGCACCGATCCCGGCGTCTCGATACGCCGCGCCACGAAGGTGCCGGAACCGTGCTTGCGGAGCAGCACGCCCTCGTCGATCAACTGGCCTATCCCCTTGCGCACGGTCACGCGCGAGAGGCCGGTGAGCTCGCTGAGGTCGCGCTCCGAGGGGAGCGCGTTGCCCGGGTCGACGCCGCCGCCCGCTATATGGTCCCGCAAATTCCGCGCGAACTGGAGGTAGAGCGGCGTGCTGTCGTCGCCACGCGTGATCAGCACCTCACGCATCGGGGTTCTTCCGCCACGCGGCGATAGCCGCTCTGAGGCTCCCGGCATTCTCCCTCAGCAGCGCCCGGGCGGAGGCGGGCGATGCCCCGAGGGCCACAAGCACGGCCGGCTTGATCTCGAACCCCGCCTCGTCGAGCGCCGACCCGGCAGCCAAGATGTCGACCCCCGCAAGGTCGCGCACCATCTCCCGGCCGCGCTGCAAAAGCTTTTCGTTCGATACGCGCATGTTCACCATCCGCCCCTGGTGAACGAGGCCGCGGCGTATCATCGTGGCGGTCGAGAACAGGTTGAGGACCACCTTTTGTGCCGTGCCGGCCTTCATTCGCGTCGAGCCGGCAACGATTTCCGCACCGGTCTCGATCACGAGACCATGCTCGGCGGCCGAAACAAGCGGCGCATCACGATTATTGGCGATGCCGATCGTAAGCGCGCCGAGCACACGCGCGGCTTCGATCGCGGCGACGGTGTAAGGCGTCCGTCCGCTGGCGGCGACACCGATCACCACGTCGCGTGGCCCGATCGCGGCGTCATTGATTTCGCGCCGAGCGGCATCCTCATCATCTTCGGCGCCCTCGGCGCTCTCGGTCAGCGCCGCCAATCCGCCCGCCATGAAGAAGACGAGCCGCTCTCGCGGCCAGTTATAGGTGGGGTACAGTTCGACACCGTCCTGAACGGCGATGCGCCCGGACGTCCCGGCCCCGACATAGATCAGCCGCCCCGTACTGCCGAGCCTCGCGGCGGCGGCATCGGCGGCGGCGGCGATCGCGCTCACCTGCGCCTTTGCGGCGGCGACGGCGGCGAACTGGCCCTCCAGCATGGCCTCGACCGCTGTCGCGGTTGGCCATTGGTCGAGCTCGTTATAGCGCGGGTCTATGATCTCGGTGTTCATCGGATCCTCTGGAAAATCGTCGAGCGGCGGCCGCATCACGCAGAGCACCCGACACCCCTTTTGTCCTCATGCCCTGATAATACGTCTTGAATACCACTAATGTATGACTCCCACCTCCTTGTAAAGAAATCTCGCAAAGAGATATCTCGCCTATGGCGCCGACCGCCCGCGCATCGCCCAGCCTTTGCACCGAAAAGCGCCCGCGAAGCCGTGATTCTCGCCAAGATAACCGGCCACGAAGCCATCGAACGCAGCCGCGAGAGCGCTACGGCCGGCGAGAAGCTGGCCCGCGACCATATTAATACCATTGCATCGACTGGGGCTATTGGTATCTATGCCCCATGACATACAGGCAGACGCAGATGCTGAGCGAAGCGCTGGAGGCGCCAGCCAGATGCAGGGAGCAGCTTGCGCGCAATGCCGAACTGGTTCGCGACGCGGGCCAGCGATTGCGCAGGCTGGATCCGCCGTTCGCCGCCACGCTCGCGCGCGGAAGCTCGGACCAGGCCGCCGCCTTTGCGAAGCACCTGCTAGAAATATATGCGAAAGTGCCCACGCTCAGCCATTCACCCTCGGTCGGATCGCTGTACCGCGCCACGTCACCGCACTTTGAGGGCGTCCCCCTGATTGCGATCTCACAATCCGGTCGCAGCCCCGACCTGCTTGCCGCCGCCGAGGACGCGCAGCGGCAGGGAAGCATCGTGATCGCTGTCGTGAACGACGACCAGTCGCCGCTCGCAGCGCTCGCCGACATCGTCATCCCGATTCACGCGGGACCGGAATTGAGCGTCGCGGCCACCAAGAGCTTCGTCGCGACGCTTGTCGCCCTCACCCATCTGGTCGCGGAGTGGAGCCAGGATGAAAGCCTGCTTGCCGCGCTGCCGACGATCGGCGACCGACTGGAGCAAGCCGCGACACAGGACTGGAGCGCGGCGCTTCCCGCAATGCTGCTGGCCGACAACCTTCTCGTCCTCGGCCGCGGCCCGACGCTGCCGATCGCTGGCGAGGCGGCACTGAAACTCAAGGAGACGGCCGGCCTTCATGCCGAGGCTTACAGCGTCGCCGAAGTAGCACACGGGCCGATGACGCTTGTCGAAGCCGGGGACCCTGTCCTTGTATTCGGGCCAAGGGACGCCTCCGCCGCCGGTCTGCTCGAACGTGTTGCGGACTTTTCGGATCGCGGCGCGACGGTGATCGCCACCGGCCCGGAAGACCAGGTCGCGCCGGCGTCGATCATATTACCGGGCGTGGAGACGGGTCATGCGGTGGTAAGCGCGATTGCGGCAATCCAGAGCTTCTATCGCCTCGCCAACGCGCTGGCACTGGAGCGCGGCCGCGACCCCGACCATCCACCACATCTCGCCAAGGTAACCCGAACCCTATGACCCACCGCGCACTTGTCGGGGCGAACCTGGTGCTGCCCGATCGGGTACTCGCCGACCAGGCCTTGCTTGTCGAAGGCGGCAGGATCGTTGGCTGGGTGCCAGCGTCCGAGCTTGCCGACAATGTGGAGCGCGTGATGCTGGACGGCGGCTGGCTGCTGCCCGGCTTCATCGACACGCAGGTCAATGGCGGCGGCGATATCCTTTTCAACGACCATCCGACCGTCGACGGCATTCGCGCGATCGCCGCCGCGCACCGACGTTTCGGCACGACCGGCATGCTGCCCACGCTGATCAGCGACTATGTGGACGTCATCGACGCGGCGATCGATGCGGGCGAAGCGGCGCTCGCCGAGCGCGTGCCGGGCATCCTCGGCCTGCACATCGAGGGACCGCACCTCAATCGCGCGAAGAAGGGGATACATGACGAAGCACGCTTCACGCCGATCGACCAGACGGTGCTTGCGCGGCTGACGCGGCCGACCGCCGGCGCGCGGCTGGTGACCCTTGCGCCCGAACTGGCCCCCCCGGGCGCCATCCGGCAGTTGCGAGAGGCGGGCATACTGGTCGCGGCAGGACACAGCCTTGCCGGATATGAACAGACGCGTTTCGCACTATCGGAAGGCCTGTCGGGTTTCACGCATCTGTTCAACGCGATGACCCAGCTTGGCAGCCGCGAGCCGGGAATGGTCGGCGCGGCGCTCGATGATCGACAAAGCCATTTCGGGCTGATCGTGGACGGACTTCATGTCCACCCGGCCGCGCTTCGCGTGGCCATCGCGGCGCGCGGAATCGAGGGCGCGATGCTCGTGACCGACGCGATGCCGCCCGTGGGCGGAACGACGAAGGCATTTTCGTTGATGGGCAAGCCGATCCAGGTCGTTGACGGCACATGCCGCGGGCCGGACGGAACGCTCGCCGGATCGATGCTGAACATGGCGCAAGCCGTTCGCAACGCGATGGACCTGCTGGGCTGCAGCATCGTCGAGGCTTCCCGCATGGCGAGCGGAAATCCGGCGGCCTTTCTCGGCATGTCGGACAAGATCGGCGCGATCGGCACAGGGATGCGGGCCGACCTGGTGCATCTCGATGCGGACCGCCGCGTTACCCGCACCTGGATTGCCGGCGAGATCGACGACCACGGCGAGTGACGGGCGGAGCGAGGTCGGGAAGAAACTATCCCTTGGGCAGGTAGCCGGCCAGCCGAAGCGCGCCGTCCAGCGGATCACCGATCGCCTCGCTCAGCCGCGACACGGTCCGCGAGCGCAACCAGGGCTTCATCCGCTGCGACAGCCCGCCGACAAGCACGCAGCGCGGCAAGCCACGCTCGAAAATCGTCTCGATGAAGCGTTCGATATGTGCCGCGGCGTCCTCCACGATCGAACGCGCGATCGCATCATCGGCTTCGGCATGATCCATCACCAACGGGGCGAGAGTGCCATAATCTTTCGGCGTCGCCTCATCCATCCAGGCGATCGCCCGGGCGGGATCATGCCCGAAACGCGCCATGACCGCGATGCTGAGCGGCGTGGATCGGGTGCGGCCATCCATCGCACGTAAGGCGTGGCGCATCGCGCTGAGGCCCAGCGCGGCGCCACTCCCCTCGTCGGAGATCGGGAAGCCATAGCCGCCGATAGTGAAGCTGGAATCCATCATGCGCACATGCGCGACGCTGCCGGTGCCGATGATCAACACCGCACCGTCGCCGCCCGCATTCGCGCCGACATTGGCGATGAACGCGTCCGTCTCGTAGCGCGTCGAGGCGAAAGGAAAGGCGAACGCCTCCAACCCTGCCCGCACTCCGGCTCGCGATATCCCGGCAATCCCAAAGCCGGCGTGGATCGTCGCGACCTGGTCCTCGCCAAGGCCCGCGGCGGAGATCGCCCGCTGCGTGACCTCGCGCAGCGCCTCGTAAAGCTTGTCCAGACCGACACGAGCGTTGGCCGGCCCGATCGCCGCGCTGCCGATCACCGCACCGGTCGCGGAAACCAGTCGACTGCGGCAGTTGCTGCCGCCCGCGTCCACGCCAAGATAGAAGGTCATTTCGAAATCACATCTACAGGGAGAGTGCCCGACCTTAAGCGCTCAGCGCTTTGCGGATGCAAGCCCCTGTTCGAGCCCCGCGCGCATGAACGGCGGAACCGGGCAAATCGCGCTGCCGAACGCCAATAGCGACCACAGCGGGAGATGTGTTGACAAATCAACTCAACGGCGGTCTAGCGATGGCGATGAACCAGTCTCACGCCTTCCTGCCGCGCCTCGAGCATGCCTTCACCATCTCGATCACGCTGACCAAGCCCTACTGGATCAAGCCCGGTGCGCGCGGCGACACGCGCGCGGCGATCTATGCGGCGGATGGAGTCGTTGAAGGCCCGCGGCTCAACGGCAAGGTGGTGCCGATGTCGGGCGGCGATTTCCCGCTTTCGCGCCCCAATGGTGTGATCGATTTTGACGCGCGCTACCTGCTCGAAGCCGATGACGGCGCAATCATCTACCTCGAAAATCGCGGTTATCGCTGGGCGAGGAGCGAAGAAATCGCCGAGCGGATGCGCAGCAACCAGCCCGTCGACTTTTCGGAATATTACATGCGCGTGACGCCGAGATTCGATGCCCCCGCCGGGCCGCACGAATGGCTCTCGCAGCATGTCTTCGTCGGGGTGGCGGAAAAAATTCCCGGCGCCAATCGCATCCATTATTTCGTTGTGCTGTGACGCAGGGCAAGCGCTTCGCGCCGCTGATGCTGCCCGGGCTGGATCCACACAGCCACCCGACCAAGCCAGCGCTGCCGCCGCTCGATTATGAGCGTCGCGTCGAGCGCGGACTCGAAATCGAGCGCAATTGCCGCATTCCGCTGCGCGACGGAATCGAGATATTTTGCGACATCTATCGGCCGGAAGGCGCACGGTCGGCGGTGCCGATCCTGCTCGCATGGGGGCCCTACGGCAAGCATTGGCTGACGAACCGCGTCTTCTGGCCGCGCTCCGGGGTCGACCCCGACTGGCTTTCCGACCTGACCGCCTTCGAGGCGCCTGATCCGCTATGGTGGGGCCACCAGGGTTATGCCGTGGCCGTGGTCGACCCACGCGGCGCATGGCTGTCGCCGGGCGACTTTCACCACAACGGCATCCAGGAAGCCGAAGACTGCGCCGATGCGATCGAATGGCTCGGGCTCCGTCCATGGTCCAACGGCCGGGTCGGGATGACGGGCGTATCCTACCTTGCCGGCATCCAGTATCTCGTCGCCCCGCTCCGGCCGGGACCGCTGGCGGCGCTCAACCCATGGGAGGGCTTTTCCGACTGGTATCGTGAATTCGCCTATCACGGCGGGATTCTCGAGACGAACTTCCTGCCTCGCGCGTGTGGCAACATCCGCTACTCGCTGGGCCGCACCGAAGACAGCTGGGCGAACATCACCGGCCACCCGCTGATCGATGAATTCTGGCATTCGAAGGACTTCGATCTCGAGAGCATAGTCCAGCCGGCCTATGTCGTCGCGAGCTGGTCAGACCAGGGACTGCACCTGCGCGGCACGATCGAAGCCTGGCGACGCATCCGCTCGACGGAAAAATGGCTGGAAGTCCACGGCCAGAAGAAGTGGGCACACTATTACCGCCCCGAAAGTCGCGCGCGGCAGCTGGCCTTTTTCGAACGTTTTCTGCGCGATCGGCCAACCGCGGTCGGCGCATGGCCGGCGGTCCGCATCGAGATTCGCGAGCGACACGGCGTTGCCGAGGAACGCGCCGAGCAGACGTGGCCGCTGGCGCACACCGACTATCGCCGGCTCTTTCTCGACGGCGCGGCGGGGGCTCTCGCAGATGCCAGCCCGGATGCGGCGGAAGTGCGCTACGATGCGCGTACCGGCCGGACGACCTTCGACCTGACCTTTGCCGAAGACACCGAGATCACCGGACATGCCAGCCTGCGCCTGTGGGTGGAAGCGGCCGGCAGCGACGACATCGATCTGTTCGTGGCATTGCAAAAGCTCGACGTCACAGGCGACCATGTCGGCTTCACCTTCTACGCCTTTTATGAGAACGGCCCGGTCGCGCTCGGCTGGCAGCGTGCCAGCCACCGCGCGCTCGACGCGCAGCGATCACGACCCGAACAGCCGGTGCATCTCCACACCGCGGAAGAGCGCCTGGCCGAAGGCGAGTGCGTGCCGGTGGAGGTAGAGATCTGGCCCTTTTCAGCCACTTTTGCGGCCGGCGAAACCTTGCGCGTGGTGGTCGCGGGCGCCGATATCTACGACAAGGAGGACGGTGTCATGCTGCCCTTCCCGCTGCACGAACAGACGCGCAATGCCGGCACGCATATCATTCGTACCGGCGGCGACCATGACTCGTCGATCCTGCTGCCCTTCATCCCCCATTGCGAGCATGACTCATGAGTTCGGCCGACTGCACATTGGAACATGTCTTCGATATCGAGGTGCTGTTCGGCGACGACCGGACGATCTTCGGCCCGTTGCCGGGCGGCGGCCAGCAGGGCTACACGCCGGCGATCGGGGGAACAATCAGCGGCCCGCGCCTGAGCGGCACGGTCGTACCGCACAGCGGGGCCGATTATGCGCTGGTCCGCGATGACGGCACGATCGAGCTCAATGCGCATTATCTGCTTCGGGCCGATGACGGCACGACGATCTATATCCAGAACCGGGGCTACCTCGTTCGCCCCGCGCCGGGTGCCGTCCAGCCATCCTATTTCCGCCTGACGCCCTATTTTCGCGTGCCCGCCGGGCCGCATGACTGGTTGTCGCGCACGGTGATCGTCGGGGGCGGGGAACGCCGCGCCAACCCGGACCGGTCACTGTTCCGCTATTACGCGTTGACCTGAAGCGCGCCACCGCCGCCGGCGACGTCAGCGTCGCGCCGCATCCGCAATCCGCGTGCGGCACACAGAAAGCATATCGCCGCGAACAGGAACGACAGAACGGCCAGCGAGAGCGCGAGCTGGATGCCGCTGGCCGAGGCTTGTGCGCATTTCGCCACCGCGCTCGCGACCGCGCCGTGCGGGGCGAGCCCGCTGGGGCAATCGACGAGATAGTCCCCGGCATATTCCCGGCGCGCGAAAATGTCGCTCATGCCGCCGACGAACACCGGACCGAGCCCAGAGCCGATCACCGTGTAGAGCAGCGTGTAGAGCGCCAGCCCGCTGGCACGCATGCGGGTCGGCAACAGGTTCTGGATCATGCCTGCGGTCGGGCCGAAGAACAGCAGCAGGAACGATCCCGCGACGAACAGCAAGCCGATCGCGAGCGATAATCCGGCGGCGTGAAAGGCGAACCAGTAGATCGGCGGCGCACAGGCCAGCCCGATCGCCGCGCCCCAGGCGGGCCAGCGCGGGTCGCGGCGCGACAGATAATCGGTCCCGAAGCTGCCGACGAGCAATCCGACCGCGATCGACAAGCCGGAAATGCCGCCAAATGCCGCCGCAGCTTCGCGGACGCCGAGATGGTAGTTGCGGGCGAGAAAGACCGCCATGAACTGCGAAATGGAGGTCATGCCGAAGCCCGCCAGGCTACCTCCCGCAATCACCCAGAGCAACGGACGGTTGGCGAGCACGGTCTTCAGGAAAACGCCGAAGCCGGGCGCCTTGCCCCGTGCCGCGTCGGGGGTGTCGTGCATGCCGCGCATCGGCTCGGGGACGAGCAACAAGAGCAACAGGGCGACCAGCACCCCGGGAATGCCGAAGGCGAGAAAGGCGGTGCGCCAACCCCAATGCGCGGCGATCTGCCCCGCGAGCATGGCACCCGCGAAGATCCCCACGGGCGTACCGAGCAGGACCAGCGACATCGTCGAGGCGCGCTTGTTGCGCGGTGTGACATCGGCAACCATCGAGGCGGCCGGCGGGGTGAAGCCGGCCTCGCCCATCCCGACGACCAGGCGCATCAGCACCAGTTGGTGGAAGTTCGCGGCCAGGCCGGTGCCGAGCGTCGCAGCGGACCAGACGATCGTGGCCGCCGCGATGATCCGCTTGCGGGAAAAGCGTTCAGCCAGCAGCCCGAGCGGCAGGCCGGTCACGGCGTAGAGCACAGCGAAGACCAGCCCCTGCAGCAAGCCGAGCTGAAGGTCGGTCAGGCGCAGGTCGGCCTTGATGACCTGGGCGAGTGAGGAGAACACGGCGCGGTCGGCAAAGCTGAGCGCGCAGACCAGGAAGAGCATGAAGACGAGCGGGCCACGTGGATATCGCGGGAGTTCCGCCGCTTTGTCCGGCGCATTTTCCATTTTCACGCATTCTCCTTGCGGATGATTCTACGGCGCAAGGTCGTGGCGTTGATCGACGCGAACTTCCCCTCCACCAATTCGTACAGCGCCATGCTGTTGATCTCGACCCGGTCGCCGGCATCAAGCACGTCGTTCGCGAACGACCTGCCGTCTTCCAGGATCGTGAACCGGGAGGCGAGCGCGGCCGCAAGACAGGTATCGGCACAAATCAGCGCCTCGACCACCATCACGCGTTCGATCGATCGCCTGAACCGGGCGTAATATTCGACGATCGCGCGAGCGCCGACCAACGCGGCGCCGGCCCCGTTGCGGAAGACGATGTCCGGCGCATAAAAGCGGCTGTAAGCGACATCGTCCCCCGCGTTGAAAGCATCGACATATTGGCTGAACATGGCGCTAAAGGGCATATGGCAGGACACCCTCTCCCAGGATCGTGGAGCACCATCGAACAGTGTAGTTGATTTATCAACAAAAGAATTCGAGAACGACCTGTGTCACACGCTCCACGCGGCGCCGCCGACCGGCTGGCCTATCTTCTCAAACTGATTGCGAGCGGACCGTCGCGGTTTTCGCTCGGGGATCTGGCGGAACGCGCGGGCCTGCCGCCGAGTTCGGTCCACCGCCTCCTCCAGTCGCTCTTGCGAACGGGTCTGGTCGAACGCGGATTGGCGCAAAGCTATCGCCCCGGGCGCGAACTGCATCGGCTCGCCTCGCAACTCGTCGCCAACTTCGATCTGGTTCGCGTCGCCCGTCCCTTCCTCGAGGCGCTGGTCGGGCAATGGCACGAAACCGCAGTCCTGTGCATCTATAGTCCGACCCAGCGAAAGGCGATCATCGCCGATATCGCCGATACGCCGCATCCGCTCCGTTTCGCGGTTGCCCGCGGCGGCGAAATTTCGCTGCCATGGGGCTCGCTGGGGCGCGCCATCCTGGCCCATCTGCCGGCCGGCGAAGCCGAAACGATCCTGCGCGAAGCGCGGGTCGGCCCGTTGACCGGGCGCCCTCGATCGACCCGACAGGAGATGATCGTCGAATTGGCCGCCATCCGCACGGACGGTTATGCGCGCTATTTCGATCCGCGCTACGACATTGCCGGGATTGCCGCCCCGATCTTCGGCGTGGAGCAGGAGATATATGGGTGCGTCGGCGTAACGATGCCGTCCAACCGCTACAAATTGCACCTCGAAGACGACCTCTCCGTCGCTGTGCGCGACGCGGCGACAAAGCTCAGCGAGTTGGCCGCGATATCGCACAGCTAGCGGAACGCCCCGCGCGTCGCGATTCAGCACCCTGTCGATTCCGTATTTCGGAATATTACTTTCATTTTTTGGAATTCGCATTGACAGTTGATTGATCAACACCCTTCAGTTGGCGCGACGTCACGCCGCAACGGCGGACCAAACTCGAGGGGGAGGATTACGATGCTTCTGAAAGACAACCGCCGCATCCCGAGCGTTTCGCTGATTGCGCTGGCTGGTGCGCTCTGCGCGGCGTCGCCGGCCATGGCGCAGGAGACGACCGACAAGCCGGCAAGCGAAGCTGTTGATGGCAACGAGATTGTCGTCACCGCGCAGTTCCGCGAGCAGAAGCTGCAAGACGTTCCCATCGCCATCACGGCGCTCTCCGGCGACGCGCTCGAACAGCGCGGACAGACCAACCTCGCCGATCTTGGCGGCTCCGCCCCCAACGTGACCCTGCGACAGGCGCCGGCCACCTACGGTCCGGCCGTGGTCGCCTTCATTCGCGGCGTCGGACAGCGCGATACGAGCTTCGCGCTCGAACCTGGTGTCGGCCTGTATGTCGATGACGTGTACCTGCCGACGCTGCACGGTTCGATGCTCAATCTGGTCGACCTCGATCGCGTCGAGATCCTGCGCGGCCCGCAGGGCACGCTGTCCGGCCAGAACTCGATCGGCGGCGCGATCAAGCTCTATTCCAAGAAGCCCGACAGCTCGCCCAACGCCTTCGCCTCGGTTACCTATGGCAGCTATAACGACGTCGAAATCAAGGCGGCGACCAACATCACGCTGGCGCGCGACACCCTGTTCGCCCGCATTTCGGGCGCGGCCGTGCGCAAGGACGGCTACATTACGCGCTACGATTATGCGTGCACCCATCCCGGTTCGACGGTGCCGACCTCGGTCGTCAACAGCAGTTGCAAGCTCGGCACCGAAGGCGGCAAACAATATGTCGCCGGACGCCTGGCGCTGCGCTGGCAACCGTCTTCGAGCATCACCGTCGATCTTGTCGGCGACATCACACGCGACGGCAGCGAGGTCGGCCCGACGACGTTGCTCTATGTCGGTCGCAATGCCGCTCCCGGCGCGACACTGACGGGCGTGGCGACACCGCCGGCGGCCGCCTATGTCCTCAATGGCAATGTGTATGGCACGGCGACGGGTTCGCCCTTCATCAGCTACTCGCCCTATGGCAACTATGCGCAGGACACCTTCAGCAGCAGCCCGTACATCTCCTATGAGACCTACACCAACCTGGCGCCGCGCGACGGCACGGCCGCGTGGCAGGCACCGCTGAAGTCGGCGATCAACACCTGGGGCATTTCCGGCACCATCACTGCGGATCTGTCGGATTCGCTGAAGCTCACCTCGATCACCGCCTATCGCAAGTTCGACGGGACCTATTCGTCGAGCGACGGCTCGCCCTTCTCACCGACCCAACAGGCGAACCAGGTGTTCAACCGCCAGTTCAGCCAGGAATTGCGTCTTTCGGCAAAGATCGGTGACATCATCAATCTCACCGTGGGTGGCTATTATTTCGACAAGACCAGCCGCTACAGTGCCAGGATCACGCTGACGACACTCGATTTCATCGAGGATGATTCCATTCCGGCGAAGACCAAGGCGGTCTTCGCCAATGCGGAAATCTCACCCATCACGTCGCTCACCTTCATCGGCGGGCTGCGCTATACCAATCAGACGAAGGATTTCATTTACGGTCGCCTGGGTGTTCCCGGGTCGTCCACGGGCGGCGCAGTTCCGGCAGCGCTCGCCGCGCTCAACGGTCTGGTCGGCAAGTTCTCGGGCAACCGCGTCGATTACCGTCTCGGTGCGCAGTACCGCTTCAACGACAACATCATGGCCTACGGGCAGTTCTCGACCGGCTTCAAGGGCGGCGGGATCAACCCGCGACCCTTCTTCCCGGCTCAGGCGCTGCCGCATAAGCCGGAAACGCTCAAGGCCTATGAAATCGGCTTCAAGAGCGACTTTCTCGACCGCAAGGTGCGGCTCAATCTTTCGGGCTTCATCAACAAGTACAACGACATCCTTGTCTCCGTGTCGAACTGCCCGCTCACCGGGGCGCCGGCGGCGCCGTGCGCCCTGCCGCTCAACGCCGGCACCGCCGACGTCAAGGGTTTCGAGGCGGAGCTGACGCTGCACCCGGTTCGCGCGCTGTCGATCGACGCGTCGCTTGCCTATCTCAACTTCAAATACACCTCGATCAGCCCACTGGCGGCAAGCGCCGGCATCGGCCTTGAGGACAAGGGCGTCTATGTCTCGCCATGGCAGTGGAACATCGGCGCGCAATATCAGATCGATCTCGGCAAGGTCGGCACGCTGACACCGCGTATCGACATCAACCATGAAGACGCCTTCAACCGCAACGCCAACAATGTCGACGCGGCAACCGGCGGCGTCGATATCTTCGGCCTCGTGGCGGGACGTACGCTGGTCAATGCCCGGCTTTCGTACAAGACCGCGGACGGCGATTGGGAGCTTGCCGGAGAGATCCGCAACCTCACCGACAAGCTCTATTACACCGATCTGTTCGACAATCGTGGCTCGACCAATTCGATCCAGGGATCGCCCGGCGAGCCGCGCACCTGGTCGCTGACGGTGAAACGGCACTTCTGACGCAGTGGTCGGCGGGAGGCGGCAAACCCATGCCCGCCTCCCGTTGCCCCTGATCCAACCGTACAAGGACAAAAGGAAATCTCGTGTCCAATCCAACGACGCTCGAAAAGCCCGAAGCCGCTATTGGCGTACCCGTCGTCGCCGGCCTGCCGATGCCCGAATTCAAGCGCATCGGGGTCGAGCCGATAACGGGTGCGTGCGGCTGCGAGATTTCGGGGGTCGATTTGCGGGAGCCGCTCGACGCCGAGACGCTGGACGAAATCATGAAGGCGTTCGAGCAGTTCCTTGTCATCGTCTTTCGTGACCAGGACCTGACGCCCGAACAGCACAAGGCCTTTTCGCGCTATTTTGGCGAGCTGACCGAACTGCCCCAGGCACCTATCTATGCCGGCCATCGCGACATGCAGGAAGTGCGGCGCGAGGCATATGAGTCGGTCAATGTCGTCCCCTCGTTCGAGCACTTCCACACCGACAGTTCGTTTCTGCCCCGACCACCCAAATGCATCGTCATGCGCGCGATCGACGCACCGCGCTGGGGCGGGGACACCGCCTTTTCCAACGCCTATCTCGTCTATGAAGATCTGTCGGACGAGATGAAGGCGATCGTCGACAGGCTGAAAGTGGTCTATTCGGGCAAGAATATCTGGTCGAACAACGAAAAGCTGGCGCCGGAGAAGCGCCTGCGCCTGCGTGAAAGCCATGACTTCACCGAAGACCTGCTCGAAAGCGTGCATCCGGCGGTCCGCATTCATCCGACCACCGGACGCAAGGCGCTGTACGCCAATACCGCTTATTTCCAGCGTTTTGTCGGCTGGTCCGAGGATGAGAGCCGCGCGCTGCTGAACTACCTGCAAGGGCTGGCCCAGCACCTCCACTATCACTGCCGCGTGAAGTGGCGGAAGGACACGCTGATCGTCTGGGACAATCGCTTCACGCTCCACCGGGGCGTGCATGATTTCAAATATGAGCGTCGTCACTTGATCCGGACGACGGTGATCGGCGAACGTCCCCTTGGCCCCGGCGATGCCGTCACGTCATGAAGATCAGTGCTGCTGTCGCCGAAATTCTTCGGCGCGAAGGTGTCGACGTCATCTTTGGCTATCCCCGTAACGCCGTGCTCGAACAGGCCGCGGCCACCGGAATCAGGACGGTAATCGTCCGCCAGGAGCGCACGGGGTTGCACATGGCCGATGCGCTGTCACGCATGACGCGCGGACGGCGCATGGGTGTATTCGCGATGCAGCACGGGCCGGGAACCGAGAACGCCTATGGCGGCGTGGCTCAGGCCTATTCGGAGAGCGTGCCCGTGCTCGTCCTGCCGCAAGGCTATGCGCGGCGCCTTGCGCATGTGCCCGATAACTACAATGCCTGCATTTCGATGCGCGACATCACCAAGACGGCGGAACCGATCAACCAGGCGGCGGACACCGTCGCGGTCATGCGCCGCGCCTTTACCGCGTTGCGCAACGGGCGGCTGCGCCCCGCGCTGGTGGAAATGCCGTGGGACGTGCTCGACGAGGAATTGCCTGGCCCACTCGACTACACGCCGGTGGTGACGACACGCTGCGCGCCCGACCCCGACGCGGTGGCGCGGGTGGCGCGGCTGCTGGTCGATGCCCCGCGCCTCGTCATCCATGCCGGGCAAGGGGTTCATTGGGCCGACGCCTATGACGAACTGCGCACGCTTGCCGAACTGCTCGCGGCGCCGGTTTCGACCACGCTGGAGGGCAAGAGCGCGTTCGACGAGACGCACCGGCTCGCGCTCGGTTCCGGCGGCGCCGCCATTCCCGGTCAATTGCGGCATTTCCTCAATCGTGCCGACCTGATCCTGGGGATCGGTTGCAGCTTTTCCGAGACCGTCTTTGGCGTGTCGATGCCGGCGCACGTGCCCATCGTCCACGCGACACTCGACCCGGCGGATCTCAACAAGGGCGTTCCCTGCATCGACGCGCTTATCGGCGACGCGAAACTGACGCTGGCGATGCTGACCGAAGCCTGCCGTGCCCTGATCGACGAACCCCGGCCGTGCGAAGCGGTCGCCGCGGAAATTGCCGAGGTCGAAGCCGACTGGCTGGCCCGGTGGTTGCCGCTGCTCGAATGCGACGACGCGCCGCTAAGCCCCTATCGCGTCCTGTGGGATCTTCAGCGCACCGTCGACGTTGCCGAAACGATCATCACCCATGACGCGGGATCGCCGCGCGACCAACTGACCCCGTTCTGGAAGTCGGTGACGCCGCTCAGCTATATCGGCTGGGGCAAGACGACGCAGCTCGGTTACGGCCTGGGCCTGGCGATGGGCGCAAAGCTGGCGCATCCGGAAAAGCTGTGCATCAATGTCTGGGGCGATGCGGCAATCGGGTTCACGGGCATGGATTTCGAAACCGCGGTGCGCGAGCGGCTGCCGATCCTCTCGATCCTGCTCAACAACTCGGCAATGGCGATCGAACTGCCGATCATGCCCGTCGCGACCGAACGTTACCGTGCGACGGACATATCCGGCGATTATGCCGCCTTTGCCCGTGCGCTGGGCGGTTATGGCGAGCGGGTCACCTCGCCCGACCAGATCGTTCCCGCGCTGTTGCGGGGTATCGCGGCAACCGAAGCGGGAACGCCCGCGCTGATCGAATTCATCACCACCCAGGAAACACGGGCGTCGCGCCTATGACGGCGGCCACCGCACCCAAGGCAGACGAGCCCGCCGGCAGGCGCGCCGCCTGGCCATGGTCGGCGACATGGCCGCTGGCGCTGCTCACCCTGATCTCGACGTTCAACTATCTCGATCGCTCGCTGCTGGGTCTCGCGTTGCCGGCGATCAAGCGCGAGATGGGCGCCTCGGACACGTTGCTCGGACTCGCGTCGGGGCTGGCTTTCATTCTGTTCTACTCCATGCTGGGCATCCCGATCGCCTGGCTTGCCGACCGCTACAACCGCCGCAACATCATCGCCGCCGGGCTCGCCTTCTGGAGCGTGATGACGGCATTGACCGGGGTCGTCGCCAATATCTGGCAACTCGCGACGGTCAGGTTGTTGATGGGCGCCGGCGAAGCGTGCGGGATGGCGCCATCCAACTCGATCATCGCCGACCTGTTCAAGCCCGATCGCCGGCCGCTGGCGCTCGCCATTTTCGGCACGGCCAGTTCACTGTCCTATATCGTCTTCTTCCCGATCGCTGGCTGGATCGCCCAGCATCACGGCTGGCGCGCGATGTTCGTCGCGATGGGCATCCCCGGCCTCGTGCTGGCGCTGCTGCTCGCGTTGACCGTGCGCGAACCGCAACGCCAGTCTCCGCCCCCGAAGCGGCTGGCGATCGCCCGGTCGCTGGGCAACGATCTCGCGGCGCTGTTCGGCAACCCGTGCTTCACCTGGATATTCCTCGGCGTCACGCTGATGGGCGCCAATGTCTGGGCGGCAGGCGCCTGGACGCCGACCTTCTTCGTGCGCGTCCACAAGCTCGGCGTGGCCGAGGTGGCGGGCATCATCGGCCCGGCGCGTGGCTTTATCGGCATCGTCGGCATCCTCCTCGGTGGCGCATTGATCGATCGCCTGCCGCGCGCGCGGATTTTCTGGCGCATCGGGATTCCGGCGATCGCCTGCCTGCTGGCCGGGCCGGCCGAGGCGCTGTTCCTGCTGGGGAACAGCTATGTCGCGTGGGTCGGGGGGTTCGCGCTGAGCAGCTTCTTCTCCCTGATCCACCAAGCGCCGATCTTCGCGGCGGTGGTCAACATCGTCGGCGAACGCCGCCGCGCGCTGGCGATTTCGGTCGTGCTGCTGGGTGCCAGCCTGATCGGCAATGTCGTTGGGCCGAGCATGGTCGGCCTGCTCAACGACCTGCTCGCCGGGCAGTTCGGCGATGAGGCGATCCGCTATTCCCTGCTGTTGATTTCGGTTACGCCCGTGCTGGCCGGGGCGTGTTTCTGGCGCGCCGCACGGCTCTATGCCGCGAATATCGCCCCTTCGGGAGAAGGTACCATCACCACGGCAACGGCATGACGGTCGACCCCCTGGCGCTGATCGACGATCGCATCGCGGAAGGCATCTTCCGCGTCGATCGCGCGATTTTCCGCGATCCGGAGATTTTCGACCTCGAGATGCGCCACGTCTTCGAAGCGGGCTGGGTGTTTCTCGGCATCGACTCACAAGCGCCCGAACGCCACGACTATTTCACCACCCAGATCGGTCGCGTGCCCGTCATCGTCATGCGCGATCATGAAGGACAGCTGGGCGCATTCGTCAATTCCTGCCCGCACAAGGGCGCCCAGATTGCCCAGACCGCGCAGGGCAATGCGCGCCTCCATGTCTGCCCCTATCACAGCTGGACCTTTGACAGCGCGGGGCGCAATCGCGGAATCAAATGGCAAAAGGCCGGTTGCTATTCCCCGGCCTTTGACGGGCAGCGCCACGATCTCGCCGCCTTGCCGCGCTTCGAAGCCTATCGCGACTTCCTGTTCGGCAGCCTCGTCGCGGACGTCCCGCCCCTCGCGGAACATCTCGGCGAAGCGGCACGGTTCCTCGATCTTGTCGTCGGCCAGCCGGAACAGGGCATCAAGCTCGTCCCCGGCAACGTATCGTTCACTTTCGAGGCGAACTGGAAGCTCCAGCTCGAAAATTGCTCCGATGCCTATCATTTCACATCGGCGCACCCATCCTATGTCAGGATCATGGAGCGCCGGCAGCGCGGCGAAGGCGCCGTCGCCGTGCGCTCGATCTGGGACGAATCGCGCGCCTGGAGCGAGACGGCGGAAGGTATCCAGGGCGGCAGCATGAGCTTTGCCCATGGCCATGTGCTGAACTGGGGACGGATCGCGGTGTCCGATGCGCACCCGCTGTTCGAGCGTGCCGATGCGCTCGCGCGCGAACACGGGGCGGCGATGCGCGACTGGATGTTCAACATGCGCAACCTGACGATCTTTCCCAATCTGCAGATCGCCGAAAACGCCTCGAGCCAGTTGCGCGTGATCCAACCCATCTCGGCCGGGCGCACGCTGATGCGGACCTGGTGTATCGCACCCAAGGGCGAAAGCCCCGCCGCCCGTCGTCAGCGGATTCGCCAGTACGAAGATTTCTTCAATCCGTCGGGCATGGCGACACCCGACGACACGGTGGCCTATGAAAGTTGCCAGCGCGGCTTTGCCGCTGGTGTCGACCCGTGGCTGCAAGGCTATGCCCGCGGCATGACCGCGAGCCGTGCGGGCGGCAACGCGCTCTCCGATGCGGCGGGTGCCGCGCCGGAACGTAGCGTTCTCGCCGATTCCCAACTCTGTGACGAGACACTGTACCATAATTATTATCGCGAATGGTCACGTCGCATGCAGCGGGCGCGCCAGCCATGACGAGGACACTCGATCGCGCCGCTGTCGAGGAACTGCTGTTTCACGAAGCGGCTTGCCTCGATCGCGGGGAATGGCAGGCCTGGCTGGACCTCTACACCGAGGATGCGCGGTTCTGGATGCCGGCGTGGCGCGACGAACTGACACCAACATCCGATCCGGACCGCGAACTCTCGCTCATCTATTACGACAGCCGCGCCGGCCTTGCGGACCGGGTCTTTCGCGCGACCTCGGGACAGTCGGTAGCATCGTTGCCGCGGCCGCGCTGCGTGCATTGCATCAGCAATGTCATGATCACGCAGGGCGGGCCGGGCGATGTCGCCGCGACATCGAATTTCGTCGTCCACCTTCACGACGTCCGCGCCGCGCGCAGCCACAGCTTTTTCGGGCGATACGATCACCAACTGCGCCACAGTGACGGACGCTGGCTGATCGCGGCCAAGACCATCCTGCTGCTCAACGACACGATTCCGACCATCGTCGACTTCTATTCGATCTGACGCCCAGCACCGGGGAACACAGCATGAAGCAGATCGTCATTGTCGGTGCCGGTGCGATGGGCTGCCTGTTCGCCGCGAGGCTGACCGAAGCGGGCGTCGATGTCACGCTTGTCGATGTCGATCGCGAGCGCATCGACCTGCTCAACGCCGAAGGAATCGGCGTGGACGACGGCAAGGGCCATCGGCGCGTACGGGTTCCGGCGTGTCAGGCAGCCGATCTCGCGGTGCGCCCTGATCTGGTCGTGCTCTTCGTCAAGGCGATCCATAGTCGTGCCGCGATCGCGTCGGTCGCCCATCTTGCGGCGGACGGTTGTTTCGCACTCACGCTGCAGAACGGTCTGGGCAATGCGGAACTGCTCGCCGAGGCATTTGGTGCCGACAACACCCTGCTCGGCGTGACGGACCAGCCCGCCGATCTGCACGGGCCGACCGACGTCAGTGCACCGGGCGAAGGACGCGTCTGGCTTGGAAGCCTGACCGGCGAAGTCTGCGCGGGCGCCCAATCCGCCGCCGCACTGTTGAACCGTGCGGGGATCGAGGCCCGGGTGGTTGCCGACGCCCAGGCCGCCGTGTGGGAAAAGGCCGCCTTCAACGCCGCGCTCAATGCCACGGCGATGATCGCCGGCGCCACCGTCGGTCAACTCGATACGGCCGAGGGTCGCCGGATCGCCGCGGCG
Organism: Sphingomonas sp.; assembly: GCA_041659925.1. GTDB lineage: Bacteria > Pseudomonadota > Alphaproteobacteria > Sphingomonadales > Sphingomonadaceae > Sphingomonas. The sequence goes on from JBAZXI010000003.1 coordinate 277,298, forward strand.
GTCGTCGACGAAGCCGCTGGCGTGGCACGCGCATGCGGCATTGCCGTCGACGAGGCCGCGATTGCGAGCAAGATCGATTTCGCGCTTGGCAACCATCGTGATCACAAGGCCTCGATGCTTCAGGACAGGCTCGCCGGCAGATCGACCGAAATCGACGCGATCAACGGTGCGATCGCGCTGAAAGCCGGCGCGCTCGGCATTGACGCGCCGGTCAATGCGACGCTGGCGGATCTGGTTCGCCTGATTTGTCAGGTCGAGCAGGGACGGGTTCGAGCACCATAGCGCCACCCGGCGCCGATCAATCGCAGCGGTTGGAGGCCGTCGCATCCACGTCGCGACGGCATCGCGACGTGCAATATATGCTGCGCTGCAGCAACAAACCGCGCTATGGTCCGTTCGGTGACAGTCCCGTCCGCCGAGGACCGTTCGGCCGAAGGAACGCGCGCATGAGAAACCTGTCGAACACGATCGCGCGACTGGCGGCGTTTCGCGCCACGACTCCAGCGGTCGGCGTGACGGCAAACGCGCCGGCGCTGACTGAGCTGAGCGACTTCGGCGACAATCCGGGCGGCCTGCGGGCCTGGAGCTATGTACCTGCCGCCCTTCGAAAAAAACCGTCTTTGGTGGTGGTTCTGCATGGTTGCACGCAGACCGCCGCCGATTACAACCATGGCGCCGGCTGGTCGCAACTGGCCGACGAACAGGGTTTCGTCCTGCTCTTTCCGGAGCAGCGCCGCGCCAACAACATGAACCTCTGCTTCAACTGGTATGAGCCGGCGCACAGCCGCCGCGACGCGGGCGAACCATTGTCGATCAGGCGCATGATCGAGGCGATGATCGCACGACACAATGTCGACCCGTCGCGCGTCCATATCACCGGGTTGTCGGCCGGCGGCGCGATGACATCGGTGATGCTGGCGACCTATCCCGAGATCTTCGCCGGCGGCGCGATCATCGCCGGCCTGCCCTATGGCGCGGCGACCAACGTGCCCGAGGCGTTCGACCGGATGCGCGGCCATGGCTGCCCCGACGCGGCCGCGCTGGCGGCGGCAATCCGCGCGGCATCGACATATCGGGGCCAGTGGCCGAGCATCGCGGTGTGGCATGGCAGCGCCGATCGCACCGTCGCCGCTTCCAACGCAGCAGCGATCGTCGCGCAGTGGCGCGGCGTGCATGGCCTGCCCGAGCAGCCCGACCATGAAGGAGCGGTCGACGGCCATCCGCACCGCGTGTGGCGCGATCCACGCGGGCGCCCGGTGATCGAGCACTATGAGATTACCGACATGGGTCATGGCACGCCGCTGGCGACCGGCGGCGACGACGGCTGCGGTGCCAGCGGCGCGCATATGCTGGAGGTCGGCATTTCCTCGACCCGTCACATCGCGGCATCATGGGGGTTGGCACGCGGCGGGATTGCCGCCGCGATTCTGCCAGGCGCGGTACGCACCCATCGGGAGCCGGTCGCCGGGGCTGCGCGAGCGAAGAGCGCGAAGCCAGGCCTTGGGGGCGTCGGCAAGGTGATCGAGGACGCGCTGCGCGCGGCAGGATTGATGCGCTAGACGGCGAGGTTCGCCGGCGCGGGGCACGCACCCCCTTCCTTCATGTTGCACTGCATGATAACGGCGGCGGCATGCTCAATATCAATGGCATCACGGTGCGCCTCGGCGGGCGCACGATCCTCGACCGTGCGACGGCGGCGTTGCCGCCGCGCAGCCGCGTCGGGCTGATAGGACGCAACGGCGCGGGCAAGTCGACGCTGATGAAGGTGATGATCGGCTCGCTCGAGGCCGATGATGGCGAGATCGAGATGCCGCGCAAGACGCGCATCGGCTATATCGCGCAGGAAGCGCCGAGCGGGCTGACCACCCCGATCGAGGCGGTAATGGCCGGCGACACCGAGCGCGCCGCGTTGCTCGCCGAGAGCGAGACGTGCCACGACCCCGACCGGCTCGGCGAGATTCACGACCGGCTGATCGCGATCGACGCCTATACCGCCGATGCGCGCGCGGCGCGCATCCTGGTCGGGCTGGGCTTTGACGAGGAAATGCAGAACCGGCCGCTCGACAGCTATTCGGGCGGATGGAAGATGCGCGTCGCGCTCGCCTCCCTGCTGTTTTCCGAGCCAGATCTGCTGCTGCTCGACGAGCCTTCGAACCATCTCGACCTCGAAGCGACTTTGTGGCTGGAGAATTTCCTCAAGGCCTATCCGGCGATGATGGTCGTGATCAGCCATGAGCGCGACCTGCTCAACAATGTCGTCGACACCATCCTGCACCTCGAGGGCGGCAAGGTGACGATGTATACCGGCGGTTACGACAGCTTCGAGCGGCAGCGCGCCGAGCGCGTCGCGCAACTGGCGGCCGCCAAGGCGGCGCAGGACGCGCAGCGCGCCAAGCTGCAGGATTATGTCGCCCGCAACAGCGCGCGCGCCTCGACCGCCAAGCAGGCGCAGTCGCGCGCCAAGATGCTCGCCAAGATGCAGCCGATCGCCGCGCTGTCCGAGGATCCGAGCCTGTCGTTCGACTTCCCCAGCCCCGACGAACTCAAGCCGCCGCTCGTCACGCTCGACATGGCGAGCGTCGGCTACACGCCGGGCACGCCGATCCTGCAGCGCCTCAACCTGCGGCTCGACCCGACCGACCGCGTCGCGCTGCTCGGGCGCAACGGCAATGGCAAGACGACGCTCGCCCGACTGCTCGCCGCGCAGCTGGCGCCGATGGACGGCGAGATCACCGTGTCGGGCAAGATGCGCGTCGGCTATTTCACGCAGTATCAGGTCGAGGAACTCGACACGACCGACACGCCGCTCGAGCATATGACGCGGATGATGAAGGGCATGTCGCCCGCCGCGGTGCGCGCGCAGCTCGGCCGCTTCGGCTTTTCCGGCCCCAAGGCGACGACTTTGGTCGGCAAGCTGTCGGGCGGCGAGCGCGCACGACTGGCGCTGGCGCTGATCACGCGCGAGGCGCCGCACATGCTGATCCTCGACGAGCCGACCAACCACTTGGACGTCGATGCGCGCGAGGCGCTGGTCCAGGCGCTCAACGCCTATGAGGGCGCGGTGGTGATCGTCAGCCACGACCGCCACATGATCGAGCTGACCGCCGACCGGCTGGTGCTGGTCGATGGCGGGCGCGCGACCGAATATTCGGGCAGCATGGAAGATTACATCGCGATGGTCCTTGCCGGCGACGGCGCGACCGGCGGTACGGGCGGCGGCAAGAGCAAGGCGAGCAAGAAGGAAGACCGCAAGGCCGCAGCCGAGGCGCGCGAAAAGGAACAGGCGCTGCGCCGCGCCGCGCAGCAGGCCGAGGCCGAGGTGGTCAAGCTCACCGCCAAGCGCAGCGCGGTCGACAAGGCGATGTTCGATCCCTCGACCGCCGAGATCTGGCTGAGCAAGATGAGCATGAGCGAGCTGATGAAGCGCCGCGCCGAACTCGACGCGCAGCTCGCGACCGCCGAGGCGGCATGGATGGCGGCGAGCGAGGCGCTGGAGAGCGAGGCGGCGTGAGCCGGGCGGCAGGCGGTTATTCGAAGGTTGCTGCCAGTTGACCCAGGCCATCGTCCCGCGGATCGGCGCCGTAACGGTTCTCGCCGCGGGTGCCCGGCAAAGCGCATCGAGCGACAACGGCCAGCATCCCAAGCAGGGCAGCGAGCGCAAGAATGTCGCCCGCCCCGCTACGGTACGTCCGATATAGGAACAGGCTTACCATCGCCAAAACCCAAGGCAGCAGTACCCAAATGCCTCGGGCGCCCGTGTCGTGCAAACGACGCGCGGTAATAGCCGCCGTTACGAGAAAGGCGAGCGGCAAGGCGATGATGTCGAACGCGACCACCAGCGTGCCGAAGCGAAGCGGGCTCCCGTCGAGCAACGCGACGGCCAGATCGTCAATTGGCCGCTGGAATTCGATCAGCAAAATGAAGACAGCTCCGAGGAACAGGATCCACGGCCAGAACTCGCGCCGCGCCGCGCGTCCGTGGAACTGGAGGCAGTGCGTCAAGGGCATCAAAACTGCGCGCATGACTGACCTTTCGTCGCGGGTCGGATCGAGTCCAGCTTCGGTGATGACGAGATCAGCACGTGCCAGTGGTCGTCCGCAAGGCGGTTGTCGAAGGCAGTAAGTGGGCATTGCTCTGTGGCGACCGGGTCCAAATCCGTCACCCCGGACTTGTTCCGGGGTCCACGGCGCCGCGTGACAATCCGCCGATGCGTCACGGCACGGTGGATGCCGGAACAAGTCCGGCATGACGGTTAGGGGTGGGGTGAACGGTCGAGAAGATCGGACCGCCTGCTACGCCTCAGCCTTCACCCGCGCCCTGAACCGGTGGAGCAACGGCTCGGTATAACCATTGGGCTGTTCCACCCCCTCGAACACCAGTGCGCGCGCCGCCTGGAAAGCGAGGCTGGTGTCGGCATGGCCGGCCATCGGATGGTAGAGCGGGTCGCCGTCATTCTGCGCATCGACCTTGGCCGCCATACGCGCCAGCGCGGCGTCGGCCTCGGCCGGGGTGGCGATGCCGTGGAGCAGCCAGTTGGCCATATGCTGTGACGAAATGCGCAGCGTCGCGCGGTCTTCCATCAGGCCGACATCGTGAATGTCGGGCACCTTGGAGCAGCCGACGCCCTGGTCGACCCAGCGCACGACATAACCAAGAATGCCCTGCGCATTGTTGTCGAGTTCCTCGCGCACTTCGTCGGGTTGCCAGTTATGGCCCTGCGCAACCGGGATGGTCAGCAAGCGGTCGAGCGAGGCAACCCCTTCCCCCGTCCGCTCGGCCTGGCGCGCGAACACGTCGACGGCGTGGTAATGCGTCGCGTGGAGCGTCGCGGCGGTCGGGCTCGGCACCCAGGCGGTGTTGGCCCCGGCGCGCGGATGGCCGACCTTGGTGGCGAGCATTTCGGCCATGCGGTCGGGCGCCGCCCACATCCCCTTGCCGATCTGAGCGCGGCCCGAAAAGCCCGCGCCAAGCGCGATCTGGACGTTGCGATCCTCATAGGCCGATATCCATGGCGCGCGCTTCATGTCGCCCTTGCGCAGCATCGGACCGGCTTCCATCGCGGTGTGGATCTCGTCGCCGGTGCGATCGAGAAAGCCGGTGTTGATGAAGAACACACGGGCCCGCGCCGCGTAGATCGCGGCCTTGAGGTTGGCGGAGGTGCGCCGCTCCTCGTCCATGATGCCGATCTTGATCGTCTCGGGCTTCAAGCCGAGCATCTTTTCGACGGCGGCGAAGATATCGCAGGCGAACTGCACCTCGTCGGGCCCGTGCATCTTGGGCTTCACCACGTAGATGGCGCCCGTCGTCGAGTTGACCTTGTCGCTCATGGCGCAGAGCGCGGTGACCACGGCATCCATCAGCCCCTCGCCGATTGGCTGGCCGGTCGGATCAAGAATGACCTTGGTGGTCATCAGGTGGCCGACATTGCGAACGAGCAGCAGCGCCCTGCCCTTCAGCACCAGCGGCTGGCCGTTCACGTCCTTGTACTG
>JBAZXI010000004.1:0-211381 GCA_041659925.1 Sphingomonas sp.
CCGGCATGAAGGACTCCAAGACGATCATCGCGATCAACAAGGATGAGGACGCGCCGATCTTCCAGGTCGCCGACATCGGCCTGGTCGGCGATCTGTTCAAGATCGTGCCGGAGCTCACCGAAAAGCTCTGAGCGCCAGCGCGCCCCGAAGTTCCTTTGCCATCGCCAGCGAGCCTCCATGAGAATGTTCGACATCTTGATAGTCGGCGTGGGACACGGCGGCGCACAAACGCCGATCGCGCTGCGTCAGGCGAAGTTCAAGGGGGAGCATCGCTATCGCCGGCGACGAGTCCGGCTTGCCATATCAACGCCCTCCGCTTTCCAAGGATTATCTGGCGGGCGGCAGGGCGTTCGAGCGCCTCCTGATCCGCCCGCCCCCAGAAGAAGCGCGCACCGGCGTCGACTGCGGCGTGAACGCTGCCGATTTCATAGCGGCCCAGAGGTGACATCTCAGGGTTCAAGGACTGGCGATCTAACTCGAGCATTCAGGCCTTGCGGCGAAACTTGCCCTTGATCACCTTGCCACCCGAGCGAAGCTCGTCGAGATAATCGGACCACCACTGTGCCATACGGACCCGCTCGGCCCAGTGCGCGCCCCGGTGGTACGCTGCCCGGACGCGGTCTCTTTCGGCGTGAGCGAGAGCCCGTTCGATCGCGTCCGGGTGCCATAAGCCCGATTCATTCAGTAGCGTGCTGGCCATCGCTCGAAAACCGTGGCTTGTCATCTCGTCCGATCCATAGGCAAAGCGCTGCGTGGCGATTTCGGCAAGCTCCTGGCGCAATCGTGCAGGGTTGGTGATCGTGTGCTGCGTTAGCGCGGGAAATGGACCAGTTGTGGATAGGCGCCGAAGCGGGACCCCGCCCTTGCGCGGTGCAAGTCTTTGAAGGTATTTAAGAAAGCTATTTTGGCGGGGTCACGATTGGCGCCGATCGGGACCCTCAGCAATTGGGGATTCCAGAACAATTGTAGGGGTTTACCTCGGATCTCATGGGGGCCCGCTTCGGCGCCGGTCCGCAGAATGAATTCCGTACGCTTTCCGTGCGTGATCAGACTTGCAATACTAAGCCATTGAAATGATGCCGCATCCAACAGGATTTGAACATGTGGCCATGTTCGCGCGCTTCAGATTTGCCTTTGACCGGCGAGATCCAATGCAATGTCTACAATCATGTCCTCCTGGCCCCCGACCATCTTGCGACGCCCGACTTCGGCAAGAATCGAACGCGTATCAAGGCCGTAATCGGCGCCGGCCTTTTCGGCGTGACGCAGGAAACTAGAATAAACACCCGCATAGCCAAGTGTCAGGGTGTCGCGGTCGACCCGTACGGGGCGGTCCTGTAACGGCCGGACGAGCTCTTCAGCCGCATCCATCAGAGCAAAGAGATCACAGCCATGGTTCCACCCCATGCGATCCGCAGCAGCAATGAACACTTCGAGCGGGGCATTGCCAGCTCCGGCCCCCATGCCGGCAAGACTGGCGTCGACGCGGACCGCGCCGTTCTGCACGGCGACGATGCTGTTGGCTACGCCTAGGCTGAGGTTGTGGTGCGCGTGCACTCCGCGTTGCGTCTCGGGCTTGAGCACCCGGTCATAGGCCGCAACTCTGGCGGCATATTCATCCATGTTCATCGCGCCGCCGCTGTCGGTGACATAGACGCAGTGCGCGCCATAGCACTCCATCAACAAGGCTTGCTGCGCCAGAGCTTCCGGAGAGGTCATGTGGCTCATCATAAGGAAGCCTGACACGTCCATGCCAAGGTTCCGGGCTGCCTCAATGTGCTGTTTCGATACGTCAGCCTCGGTGCAGTGAGTGGCGATGCGGACGGACCGCACACCCAGATTATATGCATGCTTCAAATCATGCACCGTGCCGATACCCGGGAGCAGCAAGGTCGTCAGTACGGAGTGTTCGAGCACATCAGCGACCGCTTCGATCCAGTCCCAGTCGGTGTATGCACCGAACCCATAGTTGAAGCTGGAGCCCTGCAACCCATCGCCGTGCGCGACTTCGATCGCATCGACCTTGGCCTTGTCGAGGGCCCTGGCGATCGCGCGAACGTGGTCCAACCCGTATTGGTGTCGGATGGCGTGCATCCCGTCACGCAACGTGACATCCTGAATGTAGAGCTTCTGGCTGATCGGATCGAAAGTCATGCTGCCATCCTTTCGGCGATCTTCTCGGCAGTTTTCAGTGCTGCCGAGGTCATAATGTCGAGGTTTCCGGCATAAGCTGGGAGGTAATGCGCGGCGCTCTCCACTTCGAGGAACACCGAAACCTTGAGGCCGGTGAATTCGCCGTTCATTTCGGGAATGCGCAAAGGTTGGTTTCCGCCGATGCTTTCAAACTGGACCTCCTGTTTGAGTCGGTAGCCCGGCACGTAGCTTTGCACCCGCGCCACCATATCATGGATAGACTGGCGGATCGCTTCGCGGTTGGCGTCCTCACACAGGCAATAAACGGTATCGCGCATGATCAGCGGCGGCTCGGCAGGGTTCAGGATGATAATCGCCTTGCCACGCGTTGCGCCACCCACGTCCATGATTGCCTGGCTGGTGGTCTCTGTGAACTCGTCGATGTTTGCGCGCGTGCCGGGGCCCGCGCTTTTCGAACTGATCGAGGCGACAATCTCGCCATAATGGACTTTGGACACGGAGTTCACCGCCGCGACGATCGGGATCGTTGCTTGCCCGCCGCAAGTGACCATATTGACGTTTGGTGCGTCGAGGTTTGCCTCTCCATTGACGGCGGGTATCGTGTACGGGCCGATCGCTGCGGGCGTAAGGTCGATCATCCGCTTCCCCGCTGCCAGCACCAGTTCACTGTTGCGCTTGTGTGCACCTGCGCTCGTCGCGTCGAAGACAATCTCGATGTCATCGAATTCTGGCATTGCAAGAAGCCCGTCGATCCCTTCATGCGTGGTCGCCACGCCCATGCGCTGGGCGCGCGCGAGGCCGTCAGATGCCGGATCGATCCCGACCAAGACGCTCATCTCCAGAACATCCGACAAACGTATGACCTTGATCATCAGATCGGTGCCGATATTGCCCGAACCGATGATGGCAACCTTGGCCTTTGCCATTTCACGCATCCCCGTAAATGAAGGAGCAGACGCCGATCCCGGCGATGCGGGCCTGGACAGTGACGCCTGGACGCAGTGCGACCATTGGTCCCAGCGCGCCCGCGAGGAGGATGTCTCCGGCTTTCAGCGGTTCGCCTCGTGCCGCCAGAGTCTGCGCCAGCCAAGCTCCGGCGTTTAGCGGGTTGCCGAGTGCGGCTGCGCCGACCCCGGTTGAGACCACCTCACCGTCGAAGGTCATTTCCATCGCTGCGCCTTCCAGATCGAGTCCGGCGAGCGGCAGGCCTTGATCAGCCAGCACGAAGAAAGCGGAAGAGCCGTTGTCAGCTACGGTATCCGCGAAAGTGATTATCCAGTCGGCAATGCGGCTGTCGACGATCTCGATCGCCGCATGGACGGTCGCCACGGCGGCAGCGACCTGTTCGGGCGTGGTTTCGGGTGAGGGAAGGTCTGCGGCCAGGATAAAGGCGATTTCTGCCTCGGCCTTGGGCTGAAGGCAGCACGCGGGATCGAGCCTGGCTCCATCGACAACGCGCATGTCATCGAACAACACGCCGAAATCGGGCTGGTCAACGCCGAGCTGCGTCTGCACCGTCTTGGCGGTGAGGCCTGCTTTGCGCCCCACTACCCGACGACCTTGTGCCTCCCAGAAGCGGGTGTTGATTTCCTGCACGGCGTAAGCGCCGACCGAATCAGTTGGATCGAGACCATCGCGAAGTGGCGGCACCGCACCGGCCGCGTAGGATTCACGCAATCGCATAGCGAGATCTTCGTGGCTTGGGGGCATTGGTCGTTGTCTCCTGCACCTTGCTTGTGGTTCGAATCTAAAGCGACGGTGCGATTGTACCTAGAGCGCCGATGGCTTATCATCTCACGATATGAGAAATGGTGTTCCGACTATCGCGGCGTTCGGCCGCGTTCTCGCGATGCTTGAGGCGGTGATTGCCGATGGCGGGCAATCGAGTATTGCCGCTGTTGCCCGCTCGATCGCAATGCCCGTAGCCACGGCACACCGGCAAGTTGCGACACTGATTGCAGAAGGTTACCTAGTGGTCGGGCCACGCGGGCGTCATATGGCAGGGCCCAGATTGTTCGGCCTGCTACACAGGCTTGATGAAAAGCAGATCATTGTGGGCTGCGCAGCGCCGCTGTTGCACCGGCTTGCTGTGGACCTTGGCACCGTCGCACAGTTGGGCACGTTTGAAAACGAAATGGTCACGTACCGGATCAAGACAGGTGAAGGTGCAGGCGCGCTGTTCACTCGCGTGGGGATGCAACTTGAGGCCTATTGTTCGGGGATAGGTAAGGTGCTGTTGGCATATCTGCCCGAGATGCAGCGCCGCGCATACCTTGCTACCGGCCCGTTTCCAGCCCTTACCGATCGCACGATTACCGATCCCGGAGCGCTCGTGTCAGAGCTTCGGCTCGTCGCGCAAAGGGGATTCGCCGTAGACGACGGCGAAATTGCGGAGGGATTATTTTGTTTGGCGGTGCCCATATCCGCTCCGGATGGTCGGGTGCTGGCTGCAGTTTCTGTATCGCAGGCCACGGCTAAGATGCGACCCGTGGAAGAAATCCTGCCCGTGCTTTGCGAGACTGCCCGCGCGATCGAGATGACAGCTTTCGGCGCTCACGAGGTACCAGACTAACTTGGTCAATCCAAAGTCGGACGTATGTGATTTTGCGGCACCCGCACTGCATCAGCGGCTGTTCTAAGGCTTCACTTCAGGCCTTGCGCAGCATGGCCTGCGGCATCGCACATTGCACACGAGCCGGGTGCTTCAGCGAGAGGCCTCTGGCATCAGGAAACGGTGCCGGTGCGGCATTTCACCTCGTAGAATCCAGTGCCGCACCTGTCCAAACTACGGACAATTCGCCGAAATGAGCAGGCATTGCCCCGTTGCTCCGTTGACGCCCAACGATGCCGAAATTATGCATAATTGAGTTTCTAGATTTCTAATTCAATAAAAGTGGGGTGTGAAGCATTCGAATTTCGGCCGCTCAAATTACTGAAATTTATTACAATTACGGATGAAAAAATAATTGGTCGGTTCAAAAAATGGGCTGATCTGAAAAATGTGTTTCAAATTGGGGAGGATGATTATGAAGCTTGATTTGAAGAAGCTTGCTCGAATTGGCGTAAGCAGCGGTGCCGTGATGCTGGCGCTGGCGAACTCCCCCGCATTTGCGCAGCAAACTGAGCCGCAGGAGGATGCCGCCAGCAATCCGGCGATCGCAGAGATCACCGTCACTGCCCAGCGGTCCGAAACGAAACTCCAAGACACGCCGCTGTCGATCGTCGCGGTCAATGGCGCACAATTGGAGCGCCAAGGCACCGACAGTTTGAGCGGCTTCGACACATTCGTCCCGAACGTGACCATTGGTGGAACGGCGGCCCAGGGCAACGCGATCATCAACGTCGCCATCCGCGGCATTGGTGGTGCGCCCCAAGGTTTCATCACTCAGGAAGGCGCGGTTGGCATCTATGTCGACGACATCCTGTTCGCACGGCCTAACGGAGCGCTGCTAGACCTTCTGGATGTTGAGCGAGTCGAAGTGCTGCGCGGGCCGCAGGGGACGCTTTTTGGCCGTAACACGGCTGGCGGTGCGATCCGTTATATCACCAGGCAGCCGGCGGACAAGCTTGAGGGCTCGATCAAGGTTACGGCGGGCGAGCGCGACCGCTTCGATGTACAGGGCATGCTCAATGTACCTCTAGGGGATGCCCTGGCGGCGCGCTTCTCCTTCGCAAAGAAGAGCCGCAACGGCTATATCCACCGCATTATCGACAACACCTATGTCGGTGGCGGGGATTCCACGACCCTGCGCGGGCAGCTGCGCTGGCAGCCGACCGGCCGGCTCGACATCGGCATCTCGGCTGACCTCATCCGGACCAGCGACAACGGGCAGCCCTCGACTTCGACGAACTTCTCGCCGACCGATCTCTACCCCGCTGCACTCTACGGCGTAGCCATTGCCGGGGACCCGGCGCCTAGCCCAACCGCTTACAATTCGCTGCGCGCTATCGCGCCGCTTTCGGTTTCGCCTTCCGGTTATACCAACGCTGCGTCGGACTTCGCCTCCTATTACGGGCAGGTTCGCGGCAACTATGAGGTCTATGGCGGCCTGGTGCCCGACGTGAACAAGTTCAGGAGCCACGGTCTGACCGGCACTATTGCCTATGAACTGACTGGCAACCTGACGGTGAAGTCGCTCACTGGCTATCGCAAAATCTCGCAAATCCAGAACCAGGACTGGGACCGCACGCCGATACCCTTGGTCCAGCTAAATGACACGACTGACATCGAATATCTTACCCAGGAACTGCAGCTGAACGGTTCGTTCTTCGAGAATCGCTTCAAGTGGGTTGCAGGGGCGTTCTATTACTGGGACGATTCTACTAACACCCGCCGGCGGTTTGATCCTTCGGCCGGTGCGAACAGCGCCTTCATGGGCGATGTCGGCAAGGGTTCCTTCGAGTCCAAGCATATCGTTACAAAGAGCGTTGCGCTGTTCACGCAGGGCACATTCCGCGTGACCGATGCACTGAGCCTGACCGCCGGCGTGCGTTGGGGCGAAGACCGCAAGACCTTCACCTCATTTCGCGAAGCGCGCGGGCAAGTGTGCCTTGCCGGCGGGGTGGAGGTTGCCGCCGTGGGCAGCCCCGCCAGCTGTCCGGCAGGCTCGGTTTCCACGCCGGCCGCGCAGACTGTGTCGGGCAAATGGTCAAGCGTTTCACCGCGCTTCAGCATCGACTACCGCTGGTCGCCAGAGGTCATGACCTACATCTCGGCGGCCAAAGGCTACAAAGGCGGCGGCTTCAACGACGGCATCCAGACCCGGTGCTACCGTTCGCCCTTGCCGAACTGCGGTCTCAACGAATACCTGCCTGAGAACCTGTGGACCTACGAGGCCGGCATTCGCACCGACCTGTTCGACCGGCATGTTCGCCTGAACCTCACGGCGTTTCTGACCAAGTACAAGGATCAGCAGATCCAACTGGCAGATCCAGGCCCGCCGCCGCTGGTCTACACCGTGAATGGCGATTCCACCGTCAAGGGCTTCGAGGCCGAATTCCTCGCCAGCCCGATCCAGGATCTCATTCTGAAGGCCAGCGTCGGCTACGTGGACGCGACCTATGACAATGACATCCGCGGCGCCAGTGGCGCGGTGGCAGTCACGTCGGCAGTTCCCTTCTATCGCAGCCCCAGGTGGTCCTACACGCTGGGTGCCAGCTACAAGGTGCCCGTGGGCGAGAAGGGCAATGTCGCGTTCGACCTCAACTGGGGCTGGAAGGCCAAGCAGCTGAGCTATCCGAGCCCGACCAACTTCGTCAGCCTACCGTCCTACGGCCTGCTCAACGGGCGCATTTCGTTCGAGGCTGCCGCTGGCTGGTCGGTGTCGGTTTTCGGCAACAACCTGACCAACAAGTACTACCTGACCGGCGGCTTCGATCCGAGCGGCCCATCGACCAAGCCGACGCCGGGACTGAGCGGTGTGGCTCACGACCGGGTGTTCGGCTTCACTATGCTGGACATCGGCCGCCCGCGTGAACTTGGTGTGGAACTGGCCTACAAGTTCTGATCCGTCAGGATTGACAGGCAAGCGATCGGGGGGGGCGGGCTTTTGCAAAGCCACGCCCCCCTTTCCTTATTGCCCGGGGAGGAGTGCAGGATGCTGTATCGGCGGTTTTTCATGGCAGGCACGCTTTCTGCCGGGTTACTCGCGCGCATGCCGGTACGGGCGGCGGATACGGCGGCGGAAGATGCCATTCAGCCGCTGGCTAGACACATGCTCGGCGTGCGCTTCGAGGACTTGCCGACCGCGGCGCTGGCAACAACCCGGGCACAACTGCATGATGTCGTGGGGGTGGCACTGGCCGGTCACAACGAGGATGGCGTGCGCCAATTGCGCGAACTGGGCGGCGAGATTGGCGGCAAGGGCGAGAGCGTGGTCTGGGGTAGCGGGCTGCGGCTGCCCAGCCACGACGCCGCCCGGATCAACGCAGGCATGACTCACGCACTGGAATACGACGACACCTTCGGTCCGGGCTTCATTCACCCCAGCGTGATCATCTTCCCGGCGGCACTGGCCGTAGCCGATATGGTCGGCGGCGTCAGCGGGCGCGAACTGCTGGTCACGGCCACGCTGGCCAATGACGTGGCTTGTCGCATGGCAATCGCAGGACAGCCGGGCGTGGATGGTTTTGCGGTAGGCTGGCACAACACCACATTGATTGGCTATCTCACTTCCGCCCTTGTGGCTGGGCGGCTGATGGGCCTGAATCGCGACCAGCTGGTCAATGCCGCCGGGATTGCCTGCCACCAGGCCGCCGGCAATGCCCAATCGCACATCGATGGAGCGCTCACCAAGCGGCTGGGACCCGGCTTTGCTTCTGCAGCCGGAGTCCTGGCCGCACGGCTGGCGGCGCGCGGGGTAACGGGGCCACGCGGGGTGTTGGAAGGGCCAAAGGCCTGGTTCGCCCAGTATCACAAGGGAATCTATTCGCGAGACTTGCTACTCGGTGGGCTGGGGCGCCAGTTCCCGGGGGCGGCGATGTCGTTCAAGCCGTGGCCGTCTTGCCGGGGGTCGCACACCTCCGCCGACGCAGCGCTCCAGATCGCGGCGGCGCTTGGCGGGCGCAGCACGGCCATTCGGCGGATCGTGATCCGCAACGGTCCCGCCGAATGGGGTTTCCTCAGCGCACCGATCGAGCGCAAGCGTAAACCAGTCACCACAGCGGAGGCGCAGTTCAGCATTCCGTGGGTCGTGGCGGCGGCGTTGACGGACGGGAAGCTGGGTATTGCCCACTTCGCTCCCGACGCTCTGCACCGGGCGGAATTGCTGGCCATGGCGGCGCGGATCGAAACCGTTGAGGATTCCGCCCTGGCAAATCCCGCCGGAGGTCCAGGACAGGCAATTGTCGAGGTCACCTTGGCGAATGGCCGTGTGCTCGAGCGCCACGTTATCGCCGCGAAAGGCGATCCCGCCGTGCCGATGAGCGGGGCCGAAGTGACCGCCAAGTTTGCCGATTGCCTGGATTATGCCGGCCTGTCGAGCGCTCGGCAGGCGCAATTGCGCGACCTTCTGGGCAATGTGGACGACTTGCCGGAAGTCACACGGTTGACCGCCGCGATGGCCTGAGCTGCCGTCAGGTCAGGCGGGCGGCAGGTCAGCCCAGGGCAGCGGCTTTTTCCACGGCACTTTGGTGCGGTCCCATGCGGAAATGCTGAAGCGGCTGAAGTGCCATTCGCCGCCCTGCTTTACGCATTCACACGTGAAGTAGCCGAGACTGCGCACACCGCGCGCGGCCTTGGCGGTATTGCCGTTAAAGTGGGTGGCATAGGCATAGACGATGCAGCCTGTCGCGGTGGGTTCGAAGCGAAACTGGCTGGCCTCGTGCATCCACGTATCGTCACCCTCGCGCTCGCGCATGGCGACCAGGTAGCGAAACCAGCCGAGGATATCGGGCTTGCCCCGGTGGACCGCGCCCTTGCCGACCACGATCGCGTCACTGACGAAGAGCGCGAGAAATTCGTCTTCGTCAGTGCAGTCATACGCCCAGACGTAGTTGGTGAAGAGATCGGCCACGGCCGCGCGGTCGTCCAACGAAAGTGCGGCCTTGCGGCGGCGGGGTGCGGCGGCTGCAGGAGCGAGTGCGGCGCCCGAGATGGCCCCGAGTCCTGACAGTGCCAGCGCACGGCGGCTGAGTTTGCCCGGGCCGGTCATGCGCGCGACTCCGCAGCGGTGCGGGCGAAGTGCTGCAGGCCGAGCATCGCAAGAAAAGACAACAACGGCGGCAGCCAGTCGCGCGGGGGGAGGCGGCGGTCGACCGAGCCCATGAACCAGGATGCCGTCATGATCACGGTCATCAGCGCAGCGAAGAACAGCCAGATCGGCAAATGGCGCTCGGGCCGTCCGGTAGCTGGCGGTGTGCCGTCCGGCGACTGCCACAGCCACCGCGGTTCGTTGCGCGCGCCCAGCATCGAGCGATAGCAGGTGCCGTAGCCCAGCAGGACTGCGGCATTGATCGCCAGCTCCTGCACCCCGGTGTAATAGTGGCGGGGCGCCACCGCACCTTCGACGAACAGGTTGAGGTAGGCGATCATGACCGTGATCGGGAACTCCATCACTGCCACCAAAGGGGTAAAGCGGTCGGCGAGCGCGAGGAGCCCGAGCGCAAATTCGATGTACTTGACCAGCGAATAAAGGCCGACATTGTCCAGCTCGACCATGAAATGCCCGACCCGCGAGGTGGGGTCATAAAACGCAGACGGCACCCAGCCGAAAAAGATGTAAGCCCCGCCCGAATACAGCAGGTGACTGGCGAAGAGAATCCGGGCGAAGGTGACGAATTGCCACTGGAACGATTTCGGCTGCACGGCTTCTCCCAATCGGCTTATTGGTCTGTGCGCGAAACTGGACGTGTAACGGGCCGAGGCAAAGCACATTGGGCGTGCCGTCCGCGTTTCGGACATCTGGCGGATCGGGGGACATGTCCGGGAAACGGGCAACCCGGGGATCGGCATTTATTGCCGGCCAGAATTCATGTTAGGCCGCCCGGCAACAAGAACTGCGCGGATAGCAGTGCGCTATGCAGGCGCCGCCAATGCCGGAGGAGGGGATATGATCACGGCGAGCCGTCGCAGCTTGAGGCTGTTGTCGATCGGGATCGGGCTGCTGTTCACGGGCACAGTCTACTACACCATGCACTTCAATCCGCGCTGGGACTGGTCGGCACCGGGGGTGGGTAAACTGCCACGCGATATCGTCGCGGAATTCATGGACCAAGCCTATGCGAAGGGGCAGGGCGGCACAGCGCAGCGGAGCTATTTCACGCGCGACGCTGCCGACAGCGCGCCCGCCGCTCAGGACCGACACGATGGCATGCCGATGCCAGATGCGGTGCGGCAGGTTATTGCGCAGGGCATGACGGTGGCGGTGATCCACCGCATCGGCCCTGCACGCGGAGAGCCCGGGATGGATGTGATCGACGTGTTCACGATCAAGGATGGTCGGATCGCGCGGCGTGACCGCTTTCCGACCCGGTTCGCACAGTGATCGCAGGAGAAGGCACCGTGGGATACGATAGTAACGGGGCCCCTGCCGGCGCCAGCCGGGTGGAAATTTCCCTGGACCTGGCGACGCTCTGGCGCGCGGTGATCATCCTGCTGCGCCTGTTCCTTGGCGCGTGGATGCTCAACAGCGGCTACAGCTACTGGGCGCAGAAGTTCGGCTGGCCACCCGCTTTTCCCCAGCCGTTTGGCACCCTCCCCGAATCGAACCAGATGTTGGTGACCATGATCGAGGTCGGCCTGTTCGATTTCGTGAAGACGGTGGAAGTGGTCGGCGGCTTGTGCCTGATCTTTGACGTGTTCGTTCCTGCAGCGACATTGTTGCTTCTGCCGGTTTCGGCCATTGTATTCTACAACGCCGTCTTCCTGAACCTGCGCACCGACCGCTTGCTCAGCCCGACCTACATGGGCGTGTCGTGCCTCTACATCAACGTGATCGTGGCACTGGCCTATGTCCGGCATTACCTTCCGATGCTTTCGTTGCGATCTACGCCCGGCGGCCTGCGCGATCTGGCGGAGCTGCCGCAGATCTTCCGCCAGCAGGACAACAATCAAGGCCGCTGACGGGTCATGGTTCATGGGAGAACGGGCGTGGCCCAGAACAAGACGAGTTACTACATCATAACGTGGATACGCCTGTTCTTCGGCGCGCATCTGCTGTTTTCAGGCGGACGCTATATCCTCACCGGCTACGTTCCGGAAATTCCGGGGATCGGCGGCGAATGGGCCGCAGCCAATGCGGCAATCGGGCTGTACCAGGCGGTCAAGTACATGGAATTCGTGTTCGGCATCATGCTGCTTACGAACCGCTTCGTGCTGCTGGCGCTCATCCTGGAAATGCCGGCCACAGTGAACATCTTCTGGCTGAACACCTTCATCGTCGCCATGCCGCGCCAGCTGTTCACCGGCCCGCAGGAGCTGTTTCTGAACGGTGTGCTGCTGCTGGCTTACAGCGGTTATCTGGGCGCCGCCCTAAAGCCCCGGTTGGAGCCGCTGTGGCTGTGGAATTCGCGCCGCGCCTACAAGGACAATTATGCGGAGAATATCCGCGCCGAGGGAGGGCTGTGATGCGCAAACCCGAAATGACGGCGATTGTCGCCTGCATCGTGCTTAGCCTCGCAGTGTTCGTCGGTTCGACTGGGCTGGGTTACGCCGTGTACCGTCCGCTGCGGTACTACGACATCTTCTCACTGGTCCTCGCCTGGACGGGGCTGTTTTTCCACTTGTGGCGCGGGCGCCGGTCTGGCGGCGGGGAAGGGGCATGACTATCAGGATTGCCATAGCCGCAGCCAGTGCTGCTCTGCTGTTGACGGGCTGTAAGGGCGGTAAGTTGCCGCCCGAAAGCCGCTGTTCGATGTACTGGGACTATTACTACAACGCGGGGCTGGGCAAACCTCCGGCAGAGCGGCAGAGCGCTGACGGGGTGGAGTTCGGCGACATCCGATCAATCGTGAAGGCGGACCCTTCAACCAAAACCAGGGTTTGCCAAAAAATCCTGAACGATGCCTTCCCCGGCGATCCGGCCTTGCAGGGAGTGGCTGGTCCGATCCCGGAAGCTAATTAAGACATTGAAAATTAGCACTTTGATCTGAATTCTACCGCGACGATCCGGATTTCGGACAGCGCCTGAGATAAATTTTCGTGGGTATCATTTTTTATTTTCTAGAATAACGAATCTAGAGTATTCTTAATACGAGGAGAAGATGGAATGATTCGGTCGATGGCTTATCTTGGGCTGACCACGCCGGCCGTGACCGAGTGGCGGAGCTTCGGCTCCGGCATCCTGGGACTTCATCTTATCGACGACGGCGCGGACGGCACGGCACGGTTCCGCATGGACGATGCCGATTGTCGCCTTTGGGTCCATCCCGGCGCACAGAACGACATTGCCTATATTGGCTGGTTCCTGTCCGGCGAGGCTGAAGTGCTTGGCCTGAAAGCCGCGATCGAAGCGGCCGGTCCGGTGTTGACCAGGGCCAGCGCGGACGAGGCCGCCGCGCGCCGCGTGGCGGGCTATCACTGGTTCACCGATCCCATGGGCTTTCGCCATGAACTGGCCTGGGGTCAGTTCGTGTCCCCCGGCACATTCGCTCCCGCCCGGCCGATGAGCGGCTTCAAGACTGGCGACCAGGGCATGGGTCATATCGTCTTGCTGGTGCCCGACCTCGACGCGGCAGATCGCTTTTACCGCGAGGTGATGGGCTTCAACCAGTCTGACCGCATCACTGACGGTGGGCGCGAGCTCTTGTTCTATCACTGCAATGGGCGTCACCATTCACTGGCCATCGGCAGCCCCGCACCGGGTTTGCGCGGCGCGCACCACCTGATGCTGGAAGTCAATTCGCTCGACGATGTCGGGATCGTGGCGGACCTGTGTGCGGCAGAGGACGTGCCGGTCAGCAAGTCGATCGGCTGCCACACCAACGACCGGATGGTGTCGACTTACCTGTTCTCTCCCTCGGTCCTGCGGATCGAATACGGGTTCGGTGGCATCGCCATCGACGATCTGTGGGAGCCCAAGAGTTACACGCGCACGTCGATCTGGGGGCACAAGGAACTGCGCCCCGATCTGCCGCCCGCGATGATCATCGGAAGTTGAACCAGCCCGCGCCGGATTCGTCCGACGCCCATCCAAAGTACTTAAATCAGCCGGACAACGGCACTGAATCGAGAGGACAGCAGCATGCAGGTATCGAAAATAGCCGCAGCGGGAGAAGCTGAAGTCGCAAACGTCGCAGATGTCCGCGTGCGGATCGAAGCGGCGATGCCGGTTCTGGCCGAAGAGGCTCTGGCCTGCGACGCATTGGGCAAGCTAACGCCCAAGACATATGAAATCCTGCGCGACAGTGGGATCATCCGCATCTTCCAGCCCAAGCAATATGGCGGCCTGGAAGGCAATCCGGTCGAATTCGCCCGGCTGATCATGGACCTGGCGTCCAACGCCCCTTCAGCCGGCTGGGTCTGCGGCGTGGTAGGGCTGCACAGCTTCGAATTCGCCCAGACCGATCCGCGCTTGCAGGAAGAGGTCTGGGGCAAGAACGTCGATACTTGGACCGCGTCGCCTTACGCCATGCTGGGCAAGGCAACGCCGGTCGAAGGGGGCTGGCGGCTCACCGGTCGCTGGCCGTTTTCGTCGGGCACGGATAATTGCGAATGGGCAGTAGTCGGCGTCATGACCGAAGCGGAGACCGGTTCGGGGGAGTTCACCGTGCCGCACCACTTCATCATGCCCCGCAGTGACTACGAGATCCACCACGATAGCTGGGACACGATGGGCCTGCGCGGCACCGGGTCAAAGGACATCGAGGCGAAGGATGTCTTCGTTCCCGGTTACCGTGTGCTCAATGTGCA
This sequence comes from Sphingomonas sp., assembly GCA_041659925.1. Classification (GTDB taxonomy): domain Bacteria; phylum Pseudomonadota; class Alphaproteobacteria; order Sphingomonadales; family Sphingomonadaceae; genus Sphingomonas. The sequence continues at coordinate 14,504 of JBAZXI010000004.1, forward strand.
AAAGCTCAACGCGCGGGATTATCACCGCGCCAATCAGCCCGAATCGCGGCTGTATGAAGTGCCATTCGACTACCTGTTCCCAGGCGTCATCTCGGCCTCCACCATCGGCATCGCCGAAGGGGTGGTGCGGCGCTATCAGGAATATGCGGCAGACCGCGTCAACCGTGGCGGCATCAAGTCGATCGACAACCCCTACCAGATGGCCGCGCTGGGCTCGGCGCTGGCGGACATCGACGCGTCGCGCCTGCAACTGCTGGACGGCTTGCAGCAGGCCTATGATATTGCGATGGCAGGCGGCACGGTTCCCAACGCGCTCCAGCACGAAGCGCGCCGCAATCAGGTGCGCGCCGTGCGCCGCGCCGCCGATGCCGCGCGGGCCGTTTTTGATACGGTCGGCGGCAACGTGGCGCGCACGTCGAGCCCGATCCAACGGTTCTATCGCGATGTATCGGTGGCGATGTGCCACGCCTGCAACGTCGACGAGCCGGTCTATGCCGCGCAAGCCGCCTTTATGTTCGGCAAACCCGTTCCGCGTGGCGTGATCGTTTGAAGCATGCAGGGGGATGCTGACGTGGCATCGGGTGAAATTGACCCGGAGGTGCTGGAACAATGGCGCGTGCACGACCTCGCGCCACTTTGGCTCAGCCCGACCGCCCACAAACCGCCCGCGCCACCGCAGGAAACACACCTGTGGAAGTGGTCCAGGACTCGCCCTCTGCTGGAACACGCCTTTGGCGCGACGTCGCCGGACGTCGTGGAGCGGCGGGTGCTGCAATATCTGACGCCCTATTCCAAGGGCCCGGAGGATGAATATACGGTGGGGACGATGCTGGCCTGCGTGCAGTGTCTGTTGCCCGGAGAAACGGCGCGCCCGCACCGCCATTCGATGGGCGCGCTGCGCTTTGTGCTGGAAGGCAGCGGAGCGACCACACTGGTCAATGGCAAGCCTTGCCCGATGGAATATGGCGACTTGATACTGACCCCGGCCTGGTGCTGGCACGAACACCGCCACGAAGGCGATCGGCCGGTGCTATGGCTCGATGCGCTGGACGTGCCCCTGCACAGTTACTTGGGGACTGGACAGTTCCAGCGGCCGCCGGTGACGGACCTGGCGGAAACGCTGCCCGATGCCGCGTTTTCGGCCGTAGGCTTCCTGCCCGCGGAGGGCGTGCCACAGGCCAGCCATTCGCCAGTGTTCCGTTATCCCTATGTCGAGGCGCAGAAGGCACTGGCCTCTGCGCCGCCTGCCGCGGACGGGTCGCGCACAATCCGCTATTCCAACCCCGCGACCGGCGGACAGGCGCAGGCGCTGCTCGACTGCACGATGGTGGCGCTGGAGCGGGGCCGCAGCACCGTCAGCCGCCGCAGCAACGCCAGCACGGCCTGCGTAGTGGTGGCGGGATCGGGCCGCTCGAGGATTGGCGACAAGGTGATCGAGTGGGATGAGAAGGACTTCTTCACGATCCCGCAGAACAACTTCGCGAACCACGAGGCGACCAGCGCCGAGGCGCACCTGTTCATGCTGTCCGACCGCGACGTCATGCGCCGCCTGGGCATCCTGACCGAAGAAACGGCCTGAACTGGAACGGCGCGGACGATGAAAATTGCAGTTTACGACGATGGCAGGCTGGGGCTGGTGCAGGACGGAATGGTCCACGATGTCAGTGCGGCACTATCAGTACTACCGGTGGCCAAAAAGCCTTGGCTTGCCGAGCGTGGTGACTTGCTGATCAGCAACCTCGAACGATTGCAGCCTGCAATCCTTGCAGCGCTGCCGGGCGCTTCGGCGAAGCCAGTTGCAGAGGCGCGGTTTCTGTCGCCGGTCCAGCATCCGTCCAAGATCATCGGGGTTCCGGTGAACTATCACGAACATGTGATGGAGGCGGAATCCGATGTGGCGACCTTTTCCGACCGGTTCCGGGGCAGCATCGAACAGCAGGGTTTCTTCCTGAAAGCGGTGAGCGCACTGGTCGGGCCGGGCGAGGGGATCACTCTGCGCTTCCCCGATCGCCGCAATGACCACGAGATGGAACTGGGCGTGGTCATTGGCCGCAGCGCCAGCAACATCGGCGTGGACGAGGCGCTTTCGGTGATTGCAGGCTATGCCATCGCACTCGACATGGTGGTGCGCGGACCCGAAGACCGCAGCTTGCGCAAATCCGGCGACAGCTTTGCCGTGCTGGGTCCCTGGCTGGTCACGGCGGACGAAGTGGCCGATCCGCAAGCGCTCGCATTCTTCTTGCGGGTTAATGGTGAACCGCGTCAGGCGTCGAACACGTCGCGGATGATCATGACCATTGCCGAGCAGATCTCCTATGCCTCGCGCTTCTATACGCTTTACCCCGGCGACATCATCATGACGGGTACTTGCGAAGGCGTTGGCCCGGTCACTCCGGGCGATACCATCAGCTGCGGCATTGCTGGCATCGCCAACATGACCGTCGCCATCCACCCCGCCTATGCCGATGCGAGGTTCCTGAAGTGAGCGAGTTGCAGCTGTCCGTCGCAGTCGGCAATTATGATCGATGCCGGCCATTGTTTGACGGCGACGTCCAGATTGATGGTGTCGATCCGGTGTTCATGCGCCTCTCGCCAGAGGAAATCTTCTTTCGCGCGTTCCGGCAGGCGGAGTTCGATATTTGCGAGTTGTCGCTGTCGTCATCGACCGTGAAGGCGGCGAACGGCACGCTGCCCTATGTAGGCGTGCCCGCGTTCCTGTCGCGGATGTTTCGCCATTCGGCGTTCTATGTCCGCAAGGACCGGATCAAGCGGCCAGAAGACCTGAAAGGCAAGAAGGTCGGCCTGCCCGAATACCAGCTGACCGCAATGGTCTGGATCCGCGCGTTCCTGGAGCAGGACTACGGCGTTTCGCCAGAGGACATCACTTGGGTGCGCGGCGGGATCTCCGATGCGGATCGGCCTGAAAAGATCAAGCTGGACCTGCCGCCCGCAATCCGGTTGGTCGACGCGCCCGAAGGCAAGACGATTTCCCAGCTGCTCGCCGATGGCGAAATCGACGGCTATATCGCCCCACGGGCGCCAGACATTCCGGCGGGCACCGCCAATGTTGGCTGGCTGTTCGACGATCCGATGGTCGAGGCGATTTCCTATTACAAGCGGCGCCGGATTTTCCCCATCATGCACATCGTCGGCGTGCGCCGCACCATTGCCGAGGCCCACCCGTGGTTGCCCGGCGCAGTGCTGAAGGCCTTCACGCAGGCCAAGGATCAGTGCCTCGAACATTTGCGCGAAACCTCCGCCTGCAAGATAACCATGCCGTTCGTGGATGAGCGCCTGAACGCCGACATGGCGCTGATGGGCGAGGACTTCTGGACCTACGGAATCGAAAAGAACCGCCACGTGCTGGAAGATTTCTTTGCCCAGCACTACCGTCAGGGGCTGTCATCGCGACTGGTCACGCCGGAGGACCTTTTCCACCCGGCGACTTTTGAGCAGTTCACGATCTGAGAATCTTGACGCTACCTCCGGGGATCAGCCCGCGAACCCGAACTCTGTCGCAATTGCGTCTGCATCGGCATTGAGCACGGGCGGCGCGGGCGGATCGTCGCGGCGGACACCATCGAGGCGGATCGGGCTCTTGACTCCGATGACTTCCCCCATGTCGGGGTGGATCGTGCGAGCGAAGGTGCCAAGGTGGCGCACTTGCGGATCGAGCGCCACTTCGTCGACGCGGTTGACCGGAGCCCCGGGCACGCCCTCCGCTGCCAGCCGTTTGGTCCATTCCGCGCGGGGGCGGGCGGCAAAGATGTCCACCAGGATCGCACGCAGCTCCGGGTAATGCTTCGTGCGGTCGGCTGGAGTGGCAAAGCGCTCGTCCTCGGCGAGCTCGGGGCGCTCGATTACCCTCAGCAGGCCTTCCCAGAACTTCTGCACCGACGAGAAGTGGACCGTTACCAGCAGGTCGTCTGCTGCGCGCAGGGTGTAGGCCTGCGAAATGCGGACGCGCGTCTCGGGGCCGGAGACGATTCCCGCGCGGCTATGCTGGGCAAAAGCATCGGGAATGAACGAGATCGCCGCTTCCAGCATGTTCACCTCGACGTGTCCGCCGGTGCCCGTTGTGGTGCGGCGCAGCAGCGCGCCGAGGATGCCTTGCGCGGCGTACATGCCGGTGATGTTGTCGGCGATCGTCGGGCCAGACATGCGGGGATCGTCCGGGTCCAGCAAAAGCGACGACAGGCCCGAAAGCGCCAGGGGCACGCTGTCATAGGCCGGGCGGTCCTTGTAGGGGCCGTCCTGACCGAACCCGGTGATAGAGGCGCGGATCAGACCACGATTGAGCGCGCGCAGCGCATCATTGCCCAATCCCATCTTTTCCATCACGCCGGGTCGGAAGTTTTCAAGTACCACGTCGGCACGCTCCAGCAGGCGGCGCAGGTTCGCCAAGCCGCCCGGCGAACGTAGGTCGAGCTGCACGCTCTCCTTGCCGCGATTATATGCCACGAACGGCGGGCTGTAGCGGCCGCCGCCATGCGCACGGAACGAGTCCCCGGTCTCCGGGAGCTCAACCTTGATCACCCGTGCCCCCATGTCGGAAAGCATCATCCCCGCGAGTGGCGCGGTCACCATCGTGCCGAGTTCGATGACCAGCAGGTCATTCAGGACACCTGCCATTACAGCCCCGCGTTTTTGATGATCGAACGCGCCATAGTGGTCTTCAGGACTTCGGTCGGGCCCTCGGTGATGCGGAAGCTGCGCAGGTCGCGCCAATAGCGTTCCAGCGGGGTCTCACGCGTCAGGCCCATGCCGCCATGCAGTTGCAGGCAATCGTCAATAACCTTGAAGCCGCTTTCGACGCCGGTAATCTTGGCCATGAACGTCTCGACCCGCGCATCCTGTCCCAAGTCGAGCTTGGCCGCTGCATCGTGGACCATGAGCCGCGTTGCGTGGAGCGCCATGTAGCCATCGGCCAGCATCCACTGCACGCCCTGCCGGTCGGCCAGCAGCGCGCCGAAGGTCTTGCGTTGTTTTACATAGGCGGCGGTCATTTCCAGGCAGCGCGCCATCGCCCCGCAGGCATGTGCTCCGTGCCGGATACGGCCGTGGTTGATGTAATTCTGAGCCAGAGAAAAGCCCATACCTTCGCCGCCGACCAGATTCTCGGCCGGGATTTCGGCATCATCGAAGATGATTTCGTAGGGGGTATCGCCCATCATCGTCATTTCCGCAGGGCCGATTGTCACCCCGGGCGCGTTCATGTCGACGATGAAGCATGAAATCCCCCCGCGCGCGCCTTTTGCAGGGTCAGTGACGGCCATGACCTGCGCGAAGTCGGCGGTTGCGGCCTTGGTGATGTAGCGTTTGTTGCCGGTGATCTTCCAGCAGTTGCCTGTGCGGACTGCAAGGGTACGCATCGAGGCTGGGTCAGACCCCGCGTCGGGCTCGGTCTGGGCGAAGCAGGCCTTCATTTCGCCGCGCAACACCGGCATCAGGTACTTCTCGCGCAGATCGCCCTGCAGCGAGAGCAGGATCGGCCCGATGGTCGGCCCGAAAATTGCGTGGTCGCGGGCGGAAACGGCGGTGGTACGTGCGATCTCCTCCCAGAAGATGGCCAACGCCAGCAGTCCCAGATCTGCGCCGCCGAGTTCTTCGGGAACGTCCATCAGCCAGAACCCGGCTGCCTGCGCCTTGGCCGCCACTGCGGCTTCAACGTCTTTGGGAAGCTTGCCCTCGATCGTCACGTGCTTTTCGAGCGGGCGCAGTTCCCGGCCCACGAACCGGCGGATAGAATCCCGGAACTGGATCAGCTCTTCCGGCAGGTTATGGTCGGGCATTGTTTCGTACATGACTTGGGCAATCTCCAGGCGCGGGGCCGGCTCTGTCGGGTGGAAGCACTCAGGTTGTGATTTCGTTCACCTGCTTGGGCATGTGGGCGTCGTGCGGCAGACGCTTCCACTGCTTACCGGGCTGGCCTTGCTCGATGGCTTGCATCTCGCGCCAGTAGATCCGGCGCAGGGTGACGATGCCCATGTCCGAACGGCCCAGCTTTTCCTGCGAGCGGTCGACAATCTTGCCCTGGCCGACGGCGGCAACATAGTCCTGCGCCGAGGTCAGTTGGACCAGCTTGTCGTCCGGCATCTTGTTCTCGAAGAACAGTTCATCGTGATGATCCGCCGGATTGTATTCGGAATATTTCTCGAAATAGTCGCGGATGCGGGCATCGGTGGCCGGATCAGTCGACGGGATCGAATAGATCAGGAACCGCATGGTGTTTTCATCATCGACCGCCGTCATCCACACGCCCACGTCCACCCAGGGATCGTCGGCTTCCAGCGTCGGGTGCGAAATGTGGTTGTTGTTGGGGAAGGTCCAGTCCGACACGCGCGTGGACCCGGCGGAACGCACAGCGGTCTGGCGGATCCCGGCATCGGTTTCTTCGTACGACAGTTCCGGCACGGTCGCGGCTACTACCTTTCCGAACGAGCCGACCGTACCCCAGTGGTGGACAAAGCTCACATGGACCGCGTCGAGCGAGTTTTCGACCTGTTGCAGCCAGTTGCAAGGCCAGGTTTCCAGCCGCGCGAATTGCAGCGCGCCGGGTCGTTCGAACACGGACTTGCGCGGCATTTCAAACTCCGGCGCTTCGCCTTCGCCCATATAGGCAAAGATCAGTCCCATATATTCGTGGGTGGGATAGCTGACCACGCGGATCGCTGGCGGCTTGGTGTCCGGCTCGGCGGGGCGGTGGGTGCACTGGCCGGTGCCGTCGAATTGCCATCCATGATAGATGCAGCGGATCTCGTCGCCATCGACCCAGCCGTTGGCCAGCAGGGTCAGGCGGTGCGGGCAATAGCCTGCGACCAGGAAGGCCTTGCCGCTGTCGCCGCGATAGAGTGTCAGAGTTTCGCCCATGACCTTCACCGTCTTTGCGGTACCGGCAACCAGCGCTTCGGAAATCGCGACCGGCTGCCAGAACTTGCGCAGCAGCTTGCCCATCGACGTATCCGCGCCGGTCAGGGGCAGCTGACGCAGGCGTTCCTTCATCGGCAAGGGGGAGTGGGCATCGCTCATCGTCATTTCTCCTGATTGATCGGGTCGGGTTGCGCGCTGGCCGGGCGCGGCTCTGGAATGAGCTTCTCCTGCGGTTCGCCAAAGCGGGTGATGTGGGTCTTGGCCACAAAGTCGCGGATGTTGACGCCGGTGTGATCGCCTGGCGTCCAGGTCGGGTACTTGTGCCGCAGTCCGGCATCGACGGGGATGTCGATCCCGGTGATGATCGCCGCTTCGTCAGAGGCCAGAAATACCGTGGCCCATGCCAGGTCCGATGCGCGCGGGAAACGTCCCAGCGGCAGCATCTTCAGGTAGTCATCGCGAGAATAGAACCCGCCGCGCTCGGGGCGCTGCCATTCGGGGTCGAGCACTTCGTCGCGCATCAGCGTCCACAGCTGGTGTTCCATTGAACAAGGGGTGACCGTATTTACGCGGATGCTATACTGCGCCAGGTCCATCGCCGCCGAGCGCGCGAAGCTGAGTAGCGCGGCCTTGGACGAGGTATAGGCTGTCCCGTCGGCCTCTCCGAAGTGAGCGGCGGTGGACAGCAGGTGGATAATCGACCCGCCATGCCCTCCGTCGATCATCGCCTGCGCGGAGAAGCGGGTTGTGAGCAGCCCCGCGGTGGGAAAGCTCAGGACCGACTCATTCCAGGCGTCCATGTCCATGTCGAGCAGATGCGACCAGTGCACCCGGCCGGCCATGTTCACCGCGATATCGACCCGGCCATAGGTTTGAACCGTTTCCGCCACGATCCGGCGGACATCGTCCTCTACCGTGGCGTTGCCCTGCACCGGATGGGCGGTGAAGCCCTTGGCGCGAATGAAATCCACTGTCTCTTCGGCAGCAGGCAGGCCGATGTCGGACACCACTACGCTAGCCCCTTCGCGCGCCAGGAAGTGGGCAGTAGTGCCACCGATATTCGGCCCAGCGCCAAAAACGATCGCAACCTTGTTGGCTAGCCTGTCCATCTCCACCCTCGAAATCAGTGACGCACGAATCAAGCCCTGCCGGTTCGCGTTGAAGGCTGTTTGTTCAATCGGATCGTCCAGCGAAACAGGCGCGGACCAGCCGTCCGTAGATTGGACAAGTTGGCCGCCCTTTCAGGCCTCAGGTTTGCCGCCGCTTGGTTCCCTCGTCGTCACGGCCAGAGTCTTGCGAAAGCTTTCCGGCGCGAAGAGGATTGCCGCGATCGAGATGACGCACAGCGCGATGAAGAATTGGCCGACTCTGGAGGGGTCGCTCCCGCCGCCCCGCATCAGCAGCCAGGTGGCAACCAGCGGTGCGAACCCGGCGCTGATCGTGGATCCGACCTGGAACGTAACCGCCATGCCGCTGTAACGAATGTCGGCGGCGAACTTCTCGCCCAGCCATGCGCTTAACGGACCACCCATCATTGCGTGGATCACCGGATTGGCCAGTGCCAGGCCGAGTAGCAGACCCCAGGTGCTGCCCATCGCCAGCAGGTGGAAGATCGGGAAGATCAGGACCATTCCTGCCACGGCGCCGGCCAGCATCACCGGCTTGCGTCCGATCCGGTCAGACAAGATGGCAAAGGTCGGGATCGCGAAGATGTGGATCACATTGACCAGAGTCAGCAGGCCGAGCGCGGTAGACTGGGCATGGCCGCCGACATTGATCGCGAAGTTGATCATGAACGTGGCAGTCAAGGTGGTCATCGCCAGGCAGGCCAGGCTGCCAAGCACGCCATTCAGCAAGGGCCCCGGATAGTGCCGCAATACTACTAGTAGCGGGATATCCTGCTTCTGCTGTGGCTGCGCCTTGCGTGCTTCCTGCATCGCCAGGAAATCCGGCGTTTCTTCCACCGAATGCCGCAGCCAGGCGGCCAGCGCGACCAGCACAGCACTGAGGAGGAAGGGAATGCGCCAGCCCCAGGTCAGGAACTGGCTCTGCTCCATCGCGGCGAAGGGCATCAGCGCGAGCGTTGCCATGACCGCGCCCGATGGCGCGCCGGAGCCGACGATCGAGGCCGCGAACCCCCGCGACTTCTTGCCCGCGTGCTCCATCGAGAGCAGTGTTGCCCCTGCCCATTCGCCGCCAACCGCAAAGCCCTGAACCAGCCGCAGCGCGACCAGCGCCAACGGCGCGGCAACCCCGATCATCGCATAGGATGGCAGCAAGCCCATCAGGAAGCTCGACACACCCATCAGGTAGAGCGTGATCATCAGCATCTTCTTGCGACCAATGCGGTCGCCAAAATGGCCAAAGAATATCGCACCTAGAGGCCGCGCGACATAGCCGACGGCCAGAGTGGCGAACGATGCAAGCGTGGCGGCTTTGGCGTCGAGTGCGAAAAACGCCTTCGGAAAGACCAGTGTCGCGGCGATGCCATAGAGCAGGAAGTCATAGTATTCGACCGCCGAGCCAAGATAGCTCGACCACATCGCGCGGCGGCGCATGATCGATGCCTGTGGCACACCTGCCGGTTGCGTCATTGCACTTTTCCCTCTCCCATCGCCCATGCCGGCCTCACTTTGGCTCGTTGACCCGCATCAAGTTTTTCGTTGAATATCTATTCTAGAATCCGCTAGTGTTTTTACACCTTTCGGGGGGATTGTCACCATTCCTCTGGGGTTAAGTTGAAGCCTCGTTTCAGGTTTTGAACCAGCACAGACCGGAAATCGGTACGGAAAAACATCGATGTGTCCGAATTTCGGACGTAGGCAAGGGAGAAGGATTTCATGGTCGATCCGACCTTCGAGAGCACAAGCAAGCAAGTGCGCACTGCAAATTGGGATATCCATTACAACGAGTGTGGATCGGGTCATCCACTCGTGCTGGTCCATGGCGGCGGACCCGGCGCTTCGGGCTGGAGCAATTACAACCCCAACATTTCCTACCTGTCGCAGTATTTCAGGGTTCTGGCGGTGGACCTGCCGGGATGGGGTCGATCACAGCCGGTCGCTTATGAGAGCCGCGACAATTCCGGCGCGCTCGCCGAACTGCTCGACACGCTCGGGATCAAGCGGGCCGCTGTCGTCGGCAATTCGATGGGCGGGGCTTCGGTCATTCGCCTGAGCTATGAGCGGCCAGACCTCGTTTCGCACCTCATCACCATGGGCTCACCCTCGGGCGTGCCCGGGATGTTCGAACCGGCCGGGCTAACAGAAGGGGTTAAGGTGCTGGAGCGCGCCTATTTCGAGCCCAGCCTGGAGACGATCCGGGCGCTGACCAACATCATGACGTTCGACACCTCCAATGTGACCGACGCCCTGATCCAGGAGCGGCTGAACAATACGCTGGCGCAGAAGGCCCACGTCGACAACTGGATTGGTGGGCACGGAAAAGGGCCTATGGTGCGCCTAAATCAAGACCTGATCCCCTCGATCACCGTGCCGACGCTTCTCATGCATGGCCGCGACGATCGCGTGACGCACTTTACCCATGGGATCCGCCTTGCCGGCATGATCCGCAATTCGCGCGTGCTGATCGTAAACCGCTGCGGCCACTGGTTGCAGCTGGAACATGCAAAGGAATTCAATTCAATGGTTCATCGCTTTCTGGCCGACAACCCGGACGGCTAAATAAGCGGCCGTCGCGGCCAGGCGGGTGGCAACGGGCGCGCATCACTGCCAGTTCGATGGTATGGTGCGCGCTCAGGAATGCAGAGCGACAGCGAAGTATAGAGAACTTGAGCCGGGGGGCATAACGGGAGAGGTCAGACAAATGGCAATTGACGGGCGGTTGCTGACGGTCATCGAATCGATCAACGATCTTGGCATCTGCACGGTCGTGGACTTACATCGCGCAACCGGCATTTCACGCCCCGCCGTGCACCGGATTGTCGATAACCTGTGCAGCTTTGGCTATATTGAACGGGTCGACGGACACAGCTCGGTTCGTCTGACCTCGCAGATTCTGGCACTGAGCGCGGGCTACAAGCCCGAGCACCGGATGGCTGAACAGGCGATTCCGTTTCTTCAGCAATTGCAGGCGCGGATTCGCTGGCCGCTCACCTTTTCCACTCCCGAAGCCGACATGATGGTGATCCAGGCGACCACCCGGCACCACAACCCTTTCGTGTTCGACCGGGGGCGGACCGGGCTGCGCCTGCCGATCCTGTCGACCGCCACGGGTTGCGTTTACCTGGCGCACTGCGGAGCAGCAGAACGCGAGGCGATCCTGGCTCGGCTGCAAGCACACCAGGTGCATGACGAGGTCTTCGACCAAACCTTTGATGAGATTCTGGCCGCCGCGCGTGACCGGATCACGATTGCGACAGAAAAAGGCTACGCCCTGCGGTCCGGCGGCGAGCCGCAACGGACGACGACCATCGCCGTCCCGGTGATTGTCTTTTCAACTGCCGTGGGGGCGCTGTGCACGTCGTTCCCGACTTCCGCCATTGCGCTGGAAGAAGCTTGTGCCAGATACGTCCCCGAACTGCAGGGCGTCGCGGACAGCATCGCCGTTTTGTTCGAAAACTAAGCGCTCGGGAGAGTCAAAACGCGTCTGGCGGAGCTTCTGACAGAGCGATCAGGCTGAGTCCCGCCATTCGCAGATAGCCGGGCAAAGCATCACCTGATGCATTCATTATCAGGTTGCCGTCAGCACATACCAACGTGAACTTGCCCATCTGAAATGCGCGGTTCGGACAGCGATCCTGCAAGTCAGCTGGCAGGGTCTGGCGATACCATCCGGTATATTCTTCAATCACCGCCTGACGCAGATCAAGAAATCGTTTCCGCGAAATCTGCTCGCGCACCGACTGATCGACGCTGAGGATCACTCCCAGTCGCCAGAAATCCTGCGTGATGAGAGCTTCTTCGTCGGGCGCATTGCAATAAATCCGTTCGAGGTGCTCGCGGGTGGTTTCTCCCGGCAACGGGCGGCGCTTGCGATGGAAGCCTTCCAGCCACTCGCGGCTCTGGTCCATCAGCGAGGCGAAGAGGATGTCCTTGCTTTCGAAATGCCAATAAACGCTGCCGCTCGGCAACTGCGCTTGCAACGATACGCGCGGAATTGTCGTACCCTGATAGCCGTATTCCTGGGCAACCTGGAGCGTAGCATCGAGGATCTTCTGCCGGTTCGCGGCAGATGTGCGGTGCTCTCCGCGCGGCCGCCCCCGCTTGTTGGTTTCAGCGTCCATTTCAACTCCCTCGTACGGAAAGGTATTACTGCGCCGCCTTGCAATGGCAATGCGCGCCGGACGGCGCACAGGTGGGCAGGTCGGCTAGTCCTCGCGAATTGCAGCCTTTGTCAGCGCCAGAAAGGCGCTACGTTCCTCTGGGGCCAAGTTGCCCAGGATCGCATTCTGCAAATCGCTGACGATCGGCAGCAGCCGCTCGAACGTCGCCATACCGTCGGGGGTCAGTTGCAGCACGCGGGCACGGCGGTCGGCCTCATTGACGGCGCGCTCGACAAGCCGCTTGGTGACCAGGCGGTTGATGACTTCGCCGATGGTTGGCCGGTCATATGCGATCAGCGCCGCTACCCCCGCCTGGTCGATACCGGGATTTGCCTTGATCGCGTCGAGCGCGGCGAACTGCACCGACGTGATGTCGAATCCGGCCGCGCGCGTGCGTGTGGTGTAAATGTGAGTCGAGTGCTGGTGCAGTCGGCGTATCAGGTGGCCGGCCATTTCCAATGCCTGCATCGCGAACCCTTCAGCTGCGCGGACTTGCCCACGCAGGCCCGGTCGGTAGCCCAGTTATAGCGAATTAGAAAGTTAACTTATCTTTTTGATTGACTCGAAATAATAAGTACACGTATTAAAATCCTATGCCGATCGGCGCCGAATTTGGGGGTTGTGGAGATGCAGTTTCACCTCGATGGGTTCCGTCCCGGCGACCCCGACGTTCAGGCTCCCGCAGCGAGCCTTCGTGAGCGCTCTGGCCCACTGCCGGAAACAGTAGACGTCCTGATAGCGGGTTGCGGTCCGGCCGGCTTGTGTCTGGCCGCACAGCTCTCGGGCGAGCCTTCGATCCGCACCATGATAGTAGAGCCGAAACTGGTGCCCATGGAAAAGGGACAGGCGGACGGGATCAATGTGCGCTCCATGGAAATGTTCCAGGCGTTCGGTTTCGCCGACAAGGTGAAGCGTGAATCGGTCTGGATCAACGAGACCACGTTCTGGAGCCCGGACCCCGAAAAGCCTTCGCGGATTCGCCGGGTCGGGCGAGTGCAGGACGTAGCTGACGGGCTGAGCGAAATGCCGCACGTGCTGATCAATCAGGCCCGCGTCCACGACATGTTCCTCGACATCATGAAAAATTCGCCGACCCGGCTGGAGCCTGGCTACGGTTTGAAAGTTGCCGACCTGACCGTCGACCCGGCAGCGGACGATTACCCCGTCACGGTCACGCTGGAACATAGTTCGCCTCAGCGCGCGGGTGAGCGCGAGAAGATCCGCGCGCGCTATGTGGTCGGCTGCGACGGGGCACGCTCTGCCGTGCGCCAAGCAATTGGCGGCGCGCTGCACGGCGATACCGCGCACCAGGCGTGGGGCGTGATGGACATATTGGCGGTGACCGACTTTCCAGATTTTCGGATGAAGGCGATCATCCAGTCGGAAAGCGAGGGTGCTATCCTCGTCCTCCCGCGCGAAGGCGGATACCTCGTGCGTCTCTATGTCGAACTCGATCAGCTAGCCGTGGATGAGCGTGTGGCTGATCGCGCCATGGGCGTTGATGACATCATTGCAAAGGCAAAGCGCATCCTTGCGCCGCACACACTGGACGTGAAGGAAGTGGTGTGGTGGTCAATCTATGAAATCGGGCACCGACTGACGGACCGGTTCGATGACGTGCCCGCCGACCAGATCGCGACCCGCGCGCCGCGCGTGATGCTGGCCGGGGACGCGTGCCACACCCACAGCCCCAAGGCCGGGCAGGGGATGAACGTATCGATGGGTGATGCTTTCAACCTTGGCTGGAAACTGCGGGCGGTGCTGACCGGCCGGGCCGCGCCCGCGCTGCTCCATAGCTATACTGCAGAACGCCGCGCTGCCGCCAAGGGCCTGGTCGATTTCGACCACCGCTGGTCGCGGATGGTCGGGAGCCGGGCAGAGGGCGACATCGAAAGCGCGATGCCGCGTGTCCAGCGCGAATTCATCGCCAATGGCGAATTCACCGCCGGCCTCACAGTCTGCTACGAGGCATCGGCCCTGACCGGAGCCGGGCAGCACCAAGCGCTGGCGGCAGGATTTCCCATCGGCAAACGGTTCCATTCCGCGCCGGTGATCCGGCTGGCCGACGCCATGCCCATGCAACTTGGCCACGCGATTGATGCTGACGGGCGCTGGCGCATTTTCATATTTGCAGGCGTGGGCGATACTGGTGACCCCGATGCGCCGACCGCGAGGCTGTGCCGCTTCCTGGAAGAGGCGGAGACTTCGCCGCTGCGCCGCTTTGCCCGGTCGGGCGAAAACATCGACGCGGTGATCGACGTGCGCGCAGTCTTTCAGCAAGGCTTTCGTGATCTCGTTCACGCGGCGATGCCTTCGTTATTGCGACCGCATAAAGGCCGGTACGGTCTTTGCGACTATGAAAAGGTGTTCTGCGCCGATCTGAAAGGCGGGAATGACATCTTTACCATGCGGGACATCGATCGCGATCGCGGCTGCGCGGTGCTGGTGCGGCCGGACCAGTACGTGTCGGAAGTTCTGCCACTCGACGATTACGATGGAATTGGCAGTTTCTTCGGTGGCTTCCTCTTACCTCGATAAAGGCAGAAGCGGCTTTGCGGTGGGCAATGCCGACGTGACATCGCTGCACCTAATAGACCTGGTGGAGCAGTTTGCTGGGAGTTTAGAATTGCCTCGCACTATCCATTCAGCAACAGATGCCCGCACATTCCGGGACGTTCTGGGCTGCTGCCCAACCAGTGTCGCGGTGATCACCGCTCAAAGCGGCGATGACCGACTCGGCCTGGTAGTGGGATCGTTTACCTCCATTTCGCTCGATCCGCCGCTCGTGGGATTTTTTCCGGGCCGGGAATCCCGGACATGGCGCAAGATCGAGGAAGCCGGCCGGTTCTGTGTAAACGTGCTTTCGGCGCGGCAAGCGGCTGTCAGCAAGACGTTCTCCTCAAACATCGAGGATAAATTTGCCGGGATCTCGCACGGCGTCAGCCCAGGGGGGCTTCCGCTCTTGGATGGCATTGCTGCCTGGGTTGAATGCAGCATCGACCATGTGCAGGAGATTGGGGATCACTTCCTGGTGGTGGGTACCGTCGAAGCGATGGGAAAAGGTGACGGATCACCGCTGGTGTTCCTCAAAGGCGATTATTTCGCTGCGCATGCGCTACAGTCGATTTGACCGAATGCTACGGCCAACCGCTATAATCATTGAATAAATTTCCGCCATTTCGTCGCGAAATCTGCCGGCCTCTGGAACCCACTACAGCCTGAAAGTTTTGGCGCTGATATCGTTGGCCGATCAGCTCATATAATGCGTAAATATACTAAGATAACATATACTTAGGCGATCACTCAGTGCACCTGTCGCCGGATTCGATGTTGCGCAACCCTATCCCGCTCGCCATGCGCCAAAGCGCGTTCGATGGCGTCGGGGTGCCATAGGCCGGATTCGTTCAACAGCGTGCTCGCCATTGCCCGGAAGCCGTGACTGGTCATCTCATCAGAGGCATAGCCTAGGCGTCGAAGGGCCACGTTAAGCGTGTTCTCGCATATCGATCGCTTGGTCGTGTGTAGAGCAGGAAAGAGGAACTCTCCGGGACGGGCGATGGTACGCAATTCGCGAAGCAAATAGATTGCTTGGCGCGAAAGCGGTACGGTGTGTGGCTGCTTCATTTTCATCCGCTCGGCGGGAATGCGCCAGATCTTGTCCGCAAAGTCGATCTCGCTCCACTTCGCCTGGCGAAGTTCACCCGGTCGCAGAAACACATGCGGCGCCAATTTCAGCGCAAAGACCGTTTCCGGACGTCCCTGGTATTCGTCGATAGCTCGAAGCAACATGCCAACCTTGGCAGGCTCGACGATAGCCGCGTGGTGCTTGGTCTTCGGAACGATGAGCGCCCCGCGCAGGATGTCGGCAGGATTCTGTTCTGTTCGTAAGGTCGCGAACCCATAGCGAAATACGCGACCCGCAAAGGACCGCAATCGCAGCGCGGTCTCATGGTGGCCACGGCGCTCGATCCGCTTCAGGGCGTCCAGAAGTTCGTGGGGCGTAATCGAGGCGACGGGTCGATCGGCGATGCCCTTCAGCAGCTCCAGGAACCAGCGGGCCTTCTTGATGGTGGCTGGGGATCTTCCCTCATACTCCATCTTCTGGATGAACTCGTTTGCGACGAGCTTAAACGTCGTCTGGGCGGCTAGTTCGGCCTCTAGACGCCGCTGGCGCTTTTCCTCGACTGGGTCGATATCGTCCTCAAGCTGAGCCTTGGCCTTGTCGCGTTCCTTGCGGGCCTGCTGCAACGAAACGTCTGGAAAGGCGCCGAGCGACAGTTTTCGCTCAACCCCGAATTTTCTGTAGCGAAACCGCCACAACAGCGCTCCGGACGGCTGGACAAGTAAATAGAGCCCATCGGTGTCGAACACCTTGAATGGTCGATCGCCTGGTTTCAGCGCCCGAATCTGTACCACCGTAAGCATGGGGCCACGCCTCCTGAACTGCTCGTGGCCCCACGTTTCGTGGCCCCTTTTGGGTGGGCCACGGCGGAACAAAGTGAGATTTCGTGGGACAGCCTACAGTCAATATACCGTAGATTTCTGCGGTTTTCTAGGGTCGTTCTACATATGTACTGGTGCCGCTTACAGGACTCGAACCTGTGACCCCCGCATTACGAATGCGATGCTCTACCAACTGAGCTAAAGCGGCGCGCGTCTCGACCTGGCGGTCTGGACGAGGGCGGGCGCTTATCAGGTCGCTTGCGGGCTGACAAGCCGGCGGCATCGCCGCGACCGGCGCTTTACGCATCGTTTACCATGGGGGGTGCACAAGGCTCCGGTAACCACGGCGCCACGGGCCAGCAGGGGCAAACCGACTCATGGATAATGTTCGCGGCTTCGACGACGAGGATCGGACCGAAACCGGCTATCACGACGATAGCGGCGACAGCGCCGACTCGCCGCAGATCGAGATCGGCGGCGACGAGCGCCGCATGCATGTGCGCGCCTATAATCACTGGGTTTCGCTGCTGCGCGGCCGCGCCTACCCGCTGATCGAGGATCTTGACCCCGACAATATCAGCGATTTCGGCCCGCACAGCGTGCTGCTCGACTTTTCGCGCGGCATCGAGAATCCGGCGATCGCCTTTCTCGGTCGCGCGCTGCGCGAGGAATGCGCGCTCGAGGCCGGCGTCACGCACATCGCCGACGTGCCGGCGCGTTCGCTGCTGTCGCGGCTGACCGACCATTACCTCCAGATCATCGCCAACCGCGCGCCGATCGGCTTCGAGGCCGAGTTCGTCAGCACGCGCGGCCACAACACCATGTATCGCGGCATCCTGATGCCCTTCTCGTCCGACGACGATTCGATCGACTTCATCTACGGCGTGATCAACTGGAAGGAGCTGGTCGACGCCGAGACCCAGGCCCGGCTCAATGCCGAGCTCGACGCCGCGGTTCGCACCACGCCCAAGCCGACCGCCGCCGCGCCGGTCTGGGCCGATGGCCCGAGCGCCGGCTTCGATATGCCGGCGCCCGAAGATGACGCCGCCGTCGCCGAGATCGACGACGAGCCCGTGCCCGCGCCGTCCGCCGCCATCACCAGCCTGCCCGACCGGCTGATGCTCGCGCAACAGACCGCCGCCGCGGTGCGCGCCGCCGACACCCGCACCCGCGCCACGCTCTACCGCGCGCTCGAACGCGCGCATGACTTCGCCGCCGCCGCCGACAACGACCCGGCCGGCTATGAGGCGCTGCTCGACCAGGCCGGCATCGCCGTCCAGTTGCGCGCGCCGATGACGCCGGTGGTCAAGCTCGTCTTCGGCGCCGATTACGACAAGACGCGCCTGACCGAATATGCCGCGGTGCTGGCTCATGCCCGCCGCCACGGCGTGCCGGCCGGCGGGCTCGGCCAGTTCCTCGAACAGGCCGAGGGCGGCATCAAGGGCGTGGTCAAGGCCGAGCGCGCCGCGCGCGCGCCGGCCGCGTCGCGCCAGCCCGACGTCGCGACGCGATTCGAATCATGCCCCGCGCTCGCCACGGTGACGCTCGACACGCACAGCGCCGCCGGCGATTTCGTCGTGCTGCTGGCGCGCGCCGGCGATGCCGGCACCCTCGACATCGTTGCCGCGCTCGACGGTGATTCGGCTTTGACCCAGCGCGTCATGCGCCACGCGGCGATGTAACAAAGCTGCCGGCCCGGCGCCGCCGGGCCGGCGGATTTTCCGCAAGATGGCCGCTGCGGCGCAGCATTGTTTCGCAACTGCCACAAGCCTTGAGCCGCGCGATTGGCGGGCGCATAGAACGCGGCATGGCCAAAACCACCATCGCTTCGCTGTCGGATGCGCTTGCCGCCCGGCTGACCAAAGGTGCGCTCCCGGGCGAGTTGCAGGGCTTCGGCAAAGCCGAGCGGATCGAGGCCGCGCGCTTCCTTGCCGAGACCGGCGCCCGCCGCGCCGCCAACACCGCCGTCGTGGCGATCGAGGCGATGAGCGGGACCGATCCGCACCGCCGCATGCGGCTCGCGATCGTCAATGACGACATGCCCTTCCTGGTCGATTCGATCGCCGGGACGATCGGCGCGCACGGCATCGGCATCGACCGCATCATCCACCCCGTGATCGACGTCGCGCGCGATGCCGCCGGCGCGCTGACCAGGGTCGGCACCGGCGGGGTGACCGAATCGATGATCTATATCGAGATGGACCGCGCCGATGCGCGCGAGCGCCGCGAACTCGCCGCCGCGCTGGCCCGCAATCTCGCCGATGTCCGCGCCGCGGTGACCGACTGGCCGGCGCTGCAGGAGGTGCTTGCCGCCGACATCGCCATGCTGGGCGCGGGCGCCGGCGGGAGCGATGGCGAGGGCGTCGCGCTGCTGCGCTGGTTCCTCGACGGCAACCTCACGCTGCTCGGCCATGAACGCTGGCATGGCGACAGCTGCGCGACGACGCTGGGCATCGCGCGCCACCCGCACGCCGTGCCGATCCTCGCCGAGGCGTCGCGCGCGCTGGCGATGGCGTGGTTCGAAAAGGGCGGCGAGGCGCCGCTGCTGCTCAAGTCCAACCAGATCGCCACCGTCCACCGCCACGTCCCGCTCGATCTCGTCCTGCTGCCGGTGTTCGCCGGCAAGAAGGTCGTCGGGCTGTCGCTCCATGCCGGGCTGTGGACCAGCGCGGCGCTGACCGCGGCGCCGGAGGACGTGCCGTTGCTGCGCACGCGGCTTGCCGCGCTCGAGGCGAAGTTCGGCTTCGACCCCAAGGGCCATACCGGCAAGGCGCTGACCCACGCGCTGGCCGCGTTGCCGCATGACCTCGTCACGGGCTTTACCGCCGAGGCGCTGGAGGAAGTCGCGCTGACCGCGATGTCGCTGGCCGACCGGCCGCGCCCCAAGCTGGTGCTGGTGCGCTCGATCCTCGGGCGGCATCTGTTCGCCTTCGTGTGGTTGCCGCGCGACGACCTGTCGACCGCGCGCCGCATCGCGATCGGCGACATGCTTGCCGAGGCGGCCAATGCCAGCCTGCTCAGCTGGTCGCTGGCGCTGGAAGACGGCGTGCTGGCGATGATGCGCTTCACGCTCGACCTGCGCGGCGCCGGCGTGCTGCCCGACACCGCCCCGCTCGACGCGCGGATCGCGCGGATGGTGCGCGGCTGGGTGCCGGCGGTCGAGGCGGCGCTGGGCGATCTCGGCGAGGCGGCGCGCGCGACGCGGCTGGCGCTGCGCCACGCGGCGACCTTCCCGAACACCTACCGCGCCGCCAACGCCGCCGAGGAAGCGGCGCGCGACATCCTGTGCATCGCGCGGCTCGAAAATCCCGACAGCCGCACCGTGCGGCTGTACCTCGACGCGGCCGGCGCGGCGCGGCTCAAGATCTACCGCCTCGGCGGCGCGCTGGCATTGTCCGACGCCGTGCCGGTACTGGAGAATTTCGGCTTCCGCGTGATCGAGGAGGTGCCGACCGCGCTGATCGACGAGGCGCGCGGCTTCATCCACGAGTTCCTGATCGAGGCGACCGGCGGCGTCGCCAACATCTTCGATGGCGACACGCAGGTGCTCGAGGCGGCGATCGCCGCGGTGCTCGAGGGCAGCGCCGAGAATGACGCGTTCAACGGGCTGATCCTCGACGTCAACATGGCGCCCGCCGGGGTCGTGCTGTTCCGCGCCTGGTTCCGTTACCTGCGCCAGGCCGGGATGACCTATGGCCTGGTCACCGTGGTCGATGCGCTGCGCCGCGCGCCCAAGGTCGCGACCGCGCTGATCGCGCGCTTCGGCGCGGCGCATGATCCGGCGAAGAAGGCCAAGGCCAAGGCCGCGATCGCCGCCGCCGATGCCGCGATCGACGCCGGGCTCGACGGCGTCTCGGCGATCGACGACGACCGCATCCTGCGCGCGCTGCGCAACGTTATCGCCGCGACGCTGCGTACCAACGCCTTCGCGGCCGCGGGCGAGACCGCGCTCGCCTTCAAGCTCGATTCGAGCCTCATCCTCGGCCTGCCCGCGCCGGTGCCGTGGCGCGAGATCTGGGTCTACAGCCCGCGCGTCGAGGGTATCCATCTGCGCGCCGGCCCGGTCGCGCGCGGCGGCCTGCGCTGGTCCGACCGGCGTGACGATTTCCGCACCGAGATTCTCGGGCTGATGAAGGCGCAACGCGTCAAGAACGCGGTGATCGTGCCGACCGGCGCCAAGGGCGGCTTCTACCCCAAGCAGCTGCCGCCGCCGTCGAACCGCGACGCGTGGCTGGCGGAAGGCACCGAGAGCTACCGCATCTTCATCCGTACCTTGCTGTCGATCACCGACAATATCGTCGCGGGCGCGGTCGTGCATCCCGGCGGTGTCGTCGTGCACGACGGCGAGGACCCCTATTTCGTGGTTGCCGCCGACAAGGGCACCGCGACCTTCTCCGACATCGCCAACGCGATCGCGCTGGAGCATGATTTCTGGCTCGGCGACGCCTTCGCCAGCGGCGGCTCGGTCGGCTATGACCACAAGGCGATGGCGATCACCGCGCGCGGCGCGTGGGTGAGCGTGCAGCGCCACTTCGCCGAGCGCGGCGTCGACGTGCAGAGCCAGTCGATCCGCGTCGTCGGGTGCGGCGACATGTCGGGCGACGTGTTCGGCAACGGCATGTTGCTGTCGAAGACGCTGAAGATCGTCGCGGCGTTCGACCACCGCCACATCTTCCTCGACCCCGACCCCGATCCGGCGGCGAGCTGGGAAGAGCGCGCGCGGCTGTTCGCGCTGCCGCGCTCGTCCTGGGCGGATTACGACCCGGCGCTGATCTCGAAGGGCGGCGGGGTGTTCCCGCGCACCGACAAGGTCATCAAGCTGACCAAACAGGTGCGCGACGCGCTTGGCCTCGACGTCGCCGAGATCGACCCGACGACGCTGATCTCCGCGATCCTCAAGAGCCCGGTCGACCTGATCTGGTTCGGCGGCATCGGCACCTATGTGAAGGCGCGCGCCGAAAACAACATCGCGGTCGGCGACCCGGCCAACGACCGGCTGCGCGTCGATGCCGAGGATCTCCGCGCGACGGCGATCGGCGAGGGTGCCAATCTCGGCGTGACGCAGGCCGGGCGCATCGCCTTCGCCACGCGCGGCGGGCGCATCAACACCGACTTCATCGACAATTCGGCCGGCGTCGACTGCTCGGACAATGAGGTCAACATCAAGATCGCGCTCAACCGCGAGATGATCGAGGGCCGGCTTGCCTATGACAAGCGCAACAAGCTGCTCGCCGGGATGACCGACGAGGTCGCGCATCTCGTGCTGGAGGACAACCGGCTGCAGACGCTGGCGCTGTCGATCATGGAGAAGGACGGCGCGCGCGCCGTGCCGAGCTATGTCCGCGCGATCGAGATTTTCGAGAGCGGCGGGCAGCTCGACCGCGCGGTCGAGGGGCTGGCCGGCAATGACGACCTGCTGCGCCGCGCGCAGGAGGGCAGGGGGCTGACCCGGCCCGAACTCGCCGTGTTGCTGGCGACCGCCAAGCTCGCGCTGCAGGCGGCGATCGAGCATGACCAGCTCGGCCTCGACCCCGATCTCGCGCCCGACCTGCACGCCGCCTTCCCCAAGGCGATGCGCAAGAAGTTCGCCACCGCGATCGACAAGCACCGGCTGCGCGGCGAGATCGTCGCGACCAAGCTCGCCAACCGCGTGATCAACCGCATGGGCGTGCTCCACCCGTTCGAGCTGGCCGAGGAGGAAGGCGCGGCGATGGCCGACATCGCGGCGATGTTCGTCGTGGTCGAGCGGTTGTTCGACCTGCCGGCGCTGTGGGCCGAGATCGAAAGCGCGGACATGCCCGAGGCGGCGCGGCTCGCGCTGTTCGACGAGGTCGCGGTCGCGACGCGTTCGCAGATCGCCGACCTGCTGCGCGTGACGCGCACCGGCACCAGCCCGGGCGCGACCTATGCCCGGCTCGCCGGCGGGGTGAGCCAGCTCGACCGCCAGAGCAAGGTGCTGCTGCTGGAGGAGGCGAGCTCGCACTCGGCGCGCATCGCCGCGACGCTGGAGTCGGCCGGCGCGCCGCGCAAGCTGGTGCAGCGCGTGGTGCGGCTGTTCGAGCTGGACGGCGCGATCGGCCTGGCCGATCTCGGCGTGCAGCGCGGCCTCGACGAGGTGGTGCTGACGCGGGCCTTCACCCGGCTCGGCCAGGCGCTGGGGCTCGACTGGGCGCAGGCCAATGCGGCGCGGATCAATTCGAGCGACCCGTGGGAACGGCTGCTGATCGCCGGGCTGGCGCGCGACTTCCAGCAATTGCGGCTCGAATTCCTCGCGCGCGGCGAGGGCGACCCGCAGGCGCAGGTCGATGCGTGGCTGGCCGACAATGCCGGGCGCGTCGCGCAGTTCAAGGCGGTGGTCGACCGCGCCCGCATGGTGCCCTCGCCCAATGCCGCGATGCTGGCGCAGATCGCCGGGCAGGCACGGGTGCTGCTCGGACGCTGAGCCCGCGCCGCCGTTGGTGGCGGCGCGCGACGGAAATTCCCTGCCACGGGCCGTTTGGCAGGGAATTTCTGTGTTTTTCGCACCCGCCGGCAGGGAATTCCCAACATCGCGCGCGATGGTGAGCGGCGCCGGTTGCGCCGCCGGGGCGGGCGACGGTGCGGGTCGGCGGTGATGGTCGAGCGTGGTGGTGCGCATGCGGCCAGCCATGCGCGGGTGGCGGGAAATGTGAATCAGGCTGGTGTTGGCGCCGGGTGTGCGGGAGGCGTTGCCGGGCACCAGGTGTGAGTCGAAAGGCGGTCGAACCGCAAAGCGCCCGCAAAACGACATCGACGACGATCGATCACTTGGTTGAAAGCTGTCGTTTGCATTGAGCTGGCGGTCGGCCCCTCAAACGATGTTCATCGCTCGGCTCGATGAGCTTCAATCTTGCCTAGCGTGGATCGGCTGCCAACATTTTAGAAAAAAGCAACCGAACGGCGACACGGAGATAACGGTCCGCCGTCTTTTTGTTTGTCCGCATCAATAACTGAGATATTCTTACCCGATGAGCGGCGGCCTATCTCCCTTGTCGGAAGCTCCATCCCTTGAAGGTGTAGCTTCCGAAGATCGTGTTGAAATGATGGTGCAATGGTTCTTCGAGAATTTCGAAGATCCTGCACAGGAGATGCCTTATGATGGCCGCGAAGTGCCTGAAATGGAGCTTCTGGAACCTGCGCTTGCCCGAGGCTGTTAATTGACTTGAGGATCACGAAAAAGATCAAGGGACCAAACTGGAACGGCGGCGATCATTGCCGAGCGGGCGGCAATGGAGCGAGGCGAGCTGTTCGAGCGGCGGCGACAGCGGGATGCGATTCAGGTCGATCGCATCCCGCGCTCGTCGGGTTCAATATTCGAAGGCGCCGATGTCGACCTGACCATCCTGTTTGCGCGCGATTTCCGGCCCCAGCGCGATCGTCTGTGGCAGCCATAGCGGGGAACTGCCGGCCTTCAGCTGTGAAAGCGACACGCCGCCATTGACCAGCGCCGATCCGGCGGCGGGCGCATAAGGGAACGGACCCTGGTTTTGAAAGCCGGGAGACCCGCTGGCAATGGTGTTCGCCGCCCATCCCGTCACCGTGGCGGGCGCGGCATGCCCGAGCCACGTCGCCGCGACGGTGGTCGACATCCAGTTGTTCGACAGGTTGACGGCTCCCGCCCCCGCATAGGCCATCGCCATCGCCTTGCCCTGGTGCCCGGGCGTGGCCGGCGCGGCATAGAAGACGTTGTTCCAGACTTCGGCGCGCGCGCTGGGTTGCATCAGGAAAAAGAGCAACGCATCCGGATAGGCATTGGCGCCATCTCCGGCGACGACCATCGTGTTGTTGTAGAAGTACAGCGTGCCCTGGCGATATGCGCCCGTCTGCCCGCTGTCACCGCCGTAGAGAACGAGCTGGGTGTTGGTGTAGCTGGCGGGAATGTCGATCAGGTTGCCGTACACATAGGTGGTGGCATATCCGCTATCGCCGGATATCAGCGTCTGGCCCCCGGTCGGATCTTCGAGATTCAGCTTCAATCCGCAATTCGATGCGAAGCTGTTATATCGAACGACCAGTCCCGACGACCGGTCCTTGATGCAGTCGCCATAGGCGCCCGGCGCAACCGGCCCGAAATAATTGTACTGAAACGTTATGTCGCGCGCTTCGGTGTAGCTGTGATGCTCGCTGGAGCCGCCGGTAACCCCGGCCACCGGCGCGTTGCCGTTGTTGTAGAACAGGTTGTTCTCGATCAGGATATCCTGCGACAGTTCTTCCAGGGCGCCGTTCTTCGAATTGATGAAGAGGCCGTTGCTGCAGCCGTGGAGAATATTTCCCTTCACCACGAGATGGGCCGCCGCCTCGACATAGAGGCACGTGGCAAAGCTGTGATATTTGTCCGTCAGGCCGGTAAAGCCGGAGGTATAGGGCTGATCGTAACGCGCGTTGCGCAGTTCGAGATTCTCGATGCTGATATAGCCCGCCGGGCCGTTATGGTAGCCATAGCCCTGTTGCGGCCCGACCATCACCAGGCCGAGCTTGTGCAGGATCGGGCTGCTGCTGCCATTGTCGTGATATCGAAGCATCCGGGGCGCCTGGCCGGGGAGCGTCTCGAGCTGCGTCGCGTCGGTGCCGTCGATGATCGGCAAGATGCCGGTCACCTGATCGGGCATGCCGAGAATGCGCAGGAAGCGGTTCGGGGCGGTGGGGGCCAGATCGGTCCCGCCCGAGACCAGGATCATCTCATTATACGCGGCGTAATTGGCCTTGGGGTAGATACGCACCGTATCGCAGCCCTTGAGCGTGCTCCACGGCAATTGCGAGAGCGCGGTATAGGGCTTTCCCGGGCCGACATCGTAGTTGGAGATTGTCGAACAACCCGACTGGTCGGCGGTGAGCGTGGGCGTGGTGGCTCTCGTCATGGTCGTGACGCCGGCGCTGGGGGGCGCCGACGGGGTGGGCGTCGGGCTCGCCGCGGCACTGGTGATGTGGAAGTTGCGGCCACCGATATAGGTGACGCCACCCACGACCGCCGTCGCGATCAGGGTCGCGTTGCCGCCGGTCGTGTTCGCCGGGACGGCGAGCGTGTAGATCCCCGGCTGGGCCGTCGGCGTGACGGTAAGCAGCGCCGGGTTGCTGGTCTTTATCGAGAGGGGGACCTGGAGCGCCGGCAACCCGTCGGGCCCGATAAAGCGGATGATGACCTGCTCGACGGAGCCGCCGGTCCGGTTGTTGACGTTGGGGAGGTTGCCCGAGGACGACGCCATTTCGACATGCGGCTTCGCGGTGATGACCGAGTCCTGCAGCGTGGCGGCCGCGGCGATGTTGGATCCTCCCAACAAGGCCGCGACAATCAACATCCTCCTGCGCATCCGACGCATTGCCATTGAATATTCTCCCATAGCCTCGCGTCGAGCGCGATCGGCAGCCTAGTAAAAGAGGAGGCGCGCGCTCGCGCGCCGCCTCCGCAGCTCGATTTTCAGCGGACGGAACGATGATTTTCCGGCTGGTTGCTCAACCAGTCATCAGCTGACCAATATAAGCCGGCGATGAAACTCCCGGCATTGCCGCCAGCTAGTCGATATGGGCTGCCCGCAATATACCGCGATTAAGGTAGGCCCGGTGCGCCGGCGCCGACGGGCGCTTGCCGCGGGCCGAGACCCTCGCCGGTTGACGATCGTCGATCACGACGCCCGCGCGCCTGCGTGGCACGGGCGCGCCCGCGCCAGCGGCGCGCCGGATCGCGGCCGAACAGCTGGCGGTGGAGATGGCGTGGAGCGGCGATGCCCGACGACCGCCCCCTTTTCGCCGGGGGCGATCGTCACCCGCCCCGCTCAGATGTTGATGCTGGTCGGGATCAGGCTCGGCTGGAGGAAGGGATAGGGGACCATGCGGTTGGCGTTGCGCGCGACGATCTGTTGCTCGACCTGCGCCAGCACCGCCTGGAAGCGCGGCAGCGGGCCTTCGGCGCCGGTCACCGCCGGGTCCTGGAACCAGTGCGGATAGGGGAAGGACCGGCAGCGATAGTCGCCGAGCGGGCGGTAATAGAGCGAGCCGAGCAGATAGAGCGTGTCGAGCTGTTCGAGCGCGAGCGACAGCGGCGGCATCATCGCGAGCCAGCCGGCCTTGTCGTGGCCGGTGCGTTCGACCGGCTCCGCCGCCCAGCCGGCACCGGTGACGGCTGGGGCGAAATCCATGATCGCGCGCTGCGGGAAATTGACCGCGGCGTGCTGCGCGCTGGCGGTGAAGATCACCATCGTGCAGACCTGCGCCAGCGCGTGGCGCGTGGCGATGGCGGGGAAGCCCTTGATCCGCCCCTCATTGGCCAGCGTCGCGGCCCAGGCGGCGAGCTCGCTGTCGCCGGTCACCGCGGCATCGTCGGCATAATAGAGCGCGACATAGCCATCGACCCATTCGCGGATCGCCTGCCACACCAGCAACGCGTCGTCGCGATAGGGATAGTCGGGCAGGGCGAGGGTGTCGGTAACGCCTCGCGCGGCGAGTTCGGCCGGGAGCATCGAGCCGGTGAAATCGAAGGCGAGGCGATCGTCCGAGGCGGCGAGCTGGCTGGAGACGATGGTGCCGCCGAAGATATGGTCGATCGGCCCGTTGGGGGCGATCAGCGAGGTCGCCGCGGCATTGTTGATGAACAGCGTGCCCTCGAAATGCGGCAGCAGCAGCGCCCAGATCGGGTGGACGTTGGCGAGGTGGCGCTGCGTCGCGATGGCGACCGCCTCGATCACCAGATGGGTGCGCGCGAGGTGCGCGAACAGCTCGTGATAATTGCCGTCAGCGACCTGCACGGCGAGCTTGGCCATTTCCCAGCCCCATTGCATGCCGGCCTGGGGCGTGGGGAGGAAGATCGGGTTTTCGGTCGGATCCTGCCCGCACTGGATCGCCACCGGCACGAGCGAGGTGCCGCCCGGCGGCACCGCGAACAGCGCGAGCGGACGATAGACGAACTTGGCGCGACCTTCCCAGATGCCGGCCTGGAGAATGTCGAGCTCGGCATAGTCGCACAGGTACAGCCGGCCGGCGGCGAGCGCGGCGGCGAGCGTGTCGCCATTCACCACCGCGGCATAGTGCGCGGCGCTGAGCGGGAAATTGTCGGGCAGCGCGGCGATGCGCTGGATCATCGCGGCATTGGGGCCGGCGGTGCGCAGCCGGGCGAAGGTCGAATCGTCCATGAACTGCCAGGCGATGCCCGGCGCGGCGATGGTGACGAACAGGTCGCGATAGGAATCGAGCGAGCGCGGCGCGAGCGAGCCGATCGCGCGGCGCTCGGCATCGCTCATCTCGATGATCGCGCGGAGGCTGGCGACATGGTCCTTGAGCGTGGCGTACAGCGCCTCTTCCTCGACCGCCTCGATGATCAGCTTGATGTCGCCGGCGATGGTGCCGCCGCCGGCGGCGAGCTTGGCGCCGATCGCGGCGACCGAGGCTTCGATCTTCGCGCATTCCGCCTCCATCGCGGCGATCTCGATTTCGGGGATGACGATCTCGCCGCGCCCGATCGCGGCGAGCTTGGCCGCGATGTGGTTGCGGGCGATCCTGACGCCGATCGCCACGAGCAGCAGCCACCATTCGAGCGTCGGGTCCTCGCTTGCCGGCAGGGTCGCCACCGCCGGCACGCCGGGCAATGTCGGGACCTCGGTGGTCCATTCATAGACGGTGCGCGTCTGCGCGAGCTGCGCCGCGCGGGCCTGTTGCTGGGCGGGCGTATCGTTCTGCGGGAGAGTCGGATTGGCGGGGGCGCGCTGCATGGGGGAGGGCTCCTGATCGGGATTGAATCCGACGGCGTTGCTAATCCGGGATGGTTAACAACAGGCTTAGTAATATTACCGGCAAGGGCTTGACCCAAGCCTGGCGGCAACGAAATTCAAACGCATTAACTTAAGCTTTAAAGTCGCTTGATACCAAGAGGGCATGTTGAGGATCGCGCGCCAACTTCGTTACCGCCTGTTCCCGGCGCTGCCGACCGAGATCCGTGACGAATTCGTGCTGATGACGGCGAGCCAGTTGCAGGTGCAGTCGCGCCTGCTGTTCCTGATGCTGTTCCTGACGGTGCCGACCGCGGCGTTCGCCAATTCGGTCGGGGCGCCGTGGTTCGTGCGTTTCGGGCTGCCGCTGATCATGGGATCGGCGTGCCTTGCGGGCTTCCTGTCGCTGAGCCGCGACCTGCGGATTTCCACCAGCGTGCGGCGCGCGCGCAAGCTGATCAACGAATCGACCTGGATGTCGAGCATACTCGCGCTGGTGTGCAGCTCGTGGTGCGTGGTGAGCTGGCTGAACGCGCCGGCCGAGACCAAGATCTATTATCCGCTGATCCTGTCGATGGGCGCGCTGTCGACCGCCTATTGCCTGTCGAGCGTGCGGCGCGCGGCGGTGCTCAACCTGGTGATCGACATGGTGCCGATCGCGCTGCTGCTGCTGACATCGGGCAACCGGCTCGATCTCGCGGCGGGGGTGAGCATGGGCGTCGCGACCTTCTTCCTGCTGCGCATGATCGTGCTGCGCCATGCCGACCTCGTCAGCCTGCTCGAACTCAAGCGGCAGATGCGCGAGCTGGCCAGCACCGACCCGCTGACCGGCCTGCTCAACCGTCGCGCGCTGGGCGTGCGGCTCGATGCCGAACTGGCGGCCGCCGCGGCGTGCGGGCAGGTCTTTTCGCTGGCGCTGATCGACCTCAACGATTTCAAGCCGGTCAACGACCGTCACGGCCATGCCATTGGCGACCTGTTGCTGTGCGAGGTCGCGCGGCGGCTCGGCGACGCGTGCGGGCATGACGGACTGGTGGCGCGGATCGGCGGCGACGAATTCGCCGTGCTGGTGCCGGCGGCCTCGGCGATATCGCGCGACGCCATTGCCGACCGCCTGCTCGGCGCGCTGGTGCGGCCGTGCGAGATCGGCGCGCAGCGCATCGCGATCGGCGCCGGGGTCGGCGTGGCGCACTGGCCGCGCGATGCAGACAGCGTGGCGCGGCTGTTCGAGGTCGCCGACCAGGCGCTGTACGCGGCGAAGAATGCCGAGCGCGCACCGCCAGCCGGGGCGCGCGCCGAGGCGGCGTGAGCGCGGTTGCGGTGAGCGTCGCTTTTATCGGGTCGACGTCATTCCGCGCCGGCGTTTCCGGGGCGACGGGCTAGAGCCGGCGCGCCGAAGGCGGCTCCGCATCGATCTTCGTCGGGAGGGTGATGCGAAATGTCGTTGGTGGATCGGGCAGGAGCGCCAGCGATCCGCCATGCGCGCCGACGATCTGGCGCGCCAGGCTCAGCCCGATCCCCGTGCCATCCGGCTTGGTCGTATGGAAGGGGCGAAAGACCTTCCCGGCATGATCGCGCGCGATGCCGGCGCCGCTGTCGCTGATCTCGGCGACGAGATATGAGGCCTGCTGGCCGACGGTGAGGCTCGTGCGCGGGGGAGCATCGCCTGCCAGCGCGGCTTCGGCCGCATTTTGCAGGATCGCCCACAGCGCCTGGCTGATCTGATCGCGATCGAGCATCGCCGGGAGCGTGTCGGCGACCGTGACGTCGAGCCGGACGTCGGGCCAGCGCCCCCGGAACAGCCGCGCCAGATCCTCGACCAGCTCGACGACCGACACCGGCCGCCGCACCGGCTCGGGCAGCCGGGCAAGCGCGCGATAGGCCTCGGTAAAGCGCTGGAGTCCGTCGGCGCGGCGGGCGAGCGTCCCGAGGATGTCGGGCAGCATCTCGCGACCCTCGGGCAGGGTGGTGGCGGCCAGCGCGCTCTCCGCGAGCGAAACGATCGGCGCCAGCCCGTTCAGAAGCTCATGCCCCAGAACGTGGATCAGCTCGGCGGTGGCGCGCGCCTCGGCGGTGCGTTCTTCCTGTTCGATATCGATCAGCGCGACGACGGTGCGATCGGCGCTCGCGACCTCGACCCGGTCGATTCGCCAGTGCCGGCCCTCATGGCGGAGATAGGGCGCGTCGCGCGCGAGCAGGTCGGCGGGTGGCGGCAGCACGCGATCGTCGGTCGCGAACATCTTTCGCGCGGCGCGGTTGAGCACGCGGACCGCGCCATCGTTCACCGCCAGCAGCGGGGTCGGCGCCGCGTCGAGCAGGATGCGCAGGATGATCGCGTCCTCGGTCGGGTCGGCCATGCCGCGTGGCGGCGTGGCGGGCGCGGGATTGGCGGTGGCGGCGCGCGTCACGGCGATCAGCCAAAGCCCCGTCAGAACGGCCCCGGTGAACAGCCCCCAAAGTCCGTACCGCCACGCCGTGACGCCGATCACCCCGCTGCAGATCAGCCCGATGCTGGGCAGCAGCGCCGCCGCTGGATGCCTAGAGGCCATGTCGCGCCATGCGCCGGTAAAGCGCGCCACGGCTGAGCCCGAGCGCCGCGGCGGCGTGCGTCACATTGTGGTGATGCTTGCGCAGCGCCGCCTCGATCACTGCCCGTTCGGTTTCGACCAGATCGAAGCCGGGCGCCGCCGCCGTCGCCGTGGCGGCCCCGATCGTTTCCGGGGCGGCGAGGGAAGCGGCGTCGATGCGGCCATCGTCCGACAGGAGAATCGCGCGCTCGACCGCCAGCGCCAGGCCACGGACCTCGTCGGGCCATGGCGTCGCCACGATGGCGGCTTCGGCGGCGGGGGTGAAGTGCGGCGACGGCCGGCCATGCCGCGCCGCCGCCATCCGCGCGAAGTGCCGCGCCAGCAGCAGCGCGTCGTCCCCCCGCTCGCGCAGGGGCGGCACGGCGATCTCGACCGTCGCGATGCGCTGGCGCAGCGCCGGAACCAGACCGGTCGCACCTTCGGCCACCGCGATGCAGCGCACGTCCGGCGGCAGGCGATCGAGCAGGCGGCCCTGCGCGATCTCGTCGAGCCGATCCGGATGGCGCAGGATGATGCCGCCGCGCGCCGCTTCCAGCCGGTGCCAGGCGGCATCGTCGCGCAGATCGATCCGGTCGAGATGGATGTCGCCATCGGACGACGCCGCATGCACCGCCGATGCGACGAGCGTACGCCCCGCGCCCGGCGGGCCGGTCACGATGACCCCCGCCGATGTCGGTCCGACCCGCCGGACCAGGTCGCGCACCCGGGCCATCGCGGCGCTCTCGCCGATCAGGCTGGCGGTGCCCGGGGTGGCGGGCGGCGCGGCGTCGGTGCGGACGGTCGGCGCGGCGTGCGCGATCGCCGCCTCGATCTTGGCGACGAGATCGCTGTTGCGCCACGGCTTCATCACGAAGTCGCGCGCGCCCGCCTGCATCGCGGCGACGGCGATGCGGATGCCGCTATGCGCGGTGATGACGATGACGCGGGCATCGGGGTCATCGGCGACGATGCGCGCCAGGCACGCCAAACCCTCGTCCCCCGCGGTCTCGCCGGCGGTGAAGTTCAGGTCGAGCAGAATCGCGTCGTAGCGCGCGCCGGCGAGGCGCGAAAACGCTTCCTCCGGCGAAGTGGCGACGTCGAGCCGATGCCCGGCAAGCCGCAGGGTGACGGCAATCGCCTGGGCCACCGCCGGATTGTCGTCGATCAGCAGAATCGCCGCGCCGCTTGACAGGGCGGGCGACTGTCCATCCGTGGACATCATGTCCACCAGTGGACGGCCGGTCGACCGTACAGCGGGTGAAAGTCGTTCTTTCATAGTTATTTAGACTTCCTGGATGGTTCGCGCGACAATGCCACCATGATGACTGAACCGTCCGAACGCGCAACCCTGCCACCCGGCGCGGCGATGGATCGCCGGATCGCGCGACCGGCGCGGCCATGGTGGCGCCGGCGCGCGGCGATCGTCGTGGTCGTCGCGGTGCTGGCGGTCGTGCTGGTCTGGCGCTTCCTGCCAGCGAGCGGATCGACCGATGTCGCGCTTGCCGACATCGAGACGGGCAACGTCACGCGCGCGCCGTTCGCCGATTATCTGCCGGTCCGCGCGACCGTCGCACCGAAGCTGTCGACCCTGGTTGGCGTGTTGTCGGGCGGGCAGGTGGAGAATTTGCTGGTTCAGGACGGGGCGATGGTCGCCGCCGGCCAGACGCTGGCGACGCTGACCAACCCCGCGCTCAAGCTCGAGGTGCTGTCGCGCGAGGCGCAGATCGCCAGCCAGATGGGCGGACTGGCGAGCGAGGATCTCGGGATCGAGCGCAACCGGCTCGATCGCACGAGCCAGGTCGCGCAGGCGACTTACGATCTGCTCAAGGCGCGGCGTGACCTGGCGAAATACCAGCAACTGCACGACAAGGGGATCATCGCCGATGCCGGGCTGAAGGGCTATGCCGAGGAAGCGGCCTATCAGGAAAAGCGCCTCGCCCAGCTCCGGTCGGGCACCGTCGCCGAGGCGCAGATCGTCGCCACGCAGGAAGCCCGGCTGGCCGATACGCGCAACCGGCTGGCCGGCAATCTCGCTGCGGTACGCGCCGGGCTCGACGCGCTGATCGTGCGCGCGCCGGTCGGCGGGCGACTCACGAATTTCACGATCCAGCCCGGACAGACGCTGAAGCCCGGCGACCCGGCCGGGCAGGTCGACAGCGAGGGGGCGTGGAAGCTGCAGGCCGAGGTCGACGAATTCTATCTCGGCCGCGTCGCGGTCGGCCAAAAGGCGAGCAGCGACGGCGCCAGCCTGACGGTCAGCAAGGTGCTGCCGGCGGTCAAGGACGGCAAGTTTCGCGTCGAGCTGACCTTCGACGGCGTGCCACCCACCCGGCTCAATCGCGGCCAGACGGTCGACTGCCGGATCACGCTCGGCAGCACCGCGCCGGCCCTCGTCGCGCCGATCGGCGGCTGGCTCGAGTCGGGCGGCGGGACGAGCGCTTTCGTCATCGACGCCGATGGCGGCCATGCCCGCCGCCGCGCGGTCAAGGTCGGGCGGCGCAATCCCGAACAGGTCGAGATCCTCGCTGGCCTGGCCCCGGGCGATCGCATCGTCATCTCCAACACCGCCTCGGTCAGGGGCGACATCATCAACCTCCGCTAGGAGCGCAAGCGAATGATCCAATTGGAAAGAATCCAGCGTCGTTATGTTTCGGACGAGGTCGAGACGATGGCCCTGAACGACATCGACCTCGAGGTCGCGGCGGGCGAGTTCGTGGCGATCATGGGGCCGTCGGGATGCGGCAAATCGACGCTGCTCAACACGCTCGGCACCGTCGATCGGCCGACCCAAGGGCGCTATCTGTTCGGCGAGATCGATCTTGCCGCGCTCGACGAGGCCGCGCTGGCGCGGTTTCGCGGCGAGACGCTGGGGTTCGTGTTCCAGAGCTTCAACCTGATCGACGAGCTGACCATCGCCGAGAATGTCGAGCTCGGCCTCGCCTATCGCAAGGACCGGAGCGGCGACCGCCGGGCGCGCGTCGCCGCCGCGATGGACCGGGTCGGCATCGCCCACCGCGCGCGGCATTATCCGCACCAGCTGTCGGGCGGGCAGCAGCAACGCGCCGCCATCGCCCGCGCGATCGTCGGCGGCCCGAAGCTGATCCTCGCCGACGAGCCGACCGGCAATCTCGATACCGAAAACGGCGCGCAGGTGATGAGCATCCTGACGGGCCTGAACGAGGAAGGCGCGACGATCGTGATGGTCACCCATTCGCCCAGCCATGCCGATATCGCGCGCCGCCGCATCGACATGCTCGACGGCCGCATCGTCGCCTCGGTCGCGCGCGCGATCTGACCCTCGACCTTACCGGCACCGAAGGACATTCGATGAACCGCTTTGCCCTGCTCTCGCTCTATCGCTCGCTGACCCGCCACAAGCTCTATGCCGCGCTCAATATCGGTGGGCTGGCGGTCGGCATCGCGGTGTTCATCGTGCTCAGTCTCTATGTCCGCTTCCAGACCGGGTTCGAGAAATGGTTGCCCAACTATCGCTCGATCTATGTCGTCGAGTCGGTGTGGAACCTGCCCGGCAGCCCGTTCAACGGTGCCGATGCCTCCACCATGGGCGGGCTGCTCGATCAGATGCGCGAGGATTTTCCGGGCATCGTCGGCACCCGCATGCGCGGCGGTGAAGGCGGGGGTACCGTCTTGCGCGGCGGCGTCGCGATCAGTGAGGATGTGGGGCAGGTCGATCCATCCTTCTTTCGGGTCTTCGCTCTGCCGATGGTGCGGGGCGAGGGCGAGCGGGCGCTGGCCGACCCGAGCGGCGCGATCATCAGCGAGAGCGCGGCGCGCAAATATTTCGGCACCAGCGACCCCATCAACCAGACGCTGACGATCGCCGTCGATGCGCCGCAAACCTATCGCATCCGCGGCGTTTTCCGCGACATCCCCCGCAACAGCGACATGAAATTCTCCATTCTCACGCGACTGCCCACCACCGCGCCGCCGACGGAGAACTGGTATCACTGGGGCAGCGCGTCGCTTCCGACCTTCCTGCATTTCGACACGCCGCAGGCCGCGCACGCCTTCGAACAGAAATTGACGGCCTTTATCGATCGCCGGGCCTTCAACGATATGGGCAAGGACGCGTCGAAGACGTTGAACCTGAAGCTGCTCCCGCTCGAACGCCTCCATCTGGAGCCGCAGGGGCAAGCAAGCGCGAGCCAGAAGATGACGGTGATCACGCTGGGCCTGGTCGGCCTGATCACGCTGCTGATCGCGCTCGTCAATTATGTGAACCTCGCCACCGCCCGGGCGGGCTTGCGCGCGCGCGAGGTGGCGATGCGCAAGGTGCTGGGCGCGGACCGCGCGGCGCTGGTCCGCCAGTTCCTGGGGGAAGCGGTGCTGACCGTGGCGGCGGCGGCGCTGCTCGGGCTGATCCTGGCCGAACTCGGGTTGCCGCTCGTCAACGCGGCCGGCGGCCTGTCGCTGACGATCCCCTATGGCGTCGTGTTGCCCGCGCTCGTCGTGCTGACGCTGGTCGCCGGAATCGCCGCCGGCTTCTACCCCGCGATGTTGCTGGCGCGCTTCCCGGCGGCGGCGGTGCTCGCTTCGGCGCGCTCGCCCGGCGGCGGTCGCGGCGGCGCGCGGGTGCGCGAGGCGCTGGTGGTGTTCCAGTTCGGCCTCGCCATCGCCTTCATGATCGGCACCGGCGTGCTGGTGGCGCAGACCCGCCATGTCAGGCAGACCGATCTCGGCTTCAAGCGCGATGGGCTGCTCGTTGTCCGGTCGCTGCGCGACACGCTGGTCGGCAAGGCGCAGGGACGCGCGATCGTCACGGCGATCGGCGCGCTGCCCGGCGTCTCCAACGTCGCCATTGCAAACGGCGCGGTCGGCGGCAGTGGCACCAACAACAGCGACAATGTTCCGCTGCCGGGCGTGCCGGGCGACGGGCCCTCGCTACGCTGGATCATGACGGGTCCGGGCTTTTTCGACGTCTATCGCCCGAGGTTGCTGGCTGGCCGCGTGTTCGACGACGCGCATGGCGGCGACGATTCGATCAAGCGGGAAAAGGGCGATCCGATGAATATCGTCATCAACCGCCTCGCCGTTTCGACATTGCGCCTGAAGTCGCCGCAGGCCGCGATCGGCAAGACCGTCGGCGGCGATCGGCCGCGCACCATCATCGGCGTGGTCGACGACATGCGCTTTTCTTCGCCGCGCGAGCCCAACAGCGCGACCTATTATGCTTATGGGCACGAGATGAGCGGCGCGGTGGCTTCCGTCCGCTTCAGCGGCGATCCACGCGCGATGCTGGCGGCGGTGCGCGGCGTGTGGGAACGGATGGCCCCGAACGTGCCATTTGACGGGGAAACCGCCGACAAGCGGCTGGAACGATATTATGAGGATGACGACCGCGCGACGCGGCTGTTCGCGATCGGCGCGGGGCTGGCGGTGCTGATCGGCTGTGTCGGCTTATGGGGCCTCGCCTCGTTCAATACCGCGCGGCGGGTAAAGGAAATCGGCATCCGCAAGACGCTGGGCGCCTCGTCCGGCGACATCGTCAAGCTGCTGGTGGGGCAATTCCTGCGTCCCGTGCTGATCGCCAATCTGGTCGCATGGCCGCTCGCCTATGTGGCGATGCGGACGTGGCTGGCCGGGTTCGACGACCACATCGCGCTGTCGCCGCTCTATTTCGTCGGCGCGAGCCTGCTCGCCACGGTGATCGCGGTACTGACCGTCATCGGCCAATCGCTGCGCGCGAGCCACGCGACCCCGGCCTGGGCGCTGCGCCACGACTGACCGGCCGGCCGACCGCGCCAATGACGCCGAACGGGTTGTCGCGAATGCCCGAAGTCGCGGCGACGGGGCTTCGGCGCATTCACCGGCGGATCACGGAACCGGGTCCGCCGGGGAAGGCGCGGCCGCGACGATCGTCGGGGCGCCGTCGGCAGCGCCGTCATGCGCCAATCGTTCGAGCGCGCGCACGCCGACCGGCGGCGTCGCCTGCCACGGCACGAAGAACAGCCTGTCGGTCATCGTGCCGCGCACGCGATCGATCTGCTTGCGCTCGCCTTCAAGCCGCCGGCGGAGCAGCGGGTCGCGTGAGCCCGCCGCCAACAGGCTCTTGTTGATGATCCAGGCATAGGGCTCGATCCGCGCGCGGCGCAGATCGTCCTGCAGCGCGCTGGCCTGCGATACCGGCGTGGTTTCGGCCAGCGCGACGAGCAGGATGCGCGTATAGGCGGGATCCTGCAGCCGCATCAGCGGCGTCGTGATGCGCCCGGCAAGATCTTGCGACGCCGACTGGCGCACCATCTGCCGGTGATAGGCGCCGGTCGCGTCCATCAGCAGGAGGCTGTGGCCGGTCGGCGCGGTATCGAGTACGACGAACGCGCTGCGCGCCTCGGCGACGATATGCGAGAAGGCGTGGAAGACGGCGACCTCTTCGGTGCAGGGCGAGGCGAGATCCTCGCGCAGCAAGGCCTGGCCCTGCGCGTCGAGGCTGGCACCGCGCTGCGCCATGATCTTGGCGATGTAGCGCTCGGTCTCCGCCCTGGGGTCGATCCGGTCGACGTGCAGTCCGGGAACCTCGCCGGTCATCGTCATCGCGAGATGCGCGGCGGGATCGGTGGTGCTGAGATGCACGCTATGGCCGCGCTCGACCAGCCCGAGCGCGATCGCGGCGGCGATCGTCGTCTTGCCCACGCCGCCCTTGCCCATGACCATGATCAACCCCTTGCCGTCCGCTGCCAGCGTGTCGATCAGCCGATCGAGGCCGGGCAGGTCGATGGCGTCGAGGGCCGGGGCGGCGGACTCGGCCTGGCGGCCCGATAGCGGCCCCGATCGCAGCAGCGAGCGCAAGGCGTCGACGCCCATCATTTCGAACGGTCGCAGCGGGATGTCGTCACGCGGCAGCGCGCCGAGCGCGGGCGGCATCTCCGCCAACGCCTGCCGCCCCTGTTCCTCGAGCGAAGCCGCCGTCGCGTCGGACGGATCGGCGGCGTGAAACACCCCGTTCACGACGAGATGCTGGTTGGCCAGGCCGAGCATCCTGAGCTCGGCCGAGCTTCGCGCCGCCTCGGCGATGGCGCCGTGCTCGGGCCGCGTCACGAGGATGACGGTCGTCGCGGCAGGATCGCTCAGCGCCGCCATCGCCGCCCGGAAGCGCTGCTCCTGCGTCTTGAGGCCGGAATGCGGCCCGAGGCACGACGCGCCCTGATCATTTTCGGCCAGAAAGCCGCTCCACGCCTTGGGCAGGCTGAGCAGCCGCAATGTGTGCCCGGTCGGCGCGGTATCGAAGACGATGTGATCATAGGCGCGGTCGTCATCGGCGAGGCGGCCGACAAATTCGTCGAACGCGGCGATCTCGGTCGTGCACGCGCCCGACAGCTGCTCCCGCACGGTATCGCGCTCCTGCTCGCTCGCGCCGGGTTCCATCTGCGCGAGCACGCGTGTGC
Source organism: Sphingomonas sp. (assembly GCA_041659925.1). Taxonomy (GTDB): domain Bacteria; phylum Pseudomonadota; class Alphaproteobacteria; order Sphingomonadales; family Sphingomonadaceae; genus Sphingomonas. The sequence continues at coordinate 52,785 of JBAZXI010000004.1, forward strand.
GATAGGCTTCGGCCGCGGCGGTCGGATCGATGCTCAGCACGGCAAGCCCCGGCGCGCCCGGCACCGCGATGGGGTGATTGTCCAGCGGGACGTGCAAGATCTCGTCGAGATTGGAGGCCGGGTCGGTGCTGACCAGCAGGACCGAGCGGCCGGCGTCGGCGAGCGACAGCGCGGCGGCGCAGGCGATCGACGTCTTGCCGACCCCGCCCTTGCCCGTAAAGAACAGGAAGCGCGTCGGCCTGGTCAGAAATCGCGTATAATCATTCTCGGCTATGTTGTTCATGGATCGGCTCGACGCTCTTTCAATCGGACAATCGCGCTGGGGCGCGGCGCGGCACGCGTACGCGCAATGCCCGTCGGCAAGGCCGTTCATACAGCGCCGCCGGGCGATGGGTGGATACGTAGAAGCACGCGGCGGGCGAGCGGCGACCGCGCCGCATGGCAATCGCGCCGGTGCGCGGCCACCCTCCGTACCTTTCCTTATTCTGCCCGCCCCGCGCGCTGTCCATCGTGCGGCCACGATGATCGCCCCGAACACCCTGCCGACGCCCGACGCCCCGCGCGCCATGACATGACCGCGATCCTCACGCTGACGATGAACCCGGCGCTCGATGTCTCGACGCAGACGCCGGAGGTGCGGCCGACCGACAAGCTGCGTTGCGCCGCGCCGACGCACGAGCCGGGCGGCGGCGGGATCAACGTCGCGCGCGTGATCACCGCGCTCGGGGGCGCGGCGACGGCGTTGTTCCCGTCAGGCGGCCCCGCCGGCCAGATGATCGAGCGACTGCTGGCAGACGCCGGCGTGGCTTTCCGGGCAATCCCGATTGCCGGCATGACGCGCGAGAGCTTCACCGTCGACGAGGCGCTGACCGGACGCCAGTTTCGTTTCGTGCTGCCCGGCCCGACGCTGACCGCGCCGGAACAGGCCGCGGTGCACGCGGTGGTGAACGGGTGGGCGCCGGTGCCGCGCTATGTCGTCGCCAGCGGCAGCCTGCCGCCGGGGGTGGGGAATGATTTCTATGTCGGCCTGGGCAAGGCGTGCGCCGAGCGCGGCGCGCGGCTGCTGTTCGATGCGCCGGGCGAGGTGCTCGCCGCCTCGGCCGGCGCGGGGGCCTTGCTGGTCAAGCCCAACCTGCTCGAGCTGGAGACGGCGGACGGCCGCCATTTGCGCACCCGGGCGCAGCGGATCGACGCCGCCCGGCGGCTGATCGCGGCCAACGTCGCCGAGATCGTGGTCGTGTCGAACGGCGCCGAGGGCGTTCTGGTGGTGACGGCGAGCGACGATGAAACGATCGCCGCGCCGCATGTGGTCACGCGCAGCGCTGTCGGTGCCGGCGACAGCATGGTGGCGGCGATCACCTTCGGCCTGTCGCGGGGCATGACGACGCGCGTCGCGGTACGCTATGGCATGGCGGCGGGCGCGGCGGCGGTGATGACGCCAGCCAGCATGCTGGCGCACCGCGACGATACCGACCGGCTGTTCCTGGAACTGGCGGGCACGGAAACCGCGCCGCGCTGACTCCGCGTGCCACACAGGTCGACTGACGACACCGCCGGCTGTCGCGGAATCGCGGGCGATTTGCCATTCCGCCGAGGCGCGGGCATTATGTGTCGCATCGACCAACGGAGCTGCCACCTTGTGATTCACGGCACGAACATCGCCAACAGCCTTGTCCTGCCTGATTCCACGGTGCTCCATGACCTCGTTCGTCACCCTCGACTCCATCACCGCCACCACGCCTGACGGGCGTAGGCTTTTCACCGACCTGACGCTCGCGGTCGGCGCCGAGCGCATCGGGCTGGTCGGCCGCAACGGCTCGGGCAAATCGACGCTGTTGCGGATCGTCGCCGGCGCGGCCGAGGCGTCGCGCGGCGTGGTGCGGCGTAGCGGGCGGATCGGCGTGCTCGATCAGGACCAGGACCCGACGGCGACATTGGCGCAGGCACTGGGGGTGTCCGCGCCGCTGGCGACCATCGCGCGCGCGCTTGCCGGTGAGAGCGCGGCGGAGGACTTCGCCGATATCGACTGGACGCTGGAGGAACGGGTGGCGGCGGCGTTGGCCGATGTCGGGCTGGACGGGCTGTCGCTCGACCGGCGGATCGCGGCGCTGAGCGGCGGCGAGCGGACGCGGGTCGGCATGGCGCGCTTGCTGATCGAAGCGCCCGACCTGTTGCTGCTCGACGAGCCGACCAACAATCTCGATGCCGCCGGTCGCGCGACGATCGCCACGCTGATCCGGGCGTGGCGCGGCGGCGTGCTGGTCGCGAGCCATGACCGCGAGCTGCTCGAAGCGATGGACCGGATCGTCGAGCTGACGCCGATCGGCATCCATGTCGTCGGCGGCGGCTGGTCGGCCTTTGCCGCGGCGCGCGACGCGGCGCGGGCGCGGGCGGCGGCCGAGCGCGACCGCGCCGACGACCGGCTGCGTGCCACCGAGCGCGCGGTGCAGCGCCAGCGCGAGGTCAAGGAACGGCGCGACAAGGCCGGGCGTGCCTTTGCCGCCAAGGGATCGGAGCCCAAGATCCTGCTCGGTGCGCAGGCCGAGCGTGCCGAGAATAGCGGCGGTCGCGGGCAACGCCTGGCCGAGCGCCTGCTCGGCGACGCGACCGCGCTGGCGGCGCAGGCACGAACACGGGTCGAGATCGTGACGCCGCTGACGATCGCCTTGCCGCCGGCCGATGTGCCCGCGCAGCGCGAGTTGCTCGCGCTGCTGGATGTCACCCTCACCGTCGGCGAACGGACGCTGGGGCCGTGGGACCTGGCGCTGGTCGGGCCGGAGCGGGTGGCGATCGGCGGCGCCAATGGTACGGGCAAGACCAGCCTGTTGCGGGTGGCGGTGGGCGAGCTGGCGCCGACCGGCGGGCAGGTCCGCCGCGCGGCGGGCAGGCTTGCGCTGCTCGACCAGCATGTCTCGTTGCTCGATCGGTCGACGAGCATTCTCGACAATGTCCGGCGGCTCAACCCGACGTTCGACACGCAGGCGGCGCATGCCGCCTGCGCGCGCTTCGCCTTTCGCAATCACGATGCGCTGCGCCTTGTCGGGACGCTGTCGGGTGGCGAGCGGTTGCGCGCCGGCCTCGCCTGCGTTCTCGCCGGCGAGCGACCGCCCTGGCTGCTGTTGCTCGACGAGCCGACCAACCATCTCGATATCGATTCGATCGAGATCCTCGAGGCAGCACTGCGCGATTTCGATGGCGGGCTGCTGGTGGTGAGCCACGATCCGGCATTTCTCGCCGCGATCGGGATAGAGCGCGAAATCCCGCTGGCGCGTCGACCGCGCGGCTGCTCCTGAATCGGGTCCCCGGCAAACCTTGCCGGGGACCCGTCGGGTCACGTCACGCCAGGTCGAACCGGTCGAGGTTCATGACCTTGGTCCAGGCCGCCACGAAGGCGTCGATGAAGGCGCCCCGCGCATCATCGGTGGCATAGGCTTCGGCCAGCGCGCGGAGCTGCGAGTTGGAACCGAAGATCAGATCGACGCGGGTGCCGGTCCATTTGACCTCGCCGGTCCTGCGGTCCCTGGCCACGAAGCTGCCGTCGCCGGCGGGCTCCCACTTCATCGACATGCTCGTCTTGAGCAGGTTGACGAAGAAGTCGTTGCTCAGCGTGCCCGGGCGATCGGTGAATACGCCGTGGCGCGACCCGCCGACATTGGCGCCCAGCACGCGCAGCCCGCCGACGAGCACGGTCATTTCCGGTGCGGTAAGCGTCAGCAGCTGCGCCCGGTCGACCAGCAGTTCCTCGGCCGAGAAGGGTTGATCGCCGCTGCTATAGTTGCGGAAGCCATCGACCTTCGGCTCGAGCGGTGCGAACGAATGGGCGTCGGTCTGCTCCTGCGAGGCATCGGTGCGGCCCGGGGTGAAGGGAACCTGCACGTCGTGCCCGGCACTCTTTGCGGCGTGCTCGACCGCGGCGCTGCCGCCGAGCACGATCAGGTCGGCGAGCGAGACCGGCTTGGCGAAACCGCTGCGGATTTCCTCGAGCCTGGCCAGCGTGGCCGCCAGCTCGGCGGGTTCGTTGACCGCCCAGTCCTTTTGCGGGGCGAGGCGGATGCGCGCACCATTGGCACCGCCGCGCATGTCCGAGCCGCGATAGGTCGAGGCCGAGGCCCAGGCGGCCTTGACGAGCTGGGCGATCGACAGGCCCGAGCCGAGGATCTTCGCCTTGAGCGCGGCGATGTCGGCGGCGTCGATCAGCGGCCCGGTCGCCGCCGGCACGGGGTCCTGCCAGAGGCGCGGCTCGGCCGGGACCTCGGCGCCGAGCAGGCGATTGTGCGGGCCCATGTCGCGATGGGTCAGCTTGTACCACGCCTCGGCAAAGGCATGGGCGAACTGGTCCGGATTCTCGTGGAAGCGGCGCGAGATCGGCCCGTAGATCGGATCGAAGCGCAGCGCGAGATCGGTGGTCAGCATCGTCGGCCGGTGCTTCTTCGACGGATCGTGCGCATCGGGCACGTCCGCGGCGGAATCCTTCGCGACCCATTGGTGCGCGCCGGCCGGGCTCTTGCTCAGCTCCCACTCATGCTCGAACAGGTTCTTGAAGAACAGGTTGCTCCACTCGGTCGGCTTCTGCGTCCAGGTCACCTCGATGCCGCTGGTGATGGTGTCGCCGGCATTGCCCGTGCCGTAGCTGTTCATCCAGCCAAGGCCCTGATTTTCGATCGGGGCGCCTTCGGGTTCGGGGCCGACATATTTCGACGGGTCGGCGGCGCCGTGGGTCTTGCCGAAGGTGTGGCCGCCGGCGATCAGCGCGACGGTCTCCTCGTCGTTCATCGCCATGCGCGCGAAGGTCTCGCGGATGTCGATCGCGGCGGCGAGCGGGTCGGGGTTGCCATTGGGGCCTTCGGGATTGACGTAGATCAGCCCCATCTGGACGGCGGCGAGCGGATTTTCGAGGTCGCGATCGCCGCTATAGCGCTTGTCGCCGAGCCATTCGCGCTCCGGACCCCAATAGATATCGGCTTCCGGCTCCCACACATCGACGCGGCCACCGGCGAAGCCGGCGGTCTTGAAGCCCATCGATTCGAGCGCGCAGTTGCCGGCAAGGATCAGCAGGTCGGCCCAGGAGATCTTGCGGCCATATTTCTGCTTGATCGGCCACAACAGGTGGCGGGCCTTGTCGAGATTGGCGTTGTCGGGCCAGCTGTTGAGCGGCGCGAAGCGCTGCGTGCCCGAACCCGCGCCGCCGCGGCCGTCACCGATGCGATAGGTGCCGGCGCTGTGCCATGCCATGCGAATGAACAACGGGCCGTAATGGCCGAAATCGGCCGGCCACCAGTCCTGCGACTCGGTCATCAGCGCGAAGATGTCCTGCTTGAGCGCGGCGAGGTCGAGGCTCTTGAACTCCTCGGCATAGTCGAAAGCTTCGCCCATCGGGTCGGCGCCGGGCGGATTCTGGTGGAGGACCCTGAGGTCGAGCTGGTTGGGCCACCACAGCCGGTTGGTCATGTCGAAAAGGACGGCGTTCCCGTCCACCTTGCCGCCATTTGCGGGGCACTGGCTCTCGGCGTTCATCTGCATCTCCTGTCGGGTTTATTGTTGGGCAGAAACTCGAAGCTGGTGTTCGCACCGCGCTATTGATCTGTCCAATCACTTAATCCGTTCAGACTAATCGAGCCAGCCTTGTGGAGGCTCGCGCGCGCCAAGCCGGCTGTGCCGATACCTTGCCGCGACGAGCGGAAGGTGAAAGACTTGCTGCAACGACAAGAATGTCCGGGTGGAGGATAGGCGATGCGGCACGCGCGGTGGTTGTCGATGGTGGTGGGCGCGGCGCTCTGCGCCACCGGTGCGGCGGCGTCGGATCCGGTGACCCCGGCGACCAGGGCGGCGCAGGCCGCGGCACGGCGCGCGGCGCCTTTTGCCGATGTCCGCGATGAGGATTTTGCCCGGCGCGGCTATGTCGGCACGCTGGCCGATCCGGTCATCCGCACCGCCGACGGGCGAACGGTGTGGGATCCGGCCGCGTTCGATTTCCTCAAGGGCCCGGCACCCGAGACGGTCAATCCCAGCCTGTGGCGCCATGCCGGGCTGATGGCGCTGTCGGGGCTGTTCAAGGTCAGCGACCGGATCTGGCAGGTGCGCGGCTTCGACCTTGCCAACATCACCTTCGTGAAGGGCGATGCGGGCTGGATCGTCATCGACACGCTCGGTTCGGTCGAGACGGCGCAGGCGGCCTTGCGGCTGGTCAGTGACTCGGTTGCGAAATTGCCGATCGTCGCGGTGATCTACACGCATCCGCATGTCGACCATTTCGGCGGCGCGGCGGGGCTGATCTCGGCGGAGGATGCGCGTTCGGGCAAGGTGCAGGTGATCGCGCCCAAGGGCTTTGCCGCCGCCGCGATCGGCGAAAATGTCATTGCCGGCCTCGCGATGCAGCGGCGCGCGATCTTCCAGTTCGGCATCGCCCTGCCCAAATCGGCGACCGGCACGGTCAATTCGGGGATCGGCGCGAGCATCGCGACGGGCACCAATTCGCTGATCCTGCCCAATCGCGAGATCGGCGAGGATGGCGAGACGCTGACGGTCGACGGCGTGAAGCTGCGATTCCAGCTGACCCATGGCACCGAGGCGCCGGTCGAGCTGAACATCGACTTCCCCGACTGGCACATTATCGACATGGCGGAGAACGCCAACGCCACGCAGCACAACCTGCTGACGCCGCGCGGCGCGGTGGTGCGGGATGCCAAGGCATGGGCCGCCGGGTTGACCGAGGCCCTGGATCGCTTTGGCGACAGCGACATCCTGATCACCAGCCATGGCTGGCCGCGTTTCGGTCGCGACGTGATTGTCGACTATCTCGGCAAGCAGCGCGACTATTATGCCTTTGTCCATGACCAGACGGTGCGGCTGATGAACCAGGGCCTCACCGGTGACGAGATCGCCGCGACGCTGAAACTGCCGCCGGCGCTGGCGAAGGAGTGGTTCGACCGGCCTTATTACGGTTCGCTGAGCTTCAACAGCCGCGCTGTCTATCAATTCTACATGGGCTGGTATGACGCGAACCCGGTGCATCTGGTGCCGCTGCCGCCGGCCGAGGCGGGGCGGCGTTACGTCGCGGCGATGGGCGGCGCGGCCAAGGTGCGTGCGCTGGCGCAAGCCGCCTATGATGCCGGCGATTATGGCTGGGCGGCGGAACTGCTGAACCGCGCGGTGTTTGCCGATGGCAAGGACATGGCGGCGCGCGCCTTGCTCGCCCATTGTTACGAGCAGCTCGGCTATCAGTCCGAAAACGCCCTGTGGCGCAACATGTACCTGACCGGCGCGGCCGAGCTGGTCGGCGGCCCGCCCAAGGGTGGCCCGACGCCGGCGCGCTCGCTCGTCTCGGCGCTCTCGACCCCGGAGATTTTCGATCTGCTGGCGGTGCGGCTGCGCGGTGACGCGGTGGGCGACACGACGCTGAAACTGGCGTTCGTCTTCCCCGATCGCAACGAAAACACCTATGTCACGGTCGCCAATGGCGTGCTGGTACATCGCCCGATCGCGGCGCCGGGGCCGGTCGATGCCACGCTGACGGTCAAGCGCAGCGACTTTCTGGCGAGCCTCATGGGCGCCGCGCCGCTATTGCCCAAGCTGGCCAGCGGCGAGGCGAAGATCACCGGCGATGCCAAGGCGTTTCAGCGCTTCGTGTCGCTGATGGCGCCATCGGCGGGGAATTTCCCGATCGTCACGCCTCGCTGACGCGCGACGCCCGTGCCCCGAGCCGTGCCTTCCAGCCGCGCGCGCGCCACCACATGATGATCCCCGTCACGGCGAGCAACGCGGGGATCAGGCCGCCGAGGAAGATGATCGTCTGCCAGACCAGGCCCATCCGCGTGCCGTCATGCAGGCGGCGCATCAGGCGCGCGGTGGTCTCGAGTGGGATGGTGGCGATGGCGGCGGTGCCGGTGGCGTCGTCGATCGTCACGCTGTCGGGCATGTCCGAGAAGGACACCGACCAGACGGGTTTGCGATCGGTCGGCCAGGTGAGCTGGCGCCAGTCACCGGGTACCAGGGCCTGCGCGCCGGCAATGACGGTGTCGACGTCCAGCCGCGGCGTGGCGAGCGGTTGCGGGCGTGCGCCGCCGCGATCGCCGCGCGGCGCGCCACCGCCGAAGACGCCGGGGAAGGATATCCACATGCCGGTCAGCGAGAGCATGAACAGCGGGAGCGCGATCCAGAATCCGGTCAGGTGGTGAAGGTTGGTGTCGAGGTTGCGATGCCGCCGCCAGCGCAGGCCGCGCACCCATTTGCCGACCGTCGGCCACCACAGCCACAGGCCGGTGAAGCATGACAGCGCCATCGCGACGCCGATCCAGCCGACGATCTGGCGACCGACGCCGGGGATCATCAGGCTGCCATGGATCTGGTGCATGACGCGGATCAGGCCGCTGTTGCCGCTCGCGCGATCGAGCAGGCGGGCGCTGGGCGGGTCGAGCCACAAGGTGGTGCGGGCTGGTGGGCCGGCGGCGCGCGTGCCTGTCCGGCTCGCCGTCACCACGACCGGGCCGGCGTCATCGCGGCCGAGGGTGGCGATCCGCTCGCCCGGGCCGAGCGCGGCATGGGCGGCATCGACATAGGCCTGGACATCGATCGCATTGCCGCCGGTGACGGCATAGCGTTGCGGGTTGAGGCCATGGTCGAGCGCCTCGTCCCATACCAGCGCCGCGCCGGTCAGCGACAACGGGATGATCAGGACCGCGAGGATCAGCCCGATCCATTTGTGCAGCTGGAACCAGGCGCGGCGCATGCCGAGTTTCGTCACGTCGGTTTCCTTCAGGCGTCGGCCCAGCGGCGGAGCAGATTGTGGTAGATGCCGGTCAGCTTCACCGCGGCGGGATCGTCATGGCCGTTGGTGCCGGCGACCGACTGAACCGCGGAGTCGAGTTCGAACAGGATACGGCGGGCCTCGGTGTTGCGGACCATCGACTGGATCCAGAAGAAGCTCGCGATACGCGTGCCGCGTGTCACCGGCGTGACATGGTGCAGGCTCGAGGCGGGGTAGAGGATCATGTGGCCCGCGGGGAGCTTGACGCGCTGCTCGCCGAACGCGCCCTCGATCACCAGCTCGCCGCCATCATAGCTGTCGGGCTCGGCGAGAAAGAGCGTCGCCGAAAGGTCGCTGCGGATACGGAAGTCGCTGCCACGACGGATGCGGATCGCGCTGTCGACATGCGTGCCGAACGCCTGGCCGCCGCCATAGCGGTTGAACAGCGGCGGGAAGACCTTGAGCGGCAGCGCGGCGGCGACGAACAGCGGCGAGGCGGCGAGCGCATCGAGCACGATCGCGCCGGCGCGGCGCGCCGCATCGCTGTCCTCGGGCAGTTGTTCGTTGCGCTTGGCGAGCGCGGACTGCGCGCCCGACGTGGCGTTGCCGTCGATCCATTCTGCGGCATCGATCAGCGTGCGGATCTCGGCGCATTGCGCCGGGGTGACGAGATCGGGGATCGCGATCAGCATTGCCCCGCCCCTTGCCGCAACGCCTGCACGCCGCGCCGGCGAAAGGCGGGGAGGTCGGTGGTGGCAAGCCAGGCGCTGGCCTTGGCGACGAAGGCCGGGGTCGCGGTTTCGCCGGCGCGGCGCAGCCAGTGCATCGCGTCCTCGATCTTGCCCGCAGCGCCGAGCATGCGCGCATGGTTGAAGGCGCCACGGAAATCGCCGCCCTGCGCGGCGCGCGCATAGCAATGCGCCGCCGCCTTCATGTCGCGCGCGACGACCCAGCCATCCTCGTGGAAGCTGCCGATGAAGTTGATCGCCTTGGCATTGCCGAGCGCGGCCGCCTTGCGGAACCAGGCGAGCGCGGCGGGCCTGTCCTCGGCGACGCCGGCCCCGAGCGCGAGCAGGGTGGCGTAATTGTACATCCCCCAGTCGAGCCCGCGCTCGGCGGCGATGCGGTAACAGGCGGCGGCGCGCGCCTTGTCGGGCGCGGTGCCCCAACCGAGATCGTAGCAGCGCCCGACCATGTTGATCGCCATCACATGGTGCTGCGCGGCGGCGCGGGTGAACCAGGCGAGCGCGGCGGGTTCGTCCTTCGCCACGCCGTTGCCGTCGAGCAGCAACTGGCCGAACAGCGCCTGGGCGTCGGCATGGCCGGCCTGGGCGAGCGCGCAGAGGGTGGTGGCGCGCTGTTCCGGCGTGCCGGCGAGGCCGGCGGCGACGTCGTTGGGGGAAAGTGATAGCAACTCCTCCCCGGTACGGGGAGGGGGAGCAGCCGCAGGCTGGTGGAGGGGGGCTGCCGCGAGCGCAGCGCCTGTGGCACGCCTCCTCCACCCCGCCGCTTCGCGTCGCGGTTCCCCTCCCCGTGCCGGGGAGGAACTTGTCGCCTCGCGCATCAGAATTTCACCCCGACGGTGCCGAACACCGTGCGGCCCGCGGCGATCGTGGCGTAGTGGCTGGCATAGGTGTTGGTGAAATAGACCTTGTTGGTCAGGTTCTGCGCGTTGACGCTGAGCTCGACATGGTCGGTGAGCTTGTAGCGCGCCTGGGCGTCGAAGCGCCAATAGGCCGGGGCGCCGCGCGTCAGGGTGGTGGTCGCCGGGGTGATCGTGACGACGCCGGTGCTGTCCTGCGTGGCAACGCGGTTGTCGCCATAGCCGCCAATCTGGCGGCTCGAATAATAGGCGCCGCCGCCGAACGAAAGGCGCTTCGTCGCTGCGATGTCGGTCGATAGCGTGAAGCTGTCGGTGGCGGTCTGCGGGATCTGCTTGCCGGTGTTGACCGAGGGCACATAAACCCGCTGCGCGGCCTGGCCGCCAACCGCCGCGGCGGTCAGCGCGGTGAAGCCGGCGTCGAGGATCTTCGGGTCGAGATGGGTATAGCCGCCGAACACCGTCCAGCCCGGCAGGATCGTGCCATTGGCGGTCAGCTCGATACCGCGGATCCGCGTGCGGCCGAGAAAGCCGACGGTGTTGGCGTCGATCTGGACGCGGGCATTGCTAATGTCGGTCTGGAACAGCGCGAGGCCGAGCGCGAGCCTGTCATGGAACAGGCTGGCCTTGGCGCCGAGCTCGTACGATTTGGTCTTCTGCACCTTGAGCTGGTCGAGGATCGCGAGGTTGGCCGCACTGTCGGTGGTCGGCAGCGCATTGTCCTCGCGGCCTTCGCCGAGCAGGCTGTTGGGCGGCGTCGCGGCGGTGGCGTAGCTGGCGTAGATGCTCGTCTCGGGCGTCGGCTTGAAGACGAGCCCGGCCTGCCAGTTGAACAGATTGTCGGTGCGCGACAGCTGGACGGCGGTGCCGCCGACGGCAAAGGGCAGGGTGACGGTCGATGCGAAGCGATCATAGCGCGCGCCGAGGTTGAGGATCAGCGACGGGACGATGGTGATTGAATCGAAGCCGTAGATCGCCTGGGTCCGGGCGTCGTTCTGGGTCTGGGTGTTGGCGGCGCCCCTGACGATCGGCGTGGTCACGCTCGACGTGTCGCTGGTATAGTTGAGCCACGGATCGTTCGCATCGGGCGTGAACAGGCTGGTGCAATAATAGCGTGAGATCGTCGTGCTGTCGCAGCGCGGGCTGATCGACGAGCCGGTGGCGAGCACGAAGGAGCCGCGGCGGGTCTTTTCCCACGACAGCTCGGCGCCGATCGCAAAGCTGTGCTCGATGCCGCCGGTGTGGAATTTGCCGCTCAGGTCGAGCTGGTCGACGATGCTCTTGCTATAGCCGTAGCGCGTGTTGGCGCGGCGCCAGACATTGCCGGTGTTGAAGACGTTGCCGGTGCTGTCGTCGGGCAATGTGTAGATATAGGCCTGGTCGCTGTGATTGTAGCGCGCCGTGTTGCGCAGCGTGATGCCGCCGCCGAAATCATGCTCGATGCGCAGCGTCGCCTGGTTGGTCGTCGCGTCGCGGAAATCGCGGTCGGTCAGGCCGTAAAAGGCCGAGCGCGCGACATGGCCGGTCTGCCCGCTTTTGGTGGTGATCGTGCCGATCGCCGGGGTGGTGAAGACGTCACCGGCCGGCGCGTTGCAGATCGACGCGGTGCAGGCATAGAGATAGGGGATGCCGCTGTCGGGCAGTTCGTGGCTTTCGAGATAATAATAGCTCGCGGTCAGCCGGGTGTCGGTGCCGAGGCCGATGGTGACGCTGGGCGCAACGCCCCAGCGGCGGGCATAGACCGCGTCGCGATCGACGACATTCTGGTCATGCCACAGGCCCTCGACGCGGAACGCGACGGTGTCGCCGAGCTTGAGGTTGAGGTCGCCGGTGACGCGCTTGTAGTCGCCATTGCCGTAACTCGCGCTGGCCGAGGCGAAGGTCGAAAGCTGCGGCACCCTGGACAGAATGTTGATCGTGCCGCCGGCGCTGCCGCGCCCGCCGAGCGTCGAATCCGAGCCACGGACGATCTGCACCGAGTCGATCGCGAACACCTCGCGGGTCTGCGCGGCGAGATCGCGCACGCCATCGACATAGATGCTGCCCTGGCTGTCGAAGCCGCGAATGAACGGCCGGTCGCCGATCGGATTGCCGCCCTCGGCCGCGCCGAAGGTGATGCCGGGCACGGTGCGCAGTGCGTCCTGCAGGCTGGCCGAACCGGTCTGGTCGATCACGTCGCGCGACAGCACGACGATCGACTTGGGCGTGTCGACCAGCGGCGCGACCTGCTTGGGGTCGGCCGGCTTCTGCTCGCGCGCGCCGGTGACGATCACGTCGTGGCGCTGGTCGGGGTCCGTGTCGTTGGCCGGCACCGCGTCGCTCCAGCTTTCCGCCCAGGCCGGCGCGGTGGCGAAGGCGCCGACGCACGACAGCGCGAGAAAGGCTGGCCTGGCAATCGGATGGCGTTGAACGGCGTGGCGCAAGATCGGTCTCCCTTTTGACGGGCTCCGGCTATTGCGAGTCAGTCGCAATGTCAACGCTATTGCGAATAATTCGCATCAAATTGCCTTGTCTGGTACGGAAGAATCGCCCTGTACGAAAAGTAGGGATTCGCGTGACGCGCAAACGCTTCGGATTCAGTAAGATGATTTTTCGCGCGGAGGCGCGGAGGCGCGGAGAGGTTGCACGCGGGGCTACCGCGCGCACAACCCCGCAGCGCCCGTCAGGCCGGTGTCGCACAAATATTGCTCACGCGTGACTGGGGTCATGGGCGCGACACCTCCGCGCCTCCGCGCCTCCGCGCGAACAAATATCTTCTTCAGGGGGTGTGGTTGCGGCCCGGACCCTCCGCCAGCAGCCAGCTGCGCAGCGCGCTGGCGAGGTTGGGGGGCGTAGGTTCAGTGATGCGAATCGCGTCGATCTCGGCGATCAGCGCGTTGAGCGGCAGTGCGCGTGCCGCCGCCGCCGCTTCGAGCGTCTGCCAGAACAACGGTTCGAGGCTGATCGAGGTCTGGTGCCCGGCGATGGTGACCGATCGCTTGACCGGCCCGCGAAACCCGCCAGGTGGGGCGGCGATCACGGCCGGATGATCATGGGGTGTCGAACAGGGCGGCGAGCTGCTCGATGATCGTGCCGCCAAGCTGCTCGGCATCCATGATGGTGACGGCGCGCTGGTAATAGCGCGTCACGTCGTGACCGATGCCGATCGCGACGAGCTCGACCGGCGAGCGGCCCTCGATCCAGCCGATCACCTGGCGCAGATGGCGTTCAAGATAGCTGCCCGAATTGACGCTGAGCGTCGAATCGTCGACCGGCGCGCCGTCGGAGATGACCATCATGATCTTGCGTTCCTCGGGCCGCGCGATCAGCCGGCTGTGCGCCCAGAGCAGCGCCTCGCCGTCGATATTCTCCTTGAGCAGCCCCTCGCGCATCATCAGCCCGAGCGAGGTCTTGGCGCGGCGCCATGGCTCGTCGGCCTTTTTGTAGACGATGTGGCGGACGTCGTTGAGCCGGCCCGGCTGGGGCGGGCGCCCGGCGGCGAGCCAGGTCTCGCGCGACTGGCCACCCTTCCACGCGCGCGTGGTGAAGCCGAGGATCTCGGTCTTGACGCCGCAGCGTTCGAGCGTGCGCGCGAGGATATCGGCGCTGATCGCGGCGATCGAGATCGGGCGGCCGCGCATCGAGCCCGAATTGTCGATCAACAGCGTGACGACGGTGTCGCGAAACTCGGTCTCGCGCTCGATCTTGTAGCTCAGCGACTGGGTCGGGTTGACCACCACGCGCGCCAGCCGCGCGGCGTCGAGCAAGCCTTCTTCCTGGTCGAAATCCCAGCTGCGGTTCTGCTGCGCCATCAGCCGGCGCTGCAGCCGGTTGGCGAGCTTGGTCACGGCGCCCTGCAGATGGACGAGTTGCTGGTCGAGATAGGAGCGCAGCCGCGTCAGTTCCTCGGCGTCGCAGAGTTCGGTCGCGGCGATGACCTCGTCGAACTGCGTCGTCCACGGCTTGTAGTCGAAATGCGGCGACAGGTCGGAGAAGGGGCGGTTGGGGCGGACCGGCAACATGCCCTCGTCGCCTTCGTCGCCGGGTTCGCCATCCTGGTTGTCGAAATCGTCCTCGCCCTGCTCGCTATTCTCGCCTTCTTCCCCTTCGGCGTCGCGCGGCTCGCCGCGCGCGTCCATCTCGCCCTCGCCCTGCTCGCCGGGCTCGTCGCCTTGCTCGCTGTCGTCCTGCTGCTCGTCGGTGCCCTCGTCCTCGGCGCCGCCCTCGTCGGCCTCGTCGGGCAGCAAATCGCCCTCGATCAGTTCGAGATCCTCGAGCAGGCGGTTGACGAGACCGGCAAAGGTCCGCTGGTCGTCAATCGCCAGGCCGAGTGCGTCGAGGTCGCCGCCGGCCTTCTCCTCGATCCAGTCGCGCACCAGCGCGAGACCCGGCGCGGCGAGTGCGGGCGAGCCCTGCCTGGTCAACCGCTCGCGCACCATCAGCCCGAGCGCGGTCGACAGCGGCACCTCGTCCTTGTTGCGCGCGCGGGTGATCGGGTCGGCGCGAAGCCTGACGTCGAGCGCGGTGGCGAGATTGGCCGCGATTCCCGCATAGCCGCGCGCGCCGAGCGCCTCGACCCGTGCCGTCTCGATCGCGTCGAATACCGATCGCGCGACCGCGTCGGCCGGGGCGCCGCGCGTGTGCAGCCCGGCATCGTGATATTTCAGGCGCAGCGCGAAGCCATCGGCAAAGCCGCGCGCCTCGGCGACCTGGTCTGCCGGCAGAGTGCGCGCCGGCATCGGCACCTTGATGTGCTTGCCCGACTGCGCCGGTGCGTCGGCGGTGAAGGCGAGTTCGATCTCCGGCTCGCCGGCAATCGCGCGCGATGCGCCGCCGAGCACGTTCTTGAAGCGATCGAGAGGAGTATCAGTAGCCATGGCTCAATTCCGGCAGCACGATATGGCCCGGTGCCAGGTCGTGATCCATGCGGATCGTCGCTTCCATGGTTTCGGGGTTGTACGCAAGTACCGTGACGACCGCGCCGTTGATCACCCGATAGGCCGGCAGCTTGTCGATCGGAATGACGGTGCGTGGATCGGCAAGGTCGCGCATCATGCCGAAGCCCGACACTTCGAGGTCGACCGAGATGCTGTTCTTGCTACCCGCCGGGCCGACATAACGCAGCCGCGCGACGCTTTCGCCGCCCAGTTCGATGCCCTCGATCAGCGCATATTTCGCGGGCGGGATGACGAACGGGGCGCGGCCCTCGGTGCCCTTGGCGCCGATCAGAAAGGCATGGTCGAAGCTTTTGTCGCCATCGCTGTCGAACACGCAGTAGCGCGTGTTGAGGTGCGTCCCACGCAGCGCGCCGACCAGCCCGAACAGCATCTGCCCGGTCATGATCTTGCCGACCGAGGCCTTCTGCTCTTCCTCGCAGAACACCGCATCGGGAAGGTCGGCGACACCGCTGACGCTTTCGGCGTGAAGGATGTCGCCGCGCGCGAAGCTGCGCTTCTCGCCCTTCCAGTCCAGCTTGATGTCGTCGCCGAGCACCGCCGAATCGGGTCGACCGATCAGCGCGCGCGAGATGATCGCGCCGGGCGTGACCTTTTGCGGCCCCTGTGGCGAAATCGTCTCGATCAGCCGCAGCGGCGGGGCGCCGACCTGGCCGCCGTCCTTCGCCGCGATCAGCAGCATGGCGCCGAGGGTGATGGCGAGACGAAGGGGTTTTCTCACCACAGCACCTCGCAGCCGAAACCGGCAATTTCGGGGTCGCGCGTGATCACGACCAGATCTTCGGAAAGCGCCTGGGCGGCGATCAGCCGATCAAACGGGTCGCGGTGCGCGCCCGGCAGATAGGCGGCGCGCATCGCATGTCCGTCGGTTATGTCGAGACGGTTGAAGCCATTATTATCCATCAGTTGCGGATATTGACCCTTGAAATCAACGATCATCGGCAGTTTGCCGAGCGCCGACTTGATCGCGATTTCCCAGACTACGGCGGCACTGACATGCACTGGCCTGTCACCCTCTTCGATCGCGGCGCGCGCCCGCGCGCCGAGTCTGGGCGCATCGGTGAACCACCAGAGCAATGCGTGGGTATCGAGCAGATAGCCGGTCACAGCCCGAATTTCTCGAGTCCCTTGCCCTCCCATAAGGCAAGCTCATCTTCGGGCATCGGGTCGAACCATAGCGAATCCGGAATTTCCCCGGTCACGGTCAAGCCGCCGGGGATGCGCCGCGCCCTGAGCGGCGCGTCGATCGGCACGAGCTTGGCATAGGGTCGTCCCGCCTTGGCGAGGATAATCTCCTCGCCGGCATGGGCGCGTTCGAGCAGCTTGGAAAAATGCGTCTTCGCCTCATGGACGTTGACCATCTTTCCGGGGTCGGCCTCAGCCATCGGCTGTCTCCTATGGACTAAGTCCACTTAGTCCACTTTGGCGTGCGCCTCAAGACTTGCCGACGACGCTCTCCGGCAGGTCCTGCCCGAACACGCGCTGATAATATTCCGCGACCAGCGGACGTTCGGCCTCGTCGCACTTGTTGAGGAACGACAGGCGGAAAGCGAAGCCGATATCGCCGAAGATCAGCGCGTTCTGCGCCCAGGTGATGACGGTGCGCGGGCTCATCACGGTCGAGATATCGCCGTTGATGAAGCCGCGGCGCGTCAGGTCGGCGACGCGGACCATGTTGTCGACCGCCTTCTTGCCCTCGGGCTTGTCATATTCGCCCGACTTGGCGAGCACGATCTGCGCCTCGACCGCGGCGGGCAGATAGTTGAGCGTCACGACGATGTTCCAGCGATCCATCTGGCCCTGGTTGATCTGCTGCGTGCCGTGATACAGGCCGCTGGTGTCGCCGAGGCCGACGGTGTTGGCGGTGGCGAACAGCCGGAAGAACTTGTTGGGCCGGATCACGCGGTTCTGGTCGAGCAACGTCAGCTTGCCCTCGGTCTCGAGCACGCGCTGGATGACGAACATCACGTCGGGGCGGCCGGCGTCATATTCGTCGAATACCAAGGCGGTCGGTGTCTGCAGCGCCCAGGGCAGCAGGCCCTCGCGGAACTCGGTGACCTGCTGGCCGTCGCGCAACACGATCGCGTCGCGGCCGACCAGATCGATGCGGCTGATATGCGCATCGAGGTTGATGCGGATGCACGGCCATTTGAGCCGCGCCGCGACCTGCTCGATATGCGTCGACTTGCCGGTGCCGTGATAGCCCTGCACCATCACGCGGCGATTATAGGCGAAGCCGGCGCAGATCGCGAGCGTGGTGTCGGGATCGAACACATAAGCGGGGTCGAGGTCGGGGACGCGTTCGTCGGCCTCGCTGAACGCCGGCACTTCCATGTCCGAATCGATGCCGAACAGGTCGCGCACCTTCTTCATCTGGTCGGGCGCGTCGAGGATCGTCGTCTCGCGACTGTCGGGTTGGGTATTGGGGATGTCGGTCATCATGCCATCCAAAAAGGCCGGTCGGGCTGCGTGTATCGAAGCCCTGACCCCATTCCCATCGGCTGCATGGGAAGAACGGCACTTCGACAAACTCAGTGCGAACGGAATGGAGGTTCGTCAAGCGCAACCTCGCCTCGGCGGCAACGGAACTGCCCCGAAAGCCGCGCGCGGCAGCCCTTAGCCGGTTTTTTCCGGCAAGGAAAACAGCCCGGCGAAACGCGCCGCAAGAGCGTGGTCGCCGGTCACCGCCACCCGGCCGGCGGCTTCGGCATCCGTCAATGCCTGTCCGCCGAAGAATAGCGGCAGCAAATTTCCCGGCGCGCCGGCGAGCACCGTGTCGGCGTCGGCAAGGTCGCCGCGCGCCACCGCGATCGATCCGTCGGCGATCGTCGCGCGATAGTCTTCGCCATCGAGGCGCAGGCCGATGACGGTCCGCAGATCTCCCACCCGGTCCGGCACCAGCAACATCTTCAACGACAGCATCATCGCGGTCGGTGAAAAGGACAGGCGCGGGTCGTGCAGCGGCGAGCGCAGCGCCCAGCGCGCCAGGCCGAGCACGATCGGCTCGCATTCCTGGCCCCATGGCGTGAGCGCATAGACCTGCACATTGGCCGGCGGGGGTAGGGTCCGGCGCTCGACGATGCCGCTCGCCTCCAGCCCCTCGAGCCGCTGGGTGAGGACATTGGCGCTGATCCCCGGCAAGCCGCTGCGCAGCGCACCGAATCGCCGCGGCCCGAGCAGCAATTCGCGCACGATCAGCAACGACCAGCGCTCCCCGACCAGTTCCATGCCCAGCGCCGTGCCGCATGCATCGTCATACCAGCGCTTCGGCGCGGCCACGCGATCTGTAGTTACTTTTAATAACCTCATAGTTGCTTTTTCTAACTCAAGGGGGCATCAAACGCAAACAGCGAGTCGCACATTCGCACGCAAGCGGAGAAACGCCATGATCCCGACGATCACCACCTTCAGCTGGGTCCCCGAGTTCGCGCAGGGCTTCGTCCGCGACATCCGCGCGCGCTGGGCCTTCGAGGAGACCGGGCAGGCCTATGCCGTCGACCTGATCGACGCACCCTATGCCAAGGGCCCGGAGCATCGCCGTTTCCAGCCGTTCGGCCAGGTGCCGACCTATGCCGATGACGCGGTCGAGATATTCGAATCGGGGGCGATCGCGCTGCGCATCGCCGAGCGGGGCGGCGACCTGTTGCCGACCGATCCGGCGGCGCGCATCCGCGCGATCCAGTGGCTGATCGCGGCGCTCAACTCGGTCGAGCCATGGGTGATGCAGCTTGCGGTGGTCGATGTGTTCGAGGCCGATCGCGACTGGTCGCGGGCGCGGCGCGCCAAGGTGGTGGAGGATCTGCGCGGCCGGCTCGCCGATCTCGCCGCTGCGCTCGGCGACAAGACCTGGCTCGATGGCGACGACTTCACGGTTGGCGACCTGATGATGGTGTCGGTGCTCGGCGGCTTGCGCAACACCGACCTGCTGGCGGCCTATCCCAACCTCGCCGCCTATGTCGCGCGCGGCGAGGCGCGGCCGGCGCATGTCAAGGCGATGGCCGATCATCTCGCGGTCTATCGCGAGGCGGCGGTCGCCTGAGAAATCGTACCAGGAGAGAGATGATGGCATCGATCGATTCTTCCGCCACGACGTTGCGAGCGGCGCGCTCCGACCCCGGAAAGCTCGTCGGTTATGTGCTCAGCGCCGTGGCGATCCTGTTCCTCGCGATGGACAGTGCCGGCAAGCTGTTCGCCCCCGCCATGATGATCGCGCACAGCCCGCCGCTCGGCTTGCCCGCCGACCCCGCCTTCTACCGCCTGCTGGGCGCGATCCTCTTCGCCTGCACGGCGCTGTACGCCTGGCCGCGCACGACGTTTCTCGGCGCAGTGCTGTTGACCGGCTATCTCGGCGGCGCGGTGGCGAGCCACCTGCGGGTCGGCAGCCCGTTGTTCGGCTATACGCTGTTCGGCGTTTATCTCGGCGTGGCGATCTGGGGCGGCCTGTGGTTGCGTGATCCGCGCCTTCGCGCCTTGTTGCCGCTGTCGCGCTGAGCGGCGGCGCCGACCGGCGACGGGAACGGAAGCGATGCGATGATCCACCTCGATGGATTCGCAGGCCAGCTCCGGCCGACGCCACGCGGGAATGAAGAAGGCGATGGAGGACCCGCGCATGCGCCCGGGCACCGGGCCTGTTCGACAGCCGGCGTCTGATCTTCGGCGGAGTCGCCGCCATTGTCGTCGCCTGGGAATAACCAGCAAGCAGGAGAGTATGTGATGACCAATCCCGAAGGCACGCCGATCTGGTATGAGCTGCTGACCGCCGATCCGGACGCGTCGAAGGCATTTTACGACTATGTCATCGGCTGGACGGTCGAGGCGCAACCATCTGGTGCGATGGATTATCGCATGATCGGCACGGTCGGCAACGACAACGTCGGCGGTGTGATGCGGCTGACGCCCGAGATGCAGGCCGGCGGGGCCAGGCCGACCTGGCTGTTCTATATCGGCGTCGACGATGTCGATGCGACGGTCGCGAAGATCACCGCGGCGGGCGGTTCGGTGTTGATGGCGCCGTTCGATATCCCCGGCGTCGGGCGCATGGCGTTCGTCGCCGATCCGCAGGGCGCGCCCTTCTATGTGATGCGCGGCGCCAGCGAGGAAAGCAGCACCGCCTTCGAGCGGACCGGCATGGGCAAATGCAACTGGAACGAACTCGCGACGACCGATCAGGCGGCGGCCAACGCCTTCTACGCCACCGTGTTTGGCTGGTCCTATCCCGACAGGATGTCGATGGGTGAGATGGGCGATTATATCTTCGTCGCGGTCGGCGATACGACGATCGGCGCGACGATGACGCGCCCGGCGGGCGGGCCTCCGCCATCGTGGCAATTCTATTTCCGCGCGCCCGATATCGAAGCCGCCGCCGCGAAGGTGGGCGAGGCGGGCGGTATTGTGCATCATGGCCCGCAAGAGGTGCCCGGCGGCGACCGCGTCATCATCGCCAGCGATCCGCACGGCGTGATGTTCGGCGTCGTCGGCCCCGGAAAATAAGCCGGGCGAAAGGAGAGAAAAGATGTCCAGCAAACGCATCGCCACCTGTTTGTGGTTCGATGGCAGGGCCGAGGAGGCGGCGCGTTTCTACGCCGCGACCTTCCCCGATTCTTCCGTCGGCACGATCAACCGCTCGCCGCTCGATTATCCCAGCGGCAAGGCCGGCGACGTCATCACCGTCACCTTCACCGTGCTGGGGCAGGATTTCCTCGGCCTCAACGGCGGCCCGATGTACCATTTCGACGAGGCGATCTCGTTCCAGGTCTATACCGACGACCAGGCCGAGACCGACCGGCTGTGGAACGCGATCACCGCCGATGGCGGCGCGGAATCGATGTGCGGCTGGTGCAAGGACAAGTTCGGCCTGTCTTGGCAGATCACGCCGCGCCGCCTGATGAAGATGATGACCAGCAGCGACGCCGCCGCGAGCCGGCGGGCGATGGGCGCGATGATGCAGATGAAGAAGATCGACATCGCCGCGCTCGAGGCCGCTTTTGCCGGGGAGCCGGCGGCATGAGCCTGCAACTGTTCGGTCACCCCTTCTCGTCCTATACGTGGAAGGCGCTGATCCCGCTCTACGAGAACGCCACGCCCTTCACCTTCCGGATCATCGAGCGTGACTATCCGGAAAACGCCGCCGAACTCGCGCGACTTTCGCCGATGGGCAAATTCCCGCTGCTCGTCGATGGCGAAGCCAGCGTGTTCGAGGCGACCTGCATCATCGAACATCTCGCCGCCTTCCACCCCGGCCCGGTCGCGCTGATTCCGGCCGATCCGGCGGCGGCGGTAACCACGCGGATGCTCGACCGGGTGTTCGACAATTATGTCATGAACGCCATGCAGGTCGCCGTGTCCGACGCGCTTCGTCCACCCGGCAACAGCGATCCTTATGGCATGGCGCAGGCGCGCGCCGGTCTCGACCGGATCTATGCCTGGCTCGACACCGAACTGGCCGGGCGCGAATGGGCGATCGGTGCGGAGTTCACCCTGGCGGATTGTGCCGCCGCCCCGTCATTATTCTATGCCGACTGGGTCTATCCGATCGACGCGCGCTTCGCCACGCTCAAGGCTTATCGCGCGCGGTTGCTCGCCCGGCCATCGGTCGCCCGCGCGGTCGATGAGGCGCGCCCCTATCGCCATTATTTCCCGCTCGGCGCGCCCGACCGGGATTGAGGAGCTACCCGATGTCAGACCAGGACCTTACGCTTTCCGTGACGCGGCTGATCGATGCGCCGGTCGAGACGGTGTGGCGCATCGCCACCGAACGCATGGCCGAATGGTGGTGCCCAAAGCCGTGGACGGTCGAGATCGTCGAACAGGATTGGCGCGCCGGCGGCCGCTCGGCGATGATCATGCGCGGCCCCAATGGCGAGGAGATGCCGCAGGAAGGCGTGATGCTCGAAGTGACGCCGAACACGCGCTTCGTCTTCACCGACGCGTTCGCGGTCGGCTGGGTACCGCGGCGGCCATTCATGGTCGGCATGATGGAATTCGCCGACGAGGGCGGCAAGACGCGCTACACCGCCAGCGCGCGGCACTGGGACGAGGCGAGCTGCCAGCAACACCGCGAAATGGGTTTCGAAGCGGGCTGGGGCGCGGTGGCGGAACAGCTCGCCGCGCTGGCCGAGGCCGCCGCCTAGCGCCGGCGCGATCGTCGGCGAAGCACGTCGCCGGCTGTCGATCGACGGTCGATCGATGATTGCCGGTGGCGTCCTGGCCGCGCGGTCGTTTATCATGTCGCGGGGCGAACGCGCGATCATGCCGGGCTCGGGGGAAGACATGCCGCTGCCTGGTCCGACAGATGCGTAACGGCGCACGCGACGGCGCCGATGCCGCACCGCGATGGTGGCAGCGCCGCCCGGTCGCGCTGGCGTTCGTCATGCTCGGCGCCGTGCCCTTGCTGTGGCCGGCGATCCCGCCGCTGACCGACCTGCCCGGGCATATCGGCCGTTTCAGGATCATGGCCGAGGCCGGGCAGGGGCCGCTGGCGCAGCATTATCATGTGACGTGGAAGCTGATCGGCAATTTCGGCGTCGACGGGCTGGTGTTGCTGCTCGCGCCGTTGCTCGGGCTGGAGCCGGCGGCGAAGCTGGTCGTGCTGGCGATCCCGATGCTCAGCGTAGCGGCGATGCTGTGGCTGTCGCGCGAGGTGCATGGCCGGATCCCGCCGACCACAGCCTTCGCCTTGCCGCTCGCCTATGCCGCGCCGTTCCAGTTCGGCTTCGTCAACTTCTCGCTCGCCGTCGCGCTGGTCATCGCGGCGCTCGCGCTGTGGCTGCGGCTCGCGCGACGGTCGCCGGCCTGGCTGCGCGTGCTGCTGTTCGTGCCGATCGCCGCGCTGGTCTGGCTGTGCCACGCCTTTGGCTGGGCGTTGCTCGGCCTGTTCGTGCTCGGTGCCGAGCTGGCACTCCGGCGCGAGCGCGGGCAAGGCTGGGGCCGCGCCGCTGTCGGCGCGGCGCTGATGTGTGCGCCGATGGCGCTGCCGGTGCTGGTCATCATGGCTACCGGCGGCGACGCGGCCGCCGGGGCGACCGGGCGCTGGTTCGATATCCCGCTCAAGCTCCATTGGGCGACGTCGCTGCTGCGCGAGCGCTGGCAACTCTATGACGTGCTCTCGGCGCTCGGGCTGTTCTTTCTCGTCATTTTCGCCTGGCGCTCGCCACGGCTGTCCTTCGCGCCGCTGCTTGCGGTGCCGGCCGCGTTCGGCGCGTTGGCGTTTCTGCTGCTGCCGGCTTTCTATGCCGGGGGCTCCTATGTCGACATGCGCGTCTTGCCGGCGACGCTGATGCTCGGCCTGCTCGCGATCCGCGTCGCGCCGGGGAACGACCGGTTCGCCGGCCACCTCGCGGCGCTCGCGGCGTCGTTCTTCGTGCTGCGGCTCGCCACCTCGACGGTCGCGCTTGCGCTGTTCGCGCAAGGGCAGGCGGCGGCGCTGGCCGGCATCGATGCGATACCCCAGGGCGCCGCCGTGCTGGTACTGGTCGACGAGCCCGCCGCCGATAACTGGAACAACCCGCGCCTCGCTCATATCGCCGGCCTCGCCGTCGCGCGGCGCCGGCTGTTCACCAACGAACAATGGGCGCTGGCCGGGCAGCAACTGGTCACGCCGTTGCATCCGACGGCGGCGCCCTATGACCGCGACCCCTCGCAACTGGTCTATCCGGCGACGGTCAAGGGCGGCACCGACTTCGATAGCGCGATCGCCACGTTCGACCGTGGCACCTTCGGCTATGTCTGGACGATCGGCTTCCCGCCGGGCCGGGCGCGGGCAGCCGATCTCGCGCCCCTATCGTCCGATGGGCGCACCACCATCTATCGCGTGGTCAGCCGCCGCTGACCGTTTATGCCCTGGCCTGGGCCCGGATCGGCAACTGGCGCACGCGCTTGCCGGTCGCGGCGAATAGCGCGTTGGCGAGCGCCGGCGCGGCGGGCGGCAGGCCCGGTTCGCCAAGGCCGCCCATTTCCGCACCGCTGGCGAGGAAATGCACCGCGACCGCCGGCGCATCGGCCAGCTTGAGCACGTCATAGTCGCTGAAATTGCTCTGCATCACCGCGCCCTTGTCGAGCGTGATCGCCTCGCCGATCGCGGTCGACAGCCCCATCACGATGCCGCCCATTACCTGCGCCTCGGCGTTGCGCGGGTTCACCACGCTGCCACAGTCGACCACCGCCGTCACCTTCAGCACCTTCGGCGTGCCGTCTTCCTTGAGCGTCGCCTCGGTCACATGCGCGGCGATGGTGTTGAACGATTCGACGATGGCGATGCCGCGACCCGTGCCGGCGGGGAGCGGCGATCCCCAGCCGCCAAGCCGGGCCGCCTGTTCGAGCACCGCGCGGTGGCGCGAGCCGGCTTTCAGATGGCGGCGGCGGAACTCGAACGGGTCGACGCCGGCGGCATGCGCCAGCTCGTCCATGAAGCTTTCGGTGTAGAAACCCTGCTGCGTCGAATTGACCGATCGCCACGCGCCGACCGTCTGGTTCGACACCTGCTTGAAATGGCGTCGCGACACCGCCGGCAGGTCGTAGAAGAACGGCACCTCCTTCGCCGCATCCTCGGGCTGGGCATAGTCATTCTGCCACGCCGTGATCCGGCCGTCGCCGCCCAGCGCCGCCTTGAGCACGGCGGAGCTTTGCGGGCGATAGGCGCCCTGCGCGACCTCTTCCTCGCGCGCCCAGATCAGCTTGACCGGATAGGGCAGCTGCATCGCGACCCGCGCGACCTGGTCGACGATCTCCATATACATCGGCAGCCGCCGGCCGAAGCTGCCGCCGATCAGCATCGGGTGGAAGGTCACCTTGTCGGCGGCGAGCCCGGCGGCCTTGGCCGCCGCCATCTTGGTCGCGAGCGGATCCTGCATCCCGCCCCACACATCCAGCCTGCCGTCCTTGTGGTGCGCGGTGAGCGCGAACGGCTCCATCATCGCGTGGTGGAGGAAGGGCACGCGGTAATCGGCCGCGACGAGCTTCGCGCCCTTCGCCTTGAAGGCGGCGTCGACATCGCCGCTGCCGGCGGTGCCGTCGGGCTTGTTCGCCTGGCGCAGCTTGTCCTGGTCGGCGAAGATGCTCGCGGTCGAGATGCCGCCATTGCCGCCATCGCTGAATTTGGGCGACAGCGCGCGCAGCCCCTTGAGCGCCTGCCAATAGCCCCTGGCGACAACGACGACCGCGCTGTCGAGCTTGATGACCTTCTCGACGCCCGTCACCGCCATTGCCGGGGCCAGGTCGACCGAGAGCAGCTTGCCGCCGCGCACCGGCGCCGCCATCACCGTGCCGACGCGCATCCCGGGCATGGTGACGTCCATGCCATAATGCGCCGAGCCGTCGACCTTGCCGGGGATGTCGAGCCGCGGCACCGACTGGCCGATGACGCGGAATGCCCTGGCGTCCTTGAGCTTCGGCGCGCTGTCGAGCGACCGTTCGGCGGCCTCGGCGGCGAGCTCGCCATAGCGCAATGTGCGGCGCGACGCGGCGTGGATCACCTTGCTGTCGGCGGTGGTCAGTTCCGAGGCGGGCACGCCGAGCCGCCCGGCCGCCGTCTCGATCAGCGCGAGCCGCGTGGCGGCCCCGACGACGCGGATGCCCTTTTGCCCGGTGTAGCGCATCGCCGACGAGCCGCCGGTGATCTGCAGGTCCGTCGAGCGCGCGACGAGCGACAGCAGCGATTCGGGCATCGCGGCGACGAGGCCGGGATGGCCGGTCATCTCGGCGAGGAAGCCGCGCCCGAGCGGGATATTGGCAAAGGCCGATTCCGCCGGCGCCGAGACCACGTCGAGCCGCGACCAGTCGGCATCGAGCTCCTCGGCCAGCATTTGCGCCAGCCCGGTGTTCGAGCCCTGGCCGATATCGGCATGTGGCGAGAACAGGGTGATGCGGTCGTCCTCGCCGATGCGCAGCCAGGTCGCGAAATTATGCCCGTCCTTGCCCTCGGTCAGCGCCGCCGCCGCCTCGCTCGCCCGGTAATCGGCCCAGCGGATCGCGAATATCCCGCCGCCGACAACGGCCGCGCCACCGATCAGGAACGCCCTGCGCTTGATGCCCATCGTCGTGCTCCTCAGGCCTGGCCGGCGGCGGCGTGGATCGCCGCGCGGATCCGCGGATAGGTCCCGCAACGGCAGATATTGGTCATCGCCGCGTCGATCTGCGCGTCGGTCGGCCTGGGCGAAGCGGCAAGCAGCGCCGCGGCCGCCATCAACTGGCCCGACTGGCAATAGCCGCATTGCGGCACCTGGTGCGCGATCCATGCCGCCTGCAGCGCGTGGAGCTTGCCCTCGGGCTGCGCCAGCCCCTCGATCGTGGTGATCGACTTTCCGGCAATGTCGCTCACCGGCACGCTGCACGAGCGCGCAACCGCGCCATCGATATGCACGCTGCACGCCCCGCACGCCGCGATGCCGCAGCCGAACTTGGTGCCGGTCATCCCCAGCTCCTCGCGGATAACCCACAGCAACGGCGTGTCCGGCTCGGCCGAGATCGTCACTGGCTTGCCGTTGATGGTCGCTTCGATGGTCATCCTGCTCCCCCCGTTCGGGACATGTTAGGTTGCGTATAGCAACCCTTGGCGGGGTTGGCGATGCCACGACATTTCACGGGTGCCGGCTTCGCGAAGTGGCCAGATCCGCGAAATCCACGATGACTCGAAGGGCGCACGGCGCCTTCGCGTCGCCGGTCACATCTGCGCGTCAGCCGAGGATGCCCGGCAGGACCAGCCCCTTCTCGCGGGCGCAGTCCAGCGCGATCTGGTAGCCGGCATCGGCATGACGCATGACGCCGGTGGCGGGGTCGTTCCACAGCACGCGCTTCAGCCGTCGCGCGGCCTCGGGTGTCCCGTCGGCGACGATCACCATGCCGCTGTGCTGCGAATAGCCCATGCCGACACCGCCGCCATGGTGCAGCGACACCCAGGTCGCGCCCGACGCGGTGTTGAGCAACGCGTTGAGCAGCGGCCAGTCCGAGACGGCGTCGCTTCCATCGCGCATGGCTTCGGTTTCGCGGTTCGGGCTGGCGACCGAGCCGCTGTCCAGATGGTCGCGTCCGATCACGACGGGTGCCTTGAGTTCACCCGAGGCGACCATTTCGTTGAAGGCCAATCCGAGCCGATCGCGGTCCCCCAGGCCGACCCAGCAAATCCGCGCGGGCAGGCCCTGGAACCGGATCTTCTCGCGCGCCATGTCGAGCCAGCGGTGCAGCGCCGGATTGTCGGGGATGAGTTCCTTTACCCTGGCATCGGTCTTGTAGATGTCTTCCGGGTCGCCGGAGAGTGCCGCCCAGCGGAACGGACCGATGCCGCGGCAGAAGAGCGGCCGGATATACGCCGGCACGAAACCCGGGAAATCGAACGCGTTGGCGACGCCTTCGTCCAGCGCCATCTGGCGAATGTTGTTGCCGTAATCGACGGTCGGAACGCCCGCCGCATGAAAGTCCAGCATCGCGCGGACATGCGTCGCCATCGATGCCTTGGCGGCGCGCGTTACCAGCGCCGGGTCGCGCTCGCGTTCGGTAAACCAGCGCTCGAGCGACCAGCCCGCCGGTAAATAGCCGTTCACCGGATCGTGCGCCGATGTCTGGTCGGTCAGCAAATCGGGCCGGATGCCGCGCGCGAACATTTCGGGGAGCAGTTCGGCGGCGTTGCCGAGCAGGCCGATCGAAACGGGCTTCCCGGCGGCCCTGGCCGCTTCGAGCAGGCCGAGCGCCTCGTCGATCGTCGTCGCGCTCTTGTCGAGATAGCCGGTCCGCAGACGCATCTCGATCCGGCTCGGCTGGCATTCGATGGCGAGGCACGACGCGCCGGCCATGGTCGCTGCCAATGGTTGCGCCCCGCCCATGCCGCCAAGGCCGGCGGTCAGGAGCCAGCGACCGGTGAGGTCCCCGGCGTAATGCTGCCGGCCCATCTCGGCCAGGGTTTCATAGGTGCCCTGCACGATGCCTTGCGTGCCGATGTAGATCCACGAGCCAGCGGTCATCTGCCCGTACATCGCCAGTCCCTTGCGATCGAGCTCGTTGAAATGCTCCCAGGTCGCCCATTTGGGGACGAGGTTGGAATTGGCGATCAGCACGCGCGGCGCATCGGCATGGGTACGGAACACGCCGACCGGCTTGCCCGACTGGATCAGCAGCGTCTCGTCGTCTTCCAGTTGGCGCAGCGTCTCGACGATGCGATCATAGCTTTGCCAGTCGCGCGCCGCCCGGCCGATCCCGCCATAGACGACCAGTTCCTCGGGGCGTTCGGCGACGTCGGGATGCAGATTGTTCATCAGCATCCGCAACGGGGCCTCGGTCAGCCAGCTTTTCGCGCTGAGCCGGGTTCCCGTCGCCGCACGCACCTCGCGGCTGTTGTCGAGGCGGTTCATGATCGTCCTTTCGCGAATGAAATACATGCTTCGAGTATCTGCTCGAGCACCGGCTCGATCGCCGGGCTGGCGTGGAGCGGCGTCGGCCAGTTGTCCGGACCGGGTCGATCCGGCTCGTCCATGTAGCCGCGCTGGGCGAGTTCCATCTGGATCGCGTGAACGCGCGTCGCCGGGCGGCCATGATGGCGCGTCGTCCACCCGCCCTTGAACCGGCCGTTCAACACATGGCCCATGCCCGTCGCGGCACAGAGCGCCTCGATCGAGCCGGCGAGCGCCGGGTCGCAGGATCTTCCGTCGTTGGTGCCGATGTTGAACTGCGGCAGCTCGCCTTCGAAGAGCCGCGGGATATGACTGCGGATCGAGTGGGCATCGTAGAGGATGACGGTGCCGTGCAGCGAACGCAGCCGGCCGATCTCGGCTCTGATTGCGGCATGATAGGGCTCGAAATAGGCCAGGCGTCGACGATCGATCTCGGCCTCATCGGGGCCGGCGCCGCGATAGAGCGGTTCGCCGTCGAAGCTTTCGGTGGGGCAAAGCGCCGTGGTGGTCTGGCCAGGATAGAGCGACGCGCCCGAAGGGTCGCGATTGCAGTCGATGACGCTGCGCGACAATCCCGTGCGGACGATCGTCGCGCCGAGGTCGACGGCGAAGGCGTAGAGCCGATCGATCCACCAATCGGCATCCTTGCGCGCGAGCCATGGCGAAACGAACGCGTCGTGCAGTTCAGCGGGAAAATCGGTGCCCGTATGGGGGAAGGTGACGATCAGCGGTTCCGTGCCGCGACGGATGTCGAGCCAGTCGGTCATGCCACGCCCGGCAGTCGAATCGCGACGGCATCGGCCACGGCGCCCGAGCGGACGAGTTTGTTTGCCGCCTCCATGTCCGGATGGAAATAGCGGTCGTCCGCCAGCGTCTGGACGTGCCGGCGCAAGAGGCGCCGAACGCTTTCGAGCGCCTCGCTCGACGCGAGCGGCGCATGAAAGTCGATTCCCTGACAGGCCGCGAGCAGTTCGATGCCCAGGATGGCGGACGCGTTGGCCGCCATGTCGGCGAGCCGCCGTGCGCCATGGGCGGCCATCGAAACATGGTCTTCCTGATTGGCCGAGGTCGGGATCGAATCGACACTCGCCGGATAGGCGCGCTGCTTGTTTTCCGACACCAGCGCCGCCGCCGTCACCTGCGGAATCATGAAGCCGGAATTGAGACCGGGCTTTGGCGTGAGGAATGCCGGTAGCCCCGACAGCGCGGGGTCGACAAGCATCGCGATGCGGCGCTCGGCGATCGAACCGATCTCGCAGATCGCCATGGCGATGATGTCCGCGGCGAACGCGACCGGTTCGGCATGGAAGTTTCCGCCCGATAGCGCCTCGTCGGTATCGGGAAAGATCAGCGGATTGTCGGACACGCCGTTCGCCTCGGTCAGCAACGTCGTGGCGGCCTGGCGCAAGATGTCGAGCGCCGCGCCCATCACCTGCGGCTGGCAGCGAAGGCAATAGGGGTCCTGCACCCGCGGATCGTCGTCGCGATGCGAGGCCCGAATGGACGATCCCCGCATCAATGTCCTGAGCGTTTCGCCGACGGCGATCTGGCCGGGGTGACGGCGCAATTGATGGATGCGGTGGTCGAACGGCGCGTCGGTGCCCTTCGCGGCCTCGGTCGAAAGTGCGCCGGTGACCAGCGCGGCCTGGAAGAGCGTCTCCGCCTCGAACAGGCCGGCGAGCGCGTTGGCGGTCGAAAATTGCGTGCCGTTGAGAAGCGCAAGCCCCTCCTTCGGGCCAAGCTCGATCGGTTCGAGACCGGCTTCTTGCAGCGCCGCGGCGGCGGGGCACCGGCTATCGCCGACGAAAATCTCGCCGACGCCGATCATGGCCGTCGTCATGTGCGCCAGCGGCGCGAGGTCGCCACTGGCACCGACCGATCCCTGACAGGGGACGACGGGTGTCAGGCCCTTGATCAGCATCGCCTCGAGCAGCGCGACGGTCTGCGGCTTCACTCCCGACGCTCCTTGCGCGAGGCTCGCGAGCTTGAGCGCCATCATTAAACGGATGATCGCCGCCGGCGCCGGTTGCCCGGTGCCGGCCGCGTGGCTGAGCACGATGTTGCGTTGGAGCGTGGCCAGATCCTCGTCGTCGATCCGCACGCCGGCGAGCTTACCGAAGCCGGTATTGATTCCGTACACCGGCACGCCTTTGGCGAGGATCCGGGTGACCGCGGCCGCGCTTTCGGCGATGCGGGGGGCGAATTCCGGCGCCAGTGCCGTGGTCGCTCCGCGGTAGATTGCCCGCCAGTCGGTAAAGCTCACCGATCCGGCGCGCAGGGTGATATGCGTCAATGTCCCCTCCAGATGCGAGAATGGAGCGGATTGAACCCGATGCGATAAACGAGCTCCGCGGGACTCTCGATGTCCCAGATGGCGAGGTCGCAGGACTTGCCCGGTTCGAGCGTGCCGATCTCGTCGAGCAGGCCGAGCGCACGCGCCGCGTTGCGGGTCACGCCGGCGAGACACTCGTCGACGGTCAGGCGAAACAGGGTGGCGGCCATGTTCGCGGCGAGCAGGATCGAACTGAGCGGGGAGGTCCCCGGGTTGCAGTCGGTCGCGATCGCGATCGGCACGCCGGCCGCGCGCAGGCCGTCGATCGGCGGGAGCTTCGTCTCGCGGACACAATAAAAGGCGCCGGGCAGCAACGTCGCGACCGTTCCGGCCTGCGCCATCGCGGCGATGCCGGCCGTGTCGAGATGTTCCAGATGATCGGCCGAAAGCGCATGATAGCGCGCGGCGAGCGCCGCGCCGTGGCGGTTCGACAATTGCTCGGCGTGCAGCTTGACGGGCAGGCCGCGCGCGGTCGCGGCGATGAAGACGCGCTCGACCTGTTCCGGGCTGAAGCCGATATCCTCGCAAAAGGCGTCGACGGCATCGATCAGCGCTTCGTCGGCGAGGCGCGGAATCATCACGTCGGTGACGAGCCTGACATAGCCGTCCGGATCGCCGGCGAATTCGGGCGGCAGCGCATGGGCGCCGAGGAAGGTCGTGACGATGTTGACCGCGCGTTCGCCGCCCAGCCGCCGCGCGGCGCGAAGCATCTTGCGCTCGGTTTCCAACGTCAGGCCATAGCCCGATTTCACCTCGACCGTCGTCACGCCTTCCGCGACGAGTGCGTCCAGCCGGCCAAGCGCCGAGGCGACGAGTTGATCCTCCGACGCGGCGCGGGTGGCGTTCATCGTGCTGAGAATGCCGCCGCCGGCGCGCGCGATGTCCTCATAGGATGCGCCCGCCAGCCTCATTTCGAATTCGCGTGCCCGGTCGCCGCCGTGAACGAGATGGGTGTGACAATCGATCAGGCCGGGTGTGATCCAGCGCCCGTCGCAGGCGATCGTCTCGCTCGCCTGCCAGCCGGGCGAGTCTTCGACGGGCCCCGCATAGAGGATTCGACCATTCGCCGCCGCGACGAGTCCGCGCTCGATGACGCCCGGCCGATTGCCGGCCATCGTCAGCAGCCTTGCGTCGCTCCAAACGGTCTCGCAGCGCATCGTCGGTCCCCGTCAGCGCAAACATCGTCAAGCGCTGGGACCGATGTTATGTATAGACATTAAAGCTTGTCAATATGTATAGACATAAATCTGTCAATCGCCCTGGAGCCGATACGATGGCGGAACGAAACCACCATTTCTCGCATGTGCTTCTGGACGATGGATGGGCGCGCGACGTCCGGATCACCTGCGTCGATGGCCTGTGCGTGGCGCTGGAAAAGGCGGCCGCGCCGGTCGGCGGCGATGCGCGGCACGCCATCGCCATTCCGGGCATGCCCAATCTGCACAGCCACGCTTTTCAACGTGGCATGGCGGGCATGGCGGAAAAGCGTGGCCCGTCGCACGATAGCTTCTGGACCTGGCGAGAGGTGATGTACCGCTTCGTGGATCGGCTCGACGCCGACGCGTTCGAGGCGATCGCCGCGCTGGCCTATGTCGAGATGATCGAAACGGGATTTACCCGCGTCGGCGAGTTTCACTATCTCCATCACGATCCCGATGGGCGGCCTTTCGCGGATCCCGCCCGCATGGCGCAGGCGCTGGTCAATGCCGCCCTGGACACGGGCATCGGGCTGACCATGTTGCCCGTCTTCTACGCCCATGCGGGATTTGGCGGCCTCGCGCCGGGGGCTGGCCAGCGGCGCTTCGTCTGCGGCATCGACCAGTTTGCGCGCCTGGTGGACGCGGCGCGCTGCGCGCTGAAAATCCTTCCCGACGGCGTCATCGGTGTCGCGCCGCACAGTCTGCGCGCCGTCACGCCCGACGAACTGGGCGCATTGCTCGCCATGGTGCCGGCCGGGCCCGTTCACATCCACATCGCCGAGCAGCGTCGCGAGGTCGATGAATGTCTCGCCTGGTCGGGTGCCCGGCCGGTCGAATGGCTGCTGGGCAACACCCCCGTGGATCGGCGGTGGTGCCTGGTGCACGCCACGCACATGACCGATGTCGAGGCCCGCGACATGGCGAGAAGCGGGGCGGTCGCCGGCCTTTGCCCGATCACCGAAGCGAACCTCGGCGACGGCGTCTTCAATGCCGCGCCCTACCTCGCCGAAGCCGGTCGCTATGGCATCGGCAGCGATTCGAACGTCCTGATCGACCCGGCCGAAGAGCTTCGCCTCCTCGAATATGGCCAGCGACTGCGGCACCACGGTCGCAACCTTCTGTCGATCGGCGAGGGGGCCAGCACCGGTGCCGCGATTTTCAACGGCGCGCTTGCCGGTGGCGGGCAGGCGCTGGGCGTAGCGGCCGGAATCGCGGTCGGTCGCCCGCTCGATTTCGTCGCGCTCGACGCGGACCATCCCTCGCTGTTCGGCCGGGCGGGAGATGCGCTGCTCGACGGCTGGATCTTCGCGGCCGGGCGCGGCGCGATCGATAGCGTTTGGCGGCGAGGCGATAAGCTGGTTAGCAACGGCCGGCATCGCTCCCGGCAGGGAATCGAGGAGCGGTATCGAAAGGTTGTCGCGAGACTTATGACATGACCGCCATGCCGCTCCATGAGCGCATCCGGAGCGACATCGAATCGCGCATATTGTCGGGCGAGCTCGGGCCGGGGGACAAGATCCCGTCGGAGCTCGAACTGATGGAGAAATATGGCTGCGCGCGGATGACGGTCAGCAAGGCGCTGTCGGTCCTCAGCGGTGCCGGCCTTCTCGTGCGCCGCAAGCGCGCGGGCACCGTCGTGGCTCACCGGCGTACCGAGTCGATGGTTCTCGACATTCCCGATCTCGCGGTCGAGATCGCGCGCCGCAACCGCACCTATGGGTATCGGCTGATCGAGCGGCAGGTCCGCCGCCCGGAGAAGGGCGATGCCGACGAGCTGTCCCTGGCCGGTGCCGGCCGCCTTCTTTGCCTTGGCGGCGTCCATCTCGCCGACGGATGCCCCTTTGCCTATGAGGAGCGCCTCATCAGCCTGGCGGCCGTTCCGCAGATCGAAAGCGAGGACTTCGCCTCGGTCTCGCCGGGGTCGTGGCTACTGCACCACATTCCGTGGACCGAAGCCGAGCAGCGGATCGGCGCCGCCGGTGCCGATGCCGACGTCGCGTCACATCTCGGGGTGGCGATCGGGTCGGCATGCCTGACGGTCGAACGCAGGACGTGGCGTGGCGCAGAGAGGATTACCCTCGTCCGCCAGAAATTCCTCGCCGGTCAGTACGAACTCATCGCGCGCTTCGGAGCGTCTCAGGCCTCCTGATCCGAACCCTCCCGAAAGCGGCGGGTCCCGGCCAGTCGCTGAAAGGGGGGAATGGTGCCCGGGGACGGGGTCGAACCGCCGACACTGCGATTTTCAGTCGCATGCTCTACCAACTGAGCTACCCGGGCAATATCCTGGCGAACGCCGGACAAGGCGCGCCTACTAGCCAGACTCGCCATCGCTGTCCAGCCCGCTCGAATCCGCTTCGTCGGCCGGGCCGGCGGGCACGCGGTAGCCCTCGCCGAGCCATTGCAGCAGGTCGCGCGCGCGGCAGCCGTCGCTGCAGAACGGGGCGAAGGCGGGGACGGGCGGCTTGCCGCACAGCGGGCAGGGTTTGGATCGGCTCATGATGGCTCGAATGTAAGCGCTGTACCGGCCCGGCGCGAGGCCTCGGCAACCCATGAGGGGTGCGCGGCCAGCGCGGCGTGAACGCGCGTGCCGACGCGGTGGACTTGCGGCACCGGCGGCGGGGTACGCTCGATCGCGCGGAGCAGCGCGCGCGCCGCGGCGCCGGCGGGGTCGGCGCGGAGCAGTTCGGGGATCGATGCGCGGCTGCGGCGGCGGACGATCTGGAGGAAGCCGAAGCCGTTCAGCGCGGTGCGTTCGAACGGCGGCGGCAGCACCGCGTCGATCGCCTCGCCGATCGCCTGGCGCGCCGCCTTGCCGGCGATCGTCGGGAAATCCACGCCGATCGATCCGCCGATATCGTGGCGACGAATCGCCCGCGCCACGGCGGTGGCGGCGGCGATGGCGAGCGGTTCGAGCGGCGGTTCGCCATCGACGTCGAACAGCACCATCGCCGGGGTCGGCGTCATGCGCAGCGCACCGCGCGCGAACACGATCTCGCCGCTCAGCGCCTCGTCGAGCAGCTCGGACCAGCCGGCCTGCTCCAGCGCGTCGGGCTGGTGCGCGAGCAGGCGGCGCACCGGCACGCCGCTCGCGCCGAGCTGCGCGAGCAGGTCGGGCGCCTCGCGCGGCGGCTCGTCGGTCGGCAGGGCGCGCGGCAGCTTCGCGCGGCCGGGCTCGGGGATCGCCTCGCGGGCGATCTCGACCGTCAGCGTCGCACCCTGCGTCACGCCGCGCGCGGGGCCGTTGAGCTGCACCTCGCCGCCGCGATCGAGCGTCACGCGGCCCTCACGCGCATCGGCAAGCCGCCCGGTCAACCTGGCGCCGGCGCGCGGCGCGCCGTCGTCGAGTTCGATCCGCGCTGCGACGATCGCGCCATCCTCGACCAGCGCGGCGCGTGCCTCGCCGATCCCGGCCTCGTAGAGCCACTCAGCCAAGCGCGATCCCGCTGGCGAGCAGCAGCGCGCGCGTCTCGTAGAGCGGCAGCCCGACCACGCCTGAATGGCTGCCCGACAGCCAGCGCACGAACCCCTCGGCGCGGCCCTGGATGGCATAGCCGCCGGCCTTGCCCATGCCCTCGCCGCTCGCGACATAGCCGTCGATCTCGGCCATGCTGAGCGGCTTGAAGATCACGATCGTGTCCGAGACCCTGGTGCGCTGCGTGCCCGCGGCATCGATCGCGCACACCGCCGACAGGCAGTGGTGGCGCCGCCCCGACAGCAGGGTGAGCATGCGGCGCAGATCGGCCTCGTCCTCGGGCTTGCCGAGGATACGGCGACCGACCGCGATCGTCGTGTCGCCGGCAAGGATCACCTCGCCGTCGCCGCGCGCCACCGCCTGCGCCTTGGCCTCGGCGATGCGCACGACGTAGGAGATCGGGGCTTCCGCCTTGAGCGGCGTCTCGTCGACGTCCGGCGTGGCGATGCGCGACGGCACGACGCCGATCCGCGCGAGCAACTCGCGGCGCCGCGGCGATGAGGAGGCAAGGACGAGGTTCGTCACCCCGGTGCCCGGCTTATTTAAAGCGATAGGTGATGCGGCCCTTGGTCAGGTCGTAGGGCGTCAGCTCGACGAGCACCTCGTCGCCGACCAGCACGCGAATGCGGTTCTTGCGCATCTTGCCCGCCGTGTGGCCGAGGATTTCATGGTCGTTCTCCAGCCGTACGCGAAACATCGCGTTGGGAAGGAGCTCGACCACCTGGCCGCGCATTTCGAGAAGTTCTTCTTTTGCCAAACAAGCCTCTGGTGTGTTCCGGGATTTCCGAAAAGGATGCGCGCCCTTAGCGGACGATGCGACAAAAGGGAAGACGGGGCCGATTTGCCGGTCGATGACGCCTGTCGATGACCATGCGGTCACGCCGGGTCGTATTTCGCCAGAAACGCTTCCAGTTCCTGCAGGAACTGCAACCGGTCGGCCTCGCGCGAGAAATGATGGTCGCCGAGCGGCTGCTCGACATAGCGATAGTCCTTGCCGGCCGCCTTCAACCGGTCGGCCATCTGGCGCGATTGCTTGACCGGGACGACCCTGTCGGCCTTGCCGTGCATCAGCAGGACGGGAATCGAGAAATCGGCGGCGAAATTGAGCGGTGAGACGGCCTTGAGGTCGGGCGCCTGCTCGCGCAGATAGTCCTTGTTGCGCTGGCCATTGAGGAAGCTGCCATCGTAGCGCAGCATGCCCGGCATGTCGGCGACCCCGGCGAAAGAGACCGCGCAGCGATAGACGCCGGTGTCGCGCTGCGCCGCGCGCAACGCGGCATAGCCGCCATAGGAACCGCCGACGATGCACACGCGTGCCGGATCGGCGATGCCCTGCCCGGTCGCCCATTTGACCGCGTCGGTCAGGTCGTCCTGCATGGCGAGGCCCCATTGCCCCTTGCCCTTGTCGGCAAAGGCGTTGCCATAGCCCGAGGAGCCGCGATAATTGGGTTGCAGCACGGCATAGCCGCGGCTGGCGAGAAACTGCACCCACCAGTCATAGCTCTCGTCGTCGCGCGCGAACGGGCCGCCATGCGGCATCATGATCAGCGGCAGGTTCTTGCCCGGCCGGTTTTTCGGCAGCGTCAGCACCGCCGGAATATCCAGCCCGTCACGCGCCTTGTAGTGGATCGTCGAGACGCTGCCCCAGGTCGTCTTGCCGAAATGGTCGTCGGCGCGGGCGAGGACGTGCATCACGCCCTCGTCCGGGCGGTAGGTATAATAATCGGTCGGGCGATCGGTCGATTCGACCGCCACGACGAGGATCGAGAAGTCGCTGCTCCATGAAATGATGTGCGCGTTGCGCGCCCCGACGCTGGCGTCGAGCTGGCTTTGCACCAGCGCCAGCGCCGGCTCGAACCAGTGCGTGCGCGGTCGCGTGTCGGTGTAGCGGACGCCGATCATCCTGCTGCCATCGGCCGAGGGGATGACCCCGCCAAGATCGTAGCCCGGCACGCCGAACAGCTTGTCGCCGGTCTTCAGCGTCGCGAGATCGTAGCTGTAGAGCGCGTCATAGCCATCGGCATCGTCGATCGCGATGGCCTTGCCCGGCTCGCCGAGAAACATCGCCGGCAAGGCGCCGAGCGACGCGCCGCGCCCCTTGACCTTGATCACCGTGCGGAACGGCTGGCCGTCCTTGTCGCGATAGAGCACGCGGTAGCTGCGCGCATCGTCATTATAGGCGATGCCGAGGCGCACCGCGCCATTGCCGTCGCTGTACCAGTCCATCACCCGTTCGGTCGACGGCACGACGGGCGTGCTCTTGCCGGTCGAGACATCGAAGTCGCGCACCTCGGGCCACAGGCCGACATCGTTGCTGTAGATCGAGGTCTGCATGGCGAGGCGGATATGCGGGCTGCCGTCATGCGCGATCCACAACACGTCGTCCGCGCTCTGCGCGGCGCGATCCTTGCCGAGCAACTGCATCTTGCCGCCCGTCGCGCCGACGCCGATCGCGCGCCGCAGATACCAATTGTCGCCCTCGACCGAGCTCGACTGCCCGATCCTGACGACCAGCCAGTCGTTGTTGACCCAGTCCCAATCGTTGATGTCGGCGGCACCGGGGTTGATCAGCCTGATATGCGCCGGGTCGGCCAGCGGCACGATCGCGAGCCGCAGCTCGCCCTTGACCGTGATCCTGGTCGCGATCTTCGTGCCGTCGGGCGAGAGCATCGGGCCTTGCAGGAACGGCAGCCGCGCGAACTGCTCGGCGGGTGGCGGCGCAGCCGTGGTGGGGGCAGGGGCGGGAGTGGCCTGTGGCGTGTCGGCGGCATGGCCGACCGTTCCCGCGAGCAACAGGGCCATCGCCCCGAGCAATCTTCCACCCACCATGTTCCGCCCCCGTGATTTCCGCCCGACTGATCCGTGAGGATGACGCGCGATGCAACTGCTTTCGCGGCCAAAATGGTTCAAAGCGGCGTAACGGCGGCGGCCGCGCGCGATGGCGCCCGCTGTTCCGGCGCCTGGAACAGCGCCGAAAGAGTTTCGCGGCGTGCGGGCCGGCCCGAAAGCCGCCAGATTATACAGGAATTCCAGCATGATAGCCGCACGACTCGGCGGCACGGAACAGCGGACGGAACAGCGGGCGGAACAGCGCGGTAACAGCCGGTGCGGCGCGTGGATCAGCGGTGCGAACAGCCGCGGATCAGCGATGGCGTGATTCAACCGCGGCGCGAAATCGGGTTTGAGGGCGGGCGGATTTTGCATCGTGGAGAGACACATCATGGATCGGTATGAAAGTGAATCAGCGCGTGGCCCCAGCGACGATTCCGGTGAAGGCGCGGGCGCGGCCGACACGGCACCGGGCGGTGGGACGAAGCGGGCGGAAGCGACCGGTCGGCCGTGGCGCAAGGGGCAATCGGGCAACCCGGCAGGGCGACCGCCGCGCCCCAAGGCGAGCGGGGCACCCGGCGACCGGCTGCTCGGCGCGGACGAACCGACGCGCGATGTGATCCTTGCCGAGGCGTATCGCTTCGTCATGGTCGAGGAGGACGGCAAGA
This sequence comes from Sphingomonas sp., assembly GCA_041659925.1. GTDB lineage: Bacteria > Pseudomonadota > Alphaproteobacteria > Sphingomonadales > Sphingomonadaceae > Sphingomonas. Next base: position 91,938 of record JBAZXI010000004.1, read on the forward strand.
AGCGCGCGATGCCGCTGACCCAGGCGGTGATGCGCGCGATGGGGCAGGCGGCGCTGAGCGGCAACCGGCTGGCGCAGCACCGCTGGACGCGGATCGTGCGCGAGGCGGAACGCGAGCAGCGCAAGGCGCAGACGTTGATCTACAATGCGCTGGAGCGGGCGCATTACCGGCGCAACCCGGCGGCAAGCTATGCCGACGACATCATCTTCGACACGACCAACGGCGACACGTTGATCCGCGACCTGCGCGCGCCGGACGTGCCGGACGAGGCGACGTGACGCGGCCGCCTCGGTAACGGGGCGCTTTGGGGAAGAGACCGGGGGGCGGTGCGTGGCTGCGGGGCGGCTTCGATCACGCGACGAAGCGCGGGCGTTGCGTGCCTTCGGGCAGGAGGCCGGAAGCACGGCCCGATCAGCGTTGCTTCTTCGCCGTGGTCGCGGTGAAATCCGGGTCCTTGTTGGCGACCCAATCGACAAATTTGCGGACATTGGGGTTGGCCAGCAAGCCCTCCACATCCATCCCGTGACGCTGCAGTTCGGCATTGCTGAAATTGGCGATCAGCGTCTGCTGGCAAATCGGGTGCATCGGCACGACGTCGCGGCCGCCCCGGCTCTTGGGTACGGGATGGTGCCAGACAATGGTCTTGCCGGTCGGTCGGCCACAGAGCCAGCAGGGCACCACCGCCGCCGGAGCCTCCTCCTCGCGATACAGGTCTTCGTAGCGACCATGTTTTGAGTGCTTGCGTGCCATGCGTCGATCGGAATGCCTGAAATTGCGCGGCGCAGCTATAGTGGAGCGGGCGGGATTGCCACAGCGGCCTTTCCGGCCCGACCCTCACCGGATCGCGGCCCGCGCTCGACCGGGCATTGCATCGGCATGTCATAGGTGTATTATGTTAATGATACACATGGGGGATGTTGGTGCGATTATCCAACCAATATAATGAGGTAATATCGATAGCCGCGCTGTCGCGCCATGGCGCGCGCGCGCTGGCGGTTGCGCTCGCGGCCTGCGCGCCGGTCGCCGCCTGGGCCGGGCCGGAGAAGGCGGTGCCCGCGCCCGAACGGGCGGCCGCGACCACCGCCGTGAAGGTTTATACGCCGGCCGATTTCGCGCGGTTCGCGCCGAAAACGGCGTATGACATGCTGTCGCAGGTGCCGGGCTTCACCATCCACAGCGCCGACACCGCGCGCGGGCTGGGCCAGGCGTCCGAGAATGTGTTGATCAACGGCCAGCGCTCGACCGACAAGGCGGGTGGCGCGGTGGCGCAATTGCAGAAGATCTCCGCCGTGGATGTCGAGCGCATCGATATCGAGGAAGCGGCGACGCTCGGTATCCCGGGCCTGACCGGGCAGGTCGCCGATGTCATCCTCAGGTCCGATCGCAAGGGGCGGGGCAATTTCAGCTGGAGCCCGCAGCTGCGCGCGCATTATGCCACGCCGCGCCTGTTGTCCGGGTCGATCAGCTACAGCGGCGCGACCGGCGACCTCGACTACACGCTGTCGCTGGAGAACAATGCCGGGCGCGGCGCGCTCGGCGGTGACGATTATCGCGTGCTCTCGCCGGGCGGCGCGCTGGTCGAGCAGCGCGACCAGGTGCTGGCGAACAGTTCGGACGACGCCAAGCTGTCGGCGATCCTGAAATATGGCGGCAACGGGCCGGTCCAGGCCAATCTCACGCTCGATGTCGATCCGTTCTGGAATCGCAACAACAATTTCCAGCGCCGCGTCCGTGCCGATGGCAATGACAGCAACTGGAACAATCACAGCCGCACGATGGGCTTTCAATATGATGCCAGCGGCGACGTGTCGGTGCCGCTGGGCGGCGGGCGGCTCAAGCTGATCGGGCTGCGCCACTGGGAGCATGACCCGCTGCTGGTCGACCAGCGCAGCGATTATGACAGCGGCGCGCCGAGCGACGGCATCCGCTATGGCCAGGACACGCGGATCGGCGAGACCGTCGGGCGGCTCGAATATCACTGGAAGGGCGGCCCGAACGATTGGACGGTGTCGCTCGAGCGCGCGTACAACCGGCTGTCGCAGGTCAGTACGCTGGCCAGTCTGGAGCCCGACGGCAGCTACGCCGATATCCCCTATCCGGAAGGTTCCGGCACCGTGGCGGAGACGCGCTATGAAGGGATCGTGTCGCTGAGCCGGCCCTTGTCGCGCAAGCTCGACCTGCAACTGGCCGGCGGCGCGGAATATTCGCAGCTCGGCGAGATCGGCAACGGCGCCAGGCCGCGCACTTTCTTTCGGCCCAAGGGCAGCGCGTCGCTGGCGTGGCGCCCGGCGGCGGGTTGGGACGCCAGCCTCAAGCTGGAGCGCAAGGTCGGGCAGATCAGCTTCGGCGACTTTCTCGCCAACCAGGACGTGGCCAACAATCGCGGCAACGATGCCAACCCCAATCTCGTGCCGCCGCAGAGCTGGGAAGCGACCGGCGAACTGGCGCGCAATTTCGGGCGCTGGGGCAAGACGCGGCTGAAAGTCTATCGCTACGCCGTGTCGGATATCGTCGACCATATTCCTGTCGGCGTCGACGGCGACGCGGTGGGCAATCTGCCACACGCGACGCGCTTCGGCGTGGAGAGCATCAGCACGATCCAGTTCGATCCGCTCGGCTGGCACGGAGCGAAGCTCGACGCGGATATCGGCCTCGAACAGAGCAGCGTGCGCGACCCGCTGACCGGGTTGCAACGCCCGATCAGCAACACGCACGACCGCTGGGCCGAGCTAACGCTGCGCCACGACGTACCGGGCACGCAGTTCGCCTGGGGCGCCGGGCTATCCTATTCGCATTACGGGCTGAGCTATTATCTCGACGAGGTGAACCAGAATTGGGAAGGGCCCTATGCCAGCGCGTTCGTCGAGTGGAAGAATGTCCACGGCGTGAAGGTCAATTTCCAGGTCTTCAACCTCAACGACGGCCATGTGCGCTTCTATCGCACGATCTATGGCGGGCGGCGCAATGGCGCGCCGGTCGCGCGCTACGAGGTGCAGCACCAGCGGGTCGGCCCGATCTTTACGTTGACGTTGAGTGGGTCGTTTTAGGGCTGGTTGGCGTCGAAGCTATATCCGCCCGCTGGCGGCGCGGTGGCTTACCGGTCAAACCCATCGTCATGCCGGACTCGTTCCGGCATCCACCGTTCCGCACGCAGGACGGTCTCGAGGTTGGCGGCGCGGAGGACCCCGGAACGAGTCCGGGGTGACGGGGTGGCCGATCGAAGCCAGCGAATGCCGTCGCGGCCGATCCCCCAAACGAAAAGCCCCGCCGCGTGTCGTACGCGGCGGGGCTTCGTTCACCCGTCAGGCGAGGGCGTCGGCGGTTAGCCGACCACCCCGGCATGCGCCGCGAGCGCCGCGAGCAGCAACAGTGCGACGATGTTGGTGATCTTGATCATCGGGTTGACCGCCGGCCCGGCGGTGTCCTTGTACGGGTCACCGACGGTGTCGCCGGTCACCGCGGCCTTGTGGGCCTCGCTGCCCTTGCCGCCATGGTTGCCGTCCTCGATATATTTCTTGGCATTGTCCCACGCGCCGCCGCCCGAGGTCATCGAGATGGCGACGAACAGGCCGGAGACGATCACGCCGAGCAGCAGCGCGCCGAGCGCGGCGAAGCCGCTGGCCTGGCCGGCCACCGCGGTGATGACGAAATACACCAATATCGGCGCGAGCACCGGCAGCAGCGAGGGGATGATCATCTCCTTGATCGCCGCCTTGGTCACCAGATCGACGGTGCGGGCATAGTTGGGACGGCTGGTGCCGGCCATGATGCCCGGATCGTCGCGGAACTGCGCGCGGACGTCCTCGACGACCGAGCCGGCGGCGCGACCCACCGCCGTCATGCCGAACGCGCCGAAGCTGAACGGCAGCAACGCGCCGAGCAGCAGGCCGACGATGACGTATGGGTTGGACAGCGTGAAATCGACCTGCAGGTTGGGGAAGTAGATCCCGAGATCGGTCGTATAGGCGCCGAACAGCACGAGCGCGGCGAGCGCCGCCGAGCCGATCGCATAGCCCTTGGTCACAGCCTTGGTGGTGTTGCCGACCGCGTCGAGCGCATCGGTGCGCTGACGGACATCGTCGGGCAGACCGGCCATTTCGGCGATGCCGCCGGCATTGTCGGTCACCGGGCCATAGGCGTCGAGCGCGACGACCATGCCGGCCAGCGCCAGCATCGCGGTGGCGCCAAAGGCGATGCCGATGATCCCGGCGAGCTGGTAGCAGGCGACGACCGCGATCGAGATGACGATCGTCGGCAAAGCAGGGCTTTCGAGGCTGACCGCGAGGCCCTGGATGACGTTGGTGCCATGGCCGGTTTCCGAGGCCTTGGCGATCGAGCGGACCGGGCGATAATTGGTGCCGGTATAATATTCGGTGATCCACACCAGTGCGCCGGTCAGCGCGAGGCCGACCATCATGCACCAGAACAGCGCCATGCCGGTGAAGCCGCTATCCTGGACGGCATTGCCGTCGAGGAACGAGCCGCCGCCGATCCGCGCGCGCATGTCGCCCAGGACATATTGCGTGGCGACGAAGATCGCCGGGATCGACAGCACGACGGTGGTCCAGAAACCCTTGTAGAGCGCGCCCATGATCGTGCCGCCGCCGAGGCGGACCATATAGGTGCCGATGATCGAGGTGACGATGCACACGCCGCCGACCAGCAGCGGCAGCGACATCAATGCGAAGAGATGGTCGGCATTGGGCAGCAACAGCGCGATCGACGCCATCGTCACGCCGATCGTCACGACATAGGTTTCGAACAGATCGGCCGCCATGCCGGCGCAGTCGCCGACATTGTCGCCGACGTTATCGGCGATCGTCGCGGGGTTGCGGGGGTCGTCTTCCGGGATACCGGCCTCGACCTTGCCGACGAGATCGGCGCCGACGTCGGCCGCCTTGGTGAAGATGCCGCCGCCGAGACGGGCGAAGATCGAGATCAGCGAGGCGCCGAACGCCAGTGCGACGAGCGTGTCGACGATGACGCGGCGATCCGCGCCGACCGAAAGCTCATAATGGCCGAGCGTGATCAGGCCCCAGAACATGCCCGTGATCGCCAGCAGGCCGAGCCCCGCGACCAGCATGCCGGTGACCGCGCCCGAACGGAACGCCATGGTCAGGCCGCCCTGCAGCGAGGTGCGTGCGGCCTCGGCGGTGCGGACATTGGCCTTTACCGACACGTTCATGCCGATGAAGCCGGTCACGCCCGAGAGGATCGCGCCGAGCGCGAAGCCGCCGGCCGAGATCGGGCCGAGGAAGTAACCGACCAGCACGGCGACGACGACGCCGACGATGGCAATGGTGCGATACTGGCGGCCGAGATAGGCCTGCGCGCCTTCCGCGATGGCGGCGGCGATGTCCTGCATCTTCTCGTTGCCAGGGCTGGCCGCGAGAATCTGGCGACTGGTGATCAGGCCATAAAGTACGGCGATCGCGCCGCAAATCATGGCCGCATAAACGATGTTCATATGCGAGCAGTCCTTCCCCTATTGTGACGGATAGCGCCGTCCCATGACGCTTCCGACGTTTTTCGGGGTGTATAGGGTGGCAGGGGGCGAGCGCAAGCCGCTCAGCGCGCGTGTTCGAAGCCGAGTCGTGTCGGGAGCGGGACGGCGCCGCCGGCATCGTGCAGCGTGAGGCCGGTGCCGGCGGCGAATGCGCCGACGCGCGTCGCCGGGACCGGCGGCGCGAAAGCGGGGTTGGCCGCGAACAGCAGCTGGTAATCGTCCCCGGCGGTGGCGGCGGCGAGCCGCGCGGCGCGGTCGTCGCCGCGAAAGCCGCGCCAGGCGGTGGAAAGCGGGACGGCGGCGAGATCGATCGCCACCGCGATGCCGCTGGCGGCGGCCATGCGCGCCGCGTCGATCAGCAGGCCGTCGGACACGTCCATCATGGCGTGGACATGCGGGGCGAGCGCGCGCCCCTCGGCGAGGCGCGGCTGCGGGCGGCGATAGGCGGCGAGCAGTTCGGCCGGGCCGTCTTCGCCCCGCGCGATGGCGAGGCCGGCGCCGGCCTCGCCGACCGTGCCGGTGACCCACAGCATGTCGCCGGCGCGCGCGCCCGAGCGCGGCGGGGCGGCGGCGTCGCGGCCGATCGCGGTGAGCGTCAGCACGCGTGGCGCGCCGGCCGGCAGGGTGACGGTGTCGCCACCGAGCAGTGCGCAGCCGAAGTGGCGCAGTGCGGCATCGAGGCCGGCGAGAAAGGCGCTGTCCCACTTGGTATCGGACAGCGGATAGTTGAGCAGCACGCCTTCCGGCGTCGCGCCCTTGGCGGCGAGATCCGACAGGTTCACCGCGAGCAGCTTCCACGCCACGTCCTCGGGCGGGTCGCCGGGCAGGAAGTGGATGCCCTCGACGATGGTGTCGGTGGTGACGGTCAGGCCGGCGAGGGTGGCGGTATCGTCGCGCAGGTCGGCCGCGCCGGGGTGGAGCGGCAGCGCGCGGAGTGCGGTGAGGAAGTCCTGCTCTTTCACAATTCCTCCCCGGAACGGGGAGGGGGACCAGCGAAGCTGGTGGAGGGGGAGCGCCACAAACGATCCGCTCGCGGCCGGCCCCCGCCACCACGCGCTGGAGAAGCGCGCGGTCCCCCTCCCCGTGCCGGGGAGGAACTGAGTAGCTTAAGCCCGCACATCCCTGGACACCGCATCGAGCAGGCCGTTGACGAAGCCGGCCTCGCGCTTGTCGAAAAAGGCATGCGCGACGTCGACATATTCGGTGATCACCGTCGCCGTCGGCACGTCGGGCCGGGCGAGCAGTTCATAGGTGCCGGCGCGCAGGATCGCGCGCATCGCGCGGTCGAGGCGCTCGAGGCTCCAGCCCTTGGCGAGCTTGGCCTTGATGACGCCGTCGATTTCTTCCTGTCGCGCGGCCGCGCCCTTGACGATATCGTCGAAGAACACGACCTCGGCCTCGGCATATTCGGCGTCCTCGATCGTCGCGCCGAGCCGGTGCTGATGGAATTCGTGCAACAGCTGCAGGACGGGGGTGCCCTCCATCTCATGCTGATAGAGCGCTTGGGCGGCGGCCAGCCGCGCGGCGGCGCGGGCCTTGGACCTGGTGGCGGTAAGTTGGGACATGGCGGTGCCTTTAGGCGAGGCGGGGCCGCGCGTCACCCTCTTCGTGGCACGCGCCTTCGCCGGGGAGCAATAGAGAAGGTTATCGCCCCAGCCGCAGCGCGACCGAGCGGGCGTGCGCCGGCAGACCTTCCGCCTCGGCCAGCGCGACCGCCGCCGGGCCGATCGCGCCGAGCGCGGCGGCATCGCATTGCAGGAAGCTGGTGCGCTTCATGAAGTCGAGCACCGACAGGCCGGAAGCGAAGCGCGCTCGACGGCCGGTCGGCAGGACGTGGTTCGGCCCGGCGACATAATCGCCGACCGCCTCGGGCGTGTGGCGGCCGAGAAATACCGAGCCGGCATGGCGCACGCGATCGAACAGCGCCTGCGGGTCGTCGCACGCCAGTTCGAGATGCTCGGGCGCGAGCCGGTCGACCAGCGGCATTGCCTCGGCCAGGTCGGCGGTGACGATGATCGCGCCATTGGCGTCCCAGCTGGCGCGCGCGACCTGCGCGGTCGCCAGCGTGCCGATCTGCAGGTCGACGGCGTCGGCCACCGCATGGGCGAACGCCGCATCGTCGGTGAACAGGATCGACTGGCTGGTCGGATCATGCTCGGCCTGGCTGAGCAGGTCGGCGGCGATCCATTCGGGATCGTTCTTGCCATCCGCCACGACGACGATCTCGCTGGGGCCCGCGACCATGTCGATGCCGACGATACCGAACAGCTGGCGCTTGGCCTCGGCGACCCAGGCATTGCCCGGGCCGGTGATGACGTCGACCGCGCCGATCCGGCCGGTACCATAGGCGAGCGCGGCGATCGCCTGGGCGCCGCCGACGCGCCAGATCTCGTCGACCCCGGCGATATGCGCGGCGGCGAGCACCAGCGGGTTGATCTCGCCATGCGGCGTCGGGGTGACCATGACGACCCGCTCGACCCCGGCGACCCTGGCGGGAATCGCGTTCATCAACACCGACGAGGGATAGGCCGCGCGGCCGCCCGGGACATAGACGCCGGCGGCATCGACGCCGCGCCAGCGCGCGCCGAGGCGCACGCCGGCGGCGTCGACCGTGTCGCTGTCGGCCGGGCGCTGTTTCTCGTGATAGGCGGTGATCCGCGCGGCGGCGAGATCGAGCGCGGCACGCAGTTCGGGCGCCAGGCCGTCGAGCGCGGCGAGCCATGCGGACTTTTCGATCCGCCAGCCGCTCTCGTTGAGATCGTGCCCGTCGAACTTGCGGGTAAAGGCGTGCAGCGCGGCATCGCCCTCGTCGCGCACGCTGGCGACGATCGTGCGCACGTCGCGCGCGACATCGGCATCGGCCTCGCGCCGCGCATTGACCAGCGCGGTGAAGTCGCGCGCGAAACCGGGATCGGCGGTGGAGAGGCGGATCAAATTCCCCTCCCGCTTGCGGGAAGGGGCAGGGGAGGGGCGTTTCCAGCCGCGATCGGGCTTGGGGCGCAGCCCTCCCCCGACCCTTCCCGCAAGCGGGAGGGGAGTTGGTTGCGCCTGCCCATCACGCCAGCGCCCGCCGGAACGCGTCGACCAGCGCGACCACATCCGGCCGCGTCTTGAACGCGGCGCGGTTGACGACCAGCCGGCTGGTGACCTCGGCGATCACCTCGACCTCGACCAGGCCGTTTTCCTTGAGCGTGCGCCCCGAGGAGACGAGATCGACGATGCGCGGCGCGAGGCCGAGCAGCGGCGCCAGTTCCATCGCGCCGTTCAGCTTGACGCATTCGGCCTGCACGCCGCGCGCCTCGAAATGCTTGGCGGTGACGTGCGGATATTTGGTCGCGACACGGACATGGCTCCAGCCGCGCGGATCGTCGGTCGCGGCGAGCGCGGCGGGTTCGGCGACCGACAGGCGGCAATGGCCGATGCCGAGGTCGATCGGCGCATAGAGCTCGGAATAATCGAATTCGGCGAGCACGTCCGACCCGACGATCCCGGCATGTGCCGCGCCGTGCGCGACGAAGGTCGCGACGTCGAAGGCGCGCACGCGGATCAGGTCGATTCCCGGCTGGTCGGTCGAGAAGCGCAGGGCGCGGCTGTCCTCGTCGCCGAACGCGGCTTCGGGGGTGATGCCGGCGCGCATCAGCAGCGGCACGGCCTCGACGAGGATGCGCCCCTTGGGGACGGCGATGATCAGCGGTTCGGCCATGGTGGGGGGGCTTTACTGGCGGGGGTTCGCAGGCGCAACAGACGGTGGTCCGATGATCGACCCAAATGCGCCGTCGGCGTTTTTGCAGGGAAGGAAGGTTCCGATCGATGGCTGGCGAGGAAAACAATCGCGGCGCGTTCGCGATCCAGCAGCATTATTGCGGCATCATGGGCGCGCCGATCTATGCGCGGCTGTGCGGCGCGATCGCCGCCGGGTTGACCCGCGACAGCGCGGTCGGTCGTCGCCTGCTCGACTGGCCCGGCGAGCCGACGCGCGACGCGCTGCCGCTGCGCTTCATCGGCGGGCTCCACGCGCTGGTGCTGGCCGGCGCGGACGACGAGCTGGCGGCGATCTTTTCCGGGGCGATCGACGACCCGGATGCGATCGCGGCGGCGCTCGGCCGGGTGCTGGTGCGGCACGATGCCGCGCTGCTGCCATGGCTCGACGGCCCGCCGCAGACCAACGAGCCGGGCCGCTCGGCGGCGTTGATGACCGGGCTGCTCGAGATCGCACGCCGCCACGGGCCGTGCATCGAGATCCTCGAGATCGGGTCGAGCGCCGGGCTCAACCTGCTGATCGATCGCTATCGCTTCGACCTTGGCGGCGTGATGGTCGGGCCGGCCGGGTCGCCGGTGACGATCGCCCCGGAATGGCGCGGCCCGCCGCCGCCCGCCGCGCCGATCGAGATCGTGTCGACGCGCGGCTGCGACGTCGCGCCGATGGATGCGACCGACCCCGCGGTCGAGGCGCGGCTCGCCGCCTATGTCTGGGCCGAGACGCCGGCGCGGATGGCGCGGCTGAGGAGCGCGATCGCGATGGTGCGCGAAAAGCCCGTCGATCTCGACCGCGCCGACGCCGCCGACTGGGTCGAGGCGCGGCTCGCCGAGCCGCAGGCCGAGGGCGTCACGCGCGTGCTGATGCATTCGGTGGTGTGGCAATATCTGCCCGCCTCCGTCGCCGCGCGGGTCAAGGCGGCGATGGCACAGGCGGCGGCGCGCGCGACGCCCGGGCGCCCGCTCGGCTGGGTCATCCAGGAGCCCGACCGCGCCGTCGCGCAGCAGTTCGTCCGCGTGCGCAGCTGGCCGGGGACGGGCGCATGGCAGACGGTCGCGACGGTCCATGCGCATGGTGCCTGGGTCGACACCAACCCGATCGCCGATGTGCGCGCCGGGAATGAGCTGCCGGAAGGCGCGGCCTAGCGGGCGCGGGCCGTCCATCCCCCGGTTTCCGCGATCACCGCCGCGCCAGCTCCGCCTGCCGCGCGCGCGACCACGGCACATTCTTGCGCGGCACATTCCCCGAAATCGTGGCTCGGCGCGGTTCCGCAAATAATCGCGTCGCGGTGATGGGGAAATGTGTGGCGCTTGCGTCTCCGTGATGCGGTCGAATGAAACAGAACGAAAATCGTCACCGCGATCGACAACATCAAATGGGGGTTTGAAATGATTGGGTCGAAGGTTTCACCGAGGATCTGTGCGCTGGCCGCGGTCTCGTTGCTGAGCATCGTCGCGGCGCAGGGCGCTGCGGCACAGCAGGCGACGCAAGGGAGCGCGGAACAAGCCGCACCCGACATCGTCGTGACGGGCAGCCGGATCGCCGGCACCAAGATCACCGAAGCCTTGCCGGTAACCGTCATCGGCCAGGACGAGATCGTCGCCACGGGTGCCGTTTCGGGTGACGAGCTGTTTCGGTCGATCCCGCAAATGGGCGACATGTCGTTCAACAGCAGCAACGGCCAGGTCAGCAGCAACTTCGCCCGCGGCGATATCGGTTCGCTCGACCTGCGCGGCCTTGGCGTCGGCAATACGCTGGTGCTGATCAACGGCCGCCGCGTGGTGCAAAATCCCGGCAGCCAGGCGAGCAATACGCTGGCGCCGGTGATCACCTACAACTCCAACGCGATCCCGGTCTTTGGCGTGCAGCGCGTGGAAGTGCTGCGCGACGGTGCGGCCGCGCTCTATGGCACGGACGCGGTGGCGGGCGTCGTCAACACGATCCTGCGCGACAACGTCAAGGGTGGCGCGCTGACGCTGCAATATGGCGGCGCGGAAGGAACCGGCCTGCGCGAGTTCAATGGATCGGGGTATCTCGGGACCAATTTCGCGCATGATCGCGGGAACATCTCGCTGCTGTTCAACTACACCAGCCGTACGTCGCTCGATTCGAACGACCAGGATTTTACCGCGACCGCCGACCACCGCTTCTTCGGCGCCTTTGTCGGGTCCCCCTTCGAAGGCTCCAACAGCCTTGACGACACCAGCACGCTGGCGCCGTGGGGCAATTTCACGACGGTCGGTGGCGTGCGGGTCCGCCAGGGTGCCACCAGCGTAACCTCGGCAGGCGGCAGCTTTTCGCTCCAGCCGACGGCCAATGGCGGTTGCCAGGTGGTGTTGGCCGGCGGCATCTGCATCGACGACGGCAATCGCGCGACCACGGGCGCGGACCGCAACACGCGGTGGAACGGGCAGGCGAACTACCCCATCTCGATCATGCCGAAACTCGATCGCGTGAACGTGTTCGCCAGCGGTCACTATGACCTCACCGACGATCTCACGCTGTTCGGCGAAGCCGGCTATTACTACGCCAAGACGCGCAGCATCCAGGACAGCGTCTTCTCGATCGGTTCGATCCAGATGACGGTGCCCGCGTCCAATTACTGGAACCCCTTCGGCCCCGTGACATTCGCCAACGGTTCCGCGAATCCCAACCGTCTCGCCGGGATCGACGCGCCCGCCGCGGGGCTGCCGGTGTCGATTACCAGCTATCGTTTCGCCGATCTTGGCCCGACGGTGGTCGATGTCACGAACCGGCAGTTCCGGGTCCTGGCGGGGCTGCGCGGCGAAACGGCCGGCTTCAAGTGGGAGAGCGCGTTGCTCTACTCCGAGGCGACCGTGCGCGACGTCCAGGACGGGATCAGCGCCACCGCGCTCCAGAAGAATCTGGCGCTGTCGACGCCCGATGCCTACAATCCCTTCAACGGCGGCAACCCGGCCGACCCGCAGGGGCTCGACACCTCGCCGAGCAGCCAGGCGGCGCTCGATGCGATCCGCGTCAAGGCGGTTCGCAGGGACAAGGCGACGCTCGCGCAATGGGACTTTCGGGCGTCCAAGGCCGATCTGCTCACGCTGCCGGCGGGCAATCTCGGCATGGCTTTCGGTCTCGAGGCGCGGCGAGACACCCAGCTTGACGATCGCGACAGTCGCGTCGACGGGACGATCACCTGGACCGACACCGTAACCGGCGTGGTGCAGCCCAGCGACCTGTTCGGTGTCAGCCCGACACCCGACACCAAGGGCGCGCGGACGGTCTTTTCCGCTTATGCCGAATTCGCCGTCCCGGTGATCTCGCCCGAAATGAATGTGCCGCTGGTCCGCAGTTTCGAACTGCAGTTTGCCGGCCGCTACGAGCATTATTCGGATTTCGGCAGCATTGCCAAACCGAAGGTCGCGCTCGCCTGGGATCTGTTCAAGGGCCTGCGGATCCGCGGTTCCTGGGCTCAGGGCTTCCGCGCCCCCACCCTCGAACAGACCAATGCGACGATCGTCACGCGCGGCAACACGCGGACCGACTGGGTCCGCTGCGAGGCCGACCTTCGAGCGGGGCGCATCTCCAATTTCAACCAATGTTCCGAGAGCTTCGTGACCACCGCGCAGCGCGCCGGCAATCCCGACCTCCAACCCGAAACGTCGACGACCTTTACCGTGGGAACGGTCATCCAACCCGCGTTCATGAACACGAGCCGGTTGAGGACCACCTTCACCGTCGACTATTGGCAGGTCAAGCAGAAGGGCATCGTCGGCGTGTTCGGCGAGGGCAATGCGCTGATCAGCGATTATCTGGCACGCGTGAAGGGATCGAGCGATCCCAGCGTCATCCGGCGCGCCGTGACGGCGGATGATATCGCGCTGTTCGCCGGCACCGGCATCGATCCGGTAGGCGTGGTGCAATATGTCGAGGACAAGTATCGCAACCTCGAACCGCAAACCGTGCGCGGCATCGATTTCGGCCTGAACATGTCGCTTCGCGACACCGGGATCGGCGCTTTCGCCTTTACCGCCAACGCCGCCTATCTCCTGAAATATTTCCGCGACGTGCCGCCCGACATCCAGGTGCTGCTCGACGCGAGAGCGGCCGGAGATATCAACGTCGACACGATCATCCCGGAAGCCTCCAATCAGATCCAGCAGGGCGGCTTCCCGCAATGGCGCGGCTCGACGTCGCTGACGTGGAAGCTGGGGCAGTTTACCGCCGGAGCCTCCGCGAACTATGTCGGCCCCGTGTTCGACACCAACATCTCCGTTGGCGGACAGAATTTGCGGCTCGGCGGCTACACCACCGCCAGTCTCTATCTCCAATATGAGCTGAAAGGTGGCTTTACGGGCGGAACGCGCCTCAGGGTCGGCGTGCGGAACATCGGCAACGCGCATCCGCCGCTCGATTCCAGCGCCTTCGCCTATGACGGTTCGCTCTATTCGCCCGTTCCGCGCTACTGGTATCTCAACATCAGCAAGACATTCTAGTCGGCGCTCGTTCCCGGCGACCCGCCATATCGGCGGGTCGCCGGGCAATTCCTGTCCTTCCAATCTCAATCAGAGGCGGACCCGGCGTGCGGTATCATTCGCTCCCTCATCCTTTCGCGAACCAGCGTCGGTTCCCGCGCGGCCGGCTCGTGCTGGCCGGTCCGGTCCTGGCGCTGCTTGCCGCATGTGCGACGTCGGCTTCGTCATCCGAACACCGCGCGACACTCCCGCCGCCGCCACCGTCGCCACCAGCGGAAATCCCCGCGAGCGACCCCTTTCCCAGCACCTACAAGCCCCTGGCGTCTGCCGATACCGCCATTGTCAACGCGACGATCCTGACCGCCACCGGCCGCAAGATCGACCATGGCACGATCGTCATGTCCAAGGGCAGGATCGTCGCGGTCGGCGACAATGTCGCACCGCCCGCGGGCGCGACGGTGATCGACGGGACGGGCAAATGGGTGACGCCCGGCGTCATCGATGCCCATTCGCATCTCGGCGTCTTTGCCGCGCCGGGCGTGCAGGGCCAGGCCGACGGCAACGAGAATGTCGACCCCAATACGGCTCAGGTCTGGGCGGAACATTCCATCTGGCCGCAGGATCCCGACTTCGATCTTGCCCGTGAGGGTGGCGTGACCAGTCTGTTGATCCTTCCCGGATCGGCCAATCTCTTCGGCGGGCGCGGCGTTGCGGTCAAGAATGTCCCTTCCGTAACGATGCAGGGCATGAAGTTCCCCGGCGCGCCTTATGACCTGAAGATGGCCTGCGGCGAAAATCCGAAGGGCCGATATGGCAGCCGCGGCCGCTCCCCGGCGACGCGCATGGGCAATGTCGCCGGCTATCGCAAGGCGTGGATCGACGCCGCCGACTATTCCCGAAAATGGGAGGTCTATGAGCGGAAGCACGCGCGGGGCGAGCCCGGCGAGGCACCGAAACGTGACCTGCAGCTGGAGACGCTGGCGGGCGTCCTGCAGGGCAAGATCCTCGTGCAAAACCATTGCTACCGCGCCGACGAAATGGCCGTGATGATCGATGTCGCCAAGGAATTCGGCTACAAGATCGCGGCCTTTCACCACGCGGTCGAAGCCTACAAGATCGCCGACCTGCTCGCCGCCAACAATATCTGCGTGGCGACCTGGGCGACGCGGTGGGGCTTCAAGATGGAAGCCTATGACGCGATCGAGGAAAATGCCGCGATGCTCACCAGGCGCGGCGTGTGCGTTGCCATCCATTCCGACGATGCCCGTATCGGCCAGCGTCTCAATGTCGAGAGCGCGGTCGCGCTGGCGGCGGGGCGCCGTGCCGGCATCGACATTTCCGAGGCCGAAGCCGTCAGATGGTTCACGCTGAACCCGGCGAGATTGATGGGGATCGCGGACCAGACCGGCTCGCTGGAGCCCGGGAAGATGGCGGACGTCGTGCTCTGGAGCCGCGATCCGTTCAGCATCTATGCGATCGCCGAAAAGGTCTTCGTCGACGGTGCGCTCGTCCACGATGCGGATAATCCGGCACGCCGGCACCGTTCCGATTTCGAGCTCGGCCAGCCCGATGGAGATCAATGAGATGATTGGGAAGTTCGTGCGCGCGTGGCCATTGGCCGCCGCCGGATTGCTGACCTGCCAGCCGGCACAGGCCCAGACATTCGCTGTCGTCAACGCCCATATCCTGTCGTCCGGCCCGGTCGGCGAAGTGGCGCACGGGACGATCGTCGTGCGGGACGGCGTGATCGTCGCGGCGGGCGCCAATGTCGTGGCTCCGGCTTCGGCCAGGGTGATCGATGCAAAGGGCGCGCGCGTCACGCCCGGTTTCGTTGCCGTCAACACCGCCCTGGGCCTGATGGAAGTGAGTTCGGTGCAGGGCACCGTGGACGACCGCTCGCGCAGCCCCCGGATCAGCGCCGCGTTCGATGTCAGATATGGCCTGAACCCGGAGTCGACGCTGTTGCCGGTTGCGCGTCTCGGTGGCGTCACCCGTGCCGTCGTCATGCCGGACTTCGACGACAGCGACAGGCAGCGCGAACTGCCTTTTGCCGGACAGGCCGCGATGATCACGCTCGATGGTGGTTCGAACATCCTGTTCAAACCCAGGATCGGGATGGTGGTCGAACTGGGCGAAGATGGTGCCGCCCGCGCGGGCGGCTCACGCGCGGCGGAGTTCGTGCAATTGCGGACCCTTTTCGACAATGTCCGCCTCTACCAGAGCCGCAAACAGGCCTATGACAATGCAGCGCTCCGGGATCTTGGCCTCTCCCGTGCCGATCTCGAGGCGCTCATTCCGGTCGTCGAAGGGCGAATGCCGCTGATTGCGACCGTCCACCGCGCCGCCGATATACGTCAGACGCTGCAACTGGCGCGCGACTATCGCCTCAAGCTCATCCTCAGCGGCGCGGAGGAAGGGTGGCGCGTTGCGCGGGAGATTGCGGAACAGAAAGTGCCGGTGTTGCTGAACCCCTCGTCGAACATACCGAGGAGCTTCGATTTGCTGGGTGCGACATTGCGCAACGCCGCCCGGCTCGATGCCGCGGGCGTGGACATCGCGATCAGTGGGAACGATGCCGGCCATGCCGTGCGCGACATGCGATACAATGCCGGAATCGCGGTATCGCGCGGCCTCCCCTATGACGCGGCGATCAGGGCGATCACGCTTGGACCGGCGCGCATCTTCGGCACCGACGACCATATCGGCTCGATCGCTCCCGGCAAGGATGCCGACCTGGTGATCTGGGACGGCGACCCGCTCGAGCCACTCACCCAGCCGGTCGCGATTTTCGTCAATGGAAAGGAAATGCCGTTGACGTCCCGGGCGCTTGAACTGCGCGATCGCTATCTCGGAGCATCGCACTGAGCGGCCGACTCTGACATTCGCCACCGCCTTCGCGCAGGTGGTGCGCGAAAGTCAGGATCTTCAAATCCACGCGCCTCGCGTCGCATTTCCCGGCCCGCGCCGGCACCTTCGCGCGCCCGGTACCCGGCTCACGACAGGTCATCGATTTCCGGCGTTCTCGCGGCGGCGGACCGAGCGTGCAATCGCGGCGGTGGCCGCGATGTCCATCGTCACATTGCCGACGGTGCGCACAAGGTCGGGAACCATCTCGACGGCAATGAGCAGCGCGAGCGGTTCGATCGGGACCCCCATCGCGACGGCGATCGGCGTGATCGAGGTGAGGAAGCTGACCTGGCCCGGCAGGCTCACCGATCCGATCGTCGTGATGGCGGCGACGACGGCGCCCGTCGCGATCGTGGCTGGCGAGAGCGGAATCCCGAACCAATGGGCGACATAGATTACCACCGCGAGATTCATCGCGGGGCTGGTCACGCGGAAGATCGCCACGGCGATCGGCAACGAAACGCTGGCGACGCCGGGCGGGACGCCGAGCATTTCCGCGCCCGCCAGCATCGAGGGCAGCGAGGCGAGCGACGATTGCGTGCTCAGTGCCACCGCTTGGGCGGGGAGGGCCGCTCGAACGAAACGCGGCAACGACAGGCCGCCGCCGAAAAGCGCGACCGGATAGGCGAGCGCCCAGGCGGCGAGCCCCGCCGCTGAGACGATCATGATATAGTGGAGAAGCGCCCCGATCGCCGACGTCCCGGCATGGACGCCGACCGTGAAGGCGAGCGCGAAGACACCGAGAGGAGCGAGCCACAGCACCCAGCCGACGATGACGAGCATCGCCTCGGCGATCGCGCCGAAGAAGATGGTGAGCATTTCGCGGTGGCTGGTCGGCAGGCGCGTAATGGCGAGGGCGAAGGTCGTGGTGAAGACGATCAGCGGGAGCAACGCGTCGTTGGCGGCCGCGGCGACGGGATTGGCGGGTACGACCGAGCGCAGAAACGCCAACACGCCGGGCGCCGCCGCGACCTTGTCGTGCGACCTGGCCAGCCCTTCGCGCAGCGCCGCCGCCGCCTCGACCGGGATGGGAGAGAGGGCGAGCAGGGCAGGGATCAGCACCGCGGCGATCGCGGTGGAAAGCCATAGCAGGCCGATAAAGACCAGCACCGAGCGCAGCGCCAGATTGCCCTCGCGCGCGCTGGCGGCGGTTCGGGCTATCCCGGTCACGAGCAGTGCCATGACGAGGGGAATGATGGTCATGCGCAGGCCATCGAGCCAGAGGCCCCCGGTCAGTTCCGCAATTGGAAGCGTTGCGTCGAGGCCCGGTCCCCGGACCCACCCCCAGCCGGTGCCGAGTGCGATACCCAGGACGAGCGCCGTCAAGATCCGCCAGGTCTGCCCCATATTGTCCCCCCTTGATGTTCGGCATGGCCAGCGCCTGGCGCTGCCCGATCCCTAGACGCGGCGCCGCGTCGCATCCCCATCCCGGACTCGATCGATTGGTGCGTGGGACCCGGGAGGTGGGCTGCGATTCGGCGCATCGGCCGGCCGGAGGCGCGGCTGCCGGGCGGGCGCGGCCGAGCCCGCAAACAGGGCGCCACCACATCTCCGGATATGTGGGATGATCATCCCACATATCGCGAATTCCGGCCGAATCCCGGTAAAGATTTTTCACGCAGCCCCATGTCACAGTCGTGGCCGAAACGGGGGTTCCAGCATGTCATTTCCCGCACCGAATGCAGCAGGGGGGACGATGACATTTGGTTCGGACGAGTCCGTCCGCCGCGACGACGAGGCCCTGTCGGGCGATCGGGACGATCGCACCGCGGATCGGGTCGACGACCTTTTCGACCGGATCTGGCCCCACCTCCCGGAGCTCCGGCGATATCTCGCACGGCGGTTTCCGACGGTCGAAACCGAAGATCTGATCCAGGATATCCTCCTGCGGATTTGCCGTCGGGCCGATGTCGGCGAGGTCGCCTATCCCAAACGCTATCTTTTCCAGGTGGCGCATGCCGCCATCGTCGACCGCCACCGCCGGGAGACGAGCCGATGTGCGTCGATGCACTGCGAACTGACCAATGCGCATCATCCGATCGACGAGCATTCGCCGCTGAGAATCCTGCTGGGGCGGGAGCATGTCGGGGCAACCGAGGCGGCGCTGCTCGCGCTCCCGGATCGCACGCGCGAAATCATCATCGCCATGCGGGTGGAGGGCTGGAGCCTGAAGTCGCTCGCGACCCGCTACGAGATTTCGACGGGTGCGGTCGAAAAGCATGTCACCCGGGCGGTAAAGGCGCTGTCGGCCCATCGCGCCAATATCGAGCACGGGATCCAGGCCGTCGCCGCGCGGTCGGTCGAATGCCGCGCCTGATCGCGCGTGGCGATACCGACCCCGGCGACAGACGCCCCCGGACCAGGTTTCGAGACATGAGGCTGAAGCCGCTGGGCCTCGCCGGAAGCATCCGGCGCGGAGACGCTGGCGCGTCGCATTTCCGCACCGACGCCGGAAACGCCTGAAAAGTGGCCCGATCGGGGTGGGGATATGGTGCGGTACTGCGTCATAGGCATAGAGAAGGATTGGGGGATTGGGCAGCAGCCCGATCCACCGACATGCGGGCGTCGCAACGTTGGGGGGGGGGGGGCGGTGGTGATGGGCGTGACGCGGAACATGGCGGCGCCCCGGATCCTCATGGCCGCCGACACATGCCGGCCGTCCGCGCTGACGGTCAGCGTCCGTTGAACCGAGGGAGAATCATGCGCCTGCTACCTATCGCTGCCGCCCTGCTCGCGCTTGCCGCGGCGCAGCCCGCCATCGCAGGCGAGATCACCCCGCCCGGCGCCTTTTTCGCGCAGCCGCCGGGGACCGATTATTTCCTGGCCGACTACACCGCGTACGAGGCCTATCTGAAGCGGCTGGCGAGCCAGTCGGACCGGATCAAGCTGGTCGATATCGGCAAGACCAGCGAGGGGCGCACGCAATGGATGGCGATCGTCTCCTCGCCCGCCAATCTCGCAAAGCTCGACCATTATCGCGACATCGCGCAGCGGCTGGCGAAGGCCGAGGGGCTGACCGAGGATCAGGCGCACGCGCTCGCGGCCGAGGGCAAGGCGATCGTCTGGATCGACGCGGGGCTCCACGCCAACGAGACCGTCACCTCCCAGGGACAGATCCAGGTTCTCTACCGGATGCTGACCCAGACCGACGCCGAAACCCGGCGCATGCTTGACGACACGATCATCCTGTTCGCGCACGACAATCCGGACGGGATGGAATTCGTGTCCGACTGGTACATGCGCAATGCCGACCCGAAAAAACGCGAATTCGGAAGCCTGCCGCGTCTGTTCCAGAAATATGCCGGCCATGACAATAATCGCGACAGCTTCATGGCGCAGCTGGCGGAGACCGAGAACATCAACCGACAGATGTTCCGCGTCTGGTACCCACAGATCGTCTACAACCAGCACCAGACCGGGCCGGCCGGCATGGTGGTGTTCGTCCCGCCATTCCGCGACCCGTTCAACTTTCACTACGACCCGATCGTGATGACCGAGCTCGATGAGCTTGGCTCGATGATGCACTCCCGCCTGATCGAGGAGGGGAAGGCCGGATCGGGCATGCGCTCGGCCGCGCCCTATTCGACATGGCATAATGGCATGGTGCGATCGGATTCCTATTTTCACAATTCGATCGGGCTGCTGACCGAGATCATCGGCGGCCCGACGCCGACGACGATCCCGCTCGTCCCCTCGACCCAGCTGGCGCGCGGCGACGAGCCGCTGCCGGTCGCGCCCCAGGCCTGGCACCTCCAGCAATCGCTCGACTATCAATGGACACTGAACCGCGCGGTGATCGACTATGCCTCGCGCAATCGCGAACGGTTGCTGTTCAACATCTACCGCATGGGCGCCAACAGCATCACGCGTGGCAGCGAGGACAGCTGGACCGTCACGCCGACGATGGTGGCTGCCCTGCAGGCATCGCCGGCGTTCAGGGAGGGCGGTGCCGATGAGGATGGTCGGCCGCGCACCGGCCCCAAAAGAGTCGACCCCGCGCTTTACGAAAGCATCGTCCACGCGCCGGACAAGCGCGATCCGCGCGGCTATGTTCTGCCGGCCGACCAGGCGGACATGCCGACGGCCGTCGCCTTCCTCAACGCGCTGATCAAGAACGGCGTCGATGTCGAACGTGCGACATCGACCTTCGCCGTCGCGGGCAAGACCTACCCGGCCGGCTCCTTCGTCGTGAAGACCGCCCAGGCCTATCGCCCGCACATTCTCGACATGTTCGAGCCGCAGGATCACCCTCACGACCTCGAATATCCCGGCGGCCCGCCAAAGGCACCCTATGACATTACGGGCTATACGCTCGCCTTCCAGATGGGCGTGAAGTTCGACCGCATCCTCGACGGGTTCGACGGGCCGTTCGAGCGTGTCCCCGATCTGCTCGCGCCGCCGCCGGGTCATATCGTCGGCCGGGGCGATGCCGGCTGGCTGATCAGCCACCAGACCAACAATGGCTTCATCCTCACCAACCGGCTGCTCAAGGCTGGAATTCGCCCGGCCTGGCTGACCGATCCGGTCGCGCTCGGCACCGCGCCTGCAAGCGCCGGCGCGGTATGGATCCCGGCTTCCGCCAAAGCGGCCGCGATCGTGACGCGGGCGACGCGCGAGCTCGGCATCGACGCCTTTGCCCAGGCGAGCGTCCCGGCCGGTCCGCGGATCGCGTTGAAGCCGGTCCGCATCGGCTTGGTGGACCGTTACGGCGGGCTGATCTCATCGGGCTGGACGCGCTGGATCCTCGAGCATTTCGAGTTTCCCTATACGCTGGTCTTCCCCAAGCGGCTCGATGCCGGCCAGCTGCGCCGCGATTATGACGTGCTGGTTTTCACCGACGGGGCGATCCCCGCCCCGGCAGGCAGCCCGTGGAAAACCGACCGGTCGGCGCCCCAGCCGAAGCCCGAGAACATCCCCGCGCAGGATCGCCCGATGCTCGGTGTCATCACCGAGACGACCTCGGTGCCCGCGGTAAAGCATTTCGTCGAGGAAGGCGGTGCGGTCATCGCCGTCGGAGGATCGACGCGGCTGGCCGAACTGATGGGCGCTCCGCTGGCGCCCGCGCTCGCGCAGGACAAGGGCACCAAGCCGCTCGATACCAGGCAGTTCTACATTCCGGGTTCGCTGCTCCAGGCCCGCATCGATAACCGTGAACCGCTCGCCTATGGCGTGCCGGATCATGTCGATGTATTTTTCAACAGGGACCAGAGCTTCGCGCCGACCGCCGGCGCGGTCGGCGTGCACAAGGTCGGCTGGTTCGATGGCCCGGCACCGCTGCGCAGCGGCTGGGCGATCGGGCAGGAGCGTCTGGCCGGCACGATCGCGCTCGCCGAGGTCGATCTGGGCAAGGGCAAGCTGTTCGTCCTCGGCCCCGAGGTGACGCAGCGCGCCCAGCCTTATGGCACCTTCAAGCTGTTCTTCAACGGCCTGCTCTATGGCGGCGCGGAAGCGTCCGCACCCAATCCGGTCCACTGATCCATGCGAGGTTCCCCCATGTCAAAGCCGTTGCTCGCGGCCATCGCCGCCCTCGTCTCGATCGGCGCCGCACCCGCCTCGAACAGGATCGCCATCGTCGGCGCGACGGTGTTCGACGGCACGGGCGCCACGCCAAAGGTCGAGACCGTGCTGATCGAGGGCGACCGGATCGTCGCGGTCGGCGCGAACATCAGGGTGCCGGCCGGCACCCGCGTCATCGATGCGCGCGGCAAGGCGCTGACGCCCGGTCTATACGATCTTCACACGCACTGGACCCCGGGCGGCGACCCGGCGACGATACCGCAGATCGCGACCGATTATGTGAAGGCCGGCGTCACCACGGTGAACGACTTCAACGAGGCGCCCGAGGCTTTCCAGCCGATCCGCGCGTGGCTGGCGCGGCTCGCCGCGCCGCATGTCAATTTCGCCGCGCGGATCAGTACGCCGGGCGGTCACGGCGCCGACTGGGCGGACCAGGCAACGACCAAATGGGTCAACACGCCCGAGGCGGCGCGCGCGGCGATCGACAGCCTCGTCCCCTATCGTCCGGACCTCATCAAGGCGTTCACCGATGGTTGGCGCTATGGTGCCTCGCCCGACAACAGCAGCATGGACGGCTGGACCCTGTCCGCGCTGACCGAAGAGGCGCACAAGCAACATTGGAAGGTGCTGACCCACACCGTCACCGTCGATCGCGGCGTGCTCGCGGCGACGTCCGGGGTCGATTCGCTGGCGCATGGCATGCAGGACAGGCTCCTCACGCCACAGGAGGTCGCCGCGATCAAGCGCACCGGCATGGCCGACGTGCCGACGCTCGCGGTCTATGATCCCGGCAAGGATCCCAACGATCAACCCGATCCGGCGAATCCCAGGGATGCCCAGCGCCTGCGCAAATTCGGCTACGCGCTGGGCAATGTGAAGTTGCTCTTCGATGCCGGCGTGCGCATCGGCGTGGGAACCGATGCCGGCATGGCGATGACGCCGCATGGCAGCTCGACCCTGCACGAGCTCGAACTGCTGGTGCGTGCCGGGCTGACGCCCGCGCAGGCGCTCGCCGCCGCGACGTCCGAAAGCGCGAAGCTGATCGGGCAGGGAGATGACCGCGGCACCATCGCCGTCGGCCAACGCGCCGATATCGTGCTGTTCGACGGCAAGCCATGGGAGGATATTGCCGCGATCCATCGGCTCGCCATGACGATGATCGACGGCAAGCCGGTCTATGGTCTCGGAGCGCCGGCCCTGCCCGCCGCCAATGCCGACACGCACCTCCCGGCGACCCGAGCCACCGCGCTGATCGACGATTTCGAACGCGGCGATGGCCGCTCCACGCTCGATACGCTGCGTATCGACACGCCCGATGGCGGCATGGACCGAACGACCGAGATTTCGCAGGTCGTGCCGCGCGGCGATAGCGGCCATGCGCTCTCGATCGCGGCGCGGATGGCGATGAAGAAGGGGGCCTATGCCGGCGTCGCCGTCCCGCTCTCGCGCGGCTCGATCGCGCCGGTCGATGCCAGCGGATTCCGTGGCGTCCGCCTCGACGTTCGCGGCGGCGCGTGCATGGACCGGCTGACCATCGGCGGGCTGACGGGTGCCAGTTGGGTGGCGCCGCTTGCCGTCACCCCGCAATGGAGTTCCGTCGACATTCCCTTTTCGGCGCTCGCGCCCGCGAATCAACGCCGCCCCTCGCCCTGGACGGCCGGGCTGATCACGCAGGTCGAGGTGGGCGGCAGTTGTCCGGCGGGCACGAAGCTCTGGCTGCAGGTCGACAATATCCGCTTCTACTGAAGCCGGCGAGGGTCACGGCCGGTGAGGTGGGGATGTGAGATTTCCCCACTTCCGGCATCGGGTGCGACAGCCGCGCGCCGCGATTCTCGCGGAAGCCCGATCAAAGCGCCTCGAGCAGCGCCGTCAGCAATGCGCGTCGAGGCGCCACCGAACTGACCAGGCAATATTCCTCCAGCGTATGTGCGCCGCTACCCTCGACCCCCAGTCCGTCGAGCGTCGGCAGGCCGAGCGCGGCGGTGAAATTGCCGTCCGACCCGCCGCCGACCATGGGGACCTCCGAGAGCGTCTGGCCGAGTCGCGCGGCGATCCGCTGCGCATGCCGGTACAGTGCCGCGGTACCATCCGTCCGGGCGTAGGGAGGCCGGTTGAGACCGCCCGAAACGTTCAGCACGGTGTCACGATCCCGGGCGCGGAGACCTTCGATCTCCGCCGTCAGCCGATCGCCTTCCGCGGCCGTGGTCACGCGGATGTCGGCCACCAGGCGGCAGTGACCGGGCACGACATTGGCCGAGGTGCCGCCGGAAATCTGCCCGACGCTCACCGTGGTGCCGGCGGCATAGTCGGTCATGCCCTCGAGGCGCAGGATCTGGTGGGCGGCCTCGCGGATCGCACTGCGTCCATCGGCATGGTGGGTTCCGGCATGGGCGGGGCGACCCGCGATATCGAGGTTGAACCAACCGACGCCCTTGCGCGCGGTGACGACCGCGCCACCGGCGCGCGCCGGCTCGACCACCAGGGCATAGGCTGACGCGCGCGCGGTCGCCTCGATGAGCTCCCGGGTGGTGGGGCTGCCGATCTCCTCGTCGGGCGACAACAGCATCGTGATCGGCCGTGCCGCCGCGCCGCGCCGGGCGACATCGACCATCGCGCCGATCGCCGCATAGACGCCGCCCTTCATGTCGTAGAGGCCGGGGCCATAGAGCCGGTCGCCGTCGCGCCGCACCGGTAACGGCCCTGTCGCCGTGCCGATGGGGTGTACGGTGTCGACATGCCCGATGACGAACAGCCGCTCCCGCCCGGTCGTCGGCCCGGCGTGCAGCAGGACGGTGTCGCCCAGCCCGTCGCGCCCCGCAATCCGTTCGACGCGCAGCAGCGATGGCGGCAGGCCCTCCACGATCAGGTCCTGCATCGCATTTACCGCCGCCGCGTCATGGCTCGGGCTCTCGCACAGTGCCCAGCGTGTCAGCGCTTCGACCGTCCGGCTGTCGTTCGGCAAGAGCCATCCTTCAGTTGCGGCGCCGGGTTGACCAACACCCCGTCGCGGCGTTACGTGTTCAGCATGATGAACATCCGAATTCTCATACATGAACAATGACGTCAAGTCGGCGTCACGGGTCCTCGACCTGCTCGAGCTCCTCGCGCTCGAGCAGCAGACCCGTTCGCTGACCTCGATCGCGGAACGGCTCGGCTTGCCGAAGAGCAGCACATTGGGGCTGCTGCGCACGCTGGTCGGGCGTGGCTATGTCGCGCGGGAGCCGGACGATCGGTACCGGCTGTGCAATGCCTTTCGCGCCGAGGGTTTCGCCCGTCACGGGCGCTTGCTCGGCGTCGCACCGGCGATCATGCGCAAGCTGGCCGACGAGATCGGTGAAACGGTCATTATCGGCGCGCTGGCCGGTGCCGGCACCGTGCGGCTGCTCGCCAAGGAAGTGGCTGGCCAGGATATCCGCTTCGACATCGAACTGTCGCGCCATTTGCCGGCCTATTGCACCGCGATCGGGCGAGTCCTGATCGCCCAGCTTGGCGACGACGAAGCGCGCGAGATTCTCGCCTCGGTGCCGCGCAAGGGGCCGACGCCGCACACGATCACCGCCAGGGCGGCGCTGTGGGAGCGGATCGAGGCGGCGCGCGCCACCGGCGTCGCCATCGTCGAGGAAGAATTCGCGCTGGGCGGGACCGGTGTCGCCACGCTCATTCCGGGTAGTGCCGGCAACCCGAAAGCGGCGCTCAACATCGGATGCGTCACGGCACGCTTTCACGAGCGGCGGGAGGAGATCGTCGCGGCGCTGCGTCGCGGGGCGGCGGAAATCGGCGCGATGCTGCAACCGGGAGCGACGCCGTGACGGACCGGATTCTGGTGTGGGGCGCGGGTGCCATCGGCGCCAGCATCGGAATGTCGCTGTCGAGCGATGGGCTCGACGTCACCTTCGTCGACAGCGCGGCGGACCATGTCGCGGCGATGCGCGATCCGGCGCGTGGCCTGCGGATCACGGGTGAGGACCGCATGTTCGGTCGCGCGGTCAGCGCATGGCTCCCCTCGGAGCTGGAAGGTATCTGGTCGTGCATCCTGCTGTGCGTGAAGGCGCACCATAGCGCCGAGGCGTGCCACGCGCTGGCGCCGCATCTCGCGCGGGATGGCTATGTCGTGTCGCTGCAGAACGGCCTGACCGAACAGACGGTCGCGGAAATCGTCGGCCCGGAGCGGACGATCGGCGCCTTCGTCAATTTCGGCGCGGACGTGATCGGGCCCGGCCGGATCGCCTTCGGCAATCGGGGCGCCGTCGCGCTGGGCGAGTTGCACGGCGCGATCACGCCGCGTCTCGAGGCGCTGACCCGGACGATCCAGCGGTTCGAGCCGGATGCCTTTTCCACCGACGACATCTGGTCTTATCTGTGGGGCAAGCTCGCCTACGCATCGATGCTGTTCGCGCAGGCGGCCGGCACGGCGGGCATCGTCGATTGCCTGGAGCGGCCCGAGCTGCTGCCGCTGTGGCGCGCGCTTGCCGGCGAGGTGATCGCGGTGGCGGCGGCCGAGGGCATTGCCCCGCGCGGTTTCAACGGTTTCGATCCGGCGGCCTTCACGGCCGGTGCGAGTCCTTCCGCCGCGGCGGCCAGCGTGAGCGCGATCGCGGCATTCAACCGCCCCAGCGCCAAGACCCATTCGGGCGTCTGGCGCGATCTCGCGGTCCATCGGCGCGCGACCGAGGTCAATGCCCAGTTCGATCCGGTCATCGCGGCCGGCGCCCGCCACGGCATCGCCTGCCCGTCGCTCCGCCGTCTGATCGCGATGATCGACGACATCGAAACGGGTCGCCGGCCGCAGCGCGACGACAATCTTCTCGCGCTGCTGGAGACGGCCCGTGCCTGACTTCGCGGGCCGAACGATCGCGGTCAGCGGCGGCGCGACCGGTTTCGGCCGCGCGATCGCCGAGGCTTTCCGCGGGGCGGGGGGCCGCGTCTTCACCTGCGATGTGCGGGAACCCGAGCTGGCCGAACTCCGGGCGTTGGGGATTGCCGCTTCGCGTGTCGATCTCATCGACCGCCCCGCCGCGCGTAACTGGATCGCGCGGGTCGAGGATGAAGCCGGTGGCCCAATCGATGTCCTGGTCAACAATGCCGGCGGCGTTGACGGTCAGACTCACAAGGCATTCGATTCGGTGAGCGATGCCGACTGGGACAAGGTTCTGGCGATCAATCTCGGCACCGCTTTCGCGCTCAGCCAGGCCTGCGCGCCGGGGATGATCCGCGCCGGG
The DNA here is from genome assembly GCA_041659925.1 of Sphingomonas sp. Lineage (GTDB taxonomy): Bacteria > Pseudomonadota > Alphaproteobacteria > Sphingomonadales > Sphingomonadaceae > Sphingomonas. The sequence goes on from JBAZXI010000004.1 coordinate 119,289, forward strand.
CGCGGCGCGATCGTCAACATCGGTTCGGGTGCCTCGCTGCGCGCGTCGATGACCGGCGTGCAGGCCTATTGCGCTGCGAAGCACGCATTGCTGGGGCTGACCCGGCAACTGGCGCATGAGCTCGGCCCGCGCGGTATCCGCGTGAACGCGGTCGCGCCCGGCTTCGTCGTCACCGGCGACGCCACCGCGCGCCAATGGGCGTCCTATGGCGAAGCTGGCCAGCAGGCCGTGATCGAGCGCGTCGCGCTGCGCCGGCTCGGCACCCCGGAGGACATCGCCGGCGTGGTGCTCTTTCTTGCCTCGAACGGCGCGGCGTTCGTCAACGGCGAGATCATCGCGGTGGATGGCGGGCGATGAGCGCCGCGCGGAACCTCGAGGAAGGGCTGGCGCCGTGGCAATGGCCGGAGGAACAATGGCGCTGGCTGACCGCGCAGGTGCGGGCGGGGCGGCCTCTGCGTCCGGCCAAATGGCCCAACGGCGCGCGCTGCGCGGTCGCGCTCTCGTTCGACAGCGACCATGAGACCAACGAGCTGCGCGACGGCGGCCGCTCGATCGGTCGCCTGAGCTGGGGAGAATATGGCGCGCGGGTCGGCGTGCCCCGGATCGCCGCCGTGCTGGCGCGCCACGACGTGCGGGCGAGCTTCTTCGTCCCCGCGGTCACCGCCCTGCTGCACGCGGACGAGCAGCGCGGCCTGGTCGCCGCGGGCCACGAGATCGCGTTGCACGGCTGGATCCATGAGCTGAATGCCGCCCTGCCTTATGAGGCCGAGCGCGACCTGCTTTCTCGCGCGGCGGACACGCTGGAGCGGATCACCGGCACCCGCGCGGTCGGCATGCGGACGCCGTCCTGGGATTTCAGCCCCCATACGCTGCGCATCGCGGTCGAATTGGGGCTCCGCTACGACAGCTCGCTGATGGCGGACGAGGATTGTTACGAGCTGCTGCTCGACGGCGCGCCAATCGGAATCGTCGAGATTCCCGTCGAGTGGATCCGGGACGACGCCGCCTATCTGCTGATGAACCGCTTCGGCGGGCAGCGGCCCTATACGCCGCCTGCCGACGTCTTCGACATCTTCCGGCGCGAATTCGACGGTGCCTATGCCGATGGCGGCGTTTTCCAGCTGACCATGCATCCTCACGTCATCGGCGCGCGTTCGCGCATCTGGATATTGGACGAGCTGATCCGCCACGCCGCCGCGCACGATGTGTGGTTCGCGACCCATGCCGAGCTTGCCGCCCATGTCAGCGCGAGCGCGATCGCCGAAAATCGGGAGCGGCGGTGATGTGGATTCGCCGCGGTCTTCCGTCTTGGCTGCCGGGCGCCCGCGAGCGGATGAGCATCGTGGCGCGCCCGATCGATGATTTTCGCTCACATCAGGATGGAACGGGCATGAAGCACGAAGAGACCCTCGCGGCGAAACGCCGCTTCGGGCGCGCATCCGGCATGATCCTCGCGTCGATGGCGGTAGCGGCCGGCATGGCCGGCCCCGCGGCGGCGCAATTGAACGATCGCCGCCAGTGGATCGCGCCCGGCACGCGCACGACCGACGATCCGCGCCGCATCCCGCTGAAGCCGGAGCATTTTACCGGTCATGACATCGTCCTGCGTGGCGGTCGCTTGTTCGACGCGGTTTCCGCCCGTGTCCGCCCGGCGACCATCGTCCTTCGCGGTAGCCGCGTCCTCGCGGTGCTGCCGCCCGAAGCCCATGACTGGGCCGCCGATGCGGAGATCGTCGAACTCGGCGGCAAGACGGTGATGCCCGGGCTGATCGACATGCACGTCCACCTTACCTACCCGGACGGCGATACGCCGATCGACGAACAGGCGAGCGAAGGCGCGGGCGTGCTGCGCGGGGTGCGCAACCTGCGCTGGATGCTGGAATCGGGCTTCACCTCGGTCCGCGACCTGAACGGCGTATCGAACGCGCCCTATCTCCTCGCCGAGTGGAGCGCGAAAGACAGCATCGCCGCCCCGCGCGTCTTCACCGCCGGCCATATCATCACCGGCACCGGCGGCCATGCCACCGAGCGGCCTGTCAGCCCCAGCCATGGTCCCGATTATGCCTGGGAGCGCGACGGCGCCGACGCATGGCGGGCGGCGGTGCGCCAGACCTTCAAACAGGGCGCCAGCGTGATCAAGCTGGCGAGCCATTTTGCGCCGGACGAGGTCGCGGCGGCGGTCGACGAGGCGCATCGGCTGGGTCTGAAGGTCACCTGCGATTGCGAGACCATCTACATCAAGATGGCGGTCGATGCCGGCATCGACATGATCGAGCATCCCCTGCCGCGTACCGACGCGACGATTGCCGACATGGCGCGCCGCAAGGTCGCCTCGGTGCCAACGCTCCAGGTCTATCAGAATGTGCTCGACCGCAGCGGCGGCTTCTACGGCTCGACCTCGCGCCGCTTCACCATGACGGCGCAGGCCGATTTCGACATCTTCAAGAAGATGAAGGCCGCCGGCATCGTGATGGGTGTCGGCACCGACACGATCGGCGACGCCAACAAGATGATCCCGAACGTCTACATCGCCGAGCTGAAATGGTTCGTGAAAGGCGGCTATTCGATCCCGCAGGCGCTGCAGGCGGCGACCCTGACCAACGCCAACCTGCTCGACATGGGCGACAAGCTGGGCAGCATCGAGCCGGGCAAGCTGGCCGACATCATCGTCGTCGACGGGCAGCCGGATACGAACCTCGATGACCTTCAGCATATCGACATGGTGATCAAGGACGGTGTGCCGATGGTGCGCAACGGCCAGGTCGTCACGCCGCGCCATGTGTCCGCGCCGCTGCTGAAGCCAGCGCCGCCGGCCGACGTCCAATGAGCGGCGCAACCGTTCCCGGGACCATGACATGAGCCGGCAGGTCGACGCTGCGGGCACGGCCATGCTCGCCCGGCCGATACCGACCGGCAGGGAGGTCGCCCGCGCGCTCGGATCGGCGATGATCGGCAACTGGTTCGAGCTGTTCGATTTCATCATCTACGGCTATTTCGCGGCGCAGATCGGCAAGGCGATGTTCCCGGCCGCCGACCCGGTCACCATCATCCTGTCGAGCTTCGCGACCTATGGCGTCGGTTTCGTCATGCGTCCGATCGGCTCGATGGTACTCGGCAGCCTGGGCGACCGGCACGGGCGCAAGGCGGCGCTGGTCTTCACGATGTTCCTGATGGCCTTCTCCACCTGCGCCACCGGCCTCATTCCGCCCTATGGCGCCATCGGTGTCGCGGCACCGGTGATCCTGGTCCTGTGCCGGCTGCTGCAAGGGTTCGCGGCGGGTGGGGAATGGGGCGGCGCCACGACCTTCCTCGTCGAATATGCGCCACCGCATCGCCGCGGGTTGTTCGGCGCGCTCCAGCAGCTGAGCACCAGCCTCGCGATCGTATCAGCGGTGTCGATCGCGTTGCTGCTCAACGTCATGTTGACCCCCGCCGCCCTGGAAAGCTGGGGCTGGCGGGTGCCGTTCATCGCCGGATTGCTGGTTGCGCCCCTGGGTCTCTATCTGCGCGCCAAGGTGCCTGAAACGCCGAGCTTCCGCGCGGAGGGCGAAGATCGCCCGACCCAACCGCTGCGCGAAGCGCTGACGATCCACCGCCGCGCGGTCTTCACGATTTTCGGCCTCGTGATCATCTGGACCGTTGCCGGCTATACCTATGGCGCCTTCCTCGTGAACTTCGCGACACAGGTGATGAAGGTCGATCCGTCCTGGGCACTGACCGGCACGCTGGTCGGCGCTATCGTCAATATCGTCGTGATCCCGTTGACCGGCTGGGCGTCCGACCATGTCGGGCGCAAGCCGTTCCTGGTCGCCAGCGCGCTCGGCTTTCTCCTCGTTTCCATTCCGCTGTTTCAGTTGATGGCGACCGAGCGGAGCGGCCTGTCGGTGGTGCTGACCACGGCCTGTGCCGGCGTGCTCTCCGGCCTGTTCAGCGGCGTCGCACCGACCTTTCTGTGCGAATTGCTGCCGACACGCGTGCGCTACACCGCGCTGTCGGTCGGCTACAACATGGCGGTGATGCTGTTCGGTGGCTTCGCCCCGTTCATCGCCACGCTGCTGGTCAAGGAGACCGGGCTGCTGATTTCGCCCGCCTTCTACATCACCGCCTGTGCGGCGGTGTCGCTCACCGTGATCCTCTCCCTGCGCGCGCCGGACCCGGCGACCGCGCTCGACCGCTGACCGGAGTCCTCGCGCCGATGAACAGGATCTGCCTCGCCCTCCTCCTGGCCCTCGCCACGGCGTCGCCCGCTCTCGCGGATGTCAGCACGCCGAAACAGGTGCTGGGCCATGAAATGGGCGAGGATCGCTATGTCCCAAGTTACAGCGATCTCGTTCGCTACTGGCGGCAGCTCGCGGCGGAGAGCGACCGGATCAAGCTGATCGATATCGGGCCGACCACCGAGGGCCGTCGCCAGATCATGGCCGCGGTCTCGTCGCCCGAGAATATCGCGAAGCTGGAGGAATATCGCGGCATTTCCGAACGGCTCGGTCGCGCGGAAGGCATTGACGAGGCGACGGCCCGCGCGCTCGCGGCCAGCGGCAAGACGGTGGTCTGGGTCGATGGCGGCCTCCATTCCAGCGAGGTCGAGGCGCAGACCGCGCTGATCCAGCAGGTCTACGACCTCGTCTCCAGCAACGATCCCGAGGCGCGGCGCATCCGCGACAATGTCATCATCCTGTTCGCGGGCGACAATCCCGACGGGCAGGAGCTGGTCGCCAACTGGTACATGCGGTTCAAGGACCCGGCGAAGCGCGAAAGCGACTTCCAGAGCCTGCCGAAACTCTACCACCCTTATATCGGCCACGACAATAATCGCGATTTCTACATGGCCGAGATGCCGGAAACGCAGAATATCACGCGGGTTCTCTACCATGACTGGCGCCCGCAGATCATTCTCAACCAGCATCAGACCGGCCCCGCCGGCACGGTGCTGTTCATGCCGCCGTTCCGCGACCCGTTCAATTATCACTATGACCCGCTGGTGATCACCAGCCTCGAGGAGGTTGGCGCGACGCTGGAAAGCCGGCTGCTGTCCGAGAACAAGCCGGGCGGAACGACGCGAAGCGGTGCCAGCTACGACACCTGGTATAACGGCAATCTGCGGACCTCGGCCTATTTCCACAACGCGGTCGGCATCCTGATCGAGATCATCGGCATGCCGGTGCCGATCGAGATTCCCTTCGTCCCCGAACGGCAGATCGCGAAGAACGACCAGCCCATGCCGGTCCCGCCGCAGATGTGGTCGATGCGCCAGTCGGTATCCTACAGCCTGTCGATCAACCGGGCGCTGCTGTCCTATGCCGCGGCCAATCGCGAAAAGCTGTTGTTCAACATCTGGCGGATGGGTGCCAACGGCATCGAGAAGGGCAATCGCGACAGCTGGACGGTGACGCCAGACCGGATCGCCGCCGCGCACGCCGCCTCGGCGGCGACGGGCGCCAAACCCGTGCCGACGCGCACGACCGGCAGCAGTGCGATCGAGACGCATTTCTACGACGATGTGCTGCGCGATCCCGCCGCGCGCGACGCCCGCGCCTATATCATCCCGCCCGGGCAGCGCGATTTCCCGACCGCGATCCACTTCCTGAACGCGCTGATCAAGCTGGGCGTGTCGGTCGACCGCGCTACGGCCTCGTTCAGCGCCAATGGTCGGACCTGGCCCGCCAGCAGCTATGTCGTGCGCGCGGGCCAGGCCTATCGCGCGCACATTCTGGATATGTTCGAACCGCAGAAATATCCCAACAACTTCCAGTATCCCGGCGGCCCGCCGATTCCGCCGGCCGATGCCTCGGGCTATACCCCGGCCTTCCAGATGGGCGTGACGTTCGAGCGGGTGCTCGATGCGCTGGATGCGCCGACCGAGCATGTCGCCGGCCTGATCAAGCCTTATCCCGGCCACGTCGAGGGAAGCGGCCGTGCCGGCTATCTGATCGGTCACGGCACCAACAATGCCTTCATCCTGTCGAACCGGTTGCTCAAGGCGGGTCAGCCCCTGTTCTGGCTGACCACGCCTGTCTCCGTTGCCGGCGCACCGGCTGAGGCGGGAGCATTATGGGTCCCCGCGACCACGCGCTCGAGCGAAATCATTCGCGAGGGCGTTACCGAACTGGGCCTCGTCGCCCAGGCGGTGGATGCCGCGCCGACCGGCAAGATGATGGCGATGCGCGCGCCGCGTGTCGCGATGGTCGATCTCTATGGCGGGCTGTTGCCGACCGGCTGGCTGCGCTGGATCTTCGATCAATATGAATTTCCCTATACGATCGTCTTCCCGCAGCGGCTCGACAAGGGCGGCCTGAAGCGGGACTTCGACGTGCTGATCGTACCCGACAGCGCGATCCCGAACGATCGCTCGGGCACCGCGGGGGGCATGTTCCGCGGCCGCTTCGACATCAAGCAGCCCGACCCGGCCTCGATTCCGGCACAGTATCGGCCCTGGCTCGGCGACATATCCGCGGAAAGGACGCTGCCCGCGTTCAAGGCGTTCGCCGCTGACGGCGGTACGATCCTTGGCATGGGCAGTTCGGCGAGCGGACTGATCGCCGGTTTCTCGCTGCCGGTCGCCGACCCGCTGCGCGAGACGGTTGACGGGAAGTCGCTGCCGCTGCCGCGCACCAAATTCTACGTGCCGGGTGCGTTGCTCACCGCCACCGCCGATCCCGCCGAGCCGCTTGCCTATGGCCTGCCCGACAAGGTCGATCTGTTCTTTGACTCGAGCCCGGTCTTCCGCCTGACCGACGCGGCGGCGGGCGGCACCGCGCCCATCCGCTTTGTCGGCACCAACCTGCTCCATAGCGGCTGGGCGTGGCACCAGGAGCGGCTCGATGGCGCCGCGGCGGTGGTGAACCTTCCGCTCGGCAAGGGGCGCGTCATCCTGTTCGGCCCGGAAATCGCGCTACGCGCCCAGACCCAGGGCGCGTTCAAGCTGTTGTTCAACGCAATCTATTATGGCGCCGCCCGGCAGCGTCCCACGGAATGAGGACGGAACCCGATCGATGCTGAAAGCTTCCGTCATCCAGATGAACGCGCAGGGCGACAAGCCGGCGAACCTGCGGTCGATCGCCGATCTCGTCGACGGCGCGGTCGCTCGCGACAAGCCGGACTGGATTCTCCTGCCCGAGCATTGCGAATGGCTCGGTGGTTCCGCCGGCGCCCCCGGCGTGGCGGAGCCCGCAACGGGCGGCGCGACCTGGACCCTGCTGAGCACGCTCGCCCGACAGCACAAGGTGTGGCTGCATGGCGGCTCCTTTTACGAAAGGGCGGCGGAGCCGGGCAAGGCGTACAATACAAGCGTGGTGTTCGATCGCGACGGGCGCGAGGTGGCACGCTATCGCAAGATCCATCTGTTCGACGTCACCACCGCCGATGGCGCGCGCTATTGCGAATCCCAGACGATCATAGCCGGTGACGACATCGTCCTTTATGACTGCGAAGGCGTCACGGTGGGCTGCACGATCTGCTACGATCTGCGGTTTCCGGAACTGTTCCAGGCGCTGGTCGCGCGCTCCGCGCAGCTGATCGCGCTGCCCGCCGCCTTCACGCTCCTGACCGGCAGGGACCATTGGGAGCCGCTCGTCAGGGCCCGCGCGATCGAGACCCAGACCTGGGTGGCGGCCGCGGCGCAATGGGGCAGCTACCCGACGCCGTCCGGCGAGCGCCGGTCTTTCGGCCAGTCGATGATCGTCGATCCCTGGGGGAGCATCGTCGCCCGCGTGCCTGACGGGATCGGCCACGCCTCGGCGCTCATCGACCTCGACCGGGTCGCCGAGGTCCGCGAGCAGATTCCGGTCGCGCTGAACAAGGCGCTTGGTCGGCGGATCGCGGCATGAGCAAGCGTGCGCATGCGCTTCAGGACCTGACCTGGACCGAGTTCGCCGCGCGCCGCGCCGACGAACCCGTCATCGTTCTGCCGCTCGGCAGCCAGGAGGAGCAGGGTCCGCATGCACCGATGGGCGATTTCGTCGTCGCCGAGCGGATCGCGCTGGCCGCCGCCGAACGCGCCGGGGCGATCTGCGCGCCGGTGCTGCCGTTCGGCTATGCCGAGTTCTTTCGCGGCATCCCCGGCGGCATCCAGCTTCGTGCCGATACCTTTGTTCGCGTGCTCGAGGACATGATCGGTGCCTTTCTCGACCACGGCGTGAACCGTGTGGTCATCGTCAACGGCCATTCGACCAATGCCGGCCTGATCGCGCAGGTCGCGCACAAGATCAGGCGCGAGCGCGGCATCATGGTGCCCAATCTGAACCTCTGGCGCCTGATGCCGGATACGCTGTGGGCGGAACTGCACGGCGCCGATGCCCAGGCCGCGCGTGGGCACGGCGCCGACCCGCTTACCTCCGTCACCCTGCATCTGACACCGGACCTGATCCGCCACGATCTGCTGGAGCAACCGGACCGGCGAACCGCCTTCGGACTGCCGACCGGTGGGCAATTCGGCGGTGTCACCTTCAGGGGGGCACCGGTGGACCTGCCGCTCGACGTGACCGACGTCGCCGCCAACGGCATCGGCAGCGGCGATCCGGCCCTGGCCTCGGCGGCGATCGGCGCGGCGATGACCGATTGGCTGGTTGGTTATGTCGCCGATTTCCTCGGCTATTTCCGCGCCTGCGATCCGGCCGACTGGAACGCTGCCCCGGTACCGGCGGCATGACCGGCGCGCGGGACATCAGGCCGATGCCGGGCCCGGTCGACGCCGGTCTGCTGGCGAGGATCGCACGGGTGCCGACCTCGACGATCGGCCATTGGCGGCTATGGGGCTTTTGCCGGGGCGATCTGCGCCCGCTCGTGCCCGGTCCGGCGGTCGCCGGCACTGCGGTGACGCTCGCACTGCCGGGTGCCGACGGCGCGCTGCTCCATTACGCCCTCGGGCTGCTTCGGCCGGGGGACATCCTCGCGATCGACCGGCTTGGAGACGATGTCCATGCCTGTATCGGCGGCATTACCGCGCGCGCCGCCAGGGCGCGCGGCGCGGCCGCCATCATCGTCGACGGGCCGGTGACCGATACCGCCGAGCTCCGCGAGATTGGCATACCCGTCTGGTGCCGGGGAACCAGTGCGCGGACGACGCGTCGGCTGGGGCTGGGCGGCCGCCTGAACGCACCGATCTCGCTTGGCGGGGCGGTGGTCACAGCCGGCGATATCCTGCTCTGCGACATGGACGGCGTGCTCTGCCTGCCGGCTGACGAAGCGGAGGCCGAAATCGCCCGCGCCGATGCCCATCGGGCGCGGGAAACGGCGATCGTCGCGGCAATCGGCGAAGGCCGGGTCCTGGAGGACATCCTTCCGCTCCCGCCGCTCGGCGCCAACCGTTGAGGAGACGCGTGATGGTGACCCAGGTGAATCTCGACGAAGCCGATATCCGGATCCTCGCCGCGTTGCAGAAGGACGGCACCTTGTCGATCGCGGCGCTGTCCGAAATCGTCAACCTGTCGCACAATAGTTGCTGGCGTCGTCTTCGGCGCCTGGAAGACGCCAAGGTGATCAGTGGCCGGGTCGCGTTGCTCGATCCCGGCGCGCTCGGCCTGGATCTCACGGTGTTCGTCAGTATCCGGACGAGCGAGCATTCGGAAGAATGGCTCAAAACCTTTGCGGAGTCGGCGACGGCGATGCCGGAGGTCGTCGAGCTGTACCGGATGGCGGGCGATGTCGACTATCTGATGAAGCTGAAGGTCGGCAGCATCGCCGCCTACGACGCCGTCTACAAACGGCTCATTGCGGCGGTGAAGCTAACCGATGTCAGCTCCGCCTTCGCGATGGAGGAGATGAAACATACCACCGCCCTCCCGCTGCCCACGCCGGAGCGGAAATAGCGATGTCGAAGGTTCATCCCCTTTTTGCTCCGATGACGGGATATTCATCCCGCCGTTCTTCGAGATACGACCCAGAATGGGTGAGACTGTCATCCGCCAGCCGAAATAACATTCGGTCCATGACAAGGGGTGGAGCGGCGTCGCTCGCGCTCCGACGTCTATCCACCCACTTTCGACGGCGGACGACAATGACCCTCTCTCCCGACCTCAATGAGACGACCCGTATGGTGCATGGTGGCGCCTGCGAAGACGGTCTGGTGCGTACGCCGGGTCCGCCCGTCCAGCGCGGCTCGACGATCCTGCTCAGGCACAGCCGGCATATCTACGACAAGTCGCTGGTCACCTATGGTCGCGGAGGCCTGGCCACGCAGGCGACGCTGCGTTCCGCGTTGGAGGATCTCGAGCGCGCCGACCAGGTCCAGCTCTATCCGTCCGGGCTGGCGGCGATCACCGGAACGATCCAGGCCCTGACCCGGTCGGGCGACGAGGTGCTGGTGTCGGACAGCGTCTACAATCCCACGCGCCGCTTCCTCGAAGGAACGATGCGGCGGTTCGGCGTCACCACGCGCTATTTCCATCCCGGTTCCGATGCGGATGCGGTGGCCGCGCTGATAACGCCGGCGACAAGGCTGATCTATCTCGAGAGTCCGGGCTCGCTGACGCTCGACATGCAGGACGTGCCGGCGATCGCGGCGATGGCGCGCGCGCGCGGCGTGCTGACCGCGATCGACAATACCTATGCGGCCGGCGTGCTCTTCAAGCCGCTCGACCACGGGGTCGATGTCAGCATGCAGTCGCTGACCAAATATGTCTGCGGTCATTCGGACGTGTTCATGGGAATGGCGGCCGCGCGGGGCGAGGCCGCGGCGATGCTGGCCGAAAGCAGCCACGAGGTCGGCTGGGCGGTCTCGCCGGATGACGCCTATATGGCGCTGCGCGGCCTCAGGACATTGCACATGCGCCTCGCCCAGCATGGTGCCGCGACACTCAGGATCGCGCATTGGCTGGCGGCACAGCCAGAGGTCGGTCGCGTGCTCTGCCCGGCCCTGCCGTCCGATCCGAACCACGCCTTGTGGTCGCGGGACTTCACCGGGCTGTGCGGCGTGATCAGCATCGTCCTGGACGGGGCGAGCGAGGCCGCGGTCAACGAGATGCTCGATTCGCTGAAGCTGTTCGGCCTCGGTTATTCGTGGGGCGGGTTCGAAAGCCTTGTCATCCCGTGCGATCCGCAGCTCGCCGCGCGGCGCTTTCCGGTCGTCAAGGCCGGTCCGATGCTGCGCCTGCACATCGGCCTGGAGGATCCCGACGATCTCATCGGCGACCTGCGGCAGGCGCTCGACAGGCTTGGGTCCCGGGTGGCCCCGGAAGAGCCGATCCTCGCGGCGGCGGGATCGCACTGAACGACAATAAGCGTGGGAGAAACAGGGCCGGAGAGCCGCCGCCAAAAGGCGGCATTCGGCCAGGTTGAAATGAGCTCGGCGGCAACCGTGTCCGTCAGGCCGTCACATAAAGGGAAGAAACGATGTTGAAGCAGCGATATCTCCTGGCGAGCGCGCTTGGCGCGCTTGCGATCGGCACGCCCGCGCTGGCGCAGGAAAGCCCCAGCGCGACCCCGGATGCCACGGCGGGCCAGGCCGATTCGGCCGGCCAGAACGACATCATCGTGACGGGTTCGCGCGGCCAGCCCCGCACCGTCACCTCGAGCCCGACCCCGATCGACGTGATCGGCGGCGACCAGCTCGGTCGTCTCGCGGGCAGCATGCCGCTGCGCGACGTGCTCTCGCAACTCGTGCCGAGCTTTCAGGCGCAGCAGGTCGGCAGTTCGTCGTTCGACAGCGTCGCGCGGCCGGCTGGTCTGCGCGGACTTTCGGGTGTCCATGTTCTGGTGCTGGTGAACGGCAAGCGGCGCCACAACAGTTCGCTGATCAACCTCAATTCGGGCAACGTATCGGCCGGCGCCAATCCGGTCGATCTCGACCTCATCCCGGCAAGTGCGATCGACCATATCGAAGTGCTGCGCGACGGCGCGGCGGCGCAATATGGCTCGGACGCCATCGCCGGCGTGATCAACGTCATCCTGAAGTCCAACATATCGGGTGGCGCCGCCAGCATCGAGGGCGGTCAGCGCTACGGCCGGGACGGCAGCGGCAGCGATGGCGAAACGATCCAGGCGGCGATTTCGCACGGCTTCAGGCTGGGCGAGGACGGTTCGCTGACGGTCTCGGTCGAGGCGAAGCGCCAGCAGGCCACCGTGCGCAACAGCGATATTACGGGAGCCTTTTATTTCCCGGTGAATGGCGCGGCCGATCCGCGTGATTTGACCGTGAATCGTCGAACCTATCAGGGCGGCTTGCCGCAGGTCCGCTCCATCTACGGCTCCGAAAACAGCAAGCTGCCGATCGGTAATGTCGAGCTCTACACGACCGTGACGGCCGGATATCGCGAAGCGCGCGTCGGCCAGGCCGGGCGTCGGCCCAATTCCACCAGCGACATCATCGCGATCTATCCCGATGGCTTCACCCCCTATTACACGCTTCATGAATTCGATTTCCAGGCCACCGGCGGGCTTCGCGGCGACCTTGCAGGCTGGAACATCGATCTGAGCAGCACCTATGGCCGCAACTACACGCGCAACGGTGCCGACAATTCGCTCAACGCGTCGCTCGGTGCCGCAAGCCCGACCAAGTTCGATACGTTCAGCTCCGCCTTCGACCAGTGGACCAACAATCTCGACCTCACCCGGCGCTATGAGCTGTTCGGGGGACGGGCGCTGCAGGTCTCGGCCGGGCTCGAATACCGCTATGAATCCTATGTTACCAAGGCGCTCGACACGGCATCCTATGTCAATGGCGGCTATGTCTACCCCGTCACGACGCCCCTCATCGGTGGCCAGCCGGGCGCCGTCGGCGCCCAGGGCGCGATCGTGGTCAGGCCCGAGGACCAGGCGGACATCAAGCGCAACAGCGGGGCCGCCTATCTCGATCTCGCGCTGGACGTGACCGACCGCCTCCTGCTCACCGCCGCCGGCCGCTACGAGGATTATGACGACAGTTCGGGGCATGTGTGGAGCGGCAAGGTCGCCGCGCGCTACAAGGTTGCCGACTGGCTCTCGCTTCGCGGCGCCTTCAGCAACGGCTTCCGTGCACCGTCGCTTGCGCAACAGGGTTTCGCGCAGACCTCGACGCAGTTCAATCTCGTCGGCGGCACCTATCAGATGATCCAGTCCAAGGTCGTCCAGACCGGTTCGCCCATCGCTGTCGCGCTGGGTGCGCAACCGCTCAGGCCGGAAAGGTCGCGCAACTACAGCCTCGGCTTCGCCTTCACGCCGGTATCGGCATTGTCGGTCACGGTCGATGCCTATCAGATCGACCTCGACAACCGCATCACCATGACGGGGCTCCTGTCGAGCGCGGGCGTTCGCGCGATCCTGAAGGCCAACGGCTTTTCGGGTGACCAATATGTGCGCTTCTTCACCAACGCCCTCGATACCCGCACCCGCGGCGTCGACGTGGTCGGTTCGTACGTTCACAGCTTCGACGGTTTCGGCCGCCTTCGCGGGACCGTCGGCTTCAACTACAACCAGACGGACATACGCCGGATCGCCCCGACCCCGACCCAGCTGAGCGGGCTTGGCCTCACGCTGTTCGACCGGCAGACCCAGGGGTATTTCACCGTCGGTACGCCAAAGACCAAGCTCATCCTCGGGGCGGACTGGAACCTCGGCAAGCTCGGCGTGAATGCGAAGGAAACGCGTTACGGCGGGTTCAAGCTGCTGAACAATACGCCCAGCCTGGACCAGAGCTACGGTGCGAAGTGGATCACCGATCTGGAGGTGTCCTACCAGGTTCTGGAGCGGGCGCGGCTGTCGGTGGGCGCTTACAATATATTCGACGTCTATCCCGACAAGAACACCGTCAGCAGCTCGATCGGCGGCTCGATCTACGGCTCGAACTCGCCGTTCGGTGCCTATGGCGGCTATTATTACGCGCGGCTCAGCCTGAAGCTCTGAGGGTGCGTCAATGACATCGGCGGCGGCCGCGTGGCCGCCGCCGGTTTCACCGGCGAAAAGCGGGAACGTGGCCGGCTCGTGCGCGAATTGGCGACCTTGACGGATGCGCGATCCGGTGAGGCCGGAAAAGGCTGAACGGATCGAATTTCGACCCGAAGAAGCGAAGCCGGGCGATACCGGGCGAACGAGCTAAATCAGGCGCGCGGATCGGAAACTGGAGCGGGTAGCGGGAATCGAACCCGCGTATTCAGCTTGGAAGGCTGCTGCACTACCATTGTGCTATACCCGCATTTCAAGGCGCTGGTGTTGCCTCGACGAAATCCGGTCCTGTTGCGGCTCCGAATTCTCGGTGGCTTTCATATCCGCTCGCTCGGACGTGGCAAGTCATTTCGCCGGGTCCGTGGGAGAATCGGTCCCTCTCCCTGCGTCAGCCAGCGTCGCCAGTGCGAGGGCGCCCAGAACGCCGGCGCGGTCCCCAAGATAAGGCGATGTGATATAGGCCGACACCTTCTCGTGGTCTTCGAACGCATTGAGATAGCCGCCGAGCAACGCTGCAAACCTGGTTCTGATCAGCGACGCGAGGAGCGGCTTTTGACCGACGCCGCCTCCAAATACGATCCGCTGCGGCGCGACGACATAGGTCAGGGTTGCCGCCAATTGAGCGAGATAGTCGGCAACCAGCACCCAGACCGGATCGTCCGCCGGTATGTCTTCACCCGGGCCCCCGGTGCGCAACGACAGCGCCGGCCCGCTGACCAGGCCTTCGAGACAGTCGCCGTGAAATGGGCAAGATCCGCGAAACGGGTCTGCAACGACATCTCGCCTCACCGCCAGGTGACCGGCCTCCGGATGCAGCGCGCCATGCACCGGTCGTCCCATCGCCACGATGCCGACCCCGACACCGGTGCCCACGGTGACATAGGCATGGTCGGTCAACCCGCGGCACGCGCCCCAGCGGCCTTCCGCCAACGCGGCCCCCGCGACATCGGTATCGAGCATGATCGGGAGGCCGAAACGTCGCAATGGCGCCAACAGGTCAAAACCCGACCAACCCGGCTTCGGTGTCGTCAGGATATGGCCATAATCGTGCGCCCGCGGGTCGAGCCGGAGCGGACCGAAGCTCGCGATGCCGATCGCGTCGATCGGGCGCGTGGCGATTTCGCGCGCGATCAACCCGGCGACCGCGTCCATTGTCTCGCCCGGCGTCGTGGTCGCGATGCGGACGGGGTCGCTCACATCATCGGGGTCCGAGCCGAAGGCGACGACGACTTTGGTGCCGCCGATCTCGACGCCCGCATAGCGCGGCATCAAGATGCAACCCACCACAGGATCTCGTACGGCCGCAGCGCGACGGGACCCGCCGGCACATCGCGCCCCGTCAGCAGATCCTCGCCCGATCGGTCCCACGGGCCGGGGCGATCGACCGCCTGCGCGGTGTCCGCAAGATTGGCGAGGCAGAGAAAGCCCTGTCCCTCATCGCGCACGAAGGCCAGGATCGCGTCGTTTGACAGCGCGATCGGGGTTGCTCGACCGGTGACGTTCAGGTCGTTCAACGCGCGCGCAGCCTCCCCGAAGCGGCGCATGCTCCGCAACATCCGTTTCGCAGGGGCGTCCGCCGCGCGAGCCCAATCCATCGCCGGGCGTTGCAGCCAGCGACCCTCATCGCGCCGCGCCGGGTCGGACCTGTAATCCTGGTCGTTGCCCAGTGCGATCTCGTCGCCCATGTAGATCATCGGCCAGCCGTCGAGCGCATGGACGATGCCATAGAGCGCGATCAGCCTGTCGAGCGCGAGGTCCTGATCGATATCCGCTCGCCCCAGGCCGACCAGCGCCGCCGCCATGCCATTGGTCGAGGGTACGCCCCCCGGGGCGGTCTGGAACCGCCGGCCGGACGAAAAGCCGCCGCCGTCGTAAAAGGACGACCAGCGCTTCAGGTCGTCGATTGCGGCATATTCGGCGAGCGCATTCCAGATGAGATCGTCGTGGCAGCGAACATAGTTCAACCACGCCGCGTGATCGGGCCGCTGCGCCGCGGCAGCCAGCATGGTGCGGACGATGCCGGCATTCTGATCGGCGAGTCCGGCCCACAAGGCCGTCATCACGCCATTATTATAGGCGAGGTCGCACCCCTTTACGTCGTCGCCGAAAAACGGAACGACATGCGCGGGGCTCTCGATCGCCTCGGTGAGCAGCACGACGCTGGGTGCGGCGATGTCGAGCGCCGCGCGGAAGGCCGCGACGATCGCATAGGCCTCGGGCTGATTGCGACACGATGTGCCCGCGCGCTTCCAGAGAAACGGCGCACTGTCGAGGCGGAACCCCTGCACGCCCTTGTTGGCGAGGAACAGCAACACCTCGAGCATTTCGAGGAACACGTCGGGATTGGCGTAGTTGAGGTCCCACTGGAAGGGATAGAAGGTCGTCCACACCCATCCGCCCATCGCTTCGTCGTAGGTGAAGTTGCCGGGGGCGGTGTCGGGAAAGACCTCGATCAATGACGCGTCCCACGCGTCTACCTCCGCCTCGGTGTCGGCCACGTGGTAATAGGCGCGATATTTCGGATCGCCACGCCGCGCCCGTTCGGCCCAGTCATGCTCGCGCGCGGTGTGATTGCACACGACATCCAGCATCAGGCCCATGTCGCAGGCGCGCATGGCCGTGGCGAGACGCTCGAGCCCATCCATATCGCCCAGCGACGGTTCCACCGTGCGGTAATCGACCACGGCAAAGCCTCCGTCGCTTTCGACCGGTCGCGCCCTGAGCAGGGGGAGGGGGTGGAGCCAGCGGATCCCCAGGTCCTGAAGATAGCCGAGCTTGTCGATCACGCCGTCGAGCGTGCCCGCGAAGCGATCGACATAGCAGGCATAGACGGTTTCGCCTGACTGGCTGGTCCAATCCGGCTGGGCACGCCGCGCCTGATCCAGCGATTTCAACGCGCCGCTACGCTCCGTGGCGGCATGATCGAGCGCCGCGCAGACCCGCGCAAAGAGCGCTGGCGCGGCATCGTGATAGATTCGCGCGAGACTGGTCGCGAGGCGAAAACGGGCACAGTCGGATTCAAGCTTCATGGCCCTGGCGAAGTCCTCGATCATTTTCATGGATTGCGTCGCAACCGGCGATGCAATCGGTTGCAAGGAAACTCAAGCCTTGCTTGTGTCGATATCGTGCCGGCCGCGCGGGCGCCGCGTTCCGGCCGGGGGCGAGACGTCAACTCATTGTTCCTCGCTCGGCCCCGTCGAGGTCGCGCTCGAGCCGTGGCTGATCGTCGAAGATCATCGTCGGTGCCTCGGTGGCCGTCACGGATCGCCACGCGGGAAGCCCCGGGTGGCCGGGGTCGCCGCTTCTGGCGAACGCCAGCAACGCCGCCGTCATCTGCCGGCTGAGCGCCGCCGGACGTGCGCCGCCGCCGGTCATGCTCGCGCACCGATCGGTATTGGCAAACATGAAGGGGATGTCGAGGCAATGGAACGCGCGCGGTCGCCCGTCGAGCACGGGCGTCTGCCAGGTGAACCAGTAGAGAAAGGCCGGAGCGCTGCTGTGCCGCGCCTTCGCCATCGCCTGGTCGACGGCGCTCTGGCGGATCGGTGCGGCGGCGATCCGCGACCATAGGTCGAACGGCGACGCCTTCGGGGTGCGTCTGCGAAAGGCCGCGATCACGGTACTCGACCGGCCGGGCGCCAGTGCCTCGACCCGCTTGACCAGATCGTCCTCGCGCATCGCCTCATATTCCGGATGATTGATACCCGAGAAGAACTCGTTGAGCGTTGTGCCGATCATCATCGGCACGTCGACCGAAAGGTCCGGAAGGTCGGGTCGTTCCGGCGACGCCAGCAGGGTCCGCCCGTCGATCACCGGCGCGAAGCCGAGCATGTCGGCGAAGCGCCGCACATCGAGGAATGCACCGGGCGCTGGGTTGGCCCGCGCCAGCACCGCTTCGCTGGCACGCCGCAAATCTCCATAAGGCATCGTCTGGAGCCGATCGACATCCGCCGGCGCGACACCGAGTTCCGCGAGCATCAGGTCCGACAGTCGCCTCGCTCTGGCCGGCGTGGCGAGGGGAGCGAACGAACCGCTCATCACCACCGCGCGGTGAAAGAGTCCGTGCGCGGCCGGCATGCCCATCAGCGCGCCGACCTTGCCGCCGCCGCCAGATTGCCCGAACACCAGCACCCGCGACGGATCACCGCCGAACTGCGCGATATTGTCGCGGATCCACTGTAGCGCGGCGACGATGTCGAACATGCCGACATTGCCCGATTGCGCGTAGCGGGCGCCGCAGTGTGACAGATCGAGGAAACCGAGCAGGTTGAGCCGATGGTTCAGCGTCACCACCACGGCGTCGCCGCGCAGTGCGAGCTCATGGCCGTCGAACGCCGGCAGATCGTGTCCCGAGCCGGCGGCAAATCCACCGCCGTGCAGCCAGACCAGCACCGGGCGCCGCCGTCCGTCGTCGATGCCCGGCGTCCAGAGATTGACGCGCAGGCAATCTTCGCCCTCGACGCTGTCGTTCCACTGGAAGATGAAGGCCTCTTCGTCGTTCAGGCGCCCGGTTCCCTTGTCCTGGGGCGCGATCAGGCCATAGGCGCGCGCGCTGCGCACGCCCGTCCATGGCCGGGGCGGCTGCGGCGGGCGGAAGCGGTTGGCCCCGCCCGTGTCGGCGCCATAAGGGATGCCCTTGAAGACGAGGACGTCATCCTGGGCATAGCCGGCGACGCGCCCCGCCGTGGTCGAGGCGACCGCGATGCCGGCACCCGCCCGGAGACGTCCCTCGCCCCGGTCGTCGGGCCGGTCCTTGCGGAGGTTCCCCGAGCCCGGCGTCGCGATTGCCGGCGCCGCGACCGTCGATGCGGCTACGCCGGCGGCGACGACACCGCTTATCCAGGTGCGGCGATCCACGCCGCCATTGTCACCGGCCGAAACGCCCGATTGTCGCGCCACCAGCGTGTCCCTTCGCTCTTGCCCCGCGCGCGTTCGCGCCAACCGATGACGGCGTCCCGATGAATCGGGACACCGTCATCCCCGTGTCATTTGGTATTGAGGCGCAGGGTGATGCCGATCGTGCGCGGGCGCGGCCCGGCCAGCAGCGTCGGCCCGTTGGCCGCCGTCGGGCCGCGATAATCGGACAGATTGTCGGCAAACAGCCTCACCTCATAGCGATCGAAGCGAACCCCGGCACTCATGTTGTAGAGCTGGTAGGGGTTGATCGTGTTGACCGTGGCATCGCCGTTGCGCGCACGACCAATCGCGGTCATCGAGCCCGTTGCGAAGAAATCATAGCCACCGAAATCATGATCGTAGCTGACGTCGCCGCGCCAGTTGAACGGCGGCGTGTTGAGCAGGCGCTGACCGTTGCCGATACGCGGGTTGGCGGTTCCGAAGGCCGGCAGGACGTTCGTGAACTTGGAATCGTTGACGTTGCCCACGACGGACAGCACCAGGCCCTTTGCCGGGGTGCGCCACGTCGCCTCGATATCGACGCCGCGCGACCTTCCATCGCCGAGGTTGGCGAACGCGGCCAACCCGATCGACGTGTTGAAGGCGCTCTGAATGTTGGTGTATTTGATGTCGTAGAGGCTCACCGCCAGTCGCAGCGCGCCATCGAACAACGTGCCCTTCGCGCCGATTTCGAGGTTGCGCAATTTGTCGGGCGTGAGCGACAGGGCACTGGGAACGCCATCGGCGATCACGGCGTCGGCCTGTGCTTTCGACTGGAGGATGCCGCTCCGGAAGCCCGTGCCGGCGTTGAAGAAGAGCAGCCAGTCCTTGCTGGGATAATAAGCGAGGTTGGCGCGCCACGTCAGCGCATCGGGGTTCGCATTGCTGAGCACGTGCGTGCCGTTCGACAGCGAATCCGACTTTCGCGTGTCGTTGAAGTAGCGCAAGCCGACCAGCGGCACGAGCTTGCCGCCGAACAGCGAATAGCTGACCTCCGAGAAGACCGCGACGTTCTCGGTCTTGGTAATGGTGTTGCCGCTGAGCGCGAGCGTCGGGAAGTTGATGTCGAAGGTGTAGAGGCCCTTCGCGCTCTGGTAGAAGACACCGGCAACACCGTGGAACGGTCCCGACCCGGATGTTGCGACGCGAAGCTCGTTGACGAAGTTCTGCGCGTTGCCGCCATTGTTGAGCACGCCGATACCGAGCGGCGCACCGAGATTGAGGCCGACCTGAAAGCCGCCGGGCAGCGATTTCTGGTAGGAGGTCGCGTTGGTCAGCGTGAAATTGCCGAGCGCGCGGGTGATCGTGCCCGAGAAATATTCCGCCCGGCGCCGGTCATAGCCGATGACGCTGCCCTGATACGCCGCATAAGGCGGGTTCACCGAGTTGATGACGTTCAGATAATCCTGGTCCGTGCTGAAATACCATGCGCGCAGCCGCACCGTGGTGAGCGCATCGGGTTTCCACAGCAGCACGGCCTGGATATCCTTGGCGACGACGTCGTTGGCATCCTTCGCACGGGGCGTGCCCGTGGGCGCGCCGGCATAGATGTCGGCGGTGCCGGCGCGATAGTCGTAGCCGCCGCTGATGCGCAGGCCGAGCGTGTCGGTGACCAGCGGAATCGAAAGCGCCGCCGCGGCCCGGTAGTTGATCTTGCTGGCATCGCGGGTGGTCGAGATTTCCGCCTCGCCCGCTTCCGTGATGCTTTGCAGATCAGGGTTCTTGGTGTGGTAGATGATCGTACCGGCGGCCGATCCTTGCCCGTAAAGCGTCCCCTGCGGGCCGCGCAACACCTCGACCCGGTCGAGGTCGAAATAGTTGATTGGCGGGGCGCTCTGGTTGTTCGGGACGCCGAAGGGCGTGTCGTCGAGATAATAGCCGACCAACCCGTCGCCGATCGGACCGCCGGCACCGGAGCCGCGGAACGAGTAGATGCGATACCCGGCGCCGATCTCCTGCGCCTGCGAGGCGCCGGGGATGAGCTGGATCAGGTCGGCGCCGTCGCGGATGTTGCGCTCCTTGAGGGTGGCACCCGTAAACGCCTGGATCGCCTGGGGTACGCGGGCCAGCCGCTCCGCACCGGTCTTCGACGCGGTGACGATGATGTCCCCGGTCTCGGAGGCCGGCGTGTCGTCGGTGGCTTGCGGCGCGGCGTCCGGTCGCGCCGGCGCGGTCTGCTGCGCCGATGCGGGCATTGCCGCCAGTGCGGCGACACAGGCGGTCAGCGACACGCTCGCGCGGATCAGGGCGAGCGCGCCACCGCGTGAGCCCGGCAAATTTTCGTTGAGATCGACTCCGCGGCAGGCCGCGACACGCATATGCTTGGTCATGCTCTTCCCTCTCCTGACGACGACTGTTCTCTGCAATCGGTTGCATGGTGCTATCACGACGTAACGATCTCGGCAAGACGTGTTGCGCGAGGGTGGTTTCGAACCCCGGTTCCCCGCCGTATGAATTCAGGACGCGGTGACGAAAGCGGCGCGCAGCCCGCTCTTCCATGCCGCCGTGAACTCACGCGCGACGCGCGACTGTGGGGCGATGAAATCAAAGCCGTGATAGGCGCCCGGGGTCACGTGAAGCTGGGTCGGGACGCCGGCGCGGACGAGTCGCGCGGCATAGGCGATGTCCTCGTCGACGAAGAGATCGATCGCGCCGACGCCGATAAAGGTCGGGGCGAGTCCCGAGAGGTTGGCGATGCGTGCCGGGACCGCGCCATAGGGGACGGTCGGCGATCCCGCCGGTCGCCCGAGGAAGCTGCTCCAGCCGAAGCGATTGCCCGCCTCGTTCCAGCCGATCGTGCCGACAAAGGAAGGGACGCGTCGCGTACTCCCGGTCCGATCGTCGAGCATCGGGTAGATCAGCACCTGGTAACAGAGCGGAATCGCGCCGCGGTCACGCGCCGCGATCGCGAGCATCGCGGCCAGGCCACCGCCGGCGCTTTCCCCCATGACCGCGATGCGCGAACGATCCACGCCCAGTGTGTCGGCATTGTCGTGAAGCCAGGCGAGCGCGCTGTAACAATCGTCGAGCGGGCCGGGAAACGGCGTTTCGGGGGACAGTCGATAGTCCGCCTCGACCACCAGGCAATCGAGCTCGGCGGCCAGGCGCTGCGACGCGACGATCGTATCGGCGACGCGCCCGAGGATCATGCCGCCGCCATGGATGTGCAGCACGGCCGGGCGCCGCGCGCCGCCCGCCTTGGCGCCGATCACCGTCACGGAAACGGGCGGTGCGCCCCTGGCGCCGGGCACCGTACGACGCTCGACCGTCGCGGCGGGCGGCGGAAGCGGCGCCGCGGCGGCCGGGGCTTTTTGCCGCATGGCGCGGACCGCCGCCAGCGTCAGCGGCGAGGGCAGCGGGTGCGACAGGATCGCCTTGGCGCCGTCGCGGAGTTCAGGATCGACGCGGCGCAGGATCGCCTCGCCTCCGGCCTCGGCGGCCTGCCCGGCGACGTCACCGCCACCGGCCATGGCCAGTGCGGGCAGCGCCGCGCCGGAGGCCAGCAGGCCAAGTTGGAAGCCTCTGCGCGTCATGTCCATCTTCGGTGTCCTCCCCGCAATCGGCGCCAGTGCGCTCTGCATTTAACGTCGCCGATGAAGCAATCGATTGCAAGACCTCGACGGATATTCTTGCAAACGATTGCGGAGTGCTGCTTATCTCCCGCGTCGCGGGGCGCGACTCGTGTTCAAGTCGAGGTGACGAGCGCGAACCGGCACATCGCCAGGAGAGGAAACGATATGAGGATCCGGTTTTTCGCGCATATCCGTGAGGCACTGCTGGCGGGATTGGTCGTCGTTTCGCCGACCGTCGCGGCGCCGCTTGCCGCGCAGGACGCGACGCCCGCCGCGATCAAGGTCGACGAAAACGGTACCGTACAGGTGCCCGCGATGACGGTTCCGGTCTCGAGCATGCTGAGCCCCGAGGCCAAGGCTTATGTCACCGATCATCTGCACCAGATGCAACAGCCCGCGCTGCTGCGGCAGAAGGACGGCGTACCGGTGTTCATGGAGCCATATCTGGCGCGCCAGAAGGTGCTGTTCGCGCACCGCCGCGTCGACGCCCGGATTGGCGGCGTGCATGTGCTCGACTATGCGCCGGCCGCCGGGATCGCGCCGGGCAACCGCAATCGCGTGCTCATCAACCTGCATGGCGGCGGCTTTTCGGGGTGTTTCCCGGGATGCGCCGAACTCGAATCGATTCCGCTCACCGCGCTCGGGCGGATCAGGGTGGTGTCGGTTGATTACCGCGAAGGGCCCGATCATCATTTTCCCGCCGCGAGCGAAGACGTTGCCGCGGTGTATCGCGCGTTGCTCAAGCGCTACCCGGCGAAGAATATCGGCATCTACGGCTGCTCGGCGGGCGGCATGCTGACCGGCATGGCGACGGCATGGTTCCAGGTCCACGGCCTCCCGCGACCGGGCGCGATCGGCATCTTCTGCGCCGGAACCACGATGTCGGGATTCGGCTTTGGCGGCGACGCCGATTTTACGACCGCGGCGCTGGGCGAGGCGCGCCCGGCCCCGGCCTGGCCGCCGGCCGACCCGGGCGCGGCAACCAAATTGCCCTATTTTGCGGGGACCGACCCCAAGGATCCGCTGGTCGCCCCCGGCGTGTCGGACGCGGTGATCCGCCAGTTTCCACCGACGCTGATCATCACGGCCTCGCGCGGTTTCGAATTCAGTGCGGCGGTCCACGCGCATAGCCAGATGGTCCGGCTCGGAGTCGATGCCGACCTGCACGTCTGGGAGGGGCTGTTCCACGGCTTCTTCTACAATGCCGACGTCCCCGAATCGCGTCAGGCCTATGATGTGATGGTTCGCTTCTTCGATCGACACCTTGGTCGCTAGGCGCGCGACGGAGGCGATCATATGACCGCGTTGGCGGATACCGCGCGCGCCGGTTTCGTGCCGCTGGCGCCCCCGTCGGGGCGCGGGAGCCTGTTCGTCCGGCATGCCGCCGTCTCGCCCGATCCCCTGGCGAGAGACCTGTTCGTCTGGGTTCCCGACCATCCGGCCCCGCCCGAGGGATTTCCGGTGCTCTACATGCAGGATGGCCAGAACCTGTTCGATGCGCGACTGGTGCCTTTCGGGACGGCGTGGGAGATCGACCGCAGCCTCTCGCGGCTCGCCGATGCCGGTGCGATCGTTCCGGCGATCGTCGTCGGCGCCGCCAGCACGGCGGCGCGATTCAACGAATATGCGCCGTCGCTGCTACTCGACCGGCTGACCGGGGCGGCGCGCGAGGTGGTCGAAGCCGCCTGGGGTGGGCCGGCACGCTCGGCCGGCTATGCCCGGCTGATCATCGAAACGGTCAAGCCGTTGATCGACGCGCATTTCCCGACCTGCGCGACAGCCGGTGCCACCTATGTCGGCGGCTCGTCGCTCGGCGCGGTGGCGGCGCTCGAGATCCTCGCACGCTATCCACGCCGCGTCGCCGGCGCGGCCTGTCTTTCGGCGCATTTCAGTCTGCTGCCGGTGACGGAAGCCGAGACGCTGCCGAATGGCTTCGCCGACGATGTGACCGCGGCGGTGGCCGATTTCGCCGACGCCTGCCTGCCGCGCGCCGGGCGGCATGCGATCTGGATCGACCGCAGCGCGCTCGGAATCGACCGCTTCTATGGCCCGACCCATATGGCGATTATCGATGCGCTCTCACGGCGAGGTTTCGTCATGGGCGTCGATCTCGCGGCGCGCTACTATCCCGACGTCGGGCATGACGAGGCGGCATGGCGAGCGCGGATCGACGATGTGCTGATCTTCCTGCTCGGTCACGAGGCGCATGCGCGGCGCGGCTACTGAGATTGCGAAACCGCGGCCGTGCCGCCGCCCGCCAGGCGCGGTTGGCGCGCCCACAGCACGCACAGCGCCGCCATCCCCATCAGCACGCCGCACAGCGTCAGCGCGTTGCGCGCGTCGCCGCCCAGCCAGCTGTCGAAATAGAGCGGCATCGTCGCGGCGTTGAGCAGCATCGGCGCGACGATCATCATGTTGAAGATGCCCATATAGACACCGGTGCGTTCGGGCGGGATGGCCCGCGACAGAATGATATAGGGGTTGCCCATGATGCTGCCCCAACCGAGCCCGATGCCGATCGCCGGGAGGAACAGCCATGTCGTGTCGGCGATGTGCGGGATGGCGAGCATGCCGATGCCCGCCGCGACGAGGCAGATCGCGTGCATCGTCGCCGCGCCCCAGCGCCGCGTGAGCGGCACCATCGCCAATGCCGCGACGAAGGCCACGCCGTTATAGAAGCCGCCGAGCACGCCATTATCCAGCACCGCGCGGCGAAACCCTTCGGATAGCGGATTGGCCTCGCCATAGACCGAGCGGCTGATCGAATAGATCACGTAATTCCAGTAGGTGAACATCGCATACCATTGGAACAGGCTCATCAACGCCAGCTTGCGCATCGTCGGCGGCATCGTCACGATCGCGTCCCAGATCTCGCCGAGCGTCGCCCCGATCGTCCGCGACTTGGCGGCGATCGCCGCCCGTGCCGGCTCGCTCAGCGGCAGTTCGGGGACGCGCAGGATCGACCAGATGATCGTCGTGAACGACAACACCGCGCCGATCGTGAAGGCGGCGCGGGTGATGACCGGGATGTTGTGCGCATCCACCGCGTTGACGTTGAAACCGAGCACGTTGACCATGAAGGTCGGCGCGAGATAGGCGAGCATCTGCCCCAGCCCGGTGAACGCGCTTTGCGACAGGAAGCCGAAATTGCGTTGATCGTCCGACAGACGATCGCTGACATAGGCGCGGTACGGTTCCATCGTGATGTTGTTGCCGGCGTCCAGGATCCACAGCGTGCAGACCGCCGCGAGGATCGTCGGGCTGAGCGGCATGACGAACAGGCCGATCGAGCAGAGCACCGCGCCAAACAGGAAATAGGGTGTCCGTCGCCCCCAGCGCGACGCGGTCCGGTCGCTCATCGCACCGATCAGCGGCTGGACCAGCAGCCCGGTCAGCGGGCCGGCCAGTTGCAGCAGCGGCAGGCTCGCCTCGTTGGCGCCGAGATACGAATAGATTGGCGACATGTTCGACTGTTGCAGCCCGAAGCTGAACTGCAGGCCGAGAAAGCCGAGATTCATCTCGATGATGCGCAGCAGCGAGAGATGCGGCTTGTGAGCGACGGTCATCGATTATCCCCAGCGGCCGCGCGCCGCGTCACTTTGCCGCCATGTGCTGGCCCAGCCACGCGTCGAACAGCGCCAGCCACTGCGCATTGGGCGCGCCGGGTGTTCCGAGACCGAAGCCGTGACCGCCATGCTCGAAGAAATGCGCCTCGGCCGCTATCCTGGCCGCGCGCAGCGCCGCCAGCATCCTGAAGCTGTTTTCGGGCGGCACCGCCGGATCGTCGAGCGCGTGCGCTAGGAAGGTCGGCGGCGTCGTGGCATCGACATGGCCGTCCGGGGAGCGCTGCGCGATCAGCGCGGCGTCCGGCGCGGGCCCGAGCAACGACGCGGCGGTCTGCTGATTGGTGTATTCGGGTACGAGCGTGATCACGGGATAGATCAATCCCGCCGCCGACGGACGCGGATCCTGCCGGTCGATCGCGTCGCGCCCGGCATAGGTCGGCTCGGCAAATCCCGTTGCCAGCGATGCCGCGAGGTGCCCGCCGGCCGAATAGCCCAGCACCGCGACCTTGGCGGGATCGACGCGGTAGCGCGCCGCCTCGGCGCGGATGACGCGCATCGCGCGCTGCGCATCCTGCAGCGGGACGATCGAGCGATGGCTCCAGCCTTCGCCGGGCAGGCGATGGATCAATACGAACACGGTGTAGCCGCGCGCCGCCAGCGCCTGCGCGGTGTCGCCGCCCTCATGCGTCCCGACGATGAAGGTGTAGGCTCCGCCCGGAATGAGCAGCACTGCCCGACCGTTGCGCTCGCGTGGCACGAACACGTGTAGCGTGGGATTTGCGACGTTGCGGAAAAAACCCGGCGGCGAGCCGGGCGGGAGCGGTTGCGGCCGGAACCCCGTCTCGGGCGGCGCGCCTTGCCACAAGGGCAGCGTTTCCGCGGCGTGCCAGGCGGGTGAGAGCGGCCCAAGCGGTCCCGATGTCGCGGTCGCGAACGGCGGTGTCCGGGCGGCGACGGCCGGCGCGAGGATCAGCCCGAGCCCGGCCGCGGCGAGCAGCGTACGGCGCTCCACCGCCGTGGCGCTCGCATCGGTCGTTGGCGTGTCGGGATGGGCGGTTCTGATCGGGCGCATCAGGCGTGCACCGCAAAGATCGCCCCGAGCGCGCTCTTCCACGCGGCGGTAAACTCGCGCGCGATACGCGCCTGCGGGACGACGAAATCGAAGGCGTGGAACGCGCCCGGCGTGACGTGAAGCTGGGTCGGCACGCCGACGTCGATCAGGCGCCGGGCATAAGCCATGTCCTCGGCGGCGAACAGGTCGATCGCGCCGACGCCGATGAAGCAGGGCGGCAGGCCCGCCAGGTTTGACACGCGCGCGGGCACCGCACCCGCGGGAACGCGCGCCGACCCCGCCGGAACACCGAGAAAGGCGCTCCAGCCGAACACATTTGCCTCGGCCGACCAGCCGATCGGCTTGACTGCCGGCTGCGCGGCGCCCGCGCTGCCGGTGTGGTCATCGAGCATCGGGTAGAGCAACAATTGATAGCAGAGCGGCACTTCGCCACGGTCGCGCGCCGCGATCGCCAGGAGTGCGGCAAGCCCGCCGCCCGCGCTCTCGCCCATCACCGCGATCCGCGTGCGATCGACGCCGAGCGCGGCCGCGTTGCGATAGAGCCACAAGAGTGCGGCGTAATTGTCCTCGACCGGTCCCGGAAACGGCGTTTCGGGCGCCAGGCGATAATCGACATTCACCACGACGCAGTCGAATTCGGCCGCCACGCCCTGGCAAAAGGCGGTCATGTTCTGCGCCCGGCCAGATATCATGCCACCGCCATGGATATGCAGGATTGCCGGGCGCGGCGCCGACGCGCCGGCGGTCGCGCCGATCAGCTGAATCGCGACATCGGGGTCCCCGCGGCGTCCGGCAATGGTCCGCGATTCAACCGCCGGGGCGGGGGGCGGGAGCGTCGGCGGCGCGACCCAGGAGGCGCGCATCGCGGGCAACGCGGCGCGCGTCATCGGCGGGAAATGCTGTGCCAGCATCGCCCGGGCGGCGGGCCGGAGTTCGGGATCGACCATTTTCAGCGCGTCGGCGTCATCCGGCACCATGGCCAGCGCCCGGGCGGTCGGCGCGAACATCAGCGCGGCACCTGCCGCGACCAAGCCTCGATGTAGATCGCGTCGCGTCAACGTCATACCGCCTCTCCCCGTCGCAGCGTGCCTGCAATCGATTGCGTGACGCTTGCCCTATCGCGCTCGCGCCCAAATCGCAACCGGCCTCGTCACCTCTGCCATCGTATCGCAGATCACGCGGTTCGTCGCGCGTTGCACCATCGGGCCGATGCGGTATGAAAGGCCATGCGACCGCCCAAGGCCAATATCCCCCACGGCAAGCCCAGTGGCCCGCTGAAAATGACCGATATCGCAAAACTCGCGGGTGTTTCCACATCGACGGTGTCGCGCGCGCTTGCCGAGAGCCCGCTGATTCCGGCCACCACGCGCCGCCAGATCCAGCAGATCGCGATCGAAAACGGCTATGTCATCGACCAGCGCGGACAGCGGCTGCGATCGAACCGTACGCGGACGATCTGCGTCGCGATCCCGCTCGGGCACGAGGCCGACCAGCTCATTTCCGATCCCTTTTTCCTCCAGCTTTTCGGTCACCTCGCCGACGAGATCTCGGCGCGAAATTATGATGTGTTGCTGTCGCGCATCCCGTCGCCGGCACCAGGCTGGCTCACGCGCCATGTCCAGTCGCAAAAGGCGGACGGCTATATCGTCGTCGGGCAGAGCAACCAGCATGACGAGATCAACGCCGCGGCGCGGACGTTCCTGCCACTCGTCGTGTGGGGCGCGCATTTGCCCGAGCAGGTCTATTGCTCGGTCGGATCGGACAATGTTGGCGGCGCACGCGCGGCGGTCGACGCGTTGCTCCAGGCGGGGCGTCGGCGGATCGTATTCCTGGGGGCGACGGCCTTGCCCGAGATCGAGATGCGGCTGCGCGGCTACATCACCGCGCTGGAGCGGGCGGGGATCGCGATCGACGAAACGCTGATCCAGCCGGCACATTTTACCGGCGATACCGCACTCGCCGCGGTGCAGGGCCTGATCGCACGCGGCATCGAGTTCGACGGCGTCTTCGCGGCCTCGGACGTCATCGCCCTTGCCGCGTTGCGTGCCCTGCAGACGGGTGGAATCAACGTGCCGGCGGATGTCTCGGTGATCGGCTTCGACGATCTTGCGCTCGCCGAACATTCGCATCCGCGACTGACGACGGTGCGGCAGGATCTCGCGCATGGCGCGGCGGCGCTGGTGGAGTTCCTGTTCCGCCGTCTCGATGGCGAGGAAACCCCATCGGCGACCTTGCCGGTGCGGATCATCGAGCGCGATTCGGTTTGATCGATCGACGGCGGACCGCGGCTGGATCGCGCCTCGCAAAAGGAGCCGCCTGTCGAATGCGCCCCGCCGGCGCGGCCCGGCCGGTCGACGTCCGCGTGCCGGGTCAATAAGGCGGCTTGAGCCGCGCGCGCTGCGCGCTTGCCGCCTCGGTCCACCAGGCCAGGTCGTCGGCGAAGCGCGGAAAGGCGCGCACCAGCGCGGCGCCGCTGTCGCCCTGCGGTTCGCCGGTCGCGCTGAACGCGCCGCTGATCCCGCCGACCGACAATGTGCTGGAAATGACCACCATGCCCATCTCGGCCAGCGTCGGGTGCCATGCGCTGGCCGCGCGCACGCCGGCGAGGCGGCCGGCCGAGTAGCTGGCGATCGCCGCCGGCCGCCAGAACCATTCCGGAAGAAAATGGTCGGTCAGGTTCTTTAGCCCGGGCTGTACGCCCCAATTATATTCGCCGGTGACGAACACGAAGGCGTCGGCCGCGAGGATCTTCTGCGCCAGCGCCTCGAGCGCGTCGGGCGCCGTGCCGGGGGGATATTCGCGGTACATCCGGTCGAGCATCGGCAGGCCGATCGCCTTGGCGTCGATCAGTTCGGGGCTGGCGCCGCGCGCGGCGAACGCGTCGACCAGATACTGCGCCAGCCTGATGCCCTGGCGGTCGGTTCGGTACGAACCGTAGAAGATCAGGATCCGGTCGCTCACGTTCGCCTCCCAGCGTTCGCGTCATAGTCTCGACGGTTTCGATCGACGGCGCGCGGCGTACCGAAGCACGCCGCGCGCCGCCCTGTCACGCCGGTTTCAGCCCGTGATGAACGCCAGCAGGTCGGCGTTGATCAGCTCGGCATGCGTCGTCGGCATGCCGTGCGGCAGCCCGGGATAGGCCTTGAGCACCGCGCCCTTGACGATCCCGGCCGACAGCTTGCCGGCATCGGCGTAGGGCACGATCTGGTCGTCCTCGCCGTGCATCACCAATGTCGGCACCGCGATCTTCTTCAGATCCTCGGTAAAGTCGGTTTCGGAGAAGGCGGCGATGCCGTCATAATGCGCCTTGGCGCCGCCCATCATGCCCTGCCGCCACCAGTTGCGGCGCACCGCTTCCTTCACCTCGGCGCCGTCGCGGTTATAGCCGTAAAAGGGCAGGGTCAGGTCGAGATAGAATTGCGCGCGGTTGGTCGCGGTCTGCGCACGCAGGCCATCGAACACCTCGATCGGCGTGCCGCCCGGATTCGCTTCCGTCTTGAGCATCAGCGGCGCCACCGCGCTGATCAGCACCGCCTTGGCGACGCGGCCCGGCCTGGCCTGCGCGACATAGCGCGCCACCTCGCCGCCGCCGGTCGAATGGCCGATGTGGATGGCATTCTTCAGGTCGAGCGCGTCGGTCAGTTCGACGACATCGGCGACATACTGGTCCATGTTATGGCCTTCGCTGCCCTGGCTCGACCGGCCATGGCCGCGACGGTCGTGCGCGATCACGCGGTAGCCGCGCTCGAGGAAGAACATCATCTGTCCGTCCCAGTCGTCCGAACTGAGCGGCCAGCCATGGTGGAACATGATCGGCTGTGCGTCCTTCGCGCCCCAGTCCTTGTAGAAGATCTCGGTTCCGTCGCGGGTGGTGATGGTCGGCATGGGGAAGTTCCTTTGTTTTTGAGGGGTTGAGATACGCTAACGGGTACAGGATCGGGTGATCAAGCGGGTGATCAGGCGGCGTCGACCAGGACGATCTCGGCATCGTCGTTGAGCGCGGTGACACGCAGCACGGCCTCGTCGGAAATCGCGGCGCCATCGCGCTCCTCGATCCTGACGCCGTTGATCTCGACCGCACCTTTGGCGGGCACGAGATAGGCATGGCGCCCGGCGCCGAGGGCATATTCGGCGGTCTCGCCGGCTTTCAGCGTGGCGCCGACGATACGGGCATCGGTGCGGATCGGCAGCGCGTCGGCGTCATCGGCGGCGCCGCTGGCCAGCGTCACGAACTTGC
Source organism: Sphingomonas sp. (assembly GCA_041659925.1). GTDB lineage: Bacteria > Pseudomonadota > Alphaproteobacteria > Sphingomonadales > Sphingomonadaceae > Sphingomonas. Next base: position 150,486 of record JBAZXI010000004.1, read on the forward strand.
CCGAGCGCTCGCCCTTGGGGAAGGGGCGGGCGCCCCAGCTCGGCGTCTCGCCGCGACGGCTCGGCTCGATCCAGATCTGGAAGATCCGCGTCGTGCCGGGTTCGCGATTATATTCGGAATGGCGCACGCCGCTGCCGGCGCTCATCACCTGCACGTCGCCCGCCTCGGTCCGGCCGATATTGCCCAGGCTGTCCTGGTGGGTGATCGCGCCTTCGCGGACATAGGTGATGATTTCCATGTCGGCATGGCCGTGCGGCGGGAAGCCGGTGCCGGCCTCGATCGTGTCGTCGTTCCACACGCGGATCGGGCCCCAGCCCATCCGCGCCGGGTCGTAATAGCCGGCGAACGAGAAGTGATGCTTGGCGTCGAGCCAACCATGGTTGGCACCACCGAGCGAGGCGAAGGGGCGGCGTTCGATCATTGTCAAATCTCCTTGGGAAAGCGTGTGTGCTTTCGATGACCGGAAGATGGGCGATGATCGGACTTGACGAAATAGAAACGTTGGCATCACATCATTGCCGAAAATGACACGTCGACTCCCCGATCTCGAAGCCTGGGCGATCTTCGCCAAGGTCGCGCAATGCGGCTCCTTCGCGCGCGCCGCGCGCGAGCTCGGCCTGTCCAACCCGACCGTCTCCAAGGCGATTGCCCGGCTCGAGGCGCGGCTCGGCGTCGCGCTGCTCGCGCGCACCTCGCGGCGGCTGTCGCTGACCGAGGGCGGGCGCGGCGCGCTCGAACGCGCGACGCGCATCCTGAGCGAGGGCGAGGCGGTCGAGGACGAGGCGGTGGAGCAGTCGCAGCTGCCGCGCGGGCTGGTGCGGATCAGCGCGCCGCTGTCGTTCGGTATCGCGCATGTCGGCGAGACGCTGCCGCCGTTTCTCGCCGCCTATCCCGACATCGTCCTCGATTTCGCGTTGAGCGACCGCCTTGTCGATCTCGTCGCCGACGGCTTCGATCTCGCGCTGCGCATCGCCACGCTGGAGGATTCGTCGCTGCTCGCGCGGCGGCTGTGCGCGGTGCGCATCCTGCTCGTCGCCTCGCCCGGCTATCTCGACGCGCATGGCCGGCCGACCCATCCCGCGCAGCTCAGGGACCATGTCGCGATGGCCTATACCGGCGGTGGCCCGCGCGGCGTGTGGCGCTTCACCCACGCGCTGTTCGGCGAGGAAACGGTCGCGCCGCCGGTCCGGTTGTGGAGCGACAATGCCGACATGCTCAACCCGGCGCTGCTTGCCGGGCAGGGGCTGGCGTTGCAGCCCGAATTCCTCGTCTGGCGCGAACTGCGCAGCGGCGCGCTCGAAATCGCCATGCCCGAATGGACCGTCCAGCCGCTCGCGCTCCATCTGATCATGCCACCATCGCCGCTTCGGCCGCTTCGCGTGCAGGTGGTGATCGACCATTTCGCCCGCGCGCTGGCGGCGGCGCCCTGGGCGCGCTGAGGCGGCGACGCGGCGGCTCGACCACCCGCCTGTCGTCGGTGATGTCCGAAAGTGTCGGATCAACGTCATTTCCGGCATGATCGGCGCGCCGTAACCACGCGGCCGAGGACATGATCATGACGGGAATGCCAATATTGATCGGTCTGGTCGGGTTCGACGGGGTCCAGACGCTCGACCTTACCGGGCCGCTCGACGCGTTCGGCGCGGCCAATCAGATCCATCCTGATGCCTATGCGACGATGGTCCTCAGCCCGGACGGTGCGCCGTTCACCAGCGAGGCCGGTCTGCGCATCGTCCCCGACGCGTCGCTCGGCGCGGCGCCGGCGCTCGATACGCTGATCGTCGCCGGCGGCGAGGGCCTGCGGCGCGGCGACACCGCCGATCGCGTCGCGGCGGCGATCACCGCGCGCGCCGGAGCGCTGCGCCGCATCGTGTCGGTCTGCACCGGCATCTATGGTCTGGCGCCGACCGGGTTGCTCGACGGTCGCCGCGCGACGACGCACTGGCAGCATGCCCGCGACGTTTCGGCGCGCTTCCCCGCCATCCGGCTCGAACCCGATGGCATCTTCATCAAGGACGGGCGGCTCTACACCTCGGCGGGCATCACGGCGGCCATCGACCTGTCGCTGGCGCTGATCGAGGAGGACCATGGGCCGGGCGTCGCCGTGTCGGTCGCCCGCGAGCTCGTCGTCTATCTCAAGCGATCGGGCGGGCAGCGGCAATATTCCGAGCCCCTGCGGTTCCAGGCCGGTGCCGGCGATCGTTTCGCCGATCTCGCCGGCTGGATGCTCGCGCATCTCGACGGCGACCTGTCCGTCGAGGCGCTCGCCGGGCGGGTCGCGTTGAGCCCGCGCCAGTTCAGTCGCGCCTTTCACGCCAGCTTCGGCACGACGCCCGCCGCCTATGTCGAGGCGCTGCGCCTCGATGCGGCGCGCGAGCAGCTGGTCGCCTCCGATGCCGGCATCAAGCGGATCGCCGCGACGAACGGGTTTGGCAGCGACGACAGTTTTTGCCGCGCCTTTGATCGTCGCTTCGGTCTGCCGCCGAGCGAATATCGCCGCCGCTTCACGCCACTTCCCGCCCCCTTTCCTGAGGACCGACCATGAAAATCGCCAAAGCCACCTTGCTGCCCAAGGCCATCCTGCTGACTTTCCCGGCATTGCTGTTGTTCGGCGCCTCGCGGGGGGCGACCGCGCCCGATCCCGAGCCCGCCGCCGCGGCGCAATATACCGCCGCCGGCGAACTGATCCTGCCTGCGGACTATCGCGACTGGGTGTTCCTGACCTCCGGCGTCAACATGAACTACAGCGACGAACCGACCGGCATGGATCACGAGATGGTCGACAATGTCTTCGTCGATCCGGTTTCATGGAAGCGGTTCAAGGCGACCGGGCGCTGGCCCGACGGGACCGTGATGGTCAAGGAACCGCGCATCGGTTCCAGCAAGGGGTCGATCAACAAGTCGGGCATCTTCCAGACCGAGCAGCGCTTCGATCTTGAAATCCATGTTCGCGATTCGACGCGGTTCAAGGGCGGATGGGGATTTTTCGTCAACGTCGATAACAAGCCGGCGAAACTCATCCCCGCCAGCGCCAGCTGTTATTCCTGCCACGGCGCGCATGGCGCGGTCGATTCGACCTTCGTGCAATTCTACCCGACGGCCAGGCCGATCGCGGTGAAAGCGGGTACCTTCGCGGCGGACAAATAGCCCCCAACCCACTGGCAAAAGGGGCATGACACATTGACTTACGCTTCAGCCTCGTGATCTTGTGGGAGAGAAAGGCGGAGATGCTTTCCCGGCAACTCCGCCCGCTTCCATGGAACGCTGGCCGTACGTCGCTGATAAGACAAGGTATTTTCCGAGTCCCGGGTGGAGTGACAAACGGACGCGGCGCGTGAATTCGGGCTGACGCAATGAGCTTCCGTAATATTTCCGCCTGGTCGATCCGCAACCCGGTGCCCGGTATCGTCCTGTTCTTCATGCTGACGGTCGCCGGGATCGTCAGTTTCATGCGGATGGACGTCAACAACCAGCCGGACATCGATTTTCCGGTGGTGATCGTCTCGATCGTCCAGCCCGGCGCCGCGCCGACCGAGCTCGAAAACCAGGTCACGCAGAAGGTCGAGGCGGCGGTGCGCAGCCTGCAGGGCATCGACGAGATCGATTCGACCGTCCAGGAGGGAAGCTCGACGACGGTGGTGCAGCTCGCGCTCGGCACCCCGATCGACCGCGCGGTCGAGGATGTGCGCTCGGCGATCCAGCAGATCCGCAGCGACCTGCCCGACGGCATTCTCGAGCCGCAGGTCAGCCGCGCCAACACCACCGGGCAGGATCTGGCGAGCTACGCCGCGATCTCGACCGACATGACGATCGAGCAGCTCAGCTGGTACATCGACAACACCGTCTCGAAGGAACTGCTGTCGGTCCCCGGCATGGCGCAGGTCGATCGCAACGGCGGCGTCAGTCGCGAGATCCGCGTGATCCTCGATCCGCTCAAGCTGCAGTCGCAGGGCCTGACCGCGAGCCAGGTCAACCAGCAGTTGCGCCAGGTCAATCTCAACGCCGCCGGCGGCCGCGCCGAGATTGCCGGGTCGGAGCAGTCGGTGCGCGTGCTGGGCAATGCGCGGACCGCCTATGATCTCGGCCAGACGCAGATTTCGGTCGGCGGCGGACGCACCGTCAGGCTCGCCGATCTCGGCCGCGTCCGTGATCTCTATGCCGAGCAGCGCTCGTCTTCGACGCTCGACGGGCGCCAGGTGCTGAGCTTCGACTTCCAGCGCGCCAAGGGCGGCTCCGACGTCACCGTCTTCAAGGACGCGCAGGCCAAGCTCGCCGCGCTCGAAAAGCGCAACCCCAAGGTGCATTTCGAGATGATCTCGAACAGCGTCAAATACACCAAGGCGCAATATGACGCGGCGATGGAGGCGATGGTCGAGGGCGCGATCCTCGCGGTGATCGTGGTGTTCCTGTTCCTGCGCGACTGGCGCTCGACGATCATCTCGGCGCTGGCGATCCCGCTCTCGGCGATCCCGACCTTCTGGTTCATGGATCTGCTCGGCTTCACGCTCAACAACATGACGCTGATGGCGCTGAGCCTCGTCGCCGGGGTGCTGGTCGACGACGCGATCGTCGAGATCGAGAACATCGTCCGACACATGCGGATGGGCAAGACCGCCTATCAGGCGGCGATCGACGCCGCCGACGAGATCGGCCTCGCGGTGCTCGCCACCACCATGTCGATCGTCGCGGTGTTCCTGCCGGTCGGGCTGATGCCCGGCGTATCGGGCCAGTTCTTCAAGAATTTCGGCCTCACCGTCGTCGTCTCGGTGCTGATCAGCCTTGCCGTCGCGCGCCTCATCACGCCGATGATCGCGGCCTATTTCCTCAAGGCCAAGGGCACCCAGTCGCACGGCGAGGGGCGGCTGATGGATCTCTATACCGGCCTGCTGCGCTGGACGCTCCGGCATCGCTGGTCGGCGGTGGTCGCGGGCACCGTGTCGCTGGCGCTGACGATCGGCCTGTTCGTCTACATGCCCAAGACCTTCCAGCCCGACCGCAACCTCGATTCGTCGACCGCGCAGGTCACGATGGTCCCCGGCACGACGCTGGCGCAGACCCAGGCCGTGGTGTCCGAGGTGGCGGCGCTGTTCCAGGCGCAGCCCGACGTCGCCCATGTCTATTCACGCGCCTGGGTCGGCAGCGGCAAGGTCACCGCGCTTTATCGCCCGGGGAAAAAGCTCACCAGTTCGCAGTTCGAGCAGCAGCTGGCGCCGCGACTGGCGACGATCGCCGACGCGCGCGTCGCGTTCCGCGCGCAAGGCGGCTGGGGCGGCAGCGCCCGCCAGTTGTCGATCGTGCTGGGCGGCGACGATCCCAAGCTGTTGACCGCGACCGCGATCCAGCTGGTCGACCAGATGGCCAAGCTGCCCGACATCGTCGCGCCGCGCATCGAGGGCAATCTGCTGCGCCCCGAAATCGTCATCAAGCCGCGGCTCGATCTCGCGGCGAATCTCGGGGTGACGACGCAGGCCCTGTCATCGGCGATCCGCATCGCGACGCTCGGCGATATCGACCAGAACAGCGCGAAATTCTCGCTCTCGGACCGCCAGGTGCCGATCCGCGTCGCGCTCGACCAGAATGCGCGCCAGCGCCTGTCGACGATCGACAATCTGCCCGTCGCGACGACGAATGGCGGCTCGGTCCCGCTCAACCTCGTCGCCGATGTCAGCCTTGGCGCCGGCCCGACCCAGATCGAGCGCGTCGCGCAGAAGCGTCAGCTGACGATCGGTGCCGACCTCGCGCGCGGCGTGGTCAGCGGCACCGCGCAGGAGGAAATCCACAAGCTGCCGATCATGAAGAACCTGCCGATGGGTGTCGGCGAACTCGTCGTCGGGCAGGACAAGTGGTTTGCCGAGATGATCACCAATTTCGTCATCGCGCTGCTCGCCGGCTGCTTCCTGGTGTTCGCGGTGCTCGTGCTGCTCTATCGCCGCGTGCTGCCGCCGCTGGTCAATATGGGCTCGCTGCTGCTCGCGCCGCTCGGCGGGCTGATCGGCCTGCTCGTCACCGGCACGCCGATCTCGATGCCGGTCTATATCGGCATCATCATGTTGTTCGGCATCGTCGCCAAGAACTCGATCCTGCTGATCGATTTCGCGCTCGAGGAGATGGACAAGGGCGTGGCGGTGTTCGACGCGATCCTCGACGCCGGGCACAAGCGCGCCCAGCCGATCGTCATGACGACGGTGGCGATGGTCGCCGGCATGATGCCGACCGCGCTGGCGCTCAACGGCGACGGCTCGTCGCGCGTGCCGATGGGCATCACGGTGATCGGCGGCCTGTCGCTCTCGACGCTGCTGACGCTGGTGATCGTGCCGGCCAGCTTCAGCCTCGCGGTCGGGGTCGAGCGCTGGATCGGGCCCAAGCTGAGCCGCCGCCTGCTGACCTATCGCCCCGGCGACGACGGCGGCACGGTGATCGGCCATGATCCGGCGGCCGGCCGGATCGCCGGGCCGGCCGGCGCGATCGGCCATCAGGGTGAGGCGCCGCAGCCGGCGGAGTGACGCGCGGCGGGTCGGGGCAGCGTGAAACAGCGCTTTCCTTCGCCCGGCCACGCGCTACGCCGGGGAGCATGAGCACCGATCCCCTGCGCGATATCCGGCCCGCGACCCCGTCGCGCACCGTGAAGGTCTATTTCGACGGCGGATGCCGCCCCAATCCCGGCGCGATGGAGGTGGCGGCGGTGGTGCGCGGGGAGGCGCATGTCCTGCCGTCGATCGGCCACGGCTCCAGCTTCGATGCCGAATGGCGCGCGCTGCTCTACGCCGCCGGGGTCGCGCGGTCGCTCGGCCTTACCGATTTCGTCCTGCTCGGCGATGCCGCCTCGGTGGTGGCGCAGGCCAACGGCTCGGCGCCGTGTCGCGGCGCGGCGTTGGCATATCGCGAGGCGCTGCTCGCCCTGTTGCCATCGGATAGCCGCCCGCGCGTCCGCTACATCAAGCGCGCGCAAAATCTCGCCGGCATCGCGCTGGCGCGCCTGCATGACCGCTAGCTTGCCAGTCCCGGACTTGTTCCGGGGTCCACCGTGCCGCGTGAGCCAGGGCCGGTGCATCGCGCCTCGGTGGATGCCGGAACAAGCCCGGCATGACGATTGGAAGGGGTGACCGGCTGCAAGAAGATGAGCGGATTATATGCGAGCCCGGCTCCCATCCTCTACAGCTTCCGGCGCTGCCCCTATGCGATGCGCGCGCGGATGGCGCTGCTCGCGAGCGGCGTGCCGTTCGAACTGCGCGAGGTCGTGCTGCGCGCCAAACCTGCGGCAATGCTCGCCGCCTCGCCCAAGGCGACCGTGCCGGTGCTGGTGCTTGAGAGCGGCGCGGTGATCGACGAGAGCCTCGACATCATGCGCTGGGCATTGGCGCGGCACGACCCGGAAGACTGGCGCGGCGGCGACGATGCCGCGCTGATCGCCAGCTTCGACGGCGCCTTCAAGCACCATCTCGATCGCTATAAATATCCCGATCGCCACGGTGCCGATCCGCTCGCGCACCGCGCCACCGGGGTCGCCATGCTCGACGGCCTCGAGCAACGCCTCGCCGCCTGCGACAATCTGTGCCGCGACACCCGCGCGCTCGGCGACATCGCGGTCATGCCCTTCGTGCGGCAATTCGCCGCGGTCGATCGCGCATGGTTCGACGCGCAGCCGCTCCCGCGCGTCCGGGCGTGGCTCGCGCGCCACCTCGCCTCGCCGCTGTTCGAGCGCGCGATCCTGCGCGTCGCGCCGTGGCGCCCGGGCGATGTCCCCGTCCTGCCGGCGTAGCGACTTTCCACGCGATCGGTCGCACGCCCGTCCGCCGCGCGATACCGGCCCCGGTCACGGTTCGACGGTCGCACCGTCGCCGCGCCGCCGTCCGTGCAGCGTGCGATAGGCGCCGGCGCTCAGCCCGAGTTCGCGCTCGAACGCGGCCGACAGGCGCGCGGCGTTGGCAAAGCCGGCCATCCCCGCCACCTGCTTGAGCGAGCGACCTTCCTCGACCAGCGCCCGCGCGCGGTCGATCCGGGCGCGGTTGATGAACCGCGCCGGCGTGGTGCCCGTCGCGGCGGTGAAGTTGCGGTGGAAGCTGCGCAGCGTCTCCCCGGCGCGCGCGGCCAGGCTGTCGACCGGCAGCGGCTGGTCGAGCCGCGCGACGATCCACGCGATCAACTCGGCATAACGATCGTCGCGGCCGGCCTGCGCCGCCAGCATCGGGCTGAACTGCGATTGCCAGCCGGGCCGGCGCACGCTGAGCACGAGCCGCTGCGCCACCGCGCGCGCGATGTTGGCGCCATGGTCGCGCTCGACCATCGCCAGCGTCATGTCGATGCCCGTCGTCACGCCGGCCGAGGTCCATAGTGGCCCGTCCTCGACGAAGATCGCGTCGGCATCGAGCGCCAGATCGGGCCAGTGCCGGCGCAGATGCGGCACGGCGCCCCAATGCGTCGCCAGCCGCCGTGTCCCGATCAGCCCCCACGCGGCCAGCAACAGGCTGCCCGAGCAGATCGACCCCCGGCGCGCGGCATGGGCGTGTACCGCGCGCGTCCAGTCGCGCAGCGCCCCATCGCCCGCCGCGCGGCGCAATCCCGCGGCCTCGCCGCCGACGACGAACAGGCTGTCGAGCCCGGCCGGGGGCAGGTCGGCGATCGCCACGGTCATCACCGCGACGCCGCAACTGCTGGTCACCGGCCCGCCGCGCGTCGAGGCCATGATCACCCGATAGGCGGCATCGTCGCGCACCGCGCCGCCGCCACCATGGACACCGCTGAGCGCATCGTTCGCGCTGCCATAGACGCTCGCCGGCCCGGTCGCGTCGAGCAGCTGGAACCCGTCGAACACGGCAAGGGCGACACGGTGCGTCATGGCAGGAATATGCATCTATTTTACATTTATGCCAAATGCCTGGCGCGCTATCCGCCATGGCCACCCGCCGCCGCAAGGACATGCCATGACCCGGATCGCCTTTCTCCTCTTCCCCGGCCTCACCCAGCTCGATCTCACCGGCCCGGCGCAGTTCCTCGCGCGTATCCCCGGCGCGACGATGGATCTGGTGTGGAAGGACCGCCAGCCGGTGCCGACCGATGCCGGCTTCGCGATCGTGCCGACCGCCACCTTCGACGATATCGGCGCGGCGGACATATTGTGCATCCCCGGCGGGATCGGCGTGTCGGACGTCATGGATGACGCCGCCGCCATGGCCTGGGTGCGGCGCATCGGCGCGGACGCGACCTGGGTGACCAGCGTGTGCACCGGCTCGCTGATCCTCGGCGCCGCCGGCCTGCTGGCGGGGTACCGCGCGACGACGCACTGGGCGTGGCACCAGCATCTCGCGCTGTTCGGCGCGGAACCGGTCAAGGCGCGCATCGTGGTCGACCGCAACCGCGTCACCGGCGGCGGCGTCACCGCCGGGATCGATTTCGCGCTCACCCTCGTCGCCACGGTCAGCGGCGAAGCCGTTGCCCGCGCGCTGCAGCTGGGCCTGGAATATGATCCCCAGCCGCCCTTCGACGGCGGCACGCCCGACAAGGCCGGCCCCGACGTGGTGGCGGCCTATCGCGCCGCCGTGGCGGGCATCATGCCCGGCCGCGAGGCGGCGCTGCTCGCGGCGGCGGCGCGGCTCGGCTTTCCGGCGCGGGCGGGCTAGGCGGGCGCCGGGGCTTTGCCCGGCGTTCGAACGATCATCGTCGAACGCCCGGGGACCTGGCCGAAATCGGGGGGCGGCGGGGCTTCCGGACAGCGTGGGCGATTGAAGGTGCCGTCGTCTGGATTCTTCATTCCGATTCAGCCGCCTTGTGCTGTTTGCCGATCATGTTATCCCGGCGCATATGAGAATGACGGCTCGAACTGCATTGGCTGGCGCTGCCCTTTTCGGGCTGGCTTCCCTGGCTGCGGCGCAAGGCGTCGCCGCATCGACCGCGGACGCGGATCTCATTTATCCAGCGATCCGGCACGGCGATCATCTCTACTTCATCGCCAGCGATTGGCGGCATCGCATTGTCCAGTGCCACGCTGTTGATGGAAGCGCGGGTGCCGCTGCCGATGCCGATTGTGCGGCGATTGTTGCGCAAGGCGTTCCCCCGCTGGTCAAGCCGGGGCGCCCACTCAACAAGTCGGACTGGTTCCGCAGTGACGACCTGAAGACGATCCGGAGCGGCGACTATTCGATCGAGCTGCTGCTCGAAGTCGGGCTGGACGGTCACGTCGCCGGCTGCGTTCCCTATCATCGGAGCGGTGTCCCCGCCCTCGACGAGATGACCTGCCGCGCCGTGACGAGCAGGGCGCGTTTCAAGCCGGCGACGCTAGACGGCGCACCAACCCGTGCTGTCGGCACCGTTGTCGTCCACCTCGCTGTGCCGGCCTAGCGACCTTTCAGGGGGAGCGTGCCGCCGGTGCTGTGGCCGCCCGGGTAGATGCTGGGGTCGACCCACGGCAGACGCGCCAGATCGTCGGCCGCTGCCAGGATGTCGTTGACCTCGCCGTAAAGACCTTCGCGGTGGCCGGGATTGTCGCTGCCGTCGCGCAGGGGCGGATATTTGGGCGATTATATACCTTGCAAACTCATGATGCGATCGAGCGGACCCGAACGCGAACGCTGCTAGTCGGTACGGCGGTCGTGGGTGGGTTCGTCAAGGCTGGCCAGTGCTCGATACCAGTCACTTCGTAGCGCTCGCCAGCCAGCATCACCTGCTCACCCGCGCGCGGTAGTGCCTGAAATAACCAATCCCCTAGCCAAGCTTCGTCGTCATCAGCGAGCGACGCCGATATCACTCTGGCTTCTCGGGTTCCGGCTTAGCCTTGGCGACCTTCTTGAGCGTCGCGTCCCAACGCTCTTCGCTTTCGTCGCACTCAAGCGCGCGGGCGGCTTCCTTGAACTTCTCGCTCTGATCTCGGTCAGCCATGCCGTCACGTACCTCTAATTGGCGTGATTGTCTAAGGCGTGAGCACCAGCCGCGAAGGCCGCGTCTGCGGCGTTGTTGGTGTCGTCTATCGCTTCCGCTCGTATGACATTGCCATCGGGGCCGCGCACGATCCCATCGCGCTGGTCCATCTCGGCACCTTGGCACGCGATATCGGCGCGGACCTTCTGCTGCTGATAAGCCATTTCGTCGCCTTGCTGGAGATAGGCCTCGGTCACTGCCCGGCCCCTCGCGCAAATCTCGGCCGCGTCGGCTCCGGCGCGCTTGGCCATCTCATATTCGCGCTCGGCTTTCTCGATCCGGCTTTCGCAGGCGCACAGCGCCAAAAGGCTCAACGCACATAACCAGCGCATGGCATTTCCCATGTTCGCCGCTCCGCCCCGCCAGTCGGGACGGTTGAACGACGCGAACACAGGAACGCGCCTCCCGCATATTCCTCGAAGGTATTCTATTCCGCAGGCCGCCCAACCGTAGCCGAGAGCCTGTGTTCGCCGCCGATTGCGGACTGCCCCTTCCGTTCAAAGTCGGGGCAGCGAGCGGACGTTATGCGGACAGCCTGCCCTTGTCCATTAGCTGTCACCGTGGCAGCTATCCGGCGTGGATCATCTCATTTCGCCAGCCGAGTTTTCCACCTGGTACACGCCAGCCTTGACGCTCGGGTTGCTTGATCGGGTGAATTTCGCCCGTGTCGCGAACGAGATGAAGGCCGCACTGTTTGCCTCAGACGTTGTGGCCGCCGCCGCCACCCTTACGCTGGCTGGCACGACGACCCACCACTGCAAGATACCCAGCAGTATTTGGCGTCACTGGAACAACGAGAACACGGGGTTTTGGGTCAGTGGCGACATCACCTTTCCGGTCAAAGGCAATCCCGAAATCGTGCTCTACGGCGTCCGCTTTGACCCGGCTGGGATCGCACGGTTGTTCCCCGGCATGATTGGCCGACAAGAAACGATCAACCAACCGATGCCAGACCCCGCCTCGGTGGCTAAAGGGGGGAGGCCAGCGGGCAAGAACGGCGAACCCATCGCCCGCGTCGCCAAGCAACTGATTGCGCTTACCCCGGCCGAATTGGCATCCTACACGGCAGAGGCGGTGGCGGCCGAACTGGTCGCTGAATATCGTCGGCTCAAGCTACAGCCCCCAAGCCCGGACAACGCCAAACGCGATGCATCTGGCATTTTGCGCGCCGTGCGAAACTAGGTTCCGCACTGTTTCACACGGGGTTTCGCACCCTTTCACCCGGTATTCGCGCGCACCATCACGGCGCATCCCCCATTTGCGGGCTTGGCTTGGTGCGGCCGAAGGATTGCTAGCCATGACGCTCCGGGTTCGATTCCCGGCAGGTCCACAGAATCAGGAACCCCGCCGCGCTGGTTGCGCGGCGGGGTTCCCTGCTTGGTGCGAAGGCTGCTAGCCGACCGCCCTTATAGCTTGAGCTTCAACTGGCGTCCACGGGATTAGGCGCCGGATTACGGTGCGGATTACGGTGCCAGTTTACTAAATACATTGAATCCTTCGCCGCCTTCGGCTTCGACTTCACCGATCGCGTCGACCTCGTCGCCGTCGCCACCAAGGCCGACACTTTGAGCGGCAGGTGCTTCCATGGGCAAATCCTAGGCCCCGCAAAAGCGCATGCCAATGCTCCCCAAATATCGCGCGTCGGTGTCAACCGTTCGGCGGCCGCGCTGCCCCCGGCGCTACACATCCAGCCGGAAGTGAAACAACCGGCTCGGCCCGTCTTCCGATATCAGATACAGGTCGCGGCCCTTCAGCGTCATGCCTTCGCCACTATAGGGCGCGGCGCGGTCCGTCGCGCCGGCGCGCAGCGTGCGCACCGGCGTCATCGATGCCAGGTCGATCCAGTCGATCGTCCCGCTCCACAGCGTCAGCGGCCCGCCGCCGACCAGTTGCCCGCCGATCAGCTTGATGTCCTGGAACGGCGTCGCGCTCGGGTTGGGCACGATCCGCACGCGGTCCCCGTCGCGCCGGTCGAAGACGTAGAGCAGGCGGCTGTCCCAATTGCCCGCGATCAGCATGCTGTCCGATACCGCGACGCAGCCGAGATGGTCGGCGACAGGGATGCGGCGGCGGATCCGCAGCGTCGCGGTGTCGATCTCCTCGATCACGGCCGAGCTGTTCGGTGTCATCTCGGCGACCGGCACCCAGATCGCGTCGCCGTGCAACGAGATGCCGCCGGGGTGATAGCGCGCCCCGTCGGTCAGCTCGACGCGCCGCAGCAAGCGCCCCGTCGCGCGGTCGAACTCGTGGAGATAACCGCGGCGCTGTGCCCGATCGACCGACGTCACCCAGATGCGGCGGTTGTCGAGATCGACCCCCTGGACGTGGAACACGTCGCCCTCCAGCGCGAGCGCGCCGAGCAACCGCGCATGCTCGACCGGCGCGGCGCTCAATTGCTGTGCCGCCGCCGCCGTCAGGCTGAGCAACAGCAGCGAAATGACGGCGAACACGGTTCGCGGTGCCTTGCGGAACATTGCATTTCCCCCCGCGATTGCCGGTCGACCGCAACGGACAGACCGGGCTGCGCGCGCCGTAGCAGCGCGATGCGACGGGAATGTGAAACGGCGGGGCACCACGCGGGGCAGGGGGCGGTCTTGCATTCCTGGCCGTGATTCAAACCCGCCCCACACCCTGCTACCAGCCGCCGCCCGCGCCCCGCCGCGCCGCTCCTTCTCATCGTCCGTCATACGAACATCGTCGCCCGCGCATCGTGGCGACGCCGCGCCTGCTCGCGCCTGCTATCGTCCCGGAACAGGACCCGTTCGCGCCCTGCGCCACACCTGTTAAGTTGGAGACGCGTCGCCAACGCCCCGACGGGTTACGTCGCTGCGATCGAACGGAAATACCCCACAGCGCTTCCAACCGAACGGCCACGAAAAAACGACCAGCAGGAAAAGCAGGTCGAGCAGGCGGCACCCCACGCCGCTCCCGGTCGCGTCACGCCGCCGGGCGCACCGCATCGCCCAGGCTCAGCGCCACGGCTTCCGCCACCTTGATGCCGTCGACCGCCGCCGACAGGATGCCGCCGGCATAGCCCGCGCCCTCGCCGGCCGGGAACAGCCCTTCGGTGTTGAGGCTCTGGAAATCCTCGCCGCGCGTGAAGCGCACCGGCGAGGAAGTGCGCGTCTCGACGCCGGTCATCACCACATCGGGATGGTCGTAGCCGGGGATCTGCCGCCCGAACACCGGGATCGCCTCGCGCATCGCCGTCACCGCGAACTCGGGCAGGCACCGCGCCAGGTCGGTCGGCTGCACGCCGGGGCGATAGGACGGGATGACGCTGCCCAGCGCTTCCGACGGCCGCCCGGCGAGGAAGTCGCCCAGCCGCTGCGCCGGCGCGCGGTAGCTCGATCCGCCCGCGACATAGGCGAGCGATTCCCAATGCCGCTGAAAGGCGATGCCGGCGAGCGGGTCGCCAGGATAGTCGCGCGCCGGGTCGATCGCCACGACGAAGCCCGAATTGGCGTTGCGCTCGTTGCGCGAATATTGGCTCATCCCGTTGGTCGCGACGCGGCCCTCTTCCGATGTCGCCGCCACCACCGTGCCGCCGGGGCACATGCAGAAGCTGTAGACCGTCCGCCCGTTCGAACAGTGGTGCGAGATATGATATTCGGCCGCGCCGAGGATCTCGTTACCGGCATCCGCGCCGAACCGCGCCTGGTCGATCCAGCTTTGCGGATGCTCGATCCGCACCCCGATCGAAAAGGGCTTGGCCTCGACGTAAACCCCCGCCTCGTGGAGCATCGCGAAGGTGTCGCGCGCGCTGTGGCCGATCGCCAGCACGACGCGGTCGGCCTCCAGATATCCGCTGCCATTGAGGTGCAGCCCGCGCATCCGCCGCGTGCCCTGCGCGTCGGTCGCGATGTCGACCCCGTCGACCCGCGTGCCGAAGCGATACTCGCCGCCCAGCCCCTCGATCGTCGCGCGGATGCTCTCGACCATCGTGACGAGGCGGAAGGTGCCGATATGCGGGTGCGCCTCGGTGAGGATTTCAGGCGGGGCGCCGGCCTTGACGAACTCGGTCAGCACCTTGCGGTCGAGATGGCGCGCATCCTTGATCCGGCTGTAGAGCTTGCCGTCGGAAAAGGTCCCCGCGCCGCCCTCGCCGAACTGCACATTGCTCTCGGGGTTGAGTATGCTGCGCCGCCACAGCCCCCAGGTGTCCTTGGTCCGCTCGCGCACCACCTTGCCGCGATCGAGGATGATCGGGCGATAGCCCATCTGCGCGAGGATCAGCCCGGCGAACAGCCCGCACGGGCCGGTGCCGATCACCACCGGGCGTAGGCCGCTGCGCCCCTCCGGCGCCTTGGCGACGAAGCGGTAGCGCGTGTCGGGCGTACGCTGCACGCGCTGGTCCTTGCGGCACCGCGCCAGCACCGCCGCCTCGTCCTTCACATTGACGTCGACCGAATAGACCAGCTGGATATCGCTCTTGTCGCGCGCATCATGCGCCCGCCGCGCGACGACATGTTTGACCAGTTCGCGTGGGGTGATGCGCAACCGCTTGCAGATCGCCGCCGGCAACGCCTCGGGCGGGTGGTGGAGCGGCAGGGTCAGTTCGGTCAGACGCAACATCCCCGCGCTCGACCGAAGCGCGGCGGGATTCGCCATGCGTCGGGTTGGGGTGGGGCCTTCTTCTTAAGCCCCTCCCCTTCAGGGGAGGGGTTGGGGTGGGGCCTATCCCCGAACGCGCGCTTGCGGCACTGCCCCACCCCCAGCCCCTCCCCTGAAGGGGAGGGGAGCAGCCTCATCCCACCTGCACCGCCCCGGCCGCGACGAGCGCCGCGATCTCGTCGGCGCTGTAGCCCAGCCCCGCAAGGATCGCCGCACTATGCTCCCCCACCAGCGGCGCACGGCGCATCGGTTCGCGCGGGGTGGCGCTCAGCGAGATCGGCGCGCCGACGATCGGGGCGGGGCCGGGGGTGCCGGGATAGGCGACCTGCTCGACATAGCCCATCGCCGCGACCTGCGGATGCGCCATCACCTCGCCTGGCGCGAGCACCTGCCCGGCCGGCACGCGCGCTTCCTCCAGTGCCGCCATCGCCTCTTCGCTGGTGCGGTCAGCGCACCATGCCGCCATCACCGCGCTCAGCGCCGCGCCGTTGTTGCCGCGCGCTTCGTCATCGGCGAAGCGCGGATCGTCGATCAGTTCGGGTGCGCCGACCAGCTTCGCCCAGCGCGCGAAGATCGGGTTGCCGACGACCTGCGTCATGATCCAGCCGTCGCTGGTGCGGAACAGGTCGGTCGGCGACGAGCCGTAGCTGCGGTTGCCGAGCGGGCGGCGCTCGATCCCGGTCAGCGCATGGTCGATGCTCAGCACGTTCGCCATCGCCGTCGCGGTGCCGAGCAGCGAACCCGACACCTGCTGGCCGCGCCCGGTGCGGTCGCGCTCGCGCAGTGCCACCATCGCGCCGAACGCGCCGTGCAGCGCGGTGCCGAAGTCGACATAATTGACCTGCGCGCGATACGGCTGGTCCTCCGTCCCGGTCAGCGCGACCACGCCCGACATCGCCTGCGCGACCGCGTCGAAGCCGACGCTGTGCGCCATCGGTCCTTCGTCGCCGAACGCCGAGGCGGTGACGAGGATGATGTCGGGCTTGATCGCGGCAAGCGACGCGAGGTCGAGCCCGGCCCTGGCCAGCGCATCGGCGGGCATGTTGGCGACGACGATATCGGCGGTCGCGACCAGCCGTCGCACGATCGCTCGGCCGCCTTCGCTGCCCAGCGCCAGCGCGAGCGACTTCTTGTTGCGGTTGAGCTGGAGGAAGCCGGCGCCCGATCCATCCTCGGCGACGGGGACGATGAAGCGATCCTCATTGCCGCCGATCCGCTCGACCCGGATCACCTCGGCGCCGTAATCGCCGAGCAACGCGGCGCAATAGGGGCCCGCAATGTAGCGCCCGAAGTCGAGCACGCGGATGCCGTTCAGTGGTTGCATGTGCCCGCGCTCCTCTACCCGTGTCGGGTCGCGCTCTGCGGCGGGCAGGGCGGTTTGACAAGCCGGCCGCTGGTGCGACCGGCTTGCAATCGGGTTACTTCTTCGCGTCGAGGAAGCCGCGCACCATCGCCACCGTGGCTGTGGGCTGCTCCTCCATCAGCCAGTGGCCGGCATCGGGGATCACGCCCTCGGTCACGTCGCTCGCGGCAAAGCGCATCACCGCCGCCATGGTCGGGCCGAACGACTTGGCGCCGCCGATCGCCAGCACCGGCATGGTCAGCTTGCCGGCGGCGAGGAACGCCTTGTTGTCGATCGCGTCCTGGTCGAATGCGGCGAACTGCGCGAAGCCGGCGTGCATCGCGCCGGGCCGGGCATAGAGCGCGGCATAATGCTCGCGCGACGCCTCGCTGAACTTCGCCGGCGTGGCCGAGAACTCGTTCCAGAAGCGGTCGAGATAGATCCGCTCGCGCCCCGCGACGAGCCGCTCCATGTCCGGCCCGCCGAAGCGGAAATGCCACAGCAGCGGATTCTTGAGGATCTCCTCCCACGGCCCGATGCCGGGCAGCGGCGCGTCCATCAGCACGAAGCGCGTCACGCGGTCGCGGTTCTCGGCGGCAAAGGCATAGCCGACCATGTTGCCGATATCGTGCGTGATCAGGTCGGTCTTGCCGACCTTCAGCGCGTCGAGCACGCCGGCAATGTCCTGCCCTTGCGTCTTCTTGTCGTAACCGCCGGCCGGCTTGGTCGACAGCCCCATGCCGCGCAGGTCGGGCACGACGACGCGGTGGTCGCGCGCCAGGTCGGCGGCGAGCGGCGCCCACATGTCGCCGGTTTCGCCATAGCCGTGCAGCAGCACGACCGCCGGACCGTTGCCGCCGACGCGGACATGGATCGTCGTGCCGTTGGTGGTGATATCGCGTTCGACGAAGCCGGGCGGGAAGGGCTGGACCTGGGCGAGCGCGGGGGCGGCGCTCAGCAGCCCCAGCATGGCGGTAATGATCGGACGAAACATGGCATGGCTCCCTGTTGAGGACGGGACGCAACGGCGTCTGGACAGGAAGATGCGTCGGCGGCATCCTTCGCACTAGCCGGCATAGGCCGAAACTGGTTTCCGGGATGCCCGAACGATGATCAAGCTCGACGGTGTCGCCGCCTTCGTCGCCACCGCCGAGGCGGGGTCGATCAGCGCGGCGGCGCGACGGCTCGGCCATGCCAAGTCGGTGGTCAGCGAACGGCTCGCCGAACTCGAGCGCTCGCTCGGCACGCGGCTGGTCCAGCGCACGACGCGCAAGCTATCGCTGACCGAGGACGGCCACACCTTCCTGGCGCGGGCGCAGCGCATGCTGCTGGAGGCGAGCGAGGCGATCGCCGAAATGGCCGAACGGCGCGGCACGTTGGTCGGGCCGCTCCGCATCTCGGCACCGGTCGGGTTCGGCGTGCTGCATCTCGGGCCGGCGATCTACCGCTTTCTCGCCGACCATCCGGGCATCGACCTCGCGCTCGAGCTCGACGACCGCTTCGTCGATGCCGCCGCCGACGGCTTCGACGCGGTGCTGCGCCACGGCCCGGTCGGCGACAACCGCCTCGTCGCCAAGCGGCTTTCGACCAGCCGACGCCTGCTCGTCGCGTCGCCCGGCTATCTCGCGAGGCGCGGCACGCCGACGGCGCTGGCCGATCTGGAGGACCATGACGGCATCCTCTACGCCAACCGCGACGCCGACTGGCGTTTCGCCGGGCCGGAAGGCTGGGAGGTCGTGCGGCCGCGCGCAGCGCTGCGCGTCAACAACGGCCTGGTGATGCGCGACGCCGCGCTCGCCGGGCTCGGCATCACGCTGTTGCCGACCTTCTTCGTCCATGCCGAGCTGAAGGCCGGCACGCTGGTCGCGATCGATATCGGCCGGGAGGCGGAGGGTGCCGAACTGCACATCGCCTATCCGCGCGACCGCAGCGCCTCGGCCAAGGTCCTCGCGCTGACCGCAAGCCTCAGGGCGTCGTTCGGCGACCCGCCTTACTGGGATCGCTGAGCCCGCGCCCGCGCGGCATCGATCGTCTCGCGCACCCGGGCATGGACCGTCTCCAGCGGCGCGGTTTCGCCGAGCAGGCCGAAGGTGCCGTTCAAGGTGAAGAAGCAATGGCCGTGCACCGTGGCGAGCAGCGAGCGGGTCAGTGCGTCGGTGTCGGCGTCGCTTTCCTCGGGCAGCACGGCGGCGATCTCGTCGCGGACGATGCCGGTCAGCGCGCGGATGCGGTCGCGGTAATAGTCGGGCACGCCGACATCGGCGGGCATGCGGTGGTCGTACAGCGCGGTCCAGGCGTGGCGGTGGATGATGGCGAATTCGAAATAGGCCTCGATCAGCACGCGCAAGCGATCGCCCTCGGCGCCGGCGAGGCGGTGCGCGAGGTGCGCCTGCCACAGCGTCAGCGTCTGCTCGTTGATCGCCAGCACGAGTTGATCGTGCGAGCCGAACACATTGTACAAGGTGCCGATCGAATAGCCGATCCGCTTGGCCACCTCGCGCGCCGAGAAGCGCGCGAAGCCTACCTCCGACATCTGGCGATGCCCCTCGCTGACGATCATCGCGCGCAGTTCCTCGCGGGTGTGGTCGGAGCGTCTCGCCATTAATTGAACACCGTTTACTTTTAATTAGACAGCGTATAATAATCCCGCGACTCGCCGAACGCAAGGAGCTAAACCTCCGTGCATGCGGCGTTTCTTAACCGGCGCCGGGGCATGGCGGCGACGGGCTTGAACGGGAGAAGAGCCAATGTCTGCGCCGGATCTGTCACTGCTCGGCAAACGCCGCTTCGCACCCTTGTTCGTCGTCCAGTTCCTCGGTGCGTTCAACGACAATGTCCTGAAGTTCGCGATGCTGCTGCTCGCGACCTACACCATCTACAAGGACGCGCCGCACAGCGCCGAACAGCTGACGACGATCGCGACCGGGCTGTTCATCCTGCCCTATTTCCTGTTCTCGGCGATGGCCGGTCAGATCGCCGATGCGTGGGACAAGGCGAAGCTGGTGCGCGTCATCAAGGCGGCGGAGATCGGCATCATGGGCCTCGGCCTGCTCGGCTTCTGGGCGGAATCGATCCCCTTCCTGCTCGGCGCGCTGTTCATGATGGGGATGCATTCGACCTTTTTCGGACCCGTAAAATATTCGCTGATGCCGCAGCATCTGCACGCCAACGAGATCATGGGCGGGACCGGGCTGATCGAGGCCGGCACCTTCCTCGCCATTCTCGGCGGGCAGCTGCTCGGCAGC
Organism: Sphingomonas sp.; assembly: GCA_041659925.1. Classification (GTDB taxonomy): domain Bacteria; phylum Pseudomonadota; class Alphaproteobacteria; order Sphingomonadales; family Sphingomonadaceae; genus Sphingomonas. Next base: position 170,598 of record JBAZXI010000004.1, read on the forward strand.
AAGCTCGCGCCATGGGAGGCGGGGGTGACCGCATGTTGCCTGGCGATGGTTGGTTTCCTGGCGAGCTGGGCGATCCCCGCCGCGCCGCCCGTCGTGCCGGGCATGCGGATCGACCGCAACCCGTTTCGGAGTACGTGGCACGTGCTCAAGACCGCGCATGACGGCGAGGGGGTGTGGCTGTCGATCCTCGGAATCAGCTGGTTCTTCGCGGTCGGCGCGATCCTGCTCGGCTATTTCGTGCCGCTGGTGGCGACCGTGCTCGGCGGCACGCGCGACGTGGTGATCCTGTTCCTGGTGGTCTTCTCGGTGGCGATCGCGCTCGGCTCGCTGCTGGTCAACCGGTTGCTCGGCGGCAAGGTGTCGGCGCGTTATGTCCCGGTCTCGGCGCTGGTGATGGCCGCCGGGATGATCGACCTGTGGCTGTCGACGCACCATTATGTGCCCGAGGTCAGGAATGTCGGCCCGCTCGCCTTCGTCGCCGACAGCGGCAACTGGCGCATCCTGATCGACCTCATCGCCATCTCGCTGTCGGGCGGCATGTTCATCGTGCCCTTGTACGCGATCCTGCAGACCGCGACGCCGCCGGGCGAGCGCTCGCGCATCATCGCCGCCAACAACATCGTCAACTCCGCCGTGACGGTGGTGGTGGTCGCGATCGTCACCTTCATGATGGCGTCGGGCGTGTCGGTGAAGGGGGTGATCGGCGCGATGGGCTTCTCGACGCTGGCGGTCGCGCTGATCGCCTGCTGGCTGCTACCCGAGACGGTGTTCAAGGCGCTGATCCGCACCGCGCTGAAGCTGGTCTACCGCATCGAGCTGACCGGCGCGGAGAACATGCCGGCACCCGGCACGCGCGCGGTGGTGGTGGTCAACCATGTCTCGTTCATCGACGGGCTGCTGCTCGCCGCCTTCCTGCCCGGCAAGCCGACCTTCGCGGTGCACACCGCGATCTGCCAGCGCTGGTGGATCAAGCCGCTGCTCAAGCTGTTCCACGCCTTTCCGGTCGACCCGGCCAACCCGATGTCGGCCAAGCGCATGGTCAAGGCTGTGCGCGAGGGGCGTACCCTGGTGATCTTCCCCGAAGGCCGCATCACCGTGACCGGCGCGCTGATGAAGGTGTTCGACGGCCCCGGCATGGTCGCCGACAAGGCCGATGCGCCGATCATCCCGGTGCGCATCGACGGCGCGCAATACACGCCCTTCTCCTATCTGCGCGGCAAGGTGCGGCTGCGCACCTTCCCGAAGATCCACCTGACGATCCTGCCGCCGCGCCGCTTCGTCATCGAGGGCGAGATGTCGGCGCGCGCGCGCCGCGCGATCGCCGGGCGACGGCTGTATGACGAGATGAGCGAGATGATCTTCGCCACCTCGGACATCGACCGCTCGCTGTTCGGCGCGCTGATCGACGCGCGCACCATCCATGGCGGCAAGGCGAGGGTGGTCGAGGACATCAAGCGCGTGCCGCTGAGCTACAACAAGCTGATCACCGGCAGCCTCGCGCTGGCGCGGCCGCTCGGCGCAGAGAGCGGCCAGGGCGAGGCGGTCGGCGTGCTGCTGCCCAATGTCGCGGGCGTGGTGGTGACCTTCTTCGCGCTGCAGGCGATCGGCCGCGTGCCGGCGATGCTCAACTATACTGCAGGCCTCGCCAACCTGAAGGCGGCGTGCACCGCCGCCGAGGTGCGCTCGATCGTCACCGCGCGCGCCTTCGTCGAACAGGCCAAGCTCGGCGACGTGCTGGCCGGACTGGTCGCCGATGGCCGCCGCGTGCTGTACCTGGAAGACATCGCCGCGAGCATCGGCGCGGGGGCGAAACTGCGCGCGCTCATCGCCGCGCGCTTTGCCGAGCGCAACCATCGCCGCCTGGCGATCGACCCCAACGCCCCGGCGGTGATCCTGTTCACCAGCGGCTCGGAAGGGCTGCCCAAGGGCGTCGCGCTGAGCCACCGCAACCTGCTCGCCAATTGCCAGCAGCTCGCCGCGCGGATCGACTTCAGCAGCGCCGACATCGTGCTCAACGCGCTGCCGGTGTTCCACAGCTTCGGGCTGACCGGGGGCACGCTGCTGCCGGTGCTGAGCGGCATCAAGACGTTGCTCTACCCGAGCCCGCTGCATTACCGCATCGTGCCGGCGCTGGCCTATGACAGCAACGCGACGATCATGTTCGGCACCGACACCTTCCTCGCCGGCTATGCGCGCATGGCGCACAGCTACGATTTCTACGCGCTGCGCTACATCTTCGCCGGCGCCGAGCGGGTGCGCGACGAGACGCGCAAGGTCTATGCCGAGAAGTTCGGGCTGCGCATCCTCGAAGGTTATGGCGCGACCGAGGCCGGGCCGGTGATCGCGGTCAACACGCCGATGCATTTCCGCGCCGGCACGGTCGGGCGGCTGCTCCCCGGCATCACCGCGCGGCTGGAGCAAGTGCCCGGCATTGAGGGCGGCGGGCGGCTGTCGATCAGCGGGCCCAACATCATGGCCGGCTATTACAAGGCCGACGCGCCCGGCCTGCTGCAACCGCCCGAGGGCGGGTGGCACGACACCGGCGACATCGTCGCGATCGACGCGGACGGTTATGTCGCGATCAGGGGCCGCGCCAAGCGCTTCGCCAAGATCGGCGGCGAGATGATCTCGCTGCCCGCGGTGGAAAGCTATGCCGCCGCGCTGTGGCCCGGCTTCGACCATGCCGTCGTCACCCGGCCCGATCCGCGGAAGGGCGAGCAACTCGTGTTGTTCACCACCGCGCCCGACGCGAAGTTCGCCGCGCTGTCGAGCTGGGCCAAGGCCAATGGCGTCGCCGAAATCGCCATCCCGCGCGACATCCGCGCGGTCGAGGCGCTGCCGGTGCTGGGGACGGGGAAGCTCGATTATGTGACGATGGGGGAGATGGTGGGGTGAGGGGGGTGGCTGTTGCGGCCGACGCGGCTGACGGGTATAAACGTCCAGACACATAAACGCACAGGTGATGGATGAGCGACCTCGCACGCTGGAGTCTCAAGGTCTCGCGCGACACCGACATCGCGCTGCGTACGCTGCTGGCCACGCGTGGCGGGCGCAAGGGCGACCTGTCGCGTTTCGTCGAGGAGGCGGTCAATCGCGAAGTGATGCGCGAAACGATCAAGGAGATTCAGGCGCGTAACCATGACCTGGGCGCCGACGAGGTCGAAAGGCTGATCGAGGAAGAGGTCGGAGAAGTACGCAAGGCGTTTTGGTCGACGTCGCGCCGCTGAAGGTGCGCGTCATCCTCGATACCAACGTGCTGCTCAGCGGGCTTCTTTCGGCCGGCGGTGTGCCGGCTCGGCTCGTCGAGGCGTGGCTCGACCATCGCTTCATCCTCGTCAGCCACGCGATCCAGCTCGACGAGCTGCGCGAGGTCACGCGCCGGGACAAGATCCGCGCGCGTCTCAAGTCCTCCGAGGCGGGGCGGCTGATCAACCAGATCAAGGCCATCGCCGAGATGGTGGGCCGGCTGCCACCGGTCGAGCGATCACGCGATCCGCGCGACGACTTCCTGCTGGCGCTGTGCGAGGCGGGGAAGGCGGATCTGTTGGTCACCGGCGACAAGGACGATCTATTGTCGCTTGAGACGCATGGCGGTGCGACCATCGTGACGGCGGCGCGTTTTGCGGAGACGCTGCGGTTGTGATCGGCATTTCGTTGTCGTTGGGTATCATCTCGACCGGAGTATCATTCGCTCTGATTGGCGCGCTCCCAGAACCAGGTGCGTGCATGACGGACAATTCACCGTCGGGCCATTGGGTCACCGCCATTTCCGCGATATCATCCGCCGCCAACAGGAGGGCAGGGGTGGCATGACGCTCGAAACCGTACGCAGCGAGATCCGCGAGGGCGAGGCGAGGCTGCTCGCCGAATTGCGCCGCCTGCGCCGCATCGACCGCGCCGACCATGGCGCCGCCGCGCCGCCGCCGATCCCGCTGACCGCCGGGCAGCGCATCGCCGACACCGTCGCCGCGACGATGGGTTCGTGGAAATTCATCATCATCCAGACGACGATCCTGTTCTTCTGGATCGCGCTCAACATCACCGCCTGGATCGAGCATTGGGATCCCTATCCCTTCATCCTGCTCAACCTCGCCTTGTCGTTCCAGGCGGCGTACGCCGCGCCGTTCATCATGATGAGCCAGAACCGCCAGCAGGACATCGACCGGCTGGCGGCGGAGCACGACTATCAGGTCAACATCAAGGCCGAGCTCGAGATCGAGTCGCTGCACGAGAAGCTCGATTTGCTGCGCGAGAACGAGGTGCTCGCGCTCAGCCGGGCGGTGCAGCAGCTGACCGAATTGCTCAACCGCTCGGGGCTGTGCGACCCGCCGGCGGATGGGGCGGGGGCGCCTGCGGGGCCGGTCGGGTGATCGCGGTGCCTTGAGGAGCCTCTTGCTGCGTCAGAGATGGCGGACGGCATCCATGCGCTGATGCAGGATGCGGACGATGGCGATGCCGTAGCCGGTGGTCCGAAAATAGATGACGTGCTGCTCGACGCTGCGACGGCGATACCCCGGTCGAATACTGGCGCAATCCTGCGCGCGCTGCGGCGCTTCCGCGAGATCGGCGCAGGCGGCTTCGATCAGGTCGGTGTAGCGCAGCGCCTGCGGCAATCCCCATTGCGCCACGCTATAGTCGAACACAGCGTCGAGATCGCGCCGCGCTCGCGGCGTGAGGCGAAATTCAGCCATGCTCGGCGGATTTGCGCTTCTTGAACTCGGCAAAGTCGAACGGCTCGGCCGCGCCGCTCTGCTCGCCCTCGATCAACGCCTGTCGGATCGTCTCGATTTCGAAGCTTCGCTCCTGCGCGCGGCGAATGAGGTCGCGGATCGCCTCGCTGTCGTTGGTATAGCTGCCTGCCTCGATCTGAGCGGCAATCCAGGCATCCTGCTGCTCGGTGAGCGTGATGGTCTTGCGAACGGTCGCCATGGCGGGGCCTTTGGGTTACGAATGGAAGATCATACTATTGGTGCGAAATAGCACAATCTCGCGATTACGACAAGGATTGCAGCATCCGCCCTCAATGCGCCTCCGCCGGCGGCGCGCTCGCGCCCGCCTTGGGCGGCGTGCAGAACGGCACCATCACCAGCGCGGCGAGGAACAGATAGGCCATCAGCCGGAACACGTCGTCGAACGCCAGCGTCAGCGCCTCGCGGCCGACGATGCGGCTCATCACCGCGTCGGCCATGGTCGCGGCGCGCGCCGGGTCGGGGGTGACCTGGCGCATATAGTGGGTGAGCGCGGTAAAGGCTTCGTCGGCGGCGCGCGGCAGGGCGCCGAGCGCTTCGCTCAGCCGCAACGCGTGCAGCCGCGTCATGTCGCCGAGCCAGGTGTTGACCACCGCGATGCCGATCGCGCCGCCGAGATTGCGCATCAGGTTGAACAGCCCCGAGGCATAGCGCAACTCCGGCCCTTCGAAATTGCCCAATGCGAGGCCGACGGCGGGCACGATGCACAGCATGATCGCGAAGCTGCGCACGACCTGCGGCCAGAACAGCGCGGCGAAACCCCAATCCGGGGTCATCGCGCTGAACAGCCATAGCCCGAAGGCGAACAGCGTCAGCCCGGCAGTGATGACGATGCGCTGGTCGACGCGCTGCGACAGGATCGCGGCGATCGGCACGCCGAGCAGTTGCGCGATGCCGGAAATGAACACCGTCGTGCCGATCTCCGACGCATTGTAGCCGCGCACCCGGCCGAGAAAGACCGGCACGAGATAGGTGCCGGCATAGATGCCGAAGCCGATCACCAGGTTGAACAGGCAGGCAAAGACGAAGGTCGGCTTGCGGAACGGCGTCAGCCGCACGATCGGCCCCGAGGAGCGGAACGAGCGTTCGAGGAACAGGATGAACGCCACCGCCGAAATCCACGCCGCGCCGAGGATGGTCGTATCGCCGAACCAGTCGTTCTTCGGACCCTCTTCGAGGACATATTCGAGGCCGGCGAGCGCGGTCGCCATCGCCGCGAGATGGACCCAGTCGATCTTCTTCAGCATCGCGAGGTTGGGGCCGTCGACACGCACCAGCGCCAGCGTGAGCAGCGTGACGATCGCGCCCGGCACGACGTTGACGTAGAAGATCCAGCGCCAGCCCAGCGCATCGGTGATCCAGCCGCCGACCGTCGGCCCGAGCGTCGGCGCGAGCACCGAGACCATGCCGAGGATCGCCGGGATCATCGCGCGCTGCTTGCCGGTGAACAGCACATAGCCGGTCGAGAACACCGTCGGCACCATCGCCCCGCCGACGAAACCCTGCACCGCGCGGAACAGGATCATCGATTCGATGCTCCACGCCGCCCCGCACAGCACGCTCGACAGCGTGAACAGCCCGGCCGACAGCGCGAATAGCCAGCGCGTCGAGAGCGACTGGGTGAGGAAGGCCGAAAAGGGGATCATCACCAGCTCGGCCATCAGATAGGCGGTCTGCACCCAGCTGATTTCGTCCGGCCCGGCCGACAGTCCGGCCTGCACCTCGTTGAGCGAAGCGGCGACGATCTGGATGTCGATCAGCGCCATGAACTGGCCGAACGCCATCACCGCGAAGATGCCGTATTTCTGCGCGTCGCTCAGCGTCGCCGGGTCGAACGGCGCGCGGGGCCGAAGGGGAATCGCACTCGTGGCCACCGCGTCTTGTCTCCGTCCGCCTTTATATTATATGTGTCATATAAAGGGAGCCGGCAAGTGCGCTATTCGAACGAACACAAGGCGGAGACGAAAGCGCGGGTGCTGAAGGAGGCGGCGCGCGAGATCCGCGCCAAGGGGCCGGACGGCGTCGGCGTGGCGGGCGTGATGGCGCGTGCCGGGCTGACCCATGGCGGCTTTTATGCGCATTTCGCCTCGAAGGACGCGCTGGTCGCCGAGGCGATCGGCACGATGTTCGACAGCGCGCGGCGGCGCGCGGCGCCGCTTGAGGCGAGCGACGATCCACGCGGCGCGTTGCGCGGCTATGTCACCTTCTACCTGTCGGCCGCGCATCGCGACTCGCGCGAGCGGGGCTGCCCGTTGCCGGCGCTGTCGGGCGATTTCGCCCGTGCCGGTGCGCCGGTGCGCGAGCGCTTCGGCGCCGGCGTCGCCGCGCTGACCGGGCGCATCGCCAGGGTGCTGGACGCGATCGGCGTGGCCGATGCCGAGGGCGAGGCGACCGCGTTGCTGGCGCAACTGGTCGGCGCGGTGGCGCTGGCGCGCAGTGTCGGCGACGGCGCGCAGTCGGATGCGATCCTCGACCGCACGCGCGCCGCGATCATTGCCCGTTACGGACTGGAGACGGCGGCATGAGCGCGGTGATCGAAGCGCCGAACGGGCTGGAGCAGGTCCGCGCGTTGCTCGCCGCCGGCAATCAGCCGCCGATCGGGCGCACGCTCGACTTCGCGCTGGTCGAGGTCGAGGAGGGCCGCGCGCTGTTCGAGGGCGTGCCGGGCGAACATGCCTATAATCCGATGGGGCAGGTGCATGGCGGCTATGCCGCGACCCTGCTCGATTCGGCCTGCGGCATCGCGACCCATTCGAAGCTCGCGGCGGGGCAGGGCTTCACCACGCTCGAACTCAAGGTCGCCTATCACCGCGCGATGAACGCCGAGACCGGGCCGGTGCGGGCCGAGGGGATCGTCACCGTGTTCGGCCGGCGCATCGCCTATGCGGAAGGGCGGCTGACCGACGCGTCGGGCCGCCTGCTCGCCTCGGCGACCTCGACGCTGATGGTGCTGAGCCAGTGAACGCGCCGGTCGCCGCCGACAGCCTGGTCGCCGCCGCCGCGCCCGCGCGCCGCCGTTTCGCGCCGCCACGCAATGCGCTGGCGATGGGAGCGATCGCGGTGATCGTCGCGATTGCGGGGCTGCTGTGGCTGACCGCGCCGCGCAGCAGCGAAACCACTGACAATGCCTATCTCCATGCCGATTCGAGCGCGGTCGCGCCCAAGGTCGGCGGGCTGGTCGCGGCGGTGCTGGTCAGGGACAATGAAGTGGTGCGCGCGGGACAGCCGCTGCTGCGCATCGACACGCAGGATTATGACGCCCGTGTTCGTGCCGCCGAGGCGGCCGTCGCGGATGCCGATGCCGGCGTTGCCAGCGCGCGCGCCGCGCTGGGCGCGCTGGCGGCCGATGAAGGGCTGGCGGCGGCGCAACTGCGCGCGGCGAGCACCACGATCGCCTCGGCCGATGCTGAATATGCCCGCGCCGCCGCCGACCGCGCGCGCTTCGATGCGCTGATGGCGCAGGGTTTCGCGACGCGCCGCGATGCCGAGCGCGTCAGGGCGACGGCGATCAGTGCCGCCTCGGCGCGCGACCGCAGCCGCGCCGATCTCGGCGTGAGCGGCGAACAGGCCGCCGTCACCCACGCGCGCCGCCCGCTATTGCAGGCGCAACTCGCCCAGGCCGAAGCCAATGCGGCCAGGGCGCGCGCCGCGCTCGATCTCGCGCGGCAGGATCGCGGCCATGCCGTGGTCACCGCGCCGATCGACGGCGTGGTCGGCAATCGTCAGGTGCAGGTCGGCGACTATGTCCAGCCCGGCTCGCGCGTGCTGACGCTGGTGCCGGTCGCCGCGCTCTATGTCGTGGCCAATTTCAAGGAGACGCAGACCCGCGACATGCGCGTCGGGCAGGCGGCGCGGGTGACGGTCGATGCGCTGGGTGGCGCGGTGCTGACCGGGACGATCGAGAGCTTCGCGCCGGGTGCGGGGAGCGAGTTCACGCTGCTGCCGTTCGAGCCGGGCTCGGGCAATTTCACCAAGATCGTCCAGCGCGTCGGCGTGCGGATCAGGCTCGATCCGGGCCAGGCGGCGCTGGCACGGCTGCGGCCGGGGCTGTCGGTGACGGCGAAGGTGCTGCTGCGGCAACGCGCCGTCGCCGCGTAATCAGCCCCCGGACGTCGTCTCCATGAGGCGGTGGAGATAGGCGTCGAGCATGTCGGCGAGCGCGTCGGCATAGGTGTCGATTTCCTCCGGGGTGCGCGGCGTCGCGGAGAAGGATGCGCCGACCTCCCTGATGGTGCTCTTGATCAGGTCGGCGGCCAACATACGTGCCGGTTCGGGCGTGTCGGGCAGCGCCTCGCGCATGAAGGTCGCGACGATGCCGGCACTTGCGGCGCGCACCGCGATCGCTTCGGCGGCATCGCGGTAGAGGGGGGCGGCGTCGTTCAGCGCGCCGCGCACCGCAGCCTCCTCGCATTCCGAGCGCAGGAAGGCGTGGACGAGCGCGCGCAGCCGGGCCGGCGGCGGTATCGCGCGATCCTCGAGGATGTCGTGCAGCAACTGCGACGTGCGGCGCCACTCGTCGCTCTGGAGGCGAAACAGGATCGCCGCCTTGTTGGGGAAATATTGGTACAGCGACCCCACGCTGACGCCCGCGCGTTCCGCGACTCGCGCGGTCGTGAAGCGCGCCGCGCCTTCACGCGTCAAAACCTGAATAGCGGCATCGAGCACGGCCGAAACGAGCGCGGCCGAACGCTGCTGTCGCGGGTGCTTGCGCGAGGAGACGGATGTCGTTTCGGCGCCTGCCATGGGGTGTCGTTGCCAATGCGAATAGGGAACGCGACTGATTAGTCGTATTTTCCGGGGCGGGCAAATATCGACCCGCTCGCACCACGGAGACCCGCAATGACCACGTTGATCAGCGCCCCGGTGGCGCCCCTGCTCGCGCGCCTGTTCGCCGAGGCCGAGGCGCAATCCCCGGCGACCGACCCCGCCTTCGCCGCCATATCGACCGAGGAGCGCGAGCGGCTGATGCGCAGCAGGGCCGACTATCGCATGCTCTATACCGGGCTGAAGGATTATGCGCTGCCGGTGTCCCCGGACACCGGGCGGCTGCTCTACATGCTCGCGCGGGCGGTGCGGGCGCGGTCGATCGTCGAGTTCGGCACGTCGTTCGGGCTGTCGACACTGCATCTTGCGGCGGCGCTCCGCGACAATGGCGGCGGCCGGCTGGTGACGAGCGAATTCGAGCCGTCGAAGGCGGCGCGGGCCGGTGCGAACCTCGCGGCGGCCGGGCTGTCCGACCTCGTCGACATCCGCGTCGGCGACGCCCTCCAGACGCTGGCGACCGATCTCCCCGAGACGGTCGACCTGGTGCTGCTGGACGGCGCCAAATCGCTCTATGGCGACATCCTGGCGCTGGTCGAACCACGCCTGCGGCCGGGCGCGGCGATCGTCGCCGACAATGCCGATTACTGCCCCGATTATGTCGCGCATGTCGGCGCCGTCGCCAACGGCTATCTCTCATTGCCCTTCACCGACGAGGTCATGCTCTCGGTCCGGCTGGGATGACCGCACCGCGACAAATCGTTGCCGAGGCGGAACAAGCCCCCGGCTATGGACGTTGCGCGCCATGCGGAAGACGAACCGTTGCCTTCCCGTGCCGGCTGTCACAGGACGGCGCGGTGGCGTGCCGCGTGTTGCTTCCCATGATGAGACAGGGGGGGCGGTTCCGGCCGACCTCATCACGATATTGACACCGCCCGGTCGCTTGCCCGACGACCGCCGGACCGCAAGGCAGAGCATAGTTGGCCGACCAGACCGCCGATCCCCAAGGCTATGCATTCAAGCCGCACGAGCGCCCGACGCTGCCGGGCTCGCCGGCCAACCCCGATCATCCCACCGGCCGCCGGATCGGCTATTTCGCGATCGGCGGCCTGATCGGCATCACCGCCGGGCTCGGCAATGCGCTGGTGCTGGTGAACCTGAATTTCGCGCAGGGCACGCTCGGCCTCGCGCCCAATGAGAGCGCCTGGCTGACCGCGGCCTATTACATGACCAACGTCACGGCCAACCTGCTGCTGGTGAAATATCGCCAGCAATTCGGGTTGCAGCCGTTCATTCGCTACGCGCTCGCCGTCTATGCGCTGAGCACGCTGCTGCACCTGTTCGTGCATGGTTTCTGGACCTCGGTCGCGGTGCGGGCGATCAGCGGCATCGCGGCGAGCGGCCTGACGACGCTGACGATCCTCTATTTCATGCAGAGCCTGCCGGCGGCCAAGCGGCTCGCCGGTGTGATGATCGGCATCTCGGTGCCGCAGCTCGCCACCCCATTGGCCCGCGCGCTGTCGCCGCGGCTGCTCGAATGGGGCGACTGGCACATGGTCTACTGGTTCGAGCTCGGCCTCGCGCTGCTCACGCTCGGCGCGGTGATGTCGCTGCCATTGCCGCCGAGCGAGCGCGAGAAGGCGTTCGAGCCGCTCGATTTTCTCACCGTCGGCCTGCTTGCGCCGGGGCTGTGGCTGCTCATCGCCGTGCTGTCCGAAGGGCGGATCGAGTGGTGGTTCGAGCGCGACTGGATGGGCTATGCGCTGGCCGCGAGCGTGGTGCTGGTCGCGGCGGCGCTCGTCATCGAGCATCAGCGCGCCAATCCGTTGATCGACACCCGCTGGCTCGGCACGCGCGAGATATTGCGCCTGATGCTGGTCGCCACCTCGGTGCGCATCCTGTTGTCGGAACAGGCCTTCGGCTCGGTCGGTCTGCTGACGGTGGTCGGCATGATCAACGACCAGATGGTCACGCTCAACCTGATCGTCGTGGCGGCGTCGCTGGCTGGCCTCGCGGTCGCGGTGCTGACCTTCCGGCCCGCGAGCCTCGCGCGCCCGATCAACATCGCGGTCATCCTGATCGCGATCGGCGCGTTGATGGACGGCTTTTCGACCAACCTCACCCGACCGGAGAATTTCTATCTCAGCCAGGCGATCATCGGTTTCGCGTCGATGCTGTTCCTGGCGCAGGCGATGGTGATCGGCATCGCGCGGGCGATCCTGACCGGGGGCAAGCATTTCATCACCTTCGTCGTGCTGTTCTCGATGAGCCAGAGCATCGGCGGGCTTGCCGGCGGCGCATTGCTCGGCACGTTCCAGGTGGTGCGCGAGAAGGTGCACTCGCATGCGCTGGTCCAGTCGATCGCGATGACCGACCCGCTCGTCGCGGCACGCATCCGTGGCGGTGCCGGGATCTATGCCGGCACGATCGGCGACCAGACGCTGCGCGGCGCGGCCGGGGCGGCGACGCTCGCCCGGCAAGTCGCGCGCGAAGCCAACATTCTGGCGTTCAACGATGTCTTCCTGCTCATCGCGGTGCTGGCGGTGTTGACCGCGCTATGGGGCTTTGCCATTCGCTGGTCGATCTGGCGGCGCGCCGAGCCGTCCCCGATCATTCTCCTGCAGCAGAAGATGCAAGCCATGGCGGCGACCCAGGCGACGCCGGAACCCGAAGGGCGATAGGATGGAAGAACCGGTCCAGGGGGCGGACGACGCCGGCACGCAGGGCGCTGGCCGGCCCGATGGCGCGACGCCCGATCCGCAGATCGACGCGGCGCCGCGCGGCTGGCGGCCGCCGGCGCGCAGCCGGACGACGCTGATCATGATCGTCGTCATCGCGGCGGTCGCGGTGCTGACGATCCTCTATGCGTGGCGCCTGCCGCCGTTCGCCGGGCTGCGCGAGGACACCGACAATGCCTATGTCCGCGGCAAGGTGACGGTCATCAGCCCGCAGGTCAGCGGCTATGTCACCTCGGTGCCGGTGCAGGACTTCGCGGAGGTGAAGGCGGGGCAGGTGCTCGCGACGATCGACGACCGCATCTACCGCGCGCGCGTCGCGCAAGCCGAGGCGAACGTCGCCGCGCAGCAGGCGGCGCTGGCCAATTCGACCCAGGCGCAGCGCTCGCGCGAAACCGCGACGCTGAGCCAGGACGCCGCCATCGCCAATGCCCGCGCCCAGCTCGAAAAGGCGCGCGCCGACATGCGTCGCGCCGACGCGCTGGTCGCCGATGGGTCGATCTCGGCGCGCGAGCATGACCAGACGCGTGCCGCGCTGATGGCGAGCGAGGCGGCGCTGCGCCAGGCCGAGGCCGGGCGCGCGATCGGTACGCAGGACGTGCGCACCGTCGTCGTCGGGCGCGCCGCGCTGCAGGCGGCGGTCGAGGCGGCCAGGGCGCAGCTGCGGCTCGCGCAGATCGACCTCGACAACACGGTGATCCGCGCGCCGGTCGATGGCCAGTTGTCGGAGATCGGCGTGCGCAACGGCGCGTTCGTCAGCCCCGGCACGCAATTGCTGTTCCTCGTGCCGCACGATGTGTGGGTGATCGCCAATTTCAAGGAAGCGCAGACCCGCAAGATGCGCGTCGGCCAGCCGGTGACGATTCGCGTCGATGCGCTGGGCGGCATCAAGCTGCGCGGCCATATCGAGAGCCTGGCGCCGGCGGCGGGATCCGAGTTCGCGGTGATCAAGCCCGACAATGCGACCGGCAATTTCGTCAAGGTCGCGCAGCGCATCGCGGTGAGGATCGCGGTCGAGCCCGGCCAGGCGATGCCGCGGCATCTGCAGCCCGGCATGTCGGTCGAGGTGGCGATCGACACGCGCGGCGGCGGGCAATGACGGGGCCGCGCGCCGCCGCGCTGCTGGTCCTTGCGCTTGGCGGGTGCGCCGGGCCGCAAATCGCGACGGCACCGGTCGCGCCGGTGACGCCGGCGGCGGCGTGGCGCAACGATGCCGGCACGGCGGCGGCGCTCGACCCGCTGTGGTGGCGCGGTTTCGGCGATCCGGCGCTTGCCGCGCTGGTCGACAAGGCGCTGGCCAACAACAGCGACATCGCGATCGCCGCGGCGCGGGTGCGCGAGGCGCGCGCCACCGCGCAGCTGGCGCGCGCACAACTGCTGCCGACGCTCGATGCCGGTGCCGGCGCCGGGCGGTCGCGCGCGGTGAGCGCGTTCGGCACGCCGCAGGTCCAGAGCTATTTCCAGCCGCAGCTCCAGGCCAGTTACGAGGTCGATCTGTTCGGGCGGCTGGCGGACAGCGCGTCGGCGGCACGCAGTGCATATCTGGCGAGCGAAGCGGCGCGCGATGCGGTGCGGCTCGCGGTGACCAGCGCGACCGCCAACCTCTACATCACGCTGCTCGGCCTCGACGCGCGGCTCGCGGTCGCGCGCGAGACGCTGGCGGCGCGCAGCGGCGCGCTGAAGCTGGCGACGTCGCGCGACCGGGCGGGCTATTCGCCGCGGCTGGAGCTGCAACAGGCGCAGGCCGAATATGACGCGACGGCGCAGATCATCCCGCAGATCGAGACGGCGATCGCGCGCGCCGAGAATGGCCTGAGCCAGCTGACCGGCGAGGTGCCGGGGCCGATCGCGCGCGGCGGCACGCTCGCCGCGCTTACGGTGCCGCCGATCCCGGATGGCTTGCCGTCAGACCTGCTCGAACGGCGCCCCGATATCGCCCAGGCCGCCAACCAGCTTGCCGCGGCGGATTCGTCGCTGGCGGCGGCGCGCAAGCGCTTCCTGCCGCAGCTGCGGCTGACCGGGGCGGCGGGCGCCGCCTTCTCGACCTTGCTTGGCGACCCGATCACGATCTGGTCGGTCGGCGGCAGCGTGCTCGCGCCGTTGTTCGAGGGCGGGCGGCTGCGCGCCCAGGCCGATGTCGCCGCCGCGCAGCGCGACCAGGCCGCGCAGGCCTATCGCCGTATCGTGCTGACCAGCTTTCGCGAGGTCGAGGATGCGCTGGCGACGAGCAGGCATCTCGACGAGCAGATCGCGCTGGCGCGGCACCAGCGCGACACGCTGGCCGAGGCGTTCCGGCTGGCGACCAATCGCTATCGCGCGGGCTATTCCTCCTATCTCGAACAGCTCGACGCGCAGCGTGGCTTGCTGAGCACGCAGCTGGCGCTGGTCGGGCTGGAAACCGACGCGCGGACGGCGCGGGTGCAGCTCTACCAGGCGATGGGTGGCGGGTGGCGCGCGGCGGATTTGGCGTCCGCGAAACCGGCATCGTGACGGGTTTTAAACGCAAGCTTTCACGTCAGTCGCGGCGAAGTCGTCACCCTTGAACAACAGTGGCGAGCCGGTCGATTTGGCCAGCGCATAGGCTGCGCAGTCAGCGAGGTTGAGTTTGGCGGAGGCATTGATCCCCTTTCCGTAATGGCCAAAGGCGGCCAGCGCCGCGCGCACTTGCGCTTCGTCAAAGGGGACGATTTCGAAATCATTTTCCTCGAGGAGAAAGCGCCACAAATACCGCTCGGCCGTCGGTCCGCGCCGGGCGCGCAGTACCATCCCGGTCTCGTGCACATTGACCGCCGAGATCAGGAGGCGGTCAGCGTGCAGGATAGCGCGGGCATAGACTTCCGCGTCTGGCTCATGTTCGAAAATGGCGACCAACGCGGAACTGTCGACGACGATCATTGCGCGTTGAATTCATCCATAATCTGGCTCGGCGGACGCGGATCGCGGATCGGCAAGGCGGCGACTTCAGAACCGAGCGCCAGCATCTGCTCGACCGTCATCCGGTGGCGCGACCCGGCGACAGGCGCAATGCCGGACAGGCGCGCCTCATTCTCGAGCGCGCGCTGAATGGCTTGCTCGACCGGCACTTGCTGCGCAGCGGCGAGTCTGAGCGCGAGCGCCTCGCTTTGCTGAGAGAGGTGGATCATGATCGAACCCTATCACGGATGCAGACTTTTGGGAATTCGGTCACGGGTCGGTACAGCGCCGGGCGACATGATGAGAGAAGCGGTATGAACTTCGAACTGGATGACGAGCATCGCATGCTCAAGGAGCTGGTGCGGCGTTTCGTCGACAGCGAGTTGATGCCGCTGGAGGCGCGCGTGCTGGAGCGCGAGGCGACCGGGCAGCCGCCCGCGCTGACGCCGGAGGAAGCCGCGCAGGTCGATGCGGTGTCGCGCGACATGGGGCTGTGGGGGCTCGACGCGCCGGTCGATGTCGGCGGGGTCGATCTACCGGCGGTGGCGATGGTCGGGGTAAGCGAGGAGATTGGCCGGACGATCGTGCCCTATACGCTGCCGCCCGACTCGCCCAATCTGCGCATGCTGATGGCGACCGTCACCGAGCGCCAGCGCGAGGCCTATCTCGCACCCTATGTGCGCGGCGAGACGATCTCGGCGATCGGCATCTCCGAGCCCGGCGCCGGCTCCGACCCGGCGGCGATGACGACGAAGGCGGTGCGCGACGGCGACGATTGGGTGCTGAACGGCCGCAAGATCTGGATCAGCCGCGCGGCCGAGGCGGACTTCACGATCGTCATGGCGGTGACTGGCCGCAATGGCGACCGCAGCGCGATCTCGGCCTTTCTCGTCGATCGCGATACGCCGGGGTTCAACGTGCTGCGGCGCATTGCGATGATCGGCGGGCAGGCGACCTATGAGGTGGCGCTCGACGATTGCCGCGTGCCGGGGTGGAAGCTGCTCGGTACCGAAGGCGCGGGGTTCGCGCCGATGCAGCTCAGGCTCGGCACGCGACGGATCGAGATGGCGGCGTGGTCGATCGGCATGGCGCAGCGCGCGCTCGACATGATGATCGACTATGCCCCGCAGCGCAGCACCTTCGGCCAGAAGCTGTCCGAGCGCCAGGCGGTGCAGTTCTGGGTGGCGGACGCCGCGACGCGCATCCACGCCGCGCGGCTGATGACCTATGACTGTGCGTGGAAGCTCGACCAGGGCCGCGACGTGCGGCTCGAAATCTCGATGATCAAGGCCGACGCGACCGAGATGGCATGGACCGTGGTCGACCATGCGATGCAATGCTTCGGGGCGATGGGCATGACGCGCGAGCTGCCGCTGCACCTGATGGCGAGCAGGCTGCGGACGATGCGGATCTATGACGGGCCGACCGAGATCCACAAATGGGTGGTGGCGCGCAGCCTGTTGCGCGGGTGATTTCCGACACTTGCGGCAAGCGGCTTGTGAGGCGGCGTGGCGCGGCGCAGGATCGGGCAATCATCTGTCCGTGAAGGGCCGGCATCATGACCTGTCGCCAATTGCTCGCGGTTCTTTCTCTCGGCCTGGCGTGGCCCGCCGGCGCGCAGACGACCAGCCCGCCCGACCCGCCCGCCGAGCAGGCGGATAGCGTACCGGCGGCCGATGAGGACCCCGCGCTGGTGCCGCGGCTGGAAGATCGTCCGTTCGGGGTGCCGTTCGGCCATGCCTGGCTGGGCGCGGCGGACGGCGACGTGACGCTGATCGTCTTCGCCGACTATGCCTGTCCGGCCTGTCGCGCGGCACAGCCGGTGCTCGACGGATTGATCGCGGCGGACCCGCATCTCAAGGTGGTCTATCTGATCCTCGTCAACGAGGAGGAAGGGCGGGAGGCGGCGATGACCAGCGTGGCGGTCGCGCAGACCGGCGCGGACTGGGGCGCATTTCACCGCGCGCTCGACGCCGGCGGCGATATCGGCCCGGCGGGGATCGCCGCCGCGCTCAAGACGGCGGGGGTCGACCCGGCGAGCCTGCCGCCGCTGCACGGGGACGCACTGATCGACAGCCCGATCCTCGACGAGTTGAACCGCAACGACCGGGCGATCGTCGAGCATCATGGCACGGCGCTGCCGGCGTGGCTGATCGGTACCGGCAAGGCGCGCACCGGGTTCGATCCGGTCGTGCTGCGCGCCGCGATCGCGAAAGCGCGGGCGAAGTAGCCAGCGGCCTCGGCAAACCAATTCGTCATGCCGGGCTCGATCCGGCATCCACCGGCCCGCAAGCACGTCGGCTTGCGCGCTTGCGGCACGGCGGCCCCCGGAACAAGCCCGGGGTGGCGGGGTGGGGACGCGTCATCCGCTATCCTTCACGAGTTGCTTACCATTTCCGGGGTAGGCCAGCGGCCATGTATCACGATACCGCCCTCGCCGCCGCGGCCAAGGCCGATCCGCGCCCCGCCTCCGCCGTGTCGACCGGCTGCGGCCTCGCCGGGCTCGCCGGGCTGCTGAGCTGGGTCGGCGTGGCGCGCTGGTATGGGATGGACGGGCCGTTCGCGGCGCTGGTCAACCTCATCGCGTGCGGCCTGCCGATGCTGTTATGGGCGGTGCTGGTCGACAAGGTGCACCGCAACGCCTCGACCGGGCTCGACTGGTCGAACCCGAAGCCGTGGCGCGAGACGATCGACATCAGCCTGACCAAGCTCGCCGGGCTGTGGCTGACCTGGGCCGGGATCGCGCTGATCTATGGTACCGGGCGCTTCTACTGGCAGGGCAATTTCGCCTTTGCGATGTGGTGTTTCGGCTACGCCGCGCCGATCCTGTTCGTCGCCTCGATCCCCTATATCATCCTGCTCGACCAGCGCGCGACCCAGCCCAAGGACGGCTGCTGGTCGCTCGGCGCGTGGCTGATGGGGCTCGACGAGCCGGTCGACCGCGAGGCGATCTTCAACCATCTGCGCAGCTGGGCGGTGAAGACCTTCTTCCTCGCCTTCATGCTGGCGATCGTGCCGGGCGGCTTCGGCGATTTCGTGCGCGGCGATCTCTCGGCGGTGCTGCACGATCCGGTCGCGCTGGCCAACTGGCTGATCACCTTCATGTTCGTGATCGACGTGGCGTTCGCAACGGTCGGCTACATCCTCGCGATGAAGCCGCTCGATTCGCATATCCGCACCGCCACGCCCTATGCCGCGGGCTGGATGGCGGCGCTGATCTGCTACCCGCCGTTCATCCTGATGGGCGATGGCGGGCCGCTCGATTACCATCCCGGCACGTCGGACTGGATGCACTGGTTCGCCGGGCATCCGGTGTTGCTGGCGGGAACCGGCGCGGTGCTGGTCGGGCTGACCGCGATCTATGCCTGGGCGACGGTCGCCTTCGGCTTCCGCTTCTCCAACCTGACCAATCGCGGCATTCTGACGCACGGCCCCTACGCCTTTTCGCGCCACCCGGCCTATCTGTCGAAGAACCTGTTCTGGTGGATCTCGACCATCCCGTTCCTGAGTACCGGCTCGCTGGTCGACGCGGCGCGCGCGACGATCATCATGGGGTGCGTCAGCGGCGTCTATTACTGGCGTGCCAGGACCGAGGAAATGCACCTGAAGCTCGACCCGGCGTACCGCGAATATTCGGCGTGGATGGACCGCAACGGGCTGGTGCCGCGCGCGTTCGACCGGCTGCTCGGGCGCAAGCGGGCAGCGGTGGTGGCGACCGAGCCGGCGTGAGCCGCGTTCACGCCGCCGCTACTTCACGAACTTCAGCGTCATGCGATCGCTCTCGCCGATGGCGAGGAACTTGTCGCGATCCCGCGGCTCACCGGCCAGTGCGGGCGGCAGTGACCATACCCCCTTCGGCCAGTCGTGCAGGTCGTTCGGATTGGCGTTCACCATGCTCTCACCCACCAGCCTGAAGCCCGCCGCCTGCGCGACCCTGATGACCGTCGAGCGCTTGATGTAGCCCGAACGGGTTTCCATCGCGCTGTCGAACGACTCCGGCAGGCGATGATCGACGATTCCGAGTGTCCCGCCCGGTTTCAGCATCCGGTGGAAGCCGCGCAGCGTCGCGACCGCCACCCCATCCCCCGCCATGACAAGATTGTGCACGTTGCGGAAGGTGAGCACGACATCGACCGAGGCATCGGGCACGCTCGAACTGCCCGATGCCTCATCGATCGTCGCGATCGTGACGCGGCCATATCGCCGACCGCCCCTGGCAACCATTTCACGCAACGATCGCTCGTCTTCCGCTCCGGCGGAACCCAGCGCGATGTATCGGCCGCGCGCGCCGAGCAACGGCGCCAGGATCTCGGTGTACCAGCCACCGCCCGGTTGATATTCGACCACCGTCCGGGTCGGGGTGATGCCGAAGAAGCGCAACGTTTCGGCCGGATGGCGATAGCGGTCGCGAAGCCGGTTGCGGGGATCCCGCTGTGGGTCGGCCACGGCGGCCGCGATGGCCGCCTTCGGCGCAACCGTCGCGGTGCGGGAACCGACCGCCGATTGTGCGAGCAGCGTGGCGACCGCCAGCGCGAGCACCGCGCCGAGTCGGTGGTTCGAATATCCCGATCTGGTCAATCCGGTCGATCCAGCACCGTTACGTCGCCGTGGAAATCCATCGGCGCGGCAATGCCGTCCAACCCCATCGAGCCGATCCCGCCCGCGGCGTCGGTCGCCGGCGAGATGGTCGCGCCGACCGTGACGAGGCGCATGAACAGGAAATATTGGGCGAGGCCGAACGACGCGCCGACGCAGGTTCTCGCGCCCCATCCAAAAGCGGAAAAGCCGCTGCCGCGGCCTTGCCCGTCGCGCGTCCAGCGGTCGGGATCGAAGCGCTCGGGGTCGGGCCAATGGTCGGGGTCGCGATGCAGGACATAGGCGCTGGCGCAATAAGCCTCGCCGAAGCGCATCTCGCGATCGTCGACCGCAAATTCCCTGTAGATCGGGCGGGTGACGAGCAGCGGAAAAGTCCACAGGCGCATCGCCTCCTTCAGGAAGCGGTCGGTCAGCGGCGCATTGCGCGCCGGGTCCGCGGCGAGCGTGGCGAGCGGAAGCGCCTCGAGTTCGTCCGCGATACGCTGTTTCCACGCGGGATGCCGGAGAAGTTCGAACAGGATGCAGGCGGCCAGCGTTCCGGGTGCGCCGGCAATCGCCGTGAGCAGGGTGGTCATGACATAGGTCATGCGCGAGATACCCAGCCGCCCGGCCAGCTCAAGCACCGCTTCGGCATAGTCGTCCTGCGGCGGTGACTTTCCCGACAGGCGACGCTTGAGATTGCGGGCGACGACGCGGCCGGCACGGATCTCCTTGATCGCGTCCGACGCGCGCTTGAGCCGCGGGAAAAGGCGCGTGATCCCGTGCAGGAGCTGCTCCTCGGGATAGAGCACATTGGCGATCTTGGCGCGCTGCTCGTCGAGCAACACCCGCCGATCCGCCGGGCGCAGCCCCGCGAAGACATGGTCGACCAACGGCTCGCAGATTACGCGCTCCGACCAGATCGTCAGATCGACGGACTTTCCGCCGATTTCCTGTCCGAGCCGGCACATATTGTCGTACAGCGCGGTCAATACCGCCGCGTCGTCGAGCCGACGCGTCCGTGCGATCAGTTTCTGGCGGACCTCCGACCACAATACCGGGCATCGATCAGGTCGCCCGCGAACCGCATCGGTCCAGCGCGGCGCCATGTGCAGATCCGCGAAGTTGAGCCGGTCGAAGGTCGAAAGCTGCCGCGGGTCGAAAACCGCCAGGGTGCGCGGGTCTAACTGAAAAACCTTTCCCTCAAGCGATGCGCGTCGATGCACGGCTCCAATATCGAGGGTCATCTACAAATATCGATGATGATCTGCATCAATAAGCGGGGCATCCGGGCTGCCGGACACCCCGCTCATCAGACGTTAAAAGTCAATATACGATTGCCAGCGCCAGCCGCTGCAACCGATGCCAGCTCGAAGGTTGAGAGCCATACGAACCGCTTTAACAAGCTTTGTCATGCAGACTTCTCCTTTCACTGAGGAGCATCCAGCCTATGCCTGTCATGTGTTGGTGTAAAGCTTGGATAACGTGGACAAATCGGCAACATTAGGGAAATTTGACTTGCGTTTCGGTCCGATCAACATGAGCGGAATTGCGTGACGCGCCATTTCTGCGGCGGGCGGCCCCGCGCGTTCGCGGGAGAAGGCTCGCCGAGCGTCGGTCTCCCGCTCGTTCGCGCTTCAGTCGCCGCCGGGCGCGCAGCCACCCTCGTCGCGATGAGATTCCCAGATCGCGTCGTCGTCGGCCTCGTCACGGCGCTGTTGCCGTGCCCAGTTCCGGGCATATAGCCCGCCCGTCCCGATAAGGGCATCGTGGGTACCGGCCTCGACGACGACGCCATCGTCGAGGACGAGGATCCGGTCGGCGTCGCGGATCGTGGACAGCCGGTGTGCGATGACGAGTGTCGTCAGTGTGGCGCGCCGGGCGGCCAACGAACGCTGCACGACCGCCTCGCTCAATCCGTCCAGCGCGCTCGTCGCCTCGTCGAGGATCAATATCGGCGCCTGTTTCAGCAGCGCACGGGCGATCGCGACGCGCTGCCGTTCGCCCCCCGACAGGCGTATGCCGCGCTCCCCCACGATGGTGTCATATCCTTCCGGCAGCGTTTCGATCAGGCCGGTGAGTCCCGCCGCCAGCGCCGCCTGGTGAATGCGCGACGCATCCGCGTCGGGGTCGCCGAGCGCGATATTGTCGGCGATGGTGCGGTTGAACAACACGGCATCCTGCGGGACGATCGCCAATCCGGCGCGGAGCGACGCGCGAGAAAGGGTGCGAACATCATGTCCGGCGACGCGGACATGTCCCGTATCGGCGTCGTAGAAGCGATAGACGAGCTTGATGATGCTGGACTTGCCAGAGCCGGATCGCCCGACGATGGCCACGGTTTCGCCGGGTTCGACCCTGAAGGAGATGTGCTTGAGCACGGGGCGTTCGGGGTCGTATCCAAAGGTGACATCGTCGAATGCAATCGAATATCCTTGTGCGTCCGGGGGCAGGCGCTGCGTTCCGTCACGCAAGGTCGCGCGCTGGTCGAGCAGGTCGAAGAGCTGCTCCAGGTCGACCAGGCCCTGGCGGATCTCACGGTAAACCGCGCCCAGCATGTCCAGTGGCGCGAAGGCCTGGAACAGCAACGTGTTGACGAGCACCACATCGCCGGGAGTCAGGCCGCCACGCTGCCAGCCGAGGACCGCCACGGCCATTGCGGCGGCGATCGCGAAGCTGGTGATGGCCGCCTGTCCGATATTGAGCAGCGAGACCGTGCTCTCGTTGCGCGCCTTGGCCCGCGCATAGGCCGTGCGCGCCGCGCGATATCGTGCCGACTCGGCCGGTTCGGCGCCGAACTGGCGGATCGTCTCGTGATTGATGAGCGATTCCATCGCGACGTCGGCGGCGTCGAGATCGCGCTCCAGCATGTCGCGCCGCACGGCCGTCCGCCGGTCCGTCACATATTTGGTGAAGGCGATGTACAGCGCGATCAGCAACATGGCGCCGGCGAGCATCGGCGCCCCGAACGTGTAGGCGATGATGACGGCGATCACGGCAAGTTCGAGCGTCGTGGGGACGATGTTGAACAGCAGGAAGAACAACAGGCTGTCGAGACCGCGCGTGCCGCGTTCGAGGATCTTGAGCAGCGGACCGCTCTTGCGGTGCGCATGGAAGGCGGGGTCGAGGCGGTGGATGTTGTCGAATGCATCGCTGGTCAGCGCGGCGATCGCCTCCTGCGCGACGATCTCGAAGATCGGGGTGCGGACCGCATCGAAGAGAAAGCTGCCGAAGCGCGCCAGTCCATAGGCGGCGATGGTAAGCATGATGATCGACAGCGGCGAGCGGATCGCCATGCCGTCGACGACACCCTTGTAGAAAAACGGCAGCAAGAGGGTGAGCGCCTTGCTCAGGATGACGGTCAGCGCGGCGAGCGCCACGCGTATCCGACGGTTCCGCCGCGCCGGCCAGAGATAAGGCAGGAGCCGGCGCAGCAGCGGCCATGCACGTTGGTACGGCCGCGACGTGGCTGGCGTTACCGTCGCGGAAGCGTCGGCATCATCCAAGGGGCGAAAGCCCGAGGGTGAAGCGCGGCGGCGCCAGTGCGGCGCCGATGGTCGATGGCGCGCCCAGCGAGATTATCCGCGGGCTCCGCTGTGCGAACAGGGTCGTCATCACCCGTTCGAGTATTTGGAAGGTCAGCGACACTGCGGCGCATGTGTGCTCGCCGGCGCCGAACGGCAGCCACGCCATGCGATCATGATCACGGTTCCACCGGTCGGGATCGAAGCGTGCCGGTTCGCGCCATTTTGTCGGGTCGCGATGGATCGCATAGGTGAAGATCATGAGTTCATCGCCGGGCCGGATCGGGATCGCGCCAAGTTCATGGCCGCGCCGCGCGGTACGATTGAGAAACCAGGCGACAGGATAGAGCCGGAGCGTCTCGGCGATGATCTGGCGTGGCCGGCCATTCCACGCGCCATGCTCGAGCGTGAGCCTGGTCGCCCAGGCCAGCGCGAAGCCGAGCGAGCCAATCAGGGCGAAATTGAAGGCGACATAGATTTCCAGCAGCTTGGCGGTGGAGGCGTGGCGCCCGAGGTCGAAGACCATATCGAGTATGTCGCGATGGCCCCCCGGAGTCTCTTCCCACCGTTCGCGTTCCGCCTCGAACGAGCGGTAGAAGCTGAAGCGCCGGCGCGCGCGACAGACGATCCCGGCTCCCGTTTCGCGATCGAAGATACGAGCCGCCAGGATTTCGCCGCGCAAGCGGTTGAACGCCGGCGCGCGATAGTCGCCGGTCAGCGCGCCGGCGGCGAGCCGTTCAAGCAACAGGTTGGCGCCGCGCGGCCATTCGCTCTGTGCCGGAATCGCTGCCACGCATTGGTCGATCGATGTCGCGTTGAACCATTTCAGCGCAAGGTCGCGCCCGCCGCGCCCGATATCGACCTGTGACGAGCGCGGTCCGAAGGCGTTCGCGCCGACCCCGAAGAAATCGGAATGCTCGTCGTAGATCCGATCGTGATTCTTCAGGATTTCTCGTGCCAGCGCCGCATTGGCGATCGCCACGTGCCGGCGTCCGACCCGCTTCACCGGGGCTCCCGACGCGGCGAATTCGTCGAGCCAGTGCAACGGGTCCCTGCGAAACGCGCGATCCATGCTCGTAGCATCTCCGCTCAAAGAGTCGTGTCTCGCGGGCGGCGGTCCGACGCCTGCGAGGCAGCCGTCATGTCATCGGGCAGGACGAGCGCTACCGTCAAGGTAACTTTGGTGGGCGAGAGCCTGCCGCGACAATAGACCGCAAGTTCCCGATATCGATGTCGTGCTTCTCGCGCGCGCGGCTTGTGGTTTGCGACGAACCATCGGGCGAAATCCGTGACGCAGCACCGGATATTGCTCGACGCTTCGCTTTTGACCGAAAGTCGATGCGGACTTTTTCGTTGCAATGGTCCCGGCGTGCTCAGCCGATGCCGCGTTCGCCATGTTCGAGCATCGCCGGGATGACGAGTTCCTCTTCGTCCGACAAATGCCGGCCGAGCAGCGTGCGCAGCCGGTTGGCGGCGTCGGCGTGCCGATCCGTGGCGCGGCGGCGGGTGTCGTCGCCGCGGGGCAGGGCGGCGAGCAATGCGCGCGCGGTGTCGAGCGAGGCGGTCAGCGCTTGATGGATGATCGCATGGTCGCTTTCGAGCAGCGCGAAGCCGGCCGCCATGCGCGGGTCGAGCGCGCGGAATTTGGGAAAATAGGCGGCGTCCTCGATCTGGTGATGGCCGTTCAGATGCTGCAGGAAGTGGTTCAGCGCCGGGACGAACAGGTGCTGGAACGCCGCGGCATCGGACCGACCGTCGCGGAACGTCGAAACCACCTGCTCCAGCGCGTCGCCCTGCTCGCGCAGGCTGCGATGGACCTGCAGCCAGAAGGCGGAGAGTTCGCCGAAATTGCGGTGCGCGCGCCACGTCTCGTGCGGGTGGAGCGCGCGCAGAAAGGCAAGGTCGGATGACAGGCCCGCGCGGTTGGGCAGCAGCAGGTCATCGGTTCGGGTCGTCATGCGGGTCGCGTCTTTCGGCAGCATGCGACATGGCACGCGAGGCGGAGCGGCCCGGTTAAGCCGCACCCATGGCCGGTGCAAGGCGGGCGCGCAACGCCGCTTCCGCGACGATCACGGCGACGGCACCGCCAGCATAAGCGAGGAAATCCCACGGGTCGAAGGCGCTGCCGAGGATGAGGCGGGCGAGCCGGCAGTGTCGCAGACCGAGGATATCGACCAGCCCCGCCGCCTGGCCGACCTCGATCGCGCAGGCGATCGCCAGCGCGATGGCGACGGACCAGCGCATGCCGAGCGGGGTCATCGCCCTGATGGCGAGGTAGAGCAGCGCCACGGCGAGGCTGTCGCCGAGCCACGGACGGACGACGGTATCATGGACGAAGCCGGCAATGCCGGCTTCGACGACGAACGTGATGAGCGCCGCGAGGGCGCAGGTCGTGCGGTGTCCGATGACGGTCGCTCCGGTGGTGGCTGTGCGGCGGATCCTGGCATCGGGCCGTCGAGATATGATGCACGGGGAAGGCCGATCATGTGCATGGCTCGCATGCCACGTGGACGGTCGGCGTTGCTGCGATTAACCAGGGATTTTCCTGCCCGTTACCGTCTCCCGCGATGATCGACCTCGAACGGAAAGCCAGTATGGAACCCAGCATCAGCTTCGTCATGCCGGTCCGCGATCGTGCGGCAATGCTGGGAGACGCGATCGGCTCGATCGTGGCGCAAACGATGGCGGATTGGGAGTTGATCGTCGTCGATGACAATTCGGTCGATCCCGCCGCGACACAGGCGGTAGTCGCGTCGTTCGGCGATGCCAGGATCCGGTCGTTTCGTCTCGCGAGACTTCATGGCGCGAATGCCGCCTGCGCGCGCAATTTCGGCAATGCGCTGGCGCGCGCGCCGATTATCGCCGTCGCCGATTCCGACGACATCTTCTACCCCGGCCGCGCGCGCTGCACGCTCGATGCCTTCGCCGCCCATGGCTGCGACGTGTTCTATGCCGATTTCGATGTCTGGGACTGTTCCGCCGACCGCTTCGTCGAGACGGGCAGCGACCCCGTCATCGCGTTCGACCCCGCCGCGCTGGCGCGTTACGACTTCATCCCGCACGGCTCGTCGGCCTATCGGCGGGAGCTGGCGCTGATGTTCCCCTATAACAGCTTCATGACGCGATCGTCGGACTATGATTTCTTCACCCGACTGGCGACATTCGGCGCGCGGTTCCACTTCCATCCCGAGAAGATCTACAAATATCGCCTGCACGACGGCAGCCTCGTCAGGCGTTACGACGCCGCCTCGTTCGACGATTTCATCAGGCAGTCGCGCGGCTGGTCGCCATGGGACAAGGCATTGACCGGCCGGCTGGTCGACGGACTGGAGGCCGCTTCGCGCGCCTGATTACAACCGCGGCGGCGGCAGGGCTGCTCGCTCGGGCGCCGAGGTCCGGCGGATGGCGCCCATCCAGCGCGTCAGTTCGTCGAGCGGCACCGGGTTGTGAAAAGCGATGCCGATCGCGTCGGCATCGTGCCAGCGGACATTGCCGCGCAGCGGGTTCAACGTGCCGGTGCGCAGCACGACTTCCTCGTCGACGTGGAGTGGCGTGGGCACGAGCAATTTGGCGCCGCCCTGCGAAATGTCGCACAGCCTGGCGCGGTGGTAGCAGGCGCCCGCGCGGAGTTCGACCTGCCCCGAGACATGGACGCGCGGCGGGCGATTTCGAAAACGCATCGGACGGAAATCCGATGTCGGCCGCAGCAGCTCGAAGACGTCGACCGGCTCGTCGAACTGGATGCCGGCCTGGCGGTCGCGTCGCCAGACGACCGCTCCCGCGAGCGTGATCTCCGAGGCGAACTGGAGGTGGACCCCCTGGCCGACGACGAGCGGTTCATAGGTTTCCGCCATCAGTCCGCCGGAGGAGATATTGCGTACGACGCAGAGTGATTCAGCCTGCGTCATCAATTTCGCGACGCGGAAAATCGATAGGGTGCGGCTGTCGGAGCGACGCTCGTCGCTAACTGGTACGTCGGTGCCGAGCGAAATACGGGTGCCCGCGCGGTCGAACTGGCGTTGTATCATGCCTCGTCCTTCACACATCGACCGCTTCGCCGGAGCCCGCTCCGGCAAAGTCAGGCCTGCGCCCCAGGCACCACGTGCCAGCTCCCGCGGCATAAGTTGATCATGGAAATATTTACAAAATGTCAACGAAACGGCGCGCCGATCAACTGCTGGTCCGCACCGCGATACGACTTGCCGCGCTACTTCGGCGTGCGCGGTGAAAGATCAGAAGCGCATTTCCTGATACACCCGGCTGACATCCTCGCCCCACGCGCCATAATAGCGATCGAGCAACGCCTGCGCCGGGACCTTGCCGGTGCGGACGATGTCGCGCAGCGGGTCGAGGAAACCCGTTTCGTTGCTGCCCGAGCTGTCGAAGCGCGCGCGCGCCGTCAGGCCGGCGGTGGCGATGTCGAGCACTTCGCCGGCGATGTCCTTGAGCTTGCCGCCGCCGGGTATCGGCGCGTCGAGCGCGAGGCGGGGGACCGCGCTGCGCAGCGCCTCGCGTTCGTCCATCGTCCAGTTCTTGACCAGGTCCCACGCCGCGTCGAGCGCGCCGTCGTCGTAAAGCAGCCCGACCCATAGCGCCGGCAGCGCGCAGATCCGGCCCCATGGCCCGCCATCGGCGCCGCGCATCTCGAGGAAGGTCTTCAGGCGCACTTCGGGGAAGGCGGTCGAGAGATGGTCGTTCCAGTCGTCGAGCGTCGGCTTTTCGCCGGGCAGGACCGACAGCTCGCCCTTGAGGAAATCGCGGAACGACAGGCCGGCGGCGTCGATATATTTGCCGTCGCGGTAGACGAAGTACATCGGCACATCGAGCGCATATTCGGCATAGCGCTCATAGCCGAACCCGTCCTCGAACACGAAGGGCAGCATGCCGGTGCGCGCCGGATCGGTGTCGGACCAGATATGGCTGCGGTAGCTCAGCATGCCGTTGGGCTTGCCTTCGGTGAACGGCGAATTGGCGAACAAGGCGGTCGCCAGCGGTTGCAGCGCGAGGCCGACGCGGAACTTCTTCACCATGTCGGCTTCGGACTGATAGTCGAGATTGACCTGGATGGTGCAGGTGCGCAGCATCATGTCGAGGCCCATCGAGCCGACGCGCGGCATATGGCGCAGCATGATCGCATAGCGGCCCTTGGGCATGATCGGCAGCTCGGCACGGGTCTTGTCGGGCCACATGCCGAGACCGAGAAAGCCGATGCCGAGCCGGTCGCCGACCGCCTTGACCTGTTCGAGGTGCCGGCCGGTTTCGGCACAGGTTTCATGGAGGTTGTCGAGCGGCGCGCCCGACAGCTCGAACTGGCCGGCGGGCTCGAGGCTGATGCTGCCATCCGCGCCGGTCATGGCGATGGCGTTGCCGCCTTCGAGCACCGGCTTCCAGCCATAGGCGGTCAGCGCGTCGAGCAGGTCGCGGATGCCGCCCTTCTCGTCATAGCTCGGGGCGTGGTGGTCGGAGAGCGCATAGACGAACTTCTCATGTTCGGTGCCGATGCGCCACGCGGTCGGCGGCTTTTCGCCCCGGGCGAAGCTGGCGATGAGCTGGTCGCGCGACTCGATCGTCGGGGACACGGCCTTGATGTCGAGATGCGTGGTCATGGTCGCGCCATAGCTGGGGTGTCGATGGCCCGCTAGCAAGTTTCGGTTTGCTACCCGATGGAACTGGCCGATGGGCTGGCTCGGGCATGGCGCATTGCCAAGGCGCCGCGTTACGCTCCAGGGTGATATGCTTGTCGGGTCGGCCGGTGCCGGGGAGGGGCAGCAGATGGAATTTCACGAAGCTCTCGCCGGCCCCGCCTTGCAGCCGCTGCGGATTCCGGCGGGCTGGGCGATCGGCTGGAACACGCTGTACGCGACGTCGCGCGCCGAACGCGGGGAATTTGGCGGTTCGTCGCTGTTCAATGCCACCAATGCGGGCCGGCGTTTCTGCATCGACGTGGCCTTTCGACCCGAATTCGACCCCGACGGGCAATTTCATCTGAGCGTCGAATATCAGCCCTGGCCGCGGACGGAGCGGGGCGGGCGGCGGACCGACCTGCCCTTGCGCTTCGACGGCGACGCCGAGACGGTGCATCAGTTCGCAACCGCGTCGTTCGAGGAGCTGGTCGATCAGCTGGAGGCGTGGATCGCGCGGTGCTCCGGCTGGGTGCGCGAAGGCAACTGACCAGCCGGTACCGCGTGCCGTGCGAGGAAAACGCTGTTCAATGCCAATATGTTGTGGTCTCCGACCGGACGAAGCTTTACACGGTTCCGCGCTGTGAAATGCGAGGATGGGGCGATGTCATTCGGCCGGTGGTGCGCTGTCGTATCGTTCATGTGCCTGGCACCGCCCGTCGCGGCGCAGGGCGGGGCCGGCCAGCTTCCCGCCGCATCGGGGCATCCCGCCGTGCCGACCGTGGCCCCGACGCAGGGCGGCGCGCCCGATGTCGTCGTCAATGCGCTGATCGACCGGAAGCGCGGCAGCTGGAAACGCGCCGAGTCCGAGCATGTCATCATTTTCAGCAAGGACAGCGCGGCCGAACTGACCCGCGTCTCCCGGAACCTCGAGCGCCTCTATTTCCTGATGTCGCGGCTCTACCGCCATGGCGACCCGGCCGACGACACCGCGAAGCTGCAGGTGACGCTGATCGATTCCGCGACGAACTTCCGCGCGATGGGGCTGCGGAACCTGCGCGCGGCGCAAGGCCCATATCTCCCGGTCTTTGCCGACCAGACCTATTATGATCCGCGCGAGGATGGCAGCGTGCTTGCCATCGCGCGCAGCGACCAGAGCATCGATATGGACACCAACCGCGCCTATCACGCGGACTGCGACGAGGCGCTCGCGCAGGGCGCGACGGACTGCGTCGGGGTGGTTCCCTTTCATCCTCCGGCGGTAAGGCCGTGGGAAGAGCTGTTATATGCCGCCTTCGCGCAGCATTTCATCCAGACCTATGACCCGGCGGCCTATCCGCGCTGGTATCTCGACGGGATCGGCGCGCTGTTCTCGACCATCGAACTGCGCGGCAATGGCGGGATCGACTATGCCCGCCCGCCGCTGGGCTACAAGCAGGTCTTTCGGTCCTATGGCGATGTGAAGGTCGGCGACGTGCTGGCCGGGCGGTCGCTCGACGCCGACGGCAAGCCGGTGGTCTGGTCGCCCTATCACGCCTGGCTGCTGGCGCATTTCTTCCTCTATTCCGATCTCAAGCCGGAGCGCGCGAGGCAGTTTCGCGCCTATATGACCGCGATTCACCAGGGCCAGCCGATGGCCAAGGCCGCCAGGGTGTTCGGCGACATGGGTAGGCTACAGCGCGAAATCACCGGCTATGCCGCCGAGCAGAAGTCGTTCGCGCGGTCCGGCCCGCCGGAGGTGCCGGTCGGCGACCCGGCGATCGGGACGCTATCCCCCGGCGACGCGGCGCTGGTCGAGGCGAGGATCGAGCTGGACACACGGCTCGCCGCGCAGTCGCCGGATGCCGGCCCCGCCGCGACCGACCCGCGCGCGGCGCAGAGCCGTGCCGCCTGGCTTGCCCAGTTGCGCGATGTGGCGGCGCGTTTCCCCGACGATGGCGATGTCCAGGCGTTTGCGGCGGAAGCCGAATGCCGCGCCGGCCATCCCGCCGAGTGCCGCGCCGATGCAGATCGCGCGCTGGCGCGGTCGCCGAACGATGTCGCCGCGCTCGCCTGGAAGGGCGTTGCCCTGACGGACGAGGCGGTCGCCGGCCCGGCAGCGGATCGCGCCGCCAGCCTCGCTGCGGCACGCGCGACGATCGAACGTGCCATTGCGCTGGACGGCGAGGCGCCGCTGCCGCTGATCGCGTGGTTCCAGAGCTTCACCAAGGCCGGCGAGCACGTGCCGGATGCGGCGGTGCTGGGCATGGCCAAGGTCATCCGGCGTGTCCCGGCCGCGCCGGCGCCGCGCCTGTACCTCGCCGGGGAGTTGCTGCGGCAGGGCAATGCCGATGTCGCGCGGCGCGTGGCCTATACGGTGCTGTACGGCGCCTATGACTCGCCGGAAAAGAAGGCGGCGGCGGCGCTGTTCCTGCCGGCCGGCGGCGCGTCGAGCGCGGGACATTGAGGTTGGCGGGTCGGTCTCGGCGCCCTTAGCGGACAACGGCACAGGCTGCGGCTACCAATCGCCGGCCGCCGCCATCCACAGGCTGACCGCCGCCGCCGCCGCGGTATCCGCGCGCAAGATGCGCGGGCCGAGCGAGATGCCGAGCGCGCCGGGCGTGGCGCGGATCGCGGCGCGTTCGTCGCTGTCGAAGCCGCCTTCGGGGCCGATCAGGATCGCGGCGGCGCCGGGCGCGTTGCGCATCGCCGCCAGCGCCGGCACGCCACCGGTTTCGTCGGCGAAGAACAGCGTGCGGCCCGCCGGCCAGTCGCGCAGCAGCGCGGCGAGTTTCACCGTTTCGGCGAGTTCGGGCAGCGCGGTGCGGCCGCATTGTTCGGCGGCCTCGACCATGTGCGCGCGCAGCCGATCGGCCTTGGGGTTGTCGACCACGGAGCGGCGCGTGACGACGGGGACGACGCGCGCGACGCCGAGTTCGCAGGCCTTTTCGACCATCCAGTCGATCCGGCCCTTCTTGAGCGGCGCGGCGCACAGCCACAGATCGGGCACCGCCTCGCGCTCGCGCAGCCGCTCGGTCACGTCGAGCACGATGTCGCGGCGCCCGACAGTGTTCGCCACGCCGAGCCATTCGCCGGTCCTGTCGTCGAACAGCTTGACCGGGTCGCCGGCCTTCAGGCGCATCACCGCAATCAGATAATGCGCGGGCGGGCCATCGATGCGCAGCGGGCCGGGCGCGAGTTCGGTCTCGACGTAAAGCCGCGGGGTCGATTGCGGCGGCCAGGCGGGGGTGGCGGGCATGCCGGCCGGGTTAGGACGGATCGCGCCGCCGTGCCAAGCCCAATGCGAGCACCTAACCGATCCGCCACCAATGTTGAGTCTTGCAGGCGAGACCGAACGGCAGGCAACCCGACACCAGCATCGTGTCGCGACCGGTCGGGGTGACGGTGCCCGAGGCGTTGGTATTGAGATCGGGGATGAACACCTTGTGCCACGTGCCTTCCCACGAACTCGACGCGCTGGCGGCGCTCGGTTCGGCGCGCGGCGGTGCGGGCGCGGCGGCGATCAGCAACGCCGCGGCGGCAAGCAGGCGGAAGAAGGGCGCAGTCACTCGAGCATCTCCATGCCCCCCCCGTTCCCGAGGGCGATATGGAAAGCGAAGGTGGCGGATCCGAGGCGATGTGTGGCCAGACTGGCGCGAAATCCCATTATTGTGATATGAATTGAACCTCACAGTGGGAGAGGTGCGATGCGCGGGCTTTTCACGGGGTTATTGCTGGCGGGACTGGCGTTGGCCGGATGCAAGCCGGCCACGCCGATCGATAACGTGGAGGACCCGAGCGCACCGCAACGACATGGGCGCTTTTCAGGCGTGGGGATTTACGGCGCCGACCATGGCTGGGAACATCTCGCGGGCGCACCGAGGCCAACGGACAAGGCGGTGGCGACGACCGCCGATGATACGACGTTGATCGTTACCGTCGATGGCGCGACCGGCGAGATCCGGCAGTGCGGCAATTATTCCGGCCACTGCATTGCGATGAACCCGTGGCATGCCAAGCTGGCGCCCAGGCAGGCGGAGCCCGTGTCGCTGACCGCGCGGCAGGATGCGACAGGCAATAGCGTGGCTGTCGAAGCGCTCGACGATAACGAATTGGCGCCGGCGGGCGAGCCGACGAAGCGGTAAGAAGCGGTTTTCGCGTCTGCCGCATTGTGGCACAGCGCCATCATGACCATGCCTGCCGAGATCGTCCCCGATACCCAGCATCGCGGCCTTGTCGGTGCGCTGCCGCCGGGCTTGCGCGCCTTTGCCTTGCTGGCGCGGTTCGATCGGCCGATCGGCTGGTGGCTGTTGTTCTGGCCCGGCGCATGGGGCGTGGCGCTGGCCGGCGGCGCGGTCGAGCGCTGGCGGCTGATCCTGTGGTTGCTGCTCGGCGCCATCGCGATGCGCGGGGCGGGCTGCGTCTATAACGACATCGTCGACCGCGATCTCGACAAGCAGGTGGCGCGGACGCGGAGCCGGCCGCTGGCGAGCGGCGCGGTGTCGCTGCGCGCGGCCTGGGCGTGGCTGGTGCTGCTGTGCCTCGTCGGGCTGGTCGTGCTGCTCCAACTGCGCGTCTATGCCGTGATCGTCGCGCTGGCGAGCCTCGCGCCGGTCGCCGCCTATCCCTTCATGAAGCGCATCACCTGGTGGCCGCAGGCGTGGCTCGGCATCGTTTTTTCCTGGGCGGCTTTGGTCGGCTGGGCCGATGTGTGGGGCAGGGTCGCGGCGCCGGGGTTGCTGCTTTATGCGGGCAGCATCTGCTGGGTGGTCGGCTATGACACGATCTACGCGCTGCAGGACCGCGAGGACGATGCGATGATCGGGCTGCGCTCCTCGGCGCTGCGCATGGGGACGCGGGTGCGCGAGGGGGTCGGGGCGTTTTACGGCGCGGCGCTGGCGCTGTGGGCCGGGGCGATCTGGCTGGTGCGGCCCGAACCGCTGGCGCTGCTCGCGCTGGCGCCGATGGCCGGGCATCTCGCGCTCCAGGTGGTGCGGATCGACGCGGCCGATGGCGACAAGGCGCTGGCGCTGTTCCGCTCGAACCGCTTTGCGGGGTTGCTGATGTTCCTGGCGTGCGTGGTGGTGGGGACGGCGATCTGATCCTGCTGGCGGCTCGCGTGGGGCTTTTTTGTTCATGCGAAGGCGCGAAGAAGATTTGTTCACGCGGAGCCGCGGAGTGAACAGGAAAGAAGAGTAGTTCGCGCAGAGGCGCAGAGGCGCGGAGAGAAGGATCTTCTTTGCGGCATCGCGCCTTCGCGTGAAAATCTCTCTGTTGCAGCGAGTTTCGGCTCCGCCGGATGAGACACCTCCGTGTCTCCGCGGCTCCGCGTGAACCCTTCTTCTTGCTGCCGCGCGCCCTAGCGGCCTGCCGCGCTGATCCATTGCCCCAACAGGGACAGGGATTGTCGCCTTGGCCTTCCGCCCCTAAGTCGCGCGCATGCTGACCAACCAAGAGGCGCAGGATCGCGCCGCCGATATCGTGGCGCGTGCGGTTGCCGCCGGTGCCGACACCGCCGACGCGGTCTATGCCGCCGACACCGCGCTTGAGGTGTCGATCCGTCTCGGCACGCTGGAGGATGTCGGGCGTTCCGAAAGCGCCGAACTCGGCCTGCGCGTGTTCGTCGGCAAGCGATCGGCGAGCGTATCCTCGTCGGACCTGTCGCACGACGCGATGAGCGCGCTGGTCGAGCGCGCGGTGGCGATGGCGCGCGAGGCGCCCGAAGATGCCTGGGCCGGGCTCGCGCCCGAGGATCGCTTGCTGAAAGGCGCGCCGCCGCAGCTCGATCTCGACGATGGCGGCGAGGTCGCGCCGGAGGAACTCAAGGCCGCCGCGCTCGCCGCCGAGGATGCCGCGCGCGCCGTTGCCGGCGTGACCAACAGCGAGGGCGGCGGGGCGAGCGCGCAACGCATGCAATGGGCGATCGCGACCAGCCACGGCTTCGCGGCGGCCTATGCCGCGACCAGCTACGGCGTCTCGGCCAGCGTGCTGGCCGGAGAGGGCGGCGCGATGGTACGCGATTACGACTATCACAGCGCGCGCCACCGCGCCGCGCTGGAAGACCCAGCGTCGATCGGCCGCCGCGCCGGCGAGCGCGCCGTGGCGCGCGTCAATCCCGGGCGGATGGCGAGCGGCGCGGTGCCGGTGGTGCTCGATCCGCGTGTCGGGTCGAGCCTGCTCGGCCATCTGATCGGCGCGATCGGCGGCCAGGCGATCACGCGGAAGACGAGCTTCCTGCTCGATGCGCTCGGCACGCGGGTATTCGCGCCCGGTGTGCAGGTCGCCGACGATCCGCACCGCCCGCACGGGCTGCGCTCGCGGCCGTTCGATGGCGAGGGGTTGCCGGTGTCGCCGACCGCGATCATCGCCGACGGCATGCTCGAAACCTGGCTGCTCGACAGCGCCTCGGCGCGGCAATTGGGGTTGGAGCCGACCGGCCATGCCGCGCGCGGCGTCAACGGCGCGCCGGGCGTGTCGACCAGCAACCTCTATATGGCCGCCGGCGTGGTGCCGCCCGAGACGCTGATCGGCGACATCCAGAACGGCGTCTATGTCACCGAGCTGATCGGCATGGGCGTCAACGGCGTGACCGGCGATTACAGCCGCGGCGCGGCGGGCTTCCGCATCGAGGGCGGCGAGATCACCGGCCCGGTCGCCGAATTCACCATCGCGGGCAATCTGAAGGACATGTTCCTCGCGCTGACGCCGGCCAACGACCTGGTGTTCCGCTACGGCACCAATGTCCCGACGATCCGCATCGACGGCATGACGGTGGCCAGTGGCTGACAGGCGCTTTTGCGATGCGCTGAAGGCGCATCGGGCGGCACCGGCCCGCTCCCCCACCCGACCTCCCAACAGAGTATCCTGAAATGGGAGGTCGGATGGGGGAGCGGGCTGGCACCACAATGCGAGAATTGGCCGACGCCGTCGCCGCGATCGCCGCTGAGGCGGGGGCGGTGGCGCTGGCGCAGTGGGACGGCGACTTCGCGCGGTGGGAGAAATCGCCCGGCAACCCGGTCTGCGCGGTCGATCTCGAGCTCGACGCGCTGCTGCGCGAACGGCTCGAGGCGCTCCTGCCCGAGGCCGGCTGGCTGTCGGAAGAGACGATCGACGCGCCCGCACGGCTCGCCGGGCGGCTGCTGTGGGTGGTCGACCCGATCGACGGCACGCGCGACTATCTGCGGCGGCGGCCCGGCTGGGCGGTGTCGGTCGCGCTGGTCGAGGACGGGCAGCCGGTGTTCGGCGTGCTCGACGCGCCGGCGCGCGGCGAGGTGTGGCGCGCCGAGGCGGGGCAGGGCGCGACACGCAACGGCGTGCCGCTCCGCGTGGCGGCGCGTGACATATTCGCCGGCGCGCGGGTGCCGAGCGACGGCCTGCCCAGGGCCGACAGCGATCTCGTCGCGGTGGCCAAGCCCAATTCGATCGCGCTCAGGATCGCGATGGTCGCGGCGGGCGAGGCCGATCTCGTCGCCACCTTGCGCTGGGGCTATGAATGGGACGTCGCCGCCGCCGTGCTGATCGCGCGCGAGGCGGGTGCCGTGACGAGCGACGCGTTCGGCGAACCGCTCGATTTCAACACCCCGACCGCCCAGGCCTTCGGCGTGCTGGTGACCGCGCCGGGCATTCACCCGGCGGCGGTGGACCGGCTCAGGGACCGGGCGCTGGCGCTGCGGTAGTCTCGGTTGGCGGAAGATCGTCCGGCAGGACATAGCGCATGGGCAGTTCGTAGGTGCTTTGTACCGGTCGGCCCGCGTCGTCGCGCGCGGGTGTGAAACGAACCTTGTGCAGCGCCTTGTCGCAGGCATCGGCATCGAGCGAGGGTGACCCGCTGCTCGCCGTGACGGTGCAGGCCGTCACTGACCCCGCCGGCGATATGATGAGGTGGAGCACGACCCGTCCTTGCTGGTGCAGGCGCGCCGCGTCGGCAGGATAGGCTTCGGGGCCGAAATAGTGGCCGGGCTTCTTGTCCTCAGCATGGGTTACGGTCGCGACGCAAAAAAGGGCACATGACGCCAGCGATGGGTAGAGTCGTTTCATCATCGGGAATGTCCATCGCCGCTCGGTCCTGCACGATCAGCATGACGGCTGACCCGAACCGGCGCAACGGCTTCCGTCTCGTCGGACGGTAATCGTGCGCACCTGCCGGCGTGATTCAACTGTGGATTGCAGTGCCTAGTCCGGAGTTCGCCCGCAGCTCGCGCGGGTGAGCAAGTGGAGTGAACGATGCCGATTGTCCCGGTGGAAGAGAACAAGGTCGGCCTTGCCGACCTGAGCGATGCAAAACTGCGCCCGGCCGATTACAGCGGCAGCGGGCTGGAAGCGCTGGGCGCGGGGCTGGCCGGACTGGGCAAGGCCGGGTCGGAATTCGCCGCGCGCCTGCCGCGACCGAGCGCCGCCGAGGCGACGCACGCCCGATTGTTGCGCACCGACCTCGCCGCCAAACAGGCATGGAATGACGGGCATGAGGCCAATACGGCGCTGCTCGACGATTTCCGCCAGTTGAAGGGCAAGGACGCGCGCGACGCGCTCGCCCCGGTGGCCGAGGCAATGGCACAAAATCTCCACGCCGTGCGCCATGGGCACGAAGATGCGCATGTGCGCGCGATCATCGACGGCACGCTCGCGCACCGCACCGCGCGGGACATTGTCGATCTCCATGCCCATGCCGACGCGCAGGACGCCATCGCCCAGGCACGGGAGAGCCAGCGGCTGATCGACAACAGCGCGAGCGACGCGCTGCGCCATGTGACCGACCCGACGCGCTTCGACGATGCCATCGCTACCGGCGAGAATACGCTGCGCCGGCAGGGCCAGCTTGCCGGCAAGGGCGAGGGCGAGATCGCGCACGACGTCGCCGCCTGGCAATCGAGGCGCTATGTCGATGCGGTGCATGCGCTGGCGCCGAGCGACGGGCTCGGCGCGACCGCGCTGTTCGAACGCTATCGCGACCAGCTCACGCCCGCCGACCGCGCCGCGCTCGAACCGCTGCTGCACGAGCCGATGGCACAGACGCAGGCGATCGCCGATATCGACACCCCCGCGCTCGCCGCCGCGCCGTTCGCACCGCTAACGCCACAGGGCGACCCGCTGCTGGCTGACCGGATCCGCACGATCACGCCGCATTTCGACCGCGTGGTGCTGCCCGAACTGATGCAGCGTTACGGCGGCGACGCCGCACGCGCCTGGGCCGCGACGCAGATCGGCACCGACGCGGTCGACGATCTGGTCAAACAGCGTGGCGATGGCTGGTATCAGGCGCTGCCGGCGGCGGCGCGGCACGCGGTCGCGCATAATTTCGCGCTGCTCAATGCCGGCAGCTCGGCCCGCACCGCGCCACAGGATCGCGCTGCGGTCGAAGCGTCGCTCGCCAGGCTCGACGATACGCGCCGGGGCTATGCCCAGCGCGAACTGGCGCTGCGCAGCAACCGGGCCGACCAGGCCCGCCGCGCCGCGCAAGCCGCCGCCGCCGATCAGGCCTATGCGCTGGCCGACCAGCTCGGCCACGACTTCACCTCGCTCGCGCAGCTTCCCGCCAAGGTCCGTGCCGACCTGTCCGACCAGACCAGCGTCGCGCTCCAGCGCCAGGCGGATGCCAATGTCGACCCGCAGCCGGTCGCTCCTGAAGGTGCGGTGTCGCTCGCGCTGCGCAACATGGCCACCACCGCGCCCGAGGCGTTTCGCGACCTCGACATGCGTGAGTATCGGCCGCTCGTCTCGGCGGACGAATATGCGATGTTCCAGCGGCTGCAGCGGGGGGTGGGCTTAGACGACGGCGTCGCCATTCCGCCGCAGGGGCCAGGGGTTGATAGCGTGGACACACGCCAACAACCCAATGAGGAGCTCGCTCCGCTACCCGAGGAGCAATACGAATCGCATGGGCCTCACCCCGACCCAGTGCCCGACGGCGGGGGAATGCGGCTTGCTGCGATGACCACGGGTTCGCCAGACACCCCATCACCGAAGCTGCGCCAAGACCTCGCGCAGCGATGGCGGCAGCATCCGGAACTCAGGCATCAAGACCCTGAACTCATAAACGCTGCAAGAGCTGTAGACGCTGCGGAGAGGCTGCTGAAGAGCAATTATATTCCGATGCTGGAAAATATGGGATTCAGCGACCAGACGCCGGGTGACATCGTCAAGGAGCAGACATTGGCGAAGCTTAGAAACGTCATCATCCCGATGGCGCTGCAGCGTGGGGTCGTGTTTGGCAAGTACTCCGATCAGGATCTGGGCGCCGGGGGCTACAAGGCCGGTCTCCTCTTCAACGCGCTCCGCAATGCCTATGCACTTGCGCTGAACGACCGGCAAAGGGAGGCGCTACGATATTTCACGAGCAAGGAAGGTGGCCATTGGACACCGGCTCAAGCCGCCGGCATCGTTGCAAATCTGACCGCCGAGTCGCGGCTCGACTCGCAGTTGGGACAAGCAAAAGGCGGCCCCGGTTATGGTATCGCGCAATGGGAACGCGGCAAAGAACGCGCTATAGCATTTAAAGCTCTCTTCGGGATCGATATTTCACAATCATCATTCCCTCAGCAGCTCGCATTCGTAAATTATGAACTTACAGTTAAGCCAAAAACCTACAGAGAAGCTGGAGATTATTTACGAAAAGAAACGACGCCTTACGGTGCTGGGGATTCATTTGCACGCCATTACGAGGTAATGAAGAACAGGACGTCGGAGCCTGTCACAAGGGCGAATTATGCTTCGCAGGTTTTTGATGAGTTTTTTGGCAAAAAATAGCTCTTATGTTATGTCTATAAGGTAATTTTATTATACACAATTTAGCTCTATTATTTAACCAACATGAGCCTCGTTTTTTTACCCGTCCCAAATCGTCCTCAGCATGCATCGCTTTTATATTGGGGCCATTCCAAAACATTCCAGTTCCTCCATCCCAATAATTAAAATTAATCACCACAAAATATGAAAAGTAGTTTTTCGGCCTCTTCTGTATGAGTTCCAATTCTCTATATGTAGAATTCTCGTAATATACATAGTCGCAAGGACCGGAAATATACGTTTTTTTATCGACTGAAAATGTGCACTTAACAATTTTGACGATGGTGTTTTCGGAAGGCCCTCTAGCAAGAGCGGCACCAAATCCGATTGATAGCATGAAAAAAAGGAGAATGAATTTCATCGATCACGCCTTCAACAGCAGTCGGCCTCGACTGAAACCGGCAATACGGGCCAGGCCTTCTCGTAGCGTGAACATATCAAGAACACAAGATGTGCCGCATTGCGATCGCGACAAGGATAAATTATGATGACAAGGCTCGGGAAACGCGACCATCGCCCAGTTCAGCTAGGTCGTTCAATCTTCCGGGTCAGGCTGGATCACCACCGCATCGACAAATGGCTGAACGGCTCCCTCCGCCTGCGTTGGTGACCGCGCAGTAGTTGATCGAAAGCCGAAACGATACAATATTCATGATATGTTCCGCACCAGTCGCGCGACGCCTAGGGACCGTAAGCGATGAATAAGGTCCTCGTATCGACGATTTGTGCCGCAACGTTGGCG
The DNA here is from genome assembly GCA_041659925.1 of Sphingomonas sp. Classification (GTDB taxonomy): domain Bacteria; phylum Pseudomonadota; class Alphaproteobacteria; order Sphingomonadales; family Sphingomonadaceae; genus Sphingomonas. Next base: position 210,978 of record JBAZXI010000004.1, read on the forward strand.
GGCTGTGCGACCCTCCCGCCACTCGACAAGGCCCGGATGCGGCCTGCAACGATTTCTCATATCAAATCCACGCAAATGCCTGCCGCACGATGTTATGTGAACTATCCATCACGGGACGCCAGCTTGATGGGATCGGAAATGTTGCGACACCTTGCTGCGTTCGTGCAAAGCCTATTCTTGTGGACGTTCGCGGCAACACCCCTTTCGCCCTCGATCGGCGCGCCGTTCTGGTTTGGCTCACAGTGTTTCGAGCCGTGGCAGCCGGGTGATATTTCGACTGGGTAACTGCTCACGAGGGTGGCAAAAAAGGCTTGCGCTGAGCGGATTGGACTGATTCACCCTGCGGATGGCGCCACCCCCGCTTCATGTTCTGACCGAAGCCGAGAAGAACGAACTGCTGCTTG